>CAVVSX010000009.1:0-138092 GCA_963750975.1 uncultured Alphaproteobacteria bacterium | reverse complement strand
CGGGGAGAGAAGAAGACAGCCTATGAGCGTCCGCCGCCTCGCCGCCGAGCAGCCTGAGGGCTTCGCCTTCACCCCGGAAAATCTCGAATGGGCCCGGGCCCAGATCGCGAAATATCCGGAAGGGCGCCAAGCCTCGGCCGTGCTGCCGCTGATGTGGCGCGCACAGGAGCAGATGGGCGGCTGGCTGCCGGAGCCGGCGCTGCGCTCTGTCGCCGACATGCTCGGCATGGCGTACATCCGGGTCTACGAGATCGCGACCTTCTACACGATGTTCAACCTCGCCCCCGTCGGCCGCTATTACGTGCAGGTCTGCGGCACGACGCCCTGCTGGTTGCGGGGCGCCGATGCGATCAAGGACGCCTGCCGCAAAATGATCGGCGAACCGGGCCACGTGACGCAAGACGGCTTGTTCTCGTGGATCGAGGTCGAGTGTCTTGGCGCCTGCGTCAACGCACCCATGGCGCAGATCAACAAGGACTATTACGAGGACCTCACGCCTGAGAGCATGACCCGCATCCTCAAAGACATGAAAGCAGGGCGGCATGTCGAGCCTGGCCCGCAGGATGGACGCCAGGCGTCGGCGCCCGAGGGCGGCCCGATCACACTGATCGATCCCGCGCTTTACAAGAATGAGGAGCCGCGCAGGGACAGCGATGCGGCGGTGCCCAAGCCTGCGCTCGGCAAGGGCCGTAAACCGAGGCCACGCTGATGCTCAAAGACAAAGACCGCATCTTCAAGAATCTCTACGGGCTGCACAGCTGGCGGCTCAAGGCCGCGCGTGCGCGCGGCGCCTGGGACGGTACCAAGGCGATGATCGAGAAGGGACACGAGGCGATCATCGAGGAGGTAAAGACGTCGGGCCTGCGCGGCCGCGGCGGTGCAGGCTTCCCCACGGGGCTCAAATGGTCGTTCATGCCGACCAAGTCCGATGGGCGCCCGAATTATCTCGTAGTCAATGCCGACGAGTCCGAGCCCGGCACCTGCAAGGACCGCGACATCATGCGCCACGATCCGCAGCTTCTGATCGAAGGCGCTTTCCTCGCCGCCTTCGCCATGCGGGCGCATGTCTCTTACATCTATATCCGCGGCGAGTTCATCCGCGAGCGCGAGATCCTGCAGGCCGCGATCGACGAAGCCTATGACGCGAAGCTGATCGGCAAGAACAACGTCAACGGCTGGGATTTCGATCTTTATCTGCATCACGGCGCCGGCGCCTATATCTGCGGCGAGGAGACGGCTCTGCTCGAGAGCCTCGAGGGCAAGAAGGGGCAGCCGCGCCTCAAACCCCCGTTCCCCGCGAATGTCGGGCTCTACGGCGCGCCGACCACCGTCAACAATGTCGAGACCATTGCCGTCGTCCCCGACATCTTGCGTAGGGGCGCCACCTGGTTCGCTTCGCTCGGCCGCCCCAACAATACCGGGACCAAGCTGTTCTGCCTCTCGGGCCATGTAAACAAGCCGTGCAATGTCGAGGAGGAAATGGGCATCCCCTTGCGCGAGCTGATCGACCATTATGCCGGCGGCGTGCGCGGCGGCTGGGACAATCTGCTCGCGGTCATCCCTGGCGGCTCGTCAGTGCCCTGCATCCCGGCCAGCCAATGCACCGATCTGCCCATGGACTTCGATAGTCTCAAGGCGCTGAAGACCGGGCTCGGCACGGCGGCCGTGATCGTCATGGACAAATCGACCGACATCATCCGGGCCATCGCGCGGCTGTCTTATTTCTACAAGCACGAATCCTGCGGTCAGTGCACGCCGTGCCGCGAGGGCACCGGCTGGATGTGGCGCGTGCTCGAGCGCATGGCCAAAGGCCAAGCCGAGAAGGGCGAGATCGATATGCTGCTCAACGTGAGCTATCAGGTGGAGGGTCACACTATTTGCGCGCTCGGCGACGCGGCAGCCTGGCCAGTGCAGGGGCTCATCCGGCATTTCCGTCACGTGATCGAGGAGCGCATCGACGAGCAGGCGCTGAAGCCGATCGCGCCGTCGGTTCCCGTGGCGGCGGAGTAGGGGCGGCACATGGCCTGGCTCTGGGATAATGCGGTTACAATTGCCAGCGTGGTGATGGCCGCCGCGGCCGTCGCCGCCCTGATCTATGCCCATCTACAAATCGCCGAGAACAGGCGGGCCGAACGCCGCGCCAATGCCAATGAATTGTGGCGGGAGACGCTCCGGCTAGCCTTCGACAATCCGAAGCTTTCCGATCCGACGCTGAAGCTCGCTCAATTCGACTACGAGCAACGCACCATCGACGGCAGCATCGAGCTGTTCCAGAAATACGAGCTCTATGTGGATACGATCCTCAATGCCAGCGAGGAGATCATGGAGGTGTCGCCGACCAAGGAATGGGACGCGGCGGTTCGCATCCAGCTCAAGCCGCATCGCGATTATCTGCTGTCGCCCTACTTTCAGAACTCCGGCTACCTTGAACAATACGGTCCGAGGTTCCGGGCGTTCATGCAGGCCGCGCTGAACGACCCTCGCCACACGCCGCCGCCGCTGCCGAACCTCGCCCGGCTCGACGCCCCTAAAAAGAAAGTCGCCAAACGTGCCTAAGCTCATCATTGACGGCAAAGAGCACGACGTGCCGGACGGCATCACGCTGATCCAGGCCTGCCAGTTGGCGGGCATCGAGATCCCGCGTTTCTGCTATCACGAGCGCCTGTCGATCGCCGGCAATTGCCGCATGTGCCTGGTCGAAGTCGCCGGCATGCCGAAGCCCGTCGCCTCCTGCGCCATGGGAGTGAATGATCTTCGCCCGGCGCGCGACGGCACCCCACCCACCATCATCACGTCGTCGGAGACCGTCAAGAAGGCGCGCGAGGGCGTGCTCGAATTCCTGCTGATCAATCATCCGCTCGACTGCCCGATCTGCGACCAGGGCGGCGAATGCGATCTGCAAGATCAGACCATGGCCTACGGTTTCGACGCCGGCCGCTTCCAGGACAACAAGCGCGCGGTCGAGGACAAATATCTCGGGCCGCTGATCGGCACCTTCATGAATCGCTGCATCCACTGCACGCGCTGTGTGCGCTTCATGACCGAGGTCGCGGGCGTTGAGGAACTCGGCGCCATCGGCCGCGGCGAGGACATGGAGATCACCACCTATCTCGAGCGGGGCATGCTCTCCAATCTGTCGGGAAACGTCGTCGATCTCTGCCCCGTCGGCGCGCTCACCTCGAAGCCTTACGCCTTCATGGCGCGGCCCTGGGAGCTCAGCAAGACGCTCTCGATCGACGTCATGGATGCGCTCGGCAGTGCCATCCGCGTCGATGCGCGCGGGCGCGAGGTGATGCGCATCCTGCCGCGGGTGAACGACGCCATCAACGAGGAATGGATCTCCGACAAGGCACGCCATGTCTGGGACGGCCTACGCACGCAGCGTCTCGACCGGGCTTATGTGCGCAAGCAGGGCAAGCTGGTTCCGGCGAGCTGGGCCGAAGCCTTGCGGGTGATCGCTGAGCGGCTGAAGGGCCTCGACGGTTCGCGCTTTGCCGCCATCGCCGGCGATCTCGCCGCCGCTGAGGAGATGTTCGCCCTCAAGCTGCTCGCCGCGCAGCTTGGCTCGCCAAATATCGACTGCCGCCAAGATAGTGCCGCGCTCGATCCCGCGCTTGGACGCGCGAGTTATCTTTTCAACTCCACCATCGCCGGCATCGACCAAGCAGATGCCATCCTGTTGGTCGGCACCGATCCGCGCCACGAAGCCCCCGTGCTCAATGCCCGCATCCGGCGGCGCTGGCGCCAGGCTCAGGGCAAAATACCCATCGGGCTGATCGGCGAGGCTGCCGATCTGACCTACGCTTACGATCATCTTGGAGCCGGCCCCGAGACGCTCGCCAAGGTCGCCGACGGCTCGAATCCTTTCCTGAAAAAGCTCGAAGGCGCCGAGCGGCCGATGCTGATTGTCGGTCAGGCCGCGTTGGCACGACCTGACGGTGCGGCGGTGTTGGCGCTTGCCGCCAAGGCCGCGATTGCGATGGGCGCAATCAAGCCGGCAATTTCCTGGAACGGCTTCAACCTGCTGCACCACGCCGCTGGACGGGTGGCGGGCCTCGATCTCGGTCTCGTTCCCGGCGAAAGCGGCCTCGACGTTGCCGGCATTCTGGATGCGGCAGGAGCGGGGACTATCGAGGTCGTCTATCTGCTCGGCGCCGACGAAATCGACATGACGCAGCTCGGCGATGCCTTTGTCATCTACCAGGGCAGCCACGGCGATCGTGGCGCACATCGCGCCGATGTCGTCCTGCCCGGCGCCGCCTATACCGAGAAGGACGCCATCTATGTGAACACCGAAGGCCGGGCGCAGCTGGCGGCGCGCGCGGTGTTTCCCCCGGGCGAGGCGCGCGAGGACTGGAAGATCCTGCGCGCACTCTCCGGCGCGCTCGGCGAACCACTGCCGTTCGACTCGATGCAGGCGCTGCGGGCCAGGTTGTTCGAGGCGCACCCGCATCTCGCTCTGCTCGAGCAGATCGATCCGGCCGACAGCGCAAGCATAGAGCGTCTCGCCAAGCAATCGGCGAAGCCTAGCAAGGAGCGCTTCGGCCGGGCGATCGACGACTTCTACCTTACCAATCCGATCGCGCGCGCTTCCGCCATCATGGCGAGCTTGAGCGCGCTGCACGCTTCCCCCGACAAGGCGACCGGCACCGATGGCTGAGTTATGGACTAGCTATGGCCTGCCGTTCGCGCTGATCGTTGTGCAAAGCGTGGCGCTCCTCGTCGTCCTTCTCGTCATCGTGGCCTTTCTGCTCTATGCCGACCGCAAGATCTGGGCGGCGGTGCAGATGCGACGCGGGCCTAACGTGGTCGGCCCCTGGGGGCTGTGGCAGTCCTTCGCCGACCTGCTCAAATTCGTGTTCAAAGAGCCGATCATTCCGGCCGGCGCCAACAAGGGGATCTTCCTTCTGGCGCCGCTCGTCACGGCCGGACTCGCGCTGTCGGCTTGGGCCGTCGTGCCGGTGGCCAAGGGCTGGGAGGTCGCCGATCTCAATGTCGGCGTCCTTTTCATCTTTGCCATCTCGAGCCTTCAGGTCTACGGCGTGATCATGGCGGGTTGGGCGTCGAACTCGAAATACGCTTTTCTCTCGGCACTCCGCTCCGCAGCGCAGATGGTCTCCTACGAGGTCTCGATCGGCTTCGTCATCATCACCGTGATACTCTGCGCCGGCTCGCTCAACCTGGGCGCCATCGTCGAGGCGCAAGACGGGCGTTTCGGACTGCTCGGCTGGTATTGGCTGCCACTCTTCCCGATGTTCGTGATCTTCTTCATTTCGGCTCTGGCCGAGACCAACCGTCCCCCCTTCGACCTATTGGAAGCCGAGTCCGAGCTCGTCGCCGGCTTCATGGTCGAATATTCGTCCACCCCCTATATGCTGTTCATGCTGGGTGAATATGTCGCCATCGTCCTGTTGTGCGGGCTGGGCACGGTCCTGTTTTTAGGGGGGTGGCTGCCGCCGGTTCCCCTCCCGCCCTTCACCTGGATACCAGGCGTGGTATGGTTCCTGTTGAAGGTTTGCTTCTTGTTCTTCCTGATCGCCATGGTCAAAGCCATGGTGCCGCGGTACCGCTACGACCAACTGATGCGGCTCGGCTGGAAGGTCTTCCTGCCCATGTCATTGGCCGCTGTCGTGCTCGTGGCGGCGGTCCTGCAACTCTGGCAGCACGCATCCTAAAGAGGAGAGTTCGCGTGAAGCGCTTCGCCGAGGCCGCCAAGTCGTTGCTGCTGATGGAATTTCTGTCAGCCTTCTGGCTCGCCATGAAATATTTCGTGGCCCCCAAGGCGACGCTGAACTACCCCTTCGAGAAGGGCCCGCTCTCGCCCCGCTTTCGCGGCGAGCATGCGCTCCGGCGCTATCCCAACGGCGAGGAGCGCTGCATCGCCTGCAAGCTCTGCGAGGCCATCTGTCCGGCTCAGGCCATCACCATCGAGGCCGGGCCCCGCCGAAACGACGGCACGCGCCGCACCACGCGCTACGACATCGACATGGTGAAATGCATCTATTGCGGCTTCTGTCAGGAGGCCTGCCCGGTGGATGCCATCGTCGAGGGTCCGAATTTCGAATTCGCCACCGAGACGCGCGAGGAGCTTTACTACGACAAGGAGCGGCTGCTGGCGAACGGCGACCGCTGGGAGCGCGAGATCGCCAAGAATTTGGCGCTCGATGCGCCGTACCGCTGAGGGGCGACGCCGCTTCATGCTGTCAGCGCTGTTCTTTTATCTCTTCGCCATCACCTGCGTGGGCGCGGCCTTCATGGTCATCGCCGTGCGGAACCCCGTGCACGCGGTGCTGTTCCTGATCCTCGCCTTCTTCAACGCCGCCGGGCTGTTCGTGCTGCTTGGCGCCGAATTCCTGGCAATGATCCTGATCGTCGTCTATGTCGGCGCCGTGCTGGTGCTGTTCTTGTTCGTGGTGATGATGCTCGACGTCGACTTCGCCATGCTCAAGGCCGGCTTCCTCAAATATCTGCCGGTCGGCGCCACCATCGGACTGTTGCTTCTCGTCGAACTGATCCTGATCGTCGGCGCTTGGATCACCGCGCCCGAGATCACAGCGCAGGCGCCGACGCCGCCAGCGTCGGAGATCAGCAACACCGAGGCGATCGGTCTCCTTCTTTATACCCGCTATGTCTATCTATTCGAGGCGGCAGGCTTGATCCTGCTCGTCGCCATGATCGGGGCCATTGTCCTCACTTTGCATCACAAGCGCGATGTGCGTCGACAGAAGGTCTCGGCCCAGGTCGGGCGCACCCGTGAGTCCGTCGAGCTGGTCGAAGTGGAATTGGGGAGGGGGCTCTCATGACGATCGGCCTGACGCATTATCTCACCGTCGCCGCGGTCCTGTTTACGCTGGGCATCTTCGGCATTTTCCTCAATCGCAAGAACGTGATCGTCATCCTCATGTCGATCGAGCTGATGTTGCTGGCGGTGAACCTCAACCTCGTCGCCTTTTCCGCCTTTCACGGCGATCTGGTCGGGCAAATCTTCGCCATGATCGTGCTCACTGTGGCCGCGGCAGAAGCCGCAATCGGACTTGCCATCATCGTCGTCTATTTCCGCAACCGCGGCACCATCGACGTCGCCGAAATCGACCTTCTCAAGGGCTGAGCCGCTAAGCGCGATGTATCAGGCGATCCTCTTCCTTCCACTCGTCGGCGCGATCTTCGCGGGCCTGCTCGGCCGCTTCACCGGGCCGCGCCCCGCGGAGGTCATCACCACGACGCTCGTGCTGATCACCGCACTGCTGTCCTGGCTCGCCTTCTATCAGGTGGCGATCCAGGGCGAGGAGCAGCGCATCGAGCTGTTGCGCTTCATCACCTCCGGCGATCTGAAAGCCGTGTGGTCGCTCCGCATCGACACGCTGACCGCCGTGATGCTGGTCGTAGTGACCACGGTCTCGGGCCTCGTGCATCTCTACTCCATCGGCTACATGGAGGAGGATCCGCACCGTCCGCGTTTCTTCGCCTATCTCTCGCTGTTCACCTTCGCCATGCTGGCGCTGGTCACCGCAGACGATTTCGTCCAGCTGTTCTTCGGCTGGGAGGGCGTGGGGCTCGCCTCTTATCTCCTGATCGGCTTCTGGTATCACAAGCCTGCCGCCTACGCCGCCGCCATCAAGGCCTTCATCGTCAACCGCGTCGGCGATTTCGGCTTTGCGCTCGGCATCTTCGCCGTCTTCACCCTGTTCAACTCCGTGCAATACGACACGGTGTTCGCCTCTGCCCCCGACCATGTCGGCGAAACGATGCAGTTCCTCTCCTGGCGCGTCGACGCGCTGACGCTCATCTGCCTGCTGCTGTTCATGGGGGCGATGGGCAAGTCGGCGCAGTTCCTGCTGCACACCTGGCTTCCCGACGCCATGGAGGGCCCAACGCCGGTCTCGGCGCTGATCCATGCCGCGACCATGGTCACGGCCGGCGTGTTCATGGTGGCGCGGCTGTCTCCGCTGTTCGAGCTGGCGCCGATCGCGCTCGGCTTCGTGGCGATTATCGGCGCCACTACCGCCTTTTTTGCCGCGACTGTCGGTCTGGTGCAGACCGACATCAAACGCGTGGTCGCCTATTCGACCTGCTCGCAGCTCGGCTACATGTTCGCGGCGGAGGGCGTCGGCGCTTATGGCGCAGGCATGTTCCACCTCTTCACCCATGCCTCGTTCAAGGCGCTGCTCTTCCTCGGCGCCGGTGCCGTCATCCACGCGCTACACCACGAGCAGGATCTCCGGCGCATGGGGGCACTGCGCAAAGTGCTGCCCTTCACCTGGGCGATGATGCTGATCGGCACCCTCTCGCTGACCGGCTTCCCGTTTACCGCGGGCTTCGTCTCCAAGGACGCCATTATCGAGGCGACCTACGCCGCGCATTCCTGGGTAGGGAACTACGCGTTCGTGCTCACGCTGCTCGCCGCCGTACTGACCTCGTTCTATTCGTGGCGGCTGATGTTCCTCGCCTTCGAGGGCAAGCCGCGCGAGCCGAAGGACGTGCTGGCGCACGCCCACGAGCCGCCTTGGACCATGGGCATCCCGCTGGTCATCCTCGCGCTAGGGGCGCTGCTGCTTGGCGGGCTGTTCGCGCATCTCTTCATCGGCAACGGTCAGACGGAGTTCTGGCGCGGCTCGCTGGTGACGCATGAGGGCGGCCATCACGAGGTCCCGCTCTGGGTGATGCTGGCGCCGACGCTCGCCATGGCGCTCGGGCTGGCGACAGCCTGGTACTTCTATATCCGCAACCCGCTGGTGCCCTTCGGCCTCGCCAAACGCTTCCGCGGCGCCCACCAGTTTCTGCTGAACGCCTGGTATTTCGACGCGCTCTACGACGCGATTTTCGTGCGGCCGGCGAAATGGCTCGGCCGGTTCCTGTGGAAGACCGGCGACGGCACGGTCATCGACGGGTTGGGTCCCGACGGCGTCTCGGCCCGCGTGATCGACATCACCAATCGCGTGGTTAAGCTCCAGTCGGGCTACATCTATCACTATGCATTCGTCATGCTGATCGGCGTGGCGGCGCTCATCACCTATTTCCTGTTCGCCGGCGGAGGGCTCAAGCCATGAGCTATAGCTGGCCGATCCTCTCCACCGTGACGTTTCTGCCGTTGCTCGGCGCGCTGCTGATTGCGCTGTTGCGCGGCGACGACGACAGCGCCTTCCGCAACGCACGCTTCATCGCGCTGTGGACCACGCTCATCACCTTCGCGCTCTCGCTCATGCTGTGGCGCGACTTCGATCCGCTCACCGCCCAATTCCAATTCGTCGAGCTCAGGCCGTGGCTCGGGCCGATCAGTTTCCATATGGGCGTCGACGGCATCTCGCTGCCGTTCGTGCTGCTGACGACCTTCCTCATGCCGCTCTGCATCCTCGCCAGCTGGGTCGCGATCTCGGAGCGGGTGAAGGAATATATGATCGCCTTTCTCGTGCTCGAGACGCTGATGCTCGGCGTGTTCACCTCGCTCGACCTCGTGATGTTCTATCTGTTCTTCGAGGGCGGCCTGATCCCGATGTTCCTGATCATCGGCGTGTGGGGCGGGCAGCGCCGCGTCTATGCGAGCTTCAAGTTCTTTCTCTATACGCTCACCGGCTCGTTGCTGATGCTGCTCGCCATCATGGCGATCTATTGGGAGGCCGGCACCACCGACATCCCCGTCCTGCTCACCCACGGTTTCCCGCCCGAGATGCAGACCTGGCTGTGGTTTGCCTTTCTCGCGTCCTTTGCGGTGAAGCTGCCGATGTGGCCGGTGCATACCTGGCTGCCCGACGCCCACGTGGAGGCGCCGACCGCGGGTTCGGTGATCCTTGCCGGCATTCTCTTGAAGATGGGCGGCTACGGTTTCCTACGCTTCTCCATTCCGATGTTCCCGCTGGCCTCGGCTGAATTCGCGCCGCTGATCTTCGCGCTCTCCGTTATCGCCATCATCTACACCTCGCTGGTGGCCCTTGCGCAGGAGGACGTGAAGAAGCTGATCGCCTATTCGTCCGTTGCGCATATGGGCTTCGTCACCATCGGCGTATTCACCCTCACCATGCAGGGCTTGCAGGGCGGCATCTTCCAGATGCTCTCGCACGGCATCGTCTCCGCCGCCCTCTTCCTCTGCGTCGGCGTGATCTATGACCGCATGCATACCCGCGAGATCGCGGCTTTTGGCGGCCTTGCCGACCGCATGCCAATCTACGCTTTCTGCTTCATGGTGTTCACGCTGGCGAATATCGGCCTCCCCGGTACATCCGGCTTCATCGGCGAGTTCCTGAGCCTCACCGGCGCCTTCCGCATCAACACCTGGGTGGCCTTCCTCGCCACCACTGGTGTCATCCTCTCGGCGGCCTACGCGCTCTACCTTTATCGCCGTATCATCTTCGGCAAGCTGGAGAAGGCGAGCCTCAAATTCATCACCGACCTCACCTGGCGCGAGGTCGCGGTGATGACGCCGCTCGTCATGCTCACCATCCTGTTCGGTTTCTATCCCGCGCCGATCCTCGATGCGACAGCCACCTCTGTCGACGCGCTGATCAAGAACTACCATTCAAGCCTCGCCGCCGCCGAGCAGGCGCGGCTCGCGCTGATGCCGTAAGGAGCCCCCGAACGTGCTCCAGTCGCCCAACCTCGAAGCCGCGCTGCCAGAGCTGATCCTGTCGATCGGCGCCATGGCGCTCCTGATGCTTGGCGTGTTTACGCGACGCGAGCGGGGCGAGCTCGTTCTGTGGCTCGCGGTGCTTCTCCTCGCCGTGGCTGGCGTGTTCGTGGCGACCTCCTTCGGCACGGCGATGCTGTTCGGCGACAGCTTTATCGTCGATCCCTTCGCCCGCATGTTGAAGCTGCTCACGCTGACCGGCGCGGCCGTAGCGCTCATCATGTCGCTCGATTATTGGCGCGAGCGGGGAGGGGTGAAGTTCGAGTTCGCGGTGCTGGTGCTGCTCGCCACCACCGGCATGATGATGATGATCTCGGCCAACGATCTCATCGCGCTCTATGTCGGACTGGAGCTCCAAAGTCTTGCGCTTTATGTGATCGCCGCCTTCCGTCGCGACTCCGCGCGCTCGGCCGAGGCCGGACTTAAATATTTCGTCCTCGGCGCGCTGTCCTCGGGCATGCTGCTTTACGGCGCGTCACTCGTCTACGGCTTCACTGGCTCGACTGCGTTCGCCACCATCGCCGCGGCGGTGCAGCCGTCGGGCGCCAATCTCGGTCTCGTCGTCGGCCTCGTCTTCTTGATGGCCGGCTTCGCCTTCAAGATCTCCGCCGTGCCGTTCCACATGTGGACGCCCGACGTTTATGAAGGCGCGCCGACTCCGGTCACGGCCTTCTTTGCGGCGGCGCCCAAGCTCGCCGCCATGGCGCTGACCGTGCGGGTGCTGATCACGGCTTTCCCAGCGGTGACGCTGCAATGGCAACAGATCGTCGTGTTTCTTGCCATCGCCTCCATGGCGCTCGGCTCGTTCGCCGCGATCGGCCAAACCAATATCAAGCGGCTGATGGCCTATAGCTCAATCGGCCATATGGGCTACGCGTTGGTGGGGCTTGCCGCCGGCAGCGCCGAGGGCGTGGCGGGCGTGATCGTCTATCTCGCCATCTACCTGGTGATGACGCTCGGCACCTTCGCCTGCATCCTGGCCATGCGGCGGGATGGGCGCATGATTGAGGACATTGACGCGTTGGCTGGCCTCTCGCGCACCCAGCCCATGATGGCTTTCTTATTGGCGATGCTGCTGTTTTCCCTCGCAGGCATTCCGCCCCTTGCAGGTTTCTTCGCCAAGTTCTACGTGTTCCTAGCCGCCATCCATGCTGGCCTTTATGCGCTCGCTGTCATTGGCGTGCTTTTGAGCGTCGTGGGCGCCTACTACTATCTTCGTATCGTCAAGCTTATGTATTTCGATGCTCCCGCGGAACGCTTCGAACCGATGCAGGCGCCGCTTGCCACCGTGCTTGGCGTCAGCGGGGCGTTCATCCTGCTCTATTTCGTTTATCCGGCGCCGCTGGTGGCCTTCGCCGGGATTGCAGCCAAATCACTGTTCTAAATGATATATTTTTCATCGCCATCGCCCAAAATGCCGAGTGGCTACCGCCTGCTTCGGCTGGAGACGGTGGATTCGACCAATGCCGAAGCGAGGCGCCGCGCCAAGGCAGGCGAGCCCGGCCCGCTCTGGATCTGCTCGGCCCGGCAATCGCAAGGCCGGGGCCGCGGCGGCCGGGAGTGGATCTCCCAGCCCGGCAATTTGTTTGCGAGCCTGCTGATCCGCATCAATTGCCCGATCCGGGTTGCCGGCCAGCTCGCGCTCGTCGCCGGCGTCGCCGCCTACGACGCCGTTGCCAAGCTGATCGCCTATGAGGGGCGGTCGGAGCTTCTGCTGAAATGGCCAAACGACATCCTGCTCGCTGGCGAAAAGCTCGCCGGCATGCTGCTCGAGAATATCGGCAGCACGGCCGAAAACCGCTCGGTGGTGGTGATCGGTACCGGGATCAATCTTGCCAACCATCCCGAGGACTTGCCGCAGTCCGCGGTGAGCCTTGCCGCCTATGGCATGACGATAACGCCCGCCGACGCGCTTGAAGCTCTGGCGGCCAGCACACATGAGTGGCTCACACGCTGGGGGGAGGGCAATTCCTTCCCGACGATCCGCCGCGCGTGGCTCGACCGCGCCGGACCTGCGGGGCGTCCCTTGCGCGTGAAGATCAATGGCGAGGAGACCGAAGGCGTTTATGGCGGTCTCGATGCCGACGGCGCGCTCAGGTTGCTAACCGCGGACGGCTCCGAATATCGGATCGCCGCCGGCGACGTCTTCTTCTTGAGCCGGTGAGGCGCTGAAACCCAAGCATGTCTAAAAAATCCAATGGAAAGGAAGTCGATTTCGTCTTCCTGCCGCTCGGCGGCGTGGGCGAGATCGGCATGAACCTGTATCTCTACGGCTACGGGCGCGAAGGCGCGCGCGAATGGCTTATCGTCGATATGGGAATCACCTTCGGCAGCGAGACGGAGCCCGGCATCGATGTGATCCTCCCCGACATCCGTTTCATCGAGGAGGAGCGGCACAATATCGTCGGCCTCCTGCTCACCCACGCGCATGAGGATCATTTCGGCGCCGTGGTGGATCTATGGCCGCAGCTCGCTGGCATCCCGGTCTACGCCACGCCCTTCACCGCCGAGATGCTCAAGTCGAAGCTTGCCGAAACGGGGCTGATCAATGGCTTTCCGCTCGAGATCCTTCCACTCGGGCACCGGCGCGCGATCGGCCCATTCGATGTCGAATTGATCACCATGTCGCACTCGATCCCCGAGCCGTCGGCGGTGGTGATCCGCACGCCGCTTGGCGCGGCGCTGCATACCGGCGATTGGAAGCTCGACGAGAATCCACTCACCAGCGCGCCCACCGACGAGGCACGGCTTAGGACGCTCGGCGCGGATGGGATATCGGCGCTGATTTGCGATTCGACCAACGCCGTGCGAGACGGCGTGTCCGCATCGGAAGCCGATGTCGCCCTGACGCTCGCGCGCCTGATCCGCGAAGCGCCACAACGTGTCGCCGTCACCACCTTCGCCTCGAATGTCGCGCGCATCCGCTCGGTGGCGAATGCCGCGCGCGCGGCCGGGCGCGAGCTTGTCGTGGTCGGTCGCGCTATGTTCCGTGTCATCGAGGCCGCCCAGGCTACCGGCTATCTCGACCCCAACTTCTCCTTCCTTGAGGAGACGGTCTTCTCCAAGCTGCCGCCCCATAAGGTGCTCGCGCTGTGTACCGGCAGCCAAGGCGAAACGCGGGCCGCCATGGCGCGCATCGCACAGAACGAGCACCCCAATGTGAAGCTCGCCGAAGGCGACTGGGTGATCTTCTCCTCGCGCACCATTCCGGGCAACGAGAAGGCCGTGGGCCGCGTGCAGAACGCGCTGGCCGACATGGAGGTTAAGGTCATCACCGACCAGGACGCGGCGGTCCATGTGTCCGGGCACCCTCGCCGCGGCGAGCTCGAGCAGCTTTACGGTTGGGTCAAGCCGGACACCGCCATCCCGATGCATGGTGAGGGCCGCCACCTCGAAGCCCATGCCATGCTCGCCGAGAAACTCGGCGTGCGGCAGGTCGTTCGGGCGCGGAACGGCGCCATGGTGCGGCTCCTGCCCGGTCCGGCCAAGATCATTGACGATGTGCCGGTCGGACGGCTTTACCGCGACGGCATGATCCTCACCCGCGCCGACGACGGGCAGGTGCGGGAGCGCCGCAAGCTGAGCTTCGCCGGCTCCGTGGCGGTGTCGCTGGTTCTCTCCGACAAAGGCGTGTTGCTTGCCGATCCCGAGGTCGCCGTGACAGGATTGCCGGCCACCGACAATGCGGGAACGCCGTTTGCGGAGATCGCGCGCAACGCCGTGATCGGCACGATCGACAGCCTGCCCAAGCCGAAGCGCAAGGACCAGGCCTTGGTGAGCGAGGCGGTCCGTCGCAGTGTCCGCGCCGCCGTCAACCAGGCATGGGGCAAGAAGCCCATGTGCTCCGTGCTGCTGACGGTGCTATAGCCCTTAGAAAATTGGGAGCCGTTTTATGATCGGGCGTTTGAATCATGTTGCCATTGCCGTGCCCGACCTGAAGGCGGCGACAACGGTCTACCGCAACACGCTGGGGGCCAAGGTCTCCGATGAGGTCGATCAGCCTGAGCATGGCGTGACCACGGTCTTCATCGAGCTCCCCAATACCAAGATCGAGTTGCTCGGCGTGCTCGGCGACAAGTCGCCGATTGCCGCTTTCCTCGAACGCAACCCCAATGGCGGCATCCACCATCTCTGCTACGAGGTGCCCGACATCAGAGAAGCGCGCGACCGGCTCGTGGCGCAAGGCGCGCGGGTGCTCGGTCAGGGCGAACCGAAGATCGGCGCCCACGGCAAGCCGGTACTGTTCCTTCATCCGAAGGATTTCTGCGGCACTCTGGTCGAGCTCGAGGAGGCTTAGGCCATGACACTCGTCTTCAGCATCGCCATCTATTTCATCATCTGGTGGACCGTGCTGTTCGCCATGCTGCCAATCGGCGTTCGCACCTCGGAGGAGGCGGGGGAGAAGACCACGCCCGGCAACGCCGAAAGCGCACCGCATATGCCGAATCTTTTGCCGAAGATGGTGGCCACGACCGTGGTTTCCAGCATCATCTTCGTCGCGCTCTATGTGATCATCGTACATCGCGTGATCACGCTCGATCAGATCCCGTTCTTCCCGCGCTATGATCCCGTGCAGTAGGCGAGACGCCGGGCGGGAGCGATAACCGCCGCAGGCGAAAAAAAAGCAAGGCCGAGACGGCCTTGCTTCAGTAACACGAACTCCTTGAACTCCTCGGCCCGCGAGGCTCGCCCGTCGGTTTTTCGACTTTCGAGATTGCTGGCTGAAGAGCGGCTGCGCGTATATCGGCGCGCCTGGAGTTACTTCCTCCCAAGACTTGGACCTGGTCCAATCTCAACGCGTAACTCCGAGATCGCTACCGGTCCCGAACGCTCCCACGTTGTGGCAGGACACTAGCGCGGACGCGCCAAATTGTCACCATGATTGTGGCCGGCTGCCGCAGATTTATACTTGACGGGCGGTCTTGACAAAGCGGGCTTGCTTCAAACGCGGCGAAACAAAGTACTTTTACAGAATCGCCGAGCGGGAAAGTCTGCCTACGGATTGGGCACCCTTGGACAGCCCAAACGCGTCCGAGCGAATTGCGGTGACCTGCGGTTGTAGAGAGTTTGCGCGGCGCTGGAGCCGAGCCCGTGCTTTTCCCAGCATTGCTTACCCTCGCGAAAGTGAGCTATTAGCCGCCAAGGGGCCGCGGGGGAGGTCAGGTCCCTCCCTTAAGCATGGCTCCTTTCCCATAGGCGGCGCCGACCCCGCATCCGCCCCAAAGCCCGAAGCAGCCGCCCATGCGTCTTAGCCGCTATTTCCTGCCGCTCCTCCGCGACGATCCCAAGGAAGCCGAGATCGTCTCGCATCGGCTGATGTTGCGCGCCGGCATGATTCGCCAGTCCAGCGCCGGCATCTATTCGTGGCTGCCGCTTGGCTTCCAGGTTCTGAGCAAGATCGAGCAGATCGTGCGCGAGGAGCAGGATCGCGCTGGCGCGCTCGAGCTGTTGATGCCCACGATCCAGCCGGCGGAAATCTGGAAGGAGAGCGGCCGCTACGAGGTCTACGGCAAGGAGATGCTGCGCATCTCGGACCGCCACGAGCGAGAGATGCTCTACGGCCCGACCAACGAGGAGCTGATTACCGCGATCTTCCGTGACGCGGTGAAATCCTACAAGGAATTGCCGCGCATCCTCTATCACATCCAGTGGAAGTTCCGCGACGAGATCCGGCCGCGCTTCGGCGTCATGCGCGGCCGCGAGTTTCTGATGAAGGATTCCTATTCTTTCGATCTCACCGTCGAGGAGTCGCGCAAATCCTACAACAAGATGTTCGTCGCCTATTTGCGCACCTTTGCCCGCATGGGACTGAAGTCGGTACCGATGGTGGCCGAGACCGGCCCGATCGGCGGCAATCTGAGCCACGAGTTCATCATCCTGGCGGACACGGGCGAGAGCGAGGTCTATTGCCACCGCGATCTCGTCACGCTCGACCCTCCCGGCGCGGATATCGACTATCAGGGCGATCTCACGCCCGTGGTCGATGCCTTCACCAGCAAATACGCAGCGACCTCGGAGAAGCACGACGCAGCGCTCTTCGAGCGAGAGGTACCGGCGAAGGACCGGCTTACCGCGCGCGGCATCGAAGTCGGCCATATCTTCTTCTTCGGCACGAAATATTCGGAAAGCATGGGCTGCAAGGTCCAAGGACCGGGCGGCGACCTGGTCACGGTGCAGATGGGCTCTTACGGCATCGGCGTGTCGCGCCTGGTCGGCGCCATCATCGAGGCCTCCCACGATGACGCCGGCATCATCTGGCCGCAATCCGTGGCGCCTTTCGACGCCGGGCTGATCAACGTTAAAGTCGGCGATGCGACCACCGACGTGGCCTGCGAGGATATCTACGCCAAGCTCCAAAAAGCGGGATTAAGCGTGCTCTATGACGACCGCGACGACCGGGCCGGGGCCAAATTCGCCGCCATGGACCTGATTGGGCTTCCCTGGCAGATCCTCGTCGGGCCCAAGGGCTTAGCTTCGGGCGAGATCGAACTGAAGCAGCGCGCGACCGGCGCCCGCCATAGTCTTACCTTCGAATCCGCCTTGAATCGCCTGGTCCAGTCGGCGACCGAGGCAAGAAGGGAAACGGCATGAGCGCAGAGTTGAGCACGCGGGCCTTCGCGCCCTTCGAATGGATGGTGGCGCTTCGTTATCTGCGAGCGCGGCGGAAAGAGGGCTTCATCTCCGTCATCGCCGGATTCTCTTTCATCGGTATTACGCTCGGCGTCGCCACGCTCATCATCGTCATGGCGGTGATGAACGGCTTTCGCCAAGAACTGTTCAACAAGATGCTCGGCCTCAACGGCCATGTGGTGGTGCACAGCCTCACCAACTTCAACGACTATGACGACGTGGCGACGCGGATCCGCGCGGTGCAGGGCGTCAAGTCCGCGCTGCCGCTGGTCGAGGGCCAAGTCATGATTTCGACGCCCTCCACCTCGAGCGGGGCGCTGGTGCGGGGCTTGCGCGAAAACGACCTGAAGCAGTTGAAAGCCATCTCCAGCAATATCAAGTTCGGCACGCTCGACGGCTTCGATACCTCGCCGGGACTTGCGCTCGGCAGCCGGCTTGCCAACGATCTCAATGTGAAAGTCGGCGATCAGGTCTCGCTGCTCACGCCGCGCGGCGCCTCGACCGCTCTCGGCACGGCGCCCAGGATCAAGCGCTATCCGGTGGCGGCGATCTTCGAGATCGGTATGTCGGAATACGATTCGAGCATCATCTTCATGCCACTCAACGAGGCGCAGCTGTATTTCAACCAACCCAACAGCGTGACCGTGCTGGAAGTCGTGCTCGACTCGCCCGACGAGGTAGGCGAGCTCGCGCCCAAGATCGTAGCCGCCGGCGGCTCGAGCATCTATGTCAGTGACTGGCGCCAGCGCAACGCCACCTTCTTTACCGCGCTCCAGGTCGAGCGCAATGTGATGTTCCTCATTCTCGCGCTGATCGTCCTGGTCGCCGCGCTCAACATCATTTCCGGCCTGATCATGCTGGTGAAGGACAAGGGCCATGACATCGCCATCCTGCGCACCATGGGCGCCTCACGCGGCGCCGTCATGCGCATCTTCTTCATCACCGGCGCGAGCATCGGCATCGTCGGCACGTTGGCCGGCCTTGTGCTGGGCGTCCTCGTCTGTGCCAATATCGAGCGATTGCGCGAACTCATCGGCTGGCTGACCGACACGGAGCTGTTCGCTCCCGAGCTCTATTACCTCTCGCAATTGCCCGCTGAGATGGACTCGGGCGAGACCACCTCCGTTGTGATCATGGCGCTTGTTCTCTCGATCCTCGCCACGCTTTATCCCTCCTGGAGGGCCTCTCGGCTCGATCCGGTCGAAGCGCTGCGCTACGAATAGGGCAAACGGTGGACACCCCTAACAAGCCTGCACCGATGCTTCGTCTTGAGCGCCTGGAGCGCGGCTATACCCAGGGCAATCGCCGTATCGACGTGTTGAAGGGAGCCTCAGCCTCGTTCTTTCCGGGGGAGGCCGTGGCCTTGCTTGGCCCCTCCGGCGCGGGCAAGTCCACACTGCTCCATATCGCCGGCCTGCTGGAGCGACCCGACCGCGGTGCCGTGCTGATCAACGGCGTCGATTGCGTGGGGCTGAACGACAAGGAGCAGACCCGCATCAGGCGGATGGAGGTCGGTTTCGTCTATCAGTTCCACCATCTCCTGCCGGAATTCTCGGCGCTGGAGAACGTCATGCTGCCCCAACTCATCCTCGGGTTGACGGGCAGCCGCGCCGAGGCGCGGTCCAAGGAGCTGCTCGGCTCGCTCGGCCTTGCCGAGCGCTGGGACCACCGGCCGGCGCAGCTTTCCGGCGGCGAGCAGCAGCGCGTCGCGATCGCCCGCGCGCTCGCCAACGACCCGAAAGTGTTGCTCGCCGACGAGCCGACCGGCAATCTCGATCCACCCACCGCAGAGCGCGTGTTCGATCAGCTGCTGACGCTTGTGCGGCAGTCGGGGGTGGCCGCGGTGGTCGCCACCCATAATCTCGATCTCGCAGCCCGCATGGAGCGTACCTTGCGGCTCAGCGACGGCCTGCTGGTCGAGGAAGACGTCACGGTGATCGAGGTGGCCGAGCGTTAGTCGCCTTGTTTATGGAACAAAAAGGGAACATAATCCGGTGCACGGATATCGGGGATATGTCCGACTTGCCCTTCAACCCCCGGGCCGAATCCGAGAGGGTGAAACCTCGCCAATCCGCATCGCAGGAGCAGGTCGCAAGGAATGACGCGTGAGACGGAACCCTTCGTGCAACTCAGGCTGCACTCGGCCTACTCGTTGCTCGAAGGCGCGCTCACCATCCAGAAGCTTGCCGCGCTCGCCAAGGCTGATGGTGCCCCCGCGCTCGCGCTGACCGATTCGAACAATCTGTTCGGCGCGCTGGAATTCTCCGAGGCTTTGGCCCAAGCGGGCATCCAGCCAATCATCGGGCTGACACTCTCACTCACCTTCGCCGCCGAGCGGGACACTGCCGCACCTGGCAGCGATCTCAATGGCCCCCGCGCCGACGGGCGCATCGCGCTGCTCGCCAAGGACGCGCGCGGCTACGCCAATCTGATGCGCCTCTCGACCGAGGTCTACTTCGCGGCGAGCGAGTTGGGCCACGCGGTCGCCTCGATCGCTCAGCTGGCGGACCGGGCCGAAGGTTTGATCGCGCTCACTGGCGGCCTTGAAGGACCGGTCGATGCGGCGCTTGCCGAGGGCAATGGCGAGCTTGCCCGCGCGCGGCTCGAGGCGCTGCACACGATCTTCGGCGACCGGCTCTATGTCGAGCTTCAGCGCCACGGCCTGCCGCAGGAGAGGGCGGTCGAGGCGCAACTGCTTAGGCTCGCTTATGACCTCGACCTGCCCCTCGTCGCGACCAACGAACCCTATTTTGCCACGCAAGAGGATTTCGAGGCGCATGACGCGCTGATCTGCATCGCCGAGGGAAGTTATGTCGCCGTCGATGAGCGCCGCCGCCTAAGCCCCGAGCATTACTTCAAGACCGGCGCGCGGATGCGTGCGCTGTTCGCCGATCTGCCCGAGGCGCTGGACAACACTGTCGAGATCGCGCGGCGCTGCGCTTACCGGCCGCTGCAACGCCAACCGATCCTCCCGCCTTTCCTCACCGGCGGCGAAGCCTCAACCGTCCTCGGCGAAACCGAAGCCGCCGAGCTCCGGAATCAAGCGGAAGCAGGGCTGAAGGAGAGGATCGCCGAATACGGCGTGGCGCCCGGCTTTGACGCCGCGGCCTATGCCAAGCGGCTCGCCTTCGAACTCGAGGTCATAACCGGCATGAACTATCAGGGCTACTTCCTGATCGTCGCCGACTTCATCAAATGGGCCAAGGCACAGGGCATTCCCGTCGGCCCCGGCCGCGGCTCTGGCGCAGGCTCGCTCGTCGCTTATGCGCTCACCATCACCGATCTCGATCCGATCCGCTTCGGCCTCCTGTTCGAGCGCTTCCTCAATCCAGAACGCGTGTCGATGCCCGATTTCGACATCGACTTCTGCCAGGACCGCCGCGACGAGGTGATCGCTTATGTGCGCGAGCGCTATGGCGCACACCGCGTCGCCCACATCATCACCTTCGGCAAGCTCCAGGCGCGCGCGGTGCTGCGCGACGTCGGCCGGGTATTGCAAATGCCCTACGGCCAGGTCGATCGGCTCTGCAAGCTCGTGCCGATGAACCCCGCCAATCCCGTCACCCTGCCGCAAGCCATCGCCGCCGAGCCGAGGTTGCAAGAGGCGCGCGACGCCGAACCGATCGTGGCGAAGCTGCTCGATATCGGTCAGCGGCTGGAGGGGCTCTATCGTCACGCCTCGACCCATGCCGCCGGCGTGGTCATCGCCGACCGGCCCCTGATCGACCTCGTCCCGCTCTACCGCGATGCGCGCGCACAATTGCCGGCGACCCAGTTCAGCATGAAATGGGCCGAAGCCGCGGGGCTGGTGAAGTTCGACTTCCTCGGGCTGAAGACGCTCACCGTGATCGAGACGGCGCGCAAGCTGATCTCGCGGCGGGGCATCGACGTCGACCCCGCCAAGTTCCCGCTCGACGACCCGGCGACGTTCGAGCTGCTGCAGAAGGGCGACACGGTCGGGGTGTTCCAGCTCGAAGGTCAGGGCATGCGCGATGCGCTCAGGAAGCTCAAGCCGGACCGCTTCGAGGACATCATCGCCATTGTCGCCCTCTACCGTCCGGGCCCGATGGACAACATCGACTCCTATGTGAACCGCAAGCACGGGCGCGAAGGCATCGAGAGCCTGCACGACATGATCGCGCCGATCCTGAGCGAGACTTACGGGGTCATCATCTATCAAGAGCAGGTGATGCAGATCGCCCAGGTGCTCTCAGGCTTCTCGCTCGGCGAGGCGGATCTACTCCGCCGCGCCATGGGCAAGAAGATCAAGAAGGAGATGGCGGCGCAGAAGACCCGCTTCGTCGAGGGCGCGGTCGGCAACGGCGTGGAGCGGAGCCGCGCCGAATATATCTTCGAGCTGGTGGCGAAGTTCGCGGGCTACGGCTTCAACAAATCGCACGCCGCGGCCTACGCGCTGATCGCCTATCAGACAGCTTACCTGAAGACCAACTACCCGACCGAGTTCATCGCGGCATCGATGACACTCGACATGAGCAATGCCGACAAGCTGAACGGCTTCGCGCAAGAAGCGCGGCGCCTAGGGCTGCGCATCGAGCCGCCATCGATCAACCGCTCCGAGGTCGGCTTCATCCCGAGCGAAGGTGCCATCCGCTATTCGCTTGCGGCACTGAAGAATGTCGGCCGCCACACGGTCGAGCATATTTGCGCCGAACGCGCGGCGCGGGGGCCCTTCCGCGAGCTTCGCGATTTCGCCCAGCGCATCGATCCGCACGCTGTGAACAAGCGCGCCCTCGAAACGCTCGCCGCTTCGGGCGCGTTAGAGGAGCTTGGTGTCGACCGGGCGACTGCGTTCGCCAATGTCGATCGCATTCTCGCGCTCGCCCAACAGGCTTACCGCGACAAGGAAGCGGGGCAGGGCGCTCTGTTCTCAGCCGCCATGCCTGCACCCGGTCAGGGCAAGGACCAGCGGAAGCAGGACTTCCCACAAGCCAAGCCCTGGGTGCCCACCGATCGGCTGTCGAAGGAATTCGAGGCGGTGGGCTTCTTCCTCACTGGCCACCCGCTCGACGACTACAAGGACGTTTTGGAAGCGCTCGGCGCTGACACTTGGCTCGAATTCGCCGCCAAGGCGCGGACGCGTCGGGTGGTCGGCACGCTTGCCGGCACCGTGCTGCATGCGCGCGAACGCAAGGGCAAGAGCGGCAACGCGTATGCGTTCGTTGCGTTCTCGGACCCGACCGGCCAGTTCGAGGCGGTCGTGTTCTCGGAGGCCCTTGCCGCTTCGCGCGCATTACTCGAACCCGGCACCGCCGTGCTGGTCGATGTCGAGGCCGAGGCCGACGGCGAGACCATCAAGGTGAGGGTCCAGCGGCTCGTCTCGCTGGACAAGGCCGCCGAGGCGCGCCATGCCGGCATGAAGATCTTTGTCGAGGATATCCGCGCACTGGCGGCACTTGCCGAGCAGGTGGGCGGTGAAGGGGGGCAGGGGCAGTTCCGCCTCGTGCTTCGCCTGGGCGATCTCTCCAAGGAGGTCGAGTTCGTGCTACCGCAAGGCATCGACGCCACCCCGAAGCAGCGGAGCGCCCTGAAACTGGTCGAGGGGGTGGCCGCGATCAGCGCGCTGTAAGAGGGCGCTAGCCCTTGCCAAGCCCGGCGGGCCTCCCTATAAACCGCCCATCTCACACGCGGGATGCTAAAGCGTCACATAGGCGGTCATGCCTTTGCGCTCGCTCCGGTGGTTGGGTTTTTTGGCCCAATCTTCCTTGTCCCGCGGCGGCCGAACCGGAAAAAGGAGTCAGCAGTCCAATGGCACTGCCCAATGCTACTATGCGTCAGTTGCTTGAGGCTGGCGTGCATTTTGGTCACCAGACCCATCGCTGGAACCCGAAGATGGCGCCGTTCATTTACGGCTCCCGCAACAACATCCACATCATCGATCTGACCCAGACCGTGCCGCTCCTGCATCAGGCGCTGCTCACGGTCTCAGACGTCGTCGCCAAAGGCGGTCGCGTTCTCTTCGTCGGCACCAAGCGGCAGGCCTCCGAGGCTGTCGCCGACGCCGCGAAGTCCTGCGCGCAATATTACGTCAATCACCGCTGGCTCGGCGGCACGCTGACCAATTGGCGCACCATTTCCAACTCGATCAAGCGGCTCAAGTCGCTCGAAGAGTTGCTGGCCGGCGACCACCACGGTCTCACCAAGAAAGAGCTGCTCCAACTCACCCGCGAGAAGGACAAGCTCGAGCGCTCGCTTGGCGGCATCAAGGACATGGGCGCCTTGCCCGACCTGATGTTCGTGATCGATACCAACAAGGAATCGATCGCCATCGCCGAGGCGCGCAAGCTGCATATGCCAGTGGTGGCGGTGGTCGACTCCAATTGCGATCCGGACGGTATCAGCCATCCCATCCCCGGCAACGACGACGCCGGTCGCGCCATCACGCTCTATTGCGACCTGATCTCGCGCGCCGCCATCGACGGCATCGAGCGGGCGCAAGGCGCCGTGGGCATGGATCTGGGCGCCGCCGAGGAGCCTGTGGGCGATCCAGCTCTGGAGGGCGAGGAGGACGGCGAGCGCCCGACCGCCGACCGGCGTCCGAAAAAGAAGCCCGCGCGGCCCGATGGCAGGGGGCCAGGCAAAGGTGCTCCCCGGCCGCCGCGCAAGCCTAGGAGCGCGCAGTCCGACACTGAAGGGGCTGCGGCTCGAGACAAATAGCAGACGCGCCCAGATACGGCCGCGATAGAGGTTAAGGGTGATGGCGACAATTTCGGCGACCATGGTCAAGGACCTGCGCGATAAGACGGGCGCAGGCATGATGGATTGCAAGGCGGCGCTCGCCGAGACCAAGGGCGACGTCGAAGCCGCGGTCGATTGGCTCAGGACCAAGGGCCTCGCCAAGGCAGCCAAGAAGGCCGGCCGCGTCGCCGCGGAAGGATTGATCGCGCTTGCCGCCGACGCGAAACAGGCGGCGCTGGTCGAGGTCAATTCCGAAACGGATTTCGTGGCCCGCAACGAAGCTTTCCAGAAGATGGCGGCCGGCGTCGCCGAGGCCGCGCTTCAAGCGAAGGGCGATCTCGACAAACTGTCCAAGACCAAGTTCCCGGGTGGCAGCGCCACCGTTGCCGACACCATCAAGGAGATGGTCGGCTCCATCGGCGAGAACATGACGCTCCGCCGCGCGGCATATCTCACCGCCAAGAACGGCGCCGTCGCCAGCTACATGCACAACGCGATTGCGCCGGGCCTCGGCAAGATCGGCGTCATCGTCGCGCTCGAGTCGGCGGGCAAACCGGACGACGTCAAAGCCTTCGGCCGTCAAGTCGCCATGCATATCGCTTTCGCCAATCCGCAAAGCCTCGATGTCGACAGCTTGGACAAGACCCTTGTCGAGCGCGAACGCGCGGTGCTGACCGAGCAAGCGAAAGAGTCGGGCAAGCCTGCCCAGGTCATCGAGAAAATGGTCGAGGGACGCCTGCGCAAATTCTACGAGGAGGTCGTGCTTCTCGCACAGGCCTTCGTGCACGATTCCGAACAGACCGTGGCCAAGGCCATGGAGGCCGCCGGCAAGACGGCCGGCGCGCCGATCAAGATCACGGGTTTTCACCGGTTTGCCTTGGGCGAGGGGATCGACCGCGCGGAAACCGATTTTGCGGCCGAGGTTGCCGCGGCGGCCTCGCAATCCTAGGGTGAGGGGTGTGCGGGGGAAGATGGCCCCCGTGCGCTCGCAAACCCGCCACTCGCGCCGGAGTTTGAGCTGATGGCAAAGCCTCAAGCGGCCGCAACGCTTCGCTATCGGCGAATCCTGCTTAAATTGTCGGGCGAGGCGCTGGCCGGCGACAGAGGCTACGGCATCGATCTTGGGGTGATCGCTGGGATCGCTCGCGATGTCGCCGCGGCGGCCGCTTCGGGCGCGGAAATTTGCCTCGTCATCGGTGGCGGCAACATCTTTCGCGGGCTGATGGCGGCGGAAGTCGGCATCGACCGGGCCCGCGCCGACTATATGGGCATGCTCGCCACGGTGATGAACGCGCTCGCGCTACAGACGGCGATCGAGCGCGAGGGAACACCGACGCGGGTGCTCTCGGCCATCCCGATGCCCACCATCTGCGAATCCTACGTCCGCGACAAGGCACTCGATCATCTGAGCAAGGGCCGGGTGGTGATCTTCGCCGGTGGCACCGGCAACCCGTTCTTCACCACGGACACGGCAGCGGCGCTACGTGCCGCGGAGATGGGCTGCGAGGCTCTGTTCAAGGCCACCCAGGTTGACGGCGTCTATTCCGCCGACCCGCAAAAGACGCCGAACGCCCGCCGCTACGAGCAGCTCAGCTATGACGATGTCCTTAAGCAAGATCTGCGCATCATGGATGGTGCCGCAATCGCCCTTGCCCGGGACAATCGGATTCCGATAATTGTGTTTTCCATCAAGAGCCAAGGCGGCTTGGCTCTTGTGTTGCAGGGAAAGGGCTCCTCGACCACGATCGATGGCGGCAAGGGAGCGTAGGAAACGCGGAGGTTCAGCCGAGTGGCGCTGTAAGGTGGCGCCCGGCGGAGCAGGGAAGGCGACATGTCTAGCTTCGACCTTAAGGAGATCGAGCGGCGGATGCGTGGCGCTCTCGGCGTGCTGAAACAGGAATTCGGCGGATTGCGCACCGGCCGCGCCAATGCGAGCCTGCTGGACCCGATCATGGTCACCGCCTACGGCAATCCCATGGCGCTCAATCAGCTGGCTACCGTCAACGTTCCTGAGCCGCGGCTCATCACCGTGCAGGTCTGGGACCGCAGCCAGGTCGGCGCCGTCGAGCGCGCCATCAGGGAGTCGGATTTGGGGCTCAACCCGGTGGTCGAGGGACAGCTCTTGCGCCTGCCGATCCCCGAGCTGAACCAGGAGCGGCGGCAGGAGATCGCCAAGGTCGCCCATAAATACGCCGAGCAGGCGCGCATCGCCGTGCGGAATGTGCGCCGCGACGCCATGGAGCATCTTAAGAAGGCCGAGAAAGATCACGAGATGGGCAAGGACGAGCACCACTCGCTTTCGACCAAGGTGCAGGACTTGACCGACAAGATCATCAAGGAAATCGACGAGGCCCTTGCCAGCAAGGAAGCCGAGATCATGCAGGTCTAATTGGGCAAGACCAGAGAAAACGTCCTTGCCCCCAACCCGGAGCAGCCGAACGTGACGCTTGCGGTAGATAAGCTTGCTTGGCAGTCGGATGACAGACCGGCGGTACGCCACGTTGCGATCATCATGGACGGCAATGGACGCTGGGCCGCCGAGCGCGGTCTGCCCCGCGCCGAAGGTCATCGTCAGGGCGTGGAAAGCGTGAGGCGCACGGTCGAGGCCGCCCTCGATCTCGGTATCACCCATCTCACCTTGTTCAGCTTCTCTTCGGAAAACTGGTCCCGGCCCAAGCATGAGATCAACGATCTGTTCGGTCTGCTGCGCCGCTTCATCCGCCGCGATCTCGCCGACTTGCACAAGAACGGCGTGAAGATCCGCGTGATCGGCACGCGCTCCGGGCTCGATGCTGACTTACTGAGGATGCTCGACGACGCGGTCGAGCTTACTAAGGACAACGTAGCGCTCAATCTCACGATCGCTTTCAATTACGGCGCCCGCGACGAGATCGCCCGCGCCGCGCGCCGGGTTGCCGAGGACGTGGCGAAGGGCGCCCTCGCTCCCGCCGAGGTGACGGAGGCGCGCTTCGAGTGCTATCTCGACACAGCCAATCTTCCCGATCCCGACTTGCTGATCCGCACGAGCGGCGAGCTTCGCCTATCGAACTTCCTGCTCTGGCAGCTTGCCTATGCCGAGTTTGTGTTCACCGATGTGTATTGGCCGGACTTCTCGCGCGAGCAGCTGGAAGCGGCGATCGCCGAATATCAGCGGCGCAGCCGGCGCTTTGGCGGCTCCTCCGCGAGATCCACCGCGTGACGCGGGCAAAATCGGTTTCCGACAACGGCCCCGAAGGCATGCCTCGCCGAAAGTCCGAATTGGCGATCCGCATCGCCTCAGCCGTCGTGCTCGCGGCGCTGGCGATCGGCGCGACGATCTACCAGCCCTGGACCTTCCTCATTCTCGTCGTCGTGGGTAGCTTGCTCGTCGCCTGGGAATGGGGACACCTGACCCGCAGCAACGGCTTTGACGGCACGGCGCTGATCTCAGGGGTCAGCGTCGCGATTGTGGCCGTTCTTGTCTTCCTCGGCCGTCCCGATCTTGCCCTCTTCGTGCTGGTCGCGGCGGCTGCGGCAATCGCGCTGACGCCCGTTTCGACCGAACGCAGTATCTGGCCCCTCGCCGGTCTCGCTTACGCGGCCCTGCCAGCGTCCGCGTTCATGTTTCTCCGCGGCGACGCCGCCTGGGGCGCCGCCGCCGTGCTCTATCTTTTTGCCGTAGCCTGGACCACGGACACCGCCTCTTATGCCGCCGGGCGCCTCATTGGTGGGCCTAAGCTCGCGCCGCGCATCTCGCCCAAGAAGACCTGGAGCGGGTTCATCGCCGGCGCCTTGACGCCGGCACTGATCGGATATGCTTTTGGCGAGGCGCTCAAGGAGACCTCGGCGGTGAAGCTTTCGCTGGTGAGCATCGTGCTCGCGCTCGCTTGCCAAATGGGCGATTTGCTCGAGAGCGCCGTGAAGCGGCGCTTCGGAGCCAAGGATGCGAGTCAGCTGATCCCCGGTCATGGGGGCTTGCTCGACCGTATTGACGGCCTTTTGCTTGCCGCCATCGTCGCGGCCCTGATCGCGCTTCGCGATCCAGCGAACCCAGGCCGCGGCCTGCTGATTTGGTGAACCCCGTGCTTCCGTCATTCGCATCGCTGAGCATCGAGATCGAGACCAGGGCGGTCAGGTTGCCGCGGCGGATCTCCGTGCTGGGCGCCACCGGCTCGATCGGCGAGAGCACGCTCGACCTAATCGGTCGTGATCCGTCGGCCTACCAGGTCGTTGCCCTGACCGGCGGCCAGAACGCTACCCGCCTCGCCGAGCTCGCCATCCTGCATCGCGCCGAGCTTGCCGTGATTGCCGACCCAGAGGGCTACGCGGCTCTGCGCGAGTGCCTAGCCGGCACGGACATAGAGGTGGGGGCAGGGGCGGATGCGCTGCTCGAAGCCGCCAGCCGGCCGGCCGACTGGATCATGGCGGCGATCGTCGGCGCAGCTGGGCTCAAACCGACGCTCCAAGCCGTGCGGCAGGGCACGCTCACCGCGCTTGCCAACAAAGAGTGCCTGGTCTGCGCGGGTGACATCTTCATGGCCGAGGTGGAGCGCGCCAGGGCGACGCTGCTTCCCGTCGATTCAGAGCATTCGGCCGCCATGCAGGTGATGACCGGAACGCGGCCCGAGCGGATCGAGCGTGTGTGCCTCACCGCCTCGGGCGGCCCGTTCCGCTCGTGGAGCCTCGACCAGATGCGCGCCGCGCGCCCCGAGCAGGCGCTCAACCACCCCAACTGGTCGATGGGGCCCAAGGTCACGATCGACTCGGCGACGCTGATGAACAAGGGGCTCGAGCTGCTGGAAGCGCATCACCTCTTCGGGCTAACGCTGGACAAGCTCGACGTCCTGATCCATCCCCAGTCGATCGTGCATTGCCTCGTGCATATGAGCGACGGGTCGGTCCTCGCACAAATGGCCTGCCCGGACATGCGCACGCCCATAGCCTACAGCCTGGCCTGGCCCGAGCGCATGCACGCCCCGACCAAGCGCCTCGATTTGGCGTCCCTCGGCACGCTGAGCTTCGAAGCCCCCGACGAGAAGCGATTTCCGGCTCTTAAGCTCGCGCGCGGAGTGCTGGCGGAGGGGGGAAGCGCCGGCACCGTGCTCAATGCCGCCAATGAAGTGGCGGTGGAAGCCTTTCTCGGCGGGCGAATCGGCTTCCTTTCTATCGCCGCATTGGTCGAGGCGACGCTTGCAGCGAACACCGGATTGACTACATCTCGCCGTGGAAGCGTCGATGACGTGCTCGCCATCGACGCCGAGGCGCGGGCCGCAGCTCGTTCTCTTTTGGCACGGTTTGCTTAACCTGGATGGCCGGGCTAAGAAGGGTCAAATTTCAAGGATAAAGCCACATCGATGAACACCCTGGTTCAACTCACCGGCTTCGGCGACACGTTGCTCGGCTATCTTCTCCCGTTCCTCTTCGTGCTTACCGTCGTGGTCTTCATCCACGAGCTCGGGCATTTTCTTGTGGCTCGCTGGTGCGGGGTGGCGATCAAGACCTTCTCGATCGGCTTCGGTCCGGAAATCGTGGGTTTTAACGACCGGTACGGCACCCGCTGGCGGCTGTCTTGGATTCCGCTCGGCGGCTACGTCAAATTCATCGACGACGAGAATGCCGCGAGCGCAGGTCAGAAATCGCCGGAGGAATTGACGCCGGAGGAGCGAGAGCACAGCTTCCGGGGCAAGTCCTTGGGCCAGCGCGCGGCGATCGTCGCCGCAGGACCGATCGCCAACTTCGTTCTCGCGATCGTCATCTTCACCATGATCTTCGGGATTTTCGGCGAGCGCATCACCGCGGCGAAGGTCGACATCGTCAACCCGGGGAGCGCCGCGGAGCGAGCAGGCTTTCTGCCGGGCGACAAGGTTCTGAGTATCGACGGCCAAGTCATCGAGAGCTTCAGCGAGATGCAGCGCATCGTCGGCACGAGTCCCGACCAGCCGCTCCATTTCGTGGTCGAGCGCGATGGCAAGACCGTCGACATCACCGCGACTCCCGAGCGCAAGGAAATCACTGATAATTTCGGCAATGTCATTCGACTCGGACTGTTGGGAATCCAGCGCAACGCGTCTCCCGACGATTGGACACTCAAGCGCCACGATCCGGTAACCGCATTCGTGATGGCGGTGAAGGAGTGCTATTTCGTCGTCTCGCGCTCTCTGGGCTATCTCTACGACGTGGTCACCGGGCGGGAATTGGCCGATCAGTTGGGCGGACCGATTCGCATCGCCCAAGTCTCGGGCCAGGTGGCAACCGCAGGCTTTGTTGCGTTGCTCAACCTTGCCGCGATCATCTCTGTCAGTATTGGGTTGTTGAATCTGTTCCCGATACCGATGCTCGATGGAGGACATCTTCTGTTCTACGGTATCGAGGCCATCAGGGGCCGGCCTTTGAGCGAAAGCACTCAAGAAATCGGCTTCCGCATTGGACTCGCTTTTGTGCTGATGCTGATGATCTTTGCAACCTGGAATGACTTGATTCACTTGAAATTTTTGTGAGAGTACCGGTTTGAGACATAGCGCTTCGCGGAGGCCTTTGGGCCCCCGTTGGCGTAATGTGGTGGGAACCAAAAATCGGCCACAAACCAGTGGCCAGTTTGCTTCCTGAAGCCGTAGCGGCGGCGGGGATCCGGCTCGAGGGGAAGACACCAGTAATGGTGCGGTGGACGTTGGCCAGAGGGCTGCTTGCGGCCCTCCTTGTGTTGAGTAGCGTCCCGCTCTCGCTGGCTCTCAGTGCCAGCTTCGGCGACTTTTCCGCGCACGCCCAAGGCGTTATCCAGAATATCCGGGTCGAGGGCAGCAAGCGGGTCGAGCCCGAGACCGTCCGCTCCTATCTCACCTTCTCCACTGGCGACACTTACGATCCCGCGCAAATCGACGAATTGCTGAAGGCGCTGTTCGCCACCGGCCTATTTCAGGACGTGCGTATTCGTCACGAAGGCGGAACTATCGTCATCGTCATCGTCGAGAACCCGATTGTTAGCCGGGTGGCCTTCGAGGGGAATCGGGAGGTCGAGGACGACACACTGGCTGCCGAAGTGCAGCTCAAGCCACGCGCCGTCTATACCCGCGCCCGCGTGCAAGCCGACGTGCAGCGAATCCTCACCGTCTATCGCCGCCAAGGCCTTTACGCGGCGCGGGTGGATCCCAAGGTCATCAACCTCGATAACAATCGAATCGATGTCGTGTTCGAGATCAGCGAGGGCCCGGTCACCAAGGTGCGGGCCATCAATTTCATCGGCAACGTGGCCTTCAGCGACTCGCAGCTCCGCTACGTGATCGCCACCACGCAGACCAACCTTCTAAGCTTCCTCAAAGGCACGAACATCTACGATCCGGACCGGCTCAATCTCGATCGCGAACTGCTTAGGCAGTTTTATCTGAAGAGTGGCTATGCCGATGTGCGCATTCTCTCGGCCACCGCCGATCTCGACCGTGACGGCCGCGGGTTCTTCATCACTTTCACCATCGACGAAGGCGAGCGCTACAGGTTCGGCGTCATCAACATCGAGAGCGCACTGCCATCGCTCAACATCGACAACCTCGGCCAATACCTCCTCGCCAAGAGTGGCCGCGTCTACAATGCCGAGAAAGTGGAAAAGACGGTCGAGGCGTTGACCATCGGGGTGTCTCTACAGGGTTACGCCTTCGGTCAGGTCAAGCCGCGCTTCGATCGTGACGAGACGAACCACATTATGAATATCACCTTCGTGATTGACGAGGGTCCGCGTATCTATATCGAGCGCATCAACATCGTCGGCAATTTCCGTACCGAGGATAACGTTATCCGGCGACAATTCCGTCTTGCCGAGGGCGACGCGTTTAACCGCCTCCTGGTCGAATCGGCTCGCAAGCGATTGCGCGCGCTTGGCTTCTTCAAGACGGTGGAGGTCGAGCCCCAGCCCGGCAGCGCGCCTGACCGCGTGATCATCGTCGTGAAGGTGGAGGAGCAGCCGACCGGCGAACTGTCCTTCGGCGCCGGTTACTCCACGAGCGAAGGCGTCATCGGCGATATCAGCGTCACCGAGCGCAACCTGATGGGCAAAGGCCAATATGTCAGGCTTGGCTTCTCAGGAAGCCTCGACCGCGCCCAGGTCGATTTCAGCTTCACCGAGCCGTATTTCCTCGATCGCAATCTCGCCGCGGGCTTCGACCTCTTTCACAAAGAGGTCGACCTTCAGAATGTCGCCTCGTTCAACCAGCGCGACACCGGCGGCAATCTCAAACTCGGCTTCCCGCTTTACGACAACACGCAGATGGGTCTGCGCTACAGATTCGAGCGCGAGGAAATCTATGACGTGGCCAAGAACGCGTCTCTTGCCGTACAGCAATCCGCCGGTGTCTCCAACGTCTCCAGCATTGGCTACACCGTTGCGTACGACACGCGCAACATACCGAACTCTCCGACCAGCGGTGTTTTTGCGTCATTCTCGCAAGACTTGGCCGGACTTGGCGGTGATGTGAACTACATCCGATCGGTAGTCGACGCCCGCGGTTATTATCCAATCACCAACAAGGTCACCTTGGTCGGGCGCGCGCAGGCCGGCGATGTCGTGGGATGGGGCGGCAAGGATGTTCGGCTGACGGATCTCTTCTTCAAGGGCGGCGAGACGATCCGTGGGTTCGCGCGCGCCGGCTACGGTCCACGCGATGCGTGCGAAAATCCCATCACCGGAGACCGCGTATCCAGCTGCTCACGCGATTCCCTCGGCGGCGAGTTGTTCTGGGCCACCACCGCAGAGGTGCGTTTCCCCTTCCCGTTCGTCCCCGACAGCATCGGCATGCAGGGCGCGTTCTTCGTCGACGCCGGCTCTCTGTGGGAGCCCGGTGCGCTGGCCCTGCAGGCGGTCAATCAGGAGGGGAGCTTCATCCTCGACAGCGCGCAGGTCCGCATGTCCACCGGATTCAGCCTGATCTGGCAGTCCCCGCTCGGTCCGCTCCGTGCCGACATCGCTCAGGCATTGCTCAAGGCCGACTTCGACAAGACCGAGGTCTTCCGCTTCGGCGCCTCAACAAACTTCTAAACCAGGCGATTTCCGGATATTGCTTCGCGTCATGGCCCATGTCGCGGCGCGCGCCGCTGAGATTTCGATGGAACATCCTGGCTTCTTCGAGCGTGCCGGCCCCTTTTCATTGGGGGATGTCGCCGCCGCGGCTAACTCCAAGCTCGCCGATGGCGTCGATCTCGATCTCGCGCTGAAGGACGTGAGACCCCTCGACGAGGCGAGCGAGGGCGAACTGTCATTTGTCGACAATCCAAAATACCTCCCGGCCTTCGCTACCACGCACGCGAGTGCATGCTTCGTCGCGCCCAAATTTGCCAATCAAGCGCCACCAAACACGACCTGTCTGGTGACGCAGGAGCCCTATCGAGCCTTCGCCCGGGCTCTTCTTCTATTTTACCCGGACGCCCTGAGGCCGAAGGCGGCGCTCGGAGGCAGCTTGCAGGTGCACCCGACTGCGACGCTTGAGCCAGGCGCAATGGTCGAGGCAGGGGCGGTGATCGGCCCAGAGGCGAGGATTGGGCAGGGGACGACAATCGCCGCCGGCAGCGTCATCGGTTACCGCGTGCACATCGGCCGGAACTGCTATATCGGTCCGAATGCCTCGGTTACCCACGCTCTGATTGGTAACCATGTCATCATTCATGCCGGTACGGCCATCGGTCAGGACGGCTTCGGCTTCGCCATGGGCCAGGCGGGCCATGTGAAAGTGCCGCAAATCGGCCGGGTTATCATTCAGGACGGGGTCGAAATCGGCGCCAATTCTACCGTCGACCGGGGCGCCTTGCGCGACACGGTGATCGGGGAAGGCACGAAAATTGATAATCTCGTGCAAATCGGGCACAACGTGGTGATTGGAAGGCATTGCATCATCGTTGCTCAAACCGGTATTTCAGGCAGCGCGCAACTCGGCGATTTCGTAGCGCTCGGCGGCCAGGTCGGCGTCGTGGGCCACGTCAGGATCGGGGCTGGCGCGCAGATTGCGGCGAGCAGCAATGTGCGGGGCGACGTGCCGCCGGGCGTGAGATGGGGAGGCACCCCAGCCAAACCCGTGCGTCTCTGGTTCCGTGAGCTGACGCTTTTGCAAAAGCTTGCCGAGCGTAAGGATTTGAAGCTTGATCAAGGCGAAGGCGGGAACGGGACCGGCGACTAGCCGAGTCACCCAGCGCTTGTCGAAGGAGCCGTCGTTGATGAATGAGAGCGGAGTGAAGTCGAAGCTCGGGAAGGCGGAGATCACCGACATCCTGAAGCTTTTGCCGCATCGTTATCCTTTTCTCATGGTCGACCGCATCGTCGACATGGATGGCGACCGCTCGGCCACCGGCATCAAGAACGTGACCGCCAACGAGCCTTATTTCCAGGGTCACTTTCCCGGCAATCCTGTGATGCCCGGCGTGCTCCTGATCGAAGGCATGGCGCAGACTGCCGGCGCTCTGTGCATGCGTCATATCGAGGAGTTCAAGGAACCGCCGCTGGTCTATTTCATGGCGATCGACAAAGCGAGGTTCCGCCGACCCGTGGTACCCGGCGACACGGTGTATTACCACGTGCAAAAAATGCGCAACCGCGGACGCGTGTGGCGCTTCCGGGCGCAAGCCCAAGTCGACGGCAACCTCGTCGCCGAAGCCGAGGTCAGCGCAGTCATCGTCGAGACATAGTCAGGGCGAGCATGGTCAAAGTTCATGCGACCGCCCTGGTGGAGCCAGGCGCGAAACTCGGGACGAATGTCGAGATCGGTCCATTTTGTGTGATCGGCCCGAATGTGCAGCTCGGCGATGGCGTCGTCGTGCATTCCCACGTGAGCATCACCAGCCGCACGACGCTCGGCGCCGGCTGCAAGGTGTTTCCCTTCGTGTCGCTGGGCGCTGCGCCGCAGGACATCAAATTTCACGACGAGCCGAGCACCCTCACCATCGGCCCGAATACGCTGGTCCGCGAATATGTCACGATCAACCCGGGCACCGAGAGAGGCCATATGGCGACCAAGGTCGGCGCCAATTGTTTCCTGATGATCGGCTGCCACATCGCCCACGACTGTGAGATCGGCGACAATGTCACGCTGGTAAACGGCGCGACCTTGGGCGGACATGTCGCGATCGGCGAAGGCGCCATCATCGGCGGACTCTCGGCCGTGCACCAATACGTCCGGATTGGCGCTTACGCTTTTGTCGGCGGAATGTCCGGTATCACCGCCGATGTCATCCCGTTCGGCATGGCAATTGGCAACCGCGCCAATCTCTGCGGCCTCAACATTGTCGGGCTGAAGCGCAAAGGATTCCCGCGCGAACAGATCCACGAGCTGCGTCAGGCTTATCGCATGCTGTTTGCGAGCGAGGGCACGCTGATGGAGCGGCTCGAGGACGTGGAGCCCATGTTCGACAAAAATCCGCTGGTCAAGCAGATCATCGACTTCATCAAGACCCAATCGGAGCGCTCGTTCTGCGTGCCCAACAATGCCGCACCGCCGAGTCCATGACAGCATCGCGGGGGAGCCGCGTGACGGTCACAGCATCGAAGGCCCGCTCGGCATCATTGCCGGGGGCGGTTTGCTTCCTTGCGTAATCGCCGAGTCCGCCACTGCCCGCGGTCTCGATTTGCATATCGTCGGCATTCGCGGCGAGGCCAGCGAGAAGATTGAGCGTTTCCCGCATACTTGGATCAAGTGGGGCGAGATCGGCAAGCTGTTCACGGCGCTGGACGACAAAGGCTGCCGTGATCTTGTCATCATCGGCGGCGTGACGCGCCCCGACCCCGCGAATATCCGGCTCGACCTCGGCGCCATCCGCAACCTGCCATTTCTCGTCAGCCTCGGCATCGGCGGCGACGATAACGTGCTGTCGCGTGTGGTCCGCTTCCTCGAGAGCAAGGGCTACCGGGTGCATGGCGCGGGCGACGTTGCCCCTGAGCTTCTGGCGAGCGAGGGGAAGCTCGGCGACAAGGCGCCGTCGGTCGAGGACCGCGCCGACATCGCGACCGGATTCCGCGTAGTCAGCGCGCTGGGTCGCCTCGATGTCGGTCAGGCGGCCGTCGTGGCCAAGAGCTATGTGCTGGCCGTGGAAGCCGCCGAAGGAACTGACGCCATGCTCGCCCGCTGCGCCGAACTCCGCCAAATCGGCAGGATCAAACAGCGCGCCAGAAGCGGCGTCCTCGTCAAGGCGCCGAAGCCGGGGCAAGAAGAGCGTGTCGACCTGCCGACCATCGGCCCCGAGACAGTACGCAACGCCGCCACCGCCGGTCTTGCCGGGATTGCGGTGGCGGCCGGCCGGGTTTTGATGGCCGAGCGGCCAGCAACCATCGCAGCCGCCAATCAACACGGGCTCTTTATCGTGGGCGAACGGCTGACCGAGGAGGACAGCGCCTAGCGCGCGTCGGCCGCCACGTAGCTCCGCTCGGTCGCTCCGGTATAGAGCTGACGCGGTCTGCCGATGCGCTGCAAGGGATCCTCGATCATCTCCTTCCACTGGGCAATCCAACCGACCGTCCGCGCAATCGCGAACAGCACAGTGAACATGTCGGTCGGGAAACCGAGCGCCTTCAGTGTGATGCCGGAATAGAAGTCGATATTCGGATAGAGCTTCTTCTGAATGAAATAATCGTCTGAGAGCGCGATCCGCTCGAGCTCTATCGCAACCTTGAGAATCGGGTCGTCGCCGTGACCCACCGCGTCGAGCACCTCATGGCAGGTCTTCTGCATGATCTTCGCACGCGGATCGTAGTTCTTGTAAACGCGGTGGCCGAAACCCATCAGCCGGAACGAGTCGTTCTTATCCTTGGCGCGCCTGATGAACTCCGGGATACGGTCGACCGTGCCGATCTCCTGCAGCATCTGCAACGCCGCCTCGTTGGCGCCGCCATGCGCGGGCCCCCACAGACACGCGATGCCGGCAGAAATGCAGGCGAACGGATTGGCACCGGACGAGCCCGCAAGCCGCACTGTGGAGGTCGAGGCATTCTGCTCATGATCGGCATGCAGGATCAGAATGCGGTCCATGGCGCGCGCGAGAATTGGATCGACTTTGTATTCCTCGCATGGCACCGCGAAACACATATGCAGGAGGTTCGCGGAGTATTTCAGTTCGTTCCTGGGATAGATGAAAGGCTGGCCGATCGAATATTTGTAGGCCATGGCCGCGATGGTCGGCATCTTCGCGATCATGCGGATGCTGGCCATTTCCCGCTGCATGGGATCCTTGATGTCGGTCGAGTCGTGATAGAACGCCGACAGTGCGCCGACCACGCCGACCATGACCGCCATCGGATGCGCATCCCGGCGGAACCCGGTGTAGAAGCGCGTCATCTGCTCGTGCACCATCGTGTGCTTGACGATGCGGTTGTCGAACGCCAAGTATTGCTCGCGGGTCGGCAGTTCGCCGTAAAGCAGCAAATAGCAGGTCTCGATGAAACTGCCGTGCTCAGCGAGCTGATCGATCGGATAGCCGCGATAGAGCAGGATCCCCTTGTCGCCGTCGATGAAAGTAATCTTCGACTCGCAGCTCGCCGTAGACGTGAACCCTGGATCGTAGGTGAAGCACCCGGTGTCCTGGTAAAGCGTATTGATGTCGATCACGTCGGGGCCCAGCGTGCCTTTACGGATCGGCAAGTCGTACTGCGCGCCGTCGATCAAGACAGATGCCTCGGCAGCGCCGGACGCGCGGAGGTTTTCTGCGACGCTCATCTAAAGGCTCCTCTAAGCATCTGAGGGGAGACCGCTCACCAACGAACGCAAGAAACGTTGCATCATTCGTGCGTTGGGGAACTCATTTTGCACTGCCGCATAATCGCGCTGTTTGTCCCGCAGTGCAACAACCGGACATGCTTAAAAGTTAAGCAGTTTTTCCTGCATGCACCTGATCGGCAATGCGAGCAAGCGATTCCTCGCGGCCGAGCACGGCGAGCACGTCGAAGATCCCCGGCGACGTCGACCGACCGGTGAGGGCGGCTCTGAGCGGCTGGGCGACCTTGCCGAGTTTGTGCCCCGTCTCATCGGCGAATTGCCTCACTGCGGTCTCCAACGCCTCTTGCGTCCAGGGATCGACGCTTGCAAGACGCGGTGACAGCGCCGCAAGCGTCTCGCGGCCGCCTTCGTCCAAGATCCTGCTGGCCATCTCATCGGTCGGAAGTGGGCGCGTGGCAAAGAGAAACGCGGCGTTGTCGAGCAACTCGGCCAGAGTGCCCGCGCGTTCTTTCAATCCCGGCATAGCCCGCTCAAGCTTCTGCCAGCCAGCTTCCCCGATCCGCGCCTCCAGCGCCGCCCCGTCGGGAAGCTCGGGCACCAGCGCCTTCAAGCGGTCGACGATGTCCGCGTCGGGCATGACGCGAAGATAGTGTCCGTTTAGATTTTCCAGCTTGGCGAAGTCGAAGCGCGCGGCCGAGCGCCCGATTGCATCGAGATCAAACCATTTGGTCATCTCTTCGGTCGACATGATTTCGGCATCGCCGTGACTCCAGCCGAGCCGCACGAGGTAGTTGCGAAGTGCCGCGGGCAGATAACCCATGGCGCGATAGGCATTGACCCCGAGCGCGCCGTGCCGCTTCGACAGCTTGGCGCCGTCGGGCCCGTGAATCAGCGGCACATGCGCATAGATCGGCGTCGTCCAGCCGAGCGCCTTGAAGATCTGGGTCTGTCGCGCGGCGTTGGTGAGATGGTCGTCGCCACGAATGACATGGGTGATGCCCATGTCGTGATCGTCCACCACCACCGAAAGATTGTAGGTCGGCGTGCCGTCGCTGCGCAGGATGACCAGATCATCGAGATCCTTGTTGGCGAAGACTACCGGGCCCTGCACGCGATCTTCGATCGCCGTCTCGCCTTCGTGTGGCGCCTTGAAGCGGATCGCCGGCTCGATACCCGCCGGCGCCGTCGAGGGATCGCGATGCCGCCAGGTGCCGTCATAGCCCGGAGCGCGGCCCTCAGCGCGGGCGCGCTCACGCATCGCCTGTAGCTCGTCCGGGCTTGCATAGCAGCGATAAGCGTTGCCTTGGGCAAGCAGCTGCTCGGCAATCTCGCGATGCCGTTCCGCACGGGTCAGCTGGTAGACCGGCTCGCCGTCCCAGTCGAGCTCGAGCCAGCGCAGTCCGTCGAGGATGGCAAGGATTGCGCCTTCGGTCGAGCGCGCCTGGTCTGTATCCTCGATGCGGAGCAACATCTTGCCGCCGGTGTGCTTGGCATAAAGCCAATTGAACAGCGCCGTCCGTGCGCCGCCGATATGCAGATAGCCCGTGGGCGAGGGTGCAAAACGCGTGATGACCTTTTCGCTCATGCTGTCAGCGAGCTTCTCGACTGAGGGTTAGGGGGTTAGCGCGCTCGTGATGTAGCATAGGGGCGGATGCGGGGTAAGGGCAGCGCGGAGGCCGCGATTGCCCGGTCTTAAGCATCGGCATGACGGAGCGGGGCGACGAGGATTGGGGCGGTGAAGATTGTCCGGGGGAGACGCGCAAGCAGGGGCTGCTCGCGGCGTCTCTCGGGGCGCTGGCCCGTGCGGTCGAAAGCGAACAGGACCGCTGGTTCCTTTGGCTCCCGGTGCTGTTCGCCGGCGGCGTCATCACCTATTTCGCGCTTGCCGATGAGCCCGCTGCGAGGGTCGCGCTTGCGCTCCTCGTGGGCGCTGTCGGGCCCACGCTGGCGGCGCGACATGCTCCGCTCGGATTGTGCCTCGGCGGGGCGGCGCTGGCCTTTGCCTCTGGGTTCGCCGCGGCCAAACTCCGCACGGAGATGGTCCGCGCGCCGGTGCTGGCGCACGAGCTGCGTTACGTCAGACTGACGGGATTCGTCGAGACGCACGAGCTGCGCGACAAGGGGCGCGCGAGGCTGACCCTGCGCGTTCTATCCCTCGACGATCTCAAGCCCAAGAGCCGTCCCTATCGCGTGCGCGTAACGTTAGCCGCCAGGGATATCGCGACGCTAGAAGTCGGGGAGGCCGTCGCGCTTCGCGCGACGCTGCAACCACCGGCCGAGCCGATCGAACCGGGTGGCTTCGATTTCGGTCGCCAAGCCTGGTTCGCGCGGCTCGGCGGAACCGGCTATGCGACAAGCAAGGTCGAGCCGATCGCGAGCGCGCAACCGCCGCCATGGGACCTCGCGGCGTGGGGGCTGGTCGATGGCCTGCGGGCCAAGGTCAACGCCCGCATCCGTGCTGCGTTGCACGGCGGGACGGGCGAGATCGCGGCGGCCCTGATCACCGGAGAGCGCGGCGGCATCTCCGAGGCGGTGACCCAATCGATGCGCGACTCGGGCCTCGCCCATATCCTGTCGATCTCCGGCCTGCACATGGTGATCATGGCGGGCACCGTGTTCTGGCTGGTGCGGGCACTGCTGGCTCTCGTGCCTTCGCTGGCGCTCCGCTACCCAATCAAGAAATGGGCCGCCGGCGCCGCGCTCGCGGCCGCGAGCTTCTATCTCGCCCTGTCGGGCGCCGCCGTACCCACGGTGCGCTCCTGGATCATGATGAGCGTCGTCTTGATCGCGGTCATGCTCGACCGACCGGCTCTCACCATGCGCAATGTCGCGCTGGCGGCACTCGCCATTCTCATCGTCGCGCCGGAGTCGTTGTTTGATCCAAGCTTCGAGATGTCGTTCGCGGCCGTGGTCGCACTGGTCGCGCTGTATGAGTGGCTGGCCACACGGAGCCGGGACAGGCTTGGCGACATAAGCCTGTTTTGGGGAACCTTGCGCAAAGGCTGGGTGATAATCTCTGGCGCCGCGGTCACGACGCTCGTCGCCGGCGCGGCGATCACCCCATTTGCCATCTACCACTTTCATCGCATGACGCATTACGGGCTAGTCGCCAATCTGATCGCGGCGCCGCTCGTCAGCCTTCTGATCATGCCGATGGCGGTGCTGAGTCTGATCGCCATGCCGTTCGGTCTGGAGGTCTGGCCGCTGCGGGCCATGGGGCTCGGCATCGAGCTGATGGTGGGCGCAGGAGAGTGGGTGGCGTCTTTGCCGGGCGCCGTGACCATCCTTCCAGCCATCTCAGGGTCAGGCCTCGTCCTGATCGTGCTGGGCGGCTTGTGGGCCTGCCTGTGGCAGGCGCGCGCCCGCGCGCTTGGCCTCGTCATCGCCGCGTTCGGCATTGCCCTCGCGCCGGGCAGCGAGCGGCCCGACATTCTCATCGAGCGGGAAGGCGCCACGGCGGCACTCCGGTCCGACAGCGGGAATCTCGTCTTTCCGCCTGCGACCGCCGCAGGTTACAGCGTCGACAATTGGCTGCTCGCCGACGGCGACGCCCGCGACGCCATCACCGCTTCTTCTGATGCCGGTGTCTTTCGCTGCAACACCCTCGGCTGCATCGGTATGGTCAAAGGTAAGACCGTTGCGCTCATTCGCCATGAGGGCGCGGTCGAGGAGGATTGCCGCATCGCCGATATCATCATCGCTCCCTTCACCATCGGCCAGAGGTGTCGCGCGGCCCGGGTGATCGTGGACCGGCGCGTGCTGAGAGCGCAAGGCGCGCACGCGCTTTACATCGAGGGCCTTTCAATCAGGACCGAGACGGTCGCCGCCTCGCGCGGGCATCGACCCTGGGTCCCTAAACGGACCGGCGTTAATCCAGTGCCGCGTGCTCAGCCGGAACCGTTCCCGGACGACGACGGGGCCGACGAGAGCGACAAGGGCCTCGGCGGCAATCCAGAGGAATGAAGCGGCTTGCTAGTAGCGGCGGAGCAGGCCGACAAGACGCCCCTGCACCCGGACCCGGTCTGGACCGAAAATACGGGTCTCGTAGGCGGGATTGGCGGCTTCCAGCGCGATGGAGTCGCCTCGGCGACGCAGGCGCTTCAGCGTGGCTTCCTCCTCATCGACGAGCGCCACGACGATATCCCCGTTGCTTGCGTCCTCGCACTTCCTGACGATGATCGTGTCGCCCTCGAGGATGCCCGCCTCGATCATGGAATCGCCTTTGACCTCGAGCGCGTAATGCTCGCCTTTGGTCAGGAGCTCGGGGGGCACCTCGATTGTGCTCATGCGGGTCTGGATCGCCTCCACCGGCACACCAGCGGCGATGCGGCCCATGACCGGCACACTCACCGTCTGGGGCAGGCTCTCGCCCTCGGCCAACTGAGGCACGCGGCCCAAGCTTCCCTCGATCACGCTCGGAGAGAAGCCGCGGGAGCGCTGGGCAAGCGGCTGTGGCATCGAATCGGGGAGCTTCACGATCTCCATGGCGCGCGCCCGATGCGGCAGCCGGCGCACGAAGCCCCGCTCCTCGAGCGCGGTGATCAGCCGATGGATACCGGATTTCGATTTGAGGTCGAGCGCCTCCTTCATCTCATCGAAAGACGGGGGAACGCCGGTCTCCTTCAACCGCTCATGAATGAACATAAGAAGCTCTTTTTGCTTCGACGTGAGCATGGACCCCTCTGAGCGGTTGGTACTTTGTTCGACGCCTTAACGTTTGCAGGCGCCCGCTTGTACAAATCATGAACAGTTTATCTGTTCTGTTTGTGTTCCGCAAGCGGGAATGCCACAAAATGCGGTAGGACGCCGCCGGACGACTGACCTCCGGCGATTCGGGTTTCCGGCCCCTTAATCGGAGTCGAGCGGAATGATCCTCACGCGCGCCCCTTGCGGCAAAGCCAGTGCCTGCGGCACCCGGACGATGAGGCAGTCGGCGTGGGCAAGCCCGGCGACGAGCGAGGAGTCCTGCGAGGGAAGGGGACGCACCACACGCGTGCCGTCCTCGCGCCATTCCGACACCGCGCCCATGTAGTGCTCCCGCTCGCCGTTGGCTTGCAGCGGTTCTGCCAGCAGCGCCTCCGGCCGGACCCCCGTTGCCTCGACCAGCCCCAGCATCCGCTCCAGCATCGGCACGAGGAAGACGAGAGCCGAGACGAAGGCCGATACCGGGTTGCCTGGCAGTCCCAGCACACGCTGGGCGCCGAGCCGGCCATAGAGCAGGGGCTTTCCCGGCCGCATGGCGATCTTCCAAAAATCGATTTCAAGCCCTTCCGGCTTGAGCGCGCTCGCCACCAGGTCGCGGTCGCCGACCGAAGCGCCGCCGATCGTCAGCAGGATATCGGCAGCTCTGCCGGCGCGGGCGAGCGTGACGAGGCTGTCCGCCTCGTCCTTGGCGATGCCGAGGCTCACCGCCTCTCCACCATGGCGCTCGATCAGCGCCGCGAGCCCGTAAGGCACCGAGGAGACGATCTGGTCGCTGGCAAGCTCGGAGCCCGGCGGCACGACCTCATCGCCCGTCGCAAGAATTGCAACCTTGGGCTTGCGGCGAACCGGAAGCTCAGCCTGGTTCATGGCGGCCGCGAGCATCAGCTCGCGCGGGCCGAGCCGGATCCCGGCTGTCAGCAGCACCTCGCCCCGTCTGAAGTCGTGCCCACGCGGGCGGATATGGCGGCCGGGTGCTGCGTCCTTCACCGTGACGATGCCCCCCGCCTCGTCGGTATCCTCCTGGATCACGATCGTGTCGGCGCCTCGGGGCACCGGCGCGCCGGTGAAGATGCGCACGGCTTCGCCTCCTCCGACCCGGCCCGCGAAGCCGGCGCCGGCAAGCGAGGCCCCGATCAGCTTCAGCGTTGCGGGAAGGGAGGCCACATCGGCGGCACGTACCGCATAGCCGTCCATAGCCGAGGCATCGAAGGGCGGCTGAGTGAGACGCGCGGCCAGATCCTCGGCAAGCACGCGGCCGCATGCTTTATCGAGCGCAACGCGCTCAGCTTCGAGCGGCGTCAACCCGCTGGTCACGCGAGCCAAAGCCTCGGCGACGGAAAGAAGGGCCATCAGCGCTTGAAATGACCTGACCGGCCGCCCGTTTTTTCCAGCAGACGGATGCCGGAGAACGACATCGCCCGATCGACGGCCTTGCACATGTCGTAAATTGTGAGGCACGCAACAGAGACCGCCACCAGCGCCTCCATCTCGACTCCGGTCTTGGCATCGACCTTGGCCGTGACTTCCACACGTAGGCCGGCAGGGTCGCGCGACGGCTTGAACTCGATGCGTACCTCGGAGAGCGGCAGCGCGTGGCAAAGCGGGATCAGCTCATGCGTTCGCTTGGCGGCCATGATTCCGGCGATGCGGGCGGTCGCCAGTACGTCGCCCTTGGGCGCTTGGCCGGCGAGGATCAGATCGAGCGTTGTGGGCGCCATGGCGACGAAGCCCTCGGCGCGTGCCAAGCGCGAGGTCACCTCCTTGGCGGAGACATCGACCATACGGGCTTCGCCCTGCTCGTTGAGATGACTGAGCCGCGCCGTCATTGTGCCGCCTCCGCCTGCGCCTGAGATCCCGTAAGCAAGGTGTGCGTCGCCGCGGCGACGTCCTCCTGCCGCATCAGGCTTTCCCCCACGAGGAAAGCGCGCACGCCGCAAGCGGCAAGCCGGGTAAGATCGTCATGAGAGAAAATACCGCTTTCGGCGATGACGATGCGATCCTTCGGCACCAGCGGGGCGAGGCGCTCCGTCGTCGCAAGCGTCGTGGCGAAGGTCTTGAGGTCACGGTTATTGATGCCGATCAGCGTCGTGTCGAGCTTGAGCGCCCGGTCGAGCTCAGCCTCGTCGTGCACTTCGGCGAGCACGTCCATGCTCAGGGCCCGCGCGGCTTCGGTCAACGCCTGGGCCGTCGCGTCCTCGACCGCCGCCATGATGATGAGGATGCAGTCCGCGCCGAGCGCGCGCGCCTCAAACACTTGGTAGGCGTCGATCATGAAATCCTTGCGCAGCGCCGGCAGGCGCGTCGCCTCGCGCGCTGCGGCGAGATATTCGGGGCGACCTTGGAAAGAGGGTGCGTCAGTCAAGACCGAGAGGCAGGCGGCGCCCCCCTGTTCGTAAGCCCTTGCGAGCGCGGGCGGATCGAAATCGGCGCGGATCAACCCTTTCGACGGGCTCGCCTTCTTGATCTCGGCGATCAAAGCGAATTGGCCCGTGCCGAAACGCGACCGAAGCGCATCCGCGAAGGGGCGGACTGGCGCGGCGGCCTCTGCCCGCTCACGCATGGCGTCGAGGCTTGCTGCCGCTTTCGCGGCGTCCACCTCTTTGCGCTTATAGGCTAGGATCTGGTCGAGCACCTGGGCCATGGCTCAGACTTTATCATGGCTGAGCTTAACGAGCGCTTCGAGCACGGCCATAGCCTTGCCGCTATCGATCGACTGCGCGGCGAGCGTCACGCCCTCGCGCAGCGTCTTCGCCTTGCCCGCGACGAGCAGCGCGGCCGCCGCGTTCAGCAGAACGATATTGCGGAAGGCGCTCTGCTGTCCGCCAAGCACGGCGCGGATATGCGCGGCATTCTCGGTCGCTTCGCCGCCGGAGAGATCCTCAGGCTTCGCTTCTGGCAGGCCAGCGTTCTTCGGCGAGATCCTGAAGGTCGAGATCTTGCCGCCGTCCAGCGCCGCCACATGGCTGATGCCGGTAGTGGTAAGTTCATCGAGTCCGTCAGAGCCGTGCACCACCCAGGCCCGCTCGGCCCCGAGCCGCCTGAGCACGTGCGCGATGGGCTCGACCCATTCCTGGCCGAACACCCCGATCACTTGGAATTTCGTGCCGGCGGGGTTAGCGAGCGGCCCAAGCAGATTGAAGATGGTGCGCGTGCCGAGTTCGCCCCTGACCTTGGCGACATGGCGCATGCTGACGTGATGCGACGGCGCGAACATGAAGCCAATGCCGATTGCCTCGATGCAATGGGCGATCGTCTCAGGCTCGCACTCGATATTGACCCCCAGCGCGGTAAGCACGTCGGCCGAGCCGGAGCGCGAAGAAATCGAGCGATTGCCGTGCTTGGCAACGGGAACGCCGGCCCCGGCGACGACGAACGCGGCGCAAGTCGAGATGTTGTGCGTGCCCTTGGCGTCGCCGCCCGTGCCGCAGGTGTCGATGGCGCCTTCCGGCGCACGCACCGTGACGGCGCGCGCCCGCATCACCCGTGCCGCGCCGGTAATCTCATCCACCGTCTCGCCCCGGGCACGCATGCCCATCAGCAGCGCGCCGATCTGCGCCTCGGTGGCGCCGCCCGACATGATCGTGTCGAAAGCCTCGGCCGCCTCGGTCTCGGTGAGTGTCTTGCCGGCAGCCACCTTGCGCAGGGGAGCGCGGAGGTCGGCTGGCGTCGCTGATCCCGCGTGAGCGGGGTTAGAGGGCACCGGCCGCTTCTCTTTGCGTACCGCCGCGCGCGCGCCGCTCGACGCGGGCGAGGTCGAGGAAATTGGCAAGCAACTGATGGCCGTGCTCGGACGCAATGCTCTCGGGATGGAACTGCACGCCATGCACCGCATAGCGCTTGTGTTGAAGTCCCATGATCACGCCGTCAGCCGTCTCGGCGGTAATTTCCAGCGCCTCGGGCAGGCTCGCCCGCTCGACCACCAGTGAATGATAGCGCGTGGCTGAGAAATCCTGCGGCAGACCGGCGAACAGGCCCTTGCCGGTGTGATGCACCTTCGACAGCTTGCCATGCATCAGGGTCGGCGCGCGCACCACGCGACCGCCATAGACCTGACCGATGGCTTGATGGCCGAGGCAAACGCCTAGGATCGGCACCACCGGCCCAGCGCGCTCGATCAACTGGAGGCAGATACCGGCGCGGTCCGGATCGCAAGGCCCTGGCGACAGCACTATGGCCTCGGGCGCCTCGGCCAGCACCTCATCCACGGTGACCTTGTCATTGCGATAGACGCGCGTCGACGCGCCCAATTCACCGAGGAAATGGACAAGGTTGTAGGTAAAGCTGTCGTAATTATCGATCAGCGTCAGCATGGCGTGGTGTTACGCTTGCAGCGCAGGCTCCGTCAAGGATTTGCAGGGCGCCAACAGCCTACGCGCGCAGGTCCCTGGGCGAGAGGAACAGGTTCAGCGTCCCGCTATTCACCGCGACGCTCGTCCACAAGCCAGCCGCGAAATTGATCACGGCAAGACCGGCCGTGGGATATTTGGTGCTGAGACGATCGCGGAAATGCTTCGCCCCGGAGCCCACGAGATCGAGCGCGAAGGCTTGGATCTCGGGGTTATGGCCGACCAGCATGACGCGGTTGGCGCCGGGCTGAACGGCATGCAGCATCTCCAGCATCGCCTCCGGGCTGGCGTGATAGAGCGCATCCTCGTAAACCACCTTCGGCTCGACGCGAAGCTCAGGCAGCACGAGAGCCAAAGTGTCGCGCGTGCGCCGCGCCGAGGAGCACAGCACGAGCTCGGGATCGATGCCGCGCTCGGCCATCGCCTTGCCCATCAGCGGCGCGTCGGTCACGCCGCGCGTCGCCAACGGCCGGTCCCGGTCAGGAAGGGTGGGATTGCTCCAACTCGATTTGGCGTGGCGAAGAAGGGAGAGCGTAAGCATCTATTGGCCGCTCATTGGCCGCGCTTGGCGCGGGCGGCGAAACGCACGGCCTCGTCAGCGGCCTTGAACAGAGCGCGCGCCTTGCTAACGCACTCGGCCTGCTCGCGCTCAGGCACCGAATCGGCAACCACGCCCGCGCCGGCCTGCACGTACATGACGCCGTCCTTCACCACCGAGGTCCTGAGCACGATACAGCTATCCATCTCGCCGTCGGCGGAGAAATAACCGACGCAACCCGCATACGGTCCACGCGCCTCGTCCTCCAACTCGTCGATGATCTCCATGGCGCGCACTTTTGGCGCTCCCGACACGGTGCCGGCGGGGAACCCCGCCATCAGCGCGTCGACGGCATCGAAGTCTGAAGCGAGCTTGCCTTCGACATTGGACACGATGTGCATCACCTGGCTGTAATATTCGAGGAAGAAGGAGTCGGTGACGCGCACGCTGCCGACCTCGGCCACGCGACCCACGTCGTTGCGGCCGAGATCGAGCAGCATCAGATGCTCGGCCCGCTCCTTGGCGTCGGCCAAGAGCTCCTTGGCGAGTGCCTTGTCCTCTTCCGGATTGCTGCCGCGCGGCCGAGTTCCAGCAATCGGCCTGATCGTGACCTTGCCGTCGCGCACCCGCACCAGGATCTCGGGGCTCGACCCCACCACGGCGAAGCCGCCGAAATTGAGGTAGTAGAGGAAGGGCGAGGGGTTCACGCGCCGCAGCGCCCGGTAGAGCGCGAAAGAGGGCAGCGTGAAGGGCGCCTCGAAACGCTGGCTCAACACTACCTGAAAGATGTCGCCGGCGGCGATGTACTCTTTGGCGCGCTTGACCTTGGCCATATAGGCCTCTGGCGCGGTCGTCGATTTTGGCTCGGGATGCGCCGCATCGATGTCAGGCTCGCTCGCATGCGGCAGAGGCTGATCGAGCCGCTCGACCACGAGATTGAGTCGATCTGCCGCGCGCGCATAGGCCGCCTTGGCGCTCACCCCCGGAGCGGGTCTCACCGGCGTCACGACCGTCATCTCATCCCTGACGCTGTCGAAGATGACGATCAGCGTCGGGCGCACCAGAATGCTGTCGGGAAGGCCGAGCCTGTCCGGTGTTTCAGCCGGAAGGTTTTCGATCAGCCGCACCGTGTCATAGCCCATATAGCCGAAAATGCCGGCGGCCATGGGCGGCAGCTCGGACGGCAGGGTAATGGCCGACTCCGCAAGTAGCGCTCGGAGCGAGGCAAGCGCTGGCAGCGGCGAGGGCGCGAACGCATTCGGGTCCGCTTGGGGTGCACGGTTGATCTCGGCCTTGGCCCCGTCGGCACGCCAGATGAGATCGGGCTCGCAGCCAATGATGGAATAGCGACCGCGCGTGGCGCCTCCTTCCACCGACTCGAGAAGGAAGCTGTTCGGCCGCTCATAGGCGAGCTTCAGCATGGCCGAGACCGGGGTCTCGAGATCGGCGACCAGCCGCGTCCAGGCCACTTGCGGTACGCCCTCGTCGTAAGCGCGCGCGAAGCTCACGAAGTCCGGCTCGATCGGGTGACCCCCGCCTTGCTGCGCCAAGGGCGTGACGGAGGCGGGAGCTCGGCTCATGGCGTCTCGTCGCTACCGATCAGCTTGGCCAGAGCCGGCTGATTGATCTTCACCCCGTAGCGCTGCTCCAGCGCGGTGAAATATTCCGCGATCAAATCCTCGCTGATCAGGAGACCGAGTTGCTGCTTCAGCCGCTCGGTCGCGGCCGCATCGAGCGGCTCGGGCGGCGTGACCTTGTCGACCTGAAAGACGATGCGGCCCCCTCCCTCGCCGGACGCGGCCGAGCCAAATCCCTTCTCTGGCAGGGTAAAGGCTTGCGCGACGGCAGCCGGAAGCACGTACACAGTTATCCCATCGCGCTTCACGGGATCGCTGGTCAGCACTTCCCCATTGAGATCCTTGGCGATGTCTTCCAGCGTCTTGCCGTTATTCAGGCTGGTAACCAGGTCTTGCGCATATTTGGCGACCTTGGTTCTCACCTCGTCGTCATGCCAATCTTTAGTGACCTGGTCCTTGACTTGGTCGAGCGGCTTGACCTGAGAGGGAACGACGCCCAGCACCTCGTACCAGACGACGCCGTCGTCCTTGGCATCGATCGGGTCGTTCTCCACCCCCGTATCGGTGGCGAACACGGCGTTCAACAAATCCTTCTGCGCCGGAAGCGTGACGCTCGACCCGTCTGGTTTGCGGCCCTCCCGGTCGATTTGATCGATGAGTTGATAGTCGAGCTTCAGCTCGTCGGCGACCTCCGACAGCCGCGACCCTGAGGCAAGCTGATCCTCGATCTTGTCATGCAAGTCGAAGATGGCGCCTGCGGCGCGCTCCTTGAGCAGCTTTTTCTCAAGCTCAGGCTTGGCCTCTTCAAAGCTGGGAGTCTTTCCCGGCTCGATCCCAGTGACGCGCAGCAGGACCACGTTGCCGAGTTTGCCGGAAACGGGCTCGCTCACTTTATTCACGTCGAGTTTAAACGCGGCGTCGGCGATCGCGGGATCGGCGAGTTCGGCGCGCGCGACGGTGCCAAGGTCGATATCGCTTTCGGCTAGGTTCATCTCCTTGGCGAGCGCCACGAAATCGGTACCGGACTGAATCTTCTGATAGGCGGCGTTGGCGGCGGCGAGATCGGGGAAGGGGATCTGCTGCACGTGCCGCTTCTCCGGTTTCCCGAGCTTGTCTTTGTTGGCTTCATAGGCAGCAGTCAGATCGGCCTCGGTTATTTTGACCTGGTCTTTGACCGTCTCAGGCGTAACCGCGAGAACACCGACCTTGCGGTACTCGGGTTCGGTGTATTTGGTCTGGTGGTTATCGTAATAGCGCTTCAGTTCATCTTGCGTCGGATCGGGGATCGTTCCTGCCAGACTTTCCGGCACCAGCACGTAGCGCAGCGTCCGGGTCTCACCGTTAAAGCTATTCAGCGCGTTGATCAGGATCTCGGGGCTGTTCACCACCTTGCCGACGGTGGTGAGAATTTGCCGCCGCAGGCTGCGTTCGCGGAGCGAGTTCAGATAGCCTGCCTCGTTCATGTTGATGGACTGCAGGCCCTGCGCAAATAGGCCTGGACTGAAATTGCCCGTCGCGTCCTTGAAGGCGGGATCGTTCTTGATCTGGTCGAGCAGCGCGTCGTTGCTGATGCCGAGGTGGAGCGCCTTCGCATGATTGTCGACGGCGGCGCCGCCTATGAGCCGCTCCAGCACCTGCCGATCGAGTCCGAGCGCGCGGGCTTCTTGCAGGCTGAGACCGCGACCGGCTTGCGAGCTCATCGAACGCAGCACTTCTTGTTGCGTGCGCAGATAGTCTTGCGGCGTGATCTCGGTATCGCCGACGCTGATCAGGGTCTGCCGACCGTAGCCTCTGAAAATGTCGGCGATTCCCCATATCGCAAAGCTGATCACCAGCATGCCCATGAGGATCATGCCGAACGCCCGCCCAGCCCCTTTGCGCAAAGTGTCGAGTGCCACGCCTTAGCCTTCCATTCCTGTTTGCCAAAGCCGCGCTAGCGTCCGATGCTGGACGGGCCTAGCGCGGCGGCGGCATCATAGGTAGCAAGCCGAGGCGCGGCAAGGCACGGTATCTGGCCAAATCTTAATGTTGGCCGAGGCAATGAAGAGGGGCGCGAGCTTGAACAAGCCGCTGATTGCGGGCAATTGGAAGATGAACGGCCTCGCGGCCTCCTTGGCCCAGCTCAAGGCGCTGAAAGAGCGACTCGCGCAGAATCCCGCGCCTGAGGTCGACGTCATGATCTGCCCTCCGGCTACGCTTCTAGCCCAGGCGCGCTATGCACTGACCGGCAGCCCGATCCTGCTCGGCGCACAAGATTGCCATCCGCTCCCCTCAGGCGCCTACACTGGCGATATCTCTGCCGAGATGCTCGCCGACGCCGGCGCCTCAGCCATCATCGTCGGCCATTCGGAGCGCCGAACCGATCATGGCGAGACCGACGCACTTATCAGTGCCAAGGCCCGTGCCGCCTATCGCGCTGGTCTCACCGCCATAATCTGCGTTGGCGAGACTGGCGAAGAACGGCAGGCCGGCGACACCGTGGAGGTCGTGAGACGCCAACTGCAAGGATCGTTGCCGAATGAGGCGCGCGCCGCCAATACCATGATCGCTTACGAGCCGGTCTGGGCGATCGGCTCCGGCGTAACGCCAACTCCCGCCGACGTCGCTGAGCTGCACGGCTTCATTCGCGGCGAACTTGGCCGCTTGCTCGGGCAGGGGGAAGCGAGCGGCTTGCGCATCCTCTATGGCGGCTCGGTGAAACCCGCCAATGCCAGCGAGCTGCTGTTCGTGCCTGACGTAGATGGGGCGCTGGTCGGTGGCGCCAGCCTTAGCGCCGCTGACTTTTATGCGATTGTGTCGGCTTATACCGGAAGGGGCCGCGGCTAGGACCGGGACTGGCGCCCTTGAGCAGGGTTGGCAAAGAGCGCAATCTTCGCCATTCTGATGGGACTCGAATTGCGGCAGGGGGAACGGCTTTCCCACGGGGACGTCATGGTGCCGTTGCTGCGCGTCATTGTTATAGCGCTCATCGCCTCGAGCTCTGCGTTGCCGTTCACCGCGCGCGCTTTCGCCGAGCCGCTGGATAAAGATGCTTGCGCCAATCTCCAGCTTGAGCAGAAGAAACTTCTCACCCCGGCGATGCAGGCTGCGCTTGAGCGCGGGCCCGACTGGGTCAAAGACCACCTGAACGACCAGGAGATCGAGCGGGTCAGGAATTTCCTGGAAGTCGAGGAAATGATCAAATTCCGCTGCCGCACCGGGGTACCAAAGCCCTCGCCACCACCCCCGCCGCCAGCTCCGGTGAGCGCTGAAGGCGTGCCTGTGCCAGACCGCAACCCCAGCCGCGGGACCACCGCCATAGTTGACGCTAAGCCTAGCCAAACCGTAGCGGATTCGGATAAGACAGCGCCTTCGAAAGCGAAGGCTACTCCATGAGCACAGTTCTTCTTCTGATTCACGTCATGGTCGCGGTGGCGCTGATTGGCGTCATCCTGCTGCAGCGTTCCGAGGGCGGGGCGCTTGGCATCGGCGGTGGCGGTGGCGGCTTCATGACCGGCCGCAGTGCCGGCAATGCGTTGACCAAGACCACGGCGATCCTCGCCGCTTGCTTCTTCGCGACCAGCCTTTTCTTGTCGATTCTGGCAAGCCAGCATCGCACCGGGCCCTCGATCCTGAACCCGACCGGTCAACCCGAGGGCGGGGGGCTGGCGCCGCTCGAGGTCCCGAGCGGTACGGCTCCCGCGAGCCCGTCGGCGCCTTCAGCGCCGGTGGCTCCCGCTGCTCCACAGGCCCCGCAATCGCAATAGCTCCATCGAGCGGACGTGCTGGTTAATCCGCCGGGCGTGGGTAACGCGGTTTGGGGCTACCGACTCAGTCCCATTTCGGTGTAGGGTCGAGGCCCATGGCGCGGTACGTCTTCATTACCGGCGGCGTGGTCTCCTCACTCGGCAAGGGGCTTGCCTCGGCGGCGCTCGGCGCGCTGCTTCAGGCGCGTGGGTTTAGCGTGCGGTTACGCAAGCTCGACCCCTATCTCAATGTCGATCCGGGGACCATGAGCCCCTATCAGCACGGCGAGGTGTTCGTCACCGACGACGGCGCGGAGACCGACCTCGACCTCGGTCATTACGAGCGCTTCACTGGACGCCCGGCGAGCCAGGCCGACAACATCACCACCGGGCGCATTTATCAGGAGATCATCGGCAAGGAGCGGCGCGGAGACTATCTCGGCGCGACGGTTCAGGTGATCCCGCACGTCACCGACGCAATCAAGGCGTTCATCACCGCCGGCAACGAGGGTGTCGATTTCGTCCTGTGCGAGATCGGGGGTACGGTGGGCGACATCGAGGGTTTGCCGTTCTTCGAGGCGATCCGCCAGCTCGGTAACGAGCTGCCGCGCGGCTCGACCGCCTTCATCCATCTGACGCTCGTGCCCTATATCCCGAGCGCCGGCGAGCTCAAGACCAAACCCACGCAGCACTCGGTGAAGGAGCTGAGATCGATCGGCATCCAGCCCGATGTGTTGCTCTGCCGCACCGACCGGCCGCTACCCAAGGACGAGCGGCGCAAGATCGCGCTGTTCTGCAATGTGCGGCCCGAAGCCGTGATCCAGGCGCTCGACGTCCAGAGCATTTATGACGTGCCCGTCGCCTATCACGAAGAGGGGCTGGACCGGGAAGTGCTGGCCGCTTTCGGCATCACCCACGCGCCCGAGCCGGATCTCGAACGCTGGCGGCAGATCTCGCGGACCATCGCCAATCCCGACGGCGAGGTGACGGTCGCGGTGGTCGGTAAATATACCGGCCTCAGGGACGCCTATAAATCGCTCAACGAAGCGCTGGTGCATGGTGGCATCGCCAACAAGGTGAAGGTCAATCTGCATTGGATCGAATCGCAGACCTTCGAGAGCGAGGCCGCCTCGGCCTATCTCGAGGACGTGCACGGCATTCTCGTCCCCGGTGGGTTCGGCGAGCGCGGTTCCGAGGGCAAGATCAGGGCCGCCGGCTATGCCCGCAAGCGGGGCGTACCGTATTTCGGCATCTGCTTCGGCATGCAGATGGCGGTGATCGACGCCGCACGTGAAGCCGGGATCGAAGGGGCAAGCTCGACGGAGTTCGGCCCGACCGAGGAGCCCGTGATCGGCCTGATGACCGAATGGATGAAAGGCAACGAGCTGCAACTCCGCCAGGTTAATGGCAATCTCGGCGGCTCGATGCGGCTCGGCGCCTATGAGGCGGTACTCGCCAAGGGCAGCAAGGTCGCCGAGATTTACGGCACGACCCGCATCTCCGAACGCCACCGCCACCGCTACGAAGTGAACATGCGCTATCGCAACAAGCTCGAAGCCGCGGGCCTGCGCTTCTCCGGGCTCTCACCCGACGGTCTGCTGCCCGAGATCGTCGAGATCCCCGATCACCCGTGGTTCATCGGCGTGCAGTTCCACCCCGAGCTGAAATCGCGGCCCTTCGCGCCACACCCGCTGTTCGCCTCCTTCATCGAGGCCGCGGTGGAGCAGAGCCGCCTCGTATAGGCGACTCCGCTCTTATCCTTGCCTAACCGCGTTTGCGCGGCGCCGAGGCCGCCGGCGCGACATCCGATTTCCCGCCGCCGCGCGCGGGGATCACGTCATCGCCCGCCAGGATACCCGACTTGAACAGATGGCCCGCGATGCCGGCACCGATCAGCGGCGCCAGGATAAACAGCCAGACTTGCGCCAGCGCCGTCGGGTTTGTGGCGGCACCGACGATGGCCGGCCCGATCGAGCGGGCGGGATTGACCGAGGTGCCGGTGACGTTGATGCCAAGCAGATGGATTGCGACCAAAGTCAACCCGATGGCGAGACCGGCAAGTCCGACTGGCGCGCCTTTCTGCGTCACACCGAGAATGCAGACGAGGAACAGGAAGGTTCCTGCCACCTCATAGACGAATGCCGCAGTGGTGTTGTACTCGCCGAGATAGCCTGGGCCCCAGCCGTTCTGACCGAGCGATCCGGTCCAACCCGAGGCCTTTCCCGAGAGAATGAGATAAAGCACCGCAGCGCCGGCGATGGCGCCGAGCACCTGTGCAATCACATAGGTGATGAAATCCGACATGGTCATGCGGCCCGCAACCAGCACGCCGAAGCTCACCGCTGGATTGATATGGCAGCCCGAGACCTGGCCGATGCCGTAAGCCATGGCGACGATGGCAAGTCCGAACGCCGTGGCAATACCAAGAATGTCGATCGAGGTCGCGCCGGTTCCCATGCCGCCGATCACCGCGGCGCCGCAACCGATCAGCACCAGCGCAAACGTGCCAATGAATTCCGCAATAGGCTTTTTCATGATGTCCTCCCCAAGTAAGGCGGCCAATATGGCTGACCCTGAGCCCACGGCAAGAGAACGAAATGTGGCACGCGAGAACCCCTGCCAAGGCGTTCGCCAAACGGCGCGTGGGCGCGCTATAACCGCCTCGTGAACCAGCACCACTCCCTGCGGCCCAAGCCACGGCTTGAGATCGGCTCCGCTTGCTTCGCGCAAGACGCGCCGCTGGCGCTGATCGCCGGGCCGTGCGTGCTGGAGAGCCGGGCGCATGCCCTGGAAACGGCGCAAGCGCTGCAAGAGATCGCCGCGCGGCTCAAGATCGGCCTCGTCTATAAAAGCTCGTTCGACAAGGCGAACCGCACCAGCGCCGGGAGCGCTCGCGGGCTCGGGCCTCGAAGAGGCGCTTCCCATCTTCGCCGAGATCAGAGAACGCACGGGCCTTCCGGTCACCACCGACGTGCATGAGGTTGAGCACTGTGCCGCCGTCGCGGAAGCGGTAGACCTGCTTCAGATCCCAGCCTTTCTCTGCCGCCAGACCGACCTGCTGGTTGCGGCCGCCGCCACGGGTCGTGCGGTCAACGTCAAGAAGGGGCAGTTCCTCGCGCCCTGGGACATGAAAAATGTGGTGGCGAAGCTGCTCGGCGCCGGCAACCCGAACATTCTCGTCACCGAGCGCGGTGTGTCGTTCGGCTACAACACCCTCGTCTCCGACATGCGTGCTTTGCCGATCCTCGCCGAGACCGGCGCGCCGGTGATCTTCGACGCCACTCATTCGGTGCAACAGCCGGGGGGGCAGGGGACCGCAAGCGGCGGCGAGCGGCGCTTCGTGCCGGTGCTTGCCCGCGCGGCGGTGGCGGTCGGCGTCGCCGGGATCTTCATCGAGACCCATCAAGACCCCGACCGCGCGCCGTCGGACGGTCCGAACATGCTGCCGCTTGCCTCGCTCGAGCCTCTGCTCAAGGAGTTGATCGAGATCGATCGATTGACGAAGCGCCTGAGTCATTAGCCATCATCGCATGATGGCTGCGCGCGGGGATTAGATCAGCCGCGGCCGCGATAAGGCTGAACGCCTTGCTCGGGAATCCACACGCCCTGCGGCGGCGTGCCATGCTGCCAAAACACATCGATGGGAATGCCGCCGCGCGGATACCAATAGCCGCCGATCCGGAGCCACGCCGGGTCGACAAGCTCGACCATGCGCTTGCCGATGGCGATCGTCGCGTCTTCGTGGAAGGCGCCGACATTGCGGTAGCTAGCGAGATAGAGCTTGAGCGACTTCGACTCCACCAGCCATTCGCGGGGCGCGTAATCGACGACCAAATGCGCAAAATCGGGCTGGCCGGTGACCGGGCACAGGCAGGTGAACTCAGGACAGGTGAAGCGCGCGACATAGGCGGTGTCGCGATGCGGGTTCGGCACGCGCTCAAGCTCGGCCTCTGCCGGTGACTGAGGGAGCGGAGACTTGGCGCCGAGCTGTCTGAGGCCGGTGATCTTGCGCGCCATCGCTCTACTCCGCCGCAAGCCGGGGGCGGGGCCCGCGATAGACGCAGCCTTCATGGCAGGAATCGCGCGCCACCTCGATCTCCGCAAGCCCGGGGAGCCGGTTATGCAGGCGATCCCAAAGCCAGATCGAGATGCGCTCCAGCGTCGGCAAGGAAAGCCCCTCGACCTCGTTCAAGAAGTGATGGTCCAGCGCCTCGCGCGCATCGGCGACCGCCGCCTCGACATCGTCGAGATGCATCACCACGCCCGTTGCCTCGTCGGGCTCGCCGTCAAGAGTGACGCGCACGCGGAAGGAATGTCCGTGCACCCGCGCATTCGGGTGTCCCGGCGGCGCCGACGGCAGGAAATGGGCGGCCTCGAAACTGAATTCTTTGTAGATGCGCATGGCAGTCGTTTAGGGGATTTTGCCCGACCCTACCAGGGCCGCAATCACGGCAGCCCTAACAGCTTATGGGTCTGTAGACTCAACCGCCATCTGGGATGGGCAAGGCAATAATCAATGGCCGCGCGAACGTGGCCCGGCGAGCTGACACCCTCGTCCATCGGCTGCAGCAGGAAATGCGCGAAGTCGAGCGCCTCGAGCGCCCGCGGGTCGAGCGCCGCCTGCGGGTAGACCAACTTCAGCTCATCGCCCGAAAGCTGCACCAGCGGCGCGCCGGCCTTGGGGCTCACGCAGATCCAATCGATCGAGCGCGGCACGGGGAGGGTTCCGTTGGTCTCGATGGCCACCTCGAAGCCCGTTCGGTGCAGCGCCTCGATCAACGCCTCATCGACTTGCAGCATCGGCTCCCCGCCGGTCAGCACGACATAAGGCGGCGTGCCTGAATTGCCGCGCCACAACTCACGGCAAGCCCCGGCCAGGCTTTCCGGCGTGGCGAACTTGCCGCCGCCGAGGCCATCGGTGCCGACGAAATCGGTGTCGCAGAACTTGCAGCTGGCTTCCGCGCGATCCTGCTCGCGGCCGGACCAGAGATTGCAGCCGGCGAAGCGGCAGAATACGGCCGGTCGGCCGGTCTGCGCGCCTTCGCCTTGCAGCGTGTAATAGATCTCTTTGACCGCGTACATGCGCCGAACTTGGCGCTTCGTTTCATCGAGAGCAAGAGCCGCTGAAACGCTGTATCGCTCGGGCCTCGCCCTTCGAGACGGGCCTTGGGCCCTCCTCAGGGTGAGGAGCGGATGCCTCACGTGTGACCTTACGTCCTCATCCTGAGGAGGCACGCGCCGTCTCGAAGGATGAGGCCCACGTCGTTGCAGCCGACACGCGTTCTCCTTGCCGCGACGCGTCACGCGTCCGGAGTGTGAAGGGGATGGCGCGCCGCAAAGCGCAAAATCCTTTTGGCTCGTGCCTTGCGGCACGCAGGCGCCTCGCGGCGCGCCACATGCGCTCATGCAGCAAAGCGGTAGCGCGTGCTATTTGCGGACGTTTGCGGCAACGGGCCCCGCTTTAGTCCGGTCCGTCGCGCGCGAATGCGCCGACCGAGCCTTCAGCCAGCTCCTGGCAGGGACTCCTAGTGGTCCCGGGGGGAGCCCCGATGCCGCCCGAGTGCTTCGTTGCGACGAAGCCCGCGGGCGCCGCACCTCGTCCCGCCTCACGACGCCTCGAGAAACGCCCTTAACTGGACGAGGTGGGTGCATGATACGCGAGCTTTGGGAGGCGGTGATTATGCGGGCATAACTCACCCACTCTCGTCATCCCGGCGAAAGCCGGGATCCAGGGGCAACGCACGCGGAGCCAGCCGCCCTTGCGCCGGGATGACGGAGTTCGTTGAAACCTCAGGCTAGCCCCTATCCGCTAGTGCGAGAACGGGCGGCAGACATCCTCAAGGGAGCACTTTCTCGGGAGGATTTGCGCCGGGAGGATTGATCGACCGAATGAAGGCGATGATCTTCCAAAGCTGGTCCGCGTTCTTGATGGTCGCACCCATCGGCGGCATGGGTGCGTGCACGGTCCCGTAGCTCAAGCGCTTGTAGCCCTGTTTTTCCAGATCCACCGAGCCAAGCGTTACAAGCCTGAACAACACATCGTCGGTATTGCCCCAGAACCAGACGCCCTGAGTTAAGGCGGGGCAGATGCCGCCACCACCGCCGCCGCCGTGACATTCGTTGCAGCCGGGGAGCCGGAACTGTTTAACGAGATCCGGGTCGTCCTTCGCCAGCTTTGCGTAGTCAGGGTAGGGGCTGTGCAGCTCCCCCTTGGGCACTTGCTTCACCAACTCAAGCGGTGGTGTCTCATCCCCAGCCTTGCAACACTTCTCCTCGGCTGCCTGCGCCCTCCAGGGAATGCCGCTGACGCCCCACAGGCTCACGACGCCAAGTCCGATCGCGATCGCCAACGATCCGATCGTGATCTGGACGACGTAACGCTTTTGGATTGGCGTCATCGGCATTTCACCCTTCGGCCGGCACTCCCGAGAACACGAGGAGTTCGGATGTTGCTCCGCGCGACTAATGCGGAGCTTCGCCCTCACGCATTTTTCCGGGGATCACTTTTTCGGGAGGATTCGTTCCGGGAGGATTGATCGAGCGAATGAAGGCGATGATCTTCCAAAGCTCGTCCGAGGTATGGATGGAGAAACCCATCGGCGGCATGGGCGCGTGCACGCTGCCGTATTGGTAGCGAACGAACCCCGATTTTTCCAACTCCGCCGAGCCTAGCGTCACCAGCCTAAACAGCACGTCATCGGTGTTGCCCCAGAACCAGACGCCCTGAGTCAAGGCCGGGCACATGCCGCCGCCGCCGCCGCCGCCATGGCACTCGTTGCACCCCGGCAGCCGAAACTTCTTAACGAGATCCGGGTCATCCGCCGCCAGCTTGGCGTAATCTTGGTAGGGACTGTGCAGTCCACCGGGAGGCACCTGCTTTACCAGATCAACCGGCGGTGTCGTGTCCCCCGCCTTGCAACATTCCTCGGCTGCCTGGGACATCCAGGAACTGCCGACAACGGCCAAAAGGCCCAATGCCAAGAAGGCTGATACTCCCGCGAAAATCTTCATCGCGTTACGTTTTGGTCTTTGATTCATTAGACAGTTTCCTCCCTTACGACCGATCTCCCACATAAAGTAACGAGCGTGAATATGTCGCTGCGGCAGTTTGTAGCCATTGCCGAGGAATAAACAATCACCTCTAAAGAGCGATCGCCCGGCTGCGGCCGGGCGATGCACCATCCATCTCTTGAGGTCTGGTCTAGCATTGACCGCCAAGCAGAGCCCTTTGACGAACAAGGGCTTCGGACCGCGCCGACTCCTTGGATGCCGAGCGGCACCATTGATAATGCCCGTCATACCAATTGTGCCAGCGGAAGCCAAAGCAGCCGAGATGCAAGGCGTTCATGCTGTTGGATTGGTTGACCGCCACCTTGGCGTAAAGCTGGCAGAAGTCCTTCGGTGCGGCCATCGCGCTCGTCGCAAAGGCGATCCCGAGCAGTGCGGCCATAACGATCGGGGCAGTCCGGTTATGCTTACTCATCGTCGTACTCCATTGTTCGCATCCCCGAGCCCAGTTCGTTCGCTGTTTCACTCGGTTGTTGGAGCGACTTTCCCGCAACCGACATGAATGCGATCTGAACGGCCTGTTGTGGAGCGTTTGGGAACAGCTTGCGGGAGTTGGCGCGTCGAGCTTCAGCGCGAAGCCGCTTGCGCTTTGGCCTTCGACGACTGCCATTCGGCGAAGCCGCGAGCGCGGAGCTCGCAGGCGGGGCAGCTGCCGCAGCCGTAGCCCCAGTCGTGGCGCTTGCCACGCTCACCGCGATAGCAGGTGTGAGTTTCCTCGACGATGAGATCGACCAGCGCATCGCCGCCGAGCTCTTCGGCCAGCATCCAGGTCTCGGCCTTGGTCCGCCACATCAAGGGCGTCTCGATCGAAAACGCGATCTCGGTGCCGAGCCTGATCGTCTGCTCCAGCGCGCGTAGCGTCGCATCGCGGCAATCGGGATAGCCGGAGAAGTCCGTTTCGCACATACCGCCGACCAATCTGGTGAGCCCACGCCGATACCCGAGCGCCGCGGCATAGAGGAAGAACACGAGATTCCGCCCCGGCACGAAGGTCGACGGCAGGCCTGAGTCCAGCATCACGATCTCGGCGTCCGAGGTCAGCGCCGTCTCGCCGATGGCGCCGAAGCTGCCAATGTCGATCACATGGTCGGGACCGAGGCGCGAGGCCCAGCCAGGAAAGCGCCGTGCAATCTCCGCGCGCACGCGGGCACGGCATTGAAGCTCCACGCCGTGCCGCTGGCCATAGTCGAAGCCGATGGTTTCGACGCGGGTGTAAGCGGCGAGCGCATGCGCGAGGCAGACGGTCGAATCCTGCCCGCCGGAAAATAGCACCAGCGCTCCTGTCTCGCTTTCCCGCTTCACGACCGGCATTCCATGGGTCCAACCACAACCAATGATCGCCGTACATATACGCCTTCCGCTTCTCGGCCGCCTAGGCTAAGAGGGCCCACGATTTGGAAAGGCCCTTCGCATGACCGCCATCGCCACCATCATTGGCCGGGAAATTCTCGACAGCCGCGGCAACCCGACGGTCGAGGTCGATGTGGTGCTGAAGGACGGCCATCATGGCCGCGCCGCGGTGCCCTCGGGCGCCTCGACCGGAGCGCATGAGGCGCATGAGCTCAGAGATGGAGGGACGCGCTACGGCGGCAAGGGCGTAAGGAAGGCGGTCGCAGCCGTGAACGGCGAGATCCGCAGAGCGCCTTGCCGGCTTCGACGCCGCCGACCAGCCTGGGCTCGATCGGCTTTTGCGCGATCTCGACGGCACCCCGAACAAGAAGCGGCTCGGCGCCAACGCCATTCTTGGCGTGTCGATGGCCGCGGCAAAGGCTGAAGCCGACGCACGAGGCGAGCCGCTCTATCGCTACATCGGCGGCGCCGAGGCGACGCTGCTGCCGGTGCCGATGATGAACATCATCAATGGCGGCGTGCATGCTGACAATCCGATCGACTTTCAGGAATTCATGATCGTGCCGGTGGGCGCCGCCAGCATCGCCGAAGCCGTGCGCATGGGTGCCGAAGTGTTCCATGCGCTGAAGCATGCGCTGAAGGGCGCCGGCCACAACACCAATGTCGGCGATGAGGGCGGCTTTGCGCCCAAATCTCGCCTCGACGCGCCAAGCGCTCGATTTCGTCGTTGCCGCGATCGAGGCCGCCGGCTTCACGCCGGGCAATGACGTCTATCTCGCGCTCGACGTGGCGGCGACCGAGCTCTACGCCGAGGGCCGCTATTTCCTCAAGGGCGAGAAGCGGAGCCTCACCTCGGCTGAGATCACCGCCTATTACGCCGAGCTGGTCTCCGCCTATCCGATCTTCTCCATCGAGGACGGCATGAGCGAGGACGACTGGGAGGGATGGCGCATTTTGACCGAAGCGCTGGGCGACCGCGTCCAGCTCGTCGGCGACGATTTGTTCGTCACCAATGTCGCGCGGCTGAAGCAGGGCATCGACCAGCACATCGCCAATGCCATCCTGGTCAAGGTCAACCAGATCGGCACGCTGACCGAAACGCTCGACGCCGTGCGCATGGCGCAAGGCGCCGGCTATGCGGCGGTGATGTCGCATCGCTCGGGCGAGACGGAGGACGCCACCATCGCCGATCTCGCGGTCGCCACCAATTGCGGGCAGATCAAGACCGGCTCGCTCGCTCGCTCGGACCGCGTGGCGAAATATAACCAGCTGATCCGCATCGAGGAGCAGCTGGGCGGCAAGGCCCGCTACGCCGGGCGCTCCGTACTGAAAACGGAAAAGTAACCGCCGCTTAACCCGCAGCAAGCGATTCTAGTCGGCTTCGGGGGAAACATGCGGTTCACGGCTTTCATCTTTCCGCTGCTTGCCTGCGGTGCGGCCGGTTATTTCGGCTATCACCTGCAAACCGGCGACCATGGCTTGAAGGCGCGCGCCGACCTCGAGCGCCGCAAGGATGTGCTCGCGGGCGAGCTTGCGGGCCTGCGCGAGGTCAAAGGCCGGCTCGAGCGGGACGTGGCCTTGCTCAGGCCAGAGAGCCTCGACCCCGACATGCTGGACGAACGGGCGCGCGCAATCCTGAACCTCGCGCATCAGGACGACCTCATCATGATGAAGCGCCGCCAGTCCGTGCCGCCGCCGGCCGCCAACCCCAACCGCTAAAGTCATTCAGGCGCTTTGCCGCTCGTGCTAGCTTCGGAGGCGAATCCGAAGGAGCCGAGCTGTGACCACCCCGAGCCTCTCGCCGCAAGCCGCCAATTTCTGGCTCGGCGACACCGCGGGCGGAGGCCCAGGTGCACGCCCGACATTGAGCCCCGGGCAGGAACTGGCCGCGTATCGCCTGATGCTGCTCATCCGCAGATTCGAGGAGAAGGCGGGGCAACTCTACGGCATGGGCTATATCGGCGGCTTCTGTCATCTCTATATCGGCCAGGAGGCGGTGGTCACTGGTATGCAGATGGCGATCTCCGACGGCGACCAGGTCATCACCGCCTATCGCGATCACGGCCATATGCTCGCCGCCGGCATGGAGACGAAGCGCGTGATGGCCGAGCTGACCGGACGGCGCCACGGCTACGCCAAAGGCAAAGGCGGCTCGATGCACATGTTTTCGGTGGAGAAGAATTTCTACGGCGGACACGGCATCGTCGGCGCACCGGCGCCGCTCGGCACCGGTCTCGCCTTCGCCAACAAATATCGCGGCAACGATCGCGTCTGCCTCACCTTCTTCGGCGAGGGCGCCGCCAATCAGGGCCAGGTCTATGAGAGCTTCAACATGGCGTCGTTGTGGAAGCTGCCCGTGATCTACGTGATCGAGAACAATCACTACGCCATGGGGACGGCGGTCGAGCGCGGCAGCGCGCGCGCCGAGGAGCTTTATCATCGCGGTTCCGTGTTCGGCATTCCCGGCGAGCAGGTCGACGGCATGGATGTCGCGGCGGTGAAGGCGGCCGGTGACCGGGCCGTGGCCGGCGCGCGGCGAGGGGAAGGTCCGAAGATCCTCGAAATGCTCACCTATCGCTATCGCGGCCACTCGATGTCGGACCCGGCCAAATACCGCACGCGCGAGGAGGTGCAGGACATCCGCGAGCATCGCGACCCCATCGACCTTTTGCGCGACCGCATCCTGAAAGAGGGACGCGCCAGCGAGGCCGAGCTGAAGGAGATCGACCGCGAGGTCCGCGCCCGCGTGAACGAGGCGGCGGAGTTCGCGCAAAACGATCCCGAGCCAGACCCTTCCGAGCTTTACACCGACGTAACGGCGAGCTGAGCCTTCTCCCGAAACTGATGCCAACCGAAATTCTCATGCCGGCGCTCTCTCCCACCATGGAGGAGGGGAAGCTCGTCAAATGGCTGGTGCGCGAGGGCGATAGTGTGCGCGCCGGCGACGTCATTGCCGAGATCGAGACCGACAAGGCGACCATGGAGGTGGAAGCCGCCGAAGACGGCAAGCTCGGCAAGATCCTGGTGGCCGAGGGCACCGAGCATGTGCCGGTGAACCGGCCGATCGCGTTGCTGTTGGTGGATGGCGAGGGAGTGGCGGGGGCCTCATCCTTCGAGACGCGGCCTGCGGCCGCTCCTCAGAACGAGGTTCAAGCGCCTCGCACAGCGTTCGCTCCTCGCGCTGAGGGCGGCGCTCAAGCGCCCGTCTCGAAGGATGAGGCCCCGGTAGCATCGCGCGAACTCGGCGAAAGCCTGCCTGACGTCGAGGAAGCGCCGGCGGGTCCGCAAGTCGCGCCGGCCGAGCCGCGGCCTGACGCCGAAGTCCCGCCCGGCACCGAAATGGTACGCATGACCGTGCGCGAGGCGCTGCGCGACGCCATGGCCGAGGAGATGCGGGCCGATCCGGCGGTGTTCGTCATTGGCGAGGAGGTCGCCGAATATCAAGGTGCTTACAAAGTGACCCAAGGCCTGCTCGATGAGTTCGGACCGACCCGCGTGGTCGATACGCCGATCACCGAATATGGCTTTGCCGGGGTAGGCGTCGGCGCGGCCTTCGCCGGCCTCAAGCCCATCGTCGAGTTCATGACCTGGAACTTCGCCATGCAGGCGATCGACCACATCATCAATTCCGCCGCCAAGACGCTCTATATGTCCGGCGGCAAGATGCATTGCCCGATCGTGTTCAGAGGACCGAACGGCGCCGCCGCGCGCGTCGCGGCGCAACACAGCCAGAATTACGCCGCCTGGTATGCGCATGTGCCGGGGTTGAAAGTGATCGCGCCTTACACCGCCGCCGATGCCAAAGGCTTGCTCAAGGCGGCGATCCGCGATCCGGGCCCGGTCGTGTTCCTCGAGAACGAGATCCTCTACGGCCAGAGCTTCGAGGTGCCGAAGCTCGATGACTTCGTCATCCCCATCGGCAAGGCCCGCATCGCCCGCACTGGAAAAGACGTCACCATCGTCTCCTTCTCGCGCGGCATGGCCTACGCGCTCGACGCCGCCAAGCATCTCGCCGAGCAGGGCATCGAGGCGGAAGTGATCGATCTCCGCACGCTACGCCCGCTCGACATCGAGACCGTGCTCGCCTCGGTGCGCAAAACCAACCGCATCGTCACCGTGGAGGAGGGTTGGCCGGTCTGCTCGATCGCCTCGGAGATCGCGGCGCGCGTCACGGCCGAAGCCTTCGATTATCTCGATGCGCCGCCGCTTGCCGTCACCGGCGTCGACGTGCCGATGCCCTATGCCGCCAATCTCGAAAAGCTCGCGCTGCCTTCGGTTGAGCATGTCGTCGATGCGGTGAAATCGGTCTGCTACCGGAGCTGATGCCGATGGCCGAAACCTCCATGAGCTGGAAAACAGGGGGCTGCCATTGCGGCGCGGTGCGCTTCGAGGTGCTGGCGCCCGACGAGATCGAAGCGCGGGAATGCAATTGCTCGATCTGCGCCAAGAGCGGCTATCTGCATTATCCGTGGAGGCAAGGAACGCTTCCGCCTGCTGCCAGGCCAAGACAAGCTCACCACCTACACCTTCAATACCGGCACGGCGAAGCATCGGTTTTGCTCCGTATGCGGAATAAAGAGCTTCTACGTGCCGCGCTCCAAGCCTGACGGCTTCAGCGTGAATGTGCGCTGCCTGGATGACGGCCAGGTACGCGTCAGCCGATCGGTCTGTTCGACGGCCAGCATTGGGAAGAGGCCTTCGCCGCGTCGCCAGGGCAAGGTCTAGAGCCATGCCGACGCAAATCCTCATGCCGCGGCTTTCGCCCACCATGGAGGAGGGCAAGCTCGCCGCGTGGCATGTGAAGGAGGGAGACGCGGTCAGAAGCGGCGACGTGGTGGCGGAGATCGAGACCGACAAGGCGACCATGGAGGTCGAGGCGCCCGAGGACGGGGTGATCGACAAGCTGCTGCTCGCCGCCGGCACCGAGCATGTCCCGGTAAACCACCCCATCGCCCTGCTCACGGTTGAGGACGAGGGGACGCGGCCTTCGGCCGCTCCTCAGGATGAGGCACCGCGACCTAACCCCGAGGCTCAGCGTCCTCACCCTGAGGAGGGCGCTGTTGCGCCCGTCTCGAAGGGACAGGCGCCGCTCGCCACCGAGCAGGTGATGCACAAGATTGCCGAGCAGATCAGGCGGAACGGCGGCAACGGTCACGCGGCCCGCATTTTCGCCTCGCCGTTGGCGCGGCGTCTAGCGCGCGAGGCGGGCGTCGACCTTGCGGCACTCAACGGCTCCGGCCCCCATGGCCGCATCGTCAGGCGAGATGTCGAGACCGCGGCAACGAAGCCTAAGCAGGTGCAGCCCGTCGAACCGGCTCCCGAATTCGAAGAGGCCGCGATAGGCGAGATCGCGACGGCGCCGGGGCCGCGTCCGCAAGAGCTGGTCGCGCGCGCCGAGTTCCACGAGCCGCGCGGGCTTTCTGACCGCCAGGTGCTCGCACTCTACCAGCCGGGCTCATATGAAATCGTGCCGCACGACACGATGCGGCGCTTCATCGCCGAGCGGCTCACGCTTTCCAAGCAGACCATCCCGCATTTCTATCTCGCCATCGATTGTCAGCTCGATGCGCTGATGGCGGCACGCGCGCGGCTCAACGCGCTCGCCCCGCAGGAGGGCCCGCGCGCGTTCAAGCTCTCGCTCAACGATTTCATCATCAAGGCGCTGGCCATGGCGCTGCAAACCGTGCCGGCCGCCAACGCCACCTGGACGGAACAGGGCATCCTCCGCCATCGCGCCTCCGACATCGCGGTCGCCGTCGCGCTCGAAGGCGGCGGCCTGCATACTCCGGTGATCCGCGACGCCGAGATCAAGAGCCTGTCGGAAATCTCCAACGAGATGCGCGATCTCGCCGCCCGTGCGCGCTCCAAGCGGCTGGCGCCGCACGAATATCAGGGAGGCTCGACCACCATCTCCAATCTCGGCATGTTCGGCATCGACCGCTTCGATGCGGTGATCAACCCACCGCAGGCCTCGATCATGGCGGTTGGCCGCGCCGAAAAGCGCCCGGTGGTCAAGGACGATGCGCTGAAGATCGCCACCGTGATGAGCGTCACCCTTTCGGTCGATCACCGCGTCATCGACGGCGCGCTCGGCGCCGAGCTGCTCGCCGCCTTCAAGGCCTATATCGAAGACCCCGTGACCATGCTGGTGTAGGTGGTCCCAGCCAACAGCTTGAGCTTTCGTGTGTTAAAGTTGCCCCCGGGAGCAGCGCTAAAGGGACGGGACATGCAGAAGCCTGACGGCCGGCTCGCGCTGGCGCTGCTGGCGGCGGGCGCCTTGTCCTTCCTCGTCGGCTTCGCCTTCACCTGGCTGATCGAGCGCGTTCCCTGCCACGGGGAAGGCCTCGCCTGCAATATCGACCAGGCGATTGGCGGCTATGGCGTGGTCATCTGGGCGATCCTCGGGCCGCTCATTTTCGGTCTCATCCTCTTCATCTCCCGCAGCCGGATCGCGCTTGCCGGCGCCGCGGTGGTGCTGCTCGCGCCGCCCGTCGCCTTCTTCCTCATCAGCCAGATCGAGCACGCGCTTTATGTCGGCTTCGAGCCGGACCGCCAGCTCAGAACCTTCCTCGTCACCTTCGCGCCTCCGGCTTTGACCGTGCTGGTGCAATATCTCATCTTGCGGCGCGTGGTTCCGCGCAGCGCGGCACAGGTCCACCCGACAGCCTGTGCGAGCCAGCGCGGCGAGAGATCCCATCCGTTTCCGACCGAATGAGTTTCAGCCCGATGGCCTCCACTTCGATCTGGCAATCGTCGGCGCAGGCCCCGGCGGCTATGTTGCCGCCATCCGCGCGGCGCAACTCGGGCTGAAGATGCGCGATCGTCGAGCGCGAGCATCTCGGCGGCATCTGCCTCAATTGGGGCTGCATCCCGACCAAGGCGCTGCTGCGCACCTCCGAGCTCTACACCAGCATGCGGCGCGCTTCGGAGTTCGGCCTCGCAGCCGACAATGTGCGCTTCGATCTTCCGCGCGTGGTCGAGCGCAGCCGCAAAGTGGCTGAGCGCCTTTCCAATGGCGTCGCCTATCTGATGCGCAAGAACAAGATCGAGGTGATCAAAGGAACCGCTCGGTTCAGGGGGCAGGGGCGCCTCGCCGTGATCGGCATGGACGGCGAAGTGCTCCCAGATATCGAGGCCAAGCACGTCATCGTCGCCACCGGCGCCCGTGCGCGCTCGCTGCCAGGGCTTGAGCCGGATGGGAAACTGATCTGGACCTACAAGGAGGCGATGGTTCCCGAGAGATTTCCCAAATCTCTGCTCATCGTCGGCTCCGGCGCCATCGGCATCGAGTTCGCGAGCTTCTATCGCAGCCTCGGCGCCGAAGTGACGGTGGTCGAGGTGCTGCCGCGCATCCTTCCCGCCGAGGATGCCGAGATCTCCGAGCTCGCCCGCAAGGCCTTCACGCGCCAAGGCATCGTCATTCATACCGGCACGCGGGTGGAGCGACTGACCAAGGGGCCCGACAGCGTCACCGCAACACTCGGAAAAGAAGACGGCGGCAGCGCGGAGATCGCCGCGGAGCGCGTTATTCTCGCCATCGGCATCACCGGCAATGTCGAAGGGCTCGGTCTTGAGGCCCTGGGCGTCAAGATCGAGAAAGGTCATATCGTCGTCGATGAATGGTGCCGCACCGGCGTGCCCGGGCTCTACGCCATCGGCGACGTGGTGGGTCCGCCCTGGCTCGCGCATAAGGCAAGCCATGAAGGGCTGCTATGCGTCGAGAAGATCGCGGGCGTCGAGGGCGTGCACCCGCTCGACAAGACTGCCATCCCCGCTTGCACCTATAGCGCCCCACAAGTGGCGAGCGTCGGCCTCACCGAGGAGGCCGCCCGCGCTATGGGCCACGAGCTGAAGGTCGGCCGCTTCCCCTATTCCGCCAACGGCAAGGCGATCGCGCTGGGCGAAACCGAAGGGTTGGTGAAGACGATTTTCGACGCAAAGACCGGCGCGCTGCTCGGCGCGCATCTGATTGGCGCCGAGGCGACCGAGCTGATCCAGGGTTTCGTCATCGCCAAGACGCTCGAAACCACCGAAGCGGAATTGATCGCCGCCATCTTCCCCCATCCGACATTGTCGGAGATGATGGGCGAATTGGTGCTCGACGCTTACGGCCGCGCGCTACACATCTAGCCGCGGGACGGGGAGGGGCCCGACAAACCGGGGAGGGATCTCATGAGCCTTATCATCTTTCTTGTCGTCGGCCTGATCGCCGGCTTTCTAGCTTCCTACATCATGGGCCGGCAGCAGGACATGCTGGTGAACCTGCTGATCGGCATTATCGGCGCCGTGGTCGGCGGCCTGCTCGCCGGCCTGCTCGGCCTTGGCGCATATAACCTGATCGGCGAGATCATCATCGCCACGCTGGGTGCCATCCTCTGCATCTTCGTCTGGCAGCGCATGCGGTAGACCGCACCGGTCGTAACTGCGCCACGCAGACTTATATGCAGATGCCGCCGCGAGAGGCGCACATGGTTGAGCGACTTGGAGATGCGATCGGGAGGTTTCGATGGATAAACGCAAACGCTTCTGAACATGCCCGGGGTCGGCTTTTTCGGTATGCTGATTATCGGCATTCTCGCCGGCTATATCGCCGAGAAAGTCACCTCGAGCGATCATGGGCTGCTCACCAATCTCTTGGTCGGCATCGCGGGGTCGTTTGTCGGCGGCACGCTTGCCAACGTGTTGAAGATCGAATTCCACGGTTGGCTTGGCAATTTGATCGTGGCGTCGATCGGCGCCGTCCTCGTATTGTGGATTTGGCGGAGCATTAGGGGCCCCGCCACAACCTAAGTTTGGAGTCTGCCGCCATCGCAACGCTGCTCGACGAGTCCGATGCGCTGAAGGCGCGGCCGCGTCATCCTGAGAAGGCGCGGCTGCCCGACACGGCCGTCCTGCCCAAGCCCGCATGGATCAGGGTGAGGGCGCCGGGCGCGCACGCCTTCGATCAGACGCGCGAGGTGCTGCGCGCGCATCGCCTTGCCACCGTGTGCGAGGAGGCAGCCTGCCCGAATATCGGCGAGTGCTGGGCCAAGCGCCACGCCACCTTCATGCTGATGGGCGACACCTGCACGCGCGCTTGCGCCTTCTGCAATGTGCGCACGGGAAAGCCCGGCGCCCTCGATACAGGTGAGCCGCAACGCGTAGCGAACGCCGTCGCGGCGCTTGGCCTCACCCATGTGGTCGTGACCTCGGTCGATCGCGACGATCTCGATGACGGCGGCGCCGCGCATTTCGCCGCGACCGTTCGCGCCATCAGAGCCGCGCGGCCTGAGACCAGCATCGAAATCTTGACTCCAGATTTTCTGCGTAAGGACGGCGCGCTCGACATCGTGCTCGGCGACCCGCCCGATGTGTTCAACCACAATGTCGAGACGGTTCCCTCGCTCTACCGGCGCATTCGTCCGGGGGCGGATTATCGTCACTCACTCGATCTGCTTGCGCGCGCCAAGGGACTCGGTCCCGGTCTGTTCACCAAATCAGGCATCATGGTTGGGCTGGGCGAGACGGACCAAGAGGTGCTCGCGGTGATGGACGACATGCGCGCGGCGTCCGTGGATTTCCTCACCATCGGCCAATATCTCCAGCCAACCCGCAAACATGCGGCCATTGACCGCTTTGTTACCCCTGACGAGTTTCGGGCGTATAAGCGGGCCGCCGAGGAGAAAGGTTTCCTGCTCGTGGCTGCAAGCCCGCTCACCCGCTCGTCCTATCACGCGGCGCAAGACTTCGCCCGGCTCAAGGCCGCGCGCCAGGCATCGCTCGGCGCCTGACCTCACTAGATCGGCGCGAACCACCATGCATGTTTACGAGACCACCCATCCTGTCGCCCATTCGGCCGACGCGATGTTTGCCCTCGTTGCCAATGTCGAGGACTACCCGAAATTTCTCCCGCTCTGCGAGGATTTGAAGGTCACGCGTCGCGAGGAGCGCGAGGGCAGGGACGTGCTGGTCGCCACCATGACGGTGGGCTACGGCATGATCCACGAGAGCTTCACCACCTGCGTGCATCTCGACCGCACCGCGCACACCATCCTGGTCGAATATCTCGATGGGCCGTTCACGTTCCTCGAAAATCGCTGGCGCTTCCAGCCGACCGGCGCGAACGCCAGCGAGGTCGCGTTTTATATCGCCTATGCCTTTCGCTCGCGCCTGTTCGAACGGTTGGTGGGCGGGCTCTTCGCGCGCGCGGTCGAGCGCTATACGAGCGCCTTCGAGGCCCGCGCCGATGCGGTTTACGGGCCCACGGTGGTGGCGCTCAGCTCACAACAATGAACGAAGCAGCGTAAGCGCCTGCTCGACGCTGCGGCGCCTGATCTCGTCGCGCCCGAGATCGCCAAACAGAACCTGCTCGTGGACGATCGATTGGTCGCGCCGGCCGGCGGCGAAATGCACCAGCCCGACCGGCTTCTCGAAAGTACCCCCGTCAGGCCCGGCGACGCCGGTGACGGCTACGGCAAGGCTGGCGCGGGAATGGGTCAGCGCGCCTCCGGCCATGGCCCGCGCCACGTCCTCGCTCACAGCACCGTGCCGCTCGATCAGCCAGAACGGAACGCCGAGCATCTCACTCTTGGCGCTGTTGGAATAGGTGACGAAGCCGCGTTCGAATACGTCCGACGAGCCGGGAATGGCGGTGAGCGTGCCGGCGACCAGCCCTCCGGTACAGGACTCGGCGACCGTGACCGTCTCGCCGCGGGCGCGGGCGGCTTCGAGCAGCTCGGCGGCTTGTGCGAGGAGGCGCGCGTCGATCTCGATCGCCGCGCTCATGGCAGGCTCACCGTCGCCGTCGCCATCGCCGCGATCCCTTCGCCTCGGCCGATAAATCCCAAACCCTCATTGGTGGTGGCCTTGATGCTCACCTGCGCCATCTGAACGCCGAGCATCTCGGCGATACGCGAGCGCATCAGATCGCGATAAGGCCCGATGCGCGGCGCTTCGCACAGCAGCGTGATGTCGGCATGCACGATCGCCCCGCCACGCTCTCTCACCAGGGACGCGGCATGCTTGAGAAACACCTCCGAGGCGACGCCACGCCAGCGTGCGTCGGATGGCGGGAAATGCACGCCAATATCGCCCTCGGCAATAGTGCCGAGCAGCGCGTCGGTCAGCGCGTGCAAGGCCACATCGGCATCGCTATGACCGATCAACTTCTTCGGGTGCGGAATCGTGACGCCGCAGAGGATGACTGCATCGCCGGCGCCGAGGGCGTGCACGTCATAGCCTTGCGCCACGCGGATCGTGGCGCTGCCGCCAACACCGCTCGGCTTGAGCAGCTCGTCGGCGCGTTTGATATCCTCAGGCGTGGTGAGTTTGCGATTATCCTCGGCCCCTTCGACCAAAGCCACATCGAGGCCAAACCATTCGGCGACGCCGGCATCATCGGTGAACTCGCGCAACGGCTCTTTTGCCGCGGCGCGATGCGCGGCGAGGATCGCATCGAATTTGAAACCTTGCGGGGTCTGTGCGCGCCATAGCTGATCGCGCTCGGCCGTGCCGACCACCTGTCCACGTGCGACCCACTTCAACGTGTCGATGACCGGAAGGCCGGGCAGCGCCCCTTGATGCGGATTGAGGGTGCCGATAACGCGCGAGATCAGCTCCGCCGAGACGAACGGCCTTGCCGCGTCGTGGATCAGAACGGAGGAGGGGGCTTCGCTCGCCAACGCCTCGAGCCCCGCGCGGACCGAGTCCTGCCGTCGCGCACCGCCTCGCACGGCTCGGCGCAATCGCTTGGCATAAGGCTCGCTCGCCGCTGCGTAGAGCGTCGCATCGTCGGGATGGATGACGACCAGAATATCGTCGACGCCAGGGTGAGCGGCGAAAGCGGCAATGCTGCGCGAAAGCATTGGCACGCCGCCGATGGGGCAATATTGCTTGGGAGGGCCCGCTTCGCCTGCTGCCCGGGCACCCCGACCGGCAGCGACGATCAACGCCGCGATACTCACAAAACGCTCCTCCCTGACGGCTTAACCCTCTGATTCATTAAAATGCTGCAGTGCGGCAAAACTGATATTGCCGCCGCGAAAAAACCCTCGTATGGTGCCCAATTAAAGATCATGGGGCCTACTTGCATAAAAATTGTGCATCCTCGGTCGAAGCGGCAAACGACGAGCAAAGGATACACCGCTTGAGCAGCTCGACCAAAAAACCCGATTTGCGACGCGTCGTCCCAGCCCAGCCGATCCCGGCTGAGGCGCTGCTGGGCGCGTTGCCTCATCCGCTCTTGATCATCGGCGAGGGGCTTACCATCGAATACGCCAACACCGCAGCGGAAGATTTCTTTCAGATGAGCGCCGGCGTTCTTTGTCGCCGCGCTCTCACCGACGTGGTGGCCTTCGGCAGCCCGCTCATCGCTCTCGTCGAGCAGGTGCAGCGAAACGGCACCACGGTCAACGAATATGGCGTCGATCTCGGCTCGTTCCGCTTCGAGGCGCCGAAGCTCGTCGATCTGTACGGCGGGCCGGTCGCCGAAATGCCGGGACGCGTGCTGATCATGCTCCAGCAGCGCAGCATGGCGCAGATGATCGAGCGCCAGCTTACGCATCGAGGCGCCGCGCGCTCCGTCTCCGGCCTTGCTGCCGTGCTTGCGCACGAAATCAAGAACCCGCTCTCCGGTATCAGGGGTGCTGCGCAGTTGCTGGAAAGCGAGCGCACCGATAGCGACCGCACTCTGACCCAACTGATCTGCGCCGAATCCGACCGCATCTGCAAACTGGTCGACCGCATGGAGATCTTCGGCGACGAACGTCCTTTGCAGCTCGAGCCGGTAAACATCCATGACGTGCTCGACCACGTGAAGCAGATTGCCCGCACCGGCTTCGCCCGCCAGATCAAGTTCGTCGAAAATTACGATCCATCGCTGCCGCCCGTGCCGGGCAGCCGCGACAAGCTGATCCAGGTGTATCTCAACCTCATCAAGAACGCAGCCGAAGCGATCGGCGAGGAGAGAGCTGACGGGCAAATCACGCTCACCACATCCTTCCGCCCCGGGGTGCGCCTGTCCGTGCCAGGGAGCCAGGCGCGCGTCAGTCTGCCGCTCGAAATTGCTGTGGAGGATAACGGCTCGGGCGTGCCAACCGATCTCATGCCCCACCTGTTCGACCCCTTCGTCACCACCAAGCCGTCAGGCACAGGGCTGGGCTTGGCCCTCGTCGCCAAGATCGTGGGCGATCACGGCGGCATCATCGAATGCAACTCGCGACCCCGGCAGACCATCTTTCGCACGCTGATGCCGATGGCCGAGAGCGAAGCAGCGCAAAGCGGGCACGGTTAATCCTCATGGCTAAAGGCAATATCCTCATCGCCGACGACGACGCTGCGATCCGCACCGTTCTCAACCAGGCCCTCGCCCGCGCCGGCTACGCGCCGCGCGCGACCGGCAACGCGGCCACGCTCTGGCGCTGGATCAGCCAGGGCGACGGTGACCTCGTCATCACCGACGTGCTGATGCCCGATGAGAATGCCTTCGATCTCATTCCCCGCGTGAAGAAGCTGCGTCCCGACCTGCCCATCATCGTCATGAGTGCGCAGAATACCTTCATGACGGCGATCACCGCGACGGAGCGTGGCGCTTACGAATATCTGCCAAAGCCGTTCGATCTGAACGAGCTCGTCGCCGTGGTCGGCCGCGCGCTCGCCGAGCCGCGCAAGAAGGCGCAGCGGTTCTCGGCCGAAGCCAACGATGGATTGCCGCTGATCGGGCGCTGCCCGGCCATGCAGGACATCTACCGCGTGCTTGCGCGCCTCACCCAGACCGACCTCACAGTGATGATCACCGGCGAGTCGGGCACCGGCAAGGAATTGGTGGCGCGCGCTCTGCACGAATACGGCAAGCGCCGCAACGGACCGTTCGTCGCCATCAATATGGCGGCGATCCCGCGCGAGCTGATCGAGTCGGAGTTGTTCGGCCACGAAAAGGGCGCCTTCACCGGCGCGCAAAATCGTCACATCGGCCGTTTCGAGCAGGCCGAAGGCGGCACGCTGTTTCTCGACGAGATCGGCGACATGCCGATGGAAGCGCAAACGCGGTTGCTGCGCGTGTTGCAGGAGGGCGAGTACACGACGGTCGGTGGCCGCACGCCGATCAGGACCAATGTTCGCATCATCGCCGCCACCAATCGCGACCTCGGGCAGCAGATCGATCAGGGCCTGTTCCGCGAGGACCTGTTCTATCGGCTGAACGTCGTGCCGCTGAGGCTGCCGCCGTTACGGGAGCAACTCGAGGACATACCCGATCTCGTACGCCACTTCCTCGGCATCGCCGAGAAGGAGGGCCTGCCGCCGAAGAGCTTCGAGCCGGCCGCCATCGAGCGGCTCAAGCGCTATCATTGGCCAGGCAATATCCGCGAGCTCGAGAACTTAGTGCGCCGGCTCTCGGCCATCTACGCGCAAGACATCGTCACCGTGGAGATGGTCGAGAACGAGCTGGCGAGCGCGGCCAGGGCGCCATTCCCGGATGCGGCCGAGGCGTCGGGCGATCTGTCGGAGTCGGTGGAGCGCTTCTTGTCCGACTATTTCCTGACCTTCGGACACGACCTGCCGCCAGCCGGCCTCTACACCCGCATCCTGCGCAAGGTGGAATCGCCGCTGATTACGGCCGCACTCGCGGCGACACGCGGCAACCAGATCCGGGCGGCCGATCTTCTGGGGCTTAATCGCAACACTCTCCGGAAGAAAATTCGCGACCTCGGCATCAAGGTCATCAGGACCCCTGGAACCTGATGAATTTTCGTTTCTCGCATAACCAATTGATTATCCACACGTTTGTCTTTGGCCGACGTGGAGTTGCCACAATCGCTTTGATGCGGCGATTGTCGCCAAAGCGCCACATTGTGATTTTATTGCATCAGACCGAGGCGGACGCTCCCATATCAAAGGACGGAAGTCCTTGGGGAGAGCAGGGGAATGCGGTTGCGTGGTGTGTTCCAATCCTTGCAATCGGCAGCCGAGCGCATTTTGCTCGGGCGCCAGCGCGAAACCATGAGCAAAGCATCCGGCAACACCCGCCCCGCCGCTGGGACCCCGTCAGCCAGCGCCCTGCCAGACACGGCTAGAAGCCGCAGCCGCATCCCGTTTAAACTCGGCCTGACCATTGTGGTGGCCTCGCTTTGCTCGGGCCTCGCCACCTACCTGATCCTCACCGGCCTCACCCCGATTGTGCCGACGCATGGCGTGGTGGTGGGCGTGCTGCTCATCAATTCGATGCTCGTCTTGGCGATGATCGTCATCATCGCCTGGCAGGTGACGGGGCTGTGGCGCGCTCGCCAACGCCAGGTCGCCGGCGCCCAGTTGCATGTCCGCATCGTCAGCCTGTTCAGCGTCATTGCCGTCGTGCCGGCGATCGCGCTCGCGCTCTTTGCCAGCATCTCGCTCAATCGCGGCCTCGATCACTGGTTCTCGGTTCGCACCAAATCGATCATCCAAAACTCGATCGACGTGGCGACGGCCTATCTGCAAGAGCATGGCCAGGTGATCCGCGCGGACACCGTCGCCATGGCAAAAGATATCGACGAGGCGGTGGAGCTGGTCAGGTCGCAGCCGCAAGGCTTCGGCAATTTCCTCACCGCCCAAGCCTCGCTGCGCGGGCTGCCCATCGCCTATCTCATCGACGGGGACGGCAAGATGCTCGCCACCGCGGCGGCGGTGCCCGACTTCCCTTTCAAGGCCCCGCCCAAAGAAGCGATGGATCTTGCCAAGAAAGGTCAGGTGATCGTCATCGCGCCCGGCCAGACCAGCATGGTCGGCGCCATCAAGAGCCTGCAGAATTTCGACGACACCTATCTCTATGTGGTCCGGCCGGTAAACGCGCGCGTGCTGCAGCAGCTGCGCGCCACCCGCGCTAACGTCGAAGAGTATCAGCTGCTCGAGCAGCGCCGCACCGGCGTGCAGGTGGCGTTCGGGCTGATGTATGTGGCGATTGCGCTGACGCTGCTGCTGTCCGCCATCTGGATCGGCATGTGGTTCGCCAACCGCCTAGTGGCGCCGATCCGCCAGCTAATGGGCGCCGCGCAAGAAATCTCCGGCGGCAATCTCGCCGTGAAGATCGACGTCAACCCCGCCGACGGCGACCTGGCCGTGCTCGGTTCGACCTTCAACACCATGACCTCGGAACTGCGGACTCAGCGCGACGAGCTGGTCGGCGCCAACACGAAACTAGATGAGCGCCGCCGTTTCATGGAGGCGGTGTTGTCGGGCGTCACCGCGGGCGTGGTCGGCGTCGATGCCGAGGGCATCGTGACGCTGGTCAATCGTTCCGCCGAGGCGCTACTGGAGGTCAAGAATCTCACCGGCCAACCCCTGGCGAAAACGGTTCCCGCGTTCGGCGCGGTGCTGAAGCGCGCACAGAAACAGGGTAAGCGACTCATCACCGACCAGATCACGCTCAGGCGTCACGGCTCAGAGCGGAATTTCGCCGTGCGCGTGACCAGCGAGGGCGCGACCACGGATGCGCAGGGCTTCGTCGTTACCTTCGACGACATGACCGAGCTGGTCAGCGCGCAACGCAGCACCGCCTGGGCCGACGTGGCGCGGCGCATCGCGCACGAGATCAAGAATCCGCTGACGCCGATCCAGCTCTCAGCGGAACGCATCCGCCGCAAATACGGCGACTCCATCACCAAGGACCGCGAGGTGTTCGACCAATGCACCGACACCATCATCCGCCAGGTGTCGGATATCGGCCGCATGGTCGATGAGTTCTCCGCTTTCGCCCGCATGCCGAAGCCGGTGATGGAGCGGCACGATGTGCGTGAGATCGTGCGTGAAGCCGTGTTCCTGTTCCAGGTGAGCCGGCCCGAGATCGCCTTCGAGCTCGACCTGCCGGACCGGCCCGTGATGGCGCTTTCGGACCGGCGGCTGCTCACCCAGGCCGTCACTAATCTCGTCAAGAATGCGAGCGAAGCCATTGATTCCGCTGTGGAAGCCGACGCGGCTCGCGCCGGCAAGGGACGCATTGTCGCCAAGGTCCGCAGCAAGGGCGATCGCGTGCAGATCACCGTCATCGACAATGGCTGCGGCCTGCCGCAGGAGGACCGGCACCGGCTGGTCGAGCCTTACATGACGACCCGCGCCAAGGGCACCGGGCTGGGGCTCGCCATCGTGCAGCGGATCACCGAACAGCACGGTGGCACGCTCACGCTTGCCGACGCGCCGAAGCGCAGCGGCAAGATCGAAGGGGCGTCGGTGCGCATCGATCTGCCGGTTGGCGACAAAGAGGAAGCGGTTGCGGCGGAAGCGGCGGCGGAGCCGGGTGTGGCTTCGGCTTCGAGCCCATCGGAGCGCGCCGAGGAGGAAGAGGGAGTGACCCATGGCGTCTGACATCCTGGTCGTCGATGACGAGACCGACATCAGAGAGCTGATCGCAGGCATCCTCGAGGACGAAGGTCATTCGACGCGCCTAGCCAAGGACAGCGACGACACGCTCAAGGCCATCGAGGAGCGCAGGCCCTCGCTCGTCATCCTCGATATCTGGCTGCAAGGCTCGAAGCTCGACGGACTCGAGCTGCTCGACCGCATCAAGAAGGCGCATCCCGATCTGCCGGTGATCATCATCAGCGGTCACGGCAATATCGAGACGGCGGTGGCCGCGATCAAGCGCGGCGCCTACGACTATATCGAGAAACCGTTCAAGGCCGACCGCCTGGTCCTGCTCACCGCGCGCGCGCTCGAAGCCTCCAAGTTGAAGCGCGAGAATCGCGAGCTGCGCGAGCGGAGCACGTACTCGTTCGACATGATCGGCCGCTCCGCCGCCATCAATCAGCTGCGTCAGGCTATCGACAAGGTGGCGCCAACCAATAGCCGCGTGTTGATCACCGGGCCGTCGGGCTGCGGCAAGGAACTCGCCGCGCGGGTGATGCACGCCAAGTCGGCGCGGGCCGAAGGACCGTTCGTGGTGCTCAACGCCGCCGCCATGGTGCCCGACCGGATGGAACTCGAGCTGTTCGGCACCGAGGACGGGGCGGGCTCGGGCGCCCGCAAGGTGGGAGCGCTCGAGGAAGCGCATAACGGCACGCTGTATATCGACGAGATGGCCGACATGCCGCTCGAGACCCAAGCCAAGATCTTGCGCGTGCTGGTCGAGCAGCGCTTCCAGCGGCTCGGCGGCGGCGGCCCCAAGGTGCATGTTGACGTGCGCGTGGTCTCGTCCACCAGCCACGATCTGCAGAAGGAGATGTCGGCGGGACGCTTGCGCGAGGATCTCTATCATCGCCTCAACGTGGTGCCGATCAAGGTGCCGGGGCTGTCCGAGCGACGCGAGGACGTTCCCGAGCTCGTGCGCTATTTCGTGCAGACCATTTCGGTGGCGTCAGGGCTCCCGCCGCGGCGCATCGGCGAGGACGCCATGGCGGTGCTCCAGTCGCACGACTGGCCGGGCAATGTCCGCCAGCTGCGCAACAATATCGAGCGGCTGATGATTCTCGTCGGCGGCGACCCTGATTCGATCATCACCGCCGACATGCTGCCCGACGAGATCATTTCGCCGGTCCCTCTATCGCCCAATGGGGCAGGGGGTGAGCATCTGATGTCGCTGCCCTTGCGCGACGCCCGCGAGATTTTCGAGCGCGAATATCTTCTTGCCCAGGTCAACCGCTTCGGCGGCAATATCTCGCGTACGGCCGAGTTTGTGGGCATGGAGCGCTCGGCGCTGCACCGGAAACTGCGCGCGCTTGGCGTCAACTCCAATGAGCGAAGCCCGGCTCTGCGCTAGAGAGAATCGTAGTTCTGCAATCGTTCGGGATCATCTTAAGGAAACTCTTTCGTATCAGGCCCCTTGCGGGACGGCCTTTTAATCGCGTCTAATGGCGTTTCCAAAGCCGGGCACGTAAAAGCCCGGCTCCATCAACAGCGTAAGCGTCGACCAAAGGGACGGGGAAGCCCATGGCAACAGAGCGCGCGCAAAGTCTTCAAGACACGTTTCTCAATCATGTTCGCAAGAACAAGACCCCGCTCACCATCTTTCTGGTGAACGGCGTGAAGCTTCAGGGCGTTGTAACGTGGTTCGACAATTTCTGCGTCCTACTCCGGCGGGACGGTCATTCGCAGTTGGTCTACAAGCACGCCATTTCCACCATCATGCCGGGTCAGCCCATCCAGCTCTCAGACATCACCGACGCGGAAGGTGCCGCTGAGTAATTGCGTCCCACCGACCCGAAAGAGCTGAGGCGCAAGAAACAACGGGCGGGGCGCGAGCAACGGCCCGCGCGCCGAGAGGGACGCGTCAAGACGGTTGTGCTGGCGCCGGTACTCGGCAAGACACGCGGGAAGGGCGCTTCCATCGCCAAGTCCCGCGCCGCTTCCGAGCGATCGCCGCAAGCGCGGCTCGATGAAGCGGTCGGCCTCGCCGCCGCGATCCATCTCGACGTCAAGGCGAGCGGGGTCGTGCCAGTGCCGAATCCTCGGCCGGCGACTCTGTTCGGTAGCGGAAAAGTCGAAGAGTTGGCGGGGCTGATGCGCGCCGAGGATGCGAGCCTGGTCGTTGTCGATCATCCTCTCACCCCGGTGCAGCAGCGCAATCTCGAGACGGCGTGGAACCTGAAGGTTCTCGACCGCACCGGGCTGATCCTGGAAATTTTCGGCGAGCGCGCACGGACGCGGGAAGGGCGCCTGCAAGTCGAACTCGCCCATCTCGTCTATCAGAAGAGCCGACTGGTCCGCTCTTGGACTCACCTTGAGCGTCAGCGCGGCGGCTTCGGCTTTCTCGGCGGCCCTGGCGAGACGCAGATCGAAACCGACCGGCGACTTCTCGGCGAGCGCATCGACGTCATCCGCAAGGAGCTGGAGCATGTTCGCCAAACTCGCGCCTTGCATCGGAGATCGCGCGAGCGGGTGCCCTATCCGTCGGTGGCGCTGGTCGGCTACACCAATGCCGGCAAGTCGACCCTGTTCAACGCCCTAACCGGCGCCGCAGGTGCTCGCCGAGGACACTCTGTTCGCTACCCTCGATCCGACCATCAGGGCTTTGCCGTTGCCTGGAGGCTCGAAGGCGGTGCTCTCCGACACCGTGGGCTTCATCTCCGATCTGCCGACGACTCTGATCGCCGCGTTCCGCGCCACGCTCGAGGAGGTGCTTCAAGCTGATTTGATCGTCCATGTGCGCGACATCGCCGATGAAGCGAGTTCAAGCCAGCGCGCCGACGTCAACGCCGTGTTGGCCGAGCTTGGCGTCGACGCCGAAGGCGAGCCCGATCGGCTGCTCGAAGTGTGGAACAAGGCCGATCTTCTCGATGCGGCATCTTTGCAGAGCGCGCGCAACGAGGCGCGTCGCGCCGGCGCCGTACTGGTGTCCGCGGCGACTGGCTCGGGCCTCGACGCGCTCCGCGCTGAGATCGAGAAGCGACTCAATCTGAAGCGCGAGACGATCGAGATTGCGCTCAGGCCCGACGAAGGCTCGCTGTCGAATTGGATCCACGAAAATTGCGAAGTGGTCGAGCGGAGACCCGTGGGCGAGGGCGTCACCGCTTTGCGCATCCGCGTTCCGCCCGAGAAGCGCGCGCGGCTGGCCCGCCTCGCCGGCCCCGCGCGGCTGAGGCTTGCCGCCGGATAGCCTCAGCGCTCTTTCTCGGCCGCTTTCGCCTCGTCCCAGAGCTGATCCATCTCTTCCAGCGTCGCGTCTTCAGGCTTACGGCCTTCCTTGGCCAACGCAGCCTCGATACTACGAAACCGCCGCATGAACTTGCCGTTCGCGCCGCGCAGCGCAGTCTCGGGATCGATGCGGAGATGGCGAGCGATATTCGCCATGACGAACAGCAGATCGCCGAACTCCTCGACGACACGCTGCGTCTGGTTCTTCTCGCCCTCACTCTCGGCGATGGCCGCTTTCAGCTCGGCGATCTCTTCCTCCGCCTTGGCGAACACGGGGCCTAGGCTCGGCCAGTCGAAGCCCACCTCGGCGGCGCGCTTCTGCAACTTCACAGCGCGGCTAAGAGCAGGCAGCGCAAGCGGCACGTCATCAAGCAGCGAGGAGGCTGCGCCCGCGCCTCGCTCTGCCTTCTCCTCGGCCTTGATCCGCTGCCACATGCCTCCGGCAACAAACTCGTCGCGGCTCGCGTCCGCCGAACACATGCGGATGGCGGCGGATCATCTTGCGGGTGATTGCATCGACGACATCGCCGAATTCAAAACGGTCCAGTTCGGACGCCATCTGCGCGTGGTAAACGACCTGAAGCAGGAGGTCGCCAAGCTCATCCTTCAGCGCATCAAGGTCGTCACACGCGATAGCGTCGGCGACCTCGTAGGCTTCCTCGATCGTGTATCGCGCGATGGTCGAAAATGTTTGCTCGACGTCCCAGGGGCAGCCCGTGTCCTTATCGCGCAGCCGCGCCATGACGGAGAGGAGATACCCGAGCGTGTAGAGCTGCGTCCCGCCCACCTTGGCCGCCTGGTCAGCCATCGCACGGCGCGGAAGGGGCGGCGGCGCCCAGAGCTACTGAGCGTGGTGATTTCTTCGTCGCCTCAAGGGGATAGCGGGATTCGAGCATTTTCGACCCCTTATCCCGGATTCGCATAAGGTATATTATGGAAAATTTATGGGAGGCCCGATTGGCCACGCGCTGGGCCTCAACGCCGTTCATATTGGTCGGCGATCAGCCGGTCGAGCAACCGCACGCCGAAGCCTGATCCCCAACTGCGATTGATCTCGCTATCGACCGACGACATGGCGGTGCCGGCGATGTCGAGATGCGCCCAGGGCGTTCCTTCCTTGATAAAGCGCTGCAGGAATTGCGCTGCCGAGATCGAGCCGCCCCACTTGCCGCCCGTGTTCTTCATGTCGGCGACCTTCGAGTTGATCATCTTGTCGTATTTCGGTCCGAGCGGCAGGCGCCACAATTTTTCGCCGGTGGCGTCGCCGGCGGCGATCAGCTGATTGGAGAGTTCGTTGTTGTTGCTGAAGAGGCCGGCGTGCTCCTTGCCGAGCGCGACCATCACCGCGCCGGTCAGGGTGGCGAGATTGATCACCGCCTTCGGCTTGAAGCGCTCCTGCGCGTACCAGAGGCAGTCGGCGAGAACCATGCGCCCCTCGGCGTCGGTGTTAAGAACTTCGATGGTCTGTCCCGACATCGAGGTGACGACGTCGCCCGGCCGCATCGCGGTCCCGCTCGGCATGTTCTCGACGAGACCGATGACGCCGACCACGTTTACTTTTGCCTTGCGCGCGGCAAGCTCATGCATGAGCCCGACGACGCAGGCCGCTCCCGCCATGTCGCCCTTCATGTCTTCCATGCCGGCCGCTGGCTTGAGCGAGATGCCGCCGGCATCGAAGGTCACACCCTTGCCCACGATCGCGATCGGCTCGCCGCCTTTGACGCCCGCGCCCTTCCACTGCATCACCGCCACGTGACTCGGTTTCTCGCTGCCCTGTCCCACGGCGAGCAATGAGTTCATGCCAAGCTTCTCGAGCGCCTTCGGCCCGAGCAGCTCGACCTGCACGCCGAGTTTTGTCAGTTCCTTCGCCTTGGCGGCGAACTCGGCGGGCCCAAGGATGTTGGCCGGCTCGTTGACGAGATCGCGCGCGAGCATGACGCCGTCGGCGAGCGCCCGGCCCCAGCCAAAGGCCTGCCCGGCTCCCTTCGGATCGCCGCAATGGATGACGATTTTCTTCAGCGACTTGTCGTTGGCATCGCCTGCCGCGTCGTCCTTCTTGCGCGCTTTGCTCTTGTATTTCTTGAACTTGTAGCCGCGCAGCAGCGTGCCTAGGGCGAAGCCCGCGACATCGGCGGCAGCAACCTCGCCACCTGCCGTTTCAAGGTAGATGTGCGCGGCTGGCGCCTCCTTGCCGCTGATGAGCCCCCTCACCGTTCCGCCGAGGCTGACCCAGTCCTCGGGCTCGTAACTGCCCGGCTTATCCAGCCCCACCACCACGATCCTCGCGAATTTCAGGCCCTGCGGCGCGATCAGATCGACCGTCTGCTCCTTCTTGCCCTTGAATCCCGTGATGCCGATGGCCTTGGTCAGCAAACCTTTCGACTTCTTGTCCAAATCTTGCGCCGCAGCGGAAAGTCTTGGCCCCTCCTCCGCGAAAACAACGGCTACGCCGTCTGCAGGCGCGGTGTTACTGGCAAATGACAAGGCGGTCTGATCGGTCACGCTGGGGCTCCATTGCTGCCTGCGCCTGGAGGCGTCGGGCAATCCTCTGAGAGGCGACAAAATGGCGCTCCCAGAAGGGCTTACTGGTGCAGTCTTGCAACAGCGGCGGGAAATCGCTGTGGCACTTGGTAAAACCAGTCTTTTAGGAAAGCAAGCCATTCCAAAAAGGCCGAAATTCCGCCATCTTAGCCTGATGGGAATTGTCTTTGGCACCAGGGGGTTGGCGTAGCTCAAAGTAGCGTCGCCAAGGGGGCCATTCGGGGGATCTAAGCTGCGCCCATGACGCTCTTCAGCCGATACATGTTTCGGCAGGTGGCGAACGCGTTCATCGTCATTCTGCTGACGTTGACGATCGTCGTCTGGCTGGCGACGGCGTTGAAGGAGCTCAACCTCATCACCTCGCGCGGACAGGGCATCGTGCTGTTCTTTGAGATGACCCTGCTCAGCCTGCCAAGCTTGATGGCGCTGATCGCCCCGAACGCGATGCTGATGGCCTCGCTCTACACACTCGACCGCATGAACGGCGACAGCGAGTTGATCGTGATGACGGCCTCCGGCGCCACCGTCTGGCGCATCGGCGCACCGCTGCTCGCGCTGGCCTCTCTCGTGTCCATCGGCATCCTTCTCACCAATCTGTTCCTCACGCCGGCAAGCATGCGGGCCTTGCGCGACTTCGTCACCCAGGTGCGTGCCGATCTCATCTCGCAAGTGCTTGAGCCGGGGCGCTTTTCCAGTCCCGAGAATGGCCTCACCTTCCATATTCGCGATCGCAGCCTGGACGGCGATCTGCTCGGCCTTCTCGTGCATGACGAGCGCGACGACAAACAGGTGATGAGCTACCTCGCCGAGCGCGGCCGCATCATCACCAACGACGAGGGATCCTACCTCGTGATGTTCGACGGATACGTCCATCGCTACAACGCCGAGGACAAGGACCACACTGTGCAGATCGTGGCGTTCGACCAGAACATGCTCGATCTGTCGGAGTTTGCCCCGAAGGACGCCACCGGCAAGGACGTGCGGCCGCGCGAGATGTATCTCGGCGGACTGCTCAACCCCGACATGAACGACAAGGCGACGCAGCGGGCTTACGGCCAGATTCGCGGTGAGCTACACGATCGCCTTGCCACCCCCCTCTACCCCCTCGCCTTCGCCTTTATCGCTATCGCCCTGCTGGCCCACCCTCGCACCACCCGCGAGAGCCGCTGGGGGCAGATTCTGGCGGCTTTTGGCATCGCGTTGGGCCTCAGGGTTGCCGGGCTGACGGCCGGCAATCTGCTGACCATCAACCCGTGGGCTATCGTGCTTGTGTATGGGATTCCGCTAGGGGCGATTGTCATTGCGGCATGGGCCGCGCACGTTAGAATGAGCCCAGAGTTGCGGTCCAGATTGAGCTTCGAGCTCAAGTTCCAGCCAAAAAAGATAAGATTTTGGGCCGATAGAGGGATGCAAGCGACGTGAGAGCGCAGATGCCAGGCATCAGTGCAGTGGGGACGCTTGCGCGCTATTTCTCGCTGCGATTCCTCATCGCCATGCTGGCGATGTTCCTGGTGTGCTGCGTACTGATCTTCTTCGTCGATTTCATCGAGATGCTGCGGCGCGCGGGCAACTATTCGGACGACATTTCAGGCCTCCTGCTCGCCTGGATGACACTGCTGCGCCTGCCCTCCTTCTCCGAGCTTATCCTTCCCTTCGCCGTGCTGATCGGAACCATCGGCATCTTCCTGATGCTGAGCCGCTCGTCGGAACTCGTCGTACTGCGCGCCGCCGGAATCTCGGTGTGGCAGTTCACGTTGCCGGCGATGATCGTCGCCTTCCTGCTCGGAATCGTATTCGTGCTGGTCTACAACCCCATTGCCGCAGCCGCTCGCGGCGAGGCCGAGCGGCTCTACACGGCCGCCTTCGGACGCGGCGAGTCCCTGCTGAAGACCAAGGGCACCGGAGGCGCGTGGCTCCGCGAGGACGGCACCGACGGTCCCTCCGTCATCCATGCGCTCGAAGTTCTCAACCAAGGGCTCGAGCTCAAGGGCGTCACGGTCTTCCAATACGATCACGATCACGGCCTGACCGAGCGGATCGAGGCCAAACAAGCCATCCTCAAGGATGGGCGCTGGGAGCTCGAGGATGCCTGGGTGAGCGCGGCCGGTCAGGAGGCCGCGTTCTACAAGAATTACCTGCTCAGCACCTATCTCACCCCGACGCAGGTGCGCGACAGCCTCGGCACCGTGTTCTCGATCTCGTTCTGGGATCTGCCGAACTTCATCCAAATCGCGGAGAAGGCGGGCCTCCCCGCCACGCAATATCGCGTGCAGTATCAGCTGTTGTTGTCGCGGCCCTTCCTGCTCGTCACCATGGTGCTGATCGCCGCCACCTGCTCACTGCGGGGATTCCGCTTCGGCAATGTTCAGATCAACGCCGTGTTCGGGCTCGCGGCGGGATTTACTTTCTTCGTCTGTTCGGAGATCTCGCGCAACTTCGCCATGGCCGGACTGACCTCCGCAGTCGCAGCGGCCTGGGTGCCGGTGATCATCGCGGCGTCGCTCGCGCTCACCGTGCTCTTGTACAAAGAGGACGGATGATGGCGGGCGCGCGCGCAAACCTGATCCGGACGCGCCGGGCCCAGCCCGGCCTTGCTGCGTCTAAGGCCACGCAGTTCGCGCGCCTGCGCGGGGTCTTGTTTGCCTGCGTTTTGGCCGCTTTCGCTGCCTGCCTTACCCCTTGGCAGCCGGCTTTCGGCCAAGCGCAGACCAGTCTCGAGCAGATCGTTCAGCCTCCAAAGATCGATTCGGCGGAGCCGATGCTGCTGCAAGCCGACGAGATGGTCTACGACAACGACAACAGCAGGATCACCGCCAAGGGCAACGTCGAGATCTACTACGGCAACTACACGCTGCTTGCCGATCGCGTGGTCTACGACCGCGGGTCGAACACGCTCAAGGCCGAGGGCAACGTCAGCATCAAGGATCCCGATGGCGCGGTGATCACCTCCGATCACATCACCCTCACCGACGATTTTCGCGACGGCTTTATCGACGCCTTGAAGGTCGTCACCAAGGACGACACGCGTATCGTCGCGGCCTCTGCCTCACGCGAGGCGGGCAACGTCACGGTGTTCGAGAACGCATGGTTCACGCCTTGCAAAGTCTGCGAGACAGATCCCACCAAGCCCCCGACCTGGCGGATTCGCTCCGGCAAGATCACGCATAAACGCGATCAGGCGGTCATAACCTTCAAGAACGCCGTCTTCGACTTCCTGGGCGTGCCGCTCATCTACGTTCCCTGGTTCCAGATGGCCGACCCGACGGTAAAGCGGAAGTCCGGCTTCCTGATGCCGAGCTACAGCCATTCCAATCAGCTCGGGAACACTGTCCAGGTCCCCTACTATTTCGCCCTCTCCGATCACTACGATTTCACCTTCGCGCCCATGTACACGGAGCAGGCGGGAGTACTGCTTTTGGGCAATTGGCGTCAGCGGTTATCGAACGGCGGCTACAGCGTGGAGCTTGCCGGCGTATGGGACGACTCCTCATCCGCCAACTTCGTCGATGGCACTTTCCGCGGCAGCGTCAAGACCAACGGCAAATTCGCGCTGGACCCATTCTGGGACTGGGGCTGGGATATCACCGCTGAGTTGGACGACACCTTCCGGCGCTACTACAATCTCGACAGCCGCCTCAAGACCGATCGCGTCTCGCAGATCTTTCTCGAGGGCCTGCATGATCGGAACTACCTTGCCACGCGGTTCTACAACACGCAGAGCCTGCTGTTCACCGACGAGCCCTTCTCCGATGCGACAGTCTTCCCGATCATCGACTACGACTACATCCTCAAGAACCCGATCATCGGCGGCGAACTCTCCTTCAATTCCAATGCCATGGTGTTTTCCAACAAGGATGGCGTCGACTTAAATCGACTGATCGTTGAAAGCAATTGGCGGCGGCAAATGATTGACGGCGTAGGCGAGGTGTTCACGCCTTTCGCGCAGCTGCGCGGCGACATCTATGGGGTGGGCGGCGTCAACAACCAGGGCCTGAACGGCAGCCCGGATTTCGTCAGCGAGACGCCAGACAACGGCGCGATTTTACGCGGCAACGCGCTCGGGGGCATCGAATATCGCTATCCCTGGATGGCCACCACCGGCAGCATGACGCATGTCTTTGAGCCGATCGGCCAGATCATTGTCAGGCCAAACTCGCTGGGCAATCAGCAGGACATCCCCAACGAGGATGCGCTGAGCCTTGTGTTCGACGACACGCTGCTCTTCGATATCGACAAGTTCTCCGGCTACGACCGCATCGAGACCGGCACGCGCGCCAATGTGGGCGTGCGCTACACCGCGCAACTCCCGTCCGGCAGCTACGCCCGCGCCGTTTTCGGCCAAAGCTATCAGCTGGCCGGCGAGAACGAGTACAACACGGACTTCTACCGGTCGAGCGGTCTCGCCACCGATCGCTCCGACTATGTCGGCGGTCTCTACATTCAGGCTCTGTCCAATCTCGGCTTCTCGGCACAGTCGCGCTTCGACCAGGATACGTGGAACATCAGGCGCACCGATCTCGGCACCTCTGCGCGCTATGGGCCGGCGCAACTCAGGGTCAACTATGCCGACGTCACCGGCGAGCCCGGACTGGCCGCAGGCGACCCGCGCGAGGAAATCGTCACGGCCGGTGTCCTCGCACTCACCGAGGACTGGTCTCTGCTCGGCAATCTCCGCTATGACCTCGAGACCTCGCAGACGATTACCGATGGCTTGGGCCTGCGCTATCAGGACGACTGCTTCATGCTCGACGTCACCTATCAACGGTCGTTCATCCGCGATCAGGACATCGCGCCTGATCAACGCTTCCTGGTAAACTTCGCGCTGAAATATCTCGGCACTTACCAAGTCGCCACCGATGCCGCCAACGTGTTCGGCGCAGCTGGTTCCGATAGCAACAATTAGGGGCGACGACTGTCCATGCGTGAGAGGTCTCCGCGACGCACTCTGACGATCACGGCGGTCGCCGGCATCCGAGTGCCTCGCGGCGCTTCCCTTGTCGCGGCTCTCCTGCTCGCCCTCTTCTTGGTCGGCAGCGCCAACCGTGGAACGGCGCAGGAGGTGTCGATCAAAGTGCTGGTCAATGACGATCCTATTTCGGACTACGACATCGATCAGCGCACGCGCTTTCTTGCCATCACCGAGCAGTCGCAGCCCTCGCCAGAGCTGAAGCAGAAGGCGGTCGACATGCTGATCGACGAACGCCTCCAGATCCAGGAGGGCCGGCGACAGGGCGTCTCCCCGGACGACGACGACGTGAACAAAATCCTCGGCGACATGGCGAAGAAGAACAATCTCGATGTCGACGGCCTCGCCACCGCGCTGGGCAAGGCTGGGGTCAACATCAAGACCCTCAAGGACCGCATCAGGTCACAGCTCGTCTGGCAAGAGACGGTGCGGAACAAGTTCCGCCGCGACGTCCAGATTGGCGATGCCGACATCACCGCGGCGATGGCGGCCGGTACCGAGGGCGAAACCGGCGCCGCTGCCGCCCCGGCTGAGAGCACGTTGCAGCTCAGGCAAGTGAAATTCGAGATCCCGGCGGGCGCCGACCAAGGAACCATCGCCGCGAGACTCGCGGCGGCGGAAAATCTGCGCGCCAAATTCGACAATTGCGCCGATCTCGCCAAGGGCGTTGAGGGTGCCAGCGTGAAGACACTCTCGGACGAGAAGCCCTCCTCTCTCGCCCAGCCGGCGCGGCTTCTCGTGACCAGCGCCAAGATCGGACAAATGACGCCTCCCACCGTCTCGCCGGCCGCCATCGAGCTCTACGCCGTGTGCGGCAAGCGCTCATTCAGGGGCGACGACACGGCCCGCGCTGAGACCCAGCGCAAATTGATGAATGACGAAATGAAGATTCGGGCCGAGCGGTTGCTGCGCGATCTGAAGCAGGAGGCTTTCATCGAATATCGTTAAGGCCCGTTTCGTGCTAGCCGAAGCGCCATGGGTCTCGCTGATCGTCCTCTAGCCCTCACCCTTGGCGATCCCGCCGGGATCGGGCCCGATATCACGCTGCTTGCCTGGGCGGCACGGAAGCGCGAGGGGCTTGCGCCTTTCGTCCTACTCGGCGATGCGGGTGTTGTCGCCGCGCGTGCCCGGGCGCTGGACCTCGGCGTGCCGATCGGCGAACTCGGCGACGCGAGCGAAGCGCCGGCCGTCTTCCACGACGCCCTTCCCGTGCTGCCAGTGAGGGTCGGTCGCCAGGTGGAGGCCGGCCATCCCAACCAAGCCGCCATGCCTGCGGTGAGAGAGTTGATCGAGCGCGCCGTGGAGCTGACGCGGCAGGGCGTCGCGCGCGCCGTCGTCACCAATCCGATTGCCAAAGCCGTGCTTTATGGCTCTGGCTTCGCATTTCCGGGGCATACGGAGTATCTCGCCGCCCTCGCCTCGACCAAGGCAAAGCCGTTGCAGCCGGTGATGATGCTGGTAGGACCCCCGCTGAAAGTCGTGCCGGTCACCATCCATGTTCCGCTCGAGCAGGTACCGCGCCTCCTGACCAGCGAGCTCATCCTCACGACGATCGAGATCACCGCTGCGGGCCTTGGCCGCTATTTCGGAATCAAGCGACCTCGCCTGGCCGTGTCGGGCCTCAACCCGCATGCTGGCGAGGACGGCGGCCTCGGCCGGGAGGAGATCGAGATCATCGCGCCGGCAATCGCGGCAGCGCGGGCGAAAGGCCTAGAGGTCACCGGTCCGCATCCGGCCGACACGATGTTTCACGCAAGCGCGCGGGCGCGTTACGACGTTGCCATCTGCATGTATCACGACCAAGCGCTCGTGCCGTTGAAGACGCTCGCTTTCGATGAAGGCGTCAATGTCACGCTCGGGCTGCCTTTCGTGCGAACTTCGCCCGATCACGGCACCGCCTTCAGCCTTGCCGGCACCGGCAAAGCGAGCCCCCGCAGCCTGATCGAGGCGCTGCGCTTGGCGGCCGCGATGAGCGACCGGGCCGAGGGAAAGGCGTGAGTGCGCCCGACGGGTTGCCGCCGCTGCGCGAGGTAATCCGCGCCGCCGGTCTCGCGGCGAAGAAGAGTCTCGGTCAGAATTTCCTGCTCGACTTCAATCTGACTCGGCGCATCGCCCGCGCCGCCGGTCCGCTCGCAGGCGTGACCGTCGTCGAGGTGGGGCCAGGTCCCGGCGGCCTTACCCGCGCGCTGCTGATCGAAGGGGCGGCGCGCGTCGTCGCCATCGAGAAGGATCCACGTTGCCTTCGCCCGCTCGCCGACATCGCTGCGCTCTATCCTGGCCAGCTTGACATTGTTGCCGCGGATGCCCGCGAGGTGGATTACGCGGCGCTGGCGCTTCGCTCGCCCGCTCGCATCGTTGCCAACCTGCCTTATAGCGTCGCCACCCCTCTCCTCATCGCCTGGCTGAAGACCGAACCCTGGCCGCCTTGGTTCGATCGGCTGGTTCTGATGTTCCAGCGCGAATTCGCCGATCGCATCGTGGCCACGCCGGGCAGCAAGGCGTACGGGCGGCTTGCCGTGCTCTCGCAATGGCGCACGACGCCCCGCATTCTTCTGACGCTCCCGGCCGCCGCCTTCACACCAAGGCCGAAGGTCGATTCGGCGCTGGTCGAGCTTGTGCCACGCGAGGCTCCCACCCCTTGCGACGTATCCACGCTGGAGAAAGTCACCGCCGCGGCCTTCGGCCAGAGGCGGAAGATGCTGCGCTCGTCGTTGCGTCAGATCGCGCCGGACAGCGAGGCCCTGCTCGAGCGACTCGGCATCGACCCTAAAGCGCGCGCCGAAGAACTGGCGGTCGGCGAATTTTGCCGCATCGCCAACGCGCTTGCCGAACAAAGCCGCTAAAGCTCGGTCTGCAATTTCTTCACGAATTGCTTGAGGCCGGTAAGCCGCGTGCGGCGCAATCGTTCCGCGGCAAGGATCGCGCGCACCGCCTCGACCGAGCAGTCGACGTCGTGATTGATCACGACATAATCATATTCATCCCAATGCTGGATCTCGTTGCTGGCCCCGAGCATTCGCCTTCGCACGGTCTCCGGCGGGTCCTGGGCGCGCTCATTGAGTCTCTGCTCGAGGTCGGCCGCGCTGGGCGGCAGAACAAACACGGTAACGACGTCGTCCTTCGCCTGATCGCGCAACGCGGCGGCGCCCTGCCAATCGACATCGAACAAAACATCCCGGCCCATGGCAAGCGCATCCTCGATGGGCTTCCGCGTTGTGCCGTAGTAATTGTCGAACACCACCGCCCATTCCAGGAACTCGCCCTGGTCGCGCATGCGCGTGAAAGTCTCGCGGTCGACGAAGTGGTAGTCCTTGCCATCCTTCTCGCCGTTGCGCGGTTGCCGCGTGGTGTGCGAGATCGACATTGCGATGCTTTTGTCTTCGTCCCGCAGCCGGCGAGCGATCGTGGTCTTGCCCGCGCCGGACGGCGACGACAGCACGAGCATGAGACCTCTTCTGGCGACGCCCGTTTCCAATTCCCTCACTCGATGTTCTGGACCTGCTCGCGCAGTTGATCGATCACCGTCTTGAGCTCGATGCCGATGCGGCTGATCTCGATGTCGGAGGCCTTGGAGCAGATGGTGTTCGCCTCGCGATTGAATTCTTGCGACAGGAAGTCGAGCTTGCGGCCCACCGGCTGATCGCTGCCGATCAGCTCGCTCGCCGCCGCGACATGCGCGCGCAAGCGGTCGAGCTCCTCTTGGATATCGGCCTTGGTCGCGAGCAGCAATGCTTCTTGGTGCAGGCGCTCCGGGTCGAGGCCGGCCCCCGCCTCGGTGAGGCGGCCGATCTGGTCGCGGAGCCGCGACGCAAGCGCCTCTGGCTGCCGCGCCGCGGCCCCAGAAGCGCGCTCGACCAGCGTTGCTATCACGGCGAGCTGTTTTTCGATCACGGTTTGCAGTCGCGCCCCCTCGCTGGCCCGCGCGGCGATCAGCTGATCGAGGGCGGACGCCAAGCTCGCGAGCAGCGCGTGATAGAGCGCCGCTTGCGCCTCCTCGGTCTCCTCTCCTTCGACCGTCTCGACCACCCCGCGCATGCCAAGCAGCGTATCCAGACGCGGCGGCTTCAGGCCTGTCAGATCGTGCGCCCGCGCCGCCACGGCCCGCGCCTGGCCGAGCGCGGCCTCGTTCAACCTGATCTCCATCTGCCCGCTCTCGCGCTTGACCCACAGGTTGACGGTGCAATTGCCGCGCGCCAGCTTTTCTTGCGCGAGGCCGCGCGCCCTGATCTCGAGACCCTCGAAGCCAGACGGCAAGCGCAAGCGAAGGTCGAGATTGCGGCCGTTCACGCTGCGCGCTTCCCAGTGCCAGCTCGTGTCGCCATGCACGCCGTCGGCGCGGGCAAAGCCAGTCATGCTCTTCAGCGTCATCCGGTCGCAAGCCTTGCCGCGTTTAGTCTAAATGTCATGCCGCTTATAAGCCGAGTTGCGCATCTACGGCACGGCAAGGCTGGCAGCTTAGTGAAGATCCGCTGCAAACGTGCCTAGCGCTTGGGATTACGCAACGGTTTCGGAGGCGCCTCGCCGGTCGCATCCGCTTCCAGTCGCTTCGCCGCCATCGGCCTCGGGGGGGGCCGCGAAGGGGTCCTGGGCATTCATCAGGGCGTTCGGGTCAAGCGTGCCAGAGGTGATCGAAGGATCGGCGGCGAGCGCCCCCGAAACGGTCTTGGCGACGGGTGCGCCAGTCCCTGGCGACACCGTTGCAGCCCGATCCGGAGCTACGGCCGTCACGCCGGTATCGAGCGCACCGCCCGCGGCAGCCTCTTGGGCCGCTTTCTCGGCCGCCTCTTGCGCTTCCTTGGCGCGAATTTCGCGCTCGACCTTCCGCCACTTGAAGACATTCTTATTGTGCTCTTCGAGCGAGGCCGCGAACACGTGGCCGCCCGTGCCGTCGGCAACGAAATAGAGGTCTTTGGTCTTGGCGGGCCGCAGCACGGCCTCGATCGCGGCGCGTCCCGGATTGGCGATCGGCGTCGGCGGCAACCCGTTGATCTTATAGGTATTATAACCGGTCTCGCGATCGAGCTCGTCCTGCTGGATGGGGTGATCGAGCGCACCCTTCCCGCCGACAAGCCCATAGATGATGGTGGGATCGGATTGCAGCCGCATATTCTTGCGCAAGCGATTCTCGAACACGCTGGCGATAAGGGGCCGCTCGTCCGCCCGGCCCGTCTCCTTCTCCACGATCGAAGCGAGGATCACCGCCTCTTCCGGCGTCGTCACCACGATCTCGGGATCACGCGTTTCCCAAACCTTGGCGATAAATTTCTTATGCGCGGCCTGCATGCGGTCAATGATGTCCTGCCGCGTGTCTTCACGGCCGAATTTATATGTGTCGGGCAGCAGGCTACCTTCGGGTGGAATTTCGGTGATCTCGCCGTGCAGTTCCGGATGGGCAATGAGCTTCTGCACGACCTGATAGCTGGTCAGTCCTTCGGCAAGCGTCACCTTGTGCTCTAGCGATTTGCCCTCGACCAGCGTATCCAGCACCTGCCGCATGCTCGCACTCTTGCGGAACTCGTATTCCCCGGCCTTCAGGCTCCCCTGCCCCTTCAGATACATAAAATACAGAATGCTGGTCATGAACACGCGCCGGTCGTCGATCACGCCGTCTTGCTCGAGGCGCTCGGCGATGGCGCTGACGCCTTCGCCTTTGGGAACGACGAATACGGTCGAGGTTGCGAGGGGCCCGGGCTGATCGAATTGCACCTTCAACCAATAGAAGAAGCCGACCCCCAGACACGCCAGCAGGAAGACGAAGGTCACCAGCCCATCGAGCATCCGTAGGAAGGGATGCGGATCGGGCTCTGGCTCATCGTGGTCCGGGGGCTCGGGCGGGCGCATCGGCTGAAGCGCCTCGGTGGGGCTGCGCGGCAGCACCGCGAGCTGCCGCGCAGCCGCGCCGGCCTGGATCCGGTCGTCGTTATCGTTCGCCGTGGCTTGAAAGTCCCTGGTCAAAGACATGGCCAACACGCCCCACGCGCAACGATTCCATGCACTTGAAGTCGAAATATGGCGAAAGGGAGGTTCTCAAGAGAAGGCGTTACGCAGCGTAGCGGCGCAAGATCAACGAGGCATTGGTGCCGCCAAATCCGAACGAGTTCGACAGCACCGTATCGATGGTGCGGCGCCTCGCCTGGTGCGGCACCAGATCGATCGCCGTCGCCACCGAAGGATTGTCGAGATTGAGCGTGGGCGGCGCGATATTGTCGCGGATCGCCAGCGCGGAAAAAATCGCCTCGACCGCGCCCGCGGCGCCCAAGAGATGGCCGATAGCCGATTTGGTGGAGGACATCGAAACCTTGCCGGCGGCATTGCCGAACAGCCGCTCGACCGCCGAAAGCTCGATCTCGTCGCCCATCGGCGTCGAGGTGCCGTGCGCGTTGATATAGTCGATATCGGCGGGATCAATGCCGGCGCGCTTCACGGCAGCCACCATACAACGATAGGCGCCGTCGCCGTCCTCGGCAGGCGCGGTAATGTGGAATGCGTCCCCCGAAAGCCCGTAGCCGATGATCTCGGCATAGATGTGCGCGCCACGCGCCTTGGCGTGTTCGAGTTCCTCCAACACCACGACGCCCGCCCCCTCGCCCATGACGAAGCCGTCGCGGTCGCGGTCATAAGGCCGCGAGGCGCGCTCGGGCTGGTCGTTGAAATTGGTCGAGAGCGCGCGGCAGGCGGCGAAGCCCGCGATGGCCAAGCGGCAGACCGGCGACTCGCTCCCGCCCGCGAGCATCACATCGGCATCGCCGAGCCCGACAAGCCGCGAAGCATCGCCGATGGCATGCGCACCGGTCGAGCAGGCGGTGACCACGGCATGGTTCGGACCTTTGAGCCCGTGCTCGATCGACACATAGCCTGCGGCGAGATTGATCAGGCGCCCGGGTATGAAGAACGGGCTGACGCGGCGCGGGCCCTTCTCGGCAAACAGCAGCGAGGTCTTCTCGATGCCCTGAAGACCGCCGATGCCCGAGCCGATCAGAACGCCGGTGCGAATCTGGTCCTCGTAGGCGGTCGGCTCCCAGCCCGCGTCTTGCAGGGCCTGCGTCGCAGCCGACATGGCGTAGACGATGAACTCATCGACCTTGCGCTGCTCCTTCGGCTCCATCCAATCGTTGGGATTGAAGCTGCCGTTCGAGCCGTCGCCACGCGGAACCTGGCAGGCGATCTGGCAGGAGAGATCGGCGACATCGAAACTCTCGATGCGGCGGGTTGCGCTCTGCCCCGAGGTCAGGCGCTCCCACGTCGTCTCGTAGCCGCAGCCAAGCGGCGAGACGAGACCCAAGCCTGTGATGACGACACGTCGCATCGCGCCTTCGCGGTGATCCTGGCGGGAGAACCCTTATTCGAGCCGTTTGCGGGCTTTGGTCCGGCGGGCGTGTCTGCCCGGTGCGAAGCCGGTCAAGCGGCCGTATTCTTCTCCAGGAACTTTATCGCATCGCCGACGGTAAGAATGGTCTCGGCGGCATCGTCGGGAATCTCGCAACCGAACTCTTCCTCGAAGGCCATCACTAGCTCGACGGTGTCGAGGCTGTCGGCTCCAAGGTCGTCGATGAAGCTGGCGTTCTCGGTGACCTTATCGGCCTCGACCCCGAGATGCTCCACCACGATCTTTTTTACGCGCTCCGAGATATCGCTCATATCCGCCTCACCGTCCCTTGCTCTAGTCAGTACCTCAAGCCTCGCACATTCCTCCCGAGCTGCCGGCTCTTGGCCCAACACACCCCCGAGCGGTAAGTTTTATAGCGGGTTGATCGCGGTGGGATTGTCGTTTGTCAAGCCCCCAACGAGCGGCCGTTTGGGTAGCACACTTTACCCCACTTTGCCAGCAGCCCCCAGCCTTGGAAAATTAGCTGCCCAATCTACTCAAGCCATTGCTTCAAGTCTCTGTCTATCAATGGCTTAGACCATCACCATACCGCCGTTCACATGCACCGTTTCACCCGTGATATAGCCCGCCTCGCTACTGGCGAGGAACACCACGGTGGCCGCGATGTCCTCGGGTTTGCCGAAGGTCTGGGTGGGAATGGCGGCGGCGATCGCCTCGGTTTGCTTCGGGGTCAGGGCGTCGGTCATGGGTGTCTTGATGAAGCCCGGCGAGATGCAATTGGCGGTGATGCCTCGGCTCGCCACCTCGCGGGCCAGCGACTTGGTCATGCCGACGAGGCCCGCCTTGGACGCCGCATAGTTCGGTTGCCCGGGGTTGCCCAGCACGCCGGAGATCGAGGCAATATTGACGATACGCCCGGACCGGCGGCGCATCATATTCCTGAGAATGGTGCGGGTGAGTACGAATACCGACGTCAGATTGACGGCGATGACGTCGTCCCACTCCTCGTCCTTCATCCGCATAAAGAGATTGTCGTGGGTGATGCCGGCGTTATTGACGAGAATATCCACCTGGCCGAGCGCCTTCTCGGCCCCCTCGCCAAGCTTCATCACCGCCGCCCGGTCGCGCAGATCGCACGGTAGCGCGAAGACGCGCGCGCCAAGCTCTGCGGCGAGCGTGTCGAGCTTCTCGGCCTTGGTGCCTGAGATCGCCACGCTGGCACCCTGACCGTGCAGAGCCTTGGCGATCGCCCAGCCGATGCCGCCGGTGGCGCCAGTCACCAGCGCTCCTTTTCCTGTTAGGTCGAACATCGAAGCCTCTCCTTGTTGTTGAGCGCCTTCAGGCCGCAAGCGCAGCGGTCGCGGCTTCGAGCTCGTCGGGCGTGCCCACGCTGCGCGCCTCAACTCCCTCGAAACGGCGGGCGATGCCGGTGAGCACACGCCCTGCGCCAACCTCATAGACGGCGCCGACCCCGTTCGCTTTCAGATAGAGCATCGTCTCCCGCCACCGCACCATGCCGGTCACCTGCTCGACGAGCCGCGCCCGAATGGCTTCGGGGTCTGAGATCGGCGTGGCCAGCACATTGGCGATCAGCGGAACAGAGGGCGGAGCGATCGTCACACCGGCAAGCGCCTCGCGCATCGCCTCCGCCGCGGGTTGCATCAGCGCGCAGTGGAACGGCGCGCTCACCGGCAACAGCACCGCGCGTCGGGCGCCGAATTTTGGTGCCAGCGTCACGGCCCGGTCGATCGCGGTCTTGGCGCCGGAAATCACCACCTGTCCCGGCGCATTATCGTTGGCGGCTTGGCATACTTCGCCATCGGCAGCGGCCTTGGCCAACTCTTGCGCCTGCGCCAGATCGGCGCCGAGCAGCGCCGCCATCGCCCCTTGGCCGACCGGCACCGCCTCCTGCATGGCGCGGCCTCTTATCTTGAGGAGTCGCGCCGTGTCGGCGAGGCCGAGGGCACCCGCCGCGGCAAGGGCCGAATATTCCCCAAGCGAATGTCCCGCGACGTAAGCGACTTTGCCCGGAAGTCTGAGACCCTTGTCGCCGAGCACCCGCATGGCGGCGAGAGACACAGCCATCAGCGCCGGCTGTGCATTCTCGGTCAGCGTCAATTCCGCCTCGGGGCCGTCCCACATCAGCCGCGAGAGAGTTCTGCGACAGGGCCGCATCGACCTCCTCGAACACCGCGCGCGCCGCTGGATAGGCCTTGGCGAGCTCCGCCCCCATGCCGACGGCCTGGCTTCCTTGCCCGGGAAAGATGAAAGCAATGCTCATGGGCCGCCGATGAATCTCGATGGATGGGGGACGAAGGTTTCGGCCAAAGACACCGTTTCAATCTTTTCTGTCAAGCGAGGGCTGAGTGCTGTTCCGACCGGACCGAAGCCCGCCCGGTCGGTGCGACAATCAAACCAACCAGAAAGATAACGCGTGTCCGCAACCCCGCATGCTAGAACGGGGTTCCCATATGCACCCTGTTCCATGTCTTGTCTTGAGTGAAGGAGACGCGCGTGACCCCTAAAGCCCTGGCCGGCGCCGTGACGGTATCCGTGGCGGTCATGACGGTAAGTCTGCCCCTACTGGCCGCCGATCCCTCGCCTTGGCCCTGGAAGTCGAAACTGCCGCCGGACCCTGCGCTCGTTCAACTTGTCTCCATCGAGGATGTGAGCGCCGTCATCAATGACACCAACCCGCCATCGGTCACCATCACGGTTAACGCCTCGGCGCCGACGCCGAATTACGGCGAGCTTCAGCTCACCCCGCGCATTGGCGATCCCAACGACCTCATCTTCGCCTTCGACGCCAAAGGCCGTCCGCCGCAGGACATGACCATCCAAGTCGTCACGCCGGTCAGCTTCACCGTCGACTATACCGATGCGCCGGTCGCCAAGGTCGGCGTGGTCGAGGTCAATTCGCAAAGCAATTGCAAGGCCTTCTCGTTGAGGGACAACAAGCCGACGGACTGCACGTCTCAGTCGGCCCCGCAATAGGTGCGGGCGCCGTCGCCGGGCCTTGCAAAGCTCGCGCGAAGTCTTATAAGTCCGCCACTAGCAACCGCTCCGGTCGGAGGCTGAACGGAGGACCGCTGTTAAAGCGGCAGGCGCAAAACGCCGCCCTCCCGTGTCTCCGCTCTCTGGGTCATCTCTTGGGCCTTTCCTTCCAAAGCGCCCATGCGAGGCTTCGCGCCGGAGCAAAGGACGAAGGAAAGGCAATCCATGTCTCTTTACGAGCATGTATTCCTGGCGCGGCAGGATATTTCCGCGCAGCAGGTTGAAGCTTTGGTGCAAAGCTTCCGCGAGATCCTCGAGGGTCACGGCGGCTCGATCGGCAAGACCGAGTATTGGGGGCTGAAGTCCCTGACCTATCGCATCAAGAAGAACCGCAAGGCACATTATACGCTGGTGAACATCGACGCGCCGCATCAGGCGGTCGCCGAGCTTGAGCGCCAGATGCGCCTTTCCACCGACGTGATCCGTTTCCTCACCATCAGGGTCGACGAGCATGACGCGGGGCCATCGGCGATGATGCGCCGTGCCGATCGCGACGAGCGCGAAGGCGGACGGGGCGACCGTGACCGCGGCGACCGCGATCGTGGCGACCGCGGCTTCGGACGTGGTGGTGGTGGTGGTGGCAGGCGCGAATATCGCGACCGCGACCGCGATTTTACGCCGCGCGAAACGCGCGCGCCGGTCGAGGTTGACGCCGAAGCTGGCGGCAGCGAGGAGGTTTCCTGATGAGCATGACGCAAACCCAGGCGCGCCGCCCCTTCTACCGCCGGCGCAAGACCTGTCCCTTCTCCGGCGATAAGGCGCCGAAGATCGACTACAAGGATGTGAAGCTGTTGCAGCGCTACGTCTCCGAGCGCGGCAAGATGGTGCCGAGCCGTATCACCGCGGTTTCAGCCAAGAAGCAGCGTGAGCTTGCCCGAGCCATCAAGCGCGCACGGTTTCTCGGCCTGCTGCCTTACCTGATCCAGTAGGAGCTTCAGGCTTAATCGCGTGAGCTTTTGGCTTTAGCAAAGTTGGGGCGGGCACTCCCTCCCCTAACCGCTTTCAAGGAGGCGGGACAGCGACAAATGCCGATACCTCTGATCATAGGTGCGGGCTCGGGCCTCATTTCAGCGGCCTTGTTTGCCTCTGCCGCCACCGCGACCGCGCTCGCCGGTGTGCTGTTCTATCTCGCGCCCCTGCCGATCTGCCTCGCGGGACTTGGCTGGGGCGGAACGGCGGCGCTCGTTTCGGCTTTGATCGGCACGCTGGTGGTCGGCGTGGCCCTCGGGCCGGCCACGGCAGGCATCTTCGCCATCTCAATAGGCGCGCCGATGCTGCTTCTCGTCCATCTCGCGCTGCTCTCGCGGCCCGTCGCCACGCCCCAGGGGCAAGTCATCGGCGCGCTCGAATGGTATCCCGCCGGCCGCCTTGTCGGCTGGGCGGCGCTCATCGCCGGCCTGCTTGCCGGTCTGCTGGTGCTGATCCTCGGCTACGACCAGGAAAGCTATCGCGACTCGATCCGCGAGATCCTCAACCACAGCGCGCTGAAGGAGCTTGATACCGACGGGACGCTGTTCACCGAGGAGAACATCGCCAATCTCTCGGCAATGATCGCCCGGGCGCTGCCCGCGGCCTTCGCCATCATCTGGCTCACCATCACGCTGTTCAATCTCTGGATGGCGGGACTGATCGTCGACGCCTCGGGCCGCGCGCTCAGGCCCTGGCCCAATCTGCATGCGCTCGAGCTTCCCAACGCACTTCTGCTCGTGTTCGCCGGCGCGCTTGCTGCGTCTTTCTTGCCGGGACTGCCGGGCTTGCTCGCGACCGGGCTAGCCGGCGCGCTGCTCTTCGCCTACGTGCTCCAGGGGCTCGCGGTAATTCACGTCTATAGCCGCGGCGTCCCGCTTCGCCCTCTTCTGCTGGCGGCCATTTATATCGGCATCTTGCTGTTGGGCTGGGTGGCCATCCTCGTCGCCATCGCCGGCCTCGCCGAGCCTCTCATCAATTTGCGTCAGCGTCCGGGCCCCGGACGCCAACCCCCGAAAAACGATTGAACTGTGTGACAAGGATAGGAGTGTCGAACATGCAAGTCATTCTGCTCGAGCGCATCGGGCGCCTCGGACAAATGGGCGATGTGGTCAACGTCAAGGACGGCTTTGCCCGCAACTTCCTGCTTCCCCAAGGCAAGGCGCTGCGCGCCACCGAAGCCAATCGCAAGCGCTTCGAGCGCGACAAGGCCCAACTGGAGGCCCGCGACCTCGAGCTCAAGTCGGAGGCCCAAGCCGTCGCGACCAAGCTTGACGGGAAGAGCTTCATAATTATCCGCCAAGCCGGCGAAAGCGGCCAGCTCTACGGCTCGGTTTCCACCCGCGACATTGCCGCTTCCGTCACCGAAGGCGGCTTTTCCATCGAGCGCCGCCAGGTGATGCTCGACCGTCCGATCAAGACGCTCGGCGTCCACGACATTCGTGTCGCGCTACACGCCGAGGTTCAGCCGCATATCACTGTCAATGTGGCCCGTTCTGCCGATGAGGCGGCACGCCAAGCGCGCGGCGAGGATGTGAGCCGCGCCATGACCGAGGCCGAGGAGGATGCCGAAGCCGCAAGAGTTGCGGCACAGGCGCTGTTCGAGGAAGGGGCACCCGCCGAGATCGCCGAAGAAGAAGCCGAGGACGAAGAGGCGGGCGCTTAGCCGACGCGGTGCGCGCTCCGCTCCCTGTGGGCGAGCGCGCGATCTCCCAGTTGTCCACAGAGTGGGGCTCTGGTCCTCCCCGCTGCTTCGGATAGTGTTTGCTTATGAGCACCGCTTTGATTTGCCCGCTCGCGCCGGAAACCCCGGTCTTTCGCGAGGCGCCGCACAATCTTGAGGCCGAGCAGGCCCTGCTCGGCGCGATCCTCGTCAACAACGAGGCGATCGACCGCGTTTCGACCTTCCTCAAGCCGGGCCATTTCTATGATGCGCTGCACGCTCGCATCTATGAAGCCGCTTCGAAGCTGATCCTTAGCGGCAAGCGCGCCACGCCGATCACGCTGAAGACCTTCTTCCAGGCCGATCCGCCGGTGGGCGAACTTCCCGTCCCGCAATATCTCGGGCGACTCGCGGCCAACGCCACCACCATCATCAATGCCGAGGATTACGGCCGCACCGTCTACGACCTCGCCATCCGCCGGCAACTGATTCAGATCGGCGAGGAGATGGTCAACACGGCTTTCGATTCGCCGATCGACGCTCCACCCTCCATCCAGATCGAAGGCGCCGAGCAGCAGCTTTACGAGCTTGCCGAGACCGGCAAATACGGCACGGGCTTCGAGCCGTTCTCCTCGGCGCTGACCGACGCCATCGACATGGCCGCCAACGCCTATCGGCGCGACGGCGGCTTGTCCGGCCTTGCCACGGGCTTCACCGATCTCGACCACCGCATGGGCGGTTTGCAGCCCTCCGATCTCATCATCATCGCCGGGCGGCCCGCCATGGGCAAGACGGCCCTCGCCACCAACATCGCCTATCACGTGGCCAAGACCTATCGTCCAGGCGGCGACGCCGAGAACGCGCTTGACGGCGCCGTGGTTGGTTTCTTCTCGCTTGAAATGTCGGCCGAGCAGCTCGCCACCCGCATCATTTCCGAGCAGGCCTATATCCCCTCGGAGCGCATCCGACGTGGACGCATCGACGGCGACGAGTTCGACCGCATCGTCGAGGTGTCGCAAGAGCTGCAACATCTGCCGCTGTATATCGACCAGACCGGCGGCATCTCCGTCGCCCAGCTTGCCGCGCGCGCGCGGCGACTGAAGCGCCAGAGGGGCCTCGGCTTCATCGTCGTGGACTATCTGCAACTGCTCTCCGGCTCCTCCAAGCGTGCCGCCGAGGGCCGCGTGCAGGAGGTCTCCGAAATCACCACGGGCCTGAAAGCACTCGCCAAGGAGCTGCACGTTCCCGTCCTCGCGCTCTCCCAGCTCTCCCGCCAGGTCGAGCAAAGGGAGGACAAACGGCCGCAACTCGCAGATTTGCGCGAATCCGGCTCGATCGAGCAAGACGCCGATGTGGTGTTGTTCGTCTTCCGCGAGGAATATTATCTGGAGCGTAGCCAGCCCCGCGAGAACACCGAAGAGCACAAGCAGTGGCAAGTTGGAATGGAGATGGTGACGGGGAAGGCCGACGTAATCATCGGCAAGCAGCGGCACGGCCCGACCGGCACGGTGACGCTGCAATTCACACCGGAATTCACCAGGTTCAGCAATCTCGCCACCGAGGAGCGCCTGCCGGCGCGGCGGGAGTGAGCCTCAAGCGCTCGACCGTACCCGCATCGAGCGAACACGAGGACGGGGCGAGCGACACCGCAGTCCTCACCATCGATCTCGATGCGCTCACCGCCAATTACCGGCGCTTGCGCGATCTGGCCTCCCCTGCCGAATGCGCCGCTGTAGTCAAGGCCGATGCCTACGGCCTCGGCATGGCAATCGCCGCGCCAGCGCTGGCGCGCGCGGGCTGCAAGACCTTCTTCGTGGCGACGCTCGACGAGGCCCGCGCCTTGCGAGCGCTGCTCCCCGACCCCACCATCTATGTCTTTGCCGGGCTGATGCCGGGTACGGCCGAGATTTATCGCGCCTACGCTCTTCGCCCCGTGCTGAACAGCGCCGAGGAGATCGCCGAGTGGGCATCCTTCTGTACCGCGCGGGGCGAGAAGCTCGCTTGTGCCGTGCATATCGACAGCGGCATGAACCGGCTTGGCCTGTCGGCCGAGGAGGTCGACCGCGTTGCTCAGGCACACGAGCTTTGGCAAGCCATGACGCTCTCGCTGGTGATGAGCCATCTCGCCTGCGCCGACGAGCCCCGGCATCCGAAGAGCGAAAGGCAACGCAAATCCTTCGACCAGGCGCGCGCAAAATTGCCAACCGCGCTGGCGAGCCTTGCCAACTCGGCCGGCATCCTGCTTGGCCGCGCCTATACTTATGACCTGGTGCGGCCCGGCATCGCTCTCTACGGCGGCAAGCCGACACGCGAGGGCGACAATCCATTCCAGCCCGTGGTGCATCTCGCTGGCCGCATCCTGCAAGTGCGCAACGTCGGCTCCGGCGAGACGGTCGGCTATGGCGCCACCCACACGCTCAAGCGCGCGTCGCGGGTGGCCGTCGTCTCGGTGGGTTACGCCGACGGGTTCTTCCGGGCGCTGTCGCACAAGGAGGGACAAGAAGGGTTCGTCGTCTATCTCGGCGCGCACGCGGCGCCGATCCTTGGCCGCGTTTCGATGGATTTGATCACGGTTGACGTGACCTCCGTACCGGAGGACATCTCCCGCCGCGGCGCCTGGGTCGAACTGATAGGACCTAACGTGCCGGCGCAAACCCTGGCGCATCATGCGGGCACCATCGACTACGAGGTGCTCACCAATCTCGGTCGGCGCGCCTTCCGGCGCTATATCGGCGGCTAAGTTCCTCCCATGGCCAAAGCATCCCGCGCCTTCGTCTGCCAAGCCTGCGGAGCGGTGAGCCCCCGCTGGTCGGGCAAATGCGTCGCTTGCGGCGAGTGGAATTCGATGATCGAGGAGCAGGCGCCTTCCGGCTCCCCTGCGCTTATCGCCATCAAAGGTGGTAAGGCCCGGCTGGCCGTTCTGGAGACGCTTGCCGCGGCGAGCCACGAGGCGCCCCGGCTTCCCACCGGCATTGCCGAGTTCGACAGGGTGCTCGGCGGCGGGCTGGTCCCGGGCTCGGCCGTCCTAGTCGGCGGCGACCCCGGCATCGGCAAGTCGACGCTCCTGCTGCAAGCGGCGGCCAGACTTGCCGAGATCGGCTTCCCCGTCGTCTATCTCTCCGGCGAGGAAGCGCCGGCCCAGGTGCGCATGCGCGCCGCGCGTCTTGGGCTTGCCGAAGCTCCCGTTGCGCTGGGCACCGAGACCAACGTGGCCAATATCGTCGCCACGCTCGGTAGCGCCGCGCCGCCCTCTCTTGTCGTCATCGATTCGGTGCAGACGCTCTGGTCCGAGAGCGTGGACGCGGCCCCCGGCACCATCTCACAGCTCCGCGGCTGCGCCTCGGCGCTGATCAGCCAAGCCAAGACCAGCGGCTCGACGCTCGTGCTGGTCGGCCACGTCACCAAGGACGGGCAGATCGCAGGCCCCAAGGTGATCGAGCACATGGTCGATACCGTGCTGTATTTCGAGGGCTTGAGCGGACACCAGTTCCGCATCCTCCGCGCGGTGAAGAATTGATTTGGCGCAACCGACGAGATCGGCGTGTTCGAGATGCGCCAGGACGGCCTGAAGGAAGTCGAAAACCCTTCAGCGCTGTTCTTGAATGACCGCGACCGGGGCGCGCCCGGCACCGCCGTATTCGCCGGCATGGAAGGGACCCGGCCGATCCTCGTTGAGATCCAGGCGCTCGTCGCGCCGTCTATGCTTGGCACGCCGCGCCGCGCCGTCGTCGGCTGGGACCCCAACCGGCTCGCCATGCTGATCGCCGTGCTCGAAGCCCGCTGCGGAGTGCGACTCGGCGCTCACGACGTCTATTTGAATGTCGCGGGCGGCTTGCGGCTGAATGAGCCTGCCGCCGACCTTGCCGCCGCAGCGGCGCTCGTCTCTTCGATGAGCGGCAAGCCCGCGCCGGAGGACACCGTCTATTTCGGCGAGGTCAGCCTGACCGGCGCGGTCCGGGCCGTGAGCCATATGGATCAGCGGCTTAAGGAAGCAGCCAAGCTCGGCTTTGCCCGCGCCGCCTTGCCCCAGGCAGCGACCGAGGGCGACCGCGAGATCAAGAATATGCGGCTCCTGCCGGTCGCCCAATTGGACGAACTCGTGGCATGGTTCGCCACCCCGCAGGAGTGACGGCAAAAAAACCTGCGACAATCCTGCCGCAAAGCCCCTCCATCATTGCGCCCACCGGCCCATTCGTGCTTCATCGCCGGGAATCGTGATACTCTGCGCCGCCCGCCGAAGGAGCCTCGCGCCATGCCCATCTCCTGGCTCGATGTCATTTTGATCGTCATCATGCTCATCTCGGGCTTCCTCGCCATGGTGCGCGGATTCACCCGTGAGGTTCTGTCGATCTTCTCCTGGGCCGTGGCCGCCGTCGCCGCCCTCTACCTCACGCCGAAATATTCAGCCGTGCTGGACCAATACACTAACAACCCGAGTGTCTCTCAGATCGCCTTCGCCGCCGGCGTCTTCATCATCACCCTCATCGTGGTGAGCCTGATCACCTTCCGCATTTCCGACAAGGTGCTCGACAGCAAGGTCGGGGCGCTGGATCGGACCTTGGGCTTCGTCTTCGGGCTGGCGCGCGGCTTTCTACTGGTGGCAATTGTCTTTATCCTGTTCACGGCGCTGGCCCGCGACCAACCAGAATGGGTCCGCAACGCCCGCTTTTTCCCGATTCTCCAGCAGACCCAGGTCGCCATCGAATCGCTCTTGCCGATGAACCCGGAGCAATATCTGCCCGGATCGAAGCCTGAAAGCGAGCAGCCGGGCGGCACCCAGCCAGAAGCTCAACCGGAAACGCCCGCAGAAGGCGCTCAGCCGGGCCAAAAATCTTGAGGTTAACGTTCAAGCAGTGCGTGGCGTCGCGGCATTGAAGCGCTATTAACCGCGCTTATCTACTGGGAGGAGGCTGAAGCCCGTGACTGAGCACGTTCACCCCGAGAGGTCCGACTTGGACTGGCTCGAAGAGGACCGGCTGCACGAGGAGTGCGGCGTCTTCGGCATCTTCAATCATCCCGATGCCGCGGCGCTCACTGCGCTCGGCCTGCATGCGCTCCAGCATCGCGGCCAGGAAGCGGCCGGCATCGTCAGCTTCGACGGGCACCACTTCCATACCGAACGCCGCGTCGGCCTGGTCGGCGACCATTTCACTTCGCGCCCGGTGATCGAGCGGCTGAAAGGCGACATGGCGGTAGGCCACGTCCGCTATTCGACTTGCGGCGATCCAGTGTTGCGCAACGTGCAACCGCTGTTCGTCGATCTCGATTCGGGCGGCTTCGCGCTGGGCCATAACGGCAATCTCACCAACGCGCTGACGCTGCGCGACTCCCTGATCAAAAAAGGCGCCATCTGCCAATCGACCACCGACACCGAGGTGATCCTGCATCTCGTCGCCCGCAGCGAGAAGCAGCGCTTCGTCGAGCAGCTGATCGAAGCCCTGCTCCAGGTCGAAGGCGCCTATGCCCTGGTCGGGCTCACCCACAAGAAGCTGATCGGCGCGCGCGATCCGTTCGGAATCAGGCCTCTCGTCCTCGGCAAGCTCGGCGAGTCCTGGGTGCTCGCCTCGGAGACGTGCGCGCTGGACATCATCGGCGCCGAATTCGTGCGTGAGGTGGAGAACGGCGAGGTCGTGGTGATCACCCGTGAGGGGCTGGAAAGCCACCGCTTCGTGCCGAAATATCCGGCCCGACTCTGCATCTTCGAATACATCTATTTCGCCCGTCCCGACTCCATCGTCGGCGGCCGCTCGGTCTACGAGGTGCGCAAAGAGATGGGCAGGCAATTGGCGCGCGAAGCGCCGGCCGATGCCGACATTATCGTGCCAATCCCGGACTCCGGCGTGCCGGCGGCGATCGGCTATTCCCAGGAATTGGGGCTGCCCTTCGAATACGGCATCATCCGCAACCACTATGTCGGGCCGCACCTTCATCGAGCCCGAGCAACGCATCCGGCAACTCGGCGTCAAGCTCAAGCACAGTGCCAACGAATTCCAGGTCAAGGGCAAGCGCATCGTGCTGATCGACGACAGCGTGGTGCGCGGCACCACCTCGGTGAAGATCGTGCAGATGATGCGCGAGGCCGGCGCGCGCGAAGTGCATATGCGCGTCTCGAGTCCCCCCATCACCCACCCCGATTTCTACGGCATCGACACGCCGGACCAGGACAAGCTGCTCGCCGCCCATCGCACGCTGGAAGAGATGCGCGCCTTTATCGGCGCCGACTCGCTCGCCTTCCTGTCGGTCGACGGCATCTACAAGGCGATGGGCTATGAAGGCCGCGACCACGCCCATCCGCAGTTCACCGACCATTGCTTCACCGGCGAATATCCGACCCGCCTCAGAGATCGCGAAGGGCCGCCGCAGCAAAAGCAGCTCTCCTTCCTCGCCGAGGTCGGTTGACGGCACAACGCCTCAAGGATCGCATCGCTCTCATTACTGGCGCCTCGCGCGGCATCGGTCGCGCCGTCGCGGAGAAATTCGCGCAGGAAGGCGCGCATGTTCTGCTGCTGGCGCGCAACCGCAAGGCCTTGGAACGGGTCGACGACGCCATCAGGGCTGCCGGCGGCAAAGCCTCGCTCATTCCGCTTGAGCTCGGCGACGGCAAATCCATCGATGCGCTGGGACCTACGCTTTATGAGCGGTTCGGTAGGCTCGACATTCTGGTTGGTAATGCCGCTATTCTCGGTCGCCTGTCGCCGCTTACGCACATAGCGTCGGAACATTGGGAGCGCGTCCTCGCCATAAACGTCACCGCGAATTGGCGGTTGATCCGCACGCTCGATCCCCTGCTCCGCCGCTCCGACGCGGGGCGTGTCATCTTCGTCACCTCCTCGGGGGTGGCGAATTCGGGCCGCGCCTACTGGGCGCCTTACTCCGTCTCCAAGGCCGCGCTCGAATGCTTGGCCAAGACCTATGCGCATGAGACCGCAGACAGCCCGATCAAGGTCAACCTCATAGATCCTGCCGCCACCGCGACGCGCATGCGGCACGAGGCCTATCCTGGCGAGGACCAGGCGACGCTGGCGAAGCCGGAAGAAATCGCCGAGCACTTCGTGGCCCTCGCCATGGCCGATTTCACCGAGACAGCGCAAATCGTCGAGGCCTGACCTCAGCCTTCGGTGGTCAGCACCATGCCGTCAAAAGCGGGCTCGACGCCCTGCGGGAGCTCGCGCGCCAGCGTCGCGTAATCGAGATCGACATGCATGTGGGTCAGCACCGCGCGCTTGGGCTTGACCCGCGCGATCCAAGCAAGTGCCTGCTCCACGGAGAAATGGCTCGGATGCGGCGTAGGTCTCAGCGCATCGATGATCCACACATCGAGGTTTTGCAGCGCTTCCAGCGACTCCTCCGGGAAATCGCTGACGTCCGGCGAATAGGCGATGCCGCCGAAGCGGAAGCCGAGCGTCTCGCCGGAACCGTGGATTTGGCGAAATGGCAACGCCTCGATCGCGCCGCCCGCGCCCCCGATCCTGACCGTCTCGCCGGCGACAATCCCGTGCCCTCTCAGGATCGGCGGGTAGTCGCTGCCGGCCGGCGCATCGAAGCAATAAGCGAAGCGAGAGCGGAGCTGCTTGCCCGTAACCTCATCGTAATAGACGTCGACGCGGCGCCGTCCATTGAACGCCACTTGGCGCAGATCGTCGATGCCATGCGTATGGTCCGCGTGATCGTGGGTATACAGCACGCCGTCCACCCAACCTGTGCCCGCGGCGAGTAGCTGCTGGCGGAGGTCAGGCGAGGTATCGACCAGGATCGCGGTTTTGCCGCCAGCGCCGGCGCGTTCAACCAGCAGCGAGCAGCGCTGCCGCCGATTCTTCGGGTTCGCGGGATCGCACGCGCCCCAATGATTGCCGACCCGCGGCACCCCGCCTGACGTGCCGCAGCCGAGAATGGTGACCTTCAAGCTCATGCGGCGCTCTGCGGCGCGTTCATCGACGGACGCGGCACCTTCTTGAATAGCCGGAAGAAATTTTCGGTGGTGAGGCGCTCCATCTCCGCCTCGCGCACGCCCCGCAACACCGCGAGCCGCGACGCCGTATGCACGACGAAGCCCGGTTCGTTGATCTTGCCGCGCAAAGGCGCAGGCGCCAGGTATGGCGCGTCGGTCTCGACCAGCAGCCGATCCGACGGCACGGCAAGCGCGATATCGCGCAGCGCCTCCGCATTCTTGAAGGTAATGACGCCCGAGAAGGAAATGTAGCCGCCAAGCGCAAGGCCGCGATGCGCGAGATCGGCTCCGCCGGTGAAGCAATGCAGCACGAAGGGAAACGGGCCCTTGGCGCTCTCCTCCTCGAGCATGCGCGCGATATCGGCGTCGGCCTCGCGGGCATGGATGACCAGCGGCAGTCCCGTCTCGCGCGCCGCGGCGATATGCGTGCAGAAGCACTTCTTCTGCATGTCGCGCGGGCTATGCTCATAGTGATAGTCGAGCCCCGCCTCGCCGATCGCCACCACCTTGGGGTGACGCGCGATCTCGACCAGTTCCTCGACCATGATATCGGGCTCTCCGGCCGCCTCGTGAGGATGCGTGCCGATCGAGCAGAATACATTGTCATGCGCCTCGACGATGGCTTTCAAGTCCTTGAAGCGATCCACCCTCGTCGAAATGGTCACCATCAGCCCGACGCCGGCCGCCTGCGCGCGCGCGAGCACCGCGTCGAGATCGGCGCTGAGCTCGGGAAAATCGAGATGGCAGTGGCTGTCGATCAGCATCAGGGGCGACAAAAGACTGATATTCTTCAAGCGGCTAGACCATTATCACAATGGCGCCGCGCACTATGTGCAGCATTAGGCGAACGGAGCAATACCGCGAGGAGAGCAAATGCCGAGACCTATTTACGTCATCCACCATCTCATTGCCGCGGCAGTGGCGGCCCTATGCCTCTCACTCGCTCCGGCTCCAGCCCAGGCTGGCTGCGCCAAGAGCGTTATTCTGTACAACGCGTCGTGGTGCCCCTATTGCAAACAGGTCAGAGCCATCCTTGCGCGCAATCACATCCGATACACCACCCTCGACGCAACGACCCCACAAGTCCAAGCCATCATGCGGAAGCAATTTGGCGACACTGCCGTACCCCGCACCGTGATTGGCGGCGTTGTGGTCGAAGGCGTCGACGAGGAGCGTATCCAGCAGCTATGCCGCCAGGACGGGTCGGACGCGCCGGCACCGATCAAGGCTACGCCGCCGGATTTTCCTCTGCCTCGACATGACGCGGAAACACGGCTTGTGGCGCCGGCAATTGAGTCCCGGGGGTGAGGCGTCCCTTCGGGCCGAGCGCGGCGAAGTCGCGGTCCTCTTTCGCCACGCCAAGCTGATCGAGCAGCCTGCCCGCACTCTGCGGCATCACCGGCTGCACCAGAATCGCAATCTGGCGCGTGACCTCGGCGGTGACATGGAGAATGGTCTCCATCCGCTTCGGGTTGGTCTTCTTGTGCGCCCAAGGCTCCTCGCCGGCGAAATAGCGATTGGCGTCGGCGACAAGCGCCCAGATGATCTCCAGCGCGCGGTGGATGACGAAATCGTCGATCGCTTCGGTGACGCGCTGTAGCGCGCCATCGGCCGTAGCCAGGATGGTCCGGTCGGCCTCGGTCATATCTCCCGGTTCAGGCACACGCCCTTCGCAATTCTTGGCGATCATCGACAGCGATCGTTGCGCGAGGTTGCCGAGATCATTGGCAAGGTCGGCATTGATCCGCTGCACGATGCCGTCGCGACTATAATTGCCGTCCTGACCGAACGGCACCTCGCGCAATAGAAAATAGCGGAGCGGGTCGACGCCGTAGTCCCTCACCAGCACGAACGGATCGACCACATTGCCGACCGACTTCGACATCTTCTCTCCGCGGTTATAGAGAAAGCCGTGACCGAACACGCGCTTCGGCACGGCGACGCCGGCCGACATCAGGAACGCCGGCCAGTAGACCGCATGAAAGCGGATGATGTCCTTGCCGATGATATGTACGTCGGCCGGCCAATAGCGTTTGAACGATGACGACGAATCGTCGGGAAACCCGACGCCGGTGAGATAATTGGTGAGCGCATCCACCCACACATACATGATGTGCTTCGGATTGCCGGGCACCGGAATGCCCCAGTCGAAGGTGGTGCGCGAGATGGAAAGGTCTTGAAGCCCGCCGCGCACGAAGCTTTTCACTTCGTTCGCCCGCGTCTCAGGCCCGATGAACTCCGGATGCGCGTCGTAATAGGCGAGGAGCTTGTCCTGATACGCCGAGAGCTTGAAGAAATAGCTCTCCTCCTCGACCCACTCGACCGGCGTCCCCTGCGGCGACAACTTGCGGCCGTCGGCGCCTTCCTTCAGCTCGCTCTCGTCGTAGTAGGCCTCATCGCGCACCGAGTACCAACCGGCATATTTGTCGAGATAGATGTCGCCCGCCGCCTGCATGCGCCGCCACAACTCCTGGCACGCGCGGGCATGGCGCTCCTCGCGGGTGCGGATGAAGTCGTCGTTCGAGCAATTGAGCGCGGCGACCATGGCGCGGAACTTGGGGGTGTTGCGGTCGGCAAGCTCGGCCGGCGTGATGCCCTGCGCCTTGGCGGTTTGCAGCATCTTGATGCCGTGCTCGTCGGTGCCGGTGAGGAAGAACACGTCACGGCCCTGCAGCCGGCGGAAACGCGCCAGCGCATCGGTCGCGACCGCCTCATAGGCATGGCCGATATGAGGCGCGTCGTTCGGATAGGAGATGGCAGTGGTGATGTAGTACGGCCGTTTGTCCGCCATGGCCGCAGGAATAGCGGGGCGCGCGCGCAGGGGCAAGCGCGCTGGCTGGTCTGGCTAAACAGGATGTTCCCGCACGACCGACTGCAGCCTGAACCAGGTGTCGAGCACGAGTAGGCTGCGGTCGAGATTGAGCGCCAAGGCCTCCGCTCTCGCCTCGGAAATCGCCTCCCACGCCTCCGCCCAGACGGAAAGATTGGCTGGCGAAATGAGCCGCTTGACCAGGCTCCGCTCCTCTGGCGTGGCCCCCTCGCCCGTGGCCGTGAAGCGGATCAGCCGTTCGATCAACCCAAGCAAGAGCGCCAGATAAAGCTCGAGCCGCTCGGTATCGGCCATGCCGGCGAGCCGCTCGACATTGCGATGCAGCCTGACGCCGTCGATCTCGGGCAACGCGGCGAGAGCGGCGGCGATTTCGGCGTAGAGCTCGATGCCCTCGCTTGAGACGAGTTCGAGCGCCCGGCGGACGCTTCCTTCGCTCAAGGCAAGTGCGGTGGCGAGCGCTCTGGCGCCGACCTCCTGCCCGTCGCGATCGAGAGCGGCGCGCACCGCCTCTGCCAGATCCTCCTGGCCCAAGGCCGAGACGCGCAGCGTCCGGGCGCGCGACCGGATGGTCACGGGAAGCCGTCCCTCAGCGCTCGAGATGAGCAGGAACAACGTCCGCGGCGGCGGCTCTTCCAGCGCCTTCAACAGCGCATTCGCCGCGTTCTGGTTCAACTCGTCGGCGCGATCGACGATGACGACGCGCCAGCTTCCCTCGCCCGCCGTCGTACCGAGAAACGCGCGCAGGCGCCTAACCTCGTCGACGCCAATCATTTGCGCATAGCGCTTCGACTTGTCGTTCCAGGCGCGGCGGATAACCAGCAGGTTCGGATGCGATTGCGCCGCGACCTTGCGAAACACGGGGTGCTCGCGCTCGATGCCCTCGCGCCCACCACTCTCGGCCAGCACCATGCGCGCGAAATGATAGGCAAGCGTCGCCTTGCCGACGCCGTCGGGACCGACGATCAGCCAGGCGTGATGCATCCGGCCGCTTGCGACCGCGTCGGCGAACTCGCCGCGCGCAGCCTCATGTCCGAACAGACGATCGACCTCGCGCGGCGCGGAAAATCCTTCGAGCCGGTCAGGCTCCGCGAGCGCCGCGGCGCGTGCTCGCTCAGCCGCCATGCTCATGGGCTCAAGCGCTGGAGGACCGCTTCCCACACATCCTCGGCCACCATGGCCTCAGGCTGGCTGGCATCGACCACGATACAGCGATCCGGCTCCTCCTCGGCGATATCGAGGAAGGCACGACGAACACGCTCATGCAGCATGAGTTCCTGGTTCTCGAAGCGGTCGGGCACGGTTCCGCTGCGCCGCTCGGTGGCCCGCGCCAGCCCCTCTTCGGGCGGGATGTCGAGGATGAAGGTGACATCGGGCAACAGGCCGCCAGTGGTAAGCCGCTCCAAGGCGTTGATCAGCCCGCGCGGCACGCCGGCCGTCGCCCCTTGATAGGCGCGCGTGGAATTGAGGAAGCGATCGCACACCACCCATTTGCCTTCGTGCAACGCCTGTCCGATCGCGTGCTCGATATGGTCAGCGCGCGCCACCGCAAACATCAAGGCTTCGGCAAACGGACCGAACTGCCAAACACTGCCGGACAGCAGCGCCTCACGAATCTCTTCCGCCGCCGGTGTGCCACCGGGTTCCCGCGTCGAGAACACTTTGCGTCCCGCGCGCGCCAAGCGGTTGGCGAGAATGCCGGCTTGGGTCGACTTGCCGGACCCCTCGCCGCCTTCGAAGGTGATGAATCTGCCCGCATCGGGGTTGTGGAGTTGCATCGCTTTTGCCGGCTATAGCAGCCAGCCGAACGCGAGCACGAGCAGCGAATCCAATCCGCGCATGGCGAAATTGCTCTGGCCGATGTCGTCGCCGGCATAAAGCGGAATTTCGTTGGTCGCTTGCGAGTTGGTCGATGTCACGCGCAGCACCGCTACCTGATCGCCCTTGCGAATGGGAGCCTTGATCGGGCCGTTATACACGATTGCCGCATTGACCTTGCCAGTCGCCGTGGTCGGCAGGATGATGTTGATATCGCCGTCGCCGACCAGCGGCACGTAATGCTGGGTACCGCCCCACACCAGCGCATCGCTCACCTTCTGACCTTCGTCGAACAGGCGGAACGGCTTGAAGCTCTTGAAGCCCCATTCGAGCATCTTGCGCGACTCGGCCTCGCGGTCCTTCGCCGAATTGAGGCCGCCGACCACGAGCAGCAACCGCTGGTCACCGCGCTTGGCGCTGGCCACCAGCCCGTATCCGGCTTCCTTGATGTAACCGGTCTTCAGACCATCGACGCCGATATCCAACCAGATGAGCGGATTGCGGTTACGGAACACGAACTTGTCGCGGTACTTGAACTCTTTCTCGCCGAAGAAATGATAGTACTCCGGATAGGTATAGATGAGATAGCGGGCAAGGGTCGCGAGATCGCGGGCCGTCATCAGATGACCCTCGGCCGGTAGGCCGGTTGCGTTGGCGAAGGTCGACTTTTCGAGCCCGATGGTGCGCGCGTACGCCGTCATCTGCCTGGCAAACGCTTCTTCGGTGCCGGCGATACCCTCGGCGAGGATGATGGCGGCGTCGTTGCCCGACTGAACGGTGATGCCCTCGATCAAGTCGCTGACCGTCACCATCGAATTGAGCGGGGCGAACATCGCCGACCCGCCCGACGGCGCTCCACCGGTCCGCCAGGCATGCTCGCTCACCTTGAACTGATCCTCGAGCTTGAGCCGCCCCGCCTTCAACTCGCGAAACACGATTGCCAACGTCATGAGCTTGCTCATGCTGGCCGGTGGGGCGAGCGTATCGGCATCCTTCTCGAACAGCACGAGATTGGCGTCGGCATCCATCAGAATAGCGTGCTTGGCCTTGGTCTCGAATGTGCCGGGAGGGGTCGGAGCGGCACGCGCGAACACGGTCACCGAGCCGACGCCAAAAGCGAGAATGGCGCCAACCGCAGCGAGCTTGATCCATCTGTCAAGACGCGAGGTGTACACGGAGATGACCGGGCCAGAGCGAATTGGAGGGTACGGCCGCTCCCTAGCAGCCGACCTCCAGCAAATATCAAGCTCTCTGGGTCAAAAATCAACCCGGCTAGCCCGGAAAGCGCGCGCCCCTAGTTGCCGCTGACGATCTTCGCGCCCTGAAATCCGGCGCTCTTGACCTTGGCGAGTGCTGTCTTGGTCTCAGGTGTGGCGGAAAATGGACCCACCCGCACGCGATAATAGACATTTCCGCCGACATCGATCGGCGTTACTTCAACCGACCCGAGCGCGGCGAGTGTTGTGCGCGCTCTGTCGGCGTTCTCTTTGTTCTTGAAAGAACCGGCTTGAATCATGGCCCCTCCCGATTGCGGCCTGGGCTTCGACGCGGGCGCGATGGAGCCGGTGGATTGAGGCGCGGGCAGCGCCGCAGTCGCGGCCGGGGCGGCTGCCGGCGCTAAAGGCGCGACCACTTTGGCGGTTGCCTTCCAATTCTGTGCGGCGAATGCCGCGGACGACGCCGGGCCTGGCGGCGGGCTCTCTCGCGGTGCGGGCTGGTTCCAGGCGAGCGCCACGTTCTCGGGATTTTCGGCCGGTAATGTGCTGCTCATCGCAAGCACGTCCCCCTTGGATTTGCCCTTGCTCGCGACCTGCATCCAGCTTTGGCTTGCCAGATATTTCCGCTCATAGCTGTCGTCGCCGTTCAACGGCGCGCGGCCGAGATATTTCACGCGCACCGTCGCCGTGCCGTTATTGCGGAAGCCGAGCAATTCGGCCGAGCGCCGCGACAGATCGATGATGCGATCGCGCGCATAAGGCCCACGATCGTTGATGCGGACCACGATGGTCCGGCCGTTGTTGAGATTGGTCACCCGCGCATAGACCGGGAGCGGCAGCGTGGGATGCGCCGCGGAAAGACGATCCATATCGTAGATTTCGCCATTGGCCGTGCGGCGCCCATGAAACATCTCGCCATACCAAGATGCATTGCCGACGCGGTCGTAGTCCGGATCTTCCCGCGGCGTATAAGTGAGGTCGCCGACCTGATACGGCTTGCCGATTTGATAGACGCCGCCGCCTTTCGGCACCGGTTGGCCGAGCGGCACCACGCGCTCGCCAAGCCGCTCATTGTTGCCCGAGCCGCATGCCGAAAGGCCAAGGCAAAACGCGGCGATCAGGAAAAGAGGCGCGACTAAGCGAGCGGGGAGCGAGGCACCCGCAGGAAAACTTAGCCAGCTCGCGCAACGCGCGAGCCTGAGCTGACTCACAAAACGCAACGTCCCGCCCCCCGCAAGGGCTTGGTGGAAACGCCGGAAGAGCTCGGCCAGGCGCGCGAGATCGATCGCAGCCGGCGCGTCCGCGACTCTCAGCCAGAGAGGGTTAGCAAACGATGAATCAGGCCGCAGTGATGCGCTTGAGGCAGTGCGCTGCGACCTCCTTGAGCGGGCGGCTCGCGTCGATGATCGCGAAGCCTTGCGGTCCGATGTCGTAGGCAAGCTGTTCATCGACCACGCAGGCCGTCGCGTCGGAGACATCGCCTCTGCGCGCCGCAACCCTCTCGCGCATGAGCTTGGCCGGAGCTTCGAGCCAAAGCCCGCTGAAGGAGACGCCGAGCCTGGCCGCGAGCCCGGCCAGTGCCTCGCGCTCCTCCGGCTTTGCCTGCACGGCATCGACGATCACCGCCTGTCCGCCGAACAGCGCCATCATCGCGCGCTTGCGGCACATGGCGTAGACCTGATCGGAGACCTCCGGCGCATAAGCGCGAGCCGGCAGCCTCTCCTCGAGCGCCACGCCGAACAGGCGCTTACGCTCAACATCGCTGCGCACAATGACGGCTCCCGGGAAGGATCCGAGCGAAGGCGCGATCGCGCGTGCGACGGCAGATTTCCCCGTGCCCGACAACCCGCCGATGGCGATCAGGCGCGGCGGGGTCGGCGCAAGGAACTGTCGCGCCAGCGCGAAATAAGCGCGCGCTTCATCGCGCGCCGCCTCGGCTTGGGAGCGCGCCGCCATACGCGCACGCAGCATTTCTACCTTCGCCCTGATCGTCGCGCGCATGGCGAGGAACAGCGGGAGCGCGATAAGCCCGATGAGATTGCCGGTGCCGCCTTCCGCATCGAGATAAGCGTTGAGCACGGCGTTGGCGTGTGATGCCAATCCGCGCTTGCCGAGATCCATCAGCAGAAAGGCCAGATCGTAGAGCACATCGATCGTGGCGAGCCGGTCGTCGAATTCAATCGCGTCGAACAGGACAGGCGCGCCGTCGATCTCGACGATGTTGCGCAAGTGCAGATCACCGTGGCAGTGGCGCACATAGCCTCCCCTCGCCCGCGCCTCGAGCAAGGGCGCGAGCGCGGCGAGCCTGTCGCGGCTTGCGCGCGCAAGGTCGATTGCCGGCTCACGCGCCAGCACATCTGGATTGGCGGCGAATTCCGCCTCGTTGTCGCGCAGCACCTCAGCGAGCGGCTGCACCGTTTGCTCCGGCGACAGTACCCGTTCAGCGGAAGCATGGAACCCTTCGATCACCGTGGCCAGGCGCGGCATCGAGGCCAAGGCGAGCCGCCCCTCGCTTGCCATGTGGTCATAGAGCATCGCCTGGTCGAAGCGGCGCATGCGGAGCACCCATTCGACCGGATTACCTTCGCCGCCAAGCCGGAAGAGGCCGTCTTCGCCGAGAGTTATGGGAACGACCTCAAGATAGAGCTGAGGCGCCGTGCGAGCATTGACGCGCAGTTCGTTCAGGCACGCCGCGTGCCGCTTCGCCAGCGTCGAAAAATCGAGAAAAGGGTATTTGACCGCCCGCTTTACTTTGTAGGCGGAGGTTCCAGCAAGAAAAACGACCGAAGCGTGGGTTTCGATGCGCTCTACGGTTGCCGGCGTCGGCGCATAGGCCTCGGGGCGCCCCATGAACTCCAAAACTTTCGCTTGAAGCGATTTAGCCTCCGCCATGCGTTAACCATAGCATGGGAATCCCGTGCCCATCCGGCCACAGAGTCTTTGAAAATACTCAAGAAACCCGCCACAGCGTTTGCCGCTCAAAGGTTAACTGGGCTATGTTTTCTGACGGGGTGGATTGAACCGGAATCAGCCTGCAAGCGCCGTCTGGGAAAGGCCGAGCGGTCACGTGATGCTGGGGTGGACCAATTGGGCGATCGCCATCGCGATCACCAGTCTCGCCATGGGCGGGGCCGCGCCCGCCATGGCCGGCGATACGACCGTCCAGGTGCAGCGGCTCGGGCCCCCCGATGTCGAAGCGCATCGCGAGTCTCTGCTCAAGCAGATGCTCTCCCGGCCGAACGATCTCGATCTCGCCTTCGAATATGCAACGCTCTCTTCGCAAGTCGGCGACTATGAGGCCGCCGTCTCAACGCTGGAGCGCATGCTGATCTACACGCCTAACACGCCGCGCCTCCAACTCGAGCTCGGCATCCTCTATTACAAACTTGGCTCCTACGAGGTGGCGCGCGCTTATTTCGTGCAAGCACTCGCCAATCCGAGCGTGCCGCCCTCGGTCGCCGCGCAGGTCCGCCTCTATCTCCAGCAACTCGCGCTTGCCGCCGACCCGCCAGCCTTCTCGGCATCGATCTTCTCGGCGATCCGTTGGGAGAGCAACGCCAATGCCGGCCCCGGCACGCAGAGCGTCACCCTGAACGGCATCGACTTCACCCTTGACCAGCAATCGGTCGGTCGCCAGGGCTGGAGCGCGCTCAACATCGCCACCATGCACTATGGCTGGGACCTGAAGCGTCAGGGGGACCGCATCGAGTTCGATGCGCTCTATTACGGCACCGCCTATTTCGATAAGGAGCTAAACGATATCGACCTCGACTTCGTCGAGCTCACGCTGGGTCCGAGCTTCAACATGAAGCGCTGGAACCTCGACAAGACCCGCACCTATCTCTACGCCATCGGTGACTTCTCTGATCTCGGCTACAAGCCGTATTTCAACGCGCCCGGCGCCGGCGTGCGCTTGTTGAGCTTTGCCGCCGCACAAGGCGTGCTCGACGCGCGCATTGAAACGCGCTGGCGCGACTTCCAAAACTCGTCGGACCTCCCGTTCAACTCGCTGCGCACGGGAGAACAGACCCGCGCCGGTGCGACCTATTCCTATTACTTCACGCCGGCCTTCGTGGTGACCACCCAAGGCTATGCCCAGCGCGAGAACGCCGAGGTGGGGTACTACAAGGATTGGGAAATCGCCTTGTCGGGAGGCTTTGCCTGGACCTTCGACAATCCGCTGTGGCAGGCCCGCTTTCCATGGACCTTCCAGGCGGGCGGCGGCGTGATCAAGCGCGACTATGACGATCCAGACCCGACCATCAATCCGATCGACCCGGAAAACGATCTCATGTTGTGGACGCGCGGCGCGCTGGTGCTGCCGGTGGCGGAAACCTGGGCTCTGGTGCCCCAGGTCGAATATCGCAACCAGGACTCGAACTACGACATAAGGAAGTACAACGATTTGACCACTCTTCTCGGGGTTCAGAAGAGGTTCTGAGGGATCATCATGGGGGCATTGTCACCGAGGCCTAATGGCCGGCTAGCAGGCGCCAGCGCAGCGGCCCTGCTGTGCCTGTCGCTGAGCTTTGCCGCTTGCATCGATCCCGCCGCGGCCGACAAGGTCGGCGTGGCGGCCGCCGTCAATCCCGACGCCTTTTCCAGTCTGTCCGGATCGCCGCAGACCCAGCTCAATATCGGCAAATCGATCTTCTTCAACGAGCGCATCAACACCACGACGAGCGGCTTGGTGCAGGTGCTGCTCGTCGATGGTTCGACCTTTACCGTGGGCCCCGGCTCTGACCTCGTCATCGACAAATTCGTCTACGACCCGAAGAAGGGGACCGGCCAGATCGCCGCCTCGATGTCGAAGGGCGTGATGCGCTTCGTCGGGGGCAAGATCTCGAAGAATGACGATGCCGTGAAGGTGAACACGCCGGCGGGCACGCTCGCCATTCGCGGCGGCATGTTCCAGATGCAGGTGAACGGCCAAAAAGTCGTCGCCTCATTCCTCTATGGCGTCGCGCTGACGCTGGCCAACAAATACACCGTCTATGAGCCCGGCTACACGATCGACACGACGAGCGGCGCGCCGACGGTCAGGCCGACCACCTCGGCCGACGTCAATGCGATCATGGCTGCTCTGACCAACGGCAGCACCGGCGGCACCGGCACCGGCGCTCCCGGCGATACCGCTGGCGGCCCAAAACCTGGCAACAAATACACGGAGGTCGAGACCCTGAGCCTGCAAGATTTGGTCGCCGACGCGACCGCCACTCAAGTCAACGACACGCTGCAAAAGGACGAGACGACCGAACCGCCCGCGGACACGGGCACGCCGCCACCCGACACTCCGCCTCCACCCGCGCAGGTCACCTTGCGCGTTCTCCTCTCACCCGGCGTATACACAGCCGTCCCGAACGGCTCGACATACACCACCGATGTGGCGGGCGAACAGGGCATCTTGGGTGGGGGAAAGTATGCAGCGGGCACACCGGCCGATAAGCACGGCGATGATTTCATCTGGACCTTCGACATCGTCAATGACCGTTTGACCGGAACGGTTTCGGGCCTGTTCGACTCGAACTGCATTAACGGGACCAATTGCGGCCAGATCGAAACGCACTCTCAACCAGCGGAGGCCGTCGTCGATTTTCCGGGGACGCTCGATTGCTTGGATGGCGTTTGTGTCATCGGACCAGAACAAGGAGCAAAGGTCACCCAGGACGGAGAGACGATGACCTTCGAGGGCGTGGCGGTCCTTAGAAAGGACTTCGTCGCCTATCAACTCATCGGCACGTCCGAAGAGAGCGACACCGGTCCCAGCGCCGACCCGATTTTGGCGTTCGGCGGCAAGGGATACGATTTCGGCACGCCCGCGGGAAAGACCTATGCCTTTACGCTGCTGCCCAATGTCAAGGAGGGTATCCTCGCCCCCTTCGCCGGCGGCGGATCCTTCCCCGTCGTCGATCTCAGCACAGATCAGAGCGGCGCTTACATCAAGCCGCTGCCGGTGATTTCCGACCTGCTCTATCGGGAGAAGAACGGCGGCCCCAACGATCAGAGCCGCGCCGTGTGGCTGCAAACCAGCCTCTATATCAACACGACCCCCAGCAATGGCGACAATATAGGCTTCGATCAGCAATCCTTCGTCAACGTCGCCTTGGGCGGCGTGGAGAACGGCGGCCTGGTCGGCGCAAGGCGCGGCGGCGCAAGCGTCGATTTCGACACGTGCAACGATGGCTGCATCAATCGGGAGCAATTTGCCTACACCGGCGACCTTGCCACGCTTGCCGGCCCCGACGGCTCGCATTTCCTCGGCAAGGACCAACCCAACATCGTCATCGGCTTTGATACGACCGGCAGCCACAATATCGGCCGCGATATCCCGCTCGACCCGAATTCGTCTTCGGTCGAGAATCAATCCGGCTCGACCTATCATATCGGCGTTGGGAATGGACCTTTGGGCTCACAGCCCGGGCAGACGCTGAATGGCCAGCTCAACGGCTATGCCGTCGGGATAGTTCAGTCCGAGATCCCGGCCAGCAACTTCCACAACGTCGTGGCCAGCACCTCACCGAACGATTTCGTCCTCAACTTCAACAAGGCGACGAATACGCTGTTCGCCAACCTGACCGTGCACAGCGACATCCTGGGCGGAGGCGATGACGCCACCGATGCCTACCACATTGGCTTTGGTGACCCGGGAACGCCGGCCAATAAGTCGGCTTATATCGACAATGTCCACTATGCCGCGATCGAAACTCCGGGTGCCACGTCCGTACTTAGAAATAACAGCGAGCCTTACGCCCAGGCGAACTCCACCGCCTATCTGGCGAGCGGAGGCCAGCTTGGCGTTGACACTTTCCTCCAGTATCCGACCTACAACCCAGAGACTCAGGAAGTGGAAATGGCCGCGGGGGCCTTCTGCCAGAATTGCGACTTCCTGCAATGGGGCGCCTGGGGCGCGCGTTTTGGTTTTGGCGCCGACAGCACGTCGAGCTTTACCGACAACGTTCATCTCGGCTGGTGGGTGGCGGGCGACGTGATCACCGATAATGTCCAGAACGGCCTTCCCTTCCAAGGCAACGCCTACTATTCGGGCAACGCCATCGGTAACGTCGCCAACAATCTCAGCAACCAGGGTTGGACGACCTATGTCGCCACCGGCAACATGAACATGAGCTGGGACTTTGGCGGGCGGAGCGGTCGCTTCGATATCACCAACTTTGACAAGCCGAACACGGGCGGCCTCAACTTCGGAGGCGACCTGAGCATGCCCGGAGTGCCGACCGGCGCGCTCAACAAGTTTTCCGGTGCGCTGTCAGCGACGAATGAGTTGCCACAAAACCTGTCCGACCTCAGTGGCAATGTGACCGGCTCCTTTGTTCGTCCCCTGAGTTAAGGTCTGCCAAGCGGCGCGATCGGCAATTGGAACATCGGCAACAACAACTACAAGGCGACCGGCATTTTCGCCGGCGGCCTAGCTCCCGTCGGAAACTAACCCCGACACGGCGAGCATCTCTGACCGGCACGGCCTCGCGCCGCGCCGCCGAGCCCCGCCCCTTGTCAGGGGGATAGCGGCCACCAATATTAGGCCTCCCTTCCCGTTTTTCACTCAAATTGGCGTCGATTTATTGAGCCTCGTCATGTTGCGCCTGATGAGCTTGGCGCTAGGATCGAGCGCTAGCTTGCCGAGGTGCCCGTGATGCGTGACCCGAAGAACCAGATGTGGGCAGAGGCTTGCGCGATGCTCAAGCAGGCCGAGCAGCTCCACCGCCAATTCTTCGAGCCCTCGCCGGGGGCGCGCGCCGCGCGCTGGGAGCCACCGGTCGATGTGTTCGAGACCGAGCGGCAACTCTGGATCATCGCCGCGCTTCCCGGCGTGGCACCCGAGGCCGTGCGGGTCGAGATCGAAGGGCCGACGCTGATCATTACCGGGCTCCGTCCCCTCCCAACGAAGGGGCGGAATGCCAATATTGTGAGATTGGAGATTCCTTACGGGCGCTTCGAGCGGCGCATCACCCTTTCGCCGCGCTTGCGCCTTTCCGAGCGGGAGTTGGCCAATGGCTGCCTCGTGCTCACTTTCGCCAAACTGTAAGTCGTCGTCGAAAGTCTGGTCCAAGTCATGAACGATACCGAACAGTTCACACCACAATCGGTCGAGGCGCCTCAGTCGCCTTCGAGCGAAGCGCAGACGGCCGCGCCGCAAGCGGTGGCCGGAAACGCGCCGCAGCTCGAGCTGCCCGAAGGCGCCATCATCCTGCTGCCGACCCGCAATGCCGTGTTGTTTCCCGGCATCGTCGCGCCGCTCACGCTCGGCCGCCCGCAATCGATCGCCGGCGCGCAGGCCGCCGCCCAGGCTGACAAGCCGGTCGGCGTGCTACTGCAGAACGACCCCTCGGTCGATGCGCCGGGCCCTGAGCATCTGCATCGCGTCGGCACGGTCGCCGAGATCCTACGCTATGTCACCGCGCCCGACGGCAACCATCATTTGGTTGCGCGCGGCACGCGGCGCTTTCGCGTGCTCGAGTTCCTGCCCGGCTACCCCTACCTCGTGGCACGGATCGACGAGGTCGGCGAGGCCGAGGTCTACTCCACCGAGATCGCCGCGCGCATGCATCAGCTGAAGGAGCGGGCGCGTGAGGCCATCTCGCTGCTGCCCAACGTGCCGAGCGAAATCGCCGGCGCGGTCGAGCAGATGCAGTCGCCGTCGCAGCTTGCCGATTTCATCGCCAATGTCTCCGACCTGACGCCGGCCGAGAAGCAGGACCTGCTGGAGACCTTCGACATCGCCGAACGGCTCGATAAGTTGCTGCGCTATCTCGCGCAACAGATCGAGGTGTTGCGCCTGTCGAAACAGATCGGCGAGCAGACGCAAGAGTTGCTCGCCGGGCGGCAGCGCGAGCACATCCTACGCGAGCAGCTTCGCCAGATTCAGAAGGAGCTCGGCGAGGGCGACGAGGGCCAGGCCGAAATCGCCGAATTGCGCGAGTTGGTCGAGAAGGCCGGCATACCGGAAGAGGCCGAGAAGCAGGCGCTGAAGGAGCTGAAGCGACTCGAGCGCATGCCGGAGGCGTCGGCCGAATACGGCATGATCCGCTCCTATCTCGATTGGTTGATCGAGCTTCCCTGGGCGCAGACCTCGGAGGACCGCATCGACATTGCCGAGGCGCGGCGCATCCTCGATGAGGATCATTACGGCCTGCCCAAGATCAAGCAGCGCATCCTGGAATATCTCGCCGTCCGCAAGCTGAAGCCGGAGGGCAAGAGCCCAATCCTGTGTTTTGTCGGCCCTCCCGGTGTCGGCAAGACCTCGCTTGGCCAATCGATCGCCCGCGCCATGGGCCGCAAATTCGTGCGGCTGTCGCTCGGCGGCGTGCATGACGAGGCGGAGATCAGGGGACATAGGCGGACCTATATCGGGGCGCTGCCCGGCAACGTGATCCAGTCGATCCGCAAAGCCGGCACGCGCAATCCCGTGATGATGCTCGATGAAATGGACAAGCTGGGACAGAGCTTCCACGGCGACCCGTCGGCCGCCCTGCTCGAAGTGCTCGATCCCGAGCAGAACGCCACGTTCCGCGACAATTATCTCGCGGTGCCGTTCGATCTGTCGCGGGTGATGTTCATCGGTACGGCCAACGTGCTCGACCAGATCCCGGGGCCGTTGCGCGACCGTATGGAGGTCATCGAGCTTCCCGGCTACACCGAGGACGAGAAGGTGGAGATCGCCAAGCGCTATCTGCTGCCGCGCCAACTTTCAGCCACCGGGCTCACCCCCGAGCAAGCCGAGGTCGAGGAGGACGCGATTCGCGCCATCATCCGCGACTACACGCGGGAGGCCGGCGTGCGCAATCTCGAGCGCGAGCTCGGCGCGATTCTGCATCGCGTCGCCATGAACATCGCCGAGGGCAACACCGAGCGCGTGCGCATCGGCGTCGATCAGCTGCATGCCATCCTTGGCGCGCGGCGTTTCGAGAGCGAAGTGGCGATGCGCACGTCCGTCCCTGGCGTGGCGACCGGACTTGCCTGGACGCCGACCGGCGGTGACATTCTCTTTGTCGAGGCCGCGCGCGTGCCTGGCAGCGGCAGGCTGATCCTCACCGGTCAACTCGGCGACGTCATGAAGGAGAGCGCACAAGCCGCGCTCAGCCTGGCCAAGGCGCGCGCGTCAACGCTCGGCGTCGATCCCGGCCTGTTCGAGAAATCGGACATCCACATCCACGTGCCGGCCGGGGCCATCCCCAAGGACGGGCCGAGCGCCGGCGTCGCCATGTTCATCGCACTCGCGTCACTGCTGACCGGGCGCACTGTCCGGAGTGACACCGCCATGACCGGCGAGATCTCGCTGCGTGGGCTGGTCCTGCCGATCGGCGGTGTCAAGAACAAGGTGCTGGCCGCGGTGCGCGCCGGCATCACCACCGTGATGCTGCCCGAGCGCAACAAGAAAGACTTCGAGGACGTGCCGGAGGCGGCGCGGAGTGCCGTGCGATTTGTCTGGCTCTCGAATGTCGACGACGCGATCGAGGCGGCGCTCGAACCTCTGCCTGTACAACAGGCCGGGCGCCCCTCGCCACCGCTTGCTGCCAGCGCCTAGTTTCCGCAGGCGAGCCTCCCGCAAGGGCGAAAATCAGGCGGCGAGCAGCAATCCCGGAAAATGCGAGTTGCAGGCCATCACATGGGTGATCGCCGCGCGGTCGTATTCATCGCCCGAGCGATAGGTCTCGAAATAGGCATTGAGTCGCTGCACGCGATCCGCCATGGCGCCGACCCCCTGCAATCCCACCGAGACGCCGTAATTGGTGAAGGCAAAGCGCATCTCGGGCAGATAAGGCTCGCGCGCGAAATAGCCCTCGTCCATCCACATGCGGTCGAGCACCGCGAGCGACCGCTGCCTTTGCAGCTCGGCCCACCACTCCTTGGGGAAGAACTGCGTCATCCACAGCATCATGCCGAGACCGAGATCCTGGGTGATGACGAGATCGCCGGCGGTCCGGTCGATGATCGCCCGCATCTCGGCGATCTCCTGCGCCAGACGTTCCTCGCCGAGCAGCCGGTAAGAGACATAGCCGTCGAAGGCATCGAGCGCACCGAAGCCATAGCCCGGGTAAGGCCCGCTCAGGTCCTCCTTCATCTTCCACATCACGCCGCGGCCAGGGACCACGAACGGACCGTGAATGTCGTGCGCCAAGGCGATACCCTTCTCCCGATAAGCCGGCTCGTAACGCCCGAGCACCGACAAGGCATAGAGCCACATGGCGAGGTAATGGAAATATTGGCCGTCGCGGTCGGGCTCTTCGCCGATGCGGATGCCGCGCTTCCGCCCGAGCACGCGCTCCACCTCGGCCACCAGTTGCACGGCCTCGTCGAGGAAGCGCTGCTCTTTCAGCTCGTCATAGAGAGAGACGAGCAGGACGAGCCCGAAGGCGTCGGTCCAAAGATAGCGTAGCCCGTTCGGCCAGATGCGCTCCGCGCGCATGACGGCAAGTTTGGCAAGGACATAGTCGATGTCCTTGAGCCCCCTCATTTTTTACCTAGGTCGTCGTCAGGAGGATCGTCCTCGAGCGCGCGATAGGCGGCGCCTTCGAGATCTTCGAATTGGCCCGAGCGGAGCGCCCACATGAACGCAACGAGGCCGAGAGCGCCGAGCAGCAGCGCCGCGGGTACAAGCCAGGCGAGCGCCGTCATGGAGCCCTCCTCCCCGCCAGGCGCGCGGCATTGGCGGTGACAAGTATCGAAGAGGTCGACATGGCGATGGCGGCGATCAACGGCGTGACCAGGCCGGCCATGGCGAGCGGCACGCAAATGACATTATAGACCAAGGCAACCGCGAAGTTCTGCAACGCCATCGACCGCGCCTGCTTGGCGGTTGAGATGGCGTCGAGGATCGGCGCGAGCCTCTCTCCCTGAAACACAAAGTCCGCCGCGCGTTGGCTAATATCGGCGGCGCTCGCGGGCGACATCGAGGCATGCGCCGCGGCGAGCGCCGGCGCATCATTCAGCCCATCGCCAATCATCAGCACCTTGCGTCCCTCCACCGCGCGCTGATCGAGCCAAGCAATCTTGTCGGCAGGCTTCAACTCGGCCTGCCAGGTCTCGATGCCAACCTCGCGCGCGATCCTTTCAACCACGGCAACCCGATCCCCCGAGAGGAGGGCAAGCCGGTAGCCTTTTCGCTTCAACGCGGCGACGACGCCGGCCGCGTCGCTCCTCAGGCTATCGGTGAACCGGAAACGGACCGGCGCCTGCTGGTCGCGCCTGTACCAGACTTCGCTTTCCTCCCCGCCGCTTTCAACGCCGCACCACCCCGGCGAGCCAAGTCTTTCCTCCCCTCCCGACGATGACCGGGCAAGGCCGAGACCAGGCATCTCCTCGACGCCCGACGCGGGCGCCCCCCGCCCCAACCGCTGTTCCGCAGCAGCGACGATCGCCCGCGCGAAGGGATGCTTGCTCGCGGCGGCGAGCCCGGCCGCCTGCATCAGCGCTTCGTCGGTAATCCGCTCGTCGCCAATGAGTTCAGGGCGCCCGAGGGTCAGCGTGCCGGTCTTGTCGAACACCACCATGTCGGTCTCGGCGATGCGCTCGAGCCCATCGGCGGCCTTGACGATGATTCTGCGGCGAAACAGCCGGCTTGCGGCGGCGATCTGCACGGCAGGAACGGCAAGCGCGAGCGCGCAGGGGCAGGTGATGATGAGCACGGCAATCGCATAGGTCAGCGCGGTTTGCCACGAGGCGCCCGCGATTAGCCAACCGAGAAAGGCGGCGAGTCCCAAGCCATGCACCGCCGGTGCATAGATCGCGGCAGCACGATCGGCGAGCCTGCGATAGCGCGCCTTACCCTGCTCGGCCGCGAGCATTAACCGGCCGATCTCGGCGAGCAGCGTCGCGCTATCAGCGGCGCGCACCTCGATTTGCAGCGGCCGCGTCAGATTGAGCGTGCCGGCATAGATCTGGTGCCCTGCCTCCACCGTCAGCGGCGCCGTCTCCCCGGTGATCAGACTTTGGTCGACCTGTCCCGTCCCTTCCAACACCACGCCGTCGGCGCCAACCCTCTCGCCAGCCGAAACGAGCAGGCGATCGCCGGGGCGAAGCGCATGCGCCGGCACCTGGAGCTGCGCGCCGCCAGGCTCGATGACAGTGGCCATTCCGCTTTGCAGGCTGAGCAGATTCTGCGCCTCGCCTCGGGCGCGCACGCGCAATGTCTCGTCGAGGAAGCGGCCGACCAGCAGGAAGAACAGCAGCGTCACGGCGGCATCGAAATAGACCTGCTGGCCGCCCCGCAGCGTCTGATAGAGACTCATTCCGGTCGCCAGCAAAATGGCGAGCGAGATCGGCACATCCATGTTGAGACGCCGGCCCTTTAACGCGCCGAGCGCTGAGCTGAAGAAAGGCTGCCCGGCATAGGCGACCGCGGGCAGCGCGATCAGCGCCGAGACCCAGCGGAAGGCGCTCGCCAGCGCCGGGTCCATGTCGCTCGCCTCTCCCGACCACACCGCGATCGAGATCAGCATGATGTTCATAGCGGCAAAGCCTGCCACCGCGACGCGGCGAAGGAGGTATTTTTGCCGCGCATCGTCTCGGTTCTGCTTGGCGGCCTCGATCGCCGCCGCCGCAAAGCCTGCCCCTTTCAGCGCGTCGATGACGTCGCCGGCACCGGCGCGGCCAGGGTCGTACACGATGCTGACCCGCTTGGCCGCCAGGGAGGCGCGCGCCGTCCGCACGCCGGGCACCTTGAGCGCGGCCCGCTCGACCGAGCGCAGGCAGCCACCGCAATGCATGTTCTCGATGGCAAGCGTCAACGTGGCCGGCGCCTCGGCGGCGCTTACGCCTTTTGCAGTTTGCGCGAGGCGGTCCGCAGGGGCGTGCGCGGTCATGGCGTCTCGGCGACGAATAAGCGCCGCTTGAGCCGATATGCCGTCCCGTGACCCGCGCCGGCCTTGTGCGAAGCTGCGGAAAGCACCCACAGACCGGGGGCGAGGTTGACAGTGGCGGCATAGACGCCCGGCGACGTCTCCACCATGACGACGCGCCGGTCTTCCTGGTCGGTCGCCGCCCGGCTGAGCGTGGCATTAACGCCGAGACCCGTGATCGGCAGAGCGCTCTTGTCGACGAAATTCAGCGCGAGCCGGCCTGTCTTGGCATCATAGGCGATATCGGTCTGCCAGCCCCGCTCGGCCTGCCGTTCCGACGCCCTGAGCGTGGCATTGTAATTCAGGCCCTTGCGGTAGGGATCGGATGTATCGCCGCCGCTGAAGGTCTTCTCGGCGGCATAGACGAAGATTGCGTTGACCGCGAAGATCACGCCGAAGAACCCGCACAGCACCCACAGCACATGCCTGCCTTCGATGCCTTTGGCGAGGGTGGTGCGCGCGGTCATCGCTCGGGTCCCTGGAAGATCGTCCCGTGCTCGGCGCTGGTCGTGCCGTCGATCCCGCTGACCACGAAGGAGAACTCGGTGGATGCGCCGGGAAGCGCCTGAACGGCGCTCTTGTCGAGCGTCACATAGACTCTGACCGACTGGAGCTCGTCAGCCGGCACGGTAATGACGGGGTCGGCCTGCTTGTCCTGGCCGACGACGCTCACAGTCGCTCCGCCAAGACCGCTCACTCCGAGTTTGAAAGAGCTCGGCTGATAGGCCTTGTTGAGAATTTTCACGGTGTAGCCGTTGCGCAATCCACCTTCAGAAAGCTTGACGTAGAGCGGATTGCGGTCGTGCAGCACATTCACCTCCAGCTCGGGCCGAAGCATCAGCGCCGTCAGCATGATGACGCCGACAATCGCCATCGCCGTGGCGTAGAGCACGACCCGAGGCCTGATCCAGGGGACTGGAAGGATCCCGGGGCCTGTGTGCTCCAGATTGCGCACGGTATCGTAGGCGACCAGCCCACGCGGCCTGCCGACCTTGTCCATGATCTCGTTGCAGGCGTCGATGCAAAGCGCGCATTGGATGCATTCGAGCTGCGAGCCGTTGCGAATGTCGACGCCCGTAGGGCACACCGCAATGCATTGCCGGCAATCGATGCAGTCTCCCCTGCCCTCCCAAGACTGCCCTGCTTTATGCGCGCCGCGCGGCTCGCCGCGCCACGCCCGATAGGAAACCAAGAGCGAATCGCGGTCCACCATGCCGCCCTGGATGCGCGGCCACGGGCACATATAGATGCAGACCTGCTCGCGTGCGATACCGCCCAGCAGATAGGTGGTGGCGGTAAAGATGCCGACGAAGACATAGGCCAGCATGGGCGCGTCGAAAGTGACCAGCTGGCGCGCAAGCGTCGGCGCGTCGGCGAAATAGAATACCCAGGCGCCACCGGTCGCCACCGCGATCAAGAGCCAGGTCACATGCGTGGCGCTCTTCCGCCATAGCGTCTCGAACGACCACGGCGCCTTGTCGAGACGCATGCGCTGATTGCGGTCGCCCTGGAAGAAGCGCTCGACCGCGATCATCAGGTCGGTCCACACCGTCTGCGGGCAGGTATAACCGCACCACATGCGCCCGGCGATCGAGGTGACGAGGAACAACCCCAGCGCCGACAGCACCAGCAGGCCGGTGATGTAGTAGAATTCCTGCGGCCAAATCTCGAGGAAAAAGAAAAAGAACCGGCGCGAAGGAAAGTCGATCAGTACGGCCTGGTCGGGGAGATAAGGACCGCGATCCCAGCGAATCCAGGGCACCGCGTAATAGATCGACAGCGTCACCGCCATGACGATCCACTTGATGGTGCGGAACGTGCCGTGCGCGCGCTTGGGATAGATCTTGGTGCGCGCCGCATAGAGCGAGCCCTCGCCGTGACTGACCGTGGGCGCTTCGCTGCGCTCAACTCCAGGCGCCGCCTCGGCGAAATTGGCAATGCCGCCCGGGCGCCCAAGCGCCTCAGCGCGGTCCTGCATGTCTGCGATCGACATCGTCAGAAACCTTGACTACTGGCCCCCGCCGAGCGCGTGGACATAGATGGCGAGTACCTTGATCGTCTCCGGATCGAGCCGCGTCGTCCATGCGGGCATCACCCCGCCCCGGCCGGCGCGTACCGTGGCGGCGATCGTGGCTTTGTCGCCCCCATAAAGCCAAAGCTCGTCGGTCAAATCCGGCGCACCAATCGCTTGGTTGCCCTTACCTTCGGGCCCGTGACAGGGCGAGCAGGTGCCGGCGAAGATCTTGGCGCCGCGCTCCGCTGCTTGCTGGTCGTCCCCGTGCCCGGAGAGCGAAAGCACGTATTCCGTGACATCGCCGATCTGCGCCTCCGTGAGGACCCCGCTCTTGCCGAAGGCCGGCATCTGAGCGCCGGGACTACGCGTCTCGGGATCGTCCGCCCTGACACCGTGCTGAACCGTCTGCTGGATGGCGTCGAGCGTGCCACCCCACAGCCAGGAATCGTCGCGCAAGTTCGGAAAGCCGAAGGCGCCCTGAGCACCACGGCCATGACATGGCGCGCAATTATCGCCGAAAGCGGCCTCCCCACCCGCAAGCGCGAATTGCAGCAGCTCCGGGTCGCTATTGATGGCCGCCAGATTGCTTGCGGCGATCTTCTGGCGATACTCCGCCTTGGCGGCATTCGCCGCTTCGAGCTGCTCGGTCACGCGCTCGCGCGAGCTATAGCCGAGCCAGCCCGTAGTGTAGCTCGCAACGAGTGGCCAAGCCGGCATCAGCAGCCAATAGCCGATCGCCCACACGATGGTGGCGTAGAACGTCCAGAGCCACCATTTGGGCAGCGGCTTGTTCAGCTCGTGGATGCCGTCCCATTCATGGCCGGTCGTCTCCGACTCAGGCGCCCTGTCCCGCTTCTGTCTGGCCATGGCGTCTAATCGTCCTTCTCTTCGTCAGGCTCCGGATCTTTCTCCAGGGGCAGCCTCGCCGCTTCCTCGAAGCGCTTCTTGTTGCCGGGCCAGAAGGCGTAGACCAGCACGCCGACAAACAGCGCGACGAACCCCAGCAGCGCGCCGACTTGCGTGATCGATGCCACTTGCTCGTAGGTCATGGCGTCCTCATCTCAGATTCGGACCCGCGGCGTCGAACGTCGCGAAATCCACCAGCGTGCCCAGCATTTGCAGATAGGCAATCAGCGCATCGAGCTCCGAGACATAGCTCGGGTCGCCGTCGAATTGGCGCACTTGCGCTTTCGGGTAGCGCGCGAGGAAATCTTTGACGGCCTCCGCATTGGGATCGACCTGGCGCTCGAGATCGGCCTTGGCGTCGTCGATCATCTCGTCGGTATAGGGCACGCCCTCGATCCTGAGCACCTTCATGTGCTCGGCGATGTCGCCATAATCGAGCACGCGCTTCTCCAAAAAGGGATAGCCCGGCATGATCGACTCCGGCACGACGGCGCGCGGATTGGTCATATGCGCCACATGCCACTCGTCGGAATATTTGCCGCCGACCCGGGCAAGGTCCGGCCCCGTGCGCTTCGACCCCCATTGGAACGGATGGTCGTACATGCTCTCGGCCGCCAAGCTGTAATGGCCGTAGCGCTCAACCTCGTCGCGAAGTGAGCGGATCATCTGACTATGGCAGAGATAGCATCCCTCGCGGACATAGATGTCGCGCCCGGCAAGCTCAAGCGGCGTGTAGGGCCGCATGCCGGCCACCTTCTCGATCGTCGAGTTGAGCCAGAACAGGGGCGCGATCTCGACCAAGCCGCCGATGGCGACGACAACAAGGATGCCGAGCAGGAGAAGGATCGAGCTCTTTTCCAGGACCTGATGTTTGGACCAGTCCATCGGCGCGCCCCTCCCTACTCGGCCGCCACGGGACGGAACTCTGGCGCCGCGGCGATGCGCGGTTGCTCCGCCGCGTCAACCGGCTCGTCGCCGCGAATGGTCCGCCACACGTTGTACGCCATGAGCAGCGCGCCGATGAGGAACAGCAACCCGCCGGTCGCCCTGATGATATAGAAGGGATGCATCGCCGCGACGGTCTCGACGAAGGAATATTCGAGGAAGCCGAGAGAGTCGTAGGCACGCCACATCAGGCCCTGCAGGATGCCTGAGACCCACATCGAGGTGATGTAGAGCAGGATGCCGAGCGTCGCGACCCAGAAATGCCACTCGACCAAGCGCTGCGAATAGAGCGCCTTGCGGTGCCACAGCCACGGCACCATGCAATACACCGCGCCGAATGTGATGAAGGCGACCCAGCCCAGCGCGCCGGAATGAACGTGGCCAATGGTCCAATCGGTGTAATGCGACAGCGCATTGACCGACTTGATGCTCATCAGCGGCCCTTCGAACGTGGACATGCCATAAAAGGCGACCGCCACGACGAGCATGCGGATCACGGGATCGGTCCTGAGCTTGTCCCAGGCGCCGGACAGCGTCATCAGGCCGTTAATCATGCCGCCCCAGGACGGCATCCACAGCATGATGGAAAAGGTCATGCCGAGCGTTTGCGCCCAATCGGGCAGCGCCGTGTAATGCAGATGATGCGGTCCGGCCCAGATATAGAGGAAGATCAGCGACCAGAAATGCACGATGGACAGCCGATAGGAATAGATCGGTCGCTCGGCGCGCTTCGGCACGAAATAATACATCATGCCGAGAAAGCCCGCGGTTAGGAAGAAGCCGACCGCGTTGTGGCCGTACCACCACTGCGTCATCGCGTCCTGCACGCCGGAATAGATGACGTAGCTTTTCGAGCCGAGCAGCGAGACCGGCACCGCCAGATTGTTGACGATGTGCAGCATCGCGACGGTGACGATAAAGGCGAGATAGAACCAGTTCGCCACATAGATATGCGGCTCACGTCGCTTGGCGAGCGTGCCGACGAAGACGAGGAAATACACCACCCAAACGACGGTCAGCCAAATGTCCACATACCATTCCGGCTCTGCGTATTCCTTCGACTGCGTCACCCCGAGCAGATAACCGGTCGCCGCAAGCACGATGAACAGCTGGTAGCCCCAGAATACGAACCAGGGCGACCACCGACCTGCAAGCCGCGCGCGGCTGGTGCGCTGCACGACATAGAAGGAGCTCGCGATCAGGGCATTGCCGCCGAAGGCGAAGATCACGGCCGAAGTGTGCAGCGGACGCAAGCGTCCGAAGCTGGTCCAGGGCAGATCGAGATTGAGCACCGGGTAGGCGAGCTGCCAGGCGATGATGTCGCCCACCAGGAACCCAGCAAGCCCCCAGAACATCGTGGCGATCACGCCTGCGCGGATCACCCCGTCGGAATAGCCGGCTTCGGTCTTGGGTTCAGCCTTCTCGATGACCTGGGTAAGGATGTAAAGGAAGGCAAGACCCGCGGCGCCCAGCAAGAGACAACCGTGAAACCGCATGACGGGATCCTTGCCCGCCACGGTCAAGATCAAACCCACCAAGGCGCACAAGCCCGAGGCGACCAGCGCCATAAAGTCGGAAAAGGCCTTCCACTCCTCGCGCTCGAGCGATGCTGCCATGGTCTATCCCCTCTTCAGGCAGCACCTTGGCCAACGCTTCCCCGCGCACCTTGACCAGGATCAAAGGATGCGGATTTGTCGATTCCCGTGGCGGGAGCTTGCGGGAGCTCAAACCTGCTCGTGGATCGGCGCCTAGCAACTTTCTGCGTTGCGGCATATGATTAAGAGCTTCAAGCGAGGGGGAGAATGCGCTTCATCTTTGGCATTATCGTGGGGGCCCTGCTCACGATCGGCGGCGCCTATGTCGCCGATTCCAGAGTGGATCCCCTGCAAGGCGGCCGCATGGTGAACTGGACCGTCGTTGGCGAGAAGGTGGGCGAGTTGACCGTCGATCTCAGGCGGTTCTGGGACGACTTCACGCGACGGTTCACCGGGCCGCCTTAGGTCCGGGCACCGCTCCAGCGCATTTCGATCAATCCCGGAAGCAAATCCTGCGGCTGCTTTTGCACCCGTTGGCTTGGCTCAGCTTCGCTCGGCTTCGCATCGGGGGTGGTTTGGTCCTTTGGCGTTTGCTGATCCTTCGGCCCCGACTGCTCCTTGGATCCTGGCTGCTCCTTGGATCCCGGCTGTTCTTTCGGTCCTTTTGGGTGGGAACTCGATCTCTCCGCCGCCGCCGTCGCCACCATGTTTATCCCGGTCATGAAGGAAGCGCCGGCGCCGATGACGGCGACAATGGCGAGGATCAGCAGCGCTTGCCGCAAGCTCGCCCGCTGCGGCGCCTCCATTGCCACGGTTCGGTTGATGTAAGCGAGGAACGAGCTCAAGAGCGCGGCAATGGCGCCCCCGCCGAAAAACAACATCGCGGTTGCGAATTTCGGCTCGACCGTCGAGGCAGGCGCGTGGGCCAGAATCGCCAGCATGACGAGCGCCGCCGCACCATTGAGCAGAATCAAAAAGGCGAGAGCCCGGGCCGCGAACCGGTTTCGCTCCCTTTCGACGAAAATCGGATCGAGCCGCGGATCGACTCGGCTGGCGTTGGGCGGCATCCTCGTCATCATCCCTCCCCTTGCGGCCGCATTGTGACCGCGGACCAAGCGATCCCGTCCGGTGCGCAAAGCCTGCGTGATCGTCCTCAATGCAACTGGGGCAGAATTGCGTCCGACCCCTCGTCCCTGTAGCCCCTTCCGGCTTCTACAACAATATCCGGCATTGTGCGTGATCGCTGGCGTCGTCGATCATGGGTTAGCTAGGTTCTGAATGAATGACTTTACGCCGTAGAGTGATCGGCGCGGCACTGCTCCAACAATTGGCTTGCCCCGAGCGAGGTGAGGAATCGGCTGCTCCACACTGTGCTGCCATTGCGTGCCAACTTCGCGAGCATGGCGCTGTGGCGCTCGCGGCGCTCGGCGAGAGGCATGTAAAGCGCGCGGGCAATCGCTGCTGCGACCGACTCCGGATCGTAAGGGTTCACCAGCAGTGCCTCTTGGCACTCGGCTGCGGCGCCGGCGAAGCGAGAGAGAATGAGCACGCCAGGGTCTTCCGGGTCTTGCGCTGCGACGAATTCCTTTGCCACCAGATTCATGCCGTCGCGAAGAGGCGTGACCAGCGCCGCGCGCGCGGAACGGTAAAGCCCGGCTAGGGCCGACCGGCTATAGGTGCGGTTGAGGTAGCGAATTGGAGTCCAGGCGACTTCTCCGTACTTGCCGTTAATGCGGCCGGCGGCCGCTCCGACCGCCTGCTCCAAGTCAGAATATTCAGGAATTTCCGACCGGCTCGGCGGCGCAATCTGCAGATAGGTGACTTTGGCGCGCCATTCCGAATGAACCTCGTAGAAACGCTCGAAGGCGTCCATGCGCTGGACGAGGCCCTTCGAGTAATCGAGACGATCGACGCCAATTACCAGCGCTCGCCCGTCGAGACTGGCAACAACGTCCCGCACAAACGAGGATTGTATCGCCCGGCGGGCCCGGCGCTGGAACTCTTCGATATCGAGCCCGACCGGGAAGCTGCCAATGCGGGTCTGCCGATTCCCGCAGCCGAACACGATCTGACCGTCGGTCGCCTCCAAGGTCTGGCCGGCACCTCGATACTCCGAAACGAGGTAGCGAACGAAGTTGCCAACGTCGGTGTCAGTTTGAAATCCGACCAGGTCGTATTGCAGTAACAGGGGAAGCAAGCGTTCGTGGTTCGGCAAAACCGTCATGACCTCCGGGGCTGGGAAGGGAACATGCAAGAAGAAGCCGATGCGGTTGGTGTGACCGCCCTGGCGCAACTCCTCAGCCATCGGAATTAGGTGATAGTCGTGAACCCAAATGAAGTCGTCGGGTTTGAGGATCTTTGACAATTCGCTGGCGAAGTGGCGGTTTACTCGGAAGTAGCCGGTCAAGTCGCGCCGCGTGAACTCGGTCAGGTCGATACGGTAGTGCAGGACGGGCCACAGCACCCGGTTCGCAAAGCCGTTGTAATATTCCTGATAGCCCTCCTCGGAGAGATCCGTGATGACGTAGGTGTGCCGGCCTTGATCGATCCTCTGCGTGGCGACCTTGGCCGCCTCGACCACATTGCCACTCCAACCGAACCAAACGCTTTCGATCTTCTTGAGGATTGGGGCCAAAGCCACTTCGAGGCCGCCGGCGCGGGGTGCCCCGTTGGCGCGCGGAACAGATACGCGGTTGGAAACAACAATCAGCCGCGCCAATACTCGTCCTCCCTTCGCAGTAGGGTATCCCTGTCAGTCATTGGCAGGACCTTCGTCGGCGCGCGACTTGGCCTCATATGCCGCTGTCGCCAGCACGGCGACTGGGAATTCACTGGCTCCGAGGGCGAAAGCCGGAGATATCAGCTCCGCCAATGCGAATGTCCGCTGAGGGCCTGCAAACAGACAGCGGATCCCAATTCAAGCCGTGCGGCTGACAAGGTCTAACCATCAAGACGCAGCGCAATGTCAGGGTCAGATTGAGGGTCAAAAGCCTTCGTTGGAGTTTCGGACGGAACACTTAGAGAAGCT
>CAVVSX010000008.1:0-20021 GCA_963750975.1 uncultured Alphaproteobacteria bacterium | reverse complement strand
AGTATCCTGGCCAGCATTAGCAAACTGATTCGATTTGCTCTCTGGAGGACACTCAAATGGCGATGACAATGGCACAAGCGTCGGCCGCCATGCGCGAGGCCATGCGCGAGACGATCAAGCGTTATTCGCTTTGGTATCTGCTCGAGGGTGTTTTGTTGATGATCGCCGGCGTGGTGGCGCTGGTCTTTCCCTATGTCGCTTCCGTGACCCTGATCGTTCTGCTCGGCTGGATCCTCATCGTCAGCGGCGTGCTGCAAGGCATCGGCCTGATCGGGGCCAAGGACGTGCCGCATTTCTGGCTGCAGCTGGTGTCGGCGGTGCTCGCGCTGCTGATCGGCATTTTGCTGCTGCGCAATCCGAACGCCGGATTGCTGATCATGACCGTGCTGCTGATCGTCTATTTCTTCGTCGAGGGCATCTCCAAGGTGATCTTCGCGATGAACATCAGGCCGTTCGTCGGCTGGCTTTGGGTGCTGCTCAGCGGCATCGTCGGCATTCTGCTTGGCGCCTATCTGTGGGCCAACATGCCGGTGGCGTCGGAATGGGTGCTTGGCGTCTTGCTCGGCATCCAGCTGATCGTCGAGGGCGCGGCGCTCGCCTTTCTCGCCTGGATGGTGCGCTCGAGCTAGACGAGACCAAATCTTACAGCCTCACCCTCGAGACGCGGATTGGCCGCCTCGGGGGTGAGGCTTCAATCGAGAGGTCAGCCCTTCGCCTATTGGCCGGGCGTCGCCTCGACATAGCGCGAATAGATCCAGCCGACTTCCGCCGTGTCGGGATCGGTGACTTGCACCCAATTGCCTTTGTGGCCCGTGGCGCGGAACTTGCTGCCCTTCTCGGCGATCTTGATGGTCTCCGCGTTGGACGACGGCGCCACCCGCACATTGGCGTAACCGACCAGCGCAACCCACGCATCCTTGCCGGTCGGAGGCATCGGCAACGACGTCGAGGGAGTCGGCACGACGCCGATTCCCGACACCGCGCCATCGCCGTCGTCGGCCAGCTCAGTCTCGCTGGCGTCGTTCGGCTCGGCCTCGGCGAGCTCGGTGGGCGCGGACGGCTCGGCGGCGGTATCGGCGGCGGAGGGTTGCGGCGCTGGCACCGGCGCCGCATGGTGCTCGGCCCATGCGCGCTTGAGCGCGGCGAGCTTCACGTCGGCCCCTTCGACCCCAAGCTGCTTCGCGCGCTCATACCAGATGCGCGATTGCTCGGGATCGGCCTTGATGCCATGCGCGCCGATCTTGTCGATCGACTCCTGGTCGTAGGTGGCCGCGAGCATCAGCGCCGCCTCGCCGCTGCCGGCTTCCGCCGCGCGGCGGAAATAGGCCCTGGCGCCGGCGAAATAGCCGACATCGATCATCTTCTGGCCATGCGCGATGAGATCCTCGACGCGGTTGCTCTCGTCGGCGCGAAGGATCAGCGTGGACTTGGGGTCCGGCGCGATGTCGAGCCGCGTCGAGGCGCTGGCGAGGATCGTGCCGTCCGCCGCCATCAGCTCGACACGGAGATCGGACGAGCCGGTTCCCGTTTTCGGCAGCCTGAGCTTGAGATCGCCGATCTCATCCGGCGTCAAATTCCACTCCGAGTCGCCATAGGGCCGGCCTTGCGAGAAGGTGACCCCTTGCGGCATCGCGCGGATGGCGATCACGCTGCGTGCGGGCAGCGCGTCGGCTGAATCGATGGTGATGTCGAAGGGAAGCACCTCGCCGGTCTTGGCCGCGATCCGGCCAGGGGCGGTGAGCGCGATCTCGGCCCTGGGCTCGTCGGCCGGAGGCTCGATGTTCAGCGCCGGCACGACCGAAGCCAGTTGGCTGTCCGAGAATTGCTCGTGATCGAACACGATCGGCGTGCGGTCGGACCCCGGCATTCTGATCGCGCCCTGCCACATCAGCGCGAGGATGATCGCGGTCGGCACCAGCGAGACGAACATCGAGGCGAGCAGCAAACCGCGGTTAGAGGATCCCGCGCGGGCCCGTGGCGGAACGAGTCCCGGCATGACCTGCGGCTCGATGGGCGGCCGGGCCGGGCCGTCGGACCCGCCCGCATTCTTTTGCGCCTCGGGAGCGAAACGTTCGGCCATGGTGGTTGGGGTCGGCTCTACTTGCGGCGGCGCCGCGGCCGCCAGCCGCTCGGTCAGGCTGCCGTGCCTGACAATGATATCGGACTGACTGAGCATGAAACCCTCCTACGCATCACAACAAACGAGAGAGCGGGTGGACGGATGCGATCCGTCAGTTTTGGCTCTGGCTCTGGTGTCCCTTGTTCCATTCGATGAAGGCGCGGAACAGATCGGCGCGTTCCGCCTCCGAGATCGGTGTCGCCCGCGGCCCGTTGGCCTGAGCGATGAAAGCATCGAAATGGTCGCGCTCGGCGGTATTGGTCGAGGCCTTGGCGTGGTCGATCCAGCTTTGCGCCAGCGGCGAGCGATGCCAGCCTTCGAGCGTCGCGGCGAAATTCACCTCACGCCATTTCGGATGGCGCGGCGCCTTGAGGAACGCATCGAAGTTCGAGAAGAAGCGGTTGACGAATTTGGCGATCTTCTCGTAGCGCACGGAATTGCTCGGCCAGTTGAACGAGACGAGCACGGCGCATACCGAGACGGTGTCGACGCGTCCCCCGGCCGGCACCAGCTCGGGATAATCGTCATGGGTGAGCGTCGCGGGATAATAGCTGTCCTCCAACTCCTTGACGTAAGGCACCGCCAGCAGCTTGAGCCCGCGCGTATCCTTGATGTTGGCGAGCGCCGGAGCAGGCTTGCCGGTCACCACGATCGACGCGGTAATCTCGCCCGACTTGAGCTTTTGGATGGCGTCGGCATCGCTGAGATGCATCTCTATGGCTTCGATGCCGAGCGCCTCGAAGACGAGGTGGCCGGTGATCTCGGTGCCGCTTCCCTCCGCGCCGAAGTTCACCGCCTTGCCTTGCAGCTCATGGATGTCGTTCACGTCGGAACGCACCAGGATGTGCATCTCCTCGTTGAACAGCTTGGCGATATAGGCGACCTGGTCGATGAAATTGGCGCCGAGTTCGCCGGTCTTGGCATAGTGCTTGAGGATGTTGGCCTGGGTGATGCCCATGTCGACGCCGCGCAGGAACAGCACGTCCTTGATGTTCTGCTCCGGCCCCTTGCCGACCATGGGCAGGACGCGCAGCGCGTTGCCGTCATCGAGCACGTCGGCGATGTCTTGCACGATGGCGAGATCGGTGCCGCTGGCGCTGCCGGCCATGATCGTCACCACGTTCTCGTTCATGCGCGCGCGCAAAGCCTCGCGCGTCGAAGCGGTGGCGGCGGTGCTGTCAGGCTTGGCGGCATCCTTGGCGCGCGGCGCGGCGACGGCGGCGCAGGCGATCAGGCAGAGTCCCACTGCGAGGGCAATACGCATGACCAGTTCCCTCAATTTGAGCGCGCTTCCCTCGTCAACGCGAGCCGGCCCCGCGCAAGCGCGCGCATGCGGGGCGGCTGAGGTCGCAGCCTGTTTGCCGGGTGCTTGCCGGGGGCGGTGCGGGCGGCTGTTTTGGCCTGGCGCGACAGTTCCCCCGGTCGTGCTGCTGTCCCTGTGGCGAAGATGGAACGTGATAATTTGACTACAGTCAAGTAGTCATCAGCCTTGGCACAACAATAACACCTTCTTGCCGCGAGTCTGACCCAAAGTAACTCGAATCTGACAAGAATAAGGCTGCCGCACAACTATGCAGCAGCCGACGAAAACTTAGTCGATACAGAATATAAGCTGTATCGATTGATGTAACTGATGCGCAGCCGACCCGGCGCCACCAGCGGTGCTGCTGCGCGAGGTCGAATGCTCAACGTCATCGGGGCTGCCTGGTTCCCCTGAAGACGGGATGAGAGCTTTGCCCGCGCCCGACAGCGCGCCTATCTCGATAGGCTCAGCCTGCCTGATCCCCTGCGGTTGGTGACGGTGACGGAGAGGTGATTGCCGCTTTGGACGATAACCACGCTGCCGCGTTGTCCATTGGTCTCCACCCAGCCGGAGTAGCGGCTTCCGCCAGCAGCATTCACACGTCCCGACACCTCGTAGCGGCCGGTCTCGGTGGCGCAGTGGGATGAGACCGCATAGGAGGCGCCGCCAACCTTCGTGAATCTCGCCGAGCATTTGACGGCATCGGCGTTGCCGCCATGGCTGACGGTACCGGAGCCCCGCCACGCCCCCTCGATTGCGGCAGGAGCCGCAAGCGCGGGCGTGAGTGCCGCGCCTAAGGCAAAGAGTAAAATCATAGCGTGTCGCATGAGGCCTCCCCTGAGACTGGACCCTTGGGAGATGAACGCGCGGGAACTCTTCGGGGTCCACCACGGCGCTTTGCCGCAGGCATCAGCGGGAGATCGCTAATCCGCGTCCATTTTCAGCGCGGCGATGAAGGCCTCTTGCGGGATGTCGACGCGGCCGAAGCTGCGCATCTTCTTCTTTCCTGCCTTCTGCTTGTCGAGCAGCTTGCGTTTGCGCGTGATGTCGCCGCCGTAGCATTTGGCGGTCACGTCCTTGCGCATGGCGCTGATGGTCTCCCGCGCGATCACCTTGCCGCCGATCGCCGCCTGGATCGGGATCTTGAACAGATGTCGCGGGATCAGGTCCTTGAGCTTCTCGCACATGGCCCGCCCGCGCGCCTCGGCGCGGCCGCGATAGACGATCACCGACAGCGCATCCACCGGCTCGTCGTTGACGAGTAGCGCCATCTTCACCAGATCGCCCTCCTCGTAGCCGATGATGTGGTAGTCGAACGAGGCGTAGCCGCGGGAGACCGACTTCAGCCGGTCGTAGAAATCGAACACCACCTCGTTCAGCGGCAGCTCGTAGACGAGCATGGCGCGCGAGCCGGCATAGGTCAGGTTCTTCTGCCGCCCGCGCCGGTCCTCGCAGAGCTTGAGCACCGAGCCGAGATGCTCGTCGGGCACGAGGATGGTCGCCTCGATCCACGGCTCCTCGATCTTGGCGATCTTCGGCGGCTCGGGCATGTCGGCCGGATTGTGCAGTTCCTTCATGCTGCCGTCGGTCATATGCACGCGATAGATGACGCTAGGCGCCGTGGCGATCAGGTCGATGTTGAACTCGCGCTCCAGCCGCTCGCGAATGATCTCCAGATGCAGCAGCCCTAGGAAGCCGCAGCGGAAGCCGAAGCCGAGCGCGGCTGAGGTCTCCATCTCGTAGGTGAAGCTCGCATCGTTGAGCCGGAGCTTGCCGACCGCCTCGCGCAAGCTCTCGAACTCGGATGCATCGACCGGGAACAGGCCGCAAAACACCACCGGCTGCGCCGGCTTGAAGCCGGCGAGGGGGGCGGCGGCCGGTCGCTTCTCCTCGGTGACGGTATCGCCGACGCGGGTATCGGCCACCTGCCGGATCGAGGCGGTGAAGAAACCGATCTCCCCCGGCCCCAACCTGTCGCGCATCTCCTGCTTGGGGCGGAAGATACCGACGCGATCGATCTGATACGACCCGCCGGTCAGCATCAGCCTGATGCGCTGACCCTTGGTGAGCATGCCGTCGAAGATGCGCACCAGCACGACCACGCCGAGATAGGCGTCGTACCAGCTATCGACCAGGAGCGCCTTGAGCGGCGCCTTGGCGTCGCCTTTCGGCGCGGGCAGGCGGTGCACGATCGCCTCGAGCACCTGTTCCACGCCTTTGCCGGTCTTGGCGGAGATTTCCAGTGCGTCATGCGCATCCAGCCCGATCACGTCCTCGATCTGCTGGCGCACCCGGTCGGGCTCCGCCGCCGGCAGGTCGATCTTGTTCAGGACCGGCACCACCTCGTGATTGTTGTCGAGCGCCTGATAGACATTGGCGAGCGTCTGCGCCTCGACGCCTTGTGTCGCGTCGACCACGAGCAGCGACCCTTCGCAGGCCGCCAGCGAACGGTTGACCTCATAGGCGAAATCGACGTGGCCCGGCGTGTCGATCAGGTTCAGCTCATAAAGCTGCCCATCCTTGGCGCGATAGTCGAGGCGCACGGTCTGCGCCTTGATGGTGATGCCGCGCTCCCGCTCGATATCCATGGAATCGAGCACCTGCTCCTTCATCTCCCGCGCCGTCAGGCCGCCGCAGAGCTGGATCAGCCGGTCTGCCAGCGTCGACTTGCCGTGATCGATATGGGCGATGATGGAGAAGTTGCGGATGCGTGCGAGGGGCGGCGTCTCGGATTGACTCATGCGCGGCTTGGTACGGGGGGAACCCCCGAAGGGTCAAGCAAGCGTTCAGCAAATGGGGCGAAAAGGTGAGACGAAGCGCCCTATTGTGGTAGCGGTTGGGTTCTAGAAAGTGCGGCTTCTGAAGAATCACAAACCACGGAGGCATTCCGATGCTGAAGAAAGTCATGTTTGCCGTTGTCGCCACCGCTTTTGTTGCCGCCACCGCGATCTCCTTCCAGGTCGCGCCGGCTGCCGCTGCGGCGGAGACCTGCAAAGCCGCCGCGAAGGCGAAATTCCCGAACGATCTTAAGGCCCGGCACGACTTCAAGAAGTCCTGCAAGGCCGCTTGGAAGGCTACGCAGAAGGCCTAGAGGTAAGAGTTTTGGGCCTTGCCTTGGACATGGAGAAGGGGGCCTCGACCGGCCCCTTTCTTATGATGACATGCCCGGGCGGCTCGAAGGCTGCCTCGCTTCGAGGCGGCGGTCGTGACTAGTCAACTGAAAAGCCACAGCGTTTCAATTTCGCCCAAGGTAGCGAAGAAAGTCGGTTGACTAAGGCGGCGGTTCTAGCGCCTTATCTGCCGCGTAACGTTGCGTTGCAACCAACGGGAGTAAGCTTATGCTTAAGAAAGTGTTTTTGGCTGCGGCCGCAGCCATTATTTTGGCTGGTGCTACTGTGACTATGGCCCCCGCTCCGGCTCAGGCCTTCAAGAGCGGCTGCCACAAGGCCGCGAAGGCGAAATACCCGAGCGACCGCAAGGCGCGGAAGGCCTTCAAGAAGGCCTGCAAGGCGAATTACAAGGCCATGAAGAAGAAGTAAGAGTTGGCTAGCCGACTTTCATTCTGCACGTTCCGGGACCCGCGCTTGCGCGGGTCCCTTCTTTTTTGTCGGGTCATATCCCCGCATACCACTCATAGCCGAGATCTTCCCAGAAGCCGCCGCGGCCGCGGCGAATGCCGGCGATTGCGTCCACCGCTTCGATCCGCATCACATATTTCGCCATCTTGTAGCCGAGCTGCCGCTCGACGCGGAGCCGCAAGGGCGCTCCGTGCGGCACGGGGAGGGCCTGGTCGTTCATCGCATAGGCGAGGATGGTTTGCGGGTGGAACGCATCGGCGAGCCCGACCAACTCGTAATATTTGCCATCCTCGGTTCCGGTCTCGCCGAGATCGTCGGCGCAATAGAACACGATGTAGCGTGCGTCCGGCTTGAGCTTCGCTTTGTCGAGCAGAGCGCTGAGCGGCACGCCCGTCCATTTGCCGATGCAGCTCCAGCCTTCGACGCAGTCGTGCCGGGTAATTTGCGTGCGCGACGGCATGGCGCGGAGATCGGCGAGCGATAATTCGAGCGTCTGTTCGACCAGGCCGCCGACTTTGAGCTTCCAATCGGCGAACCCATTCGCCACGTGCGCTTTGTACTGTTCGTCGTCGATGTCGGTGCTGCCGTTGGCCTTGAAGTCGCGCGAGATCTCAGCCTCGCTATATTCGGGTGCCAGCGCCTGCGGCGAGAGGATCGCGCGCTGGGTGACGCGGGTCAGCGTCTCGGCCGAATTGAGAACGCGCCTGACCCAGGGCTGGTCGGAGAGATCGTCGCAGCCGCCCAGGAGCATGGTGCTCGCCGCCGCCAGCCCGCGCGCGAGGAAGCCGCGCCGATCGAGGCTGCGCTTCCCGCTCATGGCTTTTCCTCGGCGGGCTCGACTACATAGCGGCCGGTGATCATGGAGCGGAGATTGTTCCAGACACCCGAGAGCAGCACCATGACGATATGCACCACGACGAAAATCACGATCAGGCTCGCCGAGAAGAAATGGATGGTGCGCGCCGTCTGCCTGCCGCCGAGCACATCGAGCAGGATGGGGAAGGCGGCGTCCATACCGGGCGACATGGCAAGGCCGGTCAGCAGCATCAGCGGCAACAGCACCAGCGCGACGGTGAGATAGCTCAGCTTTTGCAGAACATTGTAGCGCTTGGCCTCGTCGCCCTTGGGAAATTTGAGTTTGGCATGCTCGGCGATCGAGGCGCCGATATGCTTGAGGTCCTTGGCGGTGGGAGCGAGGTCGCGGCGGAGATGTCCGCTGCCGAGGCTCCACAGCAGATAAGCCAGCCCATTGAAGAGAAACAGCCAGGCGAAGAAGAAATGCCAGCGCCGCCCCATCGACAGGTCGCGATGGCCGGGCAGCGTCGCCCACCACGGAAAGCCGCGATCGTCGTAGCCACCGGCCTCGCTGCCGGTCAGCCCTAACAGGCCGGTCGTGTTGAACTGCCAGCCGAACAGCGTGGTTATGCCGTAGAGCTTGTCACCATGCATCATTGGCTTCATGGCGAGGATAGGGTCGTCGAAATTCGATTTGGCGCCGAGATAGAGCGCGGGATGGGCGTTGAAGATCTGCAAGCCACTCATCAGCAGCACAAGCAACACGAGCGCGTTGACCCAATGCGTGATCCGCACCGCGCCTGAATGCCGATAGATGACCTCGCGCGTCTCCATGCCGCTAACTACACTCAAGGGGTGCGCTCGGGCGCATGTGCGTCACGAATGCGGCTTGCCCCAGATCTGAGCGAGCTGTTGCGCCCGGCCGCAGCCCCATTTGTAGTACTTGTAACTCACCGGATTCTGGTTGTGATAATCCTGGTGGTAGTCCTCGGCCGCCGTGAACGTGGTGACCGGCTTGATCACTGTCGCGACGGTTCGCTTGAAGCGCGCGGCGATCTCCTCCTTGGTCGTCTCCGCCAGCTTCTTCTCCTCGTCATTTCCGAAGAAGATGGCGCTGTGATAGGCCGGGCCCTTGTCGCAGAATTGGCCATCGGGGTCGAACGGGTCGATGTTCTGCCAATAATGATCGAGCAGCTTGGCGTAGGTGACCTTGGCCGGGTCGTAGGTCACCTTGACCGCTTCCACATAGCCTTCGTGATCGCCATAGGTCGGATTGGGCTTGGTGCCGCCGGCATAGCCGGAGATCGTCTCGGTGACGCCGTCGACTTCGTCGAAGGCCGCCTCCATGCACCAGAAGCAGCCGCCGGCGAAGATCGCCGTGTCCGATGCCGCGGCGCGGCCGGTCTCCGGGGCAGAGCCAGCCGCGAGCGCGGCAAGCACAAGGGCGGCCGCGGCCGCCAGAATCCATCGCGCGATCATGAGGTCTCCAGGTTGAGGCTTGCGCTAAGCATAAGAATGCCCGGCAAACCCGGATAGTGGCTCTCGCGCGACCGTGAAATGAATTGATGCTCGGCCTGCAACGATAAGCGCTTGGGAAGGCACGAGGGTTTGGGCTATTCAGGGGCCATGCAGCAGCCACTCGCTTCGCCCTTTAGCGCGATCAAGCCGGTCTACGACGTCGTGGTGATCGGCTCCGGTTATGGCGGCGGCGTCGCCGCCTCGCGGCTCGCGCGCGCGGGCCAGCGAGTGTGCGTCATCGAGAAGGGCAAGGAGTTTCCGACCGGCGCCTTCCCCAGCCGCCTCCCTGAGCTCAGGCGCGAGCTGCAACTGAACGGCGGCAAGATGCGCTCGGGCTCCCGTACCGGCCTGTTCGACTTCAGGCTCGGCGCCGACATCCACGTGCTGGTCGGCTGCGGGCTTGGCGGCGGCTCTCTGATCAATGCCGGGGTCGCGCTGAAACCCGATGCCCGCGTTTTCGCCGACCCGGTCTGGCCCGAGGAACTCTCGGCCGACGGGCTGCTCGAACTCGGCTACAAGCGGGCGACCGCCATGCTGCGCCCGTCGCGTTATGCCAACGCCTCCGAACTCACCAAATTTCGCGCGCTCGAATCGGCGAGCGCCGCGTTCGGCGTGCCGCCGGTCGCGGCGCCGGTGGTGGTGAGCTTCGAGGATATCGTTAATCCCGCCGGGGTGGCGCAGCCCGCCTGCACGCTGTGCGGCGATTGCTGCTCGGGCTGCAATGTCGGCGCCAAGAACACCGTGGCCATGACCTATCTGCCCGACGCCAAGGCGCATGGCGCGGAGATCTTCACCGAGCTCGCCGTCAGTCACCTCGCCAAGGGCGAGGGAGGCTGGCAGGTCTATTTTGCGCCATCGGATGCGAAGGATGCGGACCCTTACGTCGTCGCCGCGAAGACTGTGGTGCTTGCTGCCGGCACGCTCGGCTCGACCGAAATCCTGCTCAGATCGCGCGAGCGCGGTCTTGGCCTGTCCGACCGTCTCGGCGATGGCTTCTCCGCCAATGGCGACATCATTGCGTTTGCCCTTGGCGGCAAGGAGCGGGTGAACGCCATCGGCGTGGGCGTGCCGCCGAAATTCGACGGCGATATCGTCGGCGCTACCGTCGCTGGCCAGATCGAGCTGCCCGACGCCACCGATCTCGACCATTCCATGATCTTGCAGGAAGGCGTGCTGCCTTCCGCGCTGGCGCCGCTGCTTCCCGTGTTCTTCATCGCCGGCGGCAGAATCCTCGGCGCGGCACAGAGCCTGATCAAAGGCGTCTATCAGGGCCCGCTGTCGCATCTGCATACTTTCTTCGTCGTCTCCCATGATGATGCCAACGGCCGCATCAGCCTCGACAATGGCTGCGCGCAGGTGCATTGGCCGGGCGTCGGCGACGAGCCGGTCTACGCCCGGGTCGACGCGGCGCTCACCAAGGCGGCTGCGGCCGTCGGCGCCCGCTATATCAAGAGCCCGCTTGCCGCCACCAATATGGGCACCAAGCCCGCCACCGCGCACCCGCTGGGCGGTTGCGGCATGGGACAGACCGCGAGCGAAGGCGTGGTCAACCACAAATGCCAGGTTTTCGACGGGCGAAGCCCAGAAACCACGCATTCCGGCCTTTATGTCTGCGATGGATCGGTGATTCCGCGCTCGATTGGGGTCAATCCGTTGCTCACCATCACCGCGCTTGCCGAGCGGGCCATGGTGCATCTTGCCCGCGACCACAATCTGGGCTTCGATGCTAATCCGCGCGTCCGTCAGGAGGCGGACCGGGCCTTGACGTGAGGGTCGTCTGACCATGGCACGAGGCTGGCTCAGGGGTGTTGGCATTGTAACGGGGTGCGTCGGGATTGTTTCGGTTGCCGGCGGCTTGCTCCATGCCGCCACGCGCACCGCGCCCTGCGACCGCACCGAGTTGACGGCCTCGATCGGCGGCGTGCAGCCGTCTCCACCGCATGCATCGTCTCTCGACCGCATGACCATCGTGCTCGCCGGCGATACCGGCTTCAACCCGACCGACGCCAAGGTCGAGGCTGGCGGCGTGCGCAAGGGCAAGAAGCTCGTCAGCTTCTCCGATACGCTCGCCGGAATTTCCAGCGAGGTCGACGGCGACCTCGCCTTCATCAATCTCGAAACCGTGGTCACCGATCGCAACGACCTCGCGCCGGAAGGCAAGGGCAAGGGCGCATTTCATTTTCGTAGCCACCCCGCCGCGCTGAAGGCGCTGATCGACGCGGGCTTCAATCTGTTCTCGCTCGCCAACAACCATTCCTACGATTACGGCCCGCAAGGCATCGAGGAGACGCTGTACCACCTCGCCGTGGCGAACGCGCAGAAGGCGATCGCCTATGCCGGCATCGGCAGTAATTTCGACGAGGCGATCAAGCCCGGCTGTATCGACCTCGACGGCACGCGCATCGCCTTCTCTGCCATCGGCATCATGACCGGCGACCAGCCGCAATATCGCGCCGGTCCGGACAAGCCCGGGCAGGCCTCCTATCGCGATCGCCCCGACTTCGAGGCGACCGTGGACAAGCTCATCGCCATGCAGGTCGATTACCGCATCCTCTCCATCCATTACGGGTTGGAAGGCCGCGTCGTGCCCGACGAGCGGCAGCTCGCCGATTGGCGGGGGTTTGCCGCTGGCGAGAAGAATATCGATCTCATCCTCGGCCATCACCCGCACGTGGTCCAAGGCGTCGAGCTCGACGGCAAGTCGCTGATCTTCTACGGACTCGGCAATTTCCTACATCCCGGCACTGCCGAGATGTCGCGCTTCGGCCTGTGCCGCGATTACGGGCTGATGGCGAAAGTGCATCTTGCGAAAATTGACGGCGCCTGGCGTCCCGAGGCCATCGAGGCGATCCCACTCACCAACACGCAAATCAAGCCGGAGCGTCTCGCCGCCGCGGAAGCGATCAAACGCATTTACGTGCTCAACCACCTCGCGGCGGGGCTGGATAACGATAAGGGTGCGAAGGGCGTGCGCTTCAGCCCGCAAGCCGACGGCTCAGGCCTTTATTGCGCGGACGGGGCCGCCGGTCTCGGCGGAACGCTCGGCACTTTGTGCCAGGGATGGCAGCAGGCCGCCGAGCCTGACAAGACGCTCGCCAACAAGATCGCCGCCGCCTGTCAGGACAAGCCGTTCTACGGCCAGCCGTCGGTGACCAAGCGCCGCGAGCCGGCGACTCGGCAGCCGGCGCCCTTCCCCTTCGGTATTCGCGGTCCGTTCTAAGGGTCTAGCCGCGCAAGTCGCCGCCAGTGGCCTTGGTGACCGCAGCGACGATCTTCGCCGCCACCGCCTCGATCTCGGCGTCGGTCAGGGTCTTGTCGCGCGGTTGCAGCGTCACCTCGATGGCGAGCGATTTTTTCCCGTCGGGCACGCCCTGGCCGGTGAACACGTCGAACACCCGCGCTTCGGCGATCAATCCGCGGTCGGCGCCAAGTGCCGCACGCAGCACATCGCCTGCTTCGATCTCGCCACCCAGCAAGAAGGCAAAGTCGCGCCGGACCGGCTGAAGGTCTGAAGCCTCGAGCGCCTTGCCGGCGCCTTTGCGCTTCGACGGCGGAACATTGTCCAGATAGAGCTCGAAGCCCGCGATCGGCGGATCGATACGCAGCTTTGCAAGCAGGTCCGGGTGGAATTCGCCGAACGCGCCGAGCAGCGTCTTGGGTCCGAGCTTGAGCACGCCGGAGCGGCCGGGATGGAACCAGTCCGGCGCCTCGCGCGTAACCGAAAGGCTCGCCTGGTCGATGCCGAGCGCCGCGAGAGCGGCAACCGCGTCGGCCTTGACGGCGAAGACGTCAGCGGCAGGGGCTTCGCCGGACCAATAGCGACCCGAACCGATCAGCGCCGAGCGGCCGAAGCGAACGCCGGCTACGCTCGTGAACTGATCCTCGGGAAGCGCGCCCCGATAGGCTTGCCCAAGCTCGAACAGGGCGCCATCGGCGAAGCCTCTGTCGCGATTTCGCTGCGCGGCGGTGAGGAGCCCCGGCAACAGCGATGGGCGCATCTGCGCGAGCTCCGTGGAGATCGGGTTGCTCAGCGTCAGCTCGGCCTGTCCGCCGCCGAACAGTTTCGCCTCGTCCGGTGGGATGAATGACCAGGTCACAGCCTCGACCAGCCCGCGCGCCGCGAGCACACGCCGCGTCAATCTCTGCCGCCGCTGCGGTTCGGTCAGCACCGGCTTCGCCACGCCGGCCTCGCGCTGCATTGGCGTCGCCGGCACTTTATCCACGCCGGTGAGCCGGACCGCCTCCTCGACCAGGTCGACGGGGCCGGTAATGTCGGGGCGCCACGATGGCGGCGCGGCTTTGATGTGCTTGCCTTTGCCGTCGAGTGCGATGCCGAGTGCGGCAAGCAGCCGCTTGATGTCGCGATGCGGAAGCTCGAGCCCGCTGAGACGCTCGATCAGGTCGAGATCGAATTTGAACGGCTTGTTGGCCTTCGGCGGCTTACCGGCGGTGGTGATCTTACTGGGCGCGCCGCCGCAAAGCTCGACAACCATCTCGGTGGCGAGTTCGAGCCCTGGCACGACGAAATCGGGATCCACGCCACGCTCGAATTTGAAGCGCGCGTCCGAGACGATGCCGAGCTTGCGACCCGTACGAGCGGTGCGCTTCGGATCGAAATAGGCCGATTCGATGAACACGTTGGTAGTGGCGAAGGTCGCGCCGGTCTCCTCGCCGCCCATCACCCCGCCAAGCCCGAGCACGGCGCGGTCGTCGGCGATCACGCACATGTCGGCGTCGACCTCGTAACTCTTGCCGTCAAGCGCGACGAACCGCTCGCCCTTGCGGCCGAGCCGCGCGCGGATGGCGCCTGAGAGCTTATCGGAGTCATAGACATGCAACGGGCGGCCGCGGTCATAGGCGATGTAATTGGTGATATCGACCAGCGCGTTGATCGGGCGAAGGCCGATGGCCTTGAGCCTGCGCTGCAGCCAGTCGGGGGAGGGGCCGTTCTTCACCCCGCGCACCACACGTCCGGCAAAGATCGGGCAGGCATCGGCGGTGGCCTTATCGAACTCGAGCTGGATCGGGATCGGATTGGGGAAGCCGCCTTTGACCGGCTTCACAATATCCTTGTTCAATTTGCCGAGCTCGGCCGCAGCGAGATCGCGGGCGATGCCGCGCACGCCGAGGCAATCGGGGCGATTCGGCGTGATGGCGACCTCGATCACCGCATCGTCAAGCCCGAGCGCGGTGGCGGCGGAGGAGCCGACCTTGGTCTTCGGGTCGAGCTCGATGATGCCGCTATGCTCGTCGGACAGCTCAAGCTCCCGCTCCGACAGCAGCATGCCGTTCGACTCGACGCCCCTGATCTTGGCTTTGGTGAGGGTGAGGTCGATGCCGGGAACATAGCTGCCCACCGGCGCGAATACGCCCTTCAGGCCGGCGCGCGCGTTCGGCGCGCCGCACACCACCTGCAAGCGCTCGGTGCCGGTGTCGACCTCGCAGACGCTGAGCTTGTCGGCGTTGGGATGCTTCTCGCATTTCACCACTTCCGCCACGCGGAACGGTTTCAGCGCGGTCTTCGGATCGAACAGCTCTTCTACTTCCAGCCCGATGCGGGTCAGCGTCTCGCCGATCGCCTCCACGCTCGCCTTCGTGTCGAGATGCTGCTTCAGCCATGCGAGGGTGAACTTCATGGCTCAGGACAGTCCCCCGGCAAGCGTCGGGATGGCGAGCGGCGGGAAGCCGTAATGCTTGAGCCAACGCAGATCGCCGGCGAAGAACGCACGCAGATCCGGCATGCCGTATTTCAGCATGGCGATGCGGTCGATCCCCATGCCGAAGGCGAAGCCCTGATAGCGCGCGGGGTCGAGCCCGACATTCTTCAGCACATTCGGGTGCACCATGCCGCAGCCCAAAATCTCGAGCCACTGATCGCCTTCGCCAATCCTGATCTCATCGCCCTTCTTGGCGTAGCCGATATCGACCTCCATCGACGGCTCGGTGAAGGGGAAGTGGCTGGCGCGGAAACGCATCTTGACCTGCGGCACCTCGAAGAACGCCTTGCAGAACTCCTCGAGCACCCATTTCAGATGACCGAGATGCGTCGCCTCGTCGATCACCAGGCCTTCGACCTGATGGAACATCGGCGTATGCGTCTGGTCCGAATCGCAGCGATAGACGCGGCCCGGCGCGATGATGCGCAACGGCGGCTTCTCGCGCAGCATGGTCCTGATCTGCACCGGGCTGGTATGCGTGCGCAGCACCGCGCGCGACCCGTCGGCGGCTTCCGGAAAATAGAACGTGTCGTGGTCCTGCCGCGCCGGGTGCTCAGGCGGGATGTTGAGCGCGGTGAAATTGTTGAAGTCGGTCTCGATGTCGGGACCCTCGGCGATCGAAAATCCCATATCGGCGAAGATTTCGGTGATCTCGTCGGTCACCTGGCTGACGGGGTGAATGCGCCCCTCGGCGAGCGGCCCGACCCGCACCGGCAACGTGACGTCGGCGCGCTCGAGCGCGAGCTTCTCGACGGTGGCCGCCTTGGAGAGTTCGACGCGTCTTGCTTCGAGCGCCTCGCCGACGGCGGTCTTCAGGCTGTTGACCACCTGGCCATAGGCTTTGCGCTCCTCCGGCGGCAGCGAGCCGAGCGCCTGCATCAGCTCGGGGATGCGGCCCTTGCGCCCGAGCGCGGCGATGCGAACCTCCTCCAGCTTGGCGAGGTCCGCGGCTTCCGCGATGGCGTGAAGCAGCTCGGACTTGAGGCTATAGAGCTCCAGCGCGCTCATGGCGAAAGGCTCCAGGGGCCAGGGATAAGCCCCCCGTCTCGCTCCGACCTAGCCGCGCGCGGCAGCAGATGCAGCCTCGGCCAGGCCCTTGAAGGTGGCAGGCTCATGCACGGCGATATCGGCAAGCACCTTGCGGTCGAGCTCGATCCCGGCCTTCTTCAGCCCGTCGATCAGCCGCCCATAGGTGAGGCCGTTTTCGCGCGCAGCCGCGTTGATGCGCTGGATCCATAGCGAGCGGAAGGTGCGCTTCTTCACCTTGCGGTCGCGATAGGCATATTGGCCGGCCTTCTCGACCGCCTGCTTGGCGACGCGGATGGTATTCTTACGGCGGCCGTAATAGCCCTTGGCCGCCTTGATCACCTTGCGGTGACGGGCATGGGAGGTAACGCCGCGTTTCACACGGGACATGTCGGTGCTCCTTCGAGTTGAGGTCTCGCCTTAGCCCCTAGCGGGAATAAGGGAGGAAGTTCTTCTTCACGATCTTGGCGTCTTCGTCGGACAGAACCATGGTCCCACGCGCGGTCCGGATGAACTTGGTGGGACGCTGGATCATGCCGTGACGCTTGCGCGAGGCCTGGCATTTCACCTTGCCGCTCGCCGTGACTTTGAAGCGCTTCTTGGCACCGCTCTTGGTCTTGAGCTTGGGCATTTGGCTTCCTTGATTTGCACCCCGGCCATGCGCCGTTCGAACGGCCAGCGGGCAGGGGAAGAGGTTGTTTGAAAGCATGCGAGCCGCCACGGCATGCCCTGCCGGGCGGCTCCTTGAGTGGCGCGTTATAGGGTGCATTTGGACGCAAATGCAAGGGCTGGGGGAAAAGAGTCGGGCTCTCTTAACCAACAGGCTTAAGCCGGATTTAGGACGGGTCGTCTATCCAGGTCCCGGGGCGTGATGAGGGCCGAGGATGAAGTTGACCCAATCGCTGCGCAATCTAGGCTCTCGGTACCGGCGGCAGAGCCGCACGGTGCGGGACCTGATCGTGATGGGCGTGATCGGCCTGCCGCTCTACGCGCTCGCGGTCTGGTACGACACGCTCGACCTGTTCCTTGTCTACACCGACGAGCCACAGAGCGATGCCATCGACTGGCTCGTGATCCTCTTTGTGTTCCTCGGGATAGCCGCCAAGATCTACTCGGTTCGCCGCACCATCGACCTCCAGCACGAGGTTGTTGCGCGCCGCAAGGCTCAGGCCGAGGCGCTTCAGTTGGCTCGCCACGACGCTCTGACGGGGCTCCCCAACCGCCGTTGGTTTATCGAACATTTCAATAGGTGGAGCGCGCACCTTCTCAAAGGCGAGGCGTGCGCGCTGTTCGTTCTCGATCTCGACAACTTCAAGCCGATCAACGACGTCTATGGCCACAAACTCGGCGACGAAGTGCTGAAGGTGATCTCGCACCGTTTGACGCAGCTCACCGGCGGCGCCTCGGTGGCGCGGCTCGGCGGCGACGAGTTCGGCATCACCCTGTGTTATCAGGTTGGTGGCGACGAGCCCGAGCGGCTCGCCCGCCAGATCGTGCACGAGCTTTCGCGGCCAATCCAGCTCGGCGCGCTATCGCTCCAGGTCGGGACAAGCGTTGGCGTCGCGACCTGCGATACGCTGGGGTGTGGCGCTACCGACGTCACGGGCATGGCGGTCCGAGACAGCGGTCTGGTCGAAACCATGCTCCGCCGCGCCGATATGGCGATGTATTGGGCGAAGTCGGACGGCCGCGGCTGCTACCGCTTCTTCGATCAAAACATGGACGAGAAATTGCGTGAACGTGTCGAGCTGGAAACCCAGATCGGCGACGCAATCGCTTCGGGTCAGATCGTGCCCTATTATCAGCGGATCGTTCGTCTGGAGGATGGCGAGACCATTGGCTTCGAGGTGCTGGCGCGTTGGGTGCATCCGCGGCGCGGCGTGCTTACCTCCGACTCTTTCATTTCCATCGCCGAGGATACGGGAACGATCGGTAAGATGACCGATCTGCTGATCGAGCGCGCCATGCGCGACGCGAAGGACTGGCCGGACCATATCTCCATCTTCGTCAACTTCTCGCCGCGGCAAATCTCCGACCCCAACGTCGCGACGAGGATTCTCGGCCTGCTGACCAAGGTTGTCTTCCCGCCGCATCGCCTGGTGATGGAGGTCACCGAGGGTGCGGTAGTGCAGAAGCTCGAAGCCGCAAAGGCCGTGTTGCAATCGCTCCGCAATGTCGGCGTGCGCATTGCCCTCGACGATTTCGGCACCGGTTATTCGGGCCTCTATCACCTGCGCGAGCTTGAGCTCGACATCGTCAAGATCGACCGGTCGTTTGTCGGGGAAATCCTCAACAAGCCGGAGGAGGCGCGCATCGTCAAGGCGATGCTCAGTCTGGGCCACGCTCTGGATCTCACGACGATGGCGGAAGGGATCGAGAGCGAGGAGGTGCGACAGTACCTGCTCAAGCTCGGCTGCGATGCGGGCCAAGGCTATCTGTTCGGGGCGCCGGCCCCGGCCGCAATGGTGACGAGCGCTCTCGAGGCGACCATTCCCGACCGCCACATCGCCTAGCGTGGGGCACCTGGAAGAGCTTATCGCCCTGACGTTTTATCTTGGTTTGGCCGGGATCATCTACGCGGCGCGTAGGGTCGCGGATCTGCGCGGGGAGATGACACAGCGGGAACACGCCGAACGCGAAGCGCATCGGCTCGCGAGCCACGATGCGCTGACAGGACTTTCGAACCGGCGGCGCTTCATTGAGGACTTTCCCAAATGGACGTCCGACATGCCGTCGGATTCGGTTTGTGCCCTCTTGGTGCTCGACCTCGACCACTTCAAGCCGATCAACGATCTTTATGGCCACAGGCTTGGCGATGAGGTCTTGCGCGCTATCGCGAGCCGTCTGGCCAAGGTGGTCGGGGCCGAGGGCATGGTGGCGCGGCTCGGCGGCGATGAGTTCGGTATTCTCGCGCCTGTGAGCAGAAACGAGGACGGGCAAGTTCGTCTGGCGTGGCGAATCGCCCATGAGGTCCGCAAGCCGATCATTCTTGCCTCCATTGGTGCTGCAAGTCGGCGTCAGCGTGGGCATCACCATCGATGATCCGAAAGCGCGCAGAAACAGCGAACTGACCCTACGCGACGGAAGCGAAATCGAGACCCTGCTGCGCCAGGCCGACATGGCCATGTACCGGGCTAAGACCGAGGGACGCGGCTCGTATCGCTTCTTCGATGGCGACATGGACGACAGGTTGCAGCAACGCGTGATGCTCGAAAGCGAAATCAAGAGCGCGATCGCCAACGGCGATGTCGTCCCCTACTACCAGCCGATCGTCGAGCTCTCCAGCCGAAGACTCATTGGCTATGAGGTTCTCGCGCGCTGGCAGCACCCGACCGAAGGTCTGTTGTTGCCCGCCGAGTTCATCGCAATCGCGGAAGACACCGGTTTCATAGGCGAGCTTACCGAGGCGCTGCTGGCTCAAGCGGTAGCCGACGCGGCGAGCTGGCCAAGCGATGTTATCCTCTCCCTTAACCTCTCGCCTCGTCAATTTGCCGACCCCTGGCTCGCGGAGAAGATTCTGGGCGTCCTTTCCCACGCGTCGTTCCCGCCACATCGGTTGGTGATCGAGATCACCGAGACCGCCGTGGTACGCCGACTTGAAGAGGCCAGGGCAACCTTGCAGTCCTTGCGCAATTTGGGAGTTGGCATCGCTCTCGACGACTTCGGCACAGGATACTCGGGCTTGTTCCATTTGCGCGAGTTACAGATTGACGCCATCAAGATCGACCGTTCTTTCGTCGGGCACATGTTGGAGCGGCGACAGGATGAGAAGATGGTCGAGGCCATCGTGAGCCTCGCGCATGCGCTAGGGCTCGGCATCACGGCGGAGGGCATCGAGACCGAAGCGGTGCGGGAGCGATTGGTGGAGCTTGGCTGCGGCGCGGGACAAGGCTATTTGTTCGGCAGGCCCGAGCCGATGCCTCACTGCGAGACCGCTTCGCCCGCGCGCCGCACCGCCTAGCGCG
>CAVVSX010000007.1:0-164397 GCA_963750975.1 uncultured Alphaproteobacteria bacterium | reverse complement strand
CAGCACAGATCAGCCTCGGCGCGCACGAGACCGGGACGACCAAGCGCGCGCTGCAGACAGGGTCGGTGCGACTCAACTGATCGTTGAGGCGCCGGAGGTCTGGATGGAGGGCTTGCGAACGATCGCGATGCCTTCAGCCGTAGTGGATGTCCTGCGTGGGTTTCGGGCCGAGCTGCCAAACGCTGTCTGTCAAGGACGCTCGATCAACTCCATCGCCATCTATCAGAACACCTCCGGTTCGACGAATGTACCCAAGACCTTCGGTCTTTCGCTTGATCGTGTGTTCAGACTGTCAACGCGCTTTGCCACGGACGAAACGGAGCGGCGGATTCTGCGCACCGGGTCCATCGAATTCGACCCGCACCGCCTGCATCGCCTCTGTTCGCTGCTAGCCGGCAACAGCTGCCTCTTTCTCCGCCACCTCAACCTGCAGAACTTTGTCGATTTCTGCGCGCGTGCCGAGGCGACCGCCGTGCATATGGGCGGCTACAAGCTTGGCGCTCTGGTTCGTTCGGGGACGCAAACCGGACGGCTCCCATCCTTCACCACGATCCACACTGGAGGCGCGCGCGTGCCTGGGACTCTGCGCAAGCTCATTAAATGCGTGCTGACCGACAATCTCTACGTGATCTATGCGACCAGTGAAATCGGATTGATCTCTTGCGCCACCCCCGATCAACACGAGCGGTTTCCGGAAGGCGTGGGTTTTCCGGCCACGAGCATGGCCATGGAAATTATCGGCCCCGACGGCGATCCGGTCGCGCCAGGTGAGATCGGTCAGATCCGCGTGCGTAAGGTGGGGATGTTCAATGACTATATCGCCGCGCCAGGCGCCAATTCCAATTTTCGGGAAGGGTGGTTCTATCCGCGCGATCTTGTGTCCCTAAGGCCGGGGGAGCCGCTCATCTTCTATGGGCGCGCCGACGACGTCATGATCCTGAACGGCATCAACATCTTCCCTTCAGCCATCGAGGATGCTCTGGAGAGTCACCCCGATGTCAAAGAGGCGGTCGCCTACGCGATCAAATCGCGCGTCCACGGCGAGATTCCCGTGGCCGCCGTCGTTCTGAGCGACGCCGCCGAGGCAGGCGTGGCCACGGATCTGCTGAATCACTGTCGGCAGGCTCTCGGCATCCGCGCTCCACGTCAGATCATCGTGGTCGATCGCATACCACGGAATGCAGGGGGCAAGCCGCTGCGGCGCGAGCTCGCCGCGTCCTAAAGGGTGTGTCGGCTCCGTCGGCGACCCATTTTCGTGGACTGTGATAATTCGACCACAGTCCGGGTCGCGCGGGTTTGTTAGGGTGCTGTCCGCTATCCCGGGGGAGTTGGACTATGCGCAAAGCTGATACGATTGATTTCACCAAACTGCTCGGCTTCGAGACCGTCACCCTCGAGCTCTCCGAAGCCCTCGACTTTCAAGATGAGACGCTCGGCGCAAAGCTCGGTGCGAAGGTTGGCTTTGAGGCAACCGAACCCGAAGGGCGCTGAACGTTTAACTTGTACCGATTGGGGATGCGCCATGCAAAAACCTGGCACGATTGATTTCGCGAAGCTGCTTGGGTTCGAGACGGTAACCCGCGAGCTTTCCGACGCGCTCGACTTTCAAGACGAGACGCTCGGCGCGAAGCTCGGCGCGAAGGTCGGCGTCATTATTGAGGCCGTAGCACCCGAACGTCGCTAACAGGCATCCAAACGGTAATTGGCAGGGCGGGTCGCTAGGCTTTAGGGTCCGGCGATGGAACCGCCTAGCGTCGTTGCTGGTGTCGTGCTCGCCGGCGGCCGGTCGAGCCGCATGGGCGAGCAGGACAAGTGCCTCGCTCCGCTTGCCGGAAAGTCAGTCCTAGCCCATGTCATTGCGCGGCTTGAGTCGCAGGTCACCGCGCTCGCGATCAACGCCAACGCCGAGCCGTCGCGCTTTGCCGGCTTCGGGCTGCCGGTCATCGCCGATAAAGTCGCGGGCCATGCCGGCCCGCTCGCCGGCCTGCATGCAGCGCTGGCTTGGGCGACGGAGTGCGGGAAAAACATCCGTTATGTCGTCACGGTCGCCTGCGATACGCCATTTTTGCCCGACGATCTTGCAGGACGCTTCCTCGCCGCGTTGGAAGAAACGGGGTGCGAATGCTGCGTGGCACGCTCAGCCGAAGGCGTGCACCCGGTGATTGGGCTGTGGCCCATTGGGATTGCCGGGAAGCTCGAAGCCGCGCTCGATCAGGGTCAGCGCAAGGCAAGCGCTTGGGCTGAGCAGCAAGGCGCCGTGGAGGTGTTTTTTCCTCCGGCACAATTAGGCGGAAGGGAAATCGATCCCTTTTTCAACATCAACCGGCCAGAGGATCTCGCCGAAGCCAATGCGTTGCTGACGGCGGTCTGAGCTCAGGGGTTGATGCGACTGATCTTCGAGCCTTCCAGCGTCAGATTGTACATCAGGCCCTTCTGATCGAGGATGAAGCCGATCACCGGGCTCACGACCTTGTCGGTGTCGATCGAGCCGCCGATCCCCACGGTGATGACCGCCACCGACCCGTCGACGCCGACCTTCCATCCGGCCCTCTGATCGAACCCGTTCAGGGCATCCTGCGTCATGAACATGATGATGACCGAACGTTCTTGCACGCCGAGCTGAAAGCCGAAGGAGGCCGAGACGAGATTGTAGTAGCCGACGACCCGGTGCTGAGTGAGCAGGATCCCCTCGCCATATTCGCCGCCGAACCCGATTCCGGCCTTGATGACCGACGGAAAGACCAGAATGCCGGCAGCCTTGTTGGCCAGTTCGCGCGCACCCGAAACCTGGTCGACAAAGCTATGTAACGTGGCATTGGCATCGGCTTCGATCTTGGCGGCCGAAGCGGCCTCGCCCGGATGCGGGGCCGCAACCAGCGCCGCGATCATAAAGAGAGCGAGGCGCGATGCTCTGAACAGGGTTTTCATGGGCAAAGCCTCCCGTGGAATTGCCTTTATCAGCCTGACACCGCCATAAGGGCAGCCCATAGATGGCCGGAATGTGGCTTCAGACGACGTGGGTGACGAGTTCGCCCTTGACCCGCTGCGGATGCGTGAAGATTTCGAACCCATCCTTGCGCGCGATCGCCACCAGCGTCATGCCGCATGCCTCGGCCATGCGCACCGCCAATGCCGTCGGCGCCGACACGGCGACCAGCACGGGAGCGCCGATCATCGCGGATTTCTGCACCATCTCGATCGAGACTCGGCTGGTCAGAACCACGAGACCGGATCGCGCGCTTGTACCTTCACGGGCGAGCGCGCCGGCGAGCTTGTCGAGCGCGTTATGGCGCCCGACATCCTCTCTGAGCGCGACGAGGCCGCGCTCCGGCTCCCAGAAGCCGGCAGCGTGGACGGCATGGGTGTCACGGTTCAGGATCTGCATGGGGGACAGCGAGTCGACGGCGGCCATGATCTGGTCCGGCGTGAAGACGCGGCCTTCGCCGACGTGAGGAGGCGGCCGCATTGCCTCGACCAGGCTCTCCACACCGCAGAGCCCGCAGCCCGTGGGGCCAGCCATCTTCCGCCGCCGGCCCAGGACCTCCGCGGCCTCGGGCGCCTTCAGCCAGATGCGCAACTCGACGCCCATCTTCTCCTCGACGATGTCGATCGAATCGATGGCATCGACCGACGAGATGACGCCTTCGGTCAGGCTGAAGCCTATGGCGAAGTCTTTGAGGTCCTGGGGCGTGGCCATCATCACCGCATACGAGGCGGTGTTGTAGGTAATGGCGACAGCGGTCTCCTCGGGGATGGCGCGCTCGCCCTCGGCGGTTCCGGAGGCGCGCCAAATGGAACGGAGAATGCGAATCACGGGTCGCAGCAAGGGCTTGCTCCGTCGAGCTGGATTGGGGGTGGAAGCTAGTCCGTTAGCCCAAGGGTTACAAGCAGTTGTGCCCTGGTGCGCGGCCCTGCCGCGCGCCTTCGCTGCGCTTTTGGTTTACAGTTCGAGCATGGTCAGCAGAGCAATCGAAATAGCTTTGTTGTTTCGGTCGACCGCGGTCGTCGCATTCGCCGTGGCGGCGCTGCTTGCCGCTGGCACCCCGCCGAACGCCGCCGAAGAGAAGGATCGCAATCCTTGCATCGAAGACGCCATGCTGGTGTTCGATGCCTCGGGCTCGATGGCCGGCAATCTCAATCAGGGGATAGCGACGACCATACCCAGGATCGACGAGGTGAGGTCCGCGCTCGCCAGGGTGCTTCCTAGCATCACCCGCTTCCGCCGCGTTGGGCTCATCACCTACGGCCCCGGACCCTATCAGCAATGCAATGTCCAGCTCGCTCTCAAGCCCGTGCCCGAGGCAGCGGGACTGATCATGCAGGAGGTGAACGCTTTGACGCCGGCTGGCAAGACGCCGCTCACGGCCGCGGTGGAACAGGCGGCCGAGGTGCTCGATTACCAGAAGAAGCCCGGCCTCATCGTCGTGGTCACCGATGGCGAGGAGACCTGCGGCGGGGCGCCGTGCGACCTTGGCAAGGCGCTGCACGCCAATGCCGCGCAATTGACCGTGCATATCATCGGCTTTCGCATGAAGGATTTCTCGTGGACCGGCGAGCAAAGCATCACCGATGCCAAATGCCTCGCCGAGCAGAATGGCGGCCTCTACATCACCGCTGAAAACCAGGGGGATCTGATCGAGGCTCTGAAGAAGACGCTCGGTTGCCCGATGCTGTCGGAGGCGCTGCCGTAGACCCTACGAGCCGCCGCGCTAGGTTTCTTCAGTACAGCAGATATGGTTTGCGCAGCTCAACGAACTCGGTCTCGCCGGCACGCCAGCTCGCGACGACATCAGCCAGCGGAATTTGCTGCTCGATTTGCTCGTGCAGTTGGGGCGACCCCGCCAGGATATCGATCGGCATCTTGTCGTGCTCGTATTCGTAAGGCGGGTCGCGCCATTTGAACTGCTTGGGCGCCATGCCATGGAACTCGCGCAGCAGCGACACGCCCACTTTGACCGGCGCGACTTCGTGTCTCGACGTCACGTGGATCTGGCAGCCGCCGCAGGTCATCCCCGCATGTTTCTGGAACGTGGGCTCGAAGATCGCTGGACGGAAATGCGCGCCGTCGAGACCGACCGCGTTCATTCGCGCGGCGAAGCCCTCGGCATCGATCCAGGGCGCGCCCACAAGCTCGAAGGGACGGGTCGTCCCGCGCCCTTCCGACAGCACAGTGCCTTCGAACAGCACCGTGCCGGGATAGACGATCGCCGTGTCGAGAGTGGGCATGTTGGGGGAGGGGAGCACCCACGGGACTCCCGTCTCGTCCCAATACATGCTGCGCGACCAGCCTTGCATCGCCACCACCTCGAGCTCGGCGCCGAGCCGATGGTGCTCGTTGAACAGCCGGGCCAGCTCGCCGACGGTCAGGCCATGCCGCATCGGCATGCGATAGAGACCGACGAAGGATTCGTAGCCGGGTTCGAGCGTCGGTCCTTCGACCGCCACGCCGCCGATCGGGTTGGGCCGGTCGCAGACCATGACCGGGATGCCGGCGCGCGCCGCGGCGCGCAGGCAGTTCGCCATCGTGTAGATGAAGGTGTAGATGCGCGCGCCCACATCCTGGATGTCGATCACCAGCACGTCGATCAGCGACAGCATCTCTTGAGTCGGCTCGCGCGTCTCGCTGTAGAGCGAGAAGATTGGCACGTTGCGCCGCGGATCCTTGCTGTGCGGCGTCTCGATCATGTTGTCCTGGAGGTCCGAGCGAAAGCCGTGCTGCGGCCCGAAGATGGCGGCCAGCGTCCAGTCAGGCGATGCCGCGAGGCGATCGACGATGTGGTTGAAATTGCGGTCGATCGAGGCGGGATTGGCGAGCACGCCGACGCGCAAGCCACTCAGGCGCGAGGAGGCGAGCAGGCGGTCTGAGCCGAGCAGCATGGGTCAGGCGTTATGGCGCAAAGGGGCGGCGCGGCGCCCGAAATCAAGCTGCGTCATTGGGCCTCCCCCGGTTTCAAGGTGTTTTGCTTGCGTGCCGCTGCCGGCGGGTTTGAAACTTCGATCATGCTATGGTAGTCGGCGGCGGGGCCGACAGGAAGACTGAGGGAATTGCCCCAAAATTCAAGAAGATCGAGGCTTGGCGCCGTTCAGGCCTCTCTGCCGCATGGGCCGGTTCCCTTGCTAGAATGCGCAAATGCGCCTTGGTGGGAGATCGCATGAGTAAAGACCGCACGCAAGCCATCCCGGCCTTTATCGACCTCGCGGCACAGCAGACCCATCTCGGCGACAGCGTCGAGACGGCAATCTCCGCCGTGCTGAAGCATGGCCAATTCGTCCTGGGTCCCGAGGTCGTGGAGCTCGAGCGGCAGCTTGCTGAATTCTGCGGGGCCAAGCACTGCGTGACCTGCGCCAACGGAACGGATGCGCTGACGTTGGCGCTGATGGCCGAGGGCGTCGGCAGGGGCGATGCCGTATTCGTGCCCGCCTTCACTTTCGTCGCCACTATCGAGGTTGTGGTCCTGTGCGGCGCTACACCGGTGTTCGTGGATATCCGCCGCGACACGTTCAACATGAGCGTCGAGCGCCTCGAAGCCGCGATCGGCGAGGCCAATAAGCTTGGGCTCAAGCCGCGCTGCGTCATCCCGGTCGACCTCTACGGCCAGCCCGCGGACTATCCAGCAATCGGCGAGATCGCCAAGGCGCATGGCATGTTCGTGATCGCCGACGCGGCGCAAAGCTTCGGCGCCAGCCTCGCCGGGCGCAAGGTCGGTACGCTCGCGGCTTATACCGGGACGAGCTTCTATCCCTCCAAGCCGCTCGGCGGCTATGGCGACGGCGGCGCTGTTTTCACCGATGACGACGCCAAGGCGGGGCGCCTGCTGGCGCTGCGCAATCACGGCAAGGGCCCAGGCCGACCGGACTTCGAATATGTCGGCCTCAACAGCCGGCTCGACTCGATTCAGGCGGCGATCCTGTTGCAGAAGCTTCGCCTGTTCCCCGGCGAGATTCCCGCGCGGCAGGAAAAGGCCGATCGCTACAATCAGGGTCTCGCTTCGGTGGTCGAGGTTCCCCAGCTGATGCCGGGCGCCACGTCAGTTTGGGCCCAGTACACTATCATCACCGAGGATCGCGACGGTCTGGCCAAGGCCTGCCGCGAGGCCGGCGTTCCCACGGCAATTCATTATACGGCCTCACTCAATCGGCTGCCGCCATACCGGCACGTGCCAACGCCGCCCGCGGGGGTTCCGCACGCTGAATGGCTGGCTGAGCGTGTGATCAGCCTACCGATGCATCCTTATCTCACCGAGGGTCAACAGGACCTCGTCATCGGCACGGTGCGCGAGGCGCTCGCATCGCGCAAAGTGAGCCGCGCGCATGCGGCAGAGTAGGGCTCCGTTAGGGTCGGGGCGGGAGTTGCGCTGACATGGCAGAGCGAATTCGCACCGCAGTGGTAGGAACGGGTTATTTCGGCCGCTTCCATGCCAACCATTATGCGCGCAATCCACGCGCCGAGCTTGTTGCCGTGGTGGATAGCGACGCGGCGCGCGCCAACGCCGTCGCGACGGAGTTCGGCGCCGAGCCTGCAACCGACTATCGCAGCCTGATTGGACGAGTCGATGCCGTCAGCATCGCCGTGCCGACGCCGCTGCATTACGACGTTGCCCGCGAGTTGATCGAGGCGGGCGTGCATGTGCTCGTCGAGAAACCGATCACCGACAGCGTGGCCAGCGCGAACGCGCTCACCGAGCTCGCCCAGGCGCGTAATCGGGTGCTTCAGGTCGGCCATATCGAGCGCTTCTCGAGCGCCTATCGAACGCTCGCCGAGATGATGACCGACCCGCTCTATTTCGAGAGCTATCGCATCGCGCCGTGGAAAAATCGCGGCGTCGAAGTGGACGTGGTGCTCGACCTGATGATCCACGATATCGATATGATCATCGGACTGGCGAACTCGGCGGTGGAGAGCGTCGATGCGGTTGGCACGGCGGTAATCGGCCGCAACGTCGACCTCGCCAATGCGCGCATCACTTTCGCCTCGGGCTGCGTCGCCAATGTCACGGCAAGCCGGGTGAGCTACAAGACCGAGCGGCGCATGCGCGTGTTCGGTCGGAGCCACTATCTCAATTGCGATCTGGGTGAGGGGAAGATCTTCGGCTATCGCCTGCGCGGCGATCCCATGACCGAGGGGCTTGCCGCCATCGCCACCGAGACGCACGAGATTCCGAAGCAGGACAGCCTCGCCAACGAGATCAACTCGTTCCTCGATTGCATTGTCAGCGGAACCAAGCCGCTGGTCGATGGCCGCGCCGGTTCGGAGGCGTTGCGCGTGGCGAGCATGATCAATCAGAGCATCGAGGACCATCTGGCGCGGGTGCAGGCCCCGCTCGGCCGCTCGGCCGCATCTCGCTAGGCCGCGCGGCCGTTGATGATGTCGAGCACGACCTTGGCGGCACGCTCGCTCGGCGGCGGCTCGGGATCGCCGAGCGCCTTGGCCACCTCGCCAAAGCCTTGCAGCTGACTCTCGCGTGCACCCTCGGAACTTAGGATCTCGGCCACGGCCGCGGTGAGCTTCGGCGCCGTGCACTCCTCCTGGATAAACTCGGGCACCACCAGGCGCCCGGCGAGCAGGTTCACCAGCGACGCGTGCTCGACGCTCACGCCCATGCGGCGGACGAGGAAGGCGGTAGCAGCGGTCACTTTATAGGCGACCACCATGGGAACCTTGGCAAGCGCCAGTTCTAGCGTCACCGTGCCCGATTTGGCCAGAGCGGCGTCAGACGCGGCGAAGGCATCGAAACGCTCTTCCATCTCGGCGAACACGACCTGGAACGGCCAAGCATGGGTCATGCTGCGCACGAGATCAGCCGCGGCATGGGCCACCGGGATGACAATGCGGAGTTCCGGGTAAGCCGTCTTGAGGGTGAGCAGAGCCTCGCCGTACACCGGAATGAGGCGACGGACCTCGCCGGCCCGCGATCCGGGAAGCACGCAGAGGACCGTCGCATCCGCAGGCAGCCCATGCCGGTCCCTGAAGGCCGGACCGTCGCCGCGATCAACCCCCGTCTCAATCGCCGGGTGGCCGACATAGGTCGAGGGAATGTTGTGTTCGGCGAAGAAGGAAGCCTCGAACGGTAGCAAAGCCATGATGTGGTTGACGCGCTTGGCGAGCTTCTTGACGCGGCCTGGACGCCAAGCCCAGAGCTGGGGCGCGACATATTGGATGACCGGAATGCCGGTGCCGCGGAGATGATGGGCGAGCCTGAGCGAGAAGCTTGCTGAATTGACCGTCACGACGGCATCAGGCGTGAGGCTGCGCGCCGCCGCCGTGGTCTGGTTGATGCGTCGCACGAGGCGCGGCAGATGCGGCAACACCTCGGCGAGACCCATCACCGAGAGGTCGCTCATCGGAAACAGGCTCGTGAGCCCTTGGGCTTCGCTTTGCGGACCGCCGACACCAGCGAAGCGAACGCGGTCGCCCGTTGCGCGCCTTAGCGCGCTCATCAACCGTCCGGCGAGGTTGTCGCCCGAGGTCTCGCCGGCGACGATGAAGATCAGCGGCTCACGCCGGTCCATGTCCGCTCCTGAAATTCAGACGTCGCGCCAGGAGGAGAAGGTGGCGGCCTGGCCATGCGGCGTGCCGTGCTTGTCGAGGAGTTCCCAGACCACGCCGTCGGCGATGATAAAGCGCCGGCCGGACTTGGCAATGCGCACGCCGCGATAGCCGGACATGAAGCCGTCGCGCTGCACTTGATCGAGTAGCCTTTGCCGTTCCGCCTGGTCTTGGGTTTCCGCCGAGAGCCGCGAGGGAAGCGCCAAGAACTCGTCCCATGAATATCCGAAACAGTCCTGGGCGGCTTTGTTGGCATAGGTGAAACGCGGATCGCTGTCGGTGCCGTGGGCGAGCACGACAAAGGACGCGTCGCGATAGAGCCATGTCGCGTCCCTGCCTTGCGGCACGAGAGGCGTCCCGACCAATCGTGCATAGCTCTCGGTCATCAAGGCGAAGAAGCTTGCGTCGGTCTTGCGATCCACGGCGTCGTGCGTCATTGCGAGCGTCATTCCGCTGACAACCCTGTCACAAGATGCTCTTGGCGTAGAGATCGGTGCGGCGGTCGCGGAAGAAGCCCCATTCGGCGCGGTAGCGGGCGATCGCGTCGAGATCGAAGCTTGCCACCAGCACGCCTTCGTCCTTGTCGCCGAAACTCGCCACCAGCGCGCCGGTATGGTCGGCGATGAAGGAATGGCCGTAATAGCTCTGCGTCACGCCGTCGTTGTCCTCGGTGCCGATGCGATTTGCCGCAACCACCGGCACGGCGTTGGCGGCGGCGTGGCCCTGCATTACGCGCTGCCATTGTCCGTGCGTATCGAGGGTGAGGTCGTAGGGCTCCGAGCCGATGGCCGTAGGGTAGAATAGGATTTCCGCGCCTTCGAGCACCATGGCGCGGGCGGCTTCCGGGTACCATTGGTCCCAGCAAATGCCGGCGCCGATCATGCCGGCTTGGGTCCTCCACGTCTTGAAGCCGGTGTCGCCGGGGCGGAAGTAATACTTCTCCTGATAGCCGGGTCCGTCGGGGATATGGCTCTTACGATAGACTCCCAAAATCTCGCCGTCGGCATCGGCGATCGCCACGCTGTTGTAATGGCGTGGCCCATCCTTCTCGAAGAAGGAAATCGGAATCACCACCTTCAGCGACTTGGCAAGCGGGACAAGCGCGCGCACCGCGGGATGCTCGTGCAGAGGGAAGGCGGTGGCGAACCATTTCGGATCTTGCCGCGTCGGGAAATAGATGCCCTGGAACAGCTCTGACGGCAGCACGATCTGCGCGCCTCGGCTGGCGGCCTCGCGCACCAGAGCTTCGGTCTTGGCGATATTGGCCTGCATGTCGTGGCCGTAGGAAGTCTGGATGGCCGCTACGGTGAGGGTGCGCTTCATCATCTAGAGCGGTTCCTCGCGGGTGATGCAGTGGAACGATCCGCCGCCGGCGAGCCCGGAACCCAGAACGCCGCGCGAGGGGAGGCCGACGACCCTACGGTCGGGGAATGCCGTTTGCAACGCTTGGAGCGCTCGTTCTGCTGTGGCCGTGCCGTAGGTCGGCATGACCACCATGCCGTTGGCGATGATGAAATTCGCATGCGAGGCTGGCGCGACCTCGCCGGTCACGTCCAGCACCAGGCCCGGGCTCGGGATGTGAATGACCTCGAGCTTGCGTCCCGAGGCGTCAGTTGCCGCTTCGAGCATACGCGCGATCTCGTTCAGCACCTTGGCATTGGGATCGTCGCCGCCGGCGGGAGTTTGGCAGACGACGCGGCCCTGACCGACGAAGCGGCAGAGGGTGTCGATATGTCCGTCGGTGTGGTCGTTCAGTAGACCTTGGTCGATCCAGATGACCTGCTTGATGCCGAAGGCCTCACGCAGCGCGGCTTCGGCTTGGGCTTCGGTCCAGCCATTGCGATTCTCGTGGAGCAAGGTCTGCCGGGTGGCGAGAATGGTGCCGTCGCCGTCTTGCTCGATGGCGCCGCCCTCGAGCACAAACTCGAATTTGCGCACTGGCGTGCCGGCGAGCTCGGCGATGTCGTCGCCGACGGTCGTGTCGTCGGGAAGATCGAACTTGCCGCCCCAACCGTTGGTCATAAATCGCAAGGCCACCGCGCCGCGCTCGCCGCGGGCAAAGATCGGACCGGTGTCGCGCAGCCAGATGTCGCCATAACGCGCCGGCACGATCTCCGCCGCGTTGCCAAGTGCGGCGCGGGCGGAAGCTTCGGCCTCGTCGCCCGCAACCAAGAGTCGCACCCGGTTCGCCAGGCTTAGCGCGCGCACCAGCGCCGCCACCTCTCTGCGGGGCGTCGCGAGATCATCGCTCCATTGGTCGGGATCGGCCGGCCAGGCCGTCCAAATCGCCTTTTGCGGCGCCCATTCGGCGGGGACGCAAATTTGCTCGGCGACGGTAATTAGCATCAATTTCTGCTCGTGGCTGCGCCAACTTCGGTGGGGTTGGACGAAAACGTGAAATCCTCATCTCTTCCAAGGATGTAAAATCGCCTCTGTCAACTGCCGAGGCGAATCAGGCAGATGACAGGGTGCCGGCGCCTCGCGCCGGTTGAATGAGAGAAAGCCTGGCAAGGGAGGACGAGGTCATGGCTATGGCGGCACGCATGGATCAGTCCAACATATGGTGGGTGTTTCTGCTTGAGGGAATTGCGGCGCTCATCTTCGGGGCCCTGCTGCTCACGAACCCAGCGGCGACCCTGGTGGCGCTGGCGGTGTTTCTGGGCTTCTACCTGCTGTTCGTCGGTGTGCTGGAGCTGGTGCGGGTTTTCGTCGACAGCTCGCAGCCTTGGCTCTGGTCGCTCATCGTTGGCCTCCTCGGCATCATCGCCGGCATCGTGGTGCTGAATCATCCGCTGCTGACGGCGCTGGCGCTGCCCACCACCGTGGTGGTCTATCTCGGCGTGGTCAGCCTGGTGATGGGCATCGCTGGCATTATCGGCGGGCTCAGCGGTGGCGGCGTCGGCTCGTTTCTGCTCGGCATCGTCAGCCTGATCATTGGTGTGCTGTTGCTCGGCTCGCCGCTGACGACGGCGCTCGCCGTGCCGTTCGTGTTCGGCATTCTGCTCCTGATCGAGGGCGTGGCGCTGATCGTGTTCGCCTTCCGGGTCAAGGGCTGAGGCGAGAGCAGGGCACTTGGCAGCGCTCTTGCGCGTCAGATGCCGTGCAGCAAGGGATCGAGGTCGAGCGTGGAGCGGTGGCCGATATCGCGGCCGCTCGCCGCAAGGAAGGTGTCTGCGGCGACGCGGCCCTGGTCGCGCAGCATGCAGAGAAAGACCCACTCCGCATTGAGCTTGGAGGAGTAACCGAGCTCGCCAAGAGCTTCGCCCGGAATGCGGTGAATGCGCATGCTGGCCCACAGCGCGCCCTCGCAATCGCCGGGATTGGCGACCTGGCGGAGCAGCGCGATCATGCGCAGCTCCTTCAGCAGGACGCTGTTGAAGGAAACCTCGTTCAAGCGATTGAGAATGTCGCGTGCGGTGCGCGGCGTGCCGTGCCGATCGACTGGATTGATCTGGATGAGAATCGTGTCCTTCGATGTGCATTCGCGCACGAGCGGGGTGATGGTGGGATTGCCGGAATAGCCGCCGTCCCAATACGGTTCGCCGTCGATCTGTATGGCTTGAAACATGGTCGGGAGGCATGCCGAAGCGAGCAGGACGTCCGGCGTAATAGCGTTGTTGCGGAACACATGGCCGCGGCCGGTGTGGACATTAGTGGCCGTGACGAACAGCTTGATGGGGGCGCGCGCGAGCCGTTCGAAGTCGACGCAATGCGCGAGAATGTTGCGCAGCGGATTTGAGTCCATCGGGTTCAGCTCATAGGGCGAGAACACGCGCGCCATCAGGTCCATGGCGATGAAGGCGGGGGAATAATCGAGCGTCCAGCGGCCGAGCAGCACATCGAGCGGCGTGCGCTGGAAGGGACTCAGCTTGGCGGCTTCCGACACTTTCCGCCAGAAAGTCTCCAGGCTCGCGCGGGCGCCGTCGGGGCCGTCCGCGGCATAACCATCGACCATGACGGCGCCGTTCATGGCTCCTGCCGAAGTGCCCGAGATACCGTCGAAGCGAAGCCAGTCCTCCTCCAGCAGGCGATCGAGCACGCCCCAGGTGAAGGCGCCATGCGCGCCGCCGCCTTGCAGCGCGAGGTCAACGAGAATGGGGTCGCGGCTTGACATGTTGCTCACTCGAGGTTTTCGCCGGGGACGACGACGCGCTCCGGCTCGAGTAGCCTGAGCTTGCCGTCGGCGTCGATCGCCAGGCGGTGGATATAGAAGGCAGTGTCCATGTCGTCGGTGACTTCCATCACCGGCGACGGCGCCGAGACGATCGGCAGTCCGGCGATATGGCCGATCCAATCGATGTGGCGATGGCCATGCATGAGGATGGCGCGGCCCGCCAAGGGCTTGAGGCTGCGCACGAACCAATTGCCGTTGATCAGAGCGGTGCCGATCCGCTCCGACAGCGCTTTGGCCGCCCATGGATATTCGACGACGTGGTGGTGGAGCGCGATCACCCAGCATGCATCCGGATATTCGGCGCGCGCGATGTCGACGCCGCGCATCTGTTCGGCTGACACCATGCCCAGCGCATTGGTGAAGGAGAAATGCGTGTCGGCGTTTGAGTTCAGGAGAATGATGCCGAGGCCGTCCTTCTTAACGGGGGGAACTACCATGGGAAAGACCCGCGCCCAGACCTCGGGGATTTCCTTGGAGAGGATCGGCCGCGCGACATCCGCGAAACGCTCCAAGGTGGCCTGATGCGGCCGTAAGGCGTGCTCTAGCGTGCCGCCGAGGCAATCCCGGGTGAGATCGACCACCCGCACATGCTTGCCCTGGACGGCGTTCATGGCAGAGAGACACCTGATCTGACGCAATGGCCGGTTCGGGCTGGTGGGGAGGTCCATGCGCGCCGGGTTGGCGCGATCGACGATGTTGAGGTCGTGATTGCCGGGCAGCATCAGCACCCGCCCATCAAAGGACGGATGCGCGGCGAGGGCGTCGAGCACCTGCGCCCATTCGGTGGAAATACCGGCGTCGGTCATGTCGCCAGTGATGAGGATGGTGTCGAGTTTGTGCTTGGCGTCGAGCGCCTCGAGTTGCTTGAGCACACGCTTCAGCCGTTCATTGCCGGAAGGGCCTGAGCGGCCGCTCTCGATGCGACGGCCGTAACGCTCGCCGACGACGTGAATGTCGGAGAGATGGGCGATGCGCCAAGTCTTGCCCTTGTCCGGCGCCTTGTCGAATTTATTGAGATTGCGCGGCTGCGCCATGGCGGCGTCGGCGAAGCCCCACACCAGCGCGGCGACCGCGAGATAGGCGGTGATTGCGGCGACGCTGTTGGCAAGCGCCACCACGGCCACCTTCTTCCATGACTCGATCTCCGACAGGCTGCCGTAGAGATGGGTGTGCGGCCAAACCAGCCAGAGCACGAGCAGGGCAAGACCGCAGACGAGAATCCCGGCAATCGCGGCTGACGCCGCGCGCAGCCTTGCCCTCTGCGCGTCGCTGGCATTGCGGGCGAACAGCCGCTCGGCCAATTGCCGGAAGGCCTCGCGAAAGGCGGCATAGCTCGGTTCGACGACGACGGAGTTCAGCGCCCAGAAATTCTTTTCGGCCGTGCGGAACAGTGCTCGCCAGCCGAACCAGCCAATACCAATCAGGACAGCGAGGATCAGCAGCGACCAAAGCCCGATCGCCAGGGAGGCAAGCTTGTCGGTGACAATGGTCAGCCATTCGACGAAGACGATCGGCGCGAGACCGAGAAGGAGGCCCGGCACCACAAGCAGCAGCGCCCAGGCCACCAGCAGCTTCGGCAGGCTGATCTCGACCAGCATGCTGCCGAACAGCGACAGCATCGAGCGGCGCTTGGTGCTCGAGGCGTCGTCCTCGATATCGCCACGGCGCGGATCGACGAACAAATCCCCGCCTCGCGCCTTGGCCGCTCGTTTGTTCTCGCGCTTATCAGCCATGATGAGATCTCAAGACTTCTTCCTGTCGCCTGGAGGCGGACCCGACAGGAGCGTCGACACCCAGCGGCTCGACGGATACTCGGCAGCGAACGCGATGATGGTGAGGGCGATGGGCACGCCGATCAACGCGCCAGGAATGCCCCATAGCAAACCCCAGAAAAACACGGCGAAGACGACCGCCAGCGGCGAGATCGAGAGCGCAGCACCCGCGGCAAGCGGCTCGAGATAATTGCCGATCAGGAACTGAATCGCCGTCAGCCCCATGAAGACCAGGATTACAGCCTGCCAGGTGTCGAGCTGGGCGACGGCGAACACGGCCGGCAGCAGCGTAGCGACGAATGGACCGATGAACGGAATGTAGTTCAGGGCGAAACCCAGCAGCCCCCACGCGATCGCGGGTTCGAGGCCGGCGAGCAGGGCGAAACCCCAGATGGCAAGCCCGGTGAGGATGCTGAGCAGCGTCCGCACCAGCATATAGCGGCGGAACTTGGCGGCGATCTCCGAGCTGGCGCGGGCGAGCTTATCGCCATTCTGCAGAGACGCGAGTTTGGCGCCGAACTGCCTGACTTCGAGCAGCGCCATCATCAAAAACACGAAGACCAGGACGGCGAAGCCAGCGAGCCGGTTGAGGCGCTTGGCGACTTCCTGGAACAGGCGCAAGAGCCACACCACGTCGAAGCGCTCGGCAAGAATCCCGGCGACGAAGATGCCGTGACCTTCCAGCCAGTCGGTCGCCTGCACGTAAAGCGCCTGGAATCGCTGCACGTTGTTCAACAGCCAGTCGCCGACAGCACTCAGGGCCCAAGCGATCATCGAGGCGAAGATCAAGACCACCACGACGGTGATCGTGAGGGTGATGAAGAGAGCGAGCCACTTGGGCATGCTCTGCTCAAGCCATTGCTGGAGAGGCCAGACGATAGCCAAGATGAACAGCGCGAAGGCGAGGGGGGCGAATACCGAACTGGTGAAATAAAGCGCCGCGCAGGCCAGCACGCTGGCGCAGACGACCGCCGCGACACGGACCGGACCTTTGCTTGCCTTGGCTCTGTCCGTAGACGCCATATGCCGCGCTCCCGCCGCGCAGTCTATCCTGTTTCGGGTGAGAAGCTCCAGGTGCGGTCAGATGACCCTCGCTGGCATAGAATCGGCTGGGTATAGTTACGAGAGACTTGCGGCTCCCCCTGGCGCGAGCCCAATCCTTCCTGCACGCGAGGCTTCGATATGATTTTCCGGCAGCTGTTCGACTCAACTTCGAGCACCTATAGCTATCTACTCGCCAGCCGCCATGGCGGCGAGGCGCTGATTATCGATCCGGTGCTGGAACGGGTGGACCGCTATATCCAGCTGCTCAAGGAGCTCGATCTCAGGCTGGTGAAGGCAATCGATACGCATCTCCATGCCGACCACATCACCGGGCTCGAGGCGCTCGCCGAGCGCACGCGCTGCATCACTGTGATGGGCGAGCAGACCAAGGCCGATGTGGTGTCTATCCGCGTCACCGACGGCGATCGGGTTGGGATCGAAGGCATCAGCCTCGAAGCGCTCTACACGCCGGGCCACACCGACGATTCCTACAGCTATATCCTGCCCGACCGGGTGTTCACCGGCGACACGCTGCTGATCAGAGGGACCGGACGCACCGACTTCCAAAACGGCGACCCACGAGCGCAGTACGATTCCCTGTTCGGGCGGCTGCTCAAGCTGCCGGAGGAGACGTTGGTCTATCCGGCGCACGATTATAAGGGCGACACGGTCTCGACCATTGGCGAGGAGAAGGCGTTCAATCCGCGGCTGCAGGTCAAGTCGATCGACGAATATGCAGATCTGATGAACAACCTCAAGTTGCCTAACCCGAAAATGATGGATGTCGCGGTGCCCGCCAATATGCGGATCGGCCTGGCCCAGCAGATCGTCGCCGGCAAGGGCTGGGAGATCAGCGCCGAGGAGGCGAAGGGCCTGTTGGGTCAGCCTGACGTTGCCCTGATCGATCTCAGGGAGGAGCAGGAGCGGCGGAAACACGGGGTCATCCCCGGCTCTCTGCACGTGGCCTATCCCGACATCGAGGAAAACCTCAAAGCTGACGGCCTTTTGCAGCAGCTCGCCAAGGCCGCCGGCAAGCGGCTTATCTTCTATTGCGCCTATGGCGAGCGGTCGGCCATGGCGGTGCAGGCGGCGCAGGCGGCTGGACTCAGCGCCTCGCGCCATATTCATGGCGGGATGCAGGCCTGGCAGCAGGCGCACGGGCCACTGAACCATTGATGTCCCGGGGCTTCGCCGGGGGCTCGACGCCGTGACAATAAGCTTCTAAGAAACCTGCATGTCCAAGTCCTCGTTTCGCGTCGCCACCACCCTCGCCACCACGATTTCCTGCCTCGCGTTATTTCCGGCGGACGCCTTCGCCAATGCGAAAGTGTGCCGGAGCCAGGAGCAGCGCTACGAGCAGATCGAGCGGCAGCCCAGTTCGATCGAGATGAACGCCGCGCTGTTTTCGGCCGCGGACAAAGGCTGTCTCGACCTGGTCAAACGCCTGCTCGATGCGGGCGCTTCCGTGGAGGCGCGCGATCGCTTAGGCGCAAAACCGCTTGCACGCGCCGCGGCGGCCGGTGAGCCTGAGATCGTTACGCTGCTTCTCGATCGAGGCGCGCCGATCGATGCGCAAAGTATCGATGGCTCGACGGCGCTGTCCCAAGCGGCCGAGGCCGGGCGACTGCCGGTGGTGCGCGTCCTGGTCGAGCGCGGGGCGCAAGTCAACCTTCCCGGGCGCACCGGAATATCGGCGCTCTCCGCCGCGGCCTATATGGGCAGCGTGCCTATCGCGCAGTTCTTGATGGAGAAGGGCGCCGATCCGAAATTGATCGACACGACGCAGAAGGCGGCCATCGTATATGCCGCGGGTCGGGGCTTTTTTCCGGTCGTGCGTCTGCTGCTTGACCATGGCGTCGACGTCAACGCCAAATATGGCAACGATCTCACCGCGCTGATGTGGGCGGCGGGATACTCCGCCGAGGCCGGCGTCAACGACGTGGTGGAGGTGATGACGCTCCTCATCGAGCGCGGTGCCCGCCTCGACGAGCAGGACAATCGCGGCCGGACCGCGCTGATGATCGCGGCCGAGCTCGGCCATACGGCGCCCGTTGATCTGCTGCTCGCGCACGGCGCGGATAAGAGCCTCAAGGACAAGCAGGGCAAAACGGCAGCCGATCTCACCACGCTCACGGCGCTGCGCGACAAGCTGGCATCCCGGTAGGCTAGCGTCCGTTGCCGAGATAGGCCTCGATCTGCAGGCCGGCGAGATATTCGGCAAGCGCGGCGATGTCCTCTTCGGAGGTCGCCTTCATGAGGTCGGACATGCCGGGATTGTTGCCGCGCGCATGGTCGCGAAAATCCTTCATCGTCTTGAGGAGATACTCACGGTTCTGGCCGGCAAGTCTGGCAGTGGTGCCGTCGCCCTGGAAGTAGGCGAGGTGACAACCGGGGCAGCCGACTGAGGCTGCCGTGGTCTGCGCCTTGGTGGCAACGTCCGCCGGCGCTGGCGGTTGCTTTAGGTTGGGCCATTTCAGCTTGGTGAAATAGGCGGCGAAGGCGGTGACGTCCTTGGGATCGATACCGGTGGCGATGGGCGACATCAGGTCGTTCTTGCGAGCCCCACTCTTGAAGTCGCGGAGCTGATAGATCAGGTAGCCCTCGTTCTGTCCCCAGATGATCGGAATGCTCTTTTGGGTGGGAACGCCCTGTTCCCCATGGCAGGTGGCGCATAGCTTCGCCTTCTCCTCGACGGGATCGGCGGCAAGCGCGCCGGTCGAAAAGAGGAGGCAGGCAATAAGCGCCGCGGGTGTTGTCAATCGGATCGAGCGCGACCATTGATTTGAAGCTCTTGCTTCTGTCGTGGAAAGGACGGGGCATTTGACTGCCCCGTCCTTCATTTTAGGTGACAGTCGACCCGCTATATGGCGGGCCGAGTGGCCGATCAGTCAGTTGTGAACGCGATGATGTTGTTACCGCGCTTGAAGTCGATCTGGGTGTTTCCGCCCGCGCCGACCACGATGTACTGCTTGCCGTCCACCGAGTAGGAGGCGGGCTGGCGCATTCACGCCGGCTCCGGCGAAGAACGACCAGAGGACTTTGCCGTCCTTGGCGTCGTAAGCCCGGAACCAGCCATCGCCTTCACCGGTAAACATGAGACCACCGGCGGTGGTCAGCGCGCCGCCCATCATGGGCAACGGCGTCTTGACCTGCCAAGCGATCTTGCCGGTGTTGTAATCGACGGCGGTGACATTGCCGAACGACTCCTCGGTCGCAATCACCTTGAAGGCGCCACCAAGCCACAGCTTACCGCCCGGATAGGGCGAGCTCTGGACCTGATAGGTCATCGGCTGATGCAGGTTGACCGCGTAGGTCAGCCCAAGCTCGGGATTTACCGCCATCGGCGACCATTCCACGCCGCCATTAGCGCCGGGAAGCATGCGGGCACCTTCGGCAGTCGGCAGCGTCCAGGTGCCTTCTTGCGACACCATCGGCTCGGAGAACCGGATGAGGCTGCAATCCTTGCGGCTGTTGACGAACACCTGTCCGATCTTGTTGCCGTGAATGACGGCCGGAACGACGTTGCCGTCCTTGTCCTTGGCGTCGACCAAAACGGTCGGGCTCACGGCGTCCAGATCCCAAACGTCGTGCGGGATGAACTGGAAGTGGCAGACATACTTGCCGGTGTCGAGGTCAACCGAAACGAGCGACTCGGTATAGAGGTTGTCGCCGGGGCGAATGGCGCCGTCGAGATCGGGCGAAGGATTGCCGACCACGAAGTAGATGCGGTTGGTCTTGAGATCGACCGAAGGATTCTGCCAGACGCCGCCGCCGACCGTCTTGTAAGGATCGCCGGCCTTGGCGAGCTGCGCTTTCTCGGCCTCGATATTGCGATGCATATCGCGACCCGTGGCGTCGGTCTTGGCCCACACGCCGACCGAATTCTCGGGTGAGGTGTCGAAGTTCCAAATCATCTTGCCGGTCTTGGCGTCATAGGCACGCACGAAACCGCGGATGCCGTACTCGCCGCCGTTGGTGCCGATCAAGATTTTGCCATTAACGGCCGTTGGCGCCATGGTCTCGCTGTAGCCGAGCGAGGGATCGGCAATGTCGGTCTGCCACACCACGCTGCCCGACTTGGCATCGAGTGCGACCAGTTTGGCGTCGAGGGTGGCGAGATAGACCTTGTCGTCATAGACGGCAACGCCGCGGTTGTTGGGGCCGCAGCAATAGGTCGTGATCGGACCCATGGCGTGCTTGTAGTGCCAATATTCCTCGCCCGTCTTGGCATTGATCGCATAGACGTGGTCGAACGACGTGGTGACATACATCACGCCGTTGACGACGATCGGCGTCGTCTCCATCGATTCCTTCACTTCAGTCTGGAAGATCCAGGCTGGGTGAAGCTTGCCGACGTTGGATGTGTTGATCTGCTTGCCCGGGAAATAACGGGTCTGATCGTAATTGCCGTTGGTGTGAAGGAAGTTGTTCTCATCACCGGCGGCGGCATTAAGTTGTTCCTGAGAGACAGGAGCGGCCGGCGCCCCCGCGTCTGCGCACCATGCCGGGCTCGTAGCCCCGGCAAAGCCTAACACGAGCGCGCCCGTAAGCGCGCCACGCACTTTCCAACTCACCATCTGTTCCTCCCTTGGGTGTGGATCCCGTATCGGCCGGCGTGAACCGGTCGCTCCAGTCGGGCTATCACGGCAAAAAGACTGCGCGCGGCCTTGCCATTTGTCAATCCGGCGCATGGTAAGAGTCCAATCTGGGCGTCCAGCAAGCATTCGATTTACCACTTATGGCTGCGTGTCCTGCTGTCTTACAGGCAAGCGAGCGGGTAAATTCGAAGCGAAATCGCAGTTTCTGCCTAGCGCAGGATTGTCAGCGCGTGAGTCATCATTGCCGAATGCAGCTTCTGTCCCGCCAGTTCGTTTTGCTGATGCTGCTGTTGTTTGCGGCGTCGCCGCGGTGTCTTGCGCAGACGCAAGGGGAGGGTGAGCCAACGCCGCCGCCCGCGGCCGCGCTTACCACGGTGCCGATCGGCTACCTCAAGCAGGAGGTGAAGAAAGTCATTCCGCTGTCGCGGCTGAAGGTGGAGCCGGAGGATATCGGCATCGCCGGAGCTGAGATCGCGCTCAAGGATAACAACACGACGGGGCGCTTCACCAAGCAGCAATTCACGCTCGAAGTCGAGCAGGTGCCGGTTGGCGGCGACGCCGTGCAAGCGCTGGAGAAGCTCGTGCAGAGCGGCCACCGTTACGTTGTCGTGGACGCGCCCGCCGAGACTCTTTTGCGTCTCTCGGATGCGGTCAAAGGCAAGGACGTCCTGCTCTTCAATGTCCGCGCGCCGGACGAAAATCTCCGCGAGAAAGACTGCCGGGCGAATGTGCTGCACACCGCGCCGGACCGCGCCATGCTCGCCGACGCGCTCGCGCAATATCTCGTGTGGAAGAGGTGGCAGCGCTGGCTGGTGGTGAAGGGCGTCTTTCCCGAGGACCTGGCCTATCTCGATATGGTGCGCAGGGCGGCCAAGCGCTTCGGTGCCACGATCGTCGAGGAGCGCGAATATAAGGAGACGCCGGGCGCGCGACGCTCCGATTCCGGTCAGCAGCAGATCCAGCAGCAAATGCCGGTCTTCACCCAAGGTGCCCCGAGCTACGACGTGGTGGTCGTGGCGGACGAGAAAGAGGTGTTCGGGCCGTATCTGCCCTATCGCACCTGGGACCCGCGACCTGTCGCCGGCACGGCGGGACTGCAAGCGATGAGCTGGCATCCGGCGCATGAGCAATGGGGCGCCACGCAGATGCAAAACCGTTTCCAGCGCGCGGCCAACCGTTTCATGCTGCCGATCGACTATCAGGCTTGGGTGGCTGTACGCGCGATTGGCGAGAGTACGTCGCGCGTCGGCTCGGGCGACTTCGCGCCGGTCAACGCCTTTCTCCGCAGCGATGAGTTCGGGCTTGCGGCCTTCAAGGGGCAGAAGGTCACGTTCCGCAGCTGGGATGGCCAGCTCAGGCAACCGATTATCGTCGCCGGTCCCGATTTGCCGGTCTCAACCTCGCCGCAGGAAGGCTTTCTGCACGAACATGCCGAGGTCGATACGCTCGGCATCGACGAGCCGGAAAGCGAATGCAAATTCCAATGACAACAATCGAGAGAGTAGGGAGGATAAGCATGCGCGCTGATGCGCTCGCTATGGCAATCGCCGCGGTGGTTGGTTTGGCCGTCGGGGCAGGGCCCGCCGGGGCCTATACCGTCTACGTCTCCAACGAGAAGGGGAACTCGATCACCGTGCTGGACAGCGCGACGCTGGAGGTGAAGGAGACGATTCCCGTAGGCCAACGCCCGCGTGGCATCAAGCTCACCAAGGACGACAAATATCTCCTGATTTGCGCCAGCGACGACGACACGGTGCAGATGCTCGACGTGTCGAGCCGGGAGATTGTCGGCGACCTGCCGTCGGGTCCCGATCCCGAGTTGCTGAACATCAATCCCTCCGGATCTCCCGTTTACGTCGCCAACGAGGACGACAACCTGCTCACCGCGATTGACCTCGCCGACAAGACGGTGGTGGCGGAGGTAGAGGTCGGCGTCGAGCCGGAAGGCGTCGGGGTTAGTCCGGACGGCAAGGCCGTGGTTGTCACCTCGGAGACCACCAACATGGCGCATTTCATCGACACCGAGAGCTATCAGATTACCGACAACGTGTTGGTGGGACAGCGACCGCGCTTCGCCGAGTTCACGGCCGATGGCAGCCAGTTATGGGTAACCTCGGAGGTTGCCGGCGTGGTTTCGGTCATCGACACCAAGACGCACAAGGTCATCAAGGTCATCAGCTTCGCCGTGCCGGGGGTGCAGCCGGAGCACATTCAGCCGGTCGGCGTGCGCGTGACCAAGGACGGCACCAAGGCTTTCGTTGCGCTCGGACCCGCCAATCGCGTGGCGGTGATCGACGCCAAGACGTTCGAGGTGGAGAAATATTTGCTGGTCGGGCAGCGGGTCTGGCAGCTCGCCTTCACCCCCGACGAAGCGCTGTTGTTCGTGACCAACGGCAACAGCAACGACGTCTCGGTGATCGACGTGCCAAGCCTCACGGTGGTGAAGTCTATTCCCGTGGGCACGGCGCCGTGGGGCGTGGCGATCTCCCGGCATTGAGCCAGCGAGCGTCGCGCGTCAGCACGCTACCAGCGCGATGATACCCGGTCAGCGCCGGACAGAGCTCAAGCCGAGGCAACCCACTCGCCGGCGACAAAACCGAAGGCGACGGCATCCGGATTCCGCTTGGCGGCCATCCGCAGCTTGTCCTCGGCGTCAACGACCAGGGCGCGATGCTTGGTGCTTTGGTTCTCGGGCGCGTCTTTGAAGCCACTCAGGAGAATGACTTTCCTGCCGCGCAGGACGATCTTCGGGAGTGCCATCCCACCTCCTCGGCCCACCCAAAAGATTTGCTCTGAGATTTTTTGGTCGGGGCTCAGAGTCACATCTTCAAGGCGAGCAGCCTTGTTTCAAATGGCGACCCCCGTCAGCCATGATGGACCATAGCAAGAAAATGCGACGCTCGTAAGACCGCGTGAGCGATACCAACCAAATTTTCGGATTCAATTTGCGGCAATTTCGTCGATGGCTTTTGCGCTGCACAAAGTTGCTACGCTTCGACTGCGGTGCAGCATTTATTTTGCGACCGCGTCGCGGAGAAGCTCTTCGAGTCCCGCCGCGGTCTCAACGCGCGGTGTCCAATCGAGTCGCGCAAGCGCCGAAGGGTCGGCGACCAGTGAGCCGAACAGCGGCTCGAGCGTTCCGCGCTGGCCCGCCGCGCGCAGCGCGCTTTTGAGCAGCGGCTTCGGCACATAGAACAGGGCTGGTCGCCGGCCAAGTCCACGGCGCATGGCGGCGATCATGGCGCCGATGGTGAGAGGCTTCGGGTCGGCGACGATGAGCGGACGCCTGAGCGGTGCATCGGCGGCCAAGACCTTGTCGACGGCCTCGACGAGATTGTCGAGACCGAGCAGGGAATGCTCGGATTTCAGTCCGGCAAGGGGCAGCGGATAGCGAGAGCGGGCGAGCTTGATCAGCTTCGCCATGTTGCCTCCGACGCCAGGCCCGTAGACGAGGGCAAGGCGGAGCGCCACCCAGTCGAGATCGGTAGCGGCGAGGCCCTGCTCGGCTGCAAGCTTCGAGCGGCCATAGGCGTCGGTGGGGCAGGGCTCGCGCTGCTCGGTCAGCGCGCCCTCGCAAGTCGGGCCGGACTGCGCCCTGATCGAGGAGAGAAAGACGAACCGCTTAACCCGTGCGCGCTGGGCGGCCTTGGCGAAGCTGACCGTGGCCTCGGTATTGAACAAGCGGTAATCGTCCTCCGGCACGCCGGTCATCGTGCTGGCCAGCCCCGCGGTGTGGATCACCGCGTCCACCTCGGCGAGCGCCTCGGCCATGTTGTAGGGTCGCGCCAGATCGCCGATCACCGCGCTCGCCTGGCCTTGCGGCAACACGCTCGGACGGCGCAGCAGCACGCGCACGCGGTAGCCGCGTTTCGGCAGCTCCTTCAGCAAATATTGGCCGATGAAGCCCGTGGCCCCGGTCAGCGCGACCAGAGGTTTGCGCCCAGGCTTTGAAGCTCTGCGCGGGATTTCGTTCATGCCGCTCCTGCGCCGGTTCGCTTACCCAGCGGTCCGGGCCAATTGCAGCATCAGTTCACAACCAGATTTGGGCCATAAAAAGCCTATTGCGGCAGTGCCGATCCCTCGGTCGCCTTCACGACCGGCGGCGGGTTCCATTTGCCGGTCAGCGCGTCCGACTTCGGCGCATAGAGGCGCATGGTCAGATTGTAAGGCCCCTTCGGCGCCGGCAGCCAGTTCGCCTCCTTGTCGGTGCCCGGGCTCTCGTTTTGGAAATAGAGATCGAGCGAGCCGTCTGCGTTGTATTTGAACGGCATCCAGCTCGACACGGCGAAGCGGTTGAGCGAATTGGCGACCTGGAAGCCTTTGGGATCGTACAGCGTCACCGACCAGAAGGCGTCGACGGGTGGGGTTTGGCCCTTGTCGAAATGGAGGACGTAATCGTTAGCGCCGTCGAGCGGCTTGCCGGTTTCGTCGGCGAGGTTCAACGGATAGATGGCGTCCTCGGGAAGATTGGCGCCGAGCCCGAGTTGGGTGACGATCGCCCGCTTGAGATAGTAGTTGCCATAGACGCCCATGGTGTCCGTGTTCATCGACCAGCCATTGGCGATCCGCGCCAGGGTTGGCACTTTCCGCGCCATGAGCTTCTGCGCATCCTCGGGCGCGCTTGCGAGGCCCTTTTTGACGGCGGGATCAGCCTTGTCGAGATCGAAGCTCTTGCCGACTTCGAAACCGATCCGCTTGAGCCGCGCGATGATCGGCTGATCGGTGATGTGGGGCGGCTGCAGCTTGAGCAGTTCCGCCGCATAGGCGAAATATTTGTCGGCCGGCATAGTGTCGACCTGGAGCTTCGGCGGAGTTTTCATGTCCGCGCTCGGGTCGATCGTCACCTTGGGAGCAACCCGCTCCTTGCCCCATTGCGACAGCGGCGTGATCTTGTAGCCAGCTTGAATTTTGTGAACGTCATCGTAGTCGGCAGGACCGTCGGTTTTGGTGCGGCCGATGATCCAGACGTAAGGTGTCGGCACGTCGATCCGGGTCATGCCGTCAGGGACGGTGCCGGTCCAGCCTGGAGGGGTGACGAGAAAGTTTCCGGCTTCCGTTCCGGTAGTGCGCCAGCCGGGCGATGCGAACACGTCGGTCCACATGTCGAGCATGGGCAGCAAATAATAGCGGCCGCCAGTGTCAGGCGCCGATACGACCATCGGCTCCGAGGTCAGATCGAGCCAACCGCTCGAATAGAGCGTATCGAAATTCGGCCGTACCACCACGCGCATGTCGGCGCTGGGAAATTCCGGGATATTGGCGAAACGGTTCATCGGGCCCCCGAGCGACGTCGGCGACGGCTCCATGTTGGTAAGCTGCTTGCGCGTCAGATCCATGGTGATCGGCGAATAGAAATAGAGATAGGCCTCGATGCCGATCGAGTGCGCTTCGTCCTCGGTGATCGCTTCAGCCGAGGCTGCAGCGAGTAGTGAAAGAAGCAGCCCCAAAGTCAACGCTAACAGTGTGCCGCATCTTGATTCTCCGCCAGTTATTGCTTGGAAGTTTCCGTCCTCGAAATTCACGGCTCCAGGCGAGTTTCAACTTTTCGATCGTCCCACTGAAGGCAAACGGAGTTTGATAGTCGGCGTCGTTTACGCCAGTTCCCGTATCGGAGCCCACGTCGAACGTCTCGCTGGCCTCAAGTGCGAACGGGATGGTGTGAGGAAATGTCCCGCGTCCCGCCTCGACACCGTCAACTGTGATGGTGCCAGTTCCCGCCCTTACCGAGGCCCGGACCATCGTATTTGAATGCGAACTCGACCTTATGTCTGCCAGGCGTCAGCGCCGCTTCCGCCCTCGACCTTCGGCCGCGCGAGGTCGAGCAGGTCGTAGACGAATACCGGCTTACCCTTCAGCAAGTAGAACCCCCAGCCGCCGAAGCGGCCGCCCGCGGTGACCAGCATGCCGTCGCCGCCGCCAGCAGGTACATCGATATCGGCGGTGATCGTGAAGGACTTGTTGAAGACGCTCGGCGCCGTCCCCAACGGCACGCCAACGATCGGCTTGGTATAGGTGAATTCGTTGCGGCCGGCCACGATGCTGGGACGGGGCAGAATGAAGCGGGTCAGCGCCGATGCGTCGAGCGGCAACACCTGATATTTGGCGGCCTCGACCCAGAACAGGTCTTGCAGCTCCTTCAGCTTCTCCGGGTTGCTGGCTGAAACGTCATTGTTCTGAGTCCAGTCCTTGGTGAGATCGAATAACTCCCACTTGATGCCGTTCACGATGTCCTTCGGCGTCGGCGCGGTACCGTTCCACGGTTCGCGATAGGGCACCGTGGAAGCGATCCAGCCATCGTGATAGAGCGCCCGATTGCCAAACATCTCGAAATACTGGTCTTGTGCGTCGATGGCGCGTCAGCGTTCGCTTTGTCGAAAGTGTAGGCCATGCTGACACCTTCGATCGGCGTTTGAGTGATGCCGTCGACCTGCTGCGGTGCGCGGATGCCTGTAGCTTCGAGGATGGTCGGAACGATGTCGATCACGTGGTGGAACTGATTGCGAATTCCACCTGCATCCTTGATGTGGCCGGGCCACGCGATGGCCATGCCGTTGCGAATGCCGCCAAAGTAGGAGGGTATCTGCTTGGTCCACTTGTAAGGCGTGCTCATCGCCCAGGTCCAACCGACCGCCATGTGAGGATAGGTGATCGGCGAGCCCCAGGCATCGTAGAACTTCATCTGGTCGGCGACAGGCACCTCTACGCCGTTGAAGAACGTCATCTCGTTGGGCGTCCCCACGGGCGAGCCTTCGGCGCTGCTGCCGTTGTCGCCGCTGATGTAGATGATCAGCGTGTTGTCGAGCTTGCCCATGTCTTCGACGGCCTGCACCACGCGGCCGATCTCATGGTCGGTGTAGGCGAGGTAGGCTGCATAGACCTCCATCTGCCGCTCGAAGAGCTTCTTCTCGACGAGATTTAGGTCGTCCCAGTTCTTCAGGATGTCGGAGGGCCACGGTGTCAGTTGCGGCGTCCTGCGGGATGACGCCGAGCTTTTTCTGATTGGCGAATATCTGCTCGCGCAGGGCATTCCAGCCCATGCTGAACTTGCCCTTGAATTTCTCGATCCACTCCGGTGTCGGATGATGGGGTGCGTGCGTGCCGCCCGGCGCGTAATAGAGAAGGAACGGCTTCTTTGGATCGAGTTCGTTGAGTTGATTGAGATAAGAGATGGCGTCGTCCGCCATGTCGGTCGTGAGGTTGTAATTCGGATTGCCGACATAGGGATAAATGCGCGTGGTGTTGCGGTAGAGATCAGGTTGCCACTGGTTGGTCTCGCCGCCGTTGAAGCCGTAGAAATATTCGAAGCCCATGCCTATGGGCCATTGATCGAAGGGACCTGCCTGACTCGTCACGAAGGACGGCGTGTTGTGATTTTTGCCAAACCAGGAGGTCGCGTAACCGTTCTCCTTGAGGATCCGGCCGATGGTCGCCTTGTCCTTGGTGATGATGCTGTTGTAGCCGGGATAGCCGGTCGAAGCCTCGCCGATCACGCCGAAGCCCACCGACTGCCGATTGCGCCGGTGATAAGCGCCGCACGGGTAGGTGAACACAGCGAGGTGGTGTGGAACTACGCGTAGCGCAGCCCCATCTGGCGATGGATCGAGCGTCGGCGTTGGAATGACGCCGCCGAAGGTGCTCGGTGCTGCGAAGCCTACGTCATCGGTGATGATCAGGAGGATGTTGGGAGCGCCCTTCGGCGGCACCACCGTGGGCTGCCAGTAGGGAGTGGAGTTGGTGGCATCGAGGTTGATCGTGCCACCGAAAGCGGCAGGAGGCGGCGGGATCTGTCGTCCGTCGAGTGCTGTCGCATCCGGCGCTCCCGGAACGCCCGTCGTTTGCTGGGCGGCGGCCACCGATGAAAGTGCAGTTCCAACGAGAAGGCCAAGACTTAGCGCTATCAATTCCCTCTTCATCTAGCCCTCCCGAAAACACTCATATTAACGATTTAGCTGTTCGACTATCCGCCACAATTTAAGGTCGGTTTCATGTCCAACAATCCACCGGTATATGATGTCGTCCCCGAGGCCAATATGGGTTGAGGGCCTGGCTCAAGGAATATGGGTGCGGCCGGCTGCAACCCTAGGCGGCAACTTGACGACCACAGTGTACATACGCGTTTGATCGCGTGCGGGCTGGCCGTCGTCCAGCTCGTCGCGCTCGCTATGGCCGAGTTGGCCAGTTCGGCGACGCCGATCGGCGATTGCAACGCCCATTCCGCATTCCTTGATGAAGTGCGACAAGTCGGGTCTGGTGTTTATCGCGGGCGGCAGCTTCACCATCGGCTCCGATGACGAGCGGCCCGAGGAGCGGTACAGCCATGTGGTGCGCGTCGACGCTTTTGGGTCGACCAGCACGAGGTCACCAACGCAGCATTCGAACAGTTCGTGACGGTAACCGGCGATAAGACGATGGCGGAGTGGGGGATAGATCCCAAGACCCATCCAAGCATGAGCGCCGAGCTGACGGCACCCGGCTCGGTCCTGTTCATCCAACCCACCGAGCTCACCCGCCGCGGCGACCTCACCCAGTGGTGGCAATATGTGAAGGGGGCCAACTGGCGTTAACCGGTAGATCCTGGCTCATCGATCGAGGGCAAGGTGAACCATCCAGTGGTGCATGTCGCCTATGAGGACGCGCTCGCCGACGCACACTGGCGCGGCCGCGATCTTCCGACAGAAGCGCATGGGAATATGCGGCGCGCGGCGGACGCCGAAGCGGGGAGGATTGGAGCTACGCCTACGACCAAGACGGCAAGCCGATTGCCAATACCTGGCAGGGCATCTTTCCCGTCTATAATAGCGAGCAAGACGGATATGCCGGCACTGCGCCGGTCGGCTGCTTTCCGCCGAACGGCTATGGTCTTTACGACATGATCGGCAACGTTTGGGAATGGACCAGCGATTGGTACGTGCCGGGCCATCGCCGCGAGGCGGCGTTGAACCCCGACGAGTGTGAGCTTGTTTCCTAGCGTCGCGCCCTTGGAATTGAGCACGGCAAGCGAGGGGATCATCTCGTTCTTAGTGTTGCGCTCCGGCCGATCGGCCTGGTGGCCGGGTGGCTGGCGTCCTCGGCGCCCGCCGGAAGAAGTGAACAGCAATCCGGCGACGGCGAGGCCGCATAGACGATGCGAGTTCTGGTCATGAGGATCGGTATACCTTCCTCGCCGAGAGTTGCCCAAAGGCAAGCGTCGCACTGGCGTTGGCTGCATTTTTTGGACATTGGTAAGCAAGGGGCGTCTCCCTGATGGAGGGATTCGGACAGAGCGCCGGAGACAAGCCGAGAAATTTGAAACAAATCTGATCGCGCGACGCTTGTTTTAGCTTTTTTGTAGCGAATCCGCGCCTTCGTGCCGGCTAGAACTTCGCCGTAAAGGCGAGATCGAAGGTGTGCCCCTCGAACGTGTTCTCGGCATCGAACTCTTGATAGTACTTGCCGATGAACGTGAGTCCGTTTGCGGGATTGCCGACCGTATAGCTTACGATTGGTCCGGCGCCGTAGACCCTGGATTCGAAGGAGCCGAGCCTTGCGCCGGCGCCGCTGTCGCCGGTGGTCTGGATCATCGCGTAACCGGTAACGCCGACGCCAAGCCTGCCGAAATTCTTCGCGATTACGCCCTCCAGATTGAGGATGTTGCCGGTCTCATAGTTGGTCGCCGGGTTTTCCCAATTCACCGAATAGATCGCGGCACCATTCACCTGCCAGCCGGTCTTGGGATTGAAATAGGTGCCGGCAATTCGGTTCATCACCGCCCAATGGTTGAGGCTGGTATTGGCAAGCTGCCGCTTGCTGTAGTCGCCGGTCGGCGCAAAGCCGAATACGCCGACATTCCAGTGGAAGTTGCCGGCATTCCAGCCGAGCACAAGCGGCGAGAACGCCGTGTCGCCCGGAGCAAGATTGGTGTCGCCGGTTTTGAAGTTGAATGGTCCAAACGTCCTTAAGCCGAGCGGTCCCGTGAATTGGGGGATGCCAAGACCGACATCGACATCCATGGCGACCATGGTCGGCACCGCGACCACGGCATAGGTGCCACCCAAGATCTTCCACGGCGTGACATAAGTCAGCGCGGCAATTGTCGCGGTGTAATCCTGCTCGACACCAAGCTGAGCGAAACCATCGAAGATCGTGCGGTTGGCGTCGCCGTTATAGTGATACGCGTCGGTGCGGAAATAGAATCCGGGAACCGGCGGAACGATTCCGCCAAAGATGTCGGTGTAGCCCTTGACCCACGGGCCGGTACCGAATTCAGCGGCGCGCAAAGGGTCAGGCGAAAGCAGGGCCACACTCGCCACGATAGCCGCCGCCGACAAAGGGCCAGTCGAAATGCGCATTGAATCCCCCGTTTCGCTCATTTGATCTGACGGCACGCAGCCGCGTCAATTCTGCGCAAATGCCAAGGGAACCCAAGCGTGACCATTGCGCCACAGAATTGAAATGCTTGGGAATTGGCCGCGCGAGTGACCCGCGAGATTACGCGCCGCGATGTGCTTCGTTCCGCGCCATTTGTCGTGTTATCCTCCTGGCGCGACGGAGGTATTGCGTGCGGCGGTCCTGTTTTCCGCGAAGCGTCTCGTTGTTCGGCGGCGGCTCTCACCGGCGCCAACAATGCATCTCGACGGTTACAATCAACAGCCTTATTTGACTGGCGAGCGGCCTCAATCGGCGCAAGGGGTTTCTTCAACGACGGCGCGCAGCCTGTCGCTGTCCGAAGAATGGAAGACGACTTTTTGCGATTCGTCCGACATCGACACGCGTTTGTGCAGAGGCAAGAGGAGGATACGCCCGTGAGTACTAGAACTTAATCGCAGATTTCACCGCAGGGTCTCCGGCCTACTTCAATGACTTCTACGCGCGTGAATTCTGGCGCTTCGTCTACGTCCAGCAGAAGGTGGGCGAGCTCGCCAAGACGGCCATCGACTTTCCGCCGATGCAGAAAGGTGCGTCGTTCAATTTGCAGGCGGTGAAGGAGCAGATCGAGGCCGCGATCGCAAAACATCCTGGCGATTAGTTGCAAGGCAGAGCGGGCGCCGATCGCGGGCGCCCGCTTTTTTCCAGACACGAGGATTCTCCCGATGAACATGTACTGGATGAAGCGCCTTGCATTCGCGGCCGCATTGCTGGCGCTCTGCATCACGACGGACGCGCGCGCCGCCGAGGACCCGCTGCCGTCGTGGAACGACGGCGCCACCAAGCAATCGATTATCGATTTCGTCACGCGGGTGACGAAGGAGGGGGGACCGGACTTCGTCCAGGCCGAGGAGCGCGTTGCCACCATCGACAATGACGGCACGCTGTGGGTTGAGCAGCCGATATACACCCAATTCGTTTTCGCCATCGACGAAGTGAAGAAGCAGGCGAACCAACATCCGGACTGGAAGACCAAGGAGCCGTTCAAGTCGGTGCTTGCCGGCGACATGAAGGCCGTCGCGGCGATGGGCGAGAAAGGCATGTTGGAGATCGTCGCCGCCACGCATTCCGGCATGACGACGGTAGACTTCAACCAGACCGTCACGGATTGGCTCGAGACCGCCAAGCACCCGCGATTCAAGGTGCTCTATACCGACCTCGTCTATCAGCCGATGCTGGAGCTGCTCGCTTATCTCCGCGCCAGCGGCTTCAAGACGTTCATCGTGTCGGGGGGCGGCGTTGAGTTCATGCGAACCTTCGCCGACAAGACCTACGGCATTCCGCCCGAGCAGGTGATCGGCTCTTCCGGCGTAACCCAATTTCAAATGTGGGATGCGAGCCCGGTGTTGGTAAAGCAGCCGAAGGTGCTGTTCGTCGACGACGGACCGGGCAAGCCGGAGGGGATCAATCATTTCATCGGCCGGCAGCCGATCTTCGCCTTCGGCAATTCCGATGGCGACAAGGAAATGCTGGAATGGACCGCGTTCTGCCAGCGCCTTTGCTTCATGGGGCTGGTGCATCACACCGATGGGGTGCGCGAATATGCGTATGGCCCCGATTCCAAAGTGGGCACGTTCAGCGACGCCTTGCTCGCCGAGGCCAATGCCAAGGGTTGGACCGTGGTTGACATGAAGAACGATTGGAAGACGATCTTCCCCCCGGCAGCAGCGGCGCCATAGGCGGCGAAATGAGTATCGCGCGCAAGGTCAAGCGGGGAGGCGGCGCCAAGGCGAAGGCCAAGCCGGGCGCCGAGATGGTCTTCATTCCCGGCGGCGAGTTCACCATGGGCTCGGACCACCATTACGCCGAGGAGAAGCCGGCCCATCGCGTCAAGCTCGACGGTTTCTGGATCGATCCGACGCCGGTGACCAATGCGCAGTTTCGGCGCTTCGTCACAGAGACCGGCCACGTCACCTTCGCCGAGATCGCGCCAGACCCCAAGGACTATCCAGGCGCTCTGCCGCATATGCTCAAGGCGGGCTCGCTCGTGTTCGTCAAGTCGAAGGGGCCGGTCGATCTCAAGAACTGGTCGAATTGGTGGAGCTTCGGTTTTGGCGCGGATTGGCGGCACCCTTACGGCCCGGGCAGTTCGAACAAGGGCCTCGATGACCATCCCGTTGTGCACATCTCGTTTCGCGACGCCGAGGCCTACGCGAAATGGGCGGGCAAGGAGCTACCGACCGAAGCCGAGTGGGAGCTCGCGGCGCGCGGCGGCCTGGAGGGCGCGGAATACGCCTGGGGCAGCGAGCTCGTGCCGGGCGGCAATTACATGGCCAATACCTGGCAGGGCGAGTTCCCCTGGCAGAACTTGCTGAGCGATGGCTACGAAACGACCTCGCCGGTGGGCACCTATCCACCGAACGGCTACGGCCTTTACGACATGATCGGCAATGTGTGGGAATGGACCACGGACTGGTATTCGCAAAAGCACAGCGCGGATCCCGCCAAGCCCTGTTGCATGCCGCAGAACCCGCGTGGCGGCCCAGAAGAGCAGAGCTACGATCTCTGCCAGCCCAACATCAGAATCCCCCGCAAGGTGATCAAGGGCGGCTCGTTTCTCTGTGCGCCGAGTTATTGCCGGCGCTATCGCCCCGCCGCGCGTCACGCCGAGCCGATCGACACCTCGACCTGCCATCTCGGATTCCGCTGCATCAAACGTGAAAGGACCAGTGAGATATGATCTCTATTGCAAGGGACGTGAAGCTTGCTGCGTTGCTGCTCGCGAGCCTAAGCGGCCTTGGTGCTGCGCCAGCCGGAGCCGAGACCTATAAGCCGATCCCGCCTTCGCTCACAACGCCCGACCAGGTGGAGACGTCGATGGGCACGCTGAAGTTCCGCGACGGCATTCCGGATCAGGCGACGGCCGACAAAGTCTACGACCAGCTCGACCTTCAGCGCGGCGTCTCGGCCTATCTCAACGGCTTGCGCGGGGTCTCGATCTTGGCCGCGCGCAACGGCATTCGCGCTGCCGGCGTGAAGGACAATGAGGGGGTTCTGATTTTCTCCGGCCTGATGGACGCGCAATCGCTGTTCCTCACCGCGAATGCCGACACAATCTATTTCATCGGCAATATCGACCTGAGCAAGGGGCCGATGGTGGTCGAGACGCCTCCCGACACGCTCGGCCTGTTCGACGATCTCTGGTTCCGCTGGGTGATCGATTTCGGCGCGCCCGGTCCGGATCGCGGGCAGGGCGGGAAATACCTGCTGCTGCCGCCGGGTTATGACGGTCCGCTGCCCGAAGGCGGGTATTTCATCGGCCGGCCGACCACGACCTCGGTCGCACTGCTCGGGCGCGCCTTTCTGGTCAACAACGATCCGAAGCCGGCGGTGGAGACGATCAAGAGGACGCTCAAGATCTATCCTTACGTCCCGGGATCTTACGGAACCAGCATCGGCGCCTTCGTCACCGGCAAGGCACCGCTCGCGCCGCTGAGCAAGCCCGGCACGCTCACCTTCGTCGAGGGCACCGGACTGTCGATGAACACGATCCCGCCCAACGACTTCTCTTATTACGAGATGCTCGATGCGCTGGTGCAAGAGCAGCCCGCGGAGGCACTCGAGCCGGAGATCGGCGGTCAGTTCGCGGCCATCGGCATCGAAAAAGGGAAAAAATTCGAGCCCGACGCGCGCATGCGCAAGATCCTCACCGATGCCATCGCCATTGGCAACGGCGCGGGGCGGACGGTCGCCTTCACGCCGCGCGAGTCGGAAGGCTTCGGTTATTACAGCCCGACCTCGAAATGGCTGAACCCTCTCTTCGTCAGCGGTTACGATTTCATGCGGCCGCCGCCGGAGATCACCAAAGAGGGCGTCAAGCCATTTCCCTATACCGGCGCGCACACGCTCGACGCGCGCGCGGCCTTCTTCTACGTGGCGACCGGCGTGACGCCGGCGATGATCATGCGTCTCCCGGATATCGGCTCGCAATATCTGTTCGGCATAGTGGATGCGAGCGGCAAGCCCTTCGATGGTGGGAAGACCTACAAGGTGACGCTGCCGCCGAACATCCCGGCGGCGAAGTTCTGGTCTTTCACGCTCTACGACAACCAGACCCGCTCGATGCTGCAAACCGCGCAGCGTTTTCCGCGCGCTGGCAGCCAGAGCTATCCGTCGCCTGCGGCGGAGGCGAACGCCGACGGTTCGACCACGGTCTATTTTGGTCCGAACAAGCCTGACGGGGTGAAGGACGGCAATTTCATTCAGACGCTACCCGGCAAAGGCTGGTTCGTGATCCTCAGGCTGTACAGCCCGCTCGAGTCGTTCTTCAACAAAAGCTGGAAGCCAAGCGAGATCGAGGAGGTCGCCGGCTGACGACACAATAGGACCACAAGGTCCATGAATAAGGCGGCCAAACGAACGGTCGTCGCGCGACCGACAGCTTATGGGAGGCCTTTGATGAGACTTGCAACCATTGGCTTGTCATTGGCGCTGGCGCTTCTCCCGATCGCAACCGCCTCGGCCCAAGATCAGTCGGCGAACACTGAGCCGGCGAAGCAATCGCTCGATGCCGGCCAGCTCGACCAGCTCGTCGCGCCGATCGCGCTCTATCCCGACCCCCTGCTCGCGCAAGTGCTGATGGCCTCGACCTATCCGCTCGAAGTGGTGCAGGCCGAGCGCTGGGTAAAGGCGAACAAATCGCTGAAGGGCGACGCGCTCACGGCCGCCTTGGACAAGCAGGACTGGGATGCGAGTGTGAAGCAGCTCGTATCGACGCCGACCGTTCTGTCGATGATGAACGACAAGCTCGATTGGACCCAAGAACTTGGCGACGCCGTGCTGGCGCAACAGGCCGATGTGATGGACGCCATTCAGCGACTGCGCTCCAAGGCGCAAGCCAATGGCAAGCTCGAGACGACCAAGCAGCAGACGGTGACGGTCAAGCAGGACGAGGGCAGTGCGCCGATTATCGAGATCGAGCCGGCATCACCGGACGTCGTCTACGTACCTTACTACGAACCCGCGGTCGTCTATGGTGCTTGGCCCTATCCGGCCTATCCGCCGTATTACTTTCCGCCACCACCTGGATGGATCGTTGGCGGCGCGATCGCGACGGGGCTGGCCTGGGGGGCGGCCTATGCCATCGGCCATGAAATCTGGGACGATTTCGATTGGCGTCACGGCAATATCGATATCGACATCGATCGCAACGTAAACATCGACGCCAACCGAAATTTCAACAAGTGGGAGCACAACTCCTATCACCGCCGCGGCGTCGCCTATAACAACGCCGATGTGAAGAACAAATTCAATAAGGCAAATATCAATGCTGGTGACCGCAATTTCGACTTCCGAGGACATAGCGGCAATCAGGTTGTGAGACCCGACAACAAGCCGGGAGCAGGCGGGCTCAAGCCAGATGGAGGTTTCAAGCCCGGAGGCAACAATCGCCCGGAAGTTGGCGGCAAGGGCGACCGTCCTGGCGGACGGCCGGACATTGGTGAGATTGAAAAGGGACTGAAGAACAAGCCGGGGAAACAGGCGAATCTACCCAGTCAGAAGTCCGACCTCGGCAAGGCGAAGCCGAAAGGCAAGGGGCCGTCGGGCGGCAATGCCTTCGATCTCAGCGACGGCCCAAAGGCCAACGACTTCGCCAAGCGCGGACAGGCAAGCCTCGGCAATCGCGGCCAAGCGGATTTCAAACGGCCGAGCGGGGGAGGTGCCAAGTCGTTCAAAGGCGGAGGCGGTTCGCATCTTGGCGGCGGCGGTGGTCATGTCTCCCGCGGCGGTGGAGGTCGAGGCGGCGGCGGTCATGGCGGCGGGGGCGGGCGGCGCTCCGACATCCGCCTCAAGCATGACATTGTTCAGTTGCGGCGACTCGACAACGGTCTCGAACTCTATCGCTTCCGCTACAAGGGCGGCGATCGCACGCTGTATGTCGGCGTGATGGCGCAGGACGTGCAGAAGATCGATCCCAGTGCCGTCTCGCGCGATCGCGATGGATATTTGCGGGTCGACTACGACCGCATTGGCGTGAGGTTCATGACCTGGGACGAATGGGTCAAGCGTGGCGTGAAAGGAGTCCGACAATGAAAATCACGGGTCGAATCTTTCTTAGCGCCGCTCTGTTGGCATGGAGTGCGCCCTCGCTCGCCCAGGAGCAATTCAACACTCCCGAAGAAGCCGTCGATGCGCTGGTCGACGCGGCAAAGTCCGGAGACGCGAAGGCGATCCTCGCCGTGCTCGGACCCGACGGACAGGCGATTGTGAGTTCGGGCGATCCTGTGGCCGACAGCAATACGCGGGAGAAATTCGTCTCGGCCTATGATGCCAAGCATGAGATCGAGCTGGAGGGCAACGGCACGCAGACGCTGATCCTCGGCGACGACAACTGGCCATTCCCGATCCCGCTCACCAACAACGCGGGCAAATGGCAATTCGACACCAAGGAGGGGCTGGATGAAATCCTGCGGCGGCGCGTCGGCCGCAACGAGCTTTCGACCATCCAGGTGGCTCTCGCTTACGTCCAGGCGCAGAACGAATATGCCGCGCTCGATCCGGCAGGGCTTGGCCGAGGCATCTATGCGCAGAGAATCGTAAGCCATCCGGGAAAGAAGGATGGGCTCTACTGGCCGACTGCCGAGGGGGAGACGCCCAGCCCGCTGGGCGATCTCGCCGCGCATGCTTCGGCGGAAGGTTATAAGGCCGGCGAAAAACCGATCCCCTATCACGGCTACTATTACCGCATCCTCACGCGGCAGGGTGCCAGCGCTTCGGGCGGCGCCTACGACTATCTGGTGAAGGGCAAGCTGAAGGGCGGCTTCGCGCTCATCGCCGTGCCGGCGGAGTATGGGAATTCCGGCATAATGACCTTTATGGTCAATCACGACGGCACCGTATTCCAGAAGGACCTTGGTCCGAAGACTGCTAACCTCGCGGCCAAGATCGACGCCTTTGCGCCGGATCAAACCTGGACGAAGGTCGACAATTCGCAGTGATATTTGTGGCTCGCCGGGGGGCAAACGATGCTGCGGCTGTTGATGATCGTGTCTGGCGCGTTCGAGGCGCTGTTTGGCGTTGCGGCGGTTCTCGCCACAAGCACGGTCACGGATGCGCTGGGCACCGGCGCCGACGCTTCCGCGATGTTTTTCGCGCGTGTGCTCGGCGCGGCGACATTGGGCATCGGCATCGCCGCGCTGCTGGCGCGCAATGAACTTCAGACCCATGGCGGGCTGGCCGCGGCGTACGGCTTGACGCTCTACAATGTGCTTGCCGCTATCGTCATCCTTTGGACCGCGGCCGAACTCGGTGGGGCGACGCTATGGGCGGTGGGGATCGTCCATGCGGTGATCGGCACGCTGTTCGTCTCAGCGCTGGCGCGGCGCGTGCCTAGTTCGCGGAGCTTGGCTTCGTCTTAGACTCGCATTTCTTCGCTTCCGCGGTCCATTTGCAGCCAAGCGTGTCGTCCGACGCGCAGACTGCTTCGCCTTCATGCGAGGAGCAAGGATCGACATAGGGCGCGGGGCCGGGGTAGCAACCGGACTTCGGGCCATCCCAGTGGCAGTTCTTGTTTGCCAGGCACATCGCTGAATCCCGGATGCTGCATTCCTCCTGCGCGGCACGCGGCCGCGTGCTGACGCTCAGCGTCGCCGCCAGAACGACGAGTGCCATCACCACCTTGTTCCGCATGTGCTCTCCCATGGTCATCGGCCGATTATAGAGGGCCCGTTTATGGCCGTTTATGGCCGTTTGCGCTAGCCCGGGGAATGTCTCCCACGGCCACAATTTTGCGCTAATCTCCTGTCCTTGAAGAGACAATTCCTACGGGCAGCACGGGGCTCTCCGTAAGTAGTGGCGTAAATGGGGGGAAACGTGGGGCGGGTCGCCTGGGCTCTGCTGCTGGCCTTGACGCTGGCAGGCTGCGCCGCAGCCATCGCCCGCAATCCAGTGCCGCCTTCGCTCGAGGGCAATGTCGAGGTGGTCGGCATGGGCCCGACGCCGATCCGCTATTGGGGCGACGAACTTCCGCCCAATGCGGATGCCATGGTTCGCGAGAAATGGGCGCAAGTCCGTGCGAATCGTCCCGAGCTATTGGCGGGCGGGCGCCGGCCCGTCATCAACTTCCTCGCCCTGTCCGGCGGCGGCTCGGACGGAGCGTTTGGGGCAGGGGTGCTTAGCGGTTGGACCGCATCCGGCAAGCGGCCCGAATTCGACCTCGTCACGGGGGTTTCGACAGGCGCGCTCACCGCCCCCTTCGCCTTTCTCGGACCGAAATACGACGAGGCCCTGAAAAAGGTCTTCACTGAATCCGACACCAAGGACATCGCCATCGCACAGCCGATCCGAGGTCTGCTCGGCGGCGACTCGCTGGCGAGCAACGCACCTTTGGCGAAGGTCGTCGCCTACTACGTCAATGACGCCTTCTTAGCGGAGGTGGCGGTGGAGCACCGAAAGGGTCGCCGGCTCCTGATTGGCACCACTAATCTCGACGCCGAGCGGCCGGTCATTTGGGACATGGGCGCCATCGCCGTCTCGGGCCGTCCCGAGTCGCTCGATTTGTTCCGCAAGGTGCTGCTCGCATCCGCCGCGATCCCCGCCGTATTCCCGCCGGGATTCATCCAGGTCGCGGCCGGCGGCGGAACCTATGAAGAAATGCATGTGGACGGAGGCGCGACGCGCGAAGTTTTTCTCGTGCCGACGCAATTCATGGCGCAGAAGGCGATGGGGGGGCTGGGCATCAATCCCATCCGTCGCGCCTACATTATCCGCAACGGTCATGTCTCACCGGAATACAAGGCGGTGAAGGCCAAGACGCTGTCGATCGCCGGCCGCGCGGTTTCGAGCCTGATCAAGAGCCAAGGCGTCGGCGATCTCTACGAGCTCTATGTTTTCGCCAAGAGAAACAACATCGACTACAACCTCGCCTACATCCCGGGCGATTTCCTCGACACCAGCACGCAGGCCTTCGATCCGGTCTATATGGGCAAGCTCTACGATCTCGGCTTCCAGTTGGCCCAGGCCGGTTATCCCTGGAAAAAAACACCGCCGCGTATGGCCGGCCATTAACGTCCCTGGGCGCGCCGACTTGCCGCGCGGGCGATGAGCCAGCAATATCCGGGGGCGAGCCGAGAAATGGAGAGAATCATGGATCTCGTTGAGTTGAAAAGGGTGGCAAACGCCATGGTCGCGCCCGGCCGCGGCATTCTCGCGGCGGACGAATTGGGAGGCACCATCAAGAAGCGCTTCGATGCGATCGGGGTCGAGTCGAGCGAGGATACGCGCCGCGACTATCGCGAGCTGCTGTTCCGCTCCAAGGGCATGGCATCGGTCTCCGGCGTCATCCTGTTCGACGAAACCATCAGGCAAAAGGCCAAGGACGGCACGCCGCTGGTCAAGGTCATCCAGCAGGCGGGGGCGCTTCCCGGCATTAAGGTGGACAAGGGCGCGAAGCCGTTGCCGTTCTCGCCGGGCGAGACCATCACCGAGGGGCTAGACGGCTTGCGCGAGCGGCTGATCGAGTATCGCAATCTCGGCGCCAAGTTCTGCAAATGGCGCGCGGTCATCGACATCGGCCCGTCGATCCCGAGCTACAACGCGGTGAACGCGAATGCGCAAGCCCTGGCGCGCTATGCGGCGCTCTGCCAGGAGGAAGATCTGGTGCCGATCGTCGAGCCGGAAGTGCTGATGGACGGCGATCACACCATCGACCGCTGCTACGACGTCACGCAGTGGGCGCTGAAGACCGTCTATCGCGAGCTCTATCATGCTCGGGTGAAGCTGGAAGGCACGGTGCTGAAGCCGAACATGGTGGTGCCGGGCAAGAAGAGCGGCAAGCCCGCCAGCGTTGAGGAGGTCGCGGAGAAGACGCTGCGCGTGTTGAAGGCCTGCGTACCGCCGGCCGTGCCCGGTATCGCCTTTCTGTCAGGCGGACAGTCGGACGTGGAAGCGACGGCGCATCTCGATGCCATGAACAAGCTCGGCAACGTGCCGTGGAGCCTCACCTTCTCCTATGGCCGCGCGCTCCAGGCCGCGCCGCAAAAGGCCTGGTCCGGCAAAGCTGAGAATGTCGGCGCGGCGCAGGCGGCTTTCGCCCATCGTGCGGCGATGAACGGCCTTGCCTCCACGGGCAAATGGTCGACCGATCTGGAGAAGCGCGCCGCCTAGGCGCCCGGCTTACTGCTACGCTCGTTTGAGCCAGGTCAAGGTTGCCCGGCTGGATCCTCCGTATTGATGCCGCATGGAGCCCAGCGAAAATCCCGACCAGCTGACGATCTCGCTGGAGACGGCGTTTTTCATCATCGTCAAAGCGCGGGAGTTTGACGAGCAGGTCGCCCCGTCTGACCCAGAGTCCGGATCCAATCCATCCGACGACCGGGAGGTTGATGTCCTCGAAGAGGATCCCGACGATACTGTCGAGCAGGAATTGGACGCCGCCCTCGGCAGCCTCAATGTCGACGAACAACTCGACCTCATGGCGCTGACCTGGCTCGGCCGCGGCGATTTCGCCACCTTCGCCGAGGCGCGCAAAGAGGCTCAGGAAATGCGCGACAAGCATATCGCCCTCTATCTCAAGGGGACGCCTAAGCTCGGCGACTATCTGGAGGAGGGACTTGCTCAGCTCGGCGTTTCGCTCGAAGACTTCGAGAAGAACCGTCTCTAAGTGTTGAGGTTTTGGCCGGCTAGCGGACGATTTCGAGCTCGTTGACGACGTTATCGACGCCGAACACGTACCAGGCGTCCCACCCCGCCGCGTTACGGGCTTCGGGGGAATGGACCGATCCGGTCAGGCGCACGGTCCTCTCGCGTACGCCGACGCGCACTTGCGAGGCATCGACAAACGGGTCCTTCTCGAGCGCGATCCGTACCGCTTCCTCGATCCGGATTGCGGCGTCGTCCTCGGGGGGCTCGACGGCAATACCGTTGACGACGTCGCGGGCGCCGGGAACCCACCAAGCAAGCACGCCGGCCAGCCGTTTGGAGGCAAGGCCCGGTACGCGCCCATTCAAGATGATGACGCCTTGCTTGACCTCGATCTCGATCTCGCCTCGGGCCTCCGGCGCGCTGCGCACCAGTTTGGTCTTACCCCCCTCACGTGCCTTGATGGCGAGCTGCGCAAAGGCCGGTTCGGCGTAGAGGGCTTTGCGCAAATGATCCAAGACGCCGTCGTCGCTCATGGCCAAAGCCGGTTTGACGCGCAAGCGATCGACGATGCCGCTGATGCCTTCGGTTGCGGCGAGCCGCTCCAGCGCGAGCCGCTTGACGGCGACGTTGTCGACCTCGGCCACGATCGTCGCCGTGCCCTCAGCGTCGATGGTCAGCGTCGGCTTGAAATGCGGCCCAATGCGCGCCTCGCTGCGCATCGCAGCCAACGCGGCACCGTGCAGATCTCGAGCTTTGGTGTCTGGTGGCAATGGATCTACCTTACCAAGGAGGCGTGAATCGACACCTTAAGACCAGGTTGGCACAACATTTTTGACGCTGGTCAAAGACCGACCAGCAAATTTCGTTTGACGCTTTAAAGCGCGATCAAGAAAGCTTGGCGCCAAGGCCTAGGCTTGCATGAGGTAAGGAGCGCCAAAGATTGACCTGACTTTTCTCGGTACGCGCGGCGAGATCGAAGCACGATCTCGCCGGCACCGCCGGCATAGTGCACTCCTCGTCAAGCATGGTCGCGCCCGCATCATGATCGATTGCGGCGCCGATTGGCTAAGGGCGCTGAAAGCGATTGCCCCCACCGCTATCGTGCTCACCCATGGCCATGGCGACCACGCCTTCGGGCTGGCGAAAGGCGCGCCGTGCCCGGTCTATGCGACCGCCGAGACCTGGTCGCTGATCGACCGCTTTCCCATCGAAAAGCGCCGCATCGTCGAGGCGCGCATAAAGTTTGCGATCGGCGGCGTAAACTTCGAGGCCTTTCCGGTGCAACACTCGCTGCGCGCGCCGGCCGTAGGCTACCGCATCGGTCAAGGCCGCTCGACGTTCTTCTATGTGCCGGACCTTGCGGCGATCGAGGAACGGCACGCGGCGTTACGCGGCATCGCGCTCTATGTGGGGGACGGCGCCAGCATCGTGCGGTCGATGGTGCGCGTTCGCGATCACGTGTTGATTGGGCATGCGCCGGTCGTCGCTCAGCTCGGCTGGTGCGAGGCCGAAGGCGTTGCGCGAGCGATCTTCACGCATTGCGGCAGCGGAATCGTAAAGGGCGATGCGAGGAAGATCGAAGCGCGTATCGAGGCGTTGGGGCGCGAGCACGGCGTCAAGGCAAGCGTCGCACGCGATGGTCTCACGTTGTCGCTCTAGAGCTCAAGTCTCGGAACGCGGCGAAGAATTCAGCCAGAGGATGTTCGGCGCTTTGCGCGGCACGGAAGCCGGCTTGCGCAGCGGGTGGCCGACGATGATCGGGGCGATCGGGCTATAAGATGATGGCAGACCGAGCGCTGCTTTCCCGTCGGCGGTGCCAAGCCAATGCTGGGCAAAGCCGATCCAGCAGGTGCCGAGGCCAGAGCCGTAGGCGGCGAGCATCATGTTCTCGGCAGCGAGCGCGCAATCCTCGACCGCCCAGTCGGTCGGCTGGCAGGCAGCGATCACCACCAAGACCGGCGCCCGGTAGAAGATGTGGAATTGCGGATCATTCAACATGTCGCGGAAGGGGTGCGCGGGCGCGCCGAGCGACGCCCGCAGTAAATGCGCCTTGGCTTGGTCCGAAATGCGGGCAAGCAGCGCCTGTTCCCTGACCACGACGAAGCACCATGGCTGTTGATTGACGGCGCTCGGCGCATTAATCGCGGCGTCGATCAGCTCGCGCAGCACGGCGTCGCTGACCGGCTCGTCAGTGAATTCGCGCACGGAACGCCGCCCGTGAATGGCTTGCAACAGCTCCATGGTTCACCAGGCTCGCTTGGTCGAGATCCGAGTCAGGCGAGCAGCTAGGAGTGGCTGAGAGCGACGATCCCGCTCAAAAAGGCCGCCCGCGTTGATTGAGATCAAACAGCGCGGATGGAGGACGCGGTCGATGGGGGCCTTGGGTCTTAGGGGGTTGGCGCTTCGGGACTATCGGCCGGCGCCTCAGCAGGCGCGGCCGGTTCGGCGAGCGGCGGTTCGCTGGCAAGCGTGGTCGCGGTCCAGTTGACCAAGTCGGCCTCGAGCTTGACGAACGCCTCATCAAACGCATTGACGTAGGCCTGGGCATCGCTGCCCTTGACCGGCGTGGTGGCCTGGAAGGTGCTGGCGGCGATGATCTTGCCGTCCTTGTTGGCCAGCTTGGCGACAAAGTCGATATCCGCGACAGCGTCTTTGGCCGTCGAGATATGGAAGCGCCTGATGTCGATGAGAAGCTGATAGTCGCCGGTGAGGCCGTCGCGCGTGCGGCTGACCGCTTCCGTGTAGCCGGCATTCTCGAAGCTCTGAACGACCTTGGCCTGCACGAGGATGGGCAGGTTGTCGCCCCATCTGACGTTGGCCACAGGGACGCTTTCGCCGCTTTCAGGCTGGAGCAGGATTTTGTCGGTGTTGAAACCCATCAGGGTGCTGGGTTCGGGCACGACGAGCGTCCAGGAGGGGGCCTCCGCCGGCTTCGATGGGAAATCGGTTGCGGCGACGAGATCGTAAACCGGCATGTCGGCTGGGGCCGTGCCGCCGCCGGTCAGGCGCTCGATCCCCGCCAGGATCCCGTCGACCTTGTCGGAGTTGCGCGCCAGAGCGCCGGCGAATGTGTCGATATTTTTGATCGCGCTGTTCAGCGACTCGGAATTCTCCGAGAGCACTTGATCCATTTGCTGGAAGGCGTCGCGCGCCGCCTGGGTCCAATCCTGACCCGCGTCGGGCGCCGCGAGCAGCATCGGCGGCGCGCCGTTTTCCGATGCGGGCAGCGGCGACGACGATGTGCCGCCACTGAGCGCGATGGCGGCGCCGCCGGTCAGCCCTTGCGTCTCGATGGTGACTTCGGTGTCGTCGCGAACCGGCGTGTTGTGCACGACGGCGATGGTGGCCACCACGTCTTGTGGCCGCTCGGGGCTGAGCGAGACTTTCGTTACGTCGCCGATGCGCAGACCATTGAACAGCACCGCGGAACCGATTTGCAAGCCGGACACGGAGCCCTGGAAGCGGACCTGATAGATGTCCTGTTTACCGAAGCCGCCTTTGTTCTCGAGCCAATAGATGAAGGCAAAGCCCGCGATGATCACCGCGAGCATGAAAAGGCCGATCAAGGCGTAGCGGGCGCGTGTTTCCATCGTTCGAGATCCTTAAGGAGAGACGCTCATGCGCCGGTCGATCAACAGGCCGCCCCGCTTACCCTGGAAATATGTCCGAACCCAGGGATGGGTGGATTCAAGCATGGCTTCAAGCGGGCCGTCGGCCACGACCTTGCCGTCGGCCAGGACTGCCACGCGGTCGCACGCCGTATAGAGGCTCTCGAGGTCGTGGGTCACCATGAACACGGTCAGACCCAGGGTTTGTTGCAGGGTGCGGATCAGCTCGTCGAAATCGCCGGCCGAGATCGGGTCGAGGCCGGAAGTGGGCTCGTCGAGGAAGACGATCTCGGGGTCGAGCGCGAGCGCCCGGGCGAGCGCCACGCGTTTGGTCATGCCGCCAGACAGCTCGGCGGGATATTTGTTCGCATCGTCGGGGGTGAGGCCGACCATTTCGAGCTTGGCCAAAGCCATCTCGTCCATCAGCCGGGGCGACAGCGTCAGATTCTCCCGCATCGGGAATTGCACGTTTTCGCGCACGGTCAGCGAGGAGAACAGCGCGCCCTGCTGGAACAGAACGCCCCAGCGACGCTCGAGCGCTCGGCGCTCGGCCTCGCTGGCCTTGGCGAGATCGACGCCAAGCACCTCGATCGAGCCCTGGCGCTTCGGCAGCAAGCCGATGATGGTGCGCAACAGCACCGATTTGCCGGCGCCCGAGCCGCCGACCACCCCGAGGATCTCGCCGCCTCTGACGTCGAGCGAAAGATGGTCGAGCACGATTTGGTCGCCGAAACCGACCACCAGGTCGCGCACCTTGATCACGAGTTTTTGCGCCATCGTCGTCACATTCCGATCGAGGCGAAGAAAATGGCGAACAGCCCGTCGAGCACGATCACGAGGAAGATCGACTTCACCACCGAAGCCGTGGTCTTGAGCCCGAGGGATTCGGCGCTGCCTTTTACTTGCAGCCCCTCGGCGCAAGCGACGATGCCGATGACCAGCCCCATGAAGGGTGCTTTCAGGATGCCCACCTTGAAATGGGTGAGCGAGATCGCATCGGTCAGACGCTCGATATAGATGTCGGGACTTATGCCGCCATAGAGCCAGGCCACCAGGCCGCCTCCATAGAGCGCCGCTATGGAGCCGAGGAACGTGAGCACGGGGAGGGCGACGATAAGGACGAGGATGCGGGGCAGGATGAGCACCTCGATAGGATCGAAACCCATGGTGCGAAGCGCGTCGATCTCCTCGCGCATCTTCATGGAACCGAGCTCGGCGGTGTAGGAGCTGCCCGAGCGGCCGGCGACCATGATGGCCACGATCAAGACGCCGATCTCGCGCAACACCAGGATGGCGACGAGGTCGACGGCGTAGAGCTCGGCGCCGAATTTGCGGAAATGAAAGATGCCCTGCTGGGCGATGATGCCGCCGATCAGGAAGGTGATGAGGAGAATGATCGGGACGGCCTGCCAGGTCACGCGGTCGAACTGGTTCACGGTCGAGGTGAACCGGTACTCGCGTGGGCGGCCAATCACCCGAAGCGCCGCGACGCCGACGGCGCCCAGCATGTCGACGAACAGCAGCAGGTCGCGGCCGAACCCGGCGCCGGCCCGGCCGACAGCGGCCAGCGCGCCGACAATTCTGTTCTCCTCGGTGCGTGGCTTCGCCGGCTCGCGATTGACGCCGTGCATCTCCTTGAGCAGGCCGCGATCGTGTTGCGGCATGCCGACGATCACCGGCTCGCGGCCGTTCGAACTCCAGGCGCGGGTGAGACGTTCCAATAGCCAGGCGCCGAACGTGTCGAACTCGCGCACGCCCGCCATGTCGATCGAGACGCTCTTCGCCTGCGCCGCCTCGCCGGCCGCGCGATCGACCAGCGTCTCCAGTTCGCTGGCATTGGCTGCGGTCCACGAGCCGCCAGCCGCGAGCTCCAACTGCTCGCCCTTCAGGTGACTTTTGAGCAAGGACTCGACCATAGGCATGACTCCTCCGGCCCCGTTCAAGGCATTGCCATAGACGTTGCCTCAGAGGCGGCTGTTACGCCAGCCCGAGTCTGCCGGACTAGCTGCGGGAGAGGCTGATCGTCACGCTTTTAAGAGCAATTCCCGACGTCGAAATCGCGACGTTTTGGCGCGAGCCGCTATAGGAGACCAGCATCGTTCCGGTCACGCCGCCGCTGATCTGGAGGCTGATCCTGTCGCCTGAGGCCTGTCCGACGGCATTTCCCGTGGCATTGTAGGTCCGCTCTTCCCAGGTGCCGGTGATGCGTCCGCCCGACTGGCTAAGCTTGCTGCGGATCTCGACATTGGAGCTTTCGCTCTGGCAGCGAATGGCCATGCCGAGCTGGGAACCGCCGCCGGTGTAATAAGCGTTACACTTCAGGCGTTCTTTCCTACCGTCGGACATGGTGATCTGCCCGCTTCCTCCCCAGGAGCCGAGAAGGACGTCGAACGGATTGGTCGCGGCCTGACTGGCCGGCCAAGGGGCCGAGGAGAGGATCGCCGTCACAACCAGGGCGGCCATGGAGCGAACAGGGGAGGTGCCGATGATGATTCGGAATCGCATAGGGCCTCTCTTTCCCGCAGTTTGCGGCAAAGAACAAGCCAAGAATGCGATTACAGAGTGATGACAAGAGGGCGAGCGAAGAATTTCTGGGGAAAGACTCGCCTTGGTGGTCTCGGTCCCGCTTCGAAGAGCGTTCAAATTTCCGCTAGGAGTAGAACAGCGGGCCTCAAGCCGCTGCCTGAAGACCCGGTGTCGACCTCCGATCAACGGCCTGTGTCTCCTGCGCCGCTTGCGCCGTGCGCTGGCCGAACAGCCATCCCAATCCGGTCAGGTCAGCGATGCCTAAAGTAAAGGCAGTCGCGGCGAGGCGGGCACACTCCTCGGCATAATCTTTTTGGATTTCTCGGACCCAGGCCAGCTGGCATTCGGCCATCGCTTCCGCCTCGCAGCAATGACCAAGCGCGCGTAAGTGCTCAAGATTGTTGCGCATTCGTTTGGCGACGAAGCGCGCGCCTTCCACCTGAAAGGCCTGCCAGAATTTCAGCTGCGCTTCGAGACCGGTGACGGCAAGGTCGAGCAAGGGGTTGGGGACCCGGGGCTTGTTGGTGTCGGCAAGGGTTGAATGTTGCATCATCGCCTCCGTGTGACGGCCATTGGCCCCCACAGCCTGTCTATGAATTTAGTTGCAACCGGCACCCTCCGCATTGATCCCGCTCAACACTTGTTGAGGAACGGAGGGTCCGGGGACTACAGTGCCGAACGACCTCAGCGCCCGATTGCTGGATCTTCGCCATTCCGCCCGCACCCAACCTCGCCATTACCTATTGCCGGCTGTGCAACTGGCTGCTCAGGGCCGCTTGGATGGGGCAGGAACTGCTGTCCACGTTCGCGGAGGAGTTGGGCTCGGTCACGCTCATCCCTGACGACACAGGCGGGGTGTTCGAGATCAAGATCGATGACAAGCTGATTTGGTCGCGGGCGGAGCGGGGACGCTTTCCGGAGATCAAGGAGCTGAAACAGATGGTGCGGGACGAAATCGTGCCGGAGCGCGACCTCGGCCATGTCGACAAGAAGGGGGACCAGACCTAGCCGTGCTTCCAGGCGAGGTCTTTGTGAGCAGGCTCACAAAGGGTGACGACAAGGCGCTCCATCTAAAGCGCCAAGCCTCAAGGCAATCCTGCCGCGGAGGCGTCACAAGGAAGCAAAATCATGAAATTCGCTTATTTCTCGCTCGCTGCGATTCTTGCCGCGTTGGTGCTTGGCGCAAGCCTCAGCCTCCCGGCCTCGGCGGGCACTGATCTTCATGCGTCTGCGGTGCATGCCTGCACCACGGCCAATGCCTCCCAACCGGTCGATTTCGTCGCCGAAGTTGACGACGGCCGCGGCGGAAGCCTGGTATGGCTGACCGATGCCGACACCAATCTCTGGCTCTGCAACGCCGATGCCGACGGGCACATCTTCGCCTACAGCAAAATGACTGGCGACTTGTTGCAAGGGGCCGGCGCCAATCTCGTCGGCATCGAGCCCATCGTGAACGAGACTGAGGTCTCAGTGCCGGAGAAGAATCCGCTCATGATCGCCGAGAAGGCCTGCCAGGCTTATCTCTCCGATGGCCCCGGCAAGGTCGTGGGCTCGGGCTCCGACGGCCTGGATGGGGATTGGGTCCCCGGCTATTTCGTGTTCATCGACAAGGGCGATGGACTCGTGCTGTGCGACGCCACGGCGGACGCGCAGGTCTGGAGCTTCGCCGAGATCGGCGACCCGCTCAGCCTCGGCAAACCGATTGGCTGAGCCAGCTCGATCCGAGCCTGGGCGCAAGGGCTTTAAGCTCTTGCGCCCATTGGCGTTCTTGCGCGAGGCTCTGGACCTCTGGCGCTCGCTCCCCACATGAAGGGGAAGATCAGCGCATCTCACGAGGAGAGTTTCGGCAAGATGTCCCAACCCGTCGTCGTCACCATCCCCCATAAGCTCGGTAAGCAGGAGGCCGCGCGTCGCTTGAAAGCCGGCTTCGGCAATGTGCGCTCAAACTTCGGCGAGAAATTCATGGTGCTGAAGGATGAATGGGCCGGCGATCATCTCGATTTCCGCGCGAGCCTGCTCGGGCAAACCACGACCGGCACAGTGGACGTCGCCGACGACCATGTACGCCTGGAAGTGCAGCTGCCCTGGATGCTGTCGCTGCTGGCCAACAAGGCCAAGGCGTTGGTGCAGAAGCAGGGCAAGCTGATGCTGGAAAAGCCGACCAAGCCGACTTAGGGCGACGAGCTTCAGTCTAGGCAATGCCGACGATGGTGGCTTCGGCTGCGCCGGCCTGCACCGTCTCGCCCTTCTCTTTTCCCATCAAGGCTTGCGCCACGGGGGAGACGTAAGACAGCGTGCCGAGGGACGGGTCGGCCTCGTCCTCGCCGACGATCCGGTAGGTTTGGCGGCGGCCATCGTCTCGCTCAATCGTCACCGTCGAGCCGAAATGCACCTCGGCCACATCGCGCGGCGGTTCCACCACCTGCGCGGTCGCCCGGCGCGAGGTCCAATAGCGCAGATCCCGATTGATCTTGGCAAGCCGCGGCCGGTCGTCGGCGTCTTGCGCGGCGGCATGCTCGTGGTGCAGCCGGGCAAGCTCGGCCTCGATCATCTCGAGTCCCTTGGACGTCACGAGATTATGCGGGGAAACCGGGCGGTCGGGCAGGTCGTCATAGACCTCTCCGCCTTCGGCTTCCTTGGTGAAAGCCTTGCTCATGAAGATACTATACCATGCATCGCCTTCGGATTGTGCTGCATCTCCCCCGGGCCGCCGCATCTCTGGGCAATTGCGCCTGAATGGGGCAGGCGCCTCTGCTGCTTTCGCTCTGGGACTTAACCATCAGAAATAGTTTTCTGCGGAAGTGTCCGCCGCGCCGCGTGCGAGGCGGTAATTCAACTCGCTGGGATCGCCGCCACTTTGCTATGGTCGCGAGGCCAAGCTTCGTTATCGCCAAAGGTTGTCCATGCGGTCACAGGATTGCGCTTCGGCGCTGAGACCGAGGAACAGGGCCTCGATCTTAGGCGAGCGCGGCGACAACATGTGATCGAGGACGAGCGACATGAAATATATCATTGCAGTGATTCAACCGCACCGGCTCGAGGCTGTGCGCGAGGCGCTCGCCGCTATCGGCGTGCAAGGAATGACGGTGAGCGAGGTGCGCGGGTTCGGGCGGCAAAAGGGGCAGACCGAGATCTATCGCGGCGCCGAATACACCATGCAATATGTGCCGAAGGTGAAGGTTGAGCTCGCGGTCAGCGCCTCGATCGCCGACAGCGTGGTCGAGGCGGTCGGCAACGCCGCGCGTACGGGGCATATCGGCGACGGCAAGGTTTTCGTGCTTCCGCTCGAAGGGGCGATGCGAGTGCGCACCGGCGAGATGGGCGCCGACGCGTTGTGATCTGATCCGCCGTGGACTTCACCGGCTACCGCCAACAGCTGCTGCAGCAGCGCCAAGGGGCGATTGCGCTCTGGGAGCTGGTGCGCAATTTCTCCAAATGGTTCTTCGACCTGTTGCGCAATTTCGTGCTGGTCGGCGGTTTGAAATATTTCGCCGAAAAGTCCAACAGCGCGGGGCTGACTTATCTGCACGAGTTCGCGCTTTTGGTGATCTTAGCCTACTGCATTTCCTACGCCGATCAGTGGTACGTCAACCTGTTTGGCTTCATGCAGGATAAGCGGCGCGCGCACTGGTGCAACATGGCCGTCAATATCGGCGTCGCTGTCTTGCTGTTCTGGATGATCCAACACGCCGCCTCGACCATCGTGGGCGAGATCTCGCGCGCGCAAATCTAAGCGTTTCAGCGCGCTTTCCGCGCGGTCTCGGCGGCGAAGCGCAAATCCTTGACCAAGAGATCGAATTCGCGCCGCTTGTCGCGCTCTTGTTGCAGGCGCAGCAGATAAGACGGATGCACGGTGATGAGACCATTGCTCCCGTTAGGCAGGGCAATGAGGCGGCCGCGATTGGCATTGATCGTAAGCGCCTTGCGCAGCAGCGCGCGCGCCGCCGTCGCCCCCAGCGCCACGGCCACGGCGGGCTTGATCAACTCGAGCTCGTTGTCGAGCCACCAGCGGCAGGCGTCGATCTCGCTGGCGTCGGGTTTCTTGTGCAGCCGTCGCTTGCCGCGCGGCTCGTTCTTGAAGTGCTTTACCGCGTTAGTGATGTAGATCGCTGCGCGCTCGATCCCCGCCGCCTCGAGCGCCCGGTCGAGCACTTTGCCGGCAGGCCCGACAAAGGGGCGCCCGGCCATGTCCTCTTGATCGCCCGGCTGCTCGCCGATCAACATCAGCGCCGCATCGACGGGACCTTCGCCGAACACGGTCTGGGTCGCGTTCTTGTAGAGATCGCAGCGCGTGCAACCGCTCGCTTCCGCCGCCAGCGTCTTCAGTGCCCGCGCGGGATCGTTGATCCGCTTTTCCCTGAAAAGGGGAAGGTCGTCCGGTCCTCTCGCCGCCATCTCGATGCAGCACCTGTCCGGTCAATCGCGGTCCAAGCCTAGCATGCCCCCCCAGACGGGAACCAAGCGCTTCCCCTGATGGTTCCCCGTGAGAAACCGGTGATCGATGCTTACATGCGAGGCCGATTGGCCTTATATGAGACCGGGGGCAGGGGGCCGAGAGATCGGCTCAGAGGTGTCAAAAGACATGCTGGACGACATGCCCAAATCCCAAAGCGTTGCTCTTACCGCCGATCCCGAAGACGCCATTGCCCCAATGATCCGCCCGCCGGCCAAGCGCCGGGGCAGGAGGGTCGCGTTGGGCGGGGGACGGGAAAAAGTGGTGCGCCCGAGCGCGCTCGGCATGCTGCTCAGGCCGATCGGCATTGCCGTCGGCATCGTGCTTTGCGTCTATGCCATCGTCTCGCTCGCCACCACCTTCTATCGAAGCTATTACCGGCATCTCGATCACTCGGCGGCGGTGCATGCCGACCAAAGCGTGTTCGACATCTTCTTCGGCGACAAGAGCCTGCCGCCGGACGCGGTCGATCTCGTCATCAAGGACGTGGACGGGTCCTTGCACAAGGTCGTGGCGAGCAAGTCGCAAGCCGACCACTTCGTCAACGACACGATCCTGATGCTTGACGATGAGCGGGCACGGATCAAGCAGGCGGCGCATGAGGACATCGATCGCAGCTTCGCGCTTGCCTTCCAGGATCGCGACGCGGCGATCTCCGCCTATGCCGATTGGTTCTTCGAGTGGAAGCGCTCTTACGTGGTGTTGAAGGAGACGATTTCGTCCGCGATCACCCGCTTTCTGGAGGTCGGGAAATACGATTCCGTGAACGAAGCCATCGAGGCCGACGTGCAGGATTATTTCCTGAAGAACTACAAGGAGCAGGTGCTGAAGCCGGAGTTGCGCGACCAGACCGTCACCCAAGGCGTCGAGCAGGCGGCGCGGCATGCGCATGACAGCTACCGGCGGGTGATCGCCAATGGCGACATGCGGCTGCAGCTGTTCCTGGCGCAGCATACCAGCCATCTCGAGGACATTCCCGCCTCCACCGCGATGACCAACGTCAAGCTCGATTGGGACGCGCAGAAATGGAAGGCGCCGACCTATCTGATGGAGGATCGCGCTTTTGACGGCATCGCCGGCGTCGGCGCCGCTGCCGCCGGCGGCACGGTCGGGGCGCTGGCGCTGGGGCCGGCGATCAACGGCGTGCTGGCGCAGAGCTTCGGGCAATTGTCGCGCCGGGTCGCGACCTCGCTCGGCACGCGGATCGCCTTCGCCGAGCAGGGCGCGATTGCCGGCACCGTGGTCCAGCCGATGGGCGGGCAGGTGGTCGGGGCGGCCATCGGCGTGGCGATCGGCGCCGCGGTGGACTATCTGTCGAACGCGGCCAACGAAGCGATCAATCGCGAGAGTTTCGTCACGGCGAACGAGGAGGCGCTCGACGCGACCATCGCCGCCTGGAAATCGAGCCTGGAGGCCAATATCGACACGGCCATCGACAAATGGTTCGACGACGCCCGCGCCTCGGTGGTGCTGGCCTCGAAATAGCTAGCCCAATGGGCTAGCCTGACAGGGCGAATTTCGGTCGCATTTCCGCCGCTTGGAGCGCTATGCTAAGCCCCGAAGCCAAGAGGCTACGGGGATGGAAGAGAGCGCCAAAGCCATTGCACGGCCCGCTGCTTCGCGATCTTTGCGCGAGGCCGTGCGCAAGGCGCGGCTCGAAGAGGCTGAACGGCTGCACCTCTCGGCGGATGCGCGCGACGGCGAGATCGCCCGGCTTGAGCTGCTCAAGGCGGAGCTCGAAACCGTGTTCGCCGAACTGCCGGCGAATGATGACCGCTTCAACCTGGTGCTGGTGCCGAGCCGTCCGGCGCGTTTGTGGATCGACCTCTTCACCTACGCGACCGTCGATGACAGCGGCGCCTATCTGTTCGTGCGCAACAGCGAGAGTGGCAGGCGAACGCTCTACAGCTCGAGCAACATTTCCGAGATCGCCGACCGCATCACGCGCTACATGGCGCACGAGATCGTGCAGCGAGAGCGGATGGAAGGGGCTCTGGCCGAGCCCGGCCGCGCAAGTCGGCTCGGGCTCGAGCCCGCTCCGGCACGCACCAGCATGGGTGTGGTGATCGCGGCCTTTGCGATCGGCGTTGTTACCGGAGCGGTGGGCCTGGTCGCCGCCGTGATGCTCAGCGCGCCCTGAGCACGCGGCGCTCGCTCTCCCAGACATGCTCGGGCGCGGCGGCGACCGAGCGACCGATCATCTCCAGATGCCAACCGTCGCCCGCCTTGGCGATGCGATATTCATTGTAGCGCGCGGCGGGGATGCGTCCCTCCACGGCTTCGGAGGCCGACGGCACGCCGATGACGAAGGCCGGCCCAGTCGCGGTCTCGAGTTCGTGCAGCGTCTGCTCGTGGTTATGGCCGTGCAGCACCAACTCGGCGCCATGCTGCTTCAGCACGCGCGTGAATTTGCCGGCGTCGCGCAAGCCCCGGTGCCAGCCTGCCTGCTTGCGCAGCGGCGGGTGGTGGATCAGCACCACGCGAAACAGGTTCGCCTGCTTCAGCCTGTCGAGCGCGGTTGCCAAAAGCTTGCGCTGCGCCGTGCCGACTTTGCCGGCGGCGATGAACGGCATGGTCGGGATCGCCGAGGACAGCGCGATCAGCGCGACGTCGCCGAAGCGGCGTACGAAAGGGAAGCGCTCGGGTGGTGTCGGGAAGAGCTTCTCTCCCGCCGCGTTGGCCTCCATGTAGGGTTTCCAACGTCCCGTGCCAGCTTCGGGATGCAGCCGCACATAGGCGTCGTGGTTGCCGGGGATCGCGGTGACCTTGCTTGGCGGACCGAGATGATGCAGCCATTCGGCAGCGCGCACGAATTCCTCCGGCAGGCCGAGATTGACGAGATCGCCGGTGACGGCGATCTGGTCGGGCTTCTGCTCGACGATGTCGCGGGTGATGAGATCGAGGATCTCGCGCCGGTGCACATATTTCCGCCCGCGATGCCAATTGACGTAGCCGATCACGCGCTTGCTCAGCAGCTCGCGGCGTCTGGCGCGCGGCATCGGGCTCAAATGGATGTCGGAGAGATGGGCGAGGGTGAACAAAACGCGAGCCTGTTTCTCTTTGTCGCCGGGACACTAAATGGCCTGAACTCCCTTGGAAATGCTGAAGTTCAAGCGGCGATGCGCCGATGGCGCAACCCCCTATAATGGCTGCATGAGAATCGTCAGCACCCTGAAGAAGCCAACAGACCGGTGACGCAAGAACAGACAAAAGCCAAGCGTGGTTTGCTCGGACGGCTTAGGCCGAACCGGCTGCTGACATCCATGTTCCGGCCGATCTGGCGTATGCGGCGCGGGCTGACCCTCGGCGCGCAGGGCGCGGTGATCGATGCCGAGGGCCGGGTGTTGCTGGTGCGGCATGGCTATCGTCCGGGATGGTGGTTTCCCGGCGGCGGGGTCGAATGGGGCGAGACGCTGCTGGTGGCGCTCGCCCGCGAACTGGAAGAAGAGGTTGGCGTGACGCTTACCGGAGAGCCCGAGCTGCACGGCATCTTCTCCAATTTCGCCAGCTTCGCCGGCGACCACATCGCCGTGTTCGTGGTGCGCCATTGGCAGCGGCGTGGCACCTATCACAAGCGCGGCGAGATCGCCGAGGCGGCCATGTTCAGTTGGGAGGATTTGCCCGAGCGGATCGATCCGGGAACGCGCGCTCGCCTCGCCGAGATTTTGCACCAGGTCCCGCTCAGGCCGCTGTGGTGAGGCTCAGGCGAGCTTCTTGGCGATCTTGGCGACGTGATGGCCTTGGAAGCTGGCGAGATTGAGCTCCTTTTGCGATGGCATGCGCGAGCCGTCGGGCGCGGCAATGGTGCCCGCACCGTAAGGCGAACCGCCTTTCACCTCGCTGATGTCGGGAAGGTCGGGCGCGGAGTAGGGGAGGCCGACCACGACCATGCCATGGTGCAGCAAGGTCCAGTGGAACGAGACGATGGTTGTCTCGTTGCCGCCACCGGTCGAGGTGGAGGTGAACACGCTGCCCACCTTGCCGATCAGCGCGCCGCCCACCCAGAGCGGGCCGGTCTGGTCGAGAAAGTTCCGCATCTGCGAGGTCATGTTGCCGAAGCGGGTGGGTGTGCCGAAAATGATGCCGTCATACTCGGCGAGTTCTTGCGGGTCGGCGATCGGCGCCGGCTGGTCGACCTTCATGCCGGCCGAGTGCATGATCTCCTCCGGGACCAATTCAGGCACGCGCTTGAGGCTGACATGTACGCCCTCGACCGCGCGCGCACCATGCGCCACCGCATAGGCAAGCGTTTCAGTGTGCCCGTAGGATGAGTGGTAAAGAACGAGCAGTCGCGCCGTTTCAGCCATTCGATTTTGCCCCCGCACCCCCGCGTCGAGGGGCGCGGCTTAAGGCCCCTCCTCGCCAGCTCATTAAGTGTAACAGATTCAAATATATCAGCAGAGCCGATAAACGCTTGGTGAACATCGGATGTTTCGGGAAGTTTTGAACCATCGCGAGCCAATCTGTCCTTGTGCCGCTAGACCCGCAGTCTAGTCCATGATAATCCAGCGCCGCCATGTGGACGAGGATTGATCTCAGGACGTTTCCGCGACGACGAAGGCGCGCGCGCTAAGCGCGGTTCGCCTGTTCCCTCGTCGTCGGCGTGTTTTGCCGCTATCCATGGTCACGCCCGGCTCGAGGGATCCCCTCTCGATCAGCCCTTCTGGGATCCTCGCTCTCATGTCGTCCTCAAGCTTTGCGACCCGCCCCGAGACCGACGGCGACGTATCCATTTTGTCTGAACTTTCGGCGCAAGCCTTCGGCCCGGGCCGGTTTGCCAGGAGCGCCTACCGGGTGCGCGAAGGCGTGCCCCCGGTGCAGGCGCTGTCGCTTTGCGCGGTTGTCGATGAGCGTCTGGTGGGCGGCATCCGCTTCACGGCAATCCGCATTGGGGAGGCGCACGGCGCGCTTCTGCTCGGGCCGCTCGTCGTCGATCCGGCGGTCGCGGGCAAAGGTTTCGGCAGAGCGCTGGTTCAAGAAGGCTTGATGCGGGCCAAGGCCGAAGGCTTCCGCCTCGTGCTGCTCGTCGGCGATATGCCCTATTATGGCCGCTTCGGTTTTGAGCCCGTGCCGCCGGGGCAGATCACGCTGCCGGGTCCGGTCGACCCCGCCCGTCTCCTCGCCCTCGAACTGGTGCCAGGCGCTCTGCGAGACGCTGCGGGCCAGGTCAAGGGCCATGCGCGTTAGTGGCCTTCGCGGAACCAGGTGGCAGCCAACAGGCCGAGCAATAGGCCGAGGGCGAGCAGGCCTGTGAACAGCGGGAACAGGCGCACGCCCTTGACGTGATAAGCGTCGCGCTTATGCAAGCCGAGCCAATCCTCGCCGTGGAACACCTGGCCGCCACGCAGTGTCACGAGGCGTGGCAGCTTCGCGCCGTCGGCGTCGCTCCGGCCGAGCCAAAAGCTGCCGCCGCCGGTCTCGTCAAGAATGGGTTTGAGCACGGCGTCGGTGGCCGTGACGGCGGCGAGCTCACGTGCGTTGGCGTTGCCGACCGTGACCACGCTGGCGAGCTTGCCCGAGGCGACGCGGTAAACGCCTTGCTCGCTCACGGTCATGGCTTTGTGCCACAGGCCTCGTTCGCCCTTATCGAGGGTGACGGTCTCTTCCTTGCCTGAAGGTCCGGTCACGGTGACCGACTCGACCTCGTCCTTTATCGAGCGGCGCTCGATGGAGAGCGTCTGTCCGCGGCTCGTCGCTTTCAGCGTTTCCTCCTCGAGGTCAGGCTCCTTCATCAGCCAGTGGGCGAGCCTGCGCAGGAGATCGGTGTATGGTCCGCCGCCTTCATAGCCGCGCGCCCAGAGCCAGGCGTGATCGGAGAGCAGCATGCCGACGCGACCCTTGCCGCGCTCGCCGATGATCAGCAGCGGCCTGCCTTGCGCGCCCTGCATCAGCACTTCGCCGTCGCGCGGGCTGACATCGACCACGCGGAACCAACTTCCCCAAGAGGGCTCCTGGCCCGATGCGCCTGGCAGATCGCTGGTCACGGGGTGCTTCTCGCCGAGATCGGTGAGGCGCGGCTTGAACGGCTCCTCGATCACGCGCCCTGAGGGCACGGCGGGGAGGATTTGACCGAGCGGGGAGCGATAGAGGCTGAGCGGCGAAGCATAGTCGTCACCCGCCGAGACGAGCACCGCGCCGCCCTTCTCCACATAGCGGGCGACATTCTCAAGATAGAGCAATGGCAACACGCCGCGCCGCTGGTAGCGGTCGAAGATGATCAGATCGAATTGGTCGAGCTTCTCCTGGAACAGCTCGCGCGTCGGGAAGGCGATCAGCGAAAGCTGATTGATCGGCGTGCCGTCCTGCTTCTCCGGCGGGCGCAGAATGGTGAAGTGCACCAGGTCGACGGAGGCGTCGGATTTCAGCATGTTGCGCCAGGTGCGTTCGCCGGCATGCGGCTCGCCCGAGACCAACAGCACGCGCAGATTCTCGCGCACGCCCTCAACCGTCAGCACGGCGCGATTATTGACCGTGGTGAGCTCGCCCTTGGCCGGCTCGGCCTCGATCTCGACGATGTTGGGGCCGGCATGGTCGATATCGACCGGAATTTCGACTTTCTCGCCGAGCTGCACGCTCTGCATGACCGGCGGCTGGCCTTGATGCGTCACTGTCAGCTTGACCGGGCCACCGGCGCCGGAAGTCGTCGTGTCGGTGACCTTGACCTCGATGTTCTGACTGGAGCCGACGATGCCGAATCGCGGTGCGCTCAAGACCTGAAGCCTGCGGTCGAACTCGCCGGGTTTGCCGGTGAGCAGCGCATGCACTGGCGCGTCGAAGCCGAGGCCTGCGGCGGAAGCCGGCAGGTCATGCACCTCGCCGTCGGTGATCATGATCACCCCGGCAAGCCGGTCTGGCGGCACGTCGGCAAGAGATTGCGCGAGGTCGGTGAACAGCATGGTGCCGTCGCGCTCGCCGTCGGCCGAGGTCGAGGTCGAATTGACCCAGCGCACATCGAGATTGGGGAAGGACTTGAGCCGCTCCTCCAATTCATTGCGCAACTCGGCGGTGCGGGCGGTGCGCCCGGCGATAATCTGGCTCTGGCTGTCGTCGACCACCACGGCGAGCACGTCGTTGAGCGGCTCGCGGTCCTCCTGCTTCAATTGCGGATTGGCGATGGCGAGCAACAGAACCGCGTAGCTCAATAACCGGAAGATGGCGCCGCGGCGCGCGCGCCAAAACAGCAGCGCGAGCAGCACCGCTCCCAAGCCGGCCAGCGTCCACAAGACCGGCCACGGCACGAAGGGAAGGAATTCAATCGACCAGCTCATGGCGTCACTGCCCCAACCGCTCGAGCAGGGCAGGGACATGCACCTGATCGGCCTTGTAGTTGCCGGTGAGCGCGTACATCACCAGGTTAACGCCGGCGCGGAACGCCATTTCGCGCTGCACCTCGCCGCCTGGAACGGCCGGATAGATCGGCCGGTTCGCGTCGTCGAGCGCCCAGGCGCCGGCAAAGTCGTTGGAGGTGATGACGATCGAGCTCACCCCGTCGGTGCGGCGCGAACGCTCATTGCGCTCGGTCTCGTCTTGCGGCTCGGCCTCGACCCAGAGCGCGCCACCGTCCCAGCGGCCGGGAAAGCTGTGCATCAGATAGAACGACTTGGTGAGCACGTGGTTTTCGGGCACGGGCTCCAGCGGTGGAATGTCGAGCTGGCCGATCAGGCGGCTGAGCGCCTTGGTTTGGAAGCCAGTTCCGGAGAAGCCGGTCTCGTGGTCGCGCGTATCGAACACGATCAGGCCGCCCTGCTTCATGAAGGCATCGACCTTGGCGAGCGTCGCGTCAGACAGAGGCTGAGCATCCTCGCGCACTGGCCAATACAGGATCGGGAAGAAGGCAAGCTCGTCCTTGTCAATATTGACGCCCATGGGATCGGCCGGCTCGAGCGCGGTGCGCGCGCGCAACACCTTGCTCAATCCGCTCAGGCCTTCCTCGCTGGCGCGATCGATTTCGGGGTCGCCGGTGATGACGTAAGCGAGGTGGGTCTGCAGCGACGCCTTGAGCGCGAAATCGGCGGGAGAGGCCGGCGAAGCTGCGGCACCGGCCGCCGATGCCGGTGGCGACGCTGGGGTATCCTGCGCCCCGGCGCGATGGCTGGACGCGGGCAGGAGCGCGAGCGCGAGCAGGATGGCGGCGCCGGTGGCGACGGCGCGACGGCGAAGCCGCACGCCGCCGCTCAGCACCAGCATGGCAAGGATGTCGATGACGAACAGTCCGATGGCGGCGAGATAGAGCCAGGGCTCAAGCGCCATCGGCTTCTTCATGGTGTAGCCGCCGATCGCGCTCGATCCTTCGACCTCACCGAGCGGCTTGAGCTCGGTCTTGGGGGTGATGAGGTTGAAGGCGCGCGCCGCGCCCGACGGGCCGTAATAGCCCGGTGGATGGTCCGGGCCCGGCACCAGCGTGTCGAGCTTGTCGGGAGCGATGGGCGCCGCGCGCAGGGGCGGCGGGCCGAGCTGGCCGAAGCCGTCGAGCGTTTGGAGCGGCGGCAGCGCGCTGGTGGAAGCCGCTTGTGTTGTGGATGCGGCGGGCGAGGCTTCGACGGTGGCGTCTTGCTTACCGGTGTCGATGGTGACCTGGCTCGGGCCGAGCGCCACCACGCGACGGAGCATCTCAACGAACAGGCCTGACAGCGGGAGATTCGACCAGTCCGAGTTCGCCGTGACGTGGAACAGCACGATGAAGCCCTGGCCCTGCTTGGAGGCGGTGACCAGAGGCGTGCCGTCGGCAAGCGTCGCCCATACCTCGGAGTTGGTGGCCACGGTCGGATCGGCGAGAACCTGCCGGTTGATCTTCACGTCCTCGGGCACGGTGAGACCGCGGAACGGGCTCTTCTCCTCGAAGGGTGCGAGCGGCTGCGGCGTGCTCCAGGAGAGCGAGCCGCCGAGCGAGCGGCCGCCCCGGCGCAACGCCACTGGCAACAGTTCATCGCCGCCTTGCTCGAGCCTCGGGCCCGCGAAGCGAATAAGCACGCCGCCCGATTTGAGCCAGGTCTCGAGCTCTTGCTGGGTGCCGGCGACGAGCTTGCCGATATCGGCGAGCACGATGGTCGAGACCTTCTGCTCGATTAGGCTGTGGACCGCGTTGGCGACGTTGCCTTCGCTGGGAGTGATGACGTCGGCATAGGGCGAGAGCGCGCGCTGCACATAATACAGAGGCGATAGCAGCGGTTGCGCCGCCTCGCGGGATTCGCCTGAGACGATGCCCACGCGATGCCATTGCGAGCGGCCATCGAGAAGATGCACGGCGCCGGCCGAGCGCTCGCCCGTGATCTCGATGCGCGCCACCTGATTGCGGATTTCGAGCGGCAGGTCGAAATTGGCGGTGGCCTCGCGCGCGTTCTCGCCGATGGAGAAGGCAGCCTCGCCCAGCGGCTCGCCGCGGCCGGTCAGAGCCCTGACCACGCCAGAGCGTGGACCTTCGGCGGCACTCATGACGTGGGCGGCGAGCTCGCCTTTGTCTCCAGAGGACTGGCCAAGCGCAAGCGCCGCGTCTTCGCCTTCCGGACGCAACACGGCAAAACTGCCGTTTGCGCCGGCCAGCTTGGTAAGCGCCTTGGCGAAAGCATCGCCCTCGCCATAGTCGAGACCGTCCGACATCCAGAGCACGCTGTAATCCGTCTTGCCGCCAAGCTGCTTTTCAAGCGCGGCGGCGAGCGCTGCGCGGTCGGGCGCGTACGGCTCGGGGTTCAGCCCGCCAACGCGCTCGCGCGCTTGCTCGGCGCTCATGGGATCGCCGATCGGCTGGCCGGGTGCGGTGAAAGCGAGCAGGACGGCGCGGTTGTCGCGGCCGGCGCGGTCGATCGCCGCCTCGATTGCCTCGCGCCGCTCCGGCCAATGCGCGGCCGACGCCCAGCCATTGTCGATGACGAGGAGGAGGGGACCTTGGCCGGCGAAGCTCTGCTGGTCGGGATTCAGCACGGGCCGCGCCAGAGCGAAAATCAGCAAGGCCGCGAGCAGCATGCGCAACAGGGTAAGCCACCAGGGGCTGTGCGCCGGCGTCTCCTCGGTGGTCTTGAGATCCTTCAACAGCCGGGTCGGCGGGAACACCACGACCTGCGGGCTGGGCGGGGTCAGCCGCAGCAGCCACCAGATGGCGGGAAGCGCGGCCAGGGCCGCGAGAACCCAAGGCTGGAGAAAGCCGATCGCGCCGATGGTCATCATGGCTGCCGGCCCACTTCCGTCCCGCTCACCGGCTCAGGCCGCGGCGGACGGTAACGATAATCCCGCTCGAGCCCCGCGAGCCGGTTATGCACGACCAGCACCGCTTCCTCGGCAGGCCGGTCGGTGTGATGGAGAAGGAACGACCAGCCGAGCCGCTGCGTCAGTTCCAGAAGATCTCTGCGGTGGCGCTTGAGCCGGTCTTGATATTGCTCGCGCAACGTCTCGGCGCGGCCGGCGATCACCCGGTCCCGGCCTTCGCTCGCGGCAAACTCCGTGCGGCCGATGTAAGGCAAAGTCTCCTCGGCCGGATCGAGCACCTGAACGAGATGACCGCGCACGCCCTGCGCCGCGATCGTCTCCAGGCGCTCGGCGGTGACGTCAACGGGCTCGAGGAAATCGCTGAACAAGAGGCATTCGGAGAACCGGCTCAACTTCGCCTTGGGCGGCAGGCTCGACTCGCTGGTGTCGCCCAACAGTACTTCGGCGACCCGGCGCGCGGCCGCACGGCCAGTAAACGGCCGACCGCCGAGTACACCCACGCGCTCGCCGCCACGCGAGAGCAGCTCGGCAAGCGCAAGCGCGAGCACGACGCAGCGGCTCTCCTTTGACACCTTCGACAGCGACGAGCGGAAACGCATCGACGCCGAGAGATCGACCCACAGCCAAACCGTATGCGCCGCTTCCCATTCGCGCTCGCGCACGAAAAGATGGTCCGAGCTCGCGGAGCGCCGCCAATCGATGCCGGTGACCGAGTTGTTGTGATCGTAGTGGCGAAACTGCCAGAAGGTCTCACCCGGCCCGGCGCGGCGGCGGCCATGCGTGCCATGGGCGACAGTGTGGGCGACGCGCTGCGACTCGATGAGGAGCGCAGGCATGCGCGCCGCAAGCCCATGGGCTTCGGCTTCCTCGCCCGAAAAAGGCTGAAGCGTTTTCTGCCGCGCGTCGGCCAAGCTCAGATCACCCTAGGGGCTGGACCAGCCTCGCCACCATGTCGCTCATGTCGATGCCTTCGGCGCGGGCGGCGAAGGTGAGCGCCATGCGATGCTTGAGCACCGGCTCGGCGAGCTCGATCACGTCGTCGACGGACGGCGCGAGCCGTCCCTCGATCATGGCTTTGGCGCGCACCGCAAGCATCAGTGCCTGGCTCGCGCGGGGCCCGGGGCCCCAGGCGATCATGTCGTCGAGCTCCTGGTCGATGCCGGTGCCCGGCCGCGCCGAGCGCACGAGCTTGAGGATGGCGTCGACCACTTGATCGCCAACCGGGAGCTGGCGCACGAGACGCTGCGCCACCATCAGCTCCTCGGCGGAGAGAATGGTCTTGAGCTGGCGTTCCTCCACGCCGGTGGTGGCGAACAGCATGCGGCGCTCGGCGGCGATGTCGGGATAGGTGACGTCGATCTGCAACAGGAAGCGGTCGAGCTGCGCCTCGGGCAGGGGATAGGTGCCTTCCTGCTCGAGCGGGTTTTGCGTGGCGAGCACGTGAAATGGACGCGGCACGTCATGCCGTATGCCGGCGACGGTGACGTGATGCTCCTGCATCGCTTGCAGCAGCGCCGACTGCGTCTTGGGGCTCGCGCGGTTGATCTCGTCGGCCATCAACAGCTGGGTGAAGATCGGACCCTCGACGAAACGGAAGCTGCGGCGGCCGGCGGTCGATTCCTCGAGCACCTCGGCGCCGACGATGTCCGACGGCATCAGGTCAGGCGTGAACTGGATGCGTTTGTTCTGCAGCCCGAGCACGGCACCGAGCGTTTCGACGAGGCTCGTCTTGGCGAGGCCGGGCACGCCGATCAACAGGGCGTGACCGCCGGAAAGCAGCGTGATGAGCGCAAGGTCGATGACGCGCTCCTGGCCGAAAATAATGGCCGATGTCGTTTCGCGCACTTTCTTGATCTTGGCGCCAACCTCCTCGATACGGTCGACGAGCTGACTCTCGGTTTGGGCAAGTGTTGTCATGGCTTCAGTTTCGCTCGATCCTGGTGGTAGGGGACTATAGGGCCAAAGGCCGGGCAGAATAGAAACACTTTGAGAGGCAAATCGGTCACAATCGTGTTGGTTCCGGGCGCCTTACGCGAGAGTTGCTCGACGAGTCAAAGATGCGGTCTGCAGCGTCATGAACATGCCTGACCAAGACGAAAGAGACGATTTGGTAGCACCTGCCGAGGGCCACGGCAAACAGCCTTCGGCAGTATTGCCAAACCTTAATCTTTGCGGGGATATCGGCCTGAAAATCGCCCGCGACGGCACGTGGTATTATCAGGGCGGGCCGATCGCGCGGAAGCCGCTGGTCAAGCTGTTCGCCTCGGTGCTCCGACTCGAGGAAGATGGCTGCTACTACCTCGTCACGCCGGTCGAGAAAGTCTCCATCGCGGTCGAGGAGCTGCCTTTCGTCGCGGTGGAGATGCGCCGGGAGGGCAGCGGCGAGGCGCAGCGTCTCACCTTCGTGAGCAACGTCGACGAGGCGGTGACGGCTGGGCCCGAGCACGCCATCGGCTTTCAACCTGGACCGAGAGGAGACTTTACGCCGTACATCGTCATGCGCCGCGGTTTGAAGGCGCGGCTTGCCAGGCCGGTCTATTACGAGCTCGCGGGCTTGGCGGTCGACTCTCAAGCGCAGGGGCCAGGGGTCTGGAGCGGCGGGGCATTCTTTCCGTTCCCACCGGCGGAAAGCTTGCAGGAAGGCTAAGCGCGGGTCGCACTCGCTTTACGGGGCGCGCGCCGCTATGGTGCCGACGCATTTTCCGGGACAGAGGTCCGAGCCCTTCGATGTTGCGCATTGCGCTGGTCGACATCCTTCTCTTCGCGCTGCCCTTCGTGCTCTATGCGGCCTATATGGTCGGGGTGAAAGGCAGGGCGACCTCGAGCCTTTGGCGGGGTGCGCCAGTTTTCTGGTTGTTGGCTGCGGGCTGCGGGCTTCTGCTGGTCGTCATGGCGACGCTGATTTAATTCTCGGGCGGCAAGCCCGGCGGCACTTACCGCCCGCCGGTCATCGAGAATGGCGTGGTCAAGCCCGGCGAGATCGACTGAGGCGGAGGTCCGATGACCGAGCCCGCCACTAAGCGCGCCGCAGCGCCGCCTCCATCGCTCAAGGATGCCGCGTGGCTGCAACAAGCCGAGACCAAGCGCGTGTTCGCCGCGCTCGCCGCTCCGGGCATCGAGACGCGCGCGGTCGGCGGCGCGGTACGCGATACGCTGTTAGGCCTGAAAGTGGCCGAGGTGGATCTTGCCACCACGGCGTTGCCCGAGAAGGTGATCGCACTTGCGCGCGGCGCCGACCTCAAGGCGGTCCCCACCGGGATCGAGCATGGCACGGTCACCGTCGTCGCCAATGGCGTACCCTTCGAGGTGACGACGCTTCGCCGCGACGTCGAGACCTTCGGCAGGCACGCGGTGGTCGCCTTCACGCAAGATTGGCAGGAGGACGCGCGCCGCCGCGACTTCACGCTGAATGCGCTCTATGCCGGTAGCGACGGGGAGCTGTTCGATCCGCTAGGCGGCTATGGCGATCTTGCCGCCGGCCGTGTGCGCTTCATCGGCGATGCGGAAGCGCGCATCAAGGAGGACTATCTCCGCATTCTGCGTTTCTTCCGCTTCAACGCCTATTACGGCAAGGGACCGCTCGACGCCGCGGGGCTTGCCGCTTGCGTGCGGCTGCGCGCGGGGCTCGATCAGCTTTCGGCGGAACGCGTCGCCGGCGAGTTACGCAAGCTGCTCGTGGCGCCTCAAGCGACCCGCGCGGTCGAGGCGCTGTTCGATTACGGACTGCTCACCCAGTTGCTCGGCGGCGTACCGCGTTTGGTGCGCTTCGAGAGGTTGGTTGCTGCCGAAGAGGCGCTTGGACTTGCACCCGACGCCGCGCTCCGGCTCGCGGCGCTCGCCGTGTTCGTCAAGGAGGACGCCGAACGGCTTGCCGCGCGCTTGCGTCTCTCCAACAACGAGCTGGCGGTGCTTTTGCTTGGCGCCGAGGATCACGTCGGCCGCCGAGCTTCCCGACGAGGCGGCGGCCAAGCGGGCGCTCTACCGGCTCGGGCCCTGCAGCTTCGAGGCGCATGTGCTGCTCGCCTCGGCGGACGCCGGCGTTGCGCCCGACGATCAGACCTGGCGGCAGGCGCTGCGACTTGCCGACCGCTGGGACGTGCCGGAGTTCCCCTTGCGCGGGCCCGACGTCATGGCGCTCGGCGAGGTGCAGGGGCCGGCCATCGGCGAGATCCTGCGCCAGGTCGAGGCCGAATGGGTCGCCGGCGGCTTTACCGCCTCGCGCGAACAACTGCTTGCCAGGGCGAAAGAGATCGTAGGCTGACGCTTAACGACCGCCGAGCCGCTCGATCAGCGCCATGGCCGCCGCGGGCGCGCGCAGCTTTCCTTCATGGATGAAGTAGATGAACGTGTCGCGCGGCTTGGTTGTCTGCTTCTGCGCGGCGTCGACGAGTGGGAGATCCTGCGGCACGTCGCCTTTCGCCCAAAGCTCGGCGCGCTCGGCCCAGGCGTCGAGCGCCTTGGGCTTGTACGCGGCTTCGAGCGTGTCGTCGCCGCGTTGCAGCCGTGCATAGACCACATCGCCGGTGATGTCGGCGATCGACGGCCAGGTCTCGGCGTCGGTGAAAGCGACGCTTGTTCCCGTGTCGCGCATCAGCTTGACGAAGTCCGGCGAGGCGAAGCTCGCATGGCGCGCTTCGATCACGTGATTGAGCTTGATGCCGTCGAGCTCGCGCGGAAGATGGTCGAGGAAGCGGCCCAGGTCGTCGGCCTCGAACTTCTTGAAGGGCGCGAATTGCCAGAGCACGGGCCCGAGCTTGTCGCCGAGCTCGCTAAGCCCAGAGGCGAAGAAGCGCTTGATGAAGTTGCTGGTCTCGCCAAGCACCTTCTGCTGCGTGACGAGGCCGGGCCCCTTGACCGAGAAGACGAAGCCTTCGGGCGCTGCCGCGGCCCATTTGCGAAAGCTCGTCGGACTTTGCAGCCGGTAATGCGTGGCGTTGATCTCGATGGTGGTGAGGTGGCTCGCCGCGTAGGCGAGTTCCTCGGCCTGCTTCAGGCCCTTCGGATAGAACACGCCACGCCAGGGCGCGTAGAGCCACCCGCCGACGCCGACGCGAATGCGACCGGTTGTCCGTGTCCGTGCCATAGCCACAGACTGCCTAAGGGCAATGGCAAAAGAAAGAGCCGCGCCCGAAGGCGCGGCTCAATACGCAGGGGGTACATAGACGCAGGGACGCGAACGCTTGACGCAACCGACGCGTACTTACGCTACAAAGCTAGAAATCCATGCCGCCCATGCCGCCGCCGCCGGGCATGGCAGGAGCCGAGCCTTGCTTCTTTGGCTTCTCGGCCACCATCGCCTCGGTGGTGATGAGTAGGCCGGCGACGGATGCGGCGTCCTGCAATGCGGTGCGCACCACCTTCGCCGGGTCGATCACGCCCTGCTTGACGAGATTGCCATATTCGCCAGTCGCGGCGTTGAAGCCGAAGGCATAATCTTCCTTGTCGAGAATCTTGCCCACGATCACGGCGCCGTCCTCGCCGGCATTCTCGGCGATCTGCCGGGCGGGCGCCTGCAAGGCGCGCCGTACGATATTGACGCCGACCTTCTGGTCGTCGTTGGCGGTGTTGATCTTGTCGAGCAGTTTCTGCGTGCGAAGCAGGGCCACGCCGCCACCGGGCAGAATACCTTCCTCGACGGCTGCGCGGGTCGCGTTCAGAGCATCGTCGACGCGATCCTTGCGCTCCTTAACCTCGATCTCGGTCGAGCCGCCGACCTTGATCACGGCGACGCCACCGGCGAGCTTGGCCAGCCGCTCTTGCAGCTTCTCGCGGTCATAGTCCGAGGTGGTGTCCTCGATCTGCTGCCGGATCTGGGCGACGCGCGCCACGATGTCGGCCTTCTTGCCGGCGCCGTCGACGATGGTGGTGTCATCCTTGGTGATGACCACCTTCTTGGCGCGGCCCAGCATGTCGAGCGTGACATTCTCGAGCTTGATGCCGAGATCCTCGGAGATTACCTGACCGCCGGTGAGCACGGCGATGTCCTGCAACATGGCTTTGCGACGATCGCCGAAGCCTGGCGCCTTGACGGCGGCAACCTTCAATCCGCCGCGCAGCTTGTTGACCACGAGCGTGGCCAGCGCCTCGCCCTCGACGTCCTCGGCGATCACCAGCAGCGGCTTGCCAGACTGCACGACGGTTTCGAGTAGCGGCAAGATTGTCTGCAGATTGGAGAGCTTCTTCTCGTAAATGAGAATGTAGGGGCTCTCGAGTTCCACCCGCATCTTGTCGGCATCGGTGATGAAATAGGGAGAAATGTAGCCCCGGTCGAACTGCATGCCCTCGACCACTTCGAGCTCGGTCAGGAGCGCCTTGGCTTCCTCGACGGTGATGACGCCCTCATTGCCGACCTTCTGCATGGCCTTGGCGATCATCTGGCCGATCTCGGCATCGCCATTGGCGGAGATGGTGCCGACCTGGGCGATCTCCTCGCTCGAGGTGACCTTCTTCGCCCTGGACTTGAGCTCGGCGATGACGGCGCTGACGGCAAGATCGACGCCGCGCTTGAGGTCCATCGGGTTGGAGCCCGCGGCGACCGACTTCGCGCCCTCCTTGACGATGGCCTGAGCAAGCAGCGTCGCGGTGGTGGTGCCGTCGCCGGCGGTGTCGGAGGTCTTCGAGGCGACCTCGCGCACCATCTGCGCGCCCATATTCTCGAATTTGTCCTCGAGCTCAATCTCCTTCGCCACGGTCACACCGTCCTTGGTGATGCGCGGCGCGCCGAACGACTTCTCGAGCACGACATTGCGGCCCTTGGGGCCGAGCGTCACCTTGACCGCGTTGGCCAAGATGTCGACGCCGTGCAGCATGCGCTCGCGGGCGTCTTGTCCGAATTTCACTTCCTTCGCAGACATGTCTTCTTCTCCATGGGGTCCTCACCCTGAGCAGCCGGGCCGGCGGCTCGAAAGGTGAACTTGGAATTGGGGGGCCTCATCCTTCGAGACGCGCCCTTCGGGCGCTTCTCAGGACGAGGATCAATCGCTACGCGGCCTTCTTCTTCTTGACGTTGGCGGTCGCGCCTTCGAGCACGCCGAGAATGTCGCTTTCCTTCATGATGAGAAGGTCCTCGCCGTCGAGCTTGACCTCGGTGCCCGACCATTTGCCGAACAGCACAAAGTCGCCCGGCTTCACGTCGAGCGGCTGGACGTGACCCTTCTCGTCGGGGGCGCCGGGACCCACGGCGACGATTTCGCCCTGTTGCGGCTTCTCCTTGGCGGTATCGGGAATGATGATGCCGCCCTTGGTCCTGTCGTCTTCCTCGACCCGGCGTACGACGACGCGATCATGCAAGGGACGAAACTTCATCTTGGAATCTCCTCAGACACATTGTGAATTGGGCGGGCGCGGTCCGCAGCAGGTGCACCCGAATGCTATGTAGAATGGCCTTTTAGCACTTTCAATGGATGAGTGCCAAAGTCGCTAGCAATTATCTTGGGTTGCTGCCAAAGCACTGATTTAGCTGGTGAAATCCGCTGGACGCGAACCGGCTCGGCGGTTAACACTTATCGAACCAAAAACGCCGACCAGCAGGGTGCATTGTCATGGACACTGCCTTCCTCCGCCAAATCGAGGGGTTCTCGCTGACCACGGCCGAAATCCTCTACCGGTTGCCGGACCACCCAAAGCTCCTGCAAAGCTATATCTGGCAGGACTACGATGTCGCGCCGCGCTTCCCCAAGCTCACCGACTTCCTCGATTTCTGGGCGGCCAATCTCGACGGCGCGCTGTATCGCATTCGCGTGGCGCATCGGCGCCTGATCGCGCCAGCCGAGTTCAGCTTCGTACGCGGCGAGCTCAGGCTGCATTAACCGGGGCGCTGCCGGCCGTCAGGCGGGGACAACCGACACGTTGATGCTGTGCACGGCGCAGCTCTCCGCGAGATCGGCCTTATGGCCTGGATTGAGAGCGTTGACATTGGCGGCGTGGTTCGTCGTCCAGCGGCTCTTATAGGCCAGGATGACTCCCCGCGGCACGTCGGCCGAAACGCAAAGCCGCAGCGTGAGCGCGCCGGTTGGGTTGCCGATCCTCACGCGTGCGCCATCGGCAATCCCTCGCGCCTGCGCTTCGTCGGGATGCATGAAGGCCCGATCCTCGCCAAGTTGCTTCAGGATCTTGGGATCGTTGCCGAAGCTGCTGTTCATCAGCCATTTCGACGCCGGGGAGAGCAGGCGGAGTTCGCCGCCTGCGGGTCGCGCTTCGGCCGAGGCGAATGGCGCGTGCGGCAATCCGGCATCGACGAAGGCGCTGCCCGTCAACTCGATCTTGCCCGACGGCGTCCGATAGTCATGGTGCTCGAATTGCACGACCGGTTTGGGCGGATAATCGATCGTGCCGGCTTCGGCTAGCGTCTCGAAGCTCAGCCCCGGCTTCGCCTGGTGGAGAAGCGTGGCGATCATCGCGGCGTCGGTCTCGAACAGTTCCGGATCGGTCAATCCCATCGCCGCCGCGAGACGCCTGAAGATCTCTTGATTGGGCAGCGCCTCGCCGAGCGGCGGCACCGCCTGCACTTGCGCCGACATGCTGGCGTTGAAATAGGACATCACCACGTCGTCGAACTCGAGAAAGCTCGCCGCCGGGAGCACGTAGTCGGCATAGTTGGCGGTCTCGGTCTGGAACAGGTCGAGGGTGATTTGCAGCAGGTCGTCGCGCTCGAGCGCCCGCCGCAGGCGCCGCTGCTCGGGGCTCGACGCGGCGATGTTGTTGTTCCAGGTGACGATCGCTTTGGTCTCGGGGGCTTCGAGCCGGCTCGCCAGATCCATATGGCTGATCGATTGCGCGGATTTCGGTTTGAGATGAGCGGCGGTCAGATAGCTCGCATCGACGCCGCGGGTGTCCCAGCCATTGAGGTAGAGGAATCCCGCCCCGTATCTGCCGAGGTTGCCGGTGGCTGCCGGCAATAGCCCGACCGCGCGCATGGCGTTGCCGCCGAAAGTCTGGCGCTGGAAGCCCTGACCCATCCACAGTAGCGACGGTCCGGCCGCATATAGCCGCGCCGCATCTTCAATCAAACGAGCGGGTACCCCGGTGACGGCTTCACCCCATGCCGGCGTGCACGCGGCCAACTGGCCTTCGATCTCCTCCCAGCCCTGTGAATGCGTGGCGAGGAAGGCCCGATCGATGCGGCCGGCCGCCCATATCGCATGCAGCATGGCGAAGGCGAGCGCGCCATCGGTCCCGGGATAGAGCTGCAAATGCATGTCGGCCATCGCCGCCGTCTCGTGGCGAATGGGATCGACGACGATCTTGGGAACACGCGTCTCGCAGAGCCAATATTGATGCACATGCGGCGCCGAGGTCGACGGATTGGCGCCCCAGATCATCACGCAGTTCGCGCCGTCGATGGTGCGCGGGTCGAAACCCCGCGTCGATTCTCCGTACATCAGCTGCAGTGCCACGTGGCCTGCCTTATTGCACACCGTGTCCGGGTCGACCTCGGTCGCGCCGATCCGATTGAAGAAGCGCAAGGGAAAGCTGCCGGCGATCAGCGAGCAGGTGCCGGTGTAATGGGTTTGCAAGATTGCCGCGGCGCCGTCGCGTGCGCGGATCGCGTTGAGACGAATAGCGATATCGCCGATGGCCTCGTCCCAACTCACCGGCTCGAAACGGCCCTCGCCCTTGGGCCCGACCCGCTTCAGGGGCCGCGTCAGGCGCACGGCTGGATCGCGCCACACTCCGTTGTAGCCAATGGAACATTTGCCGCACAGCGCGCCACGGCTGACATCGTGCTCGGGATCGCCGACCACGTTGACGGTGCCGTCGGCCGCAAGCTTCACCACGACGCCGCACGCGTCGTAGCAATCGCGCGGGCAGGTGGTGCGGACGGTGGTGACGTCCTTCATCGGCTCGTCTCCTCAATAGGAGCCAATGTACAAAGCCGGCGAAGTTCCACCAGTCCTATTTCAGGGGCGATGTGCAAGGGTCGCCACAGCGGCCGTGTCATGGCAAGCTGCCATTCGGCAATTTCAGGAGCGCGATATGTGGCGGTGGCTGACGGTGTTTCTGTTCGGCGGCGTGCTCGGCGCGGCCTTCGGCGTGGCGCTTGGCTTCTTTCTGTTTCCCTACGTCTTCCCGCCGCCGGAAGCGATGGACCAGCTGACCCAGGCCGAGACGAGCAAGCTCATCGCCAAGGGCAAGTTCATCCAGCCCAATCCCAACGACCCGATCCACTATGGCAAGGGGGAGGTGAGCGTCTATACGGGAACGGTGTTCCTCGGCGAGGATTTCGAGGTGGGCCCCGGGCCCGACTTCCACGTCTATCTCGTGCCGAAAGCCGAAATCCGCTCGTCGAGCGACTTGGGCGACGCGATGTTCGTCGATCTTGGGCGGCTGCGCGCCTTCAAGGGAAACCAGAAATATCCGGTCCCCGCGGGGGTCGATCTCGCGAAATTTCCGAGTGTCGTGATTTGGTGCCAGCAGTTTTCGGTGCTGATCTCGCCCGCCGATTTGAGCTTCGAGCCGAGTTCCTGAGACTACTGCCGCGCTTCGCCGGCTTGGCTGAATGCCGGCGCGGGCTCGTGCCCGAACTCGTAGACATGCGCCTTCTCATGATCGAGCACCGGCTTCAGCGAGCGAAACGCCCTCGGATAGAGATAGAAGGGGATGCGCGGGAAGAGGTGATGGATCAGGTGGAAGTTCTGGAACATGTAGAGCCAGTTGACGATCGGCTCCAGGATCTTGCCCTTCACCCAGAAGATGTTGGTGTCGCGATAGCGCTCATGCACTTCGTGCGGCTTGTGGGTGAGATAGGCGAAGAAATAGATGATCAGCGCCGAGCCGATGATGTGCGGGAAGATCCACAGCATCAGCACCTCGCGCCAATAACCGTAAAGCGCCAGCCCGAGCGCGAGACCGTAATACAGCGCGTACATCACCACGATATGGATGGTCAGCGGCCGCATGCCGGGGATGTGCGCGTGGAAGGCGATGTGCCGCCAGAAATAGCGCTGATACCAGAACACGATGGTCATGCAGCGCCAGAACAACAAGAACGGGTTCTCGACGGCCACCCAATGATCTGGATCGATCTCAGGATTGTTGGTGTCGCGATGGTGGGCAAGATGCATGTAGCGAAAGGCCTTGTACTCATGCAGCAAGACCGTGCCGCAAACATAGCCGACAAGATGATTGATCCAGAGATAGCGTGAGTCCTTGCCGGCGATGTTGCCGTGGCAGGCCTCGTGCAGCGGGGTCTGGTCAGCATAAAGGATCAGCGAGTTGAGGATCATCCCCAGCCAGAGCGGGATGATCCGCATCGTCGCCATAGTGGTGACGAGCGCGAAGGCGGCGACAATGCCAAGCGCGAGCAACACGGTCGGCCAAGCCACCATGCCTTGATAAGGCTTGACCAGGGTGAGCGCCTGACGGTCGGCGGGGACATTCGGTGCGTCGCGCGGCCGCTCGATCTCGGGGCCAACGGCGGTAGCAAATTTCATTGTGCAAAAGTCCTTCTTCAGTCCCCAAAACGGCGCGTGTCCGGATCGGAAAGCCCGGGCTGGCGCTCTCATTGGACTCATCCCGGAGCGTCTCAAGTTTGCTCCGCGTCGCAGCCTCGTTCAAGACGCAATTCAGATGGCGTGTGGCATGAGTTGCCGCAGGGGTAAACGCCGTGTCAAAAAGCCCAAGGTTGCTAAGAGGTTACGCGCTGGCGGCGGAATACCGCGCGGACCGCCGCTGACGACTGACTTCGGTCAGGCAGAAGACAAAGCCTGCTGCCTCCGACTCTCTCACCGGTGCGACAGGCTTATCAATCGAAACTATCTCGGTCTGCTAGCGGCAGAAATACCAGCCGCCGTCGGCGCCCTGAAAGTAGCCCGTATTCGGATTGAAATACGGACCGTGCAGGTTGCCGCAGTAGCTGTACCAGCCCGGGCTCCACGGCGGAGGACCATAGGCGGCAGGGCCGTAATACGCCCGGTAGCCCGGAGGCGGCGGCGGGGCCACATAGACCTCGCGCGGCGCGAGCGCCGAGCCGACGATGGCGCCGACGCCAAAGCCGACAAGGCCCGCGCCCCAGCCGCCACCCCAGCCGCCATGGCCGTGGTAATAACCGCGACCGGCTTCCGCGGTCGCGGGCAGTGCAATCGCGCCCAAGCCGATCAGTGCCGCAGCGGCGACGGCTTTCAAAGTTGAATTGCTCATTGCTGTGTCCAAGCTCGTTAGCGTTGTGCCCGCTAAAGTGCCCCTAAGCGGGCGGGAGGTTTCCCCAGGGATGGGATGACACGAGTAAGCTCTCGATTTTTGGCAAAATAGAGCCGCTAAAATGAATCGCTCGTTAAGCAACGGCGAGGTGGCGCGGCGGCAAATAAAAAACCGCCGGGCCAAGGCCCGGCGGTTCTCAATCAGTTGGCTTGCGCGCTTGGTTAGGCGAGCTGGACGTTGGCGGCCTGCTTGCCGCGGCCGCGGCGGTCGTCCTCGATTTCGAAGGAGACCTTGTCGCCCTCGTTGAGGGCGGGCACACCCGACCGCTCAAGGGCGGAAGCGTGTACGAAAACGTCCTTGCCGCCGTCCTCGGGCTGAATGAAGCCGAAGCCGCGCGCATGATTGAAGAATTTCACTGTGCCGTTGACACGAGCCATAGGGGAATTCCTTTCCCGTTGAAGTTTTACACAAACGGGCCGTAGGCCCCCGAAAGGGATCCTTCGGCGTCTTGAGATGTCAGGAAAGGTCGTGCTCTTGTGGCGCGTAGATCACTTTGCCGTCGTCCAAGTCCGCGCCCAAAGCCTTGGGCGCCCGGTGCCTTAAAGATGAGCGAAAGGCGGCGAATTGGCAAGCCCGAAGTGGCTCTGCCGCCATCACAAACTCTGTCAAAAATCCGCGCCACAATCTAAACGGCAGATGAACGGACGCCTCAGAAAAGGTTCAGCCGCGAAGCCCTAGAGCTTGCATCAGAACGGCGCAGGAAGCGCGCCCAACGGTGCTCTCGGAGGCTTCGCAATGTGGAAGATCGTGGTGGTCCTGCTGCTGACGGCTCTCGCCATTCTGCTCGCGCGTCTCGCCTATGATGCGCCGGTGATTCAGACCCGCGTCGGCGCGCTCGTTTCGCACACGCAAGGCGGGGTCGGCGCGCCGCTGGCGTCGCCCCTCATGTATGCTGGCGTGCGCGGGTAGGGGGCTAAGGCCACTTCACCAATGGCGGCATGGAGGAGAGGATCGACTCGACATTGCCGCCGGTCTTCAGGCCGAAAATCGTCCCGCGGTCGTAGAGCAGATTGAACTCCACATAGCGGCCGCGCCGGATGAGCTGCTCCTCGCGGTCGGCCTCGGTCCAGGGGGTCCCCATGTTGCGGCGGACGATCTCGGGATAGACGCTGAGGAATGCTTGCCCGACCTTCTGGGTGAAGGCGAAGTCGGCCTTCCAGTCTCCGGTATCGAGATAGTCGTAGAAGATGCCGCCGATGCCGCGCATCTCGCCCCGATGCGGCAGGTAGAAATATTGATCGCACCACGCCTTGAAGCGCGGATAGTCGGCGGACGGCTCGCCCGCGCAGGCGCCTTGCATCGCCGCGTGGAAGGCCACCGAGTCTTGGTCCTCTTGCGTGCGCCGGCGCATCAGCACGGGGGTGAGATCGCCGCCGCCGCCGAACCAGCCTTTCGACGTCACCACCATGCGGGTGTTCATATGCGCTGTTGGCGCGTTCGGGTTCACCGGATGGGCGATGAAGGAGATACCTGACGCCCAGAAGCGTGGGTCCTGGTCGGCGCCGGGTATCTGCTTGGCGAATTCGGGCGGGAAGGTGCCGTGCACGGTCGAAGTGTGACAGCCGACCTTCTCGAACACGCGGCCTGTCATCATTGCCATGACGCCGCCGCCGCCCTCTTCGCCGCTCTTCTCGCTGCGCGTCCAGGGCGTTTTCGTGAAGCGGCCGGGTTCGTTGCCCTCGCAACCCGGCACGCCGTCGGCCGCGTCCTCGACGGCCTCGAGCGCGGCGCAGATCTGGTCGCGCAAATGCTCGAACCAGGCGCGGGCGCGCTCCTTGCGGGCGGGGCTGAAGTTCTCCAAGGGACTGGGCTCTTTCGGCGTCTTCTGGTCCATGTGTTCTCGGCCCTGAGGCGCGATGCGGGCAAGCGGAAAGGCTTGGCTCGGCTGATCCGGCGTGGCTTTGACCGGGATCAAACCGCCTGGCGCAAATCCAGCCTATGTCTGAAATCCTTGACAGAAAGCAGTGTGCGCCAATTTGCCCAACTCCGGGCCCCTGGACAACCCGGGACGCTCGATGCAAGAAAGCGCCACCGAGAATGCCGGATTACGGCATCAGGAGAGAGGCAAACCCCAAGGCGATTGGGTTCGGCACGGCATAAGGCCGGGGGCTGAAGCTACGGCTTCGCGCTCGCCTTTTTCTGTTGGCTGGGGATGGTCCTTCCCCGTTGATCTAGGAGCTTCAGGCCCGTGGCCAACCACGACACTCTCAATCCTCCCCTGATGGACGACGATGAACCGACCCGGCGCGATGTTATTCTGATCGCGGCGGGAGGCTTTGCCGCGATCGGCGCCGCCGCGGCGCTCTGGCCGCTGCTCGACCAGATGAGCCCGGACGCCTCGTCGCTGTCGCTTGCCACCACCGATGTCGATGTTTCCCATGTGGAGACGGGGCAGGCGATCACCGTGGTGTGGCGCGGCAAGCCGATCTTCATCCGTCACCGCACCGACAAGGAAATCGAAGAGGCAAAGGACGTTCCGCTCGACGATCTGCCCGATCCGCTCGCGCGTAACGCCAATCTTCCCGAGGCCGCCTCGGCGGCCGACGACAACCGCGCCGCCAAAGACCGCGAACCTTGGCTCGTGATGATCGGCATCTGCACGCATCTCGGTTGTATCCCGAAAGGGCAAGCGGTCGGCGACTACAAGGGCGAATATGGCGGCTGGTTCTGTCCCTGCCACGGCTCGCAATACGATACGGCCGGACGCATCCGCAAAGGCCCGGCGCCGCAAAATCTCGCGATCCCGCCTTATGCCTTCACGTCCGACACCAAGATCAAGATCGGGTAGGGCGGACCATGGCGCATCCTTCGACCTATGAGCCCAACACCGGCATCGAGCGCTGGCTCGACTCGCGTCTGCCAGTTCCGCGGCTGATGCATGATCAGTTCCTGGCATTCCCGACGCCGCGCAATCTCAATTATTGGTGGACCTTCGGCGGCATCCTCACCTTCATGCTGGCGGCGCAGATCGCCACCGGCGTGGTGCTCGCCATGCATTACATACCGAGCGAGCATGGCGCCTTCGACTCCGTCGAGAAAATCATGCGCGACGTCAATTGGGGCTGGCTGCTGCGCTACTCGCATGCCGTCGGCGCCTCGATGTTCTTCCTCGCGGTCTACATCCACACGTTCCGCGGCCTCTACTACGGCTCCTATAAGGCGCCGCGCGAGGTGTTGTGGATCTTGGGCGTGCTGATCCTCCTGCTGATGATCGCCACGGCCTTCATGGGCTACTCGCTAGTCTGGGGGCAGATGAGCTTCTGGGCGGTGACGGTGATCACCAATCTGTTCTCATCGCTCGATTCGGTGGTCCCGGGGCTCGGCACGCGGCTGGTCGAGTGGATCTGGGGCGGCTTCTCGGTGGGCGGTCCCACGCTGAACCGGCTCTATTCGTTGCACTATCTCTTGCCCTTCATCATCGCCGGCATCGTGGTCTTGCATATCTGGGCGCTGCATATCCCGGGCAACAACAATCCCACCGGTATCGACGTGAAGACGGCGAAGGACACCGTGCCGTTCCATCCCTACTACACGATCAAGGACGGCTTCGCGTTGGTCTGCTTCATCCTTCTGTTCGCGGCTGTCGTCTTCTATGCGCCGAACTTTCTCGGCCATCCGGACAACTACATCCCGGCCAACCCGCTGCAGACGCCGCCGCATATCGTGCCGGAATGGTATTTCCTGCCGTTCTACGCGATCTTGCGTGCGATCCCGAACAAGCTGCTCGGCGTGATCGCTCTGCTGTCGTCGATCAGCATCCTCTTCTTCGTGCCGTGGCTCGACACGTCGAGAGTTCGGTCGACCAGCTATCGGCCGATCTACAAATGGTTCTTCTGGGCGTTCGCGGTGACGTGCGTCGTGCTCGGCTATCTCGGCTCGCAGCAGCCTGAGGGTGTGTATCTTGTCCTCGGGCGCATCTTCACCGTCTACTATTTCGCCTTCTTCCTGTTGGTGATGCCGATCGTCGGATTGATCGAGAAGCCGCGCGGGCTTCCCGGCAGCATCACCGAGCCTGTGCTCGGGCCCGAGGAGGTGGCAACTCCACCAGCACCGGCTGCGCCCAAAGTACCACTCAAGCGCAAGCCGGCGGAGGTTGCCTGATGCGGCCGATCTCAGTTCTTGCCGCAGGGCTCGCTTTGTTCATCGTGCTTCCGGTCGCGGCCCTTGCCGAAGAGGCCAACACCAATCATGCGCCGGAGATCGTGGAGCAAAGCTGGAGCTTCAGCCCGCCATTCGGGACCTACGACCACGCGCAGCTCCAGCGGGGCTTCCAGGTCTACAAGGAAGTCTGCTCTAGTTGTCATTCGATGCGGCTCCTGTCCTATCGCAATCTCGGCGAGCCGGGTGGACCGCAATTCTCGCCCAAGGCGGTGGAGGTCATCGCCTCGCAGGCGCAGGTTACCGATGGACCGAACGACAAAGGCGAGATGTTCCAGCGCCCGGCGCGGCCATCCGATCCGTTCCGTTCGCCGTTCGCTAACGACCAGCTGGCGCGCATCGCCAATAATGGCGCGCTGCCGCCGGATCTGTCGGTGATGGCCAAGGCACGGGAGGGCGGTCCGGATTACATCTACGCGTTGCTCACCGGCTTTAAGCAGGCGCCGGCCGGTTTCGAGGTGGCGCAGGGTATGCACTACGACGCCGCCTTTCCCGGACATCAGATCGCCATGCCGCCGCCTTTGAGCGACGGCGTGATCAACTACACCGACGGGACCAAGCCGACGCTCGACAATTACGCGCGCGACGTCTCGGCCTATCTGATGTGGGCGGCCGAGCCCAAGCTTGAGGAACGCCACAAGTTGGGCGCGCGGGTGATGATCTTCCTGCTCGTTTTCGTGGTGATCATGTATCTCGCCAAGCGCGCAGTATGGGCGCGGCTGCATCGTCACGACGCCACGCACACGGCCTAGGTCTCTACCCATCGGCTGGGGTATAAGGGCGGCTATGAAGCGCGCCTTGCTCGTTCTCGGATTTGTGTTCGGCTTATCCCCCGCGTTGGCGGGCGACGAGGCGCCGGCGCCGCAGGATATGGTGGTGCTCACCGTTGGCGGGCTGGTCGGCAAGACCAATCGCGGCCCGCTCGATCCCAAGCGCGACAGCATGTTGGCGTTGCAGAAAATCGACTTCAAGAACGCCTTCGCGTTCGACCGGGCCATGCTGCTCGCCCTGCCGCAGGGCACGGTCACCGTTCAACCGCCGGAGTTCGACAAACCCACCACCTTCAGCGGCCCGCTACTTCGCGAAGTGCTCGGCTATTTGGAGGCAGCGCAGGTCAGAACGAGTTTCGTGGCGATGAACGGCTATACCGGCTGGCTCGATCCGGACGACATCAAATCGTCGGACTGGATTCTGGCGCTGTCGGCCGACGGCGTGCCGCTCGGTCTTGGGCAACAGGGGCCGATCTGGATGCTCAATACGCGCGCGCCCGACTTCAAGCCAAACGATGAGCATCATGGCCATTGGGTGTGGGCCGTGTTTTACATGCGCATCGGCGATTGATTGGGCGTGAGGGGACCATGACGAAGGCGGTATTGGGGGTGATCGGCGGCTCGGGTATCTACGATCTGCCGGGCCTTCAGAATGTGCGCGAGCAGCGCATCGACAGTCCCTGGGGCGAGCCTTCCGCGCCGCTTAGGATCGGCGACATCGACGGTCTCCCCATCGTATTTTTGTCGCGCCACGACAAGGGCCACAGGCTGTCGCCGACCGACATCAACTATCACGCCAATATCGATGTGCTAAAGCGGGCAGGGGTCACCGACCTGATCTCGCTGTCGGCTTGCGGCTCGTTCAAGGAAGAGTTGTCGCCAGGCACTTTCGTGTTGGTCGATCAATTCGTCGACCGCACCTATCACCGCCCGAACTCGTTCTTCGGCACAGGCTGCGTGGCGCATGTGTCGATGGCGCATCCCGTGTCTCCACGCTTGCGTCTTCATCTCGCCGACGCGGCGGAGGCGGAAGGCATCGCGGTGGCGCGGAGTGGCACCTATGTCTGCATTGAGGGCCCGCAATTCTCCACGCTGGCCGAGAGCCTCACCTATAAGGGCCTCGGCTATTCGGTGATCGGCATGACCAATCTGCCCGAGGCCAAGCTCGCCCGCGAGGCCGAGATTTGCTACGCGACGGTCGCCATGGTCACCGATTTCGACTGCTGGCATCCCGACCATGACGCGGTCACCGTCACCGACATCATCAAGGTGCTGCTGGCCAATGCCGAGAAAGGCGCCAAGCTGGTGGCGCGGTTGGCACGCGATTTCCCGCGTGAGCACGAACCCTGTCCAATCGGCTCAGACCGTGCGCTCGACACGGCGATCATCACCGCGCCGGCGGCGCGCGATCCCGCGCTGTTGAAGAAGCTCGATGCGGTGGCGGGCCGGGTGCTGAAGAGTTGACGCGCGGACGGCTCTATTGAGGGGCCGGGGGCGGTGTCGGAATTTCCGGAATCTGGAGGCCGATCAGGCTGAGTGCGCCGCCGACGACCGCGGTCACGACGGCGAGAAGCAGCACGAGAATGATCATCGCCGGAATCGAGGCGATGCTCCATTTCACCAGGATCATTACGATCCGCCAGAACGGAACGTCGATGTCGCGGATGGTGACCGGGTTGGACCCGTCTGTCATAGAATTGCCCCCCAGGATCGAGCGGCGCTCTCGACTAGCCAGCCGCTCGCGGTTCGACTATAGGCTCGAAGCCCGCACGCGCGCCGCGGCGGTGTAGCCCGATAAATTTGGAGGCCCTTGATGAACTTGATGAGCGAGATCGAACTCAAGGCCCTCGTGCGCACCATACCCGACTATCCAAAGCCGGGCATCATGTTCCGCGACATCACCACCCTGCTCGGGCACGCCAACGGCTTCCGCGCCTGCGTCGAGCAACTCGCGCGCCCGTTCCTGGATCGCCGGGTGCAGGCGGTGGCGGGGATCGAGGCGCGCGGGTTCATCCTGGGCGGCGCCGTGGCCGACCGCTTGCGCTGCGGCTTCGTGCCGATCCGCAAAAAGGGCAAGCTGCCGGCGAAGGCGATCGGCCAGGATTACGAGCTGGAATACGGCATCGACGTGATCGAGATCCATGAGGACGCGATCGGCGCGGGCGATCCGGTGCTGCTGGTGGACGATCTGATCGCCACCGGGGGAACGGCGGAGGCCGCGGTCAAGCTGCTGCGCAAGCTCAAGTCCGACGTCGTCGGCGCCGCCTTTGTCGTCGACCTGCCCGATCTGGGCGGCGCCGCGCGCCTCGCCAAGCTCGGCGTGAAGTGTCACACGCTCATCTCCTTCGAGGGGGATTAGGATTGAACATCAACGGCAAGCCTTATCGCACCATCTGGCTCAACCAGGACGGCAAGTCGGTCGAGATCATCGACCAGACCAAGCTGCCGCATAAATTCGAGACGGCGAGGCTGCATACGCTGGAAGACGCGGCGCGCGCGATCTCGACCATGCAGGTGAGGGGGGCGCCGTTGATCGGCGCGACCGCGGCCTACGGCGCCGCGCTCGGGCTGCGCAGCGACGCCTCAGATGCGGCGCTCGACCGGGCTTGCGAGGTGCTTGCCGCCACGCGGCCCACGGCCATCAATCTTCGCTGGGCGCTCGATGAGATGCAAAAGGCCGTGCGCAATCAGCCGCGCGACAAGCGGGTTGCCGCGGCTTACGCCCGTGCCGCAGCGATCTGCGACGAAGATGTCGTGACCAACCGCAGAATTGGCGAGCATGGACTCGGCATCATCCGCGCGCATGCCGACAAGAAGAATGGGGCTGTGGTCAACATCCTCACCCATTGCAATGCTGGTTGGCTCGCTTGCGTCGACTGGGGCACGGCGCTCGCGCCGATCTATCGTGTGCATGACGAGGGCATCAAAGTTCATGTGTGGGTGGACGAGACGCGTCCCCGCAATCAGGGCGCCTCACTCACCGCGTTCGAGCTCGGCGCGCATGGCGTGCCGCACACGCTGATTGCCGACAATGCCGGCGGTCATCTGATGCAGAAGAAAATGGTCGATCTCTGCATCGTCGGCACCGACCGCACCACCGCGACCGGCGACGTCGCCAATAAGATCGGCACCTATCTCAAGGCACTCGCCGCGCGCGACAATCACGTCCCGTTCTTCGTGGCGCTGCCGTACTCGACCATCGATTGGAGCCTGACCGACGGCAGCGCGATTCCCATCGAGGAGCGCAACGACGAGGAAGTGACGCATATGACTGGCCGTTTGCCGGATGGCAGCGTGGCCACGGTGGAGATCGCGCCGCAGGGAACCAAGGCCGCCAATTACGGCTTCGACGTCACGCCGATGCGGCTCATCACCGGCTTTATCACCGAGCGCGGCGTGGCGCCCGCCACGCCAAACGCGCTTGCGACGCTCTACCCGGAGCACGGTAAGGCTGACGCGGCCTGAAGGTAACGCCTAGAACTTGTCGTACATCACGCAGCAGCAATCCTTGAAGCCGTCCGGACGCATTTTGCAGGAGAGCTTCTCCTCGACGCCGCGGCAAGCTTGGGGCAGCGCGTCCGGGGCCAAGCCGTTGCTGCATGCCGAAGCGGTGTAGTGCACGCAATTGCCGCCCAGCAGCTCCGAACTCTTCGGGCACTGGCAATTGGGGGGCGTGCCGACCATTCCGTGTTGGCAGGCCGTCGCATCGGGCGTTCCCCCCGCGGTGCCCTGTTCAGTGCTCCAACTGCCGCCCGGACCGGGAGGTATCGCTTCGCCTGCGGCCGGTTGTGGCGGAGTATCTCGATTGTTTATCGGCGTTCCCCCCGGGCTGGCGTTCTTGCCGAACTGCGCTCCCCCGCTGGAACTCCGACAACTGAACTTTCCATCGAACATGCCGCATTCGAATCCGGCCGAGGCGTTGCCGCCACCCAGAGCCGAGGCCAGCAGCGCTAACCAAGCCGCGAGTACAAGGGCGCAAACCGGACGCATGAAAACTCCCCTCCGCCACGTCAATTAGCATAATGGCATAGGCGCCGGAACCAAAGTGAGGCGGTTCCGGGGGTGCCCGGGTCGCGTTACGCTTTTCGCCCCATATCCGCACGGGCCCCTGACGCTGAGCAACGGTTACGGAGCGGAGCGATGCAATATCAGGAGCTGGTCAACGTCGCGCTCGATTTCGCCACGGCCATCCTGCTCGGCGCCATGGTCGGAGTCGAGCGGGAGAAGCGCAAGGCAGAAGAAGGCGCAACGAGCGGCATCGCGGGCTTGCGCACCTTCACTTTGCTGGCGCTGCTTGGGGCCGCCGCCGCTTATCTTTCTCGCAGCACCTCCTCGCCCTGGATCTTGGCGGTCGCGCTTTTGATCATCGGCGCGTTCGTGGTGGCGGGATACTTCATTGCCGCTCGCACGTCTCCGGAATCGACCGGCCTCACCACCGAGGTCGCCGCTCTCGTGGTGTTTCTGTTGGGCGCCATGGTCATGTTCGGCTACTCCGAATTGGCCATCGCGCTTGGAGTCATCACCGCCGCGGTGCTGGCCTATAAGCAGCCGCTGCATGGCTTCGTCGACAGGCTGGGCTGGGACGATGTCTATGCGGGTCTACGGCTTCTGATCGCGACTTTCATCGCGCTGCCGCTGCTGCCCGACGAGCCGATCGACCCCTGGGGCGCGCTCAATCCCTATTCGCTGTGGCTGCTGGTGATCCTGATCTCGATCCTGTCGCTGGTCGGCTATGTGCTGACGCGGCTGCTCGGACCAGCGCGGGGCATCGCGCTTACTGGCTTGACCGGCGGACTTGTCTCATCGACGGCGGTGACCTTGTCCTTCGCCAAGGAAGGGCACGACAACCCGCAAGAGGCGCCGGCGCTCGCTTGCGGCATCCTGCTCGCTTGGGCGGTGATGTTCGTGCGGGTCATCGTCCTGGTGGCGGTGGTCAATCGCGCTTTGCTGGCGCACATGCTCGCACCATTCGCAGCGATGGCCGTCGTCGTGGGCGGTTTCGCGGCGTTTCTCTATGTTCGCGGCGGCTCGGCGGACGGCGGCACCGGCAAAGGCAATTTGAAGGTCCAGAACCCGTTCAGCCTAACCGAGGCGGCGAAATTTGCGGCGCTGTTTGCCGTGGTCCTGCTCGCGGTCAAGATTGTGCAGCAACATTTTCCACCAAGCGGGCTCTATGCGGTGGCGGCGCTTGCCGGTTTGACCGATGTCGACGCCATCACGCTGTCCATGTCGGAATTCGCCAAAGGCAGCGAGGCGCGCATCGCGGTGATCGCCATCGTCATCGCCTCGCTGACCAACACGCTGGTGAAATGCGGCATGGCCTTCTTTTTTGCCGGCCCGAGCCTCGGCAAGCCGCTGTTGATCGCTACGGCGGCAACGCTTGCCGCCGGTCTCGCCACGGCGTTGCTGCTATGAGCCGTGAGCCTTGGAGGAGCGGCGCGGATCAGAACAGCCAGGTGAAACGCCCCTTCACCGCATTGTCCTCTACGCCGTCGCCGAACTGGCCGGAATAGGACATGCCGAGCGTCGCGGTGGGCGATAGGTTCAGATCGAGGCCGGCGTCGATCAGCGCCGTATCTTGCGCGAGCGGCACGCCGGTCACGTCGAAGCCAATGCCGGTCGAGGCGAAGGCGAGCGCCGCGCCAGGGGTGATGTCGTCGAAGGCATGCTGCCAGGCGGCGGAGATATGTGGCGTGACGCTCGCGCCGTTCAAGGCATAGGTCATGGCGGCGCGCAGGCCGAGCGTCGAGTAGCCGATATCCTGGTCGGTGCCGCGGCTGCGAAGGCCGGCAGGGCGCCATTCTCCTTGGTGGCGGCCTTGGCCGCGGGGGATGATCTCAAGGACTACGCCGAGCGCGCGGGGATCTCGATGAATACCGTCAGGTTTCATCTCAAGACGGCGTATGCGCGCACCGGCGTGCACCGTCAGTCCGACTTGGTGCGCCTGGTCATAGCCGCACTCCGCGATCTCGGCGACCACCGCCAGGAGAACTAACCCCGGCCATTGTGCCGAATTGGGCCTCTTGCCAGATGGCGCGCCGCTTGACACGATAGCGTCATTAAGGCTTGCGCGGGTGGTGCGTCAGGAGCCTTCCGCGCGGGATCATAACCGCAAAGGGAGGAGTCCATGGGCCAAGCGCAAGGGCAACCAGCCCGCAGCGCCCGCTGCATCGCACTGGTTGGCCCCTATCTCAGCGGCAAGACGACGCTGCTTGAATCGATACTGGCGCGCACCGGCGCCATCACCCGCCAAGGTTCGATGGCGGGTGGCAATACGGTCGGCGACGCCTCGGAGGAGGCGCGGCATCACGGCATGAGCGTCGAGCTCAATGTCGCCACCGTCGATTTCCTCGGTGACTTTTTCACCTTCCTCGATTGCCCAGGCTCGATCGAATTCCAGGCCGACGCGGCGAACGCGCTCACCGCCTGCGACGCCGCCGTGGTGGTGTGCGAGCCCGACGAGAAGAAGGTGCCCGCGCTCCAGCTCATCCTCAAGCAGCTCGAGGATCGCGGCATTCCGCATTTCCTGTTCATCAACAAGATCGACAAGGCGGAAGCGCGCGTGCGCGACATGGTGCCGATGCTGCAGCCGGCCTCGACCAAGCCGCTGGTGCTGCGGCAGATCCCGATCTGGGAAAACGACATCGTCACCGGCTTCATCGACCTCGCGCTCGAGCGCGCTCACGTTTATCGCGAGCATGCCGCGAGCGAGGTGATCGACATTCCCGCGACGCTGGCGGAGCGCGAGAAAGAGGCTCGGTTCTCCATGCTGGAGAAGCTCGCCGACTATGACGACGAACTGATGGAGCAATTGCTCGAGGACGTGCCGCCGCCGCGCGACAAGGTGTTCGACGATCTCTCCAAGGAGCTGCGCGAGGGGATAATCTGCCCCGTGCTGCTCGGCTCGGCTGAGAACGGCAACGGCATTTTGCGGCTGCTTAAGGCGCTGAGGCACGAAGCCCCTTTTGTCGAAACGACTGCTAGGCGGCTCGGCGTCGCCAAGGCGCCCTCTTGCGCGTTCGTGGCCAAGACCTTCCACACCGCGCATGGCGGCAAGCTCTCGCTGGTCCGCGTGCTGACCGGCCGCTTTGCCGACGGCGCGACCGTCTATGGCGGGGCCGACGAGGAGCGCATCTCCGGCGTCTTCACGTTGCTCGGCCAGGAACCCACCAAACGCGGCGAGGCTGTCGCCGGCGACACCGTCGCCTTCGGCCGCCTCGACAGCACCAAGACCGGCGACACGCTGGTCGAGGAGAAGGGGAGCAAGGTCAAGATCGAGACGGCCGCCATCACCATGCCGGTGTTTGGCCTGGCGATCGCCGCCAAGGAGAAGAAGGACGAGGTGAAGCTCACCGCGGCCATCGCCAAGATCATCGAGGAGGATCCCTCGATCTCGCTCACGCATAGCCAGGACATGGGCGAGATGGTGCTGTGGGGGCAGGGCGAGATGCATCTGCGTGTTGCGCTGGAGAAGCTCGTGCGCAAATACGGCATCGACGCCTCAACCCGCCCACGCCAGATCCCCTATAAGGAGACCATCCGCAAATCGGCGGAGGTACGGGGGCGCCACAAGAAGCAATCGGGCGGCCACGGTCAGTTCGGCGACGTGGTGGTGATGATCAAGCCGCAGCCGCGCGGTGCCGGTTTCGAGTTCTCCGACGAGATCACCGGCGGCGTGGTGCCGAAGAATTACATCCCCTCGGTCGAGATCGGCGTGCGGGATTATCTACATTCTGGGCCACTCGGCTTTCCGGTGGTGGATGTCGCAGTCTGCCTGATCGACGGTTCGTATCATTCGGTCGATAGCTCCGACATGGCGTTCCGCCAGGCGGGCCGCATCGCCATGACCGAGGGCATGCCGCAATGCTCGCCGGTATTGCTCGAGCCGGTGATGGCGGTCGAGATTGCGGTACCGTCGGACGCGACCGCCAAGATCAACTCGATCGTCTCTTCGCGGCGGGGGCAGATCCTGGGCTTCGACGCGCGGCCCGGCTGGCCGGGCTGGGATCTGGTCGAGGTGCATTTGCCGGAAACCGAGATCCAGAACCTGATCGTCGAACTCAGATCGGCGACGGCCGGCGTCGGCACCTTCAACGCCAAGTTCGATCATTTGGCGGAGCTGACCGGCAAGGTCGCGGATCAGGTGCTGGCGGGGAGGGGAGCGAAAGCGGCCTGACGGGGGCACAGCGTCAGAGCAGTGAGAATCCCAGCTGCATCACGCCGGCTGCCACCAGCGCTAGCGCGATCACGGCCACGGCAAGCAACAGCCCAAGGACGATGGCGATCGGCTTCCAGGGATTGCGGGGCTGTTGGGTCACGACGGACGCGGTTTGCCTGAGAGCCGGCGAACCCAGCGGATCGCGAGCCAGAGCAGCACGATGATCGCCACCGCGGTCAGCAGCGGCGCGGCGAGCGCCAGCAGCGAGACGATGAGCGAGCCGCCGAACTCCGCCGTGGCGATGACTGGATTGCCGAGCGTGCCGGTCATCACTGTCGATTTTGCGCGCGCCACCGTGGTCACCGCTTGCGTCACCCCGGCGATGCCCCCGCCGGCGATGATCGCCGCCGCCCATTTCACCATCGGCGGCAGGTCGGTGATGACCGCGGCCGAAATGATCGTGCCAGCGACGAAGGCGGCGGGAGTCGCCAAAGTGTCGAGCAGATTGTCGACGCCCGGAATGTAATAAGCGAGGATCTCGGCGATCGCCGCGACACTGAGCAGGACCAGCGCGGGCGCCGTGCCGAGCCAGGCGAAGTTCTCGCTGAGGGGCAACTGCCCGGTATAGGCCGCCGTGCTCACCACCAGCATCGGCAAGAACAGCCGCAAGCCGGTTGCCGCGGCAAGCCCGATGCCAAGCGCGACCGACAGGCCGAGATCGAACTCCGACATAGCCGAAATTACCATGCGCCAGCCTTGCGGGCGGCCCTCGAATCAGGCAGGAACATAACAGGAACCTTCAATCGCTGGGAGCGTTGGAGCGAGATGGCGAGAATTGCGACAGAGCTGAGCGTCGGCGTGGTCCGCGTCAGGCGGCATCGCGCCCCGGCGCGGGTCCGCTTCTGCGCGCTGGAGGGTCCGGTGCGTGTCGTCATCGAAGCCGATAGCGAGGACGATGCCCGATATCTCTGCCGGGAGATGCTGTGGGAGTTCATCGGGCTGTGCGACTGATCCTCACGGCTGGCGCTTTCCCTTTCCACTGACGCTTTCTTTAAGCGCGGCTTTCAGGCCGACGGGCTGGTGGTGCTTTTTCAGGAGATCCTTGAAGGCCTCGTCGGCGAGCTGTTGAAAGCTCTTTCCCTTTCCTCGCGCCACGGCATCGATCGCCTGCCAGGTCTCGTCGTCGAATTGCACGCGCTTCCCGGGCATCTCGATTCCTCCGCATGTCGCTCAATAGGCGTCCGATCGCGGATTGGCCTGGCGCCAGTCCGAGGGGCGCTCGAAGGCTCCGCGCCAGATGCCGCGCTTGGCATCTTTGGCTTCCGTCTCGGCGTTTGCATAAGGGTTGCCGGCGGGGCCGCCAAGATCGATGGCATAGCCATTGCGCACCATCGCCTCGCCGAGATCCGGCACGCCCTCGGCGCTACACACCGCCACGGTGCGGCCGTAGCGATCCGTTGCACGCGCCTCGCATTTCACGTTGCCGCCTTTGATGAGCGTGGTGAGTTTGGCCTTGGCCGCACGGCCGCACATCCATGCTTTGCCGTTGGCCTCGGTGCAAGTCTGACGCAGCTCCGGCGCGTCCATGCCGAAGAGGCGGTACTCGCTGCCGTCGCCCGCCTTGATCGTATCGCCATCAAGCGTGACGATCTTAGCGTTGGGGCCGAACGGCTCGGCCTTCGGCACGCAATAGCGCTCGATCAGAACGACGGCGACAACAACGAGCGCAAGCGCGATCAGCTTGCCGAGCGCCTGGGCAAGTTTGCGCGACGATTGCGCGTCGGTTTCGGTTTCTGGGGCCTTCGGGTCGGTCACGGCCAAAGCAGGTAGCGCAGATTCGCCCGCGCGGCGAGTGCCTAGCTCCTAACCGCCGCCGTCGATCCGCTTGCCGACGATGGCGATGGTCTGCTGATAGACGCCCGCCGCGTTCCAGCCTTGGATCGCCGCATAGCTCGGCTCGCCCGGTTGGTAGCCCGCGCCGCGCACCCAGCCGTGGCCTTTGAGGAAATTGGCGGTGGAGGCGAGCGCATCGGCCTTGTTGGTGAGATTAACGACGCCGTCGCCGTTGCCGTCGACGCCGTAGAGCAGGACGTTCTTGGGCAGGAACTGCGTCTGCCCGACCTCGCCATGCATGGCGCCGCGCGTCGCGCTCGAGAGCACGCCGCGATCGACCAGCTGCAGTGCGGCATAAAGCTGGTCGGTGAAGTATTCGGGCCTGCGGCAATCGTAAGCCAGCGTGGCGACCGCGGAGACGGTCGGCTGATTGCCCGTGAAGCTGCCGAACGCCGTCTCCATCCCCCAGATGGCGATCAGCGGGCCGGGCGGCACGCCGAACCGCTTCTCGATCGAAGAGAACAGAGCCGCATTGGCGGCCCTCATCGACTTGCCGCGCGCCGCGATCGTCGTGGCGCCGCGCTTGGCCATGAACTGGTCGAGGCTGAGCTTGAAGCTGTGCTGGCCGCGGTCGGCGGCAATGGTGCCGTTCGAATAATTGGTCGCCATCAGCGCCGCGACCCCCTTGGGCCCGATGCCGTTGCCCTGGGCCTCGTTGGCGAAGACCCTTTTCCAGTTCTCGAACCCTGCGCTGGTCTTGCCGCAAGGGGCCGCCCCGGCTGGGCCGATCACCAGTATAAACACTGCGGCAACCAGCGTTGCGCAGCGCGACTGCTTGTAAATCATGGGGTTTTCCGCGTTCCCTCGAAGGCCTTTGACGCCGGCCCGGTTGTTAGAGACTGTTAACCTTAACCATTTTCATAAAAAAGTCCCGAACTCTTATCAGTAACCGGCGTAGGATTGAAAACGGTGATGGTATTCCCTCCCATCACCCCCCGCAGGGAACTTACTGGAAGAAGCCCCGACCCCCCCGTACGGGGCTTCTTCTTTTGTAGAGGGCTGCAACCTTCGAACGGCACTCAACCTAGGGTTCGGCGCACTGACCTCGTTTTCTAGCGCGGACATGCAGATCCATTTTGGCGAATTCGGGGTCGCGCGGTCTTGCTTTTGGGGCGCCTGGCCGGTTATTCGATTGTGCCGTTTCTTTGTGCGATGACCGTTAGGACCGAGAGGGTGTTCCCATGACGAAAATCTATCCGCAGCTTGACATTCCCGAGACACTTGCCGCCGGCCCCGGGCCGGGGAACACCGATCCTCGCGTGCTCGAGCGTTTCGCCAAGACCGGCGTCGCCGATCACATGCAGAAGGATGTGCTGCGCGGCATGCTCGAAGCCAAGGAGATGTTGCGCGAGCTGTGGGGCACCAAGAATGTCTACACTTACGGCGTCGCCGGCACTGGCTTCTCCGGCCTCGATTGTGTGCTGTCGCTGATCCTACCCGGCGACAAGGTGGTGGCCTTCCCCAACGGCACCTTCTCCGGGATCGACACCTTGACCATTCGCATGAAGGCTGCGACCGCCGAAGAGCTTGCCGCGGATTCTTTGAACCCCAAGCCGAAAAGCGTGATCGTTGTGGAGACCCCGCATAGCCAGTCGGTTACCGGTGAGACCGTCGACAAGGCGCTGGCTCAACACAAGCCGATGTGGGCCTTCATGGCGCATTGGGAGACTGGATCGGGGCGCATCAACGACCTGAAAGGCTTCAACGATGCCTGCCTGAAGCATGGCGTGATGGGCATCTGCGACGCGGTGTCGAGCCTCGGCGTTGGCGACTTCAACATCGACGACTACCCGGGCGTGGTTGCCTGGGCATCATGTCCGCAGAAGGGCGTGTTGTCGCTGCCGCTCACCTATGCGCCGGTCAGCTTCACCGACAAGGCGATCGAGATGGTGCGTAAGCGCGGCTGCCGCACCTATGTCAACCACCCGATTCTCGATGCGCGGCATTGGGGCATCATTGACGGCAAGGATGGTGCGCCGGCCTACCACCAGACGCATTCCTGCTACGCAGTGGCCGCGTTCCACGAGGCCTTGCGCATCATTCTCGGCTATGGCCGGCGCCGCAAGGCGAGCGACTACGCCTATCACGAGAAGGCGCTTCGTCAGGCGGTCGAGGCCATGGGCTGCGAGGTCACCTCGAACATGCCGAGCCTCATCGTGCTCAACCTGCCGGGCAAGCTCAAGGGCAAGGAGAAGGAGCTGGTGCAGGGCGCCCGCGCCCAAGGCTTCGGCATCTGGCCGACGCTGTCCGAGCCGGTGCAGGTGCGCATCGGCATTCTGAACCAGCTCAGCCCAGAGCAGATCGGCGAGATCGTAAGCCGCTTCGCCGACGCCATGCTGGCCATGGGCGCGGAGTTCGACAAGCAGAAGGTAATGAACCAGCTCAAGTCGTATTACGCGAAAGCCGCCTGAGGACGCAGCACCGGCTTGTGCCAGCTTGGCGCTCGGAAGAGCGCTTGCAGGTTGCCAGAAACGAGACCCGCGGCTTCCCGCCGGCAGGTCTCGTTTCAAACAGCTAGCCTTGGGTCAGCGAGCCGTGCTTCGACAGGCAAGTCGCTTTGCCCATCATAAGAAAGCCTCTGCCCTTGCAGCTATTCTGACCGGCGCAAGAATTGCCGAGCGACTTGCATTGGCCATGGCCTTTGCAGGAATTGAGGCCGAAACATTTCACTTTGTAGTCGGCCGCGGCCGGGGCTACCGGGACCGTTGCGCTCATCATCAACACAGCTGCCGCCGCGGCGAGAGCCGCACCCGATTTCCTATCCAGCTTCATTGGTTCCACTCCCACTCTTGGTTGAAGGTCCTCTCCTGGTCTTCGTCTTGCTCGACGATCCAAGGAGAGAGCGTAGCTAACAGCACCTTCCGCGTGGGCTGGCTTCACATCGGCTCACGTTCAGGCGAGCGGGCGATACCGCTCGCGCCGCCATTTTTTCGACCAGGACGGGGTTTGCCGAGCCTTGTGCCAGCATAAGGCCGAGCTCCCGCTAAATTTTGGCCACAACTGCCGTTGACAGTTAACCCGTCGCGCTGGTCCGCCGGCGAGGGAAACGGGGACTATCGATGATCGACCTGTATCAACTGCTTGGGATCAAGCGCGCCGCCACGCGCGAAGAGATCCGCAAGGCCTATCGGCGCAAGGCGAAGAACTCGCACCCCGACAGCGGGGGATCGGTCGAAGCGTTCAATGCGCTGACCGCGGCGCACGATGTTCTGTCCGATACCAGGCGCCGTGAGCGCTACGACACCACGGGCCAGATCGAGCAGGCGCGGCCGGACAATTTCGACGGCAGCGCGATCGAGGTCATCGCGCAGAAACTCGGGCTGCTCATCCATGCCGAGCAGGACGTGACCGCGCTCGACATCGACGCCGTGCTCGCGCAGACCATCCGCGACGATATCGGCTTGCGCAAAACGAGCATCGCCAATCAGCAGCGGGCGATGGAGCGTGCGGCGGCCTTGCGCGCGCGCGTCAAGCGCAAGGGTAACGGCGCGGACAACGCACTCGCCCGCGTGCTTGATTGGCACGCGAGCTCGGCGAAAGACAGCGTGCGAAAAAACGAGGACGCCGTCCGCGCGATGGAGCGGGCGCTGGAGATTCTCGACCTCTATTCCTTCGCCGACGAGCGCCCGGCGGCGCCGGCCGAAGAGGAAGTGTCCGAGGCGTTGCACGACGCCTTGCGCGCGTTGGACGAGCTCGCGGCAATTTTCAATACCCAAGCCAAGGCAGCGATGAGCTGATCCTCGCCGCGTCGAATGCCGGAACCTCCGCGCAGCGCAAGCGTTGTGCAGCGAACCAGGAGGGACCGGCCATGAGGGAACAGCAAACCCACGTCAGTTGCGCGGTGGCGACGGCCAGCGGCTTCGCCATGCCCTATAGCCCGAGACTAGGCGCTCATTCGCACGAGCGCGCAGTCTATCGGCAGAAACCGGCAAGCAAACGTTCGCGTTGGCGGTTACCGAACGCAATCAGCAACAGACCGGAAGCCGCAGATCCGTCGGTTACGCGCAATTAGGCGGAGGGCCTCAGCCTTTGGATTGCATGCTGCGCAGCGCGTCGGCCATCAGCCAGGAGAGTTGCTGCGCCTGAATGCCGAAGGTCTGCATCTGCGTCTGTACGTAGCGGCTCTGCAGCGTAAGCACTTCCTGCATGTCCTTGGCGCGGGAAAGATCGCTCGCAAGGGCGAAGGAGCGCTCGGCATTCTCCTTGGCGAAGCCCACGGCACGCTCCTGCACGGCCCCGAAGCCGGCCATCTCGGCGCCACCGGGCGTTTTGGTCCAAGCGCCCATGGCTTGGGTCAGGAAATCCATGAACTGGCCATAGGCGGCGCGCGCCTGCTCGACATTCTTCTCGGCCATCTCGCGCAGCTCGGGCGGTATCTCGAAGGAAGGGGTCTCTGCCATGGGTTCCTCTTGGGCCTGATGCGGGCTTAGCGTTTCGTCTTAAGCCCCCAGGTCGCGGGGGCGCAAGTCCGCAGGCTTCTATCGCCTTTAGATTAATGCATTTTTCCGGCGGCGAGGCGGCGTTCCACGCTTTTACTTGCGGCTTCATTTTTGCCCGATTCCGCCCTGCGACACTCTTGTCGCGCCGCCCCTGTATGGCCCCCTCAGGGCCATGCGTGAGTTGATTTATCGTCTTGTTTTTCCATAGGTTAACCGCTGCCAGCGCCAACGCGCGCCTGGCGCTCGGACTGGCTTGAACCATCGCCGGTCCTCCCTCCCAAAGCAAAAATTGGAGCATGCATCATGTTTGGAGTGCGTATCGCTATTTTGGCCGTCTCGCTGCTTGGCGCGGCGGCTTTTGTTCCGCTCGATGCCGCAGAGGCGCGAACCCGGGATGCCAATCAGGGGTCGTATTCAAAATACCTGCCGTCGTCCTATGCGAGGTCCTACACACAACATCCTACCCGCAAGTCCAGCGCGCATTATTCGTCCCGCAAATCGACCGGCCATAAGACGGCGCATCGGTCATCTGGCACGTCCTATGCGGCGAAGGGTGCGGGCGCCCGGCCCTCGCGCTGGTGCGGCTGGTGGATGCGGACGCAAAAGGGCGGCGGGCCTGAGCTCAACCTCGCCCACAACTGGACGCATTGGGGCCGACCGTCAGGCCCCCAGGTCGGCGCGGTGGTGGTCTGGTCGCATCATGTCGGCATGATCACTGGCCGCACCGCAAGCGGCGAGTGGATCGTCAAGTCGGGTAATGACGGCGGGCGCGTGCGCGAACGGCCGCGCTCTGTGGCGGGCGCGGTGTTCCGCGTCGCTTAAGGCGAGCGACCAGAAAAGGAAAGGGCCGGTGTGCTGCCGGCCCTTTCTCGCGTCTTGCGCTTAATGCGTCGTTTCGAACTCCGCCATGCTGCGCTTGACTTGCGCCTTGGCCGGCTCGACGACGTCGGAGGTCACGCGCGTTGACAGGTCGCGCATCTCCTCGGCTTGCGTCCGCAACGTGTTGAGCTGCTTGCTCCAATAGCTCGAGTGTAGCTCCATGGCCTCGGCCAGCGACTTGGCGCCAACCAGGCTTTGGGCGAAATCGAAACCGGAATTGATATTCCGGCGCGTAATGTCGATGACTTTACGATTGAGTGCGACGGCGCCCTGGCCCGCCGCGTCGAACGTTCTCTCCCAACTTTCGAGCACGGATTCGAGTGCGTCTTTCGAGCGCTCATAGATCTCGCGGCTCTGAGCGATGTTCTTCTCGGCGAAGACCCGAACTGCTTCGGGCATCTGGGCGTCCTTGGTGAACTGCTCGAACTCTTCGGCTGTTTTGCGATAGACCGCGCGTGCCTTGTCCGCGGCCATTTTGGCAGGCGTAGGTTCTGTCATGGTAGGGCCTCTTACGCTACGCAGGGGGGTAGCTTTCCGACCCTATAACCTTAACGTGTTGGCGCCCCGAAGTCACCGCGTCTTCGTCGAGAACCCCCGTTCGGAGTCACAATCCCGCCGCAATCGGAAGCGCGAACGCGAAAGCGAAAATCGCAGGAGTCACGGCCTCATGGCCTCGCATCTTGCAACGTCGTATCCACCACCATCGCGGCCATGATCGCATTCAGCATTGCCGGACAAAGCGATTTGCCGCAGGTCGCGACCGCCAATTCGAGTTCGGTAGGGCTGACGTCCAGAGTGATCGTCACGGAGTGGAGCGGGGGAATAACGTCGAGTTCCCCATGATCGTAACGGTCCTCATGAAACATGCGGGGTCCTCCCGAAAGCGACCGATGCGAAACGTCCACCAATTCGACTGGCGACGATTGTTATCCTGTTGAGCTAATCGCCGGTTGAGAGCATCGATCGGATTTGACGCGATTTCGGAGTTGCGGACCTAAGGACCCACAAGTTGACATGGCGCCAAGGTCCGAGCGGCTTGCTTGCATTACGCGCGGCACACCCCAGCTAATAGCGCGCGAGAGAACCCGAAGGAGTAATGAGGATGCGGCTCGGCGGAAATCTGGCTCAGGCGATGGGCGTGCTTGTGGCGGGAGCGGCGCTGTTGCTGACCGCGTCGAACCACGCAAAAGCCGACGATCTCGAATGCGTCAGCACCACGTTCCGAATGCTGTCGCCGAGCGACAAAGTCTGTCTCAGCGTGTTCGACGATCCGAAAGTGCCCGGCGTGACCTGCTACATTTCGCAGGCGCGGACCGGAGGCTGGGGCCAGCCGCTCGGCCTCAACGAAGACCCGTCGAATTTCTCTGTGTCCTGCCGGCAGATGGGACCGATCACTGTCGATCTCGCCACGCTGCCAGAGCGGGAAGAGGCGTTCACCGAGAAGACATCCATCTTCTTCAAGAAGACGCGCATCTACCGGATCCCCGACCTGAAGCGTAATGCGCTGATCTATCTCGCCATCAGCGCGAAGCTGATCGAAGGCTCGCCGGCGAATTCGGTGAGTTCGGTGCCGATCATGGTCTGGCCGACAAAGCCGTAAGCCCGAGCCTACTCGGCGGCCTGGGCCAGCGAGTCGAGGCCGGCGAGATGCTTCTCGGCTTCGAGCGCGGCCATGCAACCGAGCCCGGCCGCCGTCACCGCCTGGCGATAGACGTCGTCGGCCACGTCGCCCGCGGCATAGACGCCGGGGATGTTGGTCGCGGTGGAATGCGGCGCGGTCAGGATGTAGCCGGACGGCTTCATGTCGATCTGGCCCTTGAACAGCTCGCTTTGCGGCTCATGCCCGATGGCGATGAAGATGCCGTCGATCGGCACATGCACGATCTCGCCGGTGAGCGTGCTCTTGAGATTGGCACCGGTGACGGAGAGCGGTTGGTCGCTGCCTGTGACCTCGTCGAGCTCGTAATTCCACATGACGGCGATCTTCTTGTTGGCGAACAGCCGCTCTTGCAGGATCTTCTCGGAGCGCAGCACGCCGCGGCGATGCACCAGGATCACCTCGCTGGCGATATTGGCGAGATAGAGTGCCTCCTCGACGGCGGTATTGCCGCCGCCGACCACGATCACTTTCTTGCCGCGATAGAAGAAGCCATCGCAGGTGGCGCAGGCCGAGACGCCATAACCCAGGAAGCGCTGCTCGGAGGGAAGGCCGAGATAGCGCGCCTTGGCGCCGGTGGCGACGATCACCGCGTCGGCGGTGTATTCGGTGTGGCTGTCACCCTTGAGCAGGAACGGCTGCCGCTTGAGATCGGCCTCGACGATGGTGTCGTAGACGATCTCGGTGCCGACATGCTCGGCCTGCAGCCGCATCTGCTCCATCAGCCATGGGCCTTGGATCACGTCGGCGAAGCCCGGATAGTTCTCGACGTCGGTCGTGGTGGTCATCTGACCGCCGGTGTGAATGCCGGCGATGAGCAACGGCTTCAGCATGGCACGGGCGGCGTAGATGGCCGCCGTGTAGCCGGCCGGGCCCGAGCCGACGATGATCAGTTTTGAATGTCGCTTGGTGGCCATGGAATCGATGCCCCTGCAAGGAGTGAACAGGTAAGCACACAGCGTTTAATCCGCAAGCCGCGCGCGGCGGGAGGTAAATTAGGTTTTAATTTCAAGGCCAAGAGCGCGCCTAATGATCGAGGCGACGATTTCGGTGTCGTTGATCGGCGCGTAGCTCCAGGCCTCGAGCTTGCCTTCGAAGGGGCGCGTGGCGCCGCGTTCCTGCATTAGGCGGTGGAAGCGGGAGAGCCGCGCGGAGCGGCCGGCCAGCGACTGCACATAGACCGGCTTGCCCGTGCCGGCGGCCTCGGTGACCATATTGACCGAGTCCTCGGTGACGACGATGGCGTCGGCAAGCGCGAGGAAGGCGAAATAGGGGTTCTCGCCCGTGCTGTCCCAGACGGTGTGCGGCACGTCCTTGATGGCGGCGGTGAGCGTGGCGAGCGAGTTGGCGCGGGTACGGCGGGATGGCGTGACGAGGAGCGAGCCGCCGGTGTCGCGGGCGAGGCTCGCGAGCTTGGCGCCGAGCGACGCGGCGATCTCTGGCGGGAAGCTGAAGGCTTGGCTCTCCCCGCCGAGCAGCACGGAGATGCGCGGGTGGGGCAGCGCTTCGACGCGCGAGGCATAGCCTTTGGCCGCTTCGGCAAGCCGCGCGGCGGTGACGCTATGCACCGCGCCAAAGGTGGTGACGACGTTTGGGCCCTCGAAGCCGTCATGTACGGGGGCGGCGATGAGATCGAACAACCTGGCGGGCACTTTCGGATTTTGGATGTGCAGGGCGAAAGCGTGCGGCTGCGACAGCCGCTTGATGGCGAGCGCGATCGGCACGCTGCGCCGGCCGATGGAGATGATGAGACGCGGCCAGGGCGCTTCGAGTGTCTCGTTGGCGGTCGACCGAGCGCAACAGCCGCGCCGGTGGCATAAGGAGTTGCAGCGGCGCCGGAAGGAATTTCATCGCCCCGCTGACGCGCACCCGCCTCAGGCTGAAGGGGAGCCCGACGGCTTCCGCCACGGCGATGCCTTGCGCTTCCATCCCCACCGAGCCGTCGGTGATGATCCAGGTCTTCTCGCTCCGTGCTTTCTGGCTGCTGGCGATCAGGGACGCGGCATCGTCTGGCGCAGAATTTCTGGAACGTTTAGCGCTCAATTTCTTTTCGATTCTTTTGGCAGGAGGATATAAAATTGCGCGTAAGGTGCCGCAGCGCCCGAATGTCCGCTGCCGCCCTTCTAGCCTGCGATTGCCCCAATCGTCCAGGGAGAGGCAAAAATGCGTTCAGCCCGGCTCGATGCCACCGATTGGCGGATCCTGCGCGAGTTGCAGGCCGACGGGCGCATTACCAATGTCGATCTCGCACGCAAGGTGGGCATCTCCGCGCCGCCCTGTCTGCGCCGCGTGCGCGCGCTGGAGGAGGCCGGGATCATCAAGGGCTTCACCGCGCTGCTCAACGATAGGGCGCTCGGCTTTGACGTCACCGCCTTCGCCATGATCAGGCTGCACAGCCAGGCCGAGGCCGATCTCATCGCCTTCGAGGAGAGGGCGCGAAGCTCGGCGATCGTGCGCGATTGCTACATGTTGTCGGGCGAGATCGATTTCCTGCTCAAATGCGTGGCGCCGGATTTGAGCGCCTTCCAGGATTTCATCATCCACGAGCTGACGGCTGCGCCCAATGTGGCAAGCGTCAAGACCTCGCTGGTGATCCGCGCCTCGAAACATGCCGCGGGCCTTCCCACGGAGCTTGCCGCCGAAGCCGGCGCGCCGGCAAGACCGACGGAGCGCGCGCGAAGCTGACCGGCGCGTCCCAGAGTGCCATCATGCGTGAAACCAACATTGCCAATCCCGCGCTGGTCGAGGTCATCAGAGGGACGCTCGTCGAGAGCCGCCATGCCGGCGCGATCGCCGTCGCCGATGCCGACGGCTCGCTCCTGTTCGCCTTCGGCGACGTCGAACGGCCGGTGTTCCCTCGCTCCGCGGTAAAGGCGATGCAGGCCATGCCGCTGATCGAGAGCGGCGCCGCCGATGCGTTCGGGCTCGGCGATGACGAGCTTGTCGTCGCCTGCGGCTCACATAGCGGCGAGGCGGCGCATGTCGAGGCGGTGCGCAGCCTGCTCGCCAAGGCCGGGCTCGACGAGAGCTATCTGGCTTGCGGCGCGCATTGGCCGATCAGCGAACAGGCGTCGCGCGAGCTGATACGCACCGGCCGGCGGCCGCAGGCGATCCACAATAATTGTTCGGGCAAGCATGCCGGCATGCTCGCGGCGTGCGTCCAACTCGGCTTCGATCCACGCGGCTATGCGCATCCCGGCCATCCGCTGCAGATCATGATTGCCAGATTCATTTCAGAGACTTGCGGAATTGGGTTGGACCAGAGCCGCATGGGGATCGACGGCTGCTCGGTGCCGACTTGGGCCATGCCGCTCGGCGCGCTGGCGCGCGGCTTCGCGCGGCTCGGCACTGGGCAGGGACTTGCGGCTGAACGCGCGCGCGCCGCGAGCCGGCTGCTGGCAGCGTGCTTCGCCTCGCCGGTTCTGGTCGCCGGTGAGGGGCGCTTCGATACGCTGGTGATGTCGAAGCTCGCGCCTTCGGTCTTCGTCAAGGGCGGCGCCGAAGGCGTGCATTGCGCGACATTGCCTCGGCTCGGGCTCGGTATTGCGGTGAAGGTCGACGACGGCGCCAAGCGCGGGGCCGAGCGAACGTTGGTCGAGGTGATTGCCGCGCTGATGCCAGAGGCGAGAGCGGCGCTTGCCGATCAGCTCGACGGCGAGATCGTGAATTGGCGGGGCGCCAGCGTGGGACGCATTGCGGCAAGCCCCGAGCTTCGGCGCGCGCTCGGCTCGGTCAGCTCCCCGGCCACGATGCTGGCGCAACGCTAACGGCGATTGCCGATTCGTTACCAGAGTTTAGCGTGAGACGTTGCCATGGACCGCGAGGTTGCCGTAGGCGGTGGCGCTGGCCTTGGCGAGGTCGGGGCCGATCGGCGTCGGCCCGTCCATGGCGCGGATCGCGCCGTCCTTGGACCCGCTGATCGTGTTGTTGGCGATCAGCGCGATGCCGGCCGACGGGTCGGTCGAGACGCCGATGCCGATATAAGCGTTGCGGATCAGATTGTCGGTGATGTTCAAGTCGCGCAGATAGTTCCGCCAGCCGGCGACGATGCCGTAGCCTTGTGCATTCTCGATGACATTTCCCGTCACCACGCCGTCAGCCTCGATGGCGATACCGTTGCCGCGGGGGTCGACATCCTTGCGGAAGTTCAGATTGCGGATCAGGTTGCCCTGCACCACCGCGAGCCGTCCGCCTTCGTTGAAATTGGTGACGGCGATGCCGGTAGCCGCCTTGTCGACGATGTTGTTGGCGATCACCGCGCCTTCGAACGTGAATTCGGCATAGAGCGCGACCTCGCCGAGCCGCTCGCAAGAATTAGAGATGATCTGGCAGTTGGAGCCGGAATTGCAGCGGATCGCCGAATAGGCGCAGTCGGCGATGCGGTTGCCGCTGACCTGCACCGAGCCCGCGCGGTAGACATTGACGGCGTTGCCGTTCTGGCCGCTGCCGCCACTCTTGGCGCCGATCCGCTCGATGCGGTTCGAGGCGACGATGCTGGCGTCTTCGCCGGCCGTCGAGCGCCATACCAAGATGCCGTTGTCGCCGCAGTCGCGGACATGATTGTGGGCGATCTCGAGCCCGGCGGCATCCTCGCTGAACAGACCGGCTTTGCGGATGTCGCCCATCTCGCAATCCTTGATCGCGCCGGAGATTTTGCGCAGCACCACGCCGTCCTCGGCGCTACCGAGAATGCGGCAGTCCGAGATGACGAGCCCCTTGACCTGCTCGGCCACGAGGAGGGCGCCGTCGATCGGCTTCGCCTCACCGGCAAGCGTCAGCCCGGTCAGGCGGATATCGGAGGCGTCCGCGATGGCAATCAGCCCGCCGCCGCCATTGTAGCGAAGCACGGATCTGCCCGGCACGCCTTGAATTTGCGTGCCCGATTTCAGCTCGAGCTTGGCGGTGGTGTAGGTGCCCGGCGGGAGAAAGAACGGCAGGCCAGACTGGGCCGCCGCGTCGGCCGCCTCCTGCAAGCTCGCCGTCTGATCGATGCCGTCTCCAGGCACGACGCCGTAGCTGCTGACAGGTTGTTGCAGCTCGTCTGCTCCGGCGGCGGAGGCCAAGCGCGGTCCGGCCGCCGCCGCGAGACCCAAGCCGAAGCTGCTGAGTAAGACTTGCCGGCGATCGACCGTCATCGCCTAAGCGTCCTTTGCCCTGAGCAAAGCCTCGCTTTGGGCTAATGCCGGGCCAATGGCGGCTCGCGTCGGCTCTTGCTCGCTGGCGAAGGCGAGGACGAAGCGCAAGATCTCCTGCCCACCGCGCAGCAGCATCTCCTCGGTGAGGGCTGGCCAGAAAGAGGCGGAATGTGCACGAACAACACGAGAGGGCGCGCGGGTTGCCGCAGAGCCCAGTCCAGCGAATGGTAATAGAGAAAGTTACAGAGATAGTGCCCGGCACAGTGCGACGTCACGGCGGCAACGCCGCTCGTCTTGAGATGCCGGGCGAGCGCGGCCGCCGGAAAGGCGGTATCGAGACGCTCGACTCCCTCCGCAGAGATGACTGGGCCAGCCGGGAGCGCTCCACCGGCATCGGCGCGCGGCGCGGCACGATTATGCGCCGAATGTTCGAGACGAAATTTCTTGGCCTGCTCGCAGACGCCGAAGTGAATCATCACATGGGGTTGCAGCGTTTCGCAGAGATTGGGCAAGAGCGCCGCAGCCTGCCACTCGGTGGGGAAAATCCTGGCGTGAACCCGGCCCTGGATTTCAGGCGGTGATGATCGCTCGGCCAGCGTCTCGGCAAGCCAACCCGAAGGGTTCGTGGGCACACCCGGAAAGGGGCCGAAGCCGGTAAGCAGGATGCGAGGCGTCTGCATGGCTCTCGACATACCTTATGGCTCGCAGGCGAGCGAAGCAAATTTGGGCCGGTCTACTCGGTGTCCTTAATGCCCGCCAATCGGCCAAGCTCACGCGCCGCGGCGGACGCGGTCATCTTGCCGGCGCGAACCTTGTCCTCCAGCTCCTTGAAGTGCCGGGCCGCGCGCTTGCCTCCCTTGAAGGCGGCGAGCAGCCGCTGCTCGAAAATCTCACGCATCCAGGAGGCGGCCTGCGCGGCGCGTCGCTCCTCGAGCGCGCCTGAGGCGGCAAGTGCAGCATGCCGCTCGGTGATCTTGGTCCAGAGCGCGTCCAGCCCCTTATCGTCCCGCGCCGACAAGGTCAGCACCTGAGGGTCCCAATTGGGATGTCCCGAGGCGAGGATGTGCAGCGCGGTGCGATACTCCATAGCGGCGCGATTGGCGCGCTCGACCTGATCGCCGTCGGCCTTGTTGACGGCGATGATGTCGGCAAGCTCCAGCAGCCCGCGCTTGATGCCTTGCAATTCGTCGCCGGCGCCCGGGATCGCCACCACGACGAAGACATCGACCATGTTGGCGACGGCCGTCTCCGATTGCCCGACGCCGACCGTCTCGACCAGCACGACGTCGTGACCCGCGGCTTCGGCGAGCGCGATGGTCTCGCGCGTGCTCTTGGTAACGCCGCCAAGGCTATCGCCCGCGGGCGAGGGTCGAATGAAGGCGTTAGGCTCCGAGGCAAGCCGACCCATGCGGGTCTTGTCGCCGAGGATCGAGCCGCCGCTCCGCGACGAGGTCGGGTCGACGGCGAGCACGGCCACCTTGTGGCCTTGCGCCACCAGGTTCAAGCCCAGCTGGTCGATCAGCGTCGATTTGCCGGCGCCGGGCACGCCGCTGATGCCGACCCTGATGGACTTGCCGGTAGAGGGAAGGAGCCGGTCGAGCAGGGCTTCGGCGCGGTCCTGATCCTCGGGCTTGGCGCTCTCGACCAGGGTGATGGCGCGAGCGAGCGCCACACGATCGCCGTCGCGGATGGCCTTGGCCGTCCGCTCAATATCCTTCTTGGTTGTATCGTCGCTGCGCATGGGATGCGGGGGTAGGGGCAAACCGCAAAAAGCGCAAGATCGATATGCGGCGTGGTGTCGGCGCCTAGTGCGCTTGGCGGGCAGGCTGGCCTGAGCGCACCATGCGGATCAGGACGAACATGGTCGCCAGTGTCGCGAGATAGGCGACGAGCTGGAGAGCGGTCGGCTTGTCGGTATAGCCGATGAGGACATGCAGCATCCGACCGACAATGCTGGAATTGGAGAGCAGCCAGGAGGTGTCCCAAATCTTGTCGTGCAGCGCCGTGATGACGCCGGCGGCTTGCAGAAAGCGCGCCGCCTGAGCCGCCATGCCGGCAGCCAGCAACGCGATCAGAACGCTGGTGACCGAGAAGATGTAGCGCGTGGGCAGCGCGACCAGCCCGTAATAGCTGAGCGCCGTCAGGGCCGCGCCGGCAAGCAGCCCTAACGCACCTCCGGTCAGCAGCGATCCCACGTCGGTTCCAGCAACGACGATACCGTAGAGAAACAGCACGATCTCCGAGCCTTCGCGCAGCACCGCCACGGACACGACGAGCGTGAGCGCGGTAAGCGGCTGGCGGCCTTCGCTGACATCCGCGCTCACCTTGCGCAACTCGGCAGCCATCTCGCGGCCGTGCTCGGCCATCCAGACATTGTGCCAGGTCAGGCTGACGACAGCGATCATCAGCACGGTGGCGTTGAGCAACTCCTGGCCCGACCCGGCAAAGGCATTGGATATGGCGCCGGCGAAGACCGCCACCACGCTCGCGCCGAGCACACCGAGCAGGATTCCCAGCGACACCCACCAGCCCCGACGAGGAATGCCGCGCGTCGCGGCAAGCACGATGCCGATGACGAGGCCGGCCTCGATGACTTCGCGAAAGACAATGATCAGCGCGCCGAGCATCTTGTTACTTCGCTACGAGAGCGCCTTTGGCCGTGGCCTCGTGATACTCGCCGTAGAACTCATAGCGGCCGGCATCGAGCGGCTCGATCTTGACGAGGGCGCTCTGGCCGCCGGCGATCACTTTCTCGATGTCGAGGTCGTCACTCTCGAACTCTTCCGGCGTGGCGTCGCTGTTGGTGACGTTCAGCGTGAACGCCTTGCCGGCCGGGACTTGCAGCTCGGTGGGCTCGAAGCGGTGGTCCTTGATGGTGAGGGAAAGGTCCTGGGCGAGAGCCTGGGAGATCAGTCCCAGTGACGCGAGCAGGGCAGCAAGCAGCAGGCGCATCTGGCCTCCGTTCAATTTCGAAAGAAATATTGCTTGCCCAGCGGCGGAAGATTGAACGCAGTGAACCGCGCGCGGCAAGCCTTGATGTGAACGCTGGCATGGTGGCCGCGCAGATCGTAATTATTCCAATCCTAAAATGCCCCGTAAGACACTGAACCCTCTAAGAATTCTTGCCAAGGGTCGAAGCGGAATGAGCGGGACGTTGCGGCGATCAGACGCAAGCGGAAAGGCCCCGTTTGCCGGCCGCGCCAGGCTTCAACGGCGCAGCACGCCGATCACCTTGCTGGCAAAGCTCAACCGCTCGGCCATGACTCGCACGATATAGGTGAGAAGGGCTTCGGCGAGCGCGCTGTTCTCGCGCTTGAGGCGCTCATAGGCCTCGCGCTCAACTCGTAGAGCACGCTCGGCACCTCGGCCTTAATGGTGGCGCTGCGCTTCTGGCGGGTGATGAGCCCCATCTCGCCGATCGTGGTGTGGGGTCCGAGACTGCGGACGCGGATTAGTCGTCCGTCATCCATCTTGACGATGATGCCGATGCGGCCCTCGAGAATGAAATGCATCGAGCGGGCCGGATCGCCTTGCTCGGCGATGATCGTATCCTTGCCGATTTCGAGGCGCTCACAGAGCTGAAACAGCTGCTCGGCGTATTCGGCGCTGCCGAGCGCTTGGGTGAGCCAGTCGCGCAGCGATTCCGCCGTGCCGCCTTCAGCCAAATGCATGGCAATGACTTCCCTCTCGCAGGACTCGAGCGCGCGGTCGAGGTCGTCAGCGAGGGTCACGTCATCGGTGATGAATTTGCGATTGCGGAAGGCGTCGTGGAGTTCAGGGGGCAAGTGCACCAGCACGAGGCGCGCGCCGGCCTCCTCGGCCGCCTGTTTGATTTGGGTGAAGCTATGCATGGCCGAGGAATCGAGCCCGGTGACGAGGCGAAAGTCGAACACCAGGAAGCGGCAATCCGGCTCGTTCGTAAGCAGCGCCTTGACCCGCTCGTACAGGCTATTGGCCGAGCCAAAAAACAGGTAGCTCTGCAGTCTCATACCCTGGATCTCGCGGCCATGCGCCGCGAGGATGTCGAGCTCCTCTGGTCCTCGGTCGAGCGTGGATCGGTCTTCTGACCCGTCGAAGCTGAACTTGACGGCGTCCACCCGGCTCGCGCTTACGGCAAAGGTGGCGCAGCCGATGACCACCCCGATCAGCACGCCGGCAATGAAACCGACCTGCACGATTAGCAGCGCAATGGCGAGCAACGAGGCATATTCGAGCAGCGAGATTCGCCGTGCCGCATCGACCAGCCATTCGTACATCAGGCTCGCGCCGAGATAGAGCAGAAGGCCGCCCAATACGAATTTGGGGATCCAAGCGAGGAAGCTGGGGTCGGCGGCCAGCATCAGCGCCGAGACCGCAGCTACGGTCAGGCCGCAAATGCGACCGCGACCGCCGGCTGCGTAGGTCAACGACGTCCGGCTCAGCGAAATACAGCTGACATAGCCGCCGAGCGCCGAGGCGGTAAAATTGGCGACGCCGAGTGTCGTCAGCTCGCGCTGAAGATTTGCCTCGCGCCGTGTCACGAGCTCGATCCCCGTGGTGTTGAGCAGCATGGTGATGGCGGTCACGAACATGACGGCGAAGATGTCGGCGCTGAGCCCGGGCAGGATCCGCCAGGGAAAATTGCGGACATCGTTGAAATCCCAGGTCGGCGCGAGCCCGACGGCTTGCGGCGCCTTGAAGGTCCAGCCGAGCGTCAATGCCTCGCTGAGCGTCGTCCCGGAGATGGCGAGGGCAATATGCGCAAGAACCGTCGCGACCAGCAGGACGCCGGGCAACAGCAGCGGACTGCGCGAGCGACGCAAGACAACGTGAAGCGCAAACGCGACGGCCGCTGCCGCCGCGAGCTGCGCCAGCGTCACGGGGGCGAGCAGCGCGCTTGCGCTGAAGAAACTGAGGCGCCGATCCGTGATGACGTGCACGGCCCCGCTTACCATCAGCCAGCCGGTGGCGCTCAGGAAGCCGCCGATGACGGGGTAGGGGATGAAGCGGATGGCGCCGCCCGCGCGGGCAAACCCGAGGCAAAACAGCAGAATGCCGGTGAGCGCCGCTGACAGCGCGACCACGATCATCACCGGCGCAAGCAGATCGTCGGGCGGACCCATCGCGATGAGCCGCTCGGCGACCGTGGCCGCGAGCGTGGCCGTCACCGCGGCGGTCGCGCCGTCCGGAGCGGCTATGGCGAACGGAAGCGAGCTGCGTGCGGCCACGAACGCGGCGCTGATCGCGCTGGCGATGAACGTCGCGGCGATGCCGTAAGCGAGCCAGGTGTTGAGCGGTGGAGCGAAGATCAGCGCGGCAAACGAGAGGCCGTAGGCAACCGAGATTACGCTGGCGATGAGGCCGGCAAACAGGTCTCTTGCCTTAGCGCGGAAGATTTCGGCCGGCGAGCTCTTTAGCCTTCCGTCGGCAGCGTTGACCGACATGCAAGTCAATCCCCCGGAGACGTGAAACGTCAGCCTTACCCCACGTGACGCTCGTTATAGCTCACGCGACGCGTAATCGAGAGACATGACAGTTTTCTGTCCGCAGCTCATGCTGCGCGCAAACCACGCAGTTTGCCGCCGGCCGCGGGTCTATTCGGCGGCCTGTTGCGATTTCGAGCCGGCGTCGAGCTTCTTGAGCAGGTCGGTGGCGGCGTCGGCGATGGGCGTGCCGGGGCCAAAAATCGCTTTGGCGCCCGCCTCGTAGAGCGCCGGATAGTCCTGCGGCGGGATTACGCCGCCAACCACAATCATAATGTCGCCGCGCCCTTGCTCTTCCAGCGCCTCGCGCAGAGCCGGGACGAGGGTGAGATGACCTGCGGCCAGCGACGACACGCCGACGATGTGCACGTCGTTCTCGACCGCCTGGCGGGCAGCCTCCTCGGGCGTCTGAAACAGGGGGCCGATATCCACGTCGAAGCCGAGATCGGCGAAGGCGGATGCGATCACCTTCTGGCCGCGGTCGTGGCCGTCCTGGCCCATCTTGGCGACAAGAATGCGCGGGCGGCGCCCATGCTCGGTCTCGAAGCTGTCGATGAGCTCCTTGATGCGGTTCAAGCTTCCGTCCATGCGACCAATCTCCGCCCGGTAGACCCCGGTGATCGCCGAAACCTCGGCCCGGTGGCGGCCATACACCTTCTCCAGAGCATAGGAGATTTCCCCGACCGTCGCCTTAACGCGCGCGGCCTGGATGGCGCCTTCGAGCAGATTGCCGGTCCCTGTCTCGGCGTAACGGGTCAGTGCGTCAAGGGCCTGTTGGACCTCATCCTCGTTGCGCTCGGCCTTGAGCCGGGCCAGCTTGTCGAGCTGCTGGCGCCTGACCGACCGGTTGTCCACCTTGAGGATGGCGATGTCCGCCTCGCTGTCGGGGCGATATTTGTTCACGCCGACGATGGTCTGCTTCTTGGAGTCGATGCGGCCTTGCGTGGCGGTCGCGGCCTGCTCGATCATGCGCTTGGGGATGCCGGCGGCGATGGCCTTGGTCATGCCGCCGAACTTCTCCACCTCGTCGATATGCGAGAGCGCGCGCGCGGCGAGGTCGTAGGTGAGGCGTTCGACATAGAAGCTGCCGCCCCACGAATCGATGCTGCGGGTGGTGCCGGATTCCTGTTGCAGCATCAGCTGGGTGTTGCGGGCGATGCGCGCGGAGAAATCGGTTGGCAGGGCGAGGGCCTCGTCGAGCGCGTTGGTGTGCAGCGATTGGGTATGGCCTTGCGTCGCCGCCATGGCCTCGACGCAGGTGCGCACGACGTTGTTGAACACGTCCTGTGCAGCGAGGCTCCAGCCGGATGTCTGGCAATGCGTCCTGAGCGCAAGCGAGCGCGGGTCCTTCGGCTTGAACTCCTCTGCGATGAGCTTCGCCCACAGCACGCGCGCGGCGCGCATCTTTGCGATTTCCATGAAGAAGTTCATGCCGATCGCCCAGAAGAAGGAGAGCCGCGGCGCGAATGCGTCGATGTCGAGCCCCGCGGCGACGCCGGCGCGCACATATTCGACGCCGTCGGCGAGCGTGTAGGCAAGCTCGAGGTCGGCGGTCGCTCCCGCCTCCTGCATGTGATAGCCGGAGATCGAGATCGAATTGAACTTCGGCATGTGCTTCGAGGTGTAAGCGAAGATGTCGGAGACGATGCGCATCGAGGGGGAGGGCGGATAGATGTAGGTGTTGCGCACCATGAACTCTTTGAGGATGTCATTCTGGATGGTGCCCGACAGTTCCTCCGGCGGCACGCCTTGCTCCTCGCCGGCGACGATGAACAGCGCGAGCACCGGCAGCACGGCGCCGTTCATGGTCATCGACACCGACACCTTGTCGAGCGGGATATGGTCGAACAGCGTGCGCATGTCGTAGATGGAATTGATCGCCACGCCCGCCATGCCGACATCGCCGGTCACGCGCGGGTGGTCGGAGTCGTAGCCGCGATGGGTGGCGAGGTCGAAGGCGATGGAGACGCCTTGCTGTCCGGCTGCAAGGTTGCGGCGATAGAAGGCGTTGGAATCCTCGGCGGTGGAGAAGCCGGAATATTGGCGCACCGTCCAGGGCCGCTGCAGATACATCGTCGGGTAGGGGCCGCGCAGATAAGGCGGCACGCCTGGCATGCCATCGAGAAAGTCGAGACCTTTCAGATCGCCCGCGCCGTAGGCCGGCTTGACCGCGATGCCTTCAGGCGTCTGCCAAGCGGCGGCATCCGCGGGTGCTGCGCCCCCATTGACTTGCTCGAAAGTCACCTCGGTGAAGACTGGGATGCGCGTCATGTGCGGTCGAACTCTTCGTATGCGGCGCCGAGAATCTCAAGCGTATCACACCCCTGGTGAAGGAAAGTGCCAACGCCCGCCTTTTCCAGCGCCGCCTTGTTAGCCTCAGGCTTGCCTGCGAGATGTACGCGCTTGGCGCCCGCTTCGACGAGCGCCTTGGCGATGGCATCGGCGTCGCGCGCATAGACCTTGTCAGACGAGCAAAGGCAGGCCAGCTTCGCGCCCGATTCCTTGAATCGTTTCGCGAGGTTGTCGACTTTTCCTTCCACCGCTTCGATGCCGCCAGCCTCGAATAGACTCTTGGCGAAGCTCGCCCGCGCGTTGAAGTCTGCCGGCCGGCCGAGATAGGCGAGGAAGACCTTGGGCCGAGAGCCATGTTTGGCGAGATAGGCATCGCTGCGGTCGCGCAAGCGCTCGAACGGTTCAGCCAGTCTGATGGGTGCGAGCGCCGCGTCATTTGTCGAGAGCGCCGCGAGCCGCGCCTGCGCCAAAACCGCGACCTTGTCCTCGGCGAGATCGGGAAAATCGCTGGTGCCGACCAGCGTGTCCTTGCGGCGCGCAACATTGGCTTCGCGCTCGGCCCGCACGCGCGCCACGGCGCGTTGGATCAATCCGACTAGCAAAGCGTCGGCGACCCCGCCCGCGTTCTCGATCCTTTGCAAGAACCACCATGCCGTCTCGCAAAGCGCATCGGTCAGTGCCTCGATGGCGCCCGAGCCCGCGGCGGGATCGGCCACGCGATGGATGTTGGCTTCCTCGATCAGGATGGTCTGCGTGTTGCGCGCGATGCGGCGCGCGAAGGCATCGGGCACGCCGAGCGCCGCGCTGAACGGCAGCACCGTTACCGCATCGGCGCCACCAACCGCGGCGCCGAATGCCGCGATGGTGCCGCGCACGATGTTCCCGTGCGGATCGCGTCTCGTCATCATGCGCCAGGCGGTCTCGGCCGCGACGAAGACGGGCCGGGGCTTGAGCCCGCACGCCTGTTCGACCCGCGCCCAAAGTTTCCGGATGGCGCGGAACTTGGCGATGGTCAGGAACTGATCCTGGTCGGCGGCAAGGCGGAAATAGATGAAGCGGCGCGCATCGTCGAGCGCGATGCCGCTTTGCTCGAGCGCGCGCAGATATGCGACCGCGCTGGCAAGCGCGAAGGCGAGCTCCTGCGCCTCGGAGCCGCCCGCGGCGTGGATCAGCCTGCCGTCGGCGACCGCAAAGGGACCGGCGAAGCCTTGGCCGGCGAGATCGGACACCAGTCCGGCAAAGATCGGCGCGATGTCTTTCCAGGCCAGCGGGCTCTGTCCGTTCAAGGCCATGCCGCCAAGCGGGCCGAAGCCGAAGCGGACGGTGCAATCCTTGGGGCCAAGCCCGCGCGCCTTGACCAGAGTGGCGAGCAGACCGGCAGCGTCTTTCGACTGCACGCCGAGATCGAGATCGATGGCGACGCCCGCATCGAGATAGATATTGTCGAGCGCGGCGCTGATCGCGGCGCCCGTGGCGGGAAGCGCGTAGCCGTAATCGCCGATCGCTCCCTGGAACACCAGCGTCTCGCCGCTTGCGCCATTCATCAAATCGTCGAGGATTTGTCCGTTGGCAGCTTTCGGATCAGCGAGATCGATCCGCTGCATAACCGCCCAAGGCTGACCAGCGGGCCGGCCCTGGACGCGGGCGGCGTCTTGCGCGCGCTGGTAGAGCGGCTCGATGGTGATGCCGTCATAGGTCTTGGATCTGAGGGCGGCAAAGGGAGCGCCCTTCAGCGCCTCTTCGACGAGCGCCTTCCAAGCCGTCTCGTCGACGGGCGGGAAGTCGTGGGCAAGGGAAAGTTCCACCATTCGCGTCAAGCTCTAAGCCAATTGAGCCCCCTCCTAACACGAAGCTTGCGCGGCGCGGAAGCCGTGCGGCGCAAGGTCCGGCCCGGTCAGCGCGGCTTTGCGGGCGCGTCAGGAGAAGCTAGAGTGCGGCCCGGAATCAAGGAGACGACACGATGGCGAAGCGCAAGGCAGCGCCTAAAGACGATGCAGGCGCCACGAGCCCCAGCGGTGCGGGTGCCCAGCCGCCCGATGGTAGCGTCTATATCGGCCAGAGCATAAAACCCGAATCGATCCCGGAATTCATCTGGCTCAGGCTCGCGAACCGCCACGGCCTGGTCACCGGCGCCACCGGCACCGGCAAGACCGTCACGCTGCAGGGCCTCGCCGAGGGATTTTCCGACGCTGGCGTTCCCGTGTTCTGCGCCGACGTGAAGGGCGACCTGTCGGGCATCGCCGAACAGGGGGAGCCTAAGGGCTGGATCGAGGCCCGCGCCAAGGAAATCGGCTACACGGTCGAGTACAAGGCGTATCCTGTGATCTTCTGGGATCTGTTCGGCGATAAGGGCCATCCGATCCGCGCCACGATTTCATCGCTCGGGGCACTGCTCCTGTCCCGCCTGATGGATTTAAGCGAGGCGCAGGAGGGCGTGCTCAATATCGCCTTCAAGATCGCCGACGATGAAAAGCTGCCGCTGATCAATCTCAAGGACATGCGGGACCTCCTGCAGAATTTGGCGGATCGCGCCGGCGACCTCACCACCAAATACGGCAACATCACCAAGGCGTCGATCGGTTCGATCCAACGCTCGCTCCTGGTGCTCGAGCAACAAGGTGCCGATCATTTCTTTGGCGAGCCGCCGCTCAAGATCAGCGACCTCATGCGCACGGCGCGTGACGGGCGCGGCTATATCAGCGTGCTCTCAGCCGAGAGACTGATGGAATCGCCGCGCCTCTACGCGACGTTCCTCCTGTTTCTGATGTCGCAATTGTTCGAGCAGCTGCCCGAGGTCGGCGATCCCGACAAGCCGAAGCTCGTGTTTTTCTTCGATGAGGCGCATCTCCTGTTCAAGGACGCGCCGAAAGCGTTGCTTGAAAAAGTCGAGCAGGTCGTGCGCTTGATCCGGTCCAAAGGCGTCGGCGTCTATTTTGTGACGCAGAACCCGCTCGACATTCCCGACACGGTATCGCGTCAGCTCGGCAATCGCGTCCAGCACGCGTTACGCGCCTTCAGCCCGCTGGAGCAGAAGGCGGTGAAGGCGGCGGCGACGACCTTCCGCGCCAATCCCGCCTTCGACACGGAAAAGGCGATCATGGAGCTTGGCACCGGCGAAGCCCTCGTGTCGACGCTCGACGAGAAGGGCCAGCCGAGCATTGTCCAGCGCACCTTGGTTCGGCCGCCGAATTCGCGGGTCGGACCGATCACCGACGCCGAGCTCAAGGCGGTGATGCGGGCGAGCCCGGTCGCCGGCGTTTATGACGAGACGGTGGACCGCGAGTCCGCCTCTGAGATCTTGGAGAAGCGCAGCTCCGAGCAGGCTGACGCCAAGGCGGCCGAGGCGGACCAGAAGCCGGCAACGAAGTCCGGAAGTGGCGGCTCGCGTAGCGACAGCTTCTGGACGACGTTCGGCAAGACGTTGGTTAGGACCGGCGTGCCATTGGCGACGAAAGTGCTGACGGATGTCCTGAAGGGCCGCACCAAAAAGGGTGGCGGAGGCTTCTAAGACTGCTATCAGCTAGCGATAGGCGGGGCGCCCAGCAACGTCGAACGCCAAGTAGACGCTATCCGACCAATTTTCCCATGCTCACCATTGACACCATCACGCTGCGGCTCGGCGGCCATCTGGTTCTTGATCGCGCCACCGCGTCGCTGCCGCCGAAGGCGCATGTCGGCCTGGTCGGCCGTAACGGCGCCGGTAAATCGACGCTGCTCAAAATCATCGCCGGCGAGCATGAACCCGACGAGGGAAGCGTCGAGACTCCGTCGGGCACGCGGATCGGTTATGTCGCGCAGGAAGCGCCGGGCGGCAAGGCCACCCCTTACGAGACTGTGCTCGCGGCGGCGGAAGAGCGCGCTGAACTGCTGACCGAGGCAGAGCACGCGCACGATCCGCATCGGATCGGCGAGATCCACGAGCGGCTCAACGCGATCGATGCACATGGCGCGCCGGCGCGCGCCTCGCGCATTCTCGCTGGCCTCGGCTTTCCCGAAGAGTCGCAGCATCAGCCGCTCGACAGCTTCTCCGGTGGCTGGCGCATGCGGGTCGCGCTGGCGGCGCTGTTGTTCTCCGAGCCCGATCTGCTGTTGCTCGACGAGCCGTCGAACCACCTCGATCTCGAGGCCGCGGTGTGGCTCGAGTCCTTCCTCAAATCCTATCGCGGCAGTCTGGTCGTGGTCAGCCATGAACGCGATCTCCTGAACAATGTCGCCGACTTCATCCTCCATGTCGAACGCGGTGGGCTCACGCTCTATCGCGGCAATTACGATTCCTTTGCGCGGCAGCGGACCGAGCGCGCGGCACAGACCGAGGCGCTGCGTGGCAAGCAGGAGGCGAAGGCCAAGAAGCTGCAAGCCTATGTCGATCGCTGGCGTTACAAGGCGCATACCGCGCGCCAGGCGCAAAGCCGCCTCAAGGCGCTTGCGGCGATGCAGCCGATCGCGGCGTTGGTGCAGGATGCGTCCGTGGTGTTCGACTTTCCGAGCCCCAAGGAGCTCAAGCCGCCGCTGGTCGTGCTCGATGAAGTCGCGGTCGGCTATGTGCCAGGCGCGCCGGTGCTGTCGCGCTTGAACCTGCGCATCGATCCGGACGACCGGGTGGCGCTGGTCGGCCGCAACGGCAACGGCAAGACGACCTTGGCGCGGCTGCTCGCGGGTCAATTGGCGCCCGAGGCCGGCGCGAGCGTCGCTTCAAGCAAATTGCGTGTCGGCTATTTCGCCCAACATCAGATCGAGGAGCTCGTTGCCGACGAGACGCCGCTCCAGCATATGCAGAGCCTGTTGCCTTCCGCGTCTCCCGGCGCGGTGCGCGGGCAGCTCGGCCGCTTCGGTTTTTCCGGCGACAAGGCCAATGTCCCGGTGCGGCAACTCTCGGGCGGCGAGCGGGCGCGGCTGTCGCTCGCGCTGATCACGCGCGAGGCGCCGCATATTCTCATTCTCGACGAGCCGACCAACCATCTCGACGTCGAGGCGCGCGACGCGCTGGTGGAGGCGCTGGCCGAGTTCGGTGGGGCGGTGGTGGTGGTGAGCCACGACCGGCATCTGCTCGGGCTGATCGCCGACCGGCTGTTGCTGATCGACGGCGGCACGGCGACGGAGTTCGACGGCACGCTCGACGATTATCGCGACACGATCCTGGCTGCGGGCGGCGACCGCGCGGAGGAGGGCGAGCGACCCGCCAAGCGCGACAACCGAAAGGCGGAGCGGCGCCTATCGGCCGAGATGCGGGAGCGCAATCAGGCCCTGCGCAAGACGGTTACGCAGGCCGAGGCCGAGATGGCCCGGCTCGCGAAGCGCCGCGCCGAGATCGACGCGATGCTTGCGGCGCCCCCAGCGAATGGCCAGTCGGTCAGTGAGCTGATGAAGTCTCGCGCCGAGGTCGAGCGCAACCTCAGCCTAGCGGAGCATCGCTGGCTCGAGGCGAGCGAGGCGGTCGAGCGTGCCGGTGCCGCGCCATCGAGCCGCGGATAAGGGCGTGGATAGACCGCGTGGGCGCGCTTACCGGCTCACCACAATTCGCTATAAAGCGCGGCAATTTTTGGCGTCGATTTCCGCAAGCAACGGGAATTAATCCACTCTATTTCGGTGCCAGTGCGAACATCTCCTCGACGTGGTCCCAGTTGATGAGATTGTCGAACCAGGCTTCGAGATATTTCGGCCGCTCGTTGCGATAGTCGATGTAATAAGAGTGCTCCCAGACATCGACGCCGAGCAGCGGCCAGCCGCCATGAACCAGCGGGTTCTCGCCGTTCGGGGTCTTGGTAATGCTGAGTTTGCCGTCCTTGATGGCGAGCCAAGCCCAACCCGAGCCGAACTGAGTCTTGCCGGCTTCGATGAAGTCGGTGCGGAACTTGTCGAAGCCGCCAAGATCCCGATCGATCAGGGCAAGCACCGAGCCAGGCACTTTCTTGCCGCCGCCGCCTTTCTTCATCCACGGCCAGAACTGGATGTGGTTGAAGTCCTGGGCGGCGTTGTTGAACACGCCGGCATTCTTGCCGAAGCTTGCCTTGATGATGTCCTCGAGGCTCTTGCCTTCGAAGCCGGAGCCCGGCAGCAGCTTGTTCAGATTGTCGACATAAGCCTTGTGATGCTTGTCATGGTGGTAGTGCAGCGTCTCGGCCGACATATAGGGCTCAAGGGCTTCATAGGCGTAAGGCAGGGGTGGAAGTTCGAAGGCCACGGGCTTGCTCCGGCAGGTTGTGAGAGGTGGGAGAATTCTGCCGAAAGCTAAAGGTTCCGTGGCAGCGAGGCAAGCCAAGCTCTTGATCTGGCATTTGGCAGGTGGGCGCGGAGCCCCTGAACTCCGCGCCCGGTGCCGAGGAAGGTTCGCTACATCAGTACAGGGATCTGACGCTTTCGACCTTGCGCGATCCCGGCTGAACCCTGGATGAACCGGCCATGCAGAATTGGTTCAGATGGGCCCCGGTCGCTTATTTGATGAGCGCCTGAAGTTCCTTGAATTCCGGGGTGCCGGCGCGCTCGAGCCATTCGAACATCACCATCTCGCTGTCGACGATATCGGCTCCCGCCTTCATCAGGCGGGTCAAAGCGAGCTTGCGGCTTATCTTGGAGCGCGAGCCGACGGCGTCGGCGACGACGAAGGCCTCGAAACCTTGTGCCTCGAGGTCGATCGCGGTTTGCAGCACGCAGACATGCGCCTCGATTCCGCCGATCACCACCTGAGGCCGCCCCTGGCGGCGGAGCTCATGCAGCCGATCGCGCAGCGGTTCGTTCCGCAGACAGGAGAACTCCACCTTGTCGACCACCATCCCCGCATTGGCGAAGGCTTCGCGAATTGGGTCGACTGTCGGTCCCAGGCCTTGCGGATATTGTTCCGACAGCGTGATCGGGACATGCAGCATCCTTGCCGCGCGCACCAGCCGCACGCAGCGCTCAACGACGCGGTCCTTGCCGGAGATCGCGCCCAACAGCTTGTCCTGGACGTCGACGATCAGGAGCTGGGACTTGTCGCGGGCTGAGCAGCATGGTGAAGCCAATTTGACCGGATTCGCATCGCTAGGCAAAGGGCCGTCGGCGCGTCAGCCTTCGGCGATTTTCAGCGCGAAAGCGTAGGCGAGCGCCACCTCTTTCAGTCGTTCGAAGCGGCCGCTGGCGCCGGCATGGCCTGCCTCCATGTTGGTGCGCAGCAAGATGAGCGGGTCGCCGGTCCCAAGCTCACGCAGCTTGGCCACCCATTTGGCCGGCTCCCAATAGGTGACGCGCGGATCGGTGAGGCCGGCGAGCGCAAGAATATGCGGGTGGGTTTCGGCACGCACATTGTCGTAAGGCGAGTAAGCGGCGATGGTCCGATAGTCGGTCTCGCTCTCGATCGGGTTGCCCCATTCCGGCCATTCGGGCGGCGTCAGCGGCAGACTCACATCAAGCATGGTGGTCAGCACGTCGACGAACGGCACCTCGGCGATGATGCCGAGAAACAGATCCGGCGCCATGTTGGCGACGGCGCCCATCAGCATGCCTCCGGCGCTGCCGCCATGCGCGACGATCCGCCCGCGCGAGGTATAGCCTTGCTCGGCGAGGAACTCGCCCGCGGCGATGAAGTCGGTGAAAGTGTTGATCTTTTTCGCGCGCTTGCCGTCCTTGTACCAGCGATAGCCCTTGTCCTTGCCGCCGCGCACATGGGCAATGGCGTAGACGAAGCCGCGATCGACCAAGCTCAGCGCATTGGTCGAGAAGCCGGCTGGGATGGTCATGCCGTAGGCGCCGTAGCCGTAGAGCAGCAGGGGTGCCTTGCCGTCGAGCTTCATGTCCTTGCGATAGAGCAGCGACACCGGCACCGTCTCGCCGTCCTTCGCCGGCGCCATGACGCGGCGCGTGAGGTAGTGCGAGGGGTCGTGGCCGCTCGGAATTTCCTGAGTCTTGCGAAGCTCTCGCGCCCGCGTGTTCATGTCGTAGTCGAACACTTGCGCCGGCGTCGTCATCGACGAATAGGTGAAGCGCAAACTCGGCGTGTCGTACTCGTAGCCGGGGGAAATGCCGAGCGAGTAGGCCTCCTCGGCAAAGGCGATTGTGTGCTCCTCGCCGTCGGCGAAGCGCCGCACGACGATGCGCGGCAGTCCGTCTTCGCGCTCGAGCCTAACGAGGAAGTCCTTGTAGGCAACGACGTCGAGAATGAGACGCCCGGGTTTATGTGGTTCGATTTCCCGCCAATGCTCGCGGCCGGGCGCATCGACCGGCGCCTCGACGATTCGATAATCCTCGGCGCCGTTGGAGTTGGTCAGGATGATCAGCCGTCCGTCATGGTGATCGACCGAGTAATCGTGCTCGGGCTCGCGCGGTGCAACGAGCCGCGGCGGCGCCAGCGGATCGGCGGCATCGATCAGGCTGATCTCGGCCGTCTCGTGATCGTGCACGCTGAGTAGAAGGAAGCGGCGGTCCTGGGTCGCGCCGAGGCCGAGGAAGAAGCCCGGGTCGGCTTGCTCATGGATGATGGCGTCGCCGGTCTCGGCGCCGATCGCGTGCCGCAGCACGCGACGAGGGCGGTGCTCGTCGTCAAGCCAGACATACAGCAGCGTGCGGCTGTCGGCCGCCCACTCCAGAGATCCGTTGGAGTCGGCGATGCGGGAATCGAGGAGAGCGCCGGTCGCGACCTCGATGACGTTGACCGTATAAAATTCGGAGCCCTTGGTATCGACGGCATAGGCGACGAGCTTGTGGTCGGGACTGTGCGTGACGCCGGTGATGCGGAAATAAGCGTGCGGCTTGGCGAGCGCATTGCCGTCGAGCAGGATCTGCTCATCGCCGCCTGCGCGCGGCATGCGGCAGTAGAGCGGATGCTGACCGCCAACGACGAAGCGGTTGTAATAGGCGAAAGCCCCGTCGGGAGCCGGAACGCCCGCGTCATCCTCCTTGATCCGCCCCTTCATCTCGGCGAACAGCGCCGCTTGGAGGGGCTCAGTGTCGGCCATGACGGCCTTCGAATAGGCGTTCTCGGCGTCGAGATAGGTTCTGATCTCGGGATCGAGCAAAGCGGGATCGCGCATCACCGCCTGCCAGTTGTCGGCGCGAAGCCAAGCGTAATCGTCGATCCGCTCGATGCCGTGATAGCCCGAGGTCGAGGGACGGCGAAGCGCGCGCGGCCGGCTTAGCGCCGACCGCGCCGCTTGAACGGATTTTGCATCCATGCTGGCGATTACGTCTCGCTTTTGCCCTCGGTGTCGAGGTCTAGCGCGCATCCATTGATGCAGTACCGCATGCCAGTGGGACCTGGCCCGTCGGGAAAGACGTGGCCGAGATGTGCATCGCAACTGGCGCATCGCACCTCGACCCGGCGCATACCGTGGGAACTATCCTCGTGCGTGGTCACCGTGCCCTCGGCCGCCGCCGCGCTGAAGCTCGGCCAGCCGGTGCCGGAGTTGAACTTGGTGTCCGAACTGAACAGCGGCGCTCCGCAACAGACGCAGCGGTACATGCCATCGCGCTTGTCATTGTAGTAAGGATGACTGAAAGCCCGCTCCGTACCGTGCTGACGCGTCACCTGGAATTGCTCAGGCGTAAGTTTTTCGCGCCACTCAGCTTCGGGAACTGCAAGTTTGGCGGCACCAGTCTTGTCTAGTTTGTCGGCTTTGCTCATGGGTGGAACACTTTCCCGGTCATTTGCATTTATTCGACACCAATATAAGCATCAGAACTGACCCGCCGAAGAGCTTAGGCTCGATACTCACGCAGGCTTGATTCCCGACAGGACCAACTCCGCCCAGGCTGAGTTGGGCGCGTTGCCGAATTGTCATAAACACCCTGGCAGTCAAAGTTAAGCAGCGGTGCGAGCTAGCTTGGGTAAACAGAAGTGGTCGCTCCGTTTATCATGATCGTCGTTGGAATCAGTCTTCACTAGAAGAACGCATTGCGGTTCGACTGAGGAGTGGTTATAGAGTGCAAATCAGCTTAAGTTGTTAGATTGCAAAACGTTCTCTAGTTGCGAAACGTTGTAACTACACGCCACAAAAACGGCATAATCTGATGACTCAACAGTCATGTGGGCCCGGGAGATGCACTCGCACCCGTAAAACGCGGGATGCTTGGGAGGACCGGGGGTTTAGCTGGATCAAGGAGCCACTTCATGGAAGCGAATCTGGAGAAGAACGAACTCGTTGAACTCACCGCTGAGATCGTCTCGGCTTATGTCAGCAACAACACTGTCGTCGCTACAGACCTTCCTGGTGTCATCCACAATGTGTTCGACGCGCTGAGCAAAGCCTCAAGCGCCACAGGTGTGCCCGCGAGGGAAGAGTTGAAGCCGGCGGTTCCGGTCAAGAAGTCCGTCACGCCCGAGTACATCATCTGTCTCGAGGACGGGAAGAAGTTCAAGTCGCTGAAGCGGCATCTGCGCACGCACTATGACCTGTCGCCCGAAGAGTACCGTGAGAAATGGGGGCTGCCCCACGACTATCCGATGGTGGCGCCGAACTATGCGGCGGCCCGTTCCGACCTTGCGAAGCGCATGGGTCTCGGCCAACGGCGGCGCTAAGGCTTTCGAATTGCTCGACATTATCGGATGCGGCGCGGCGATCGGCAACCCGCGCTTCAGCCCGCTGCCCCTACCCAAGATCGGGTAGCTGCCTCAAGCGTTACCACAAGCCATTGTGATTCCTCGATGAATCCGGCTTCCCCGCTTGCAAGTCGTCCGAGTTATCCACATAGTCGCAGAAACACAAGCGATTCGCTGGCCATTCAAGGCTTGCCGCAGGGGGAATCATATGCTGTCGGGACGCGCCTTTCGGGCCCAGCTCGTAGTGCAAGGACAGCGTGAACTCTTCGACTATTGGCTTCTGTCGGCGGGCGTCCGGCGCATGCCGGCGAGATCCGATCTCGATCCGCTCAAGGTCCCGCGGCTCCTTCCGCATATCGGCCTGATCGACGTCAGGGATGGCGTGGACGGCGCCGCTTTCCGTCTGGCCGGGACGCGGCTCCACGAGATCTACGGTCAGGAAATCACCGGCAAGCGGGCCGGTGAAGTATTTACGGGCGAACAGGCAGAGTATTGGCATCGGATCCACGCGCGACTCGTGGCAAATGGCACGCCGCTGACCGGCGTGGTGCGGGGACCGGCCAAGGGTCGCGACCATATTCGTCTTGTTTTGGTTGAGATTACCGCTGTCTGACGATGGCGGACTGGTCGATCGCATCCTCTGTTTCGACGTGGCGGCGCCGTCGGCGAACGAGGCCGCCCAACCCGAGCGCAGGCTGTTCTGCTATTCACGCGTTCAGCCGAGGCCGTTGGCGCGGCGAGTGCAATTCGGCTGAGCACAGCGAGCCGGCTCAAGCCGGCGAGTTCCCCCTTATAAGCGCTGATTAGGCCCAGATGCCGATTGAGGTCATAGCTCCAGTGACCCGATAGAGCGCGTCTTCGCTCCGCTCTGAGCGCGCTGCGAAGCTTGGCCAGCACGTGGCGGCACCCTTCAGGGCTGTGATCGGCGAGCTCGTGCGGCCAGAGCGGGACGAGCTTCGGTAAATCGCGCGAACGCACATAGGCGGCTGCTCCCGCCTCCGCCATCGAGCCGAAGACGCGGCTGGCCGTCGAGACCTTCCGCTTTCCGTGTCTGTCGCCGGCACGCCGACGCGGGCTTTGCTTCACGTGCTTGCCTCCTGGGATCGAGGCTTGAGCATGCGCGCAGTGGGAGGGGCTGAGGATTTCCGGGTGATTGGCGCGCCGCCAAGACACGGCGATTCCCGCGTTCTTCCCGGGGCCGCGGCTTTTCCACCGCGCTTGCTGGAGCCGAGCGGTCCCGCTTATCCCCGGGCGGTCCCACCCCTTCTAGAGTGTGCTAGGTATTTATTCTAGCAACGACGGAAGGGGAGTGGTGCCGATGCGCGGTGCAGTTCGAATTGTCGAGAGCGGTTGCCTGGCGAGGGTGGCGAGACCCACCATGACCATGGGCAAGTCTCAGCTCAGGCAAGTGATCGATTCCGCCGTTTCGGCGGTGTTTGACGTGGACGTGCGCGACCTCAGGGCACCGACACGCGGCTCGACGCGCGCGGCCTTCGCCCGCCAGGTGGCGATGTATCTTGCGCATGTCCTCTGCGGGCTGAGCCTCACCGAGGTTGGCGCGCTGTTCGCCCGCGATCGAACGACAGCGGCGCATGCGTGTAGGGTCGTCGAGGACCGCCGCGACGATCCGGAGCTTGATGGACGAACTCGAGCATCTCGAACATGCCGTGGCGTGTCTGTTGGATGCGCTGATCGCGCGGCGAGTGCTAGACGATGAGACCCAAAGCACCGGCTAAGCGCGAGCACGACGGCGATTGCTTCAGGCAGCAGCACCAGCTGCGCGCGGTCGCGGAGAGGGAGATTGAGGGCGTTCGCCGGCCAGTCCTGGTGAACGATGCAGAAAGTCCGCTCGGCTGGCTGAAGAGCCGGAAGGATCGGAATGGCAGGCCGTTGATCAGCGACGACCAGTACGTTGCGGGGGAGCGCTTGCGCGCGGACTATTGGTTCGCCCATCTCAGTCCGCGCGTGACCTCAAACTGGTCGGCGCTCGCACCCGCGGAACGTACGCGCCGGGGGGCGCCGTCCAACGCTGCGGCGCTTCGCGACGAGGTGCTCGCGGCGAAAGAGCGGGTCATGCGCGCGCTGATGGCCGTCGGTCCGGAGGTCTCGGGCGTGCTGGTTGATATCTGTTGCGAGCTAAAAGGCCTCGAAGATGCCGAGAAGGAGAACGGTTGGCCGCAGCGCGCGGGTAAGGTGGTTCTTCAGATCGCTTTGACGCGACTTGCCAGGCACTACGGCCTGATCGGCAGCGAGGCGCAGAAACCGGTGCGGCGAGGGTTGCGCCATTGGGGAAGCGATGACTATCGGCCTACGCTCGATGCATGGCGGGCAGGCGCGGCCCCTGAGGGGGAGTCGTGATTAGCCGCTCGGCGGCTAGTGCCGCGTGCTTTCGCCGAGAGCAAACTCGGCGTCGGTCCTGATCCGCTTGACCATCGCCATGAGGCCGTTCGACCGCTGCGGCGTGAGGTGCTCGTTCAAGTGCAACAGGCCGAGTTTCTCGCCGGCGTCGATGCGTTCGATCTCTTCAGCCGTCTTCCCCGAGTAGAGAGAAAATAGGATTGCGATCAGGCCGCGCACAATATGTGCGTCGCTGTCACCGATAAAATTCAGGCGAGGGTGGTTGTCGCTCCGATTGATGTGGGTGGACAGCCAGACTTGGCTGACACAGCCCTGCACCTTGTTGGCAGGCGTGCGTTCCTGCTCCGGCAGCGGCTCGAGCTTGCGGCCAAGCTCGATCACGTAGCGGTAGCGATCTTCCCAATCATCGAGGAGTTCGAAATCGGCAAGGATCTCTTCGAAGCTCGAGGCCGATGTCGTCTCGTTCACTGCGTCCATGACCTGAATATAGGGGGGAATGGCGCTGGTCGCGACCGACTTGAACGCCGAAAACTGGGGCGCGCAAACTGGGAGGGAAAGGGCAGAAACCTTCCCAATTGCGCGCCCTTGGCAGGCGGGGGGCTGCCAATCTTGTAAGATCTTGCAGGCGGACGGAGGTCCGCGCTGTGGTTTAGGTGCCGGCTGGGTCGGGTCCTGACCAAGCCTCTTCGCGATCTTCCGAATTGAGCGTGTCCTGGGAGGCGCTCATGTCGAAGCGGATCGGTTTGGCGAAGGCGGCCGCATCGGGGCTTTGCATCTCCGGCAGCGGCGACTCAAGGCGAGTCGGTTCCGCCGGGCCCGCAGCTGCGCCCGTGCCTGTCTTGTTTTGCACGAGATCCATCAACATGCGGGCGCCGAACTCAGCCTTCTGAACGAACACGGCAAACGCATCTTTGCCCCTGGCGCAGGTCTCCGGATTGCGGTCGCAGAAGCTGGCGACGTCATTCACCGCAGCCTGCGCCGTGCCGTAAACCTCGCTCCGCTGCCGATCATCCGTCGGAAGCAAGAGCACAATGATCATCAGCCAGAAGGCCGCCCTGATAAGGAACAGCATTGCTTTGCCCTCTCTGTTTACGCTTGATGCGGCTTTGCTGCCGCTATCATTCCCCTAACAGCGCCTACTATAGCGAAAAGGAAATAAGGGAGCTTCACTGCAATCAATAAAATTTGAGAGGAAAATTCCGTTCGAGTCTTTGGATAACAAGATTAGCAGTCTCCTAATACTTGATTACAATTTGCTTGCGAATTGTCTCAAATTTTACGGAACGCAACTCGTGAGGAGGCATGGGTCGTTTTATCTCGATCATCGTCACGTAGCGCGCGGTCCCCTGGCTTTAAGCTTCCTTAAGCGCGGGCGACAATACTCGGAAGCAAGACAATCCGGGACGCGAGCGGTGCTAGTCCCGCTCCGAGATGCGCGTGTTTGATCGTGACAGTTTGCGCGGGCTCACAGCCTATTTCAGCTCGCTCGTGCACGATAGCGCGCGCGGCGATCCGCTGACTGCGGCGCGCCACCAATCCTTCATTGCCTCGCATCTTCTCGGTGGGCTGCTGGCGCTCTGCGTCTTTCCGATCTATCTCGGGGTCGGCGGCAAGCCGTCGCTGTATGGGGCCGCCGCGTTCCTCTGGCTGTTGTCGCCGATCGGCATTGCCATCTTTCTGGCGCGGACCGGGCGATTCGCCGCCGCCCATCTCGCCTCGGCGGCGAATCTCGCCGGACTCGTCGCTTATTGCGCGTGGCTTACCGGCGGTCTCGCCTCCTGGCTCATTCCATGGATGGTGGTCGTGCCAGTCGAGGCGGCGCTCGCCGCCGACCGTCGCATTGTCGCCTGGGCCGTCGGTGTTGCCGGGCTCGGCCTCGCTGTTCTCGCCCTCGCTCCATCGTTCCACGATGCGCAGGCAGCCGAGCTGCTGCCGCTCTCGCCGATGCTGCTGTCGCTGATCGGGGCTGCCAGCGCCATGAGCTATGCCGCGGCGTTGGCGGTGATGGCGCAGCTGGTGCATCGGCGTTCGCAGAGCTCGGTGCGCGCCGGGGAGGACCGCTACCGGCTCTTGGCCGAGAACGCGACCGACATGATCAGCCAGCATGACGAAAAGGGCCGCGTGCTGTTCGCTTCGTTTGCCGCGCAGCAGCTGTTCGGCGAGTCCGCGCAGAAGATCGCCGGCGACGGCCTGTTCGAGCGCGTGCATGTCGCCGACCGTCCGGCCTATCTCACGGCGCTGTCGCGCTCGTTCGTCAACAATGAGCCCATCGCCGTTGAATTCAGGATTCGCCGCGCTGGCGGCATCGAGCCCGCACGCTATGTGTGGGTCGAGATGCGCTGCCGGCCTTTGCGCGCCGAGGATACCGCGCTCGACCGGCCCGGCATCGTCGCCGTGACGCGCGACATCTCGGATCGCAAGGCGCAGGAAGCGGAAGTCTTGCGTACGCGCGACGAGGCCGAGAGCGCAAGCCGAGCCAAGACGCAGTTCCTCGCCAATATGAGCCATGAGCTGCGGACGCCCCTCAACGCCGTGATCGGCTTCTCCGAGATCTTGAATCGAGAACTGTTCGGTGCGATCGGCGAGGCGCGCTATCGCGACTATGCGCGGCTGATTCATGAAAGTGGCGAGCATCTGTTGAATGTCGTCAACGACATTCTCGACATGTCGAAGATCGAGGCCGGTAAGTTCAAGATCGTCAAGGAGCCGTTCGACGTGGCGTCGCTGATCCAGTCATGCTGCGAGCTGATGCGGCATACGGCAGAGCAGAGGTCCCTATCGCTGATCATGGACGTGGCGCCGGGCATTCCGGAGCTTCCGGCCGACAAGCGCGCCTGCAAGCAGATGCTGATCAATCTGATTTCGAACGCCATCAAGTTCACAGATCCCGGCGGCTGGGTGCGCGTCTCCGCGCGCCGCGTCGACGAGACTGTCGAATTCAGCGTGACCGATAACGGCATCGGCATCGCCGAAGCGGACCTGCCGAAGCTGGGCAAGCCATTCGTGCAGGCCAATAATTCCTACGATCGGAGCTATGACGGGGCGGGGCTCGGCCTCTCGGTGGTGAAGGGTTTGGCGAGGCTGCATGGCGGCCGCCTCGAGCTGAACAGCAGCCTCGGAGGGGGCACCAACGCGACGATCGTCCTGCCGCTCGAAGGCACGGGCGAATCAGAACGGGTACCGATAGAGCAGCCAGCGGCTTCGGCGGCATAAGCGTTTGCAGGGCTGGGACTTTGGTCCGTTTAGCTTCTCTTTAGCTTCGGACGCCAAGATGACCAAAGGGGGAGTGGCGCGAGGCCGCTTGGCCCCTGTGCAGTCTTTGAGTTCACCTAATGCGATGGGCGTAGTGGCAGCGCGGCTTGTTTTCCTGGGCTTTGTCGGTCTGACGGGAAGCATTATCTACAACGCGCTCTATTTGCAGGATCTGCATGGCACCGCGGCCGTCACGGCTTCGGGGCAGCCTGTTCCCGCGCCTGAGCGTCGTCCCCCCGTTGAGCTGGTGAAGCTCCCGCCGGTCAGGACCGATGTGCCGACGCCCGAGACAGGGGAGGGCGGCGCCGATCATTTGATCAAAGCCGTGCAGCGTGAGCTTGCCGCGCGCGGCTACGATGTCGGGCCTGAGGACGGTCAGTTGAACGCAAGGACGGCTGCGGCGATCTCCTCCTATGAAAAGGGGCAGGGACTGCCGATCACGGGTCAAGCCACGGATGAACTCTTGCGCCATATCCTGCTTGGAGGCAGCGTGCAGCCGGTGGCCGGCGCGACCGGATCGGTCAAAGCCGATAGCGGCGGCCAGGCGATTGACGCCAAGCCAGGGGAGGATGCCAAGGTGAAGGCCGTGCAGAAAATCCTGGCCGATCTCGGCTATGCGCCTGGCGCGGTTGATGGGACATTGGGCGGCAAGACGACACGCGCCATCACCTCGTTTCAGCACGACCGCAAGATCGCGGAAACGGGAAAGATCACGCCCGAGCTATTGCGCGAGCTCAAAAGCGTGACCGGCCACGATCTGACGAAGTTGGCCGCGGGACAGTAAAGTTTCACGCTGCCCGCGCCCGAGGTCGCATGCGCATCAAGAGCGAGATCTGGGTTCGGGCATATCTCCGCCGCTGCCAAAGCGAAGGCGTTCCGGTTGTGATCGTGCGGCGCGGCGACGAGGCCGCTGGCGCCATCTTCATTTGCGTCGACAGGCTCGACGGCACGGTCTCGCTCTACGGCCCGGCGCCCGCCGGGTCGACCGAAAGCGATACCGAGCGACAATGGGTAAGGTGCTTCGAATCGCTAGCGGTCGTCGAGGCCGAGGCCAACCGCTATCTCGCGCGGCAGCGAGAGTTCGACCCCGACCTGTGGATCATCGAGATCGAGGATAGAGCTGGTCGGCATTTTCTGGGTGAGTCGGCGGTCAAAGAGTGAGGAAGCGGCACGTGGGTGCGATTAGGAGTTCGTTAACCTTACCTGCGTCTTAATGGTGACCAGGCGATGTGGCGCGCGATCTTGACGATGCGAGCCGTCCGTGGAGAGGCAAAATGGGGACCATCCTTGAATTCCGCCGCAGCGAGGATGCGGCAAACCGGATCGCAAGGCCCGTCGAAGGATCGCTTGGCGAGATCATCATCTTTCCGGGAGTGAGGATCGATCGCCGCGCAACGATCGATATGCCGGAGCACACCGGCTCATCGCCTCGCAGGCGAATGCAGCGCAGGAAAAAGTGACGCCTAACCGCGGTCAGCCCGATTTTGAGTAGGGCCCGCAAGAGGTGGCCTTCAGCGCGTTCTCGGCCCTTGCCGCACGGCTTGCCCCAGCCAGAGGCGCGCGAATCAGCGCGATCCCCTCGGTAACGGGCGCATTGACCACCAGTGTCTCATCTGACGATTCGGGAGCGTCGACGCCCGCCTCTTCAACGGTCTGATCGGCCGCGGCGAGGATGAGATCAAGCTGTGCCCGCTTCATATCGGCGCCGGCGACGGTGTAAAAGTTCTCTCCCTCCGGCGTATAGAGCGCGATCAGCCAAAGCTCGTCGGCGATGGCGGCCCTGAGCCTGATCGGTCCGTTGGTAAGATCGAAGCGGCAGAAGGCATAGCGGACGTCAGGCGCCATCATCGGCATGGCCTGGTGACCCGGAGACGCCGCGGGCAGTTCGATCATCGTGTTGGCGGGCCCGAGCGCCGCCAACCGGGCTTGGGCATTGCGAGGGGCGAGCATGGGCAAAGTGAGCACGGCCACGATGTGGATGAGGCCCGCAAGCACGAGCCCAAGCACGATATAGAGGCCGGGAATTCTCACTCGCATCCGGTGCGCTCGATCTTTGGGAGACGGTCCTCGGGAATGCGGCCGATGCCGGAAGAATCAGTTTCACGCGGACTGTAGATGCGTAACAGCAGCACTAGCGGCTGTTCGACGGCACCGCTCGGCAGCCAATTCTCGGGGCGCGCTTTGGACGACAGATTGATGCGGAAGCTACCGTCGGCGTGGCGCAGCAGTTCCTCGTCATTGAAGCTATAGCGCCCGGATGGATTCTCGATCAACCCGCCATATTGGTCATAGACGGCGAGCGACCACCAGCGGGCGTTGAGCGGCGAGCCCACGATCGAATATTGGCAGTCGGAGGTCAGCGTGTGCCCGGCGCTGTCGGTGTGTGCCGTGAAATAGCGCGCCACCGTCGAGGAGAGGGGAAGCCTGCCGCTGCGCGCGACATGCGCCTCGGTGTAGGGATCGGCGCTTGGATTCCCCTCGCTGATCCAGCCCGCCCAGGGACCAACTTTGGTGGTTGTGAGCGGCGATCCGCGTTCGATCATGTACCAGGCCGAGCCGATGCCGAGCATGAGAGCGACGACGAATGTGCCGATGAAATAGGCCAGCGACCGCATCGAATGGGTTGCCTGCTCTTCGCGCCACGGGGCGGAGTGCGAGGGGGACAGCAGCAGCGGGTTTGGCAGAGCGGTCAAGCGATCGGCATCCATCGATAGACGGCGAGACCCATGGGACGCCTAATGCGGAGTTGCCGCGGCATCGTCCCTCCCGGTGGAGAGGGCGGTCTGCGGCTCGGCCTCGGACTTGCCCGGCGTTGACCCGCCTTCGGCGTTGGTGGCCGAGGCGAGGCTAGGCTTCGGCGGAGCGTCCGCGGCAGGGACTGCATCGGCGCGATCCGGCCTTGCATCGCTCGGCTTCAGCGGGCGAGCGTCCTTCAGCATGGCACTGAGTTTCTCGAGAACCTGGCGCGTCGAGGAAGCCATGTCCTTGACGCTCTCGGGTGCGGTAGCGGGAGTTGCATCGGCGGCGGCGGCCGGGTTCTGGGCCGCGACAGCGGCGAGGCGGGCTTGTTCGGCGGCCTGCACGGGATGGACGGCGATCCCAGGAATTTGCGCGATGTTGTCGGTATCGTGGGCCTGCACCATGAAGGCCTTCCAGGTCTGGGCCGGGAAGCTTCCCCCCGTGACGCGTGCCATCGGCGTGAAGTCATCGTTGCCGAGCCAAACGCCGGCCACGTATTGGCCGGTAATCCCCATGAACCAGGCATCGCGGAAGTTCGAACTGGTGCCCGTCTTGCCGATTGAATAAGTGAAATCCAGTTGCGCCGCTCGCGCGGTTCCCGCCGTCACGACCTGCTGCATCATCGTGTTCAACATTTCGACCGAGTGGCGGGAGAAGATCTGCTTGCGGGGCGGCTCGTCACGATCGTGATTGTAGAGCATCTCACCGCTCGCCAGCGCGCGGATTTCTTCGATGGCGTAGGAATGAACCTCGAGCCCGCCGGAAGCGAAGACGGCATAGTTCGTGACGTGCTCGAGCGGCGTCAGCCCCTGGTCGCCAAGCGCGAGCGAGCAGGTTTTCTTCAGGCGCGTAATGCCAAGCTTCTTCAGGGTTTCAAGGACTTTCTCGCGACCCACATCGAGCGAGACCTTCACCGCGATCGTATTGATCGAGTGGGCAAGCGCATCGTGGAGGGCCATGGTGTTGCTCTCGCCGGCCGAGTAATTCTTTGGCGCCCAGTGACCGCACGCGGCACCGCCGCCGCTCACGACGGTGTTCGGCGTGTATTTTCCCGTCTCGAACGCGGTGAGATAGACGTAAGGCTTGAACGAGGAGCCGGGCTGGCGATAAGCGTGCGTGGCACGGTTGAATTGACTTTCGCCGTAGTCCTTGCCGCCGACCAGAGCGCGCACGGCCCCGTCATGTTCCATGACGATCATCGCTCCTTGCTCGAAATGGCGGGCGCGGCCCGATTGGGCGATGGTTCCCTCCAGGGATTGCTCAGCCATTTTCTGCAAGCCCGGATCGACGGTGGTGCGGGCGACGACGATGTGGTCTTCCTTGCCGCGCATCAGCCGCTGGACCTCTTCGAACGCCCAGTCGAGAAAGTAGTCCGGCGTGTTGGAGTCGCCGCGCTCGACGATCTTGGCTGGGTTCATGCGGGCGCCATAGACCTGCCCCTCGCTCATGAACCCGGCCTCGACCATGTTGCTCAGAACCTCGTTGGCGCGGGCGCGCGAGGCGGCGAGGTTGACGTGCGGCGCATAGCGGGTCGGCGCCTTGAACATGCCGGCGAGCATGGCCGCCTCCGACAGGTTCACCTCGCGGATCGACTTGTTGAAATAATATTGGGCCGCCGCCTCGACGCCGTAGGAGCCGCCGCCGAGATAGGCGCGATCGAAATAGAGCTTGAGGATTTCCGGCTTGGTGTAGTGATTCTCCAGATAGACGGCGATGATCGCCTCTTTGATCTTGCGGCTCAGCGAGCGCTCCGGCGACAGGAACATGTTCTTGGCGAGCTGTTGGGTGAGCGAGCTACCGCCTTGCACCACCGTGTCATGCCGGGCGTTGGCGGCGAGTGCTCTGAACGTCCCCATGACGTCCACGCCGAAATGCTCGAAGAAGCGCCGATCCTCGGTGGCGAGCGTCGCCTTGATCATCACGTCGGGAATTTCATCGAGCGGCACCGAGTCGTCGCGCAACAGGCCGCGCTTGCCGATCTCGTTGCCGTAGCGGTCGAGGAAGGTGACGCTGTATTCGTCGGAGAGGTTCATCTTGCCTTGAGCGATCTCGAAGGCAGGCAGCGCGAAAGTGGCGAGCACCAGCAACCCGCCTACGCTGAGCGTCATGCCTTCGCAGGCAAGCTCGTTGAGCGCGCGAACGATGCCCTTGACCTCGAAACGGCCGAAAAAGGACGAATAGCCGGCCCACCAGTCGCGGAAGCCGATCCAAGTGGTATAGAGCCCGGAATTGATCCAAGAATCGATCTTCAGCCAATCGATCAGCTTGGCCCGGCGATTACCTTGAAGGAAATCCCGCACTTTTGCCCCGACCTCTCGCGTGCGAATCCGCCCCGGTAGACTGGCATCCCCCAATCGACCGTGGACGGGTTTCAGGCTGCAAACTACACCGGGATTGCGGCCTTTTATAGAGGGTTGCAGCGGTCTGCGGCGCGGTTCGGGTCACGGTTTGACCTCGTAGCCATGTTCCTTCATGCAGTCGATGTAATCCTGATCGGCCGAACCTTTGCGCAGCCGCGCAAAGATGGCGAGCATCGAGGCGGTGCCCTTATTCTCGGCCTCCGCCTTGCAAGCGGCCTCCATGGCTTCGAGCTGGTGGCCGCCGTCGGTTCCGTTCTCTTTGCCTGCCTTCGGCTTGTGTCCCTTTGCCTTGCCGATTTTCGACCAGTTGCCGGGAGGGTTGGTGTCCGGCGGCGGGGCGTCCTCAGCGGCGTGCGGGTTGACCAGGACGAAGTCCTTGGGCGCCGGCTGGGAAACGCTGCAAGCCGAAAGCTGCAGCCCGAGCAGGCCTATGGCGAGCGCCGCCAGCTTCACCCTCGACATTGCCGAACCCCGACCTCTTCTTCTCGGCCAGTATCGCCAATTCATGGCCGGCGTGGCGAGTCCTTACCGGCCGGCTTGGACCTCCGGTCCCACTCCATTGCTTGGAAGTTAAGGCCGAAAAATGAAGAGCGACTTGCGCGTCGGTAACGACCTCGGGAGGCCGATCTACCAAAGATACGGAACCAGCCGGTAGCGGACGCGCGCGGCGTAATCCGCGTAGCCTTCGAGCTCGGCCGTGAGCGCGCGCTCCTCGAGCACGGCGCGGAAGCCCATGGCGAAGACGAGCAGCAGCGCTGCCGCCAGACCCCACCAGGAGCCGAGCAGAAGCGGCGCGCCGAGCAGGAAACCAAGCGCGCCGGCATACATCGGATGGCGCACATAAGCGTACGGCCCCGTGCTCACCACCCGGTGCCCGCGCTCCTTCTGGATCTTGACCACCGGCGCGGCATAGCTGTTCTCCCTGAAGGTCAGCCAGACGAGATAGGAGCCGACCGCGATCAGCCCGACGCCGAGGATTTGCCCGCTAAGCGGCACACGCGACCAATGGAAGCGCCCGGCGTCGAGCCCCATCAGCACGAGCCAGCCGCACCACAGCGCCAGCATGATGGTCATGAACAGCCTGTCCCAGGGCTTCTGGTCGCGCTGAATCATCGGCTTCAGGCGCTCGGCCAGCAGCGCCGGGTCATGGCGGGCGAGCCATAGCCCGCCGCCGATGCTGATGATCGCGGTCAAAGCCAGATAAATCCACGCCGCCGGCCAATCGAGCGTGCCGGCCGAGACGAACAGCAGCCCGCCGACGAACAGGAGATAGAACAGTGTGCGGCTTAAGAGCTGCCTCGTCACCGCGGAGGCGAACGGCGATGCGTCTGTCATGGGATCGGAAAGCTCGAGACCATCTGTGGTTTCACGATGACGTGAGGGGAGCGGCAACCGGCAAGTTTATCCCCTAACCTCCTTCATTGGCATAGACTGGCGCGCAAGCCCGCACTCAACCAGGAGGACACGCCGGATGCGAAATCGCATCAGTTTCGTTGCAATGTTCATGGGCGTCACCGCTCTCTGCGCGGCCGCCCCGGCGCTTGCCGCCGACTGTAGCCAAGGCAGCGCCGACGAGAAGGTCGTCTGTCTCAATCAGAAGGTCGCGGATCTCGAGGCGAAATTCGCCGATTTGACCAAGGACACGCTCAAGTGGAACGATCGCATTTCCCTGATCAACGAGGACATGCGGCTTTATCCCCGCTGTCTCGACAATCCGGGACCGAACTCGCCCGACGTCGCCGCCGTGCTCGCATCCGCCTGCACCAAGACGCCGGCCCAGTCCTGGATGATCCGCAAGCCCTATCAGTGACGCGTGGGTTAGGCACGCGCGGCGAAACGTCGCCCCAGAGGAACCATCGTCTCCAGCGAGGGGTTGCCCCATTGCCCAACAATGGGCGAACCCCCCAAACCAGGAGATGTTCCCATGAGGACCACAATCGTTTCCGCGCTCGCCGGCGTCTTTGCGCTCGGTCTCGCCACCTCGGCCATGGCCGCCACCGGCCAGTTCGACAATATGTGCAGCTGGGGTCTGGCCAATCACAAGGACGTCAAGACGGACTGCTCCGTCAACACGACGATCAAGGGCCAGACCTATTGCTTCAGCAGCCCGGAGGCCAAGGCCGACTTCATGAAGAACCCCGACGCCAATCTGTCCAAGGCCGAGTCGTTCTATAAGAGCGAGCACAAAGGCTAAAGCGCCGGACTAAGAGTAGTCGCGGCGGATAGCCTGCCGCGCTTGCAAGGGCCCGCTATCCAAGCGGGCCCTTGGCACATGCGGACTCCGCAATCCTCTATGCTAATGTTTCCCGGTCGAGGCCATTATCAAGAGCCATTGGGGGAGGTCCAATGTTCAAGGCTGTAATGCTCCGTCGCGTCCTTGTCGGCACGATCGCCATGGCGGCGATGCTGGCGCCCGCGTTCGCCGCCGATCAGCCCGCGGCCACGGGGACGCCGCCGCCCGAGTCGGTCAAGCCGGGCTTCGAGTGTCACGATAAACCGCTGGTCGGCAGCGGACCCGGCTTCAAGGATTCGCAGGATGCGTCCGAGCAGGCGGCCAAGGACGATTGGCTCGCCAAGGCCAAGGCCGTCTATCCCGACGCCGAGCTCGCCACCGCCAAGGACGTGAAATGGGAGTGCGTCAAGCAGGGCCTCTACAGCAAATGCTTCCTCGCGGCGGTGCCGTGTCATCCGAAGCCCCAGTAACGGAGAACGCTATGTTGCGCATGACGATGATTGTGTCGGCCGGTCTCATGTCCGCGGTCGTCGTGCTTGCCGCCGGCGCGGTCCCGGCCGCTCCTGCCGAGCAGCCGGCGAAGCCCGCATGCATCAAGGCCGAGGTCAATCCGGTGACCGGACACGTGCTGTGCATCGAGCCGCTCGGCGCCGCGGTCGAGCCGCCGCCGCCCGAGGAGGCGCTACCCTGCAAGAAGCCGGAAGATGTGAGGGGCCAGTGGAGCTACAGCCCGAACTGTACGCCCGAAGTCGAGGGGATGTGAGGCGGCACGCTTAGCCGTCAAGAAGATTTCGGCGCGGACGGCGGCCCGTTTACCGGACGTTAAACATGAACTCCGCAAGCTGATCTCAAGCGCTTTCAGGGCGCAACGCGGCAGCGACTGATCGCGTTTTGGTGATTTGGCCGGAGTTTGCAAGCCGCGGAGCGGCACCCCATATGTTTGGTTAACAACCGTTTACCGGAGACCTGATATGGCGGAAGTTGCGAGTTGGGCCCTACAGCGAGGCGTCTATCAGGCGCTCGCCGGCTCCTTGGATCTGACCACGCTGCTCGGCGGCGTGCGGGTTTATGACGATGCGCCGCAAGCCGCGCCTTATCCCTTCATCACCCTCGGCCAAAGCGGGGTCCGCGATTGGAGCACCGGCACCGAGGATGGCGCCGAGCACGATCTCACGCTGCATGTCTGGTCGCGCTCAGGCGGCAAGAAGCAGGTGCTTGAGATCCTCGAGGCGATCAGGGCCGTGCTGCACGATCAACCGCTGATGCTTGCCGACCATCATCTCGTCAACCTGCGCCACGAATTCTCCGAGGCGCGGCTCGATCCGGACGGCGACACCTTCCACGGCATCGTGCGCTATCGCGGCGTCACCGAGCCGGCCCAGGCGGTCGCGGCCTAGGTTTTTCAAGGCATTGCCAGGCTTATCCCCAGCCAGGGGTCGCGCAAGCGCCTCTGGCTGCGCTATATGATGCTCTTCGCCAACGCGGCAGAGGGCCTCAATGACCGTCTGGACCAGGCTTAAGGATCTCGTCGAGCGTGTCGCCGGCAACGACAAGCCGGTGCGGAATTTTCACGAGGACGAGTTGCGGATGGCCGCCGCCGCTCTATTGGTGCGCGCTTCGGCCATCGACGGCCATGTCGATTCGTCCGAGCGGCGGACGCTGAAAGCGCTGTTGCAGGAGCGCTTCGAGCTTGACGGCGAAGAGGTGCGCCGGCTGGTGCAGGAAGCGAGTGTTGAGGAAGCCGAATCCGTCGACCTTTACGGCTTCACCAGCATTCTCTGCCGCGAGCTCGACCAGGACGGCCGCAAGCGCATCGTCGAGATGCTGTGGGAAGTGGTGATGGCCGACGGCATCATACACGAATTCGAATCCAATCTGGTTTGGCGCACCGCCGAGCTGCTCGGCGTCTCGACCAGGGATCGGGTGACGTTGCGGAAGCAAGTTGCCGCGCGACTTGACTTTGAGAACGACGGCAAGAGCCGGTTTAGGTGATCCTACTTCTCCGCCGACACCGGGAATTTGCGGATGTCGGCTGAGGCTTCCGGATATTTCGCCGCGAGCTGTTCGGCATCGCCGAGTTCGACATCTTCAGATGGGACGACGCCAGGCCATTGGGTGCTGGCGCCGAGAAACCAGCGGCGCTTGCCGGTGACGCGCGCGGTGTGGAACGTGTTGCCCGGAATATAGAGCTGGAGCATGTGGCCGCCGACGATGTTCGGGCCGACGACCACCAGTTCGCTGTCGCCGTTCTCGCGCAGCAACAGCACCTCGATCGGGTCGCCGAGATAATAGTGATAGAGCTGCTCGTTCTTGATGCGGTGCAGCTTCACTGGCGCTTCGGGCGTCACCATGAAATAGAGCGCCGAGCCCAACGGACGCCCGTCCTCGAACGGCGCTGGCAAGCCGCCCGGCGCGATGTTCAGGTTGCTGGTAAAGGTCTCGCGCACGAAGCCGCAGGTGGCGTTCGGCTCGAGCTTCAGCAAAGTCTTGATCTCATCGGCCGTCACGCTATCGGGCATAGGCTTGGCGGGATTAACGAGAGGTTGCGGCTCGGGCTCCGATGCGCCGGCTTGCGCCAGCGACGGCGCAAGCGTGGCCGCGCCGGCAAGCGTCGCCCGCTTGAGAAAGTTGCGGCGGCCTAATGGGCTCCGCTTCGGCCGGCTGTCGTAAATCTTAACGTCCTCCGGACGCGGCAGGCGCGGGAAGTGTCCCCCCGGCGCAACCCGCAGGTCAACCCAAGTACCCCCTAATGGTTACACGGCGATCCCAAAGCGGGACCAGCGGAGCGTGGCCATCGGCGAGGTGGGTCAGGAGCATGGGCAGCAAAGACATCGGTTGGGAACGGATGGAGCCCTTACCTCCATGTATCACGCGGTCGAAAAACTGAGCGCGGGACAGGCCGCTGCCGCGGGTGGCGCGGGCGCCGGCATCTCGATCGCGACCGCAATGTCCGTCGATCCCGCCGCGTGGGCGCCTTGGCTTCAGGTCGCGACGTTGAGCGTCGGCCTGCTTACCGGCTTGGGCTCGCTGGTGCTGGTCGTGATGAAGCTGGTGCAGCAGCGGCGCGCGATGCGCTTCGACTAGCAAATCAAATCGCAAACGGAAATCGCATGGCCGCCCTGAAGGCGGCCTTTTTCGTTGGAGGTGAGGATGACGCTGCCCGCGTGGCACGCGCTTGCGCTCGGCGAGCGTGGCGTGAAGGAAGTGCCGGGCGCGGCCGACAGCGCCGTTGTTCGCGCCTACTATAAGGATGCGGGCCATCCCGAGGTGAAGCATGACAGCGTGCCGTGGTGCGCGGCCTTCGTCGGCGCCATGCTTGCGCGCGCGAACGTCAAGCCGTCAGGCTCGCTCGCGGCGCGCTCTTATCTCGATTGGGGCGTGAGGCTCGCAGCGCCGCGACAAGGCTGCGTCGTGGTGGTGAAGCGCGGCAAAGGCTGGCAGGGCCACGTCACGTTCTTCGACCGCGAAGAGAACGGGCTCTATGTCTGTCTCGGCGGCAACCAGTCGGACAAAGTCGGCTTCGCGACCTACCGCAAATCGCTCGTGCTCGGACTGCGCTGGCCGGAAGAGCTCCCGCAGGGATAACGCAGATGTCCAAACTTCTTTGGCTGATCCAGGGCGGATTCCTCAAAGGCTATCGTTCGCAGGTTATCGGCATCGCCACGGGGCTCGGCGGGCTCATCAACGCCTTCGCACTTTGGGCGGTCGGTGACCGCTCGCTGATCTCACTCGGGCACGCGATTGGCGAGAATTGGGCGCTGATCGCCGGCGGCTTCGGTCTGGCGACAGTCGCTGCCAAGATCGATCGGAGCAAGGACAAGACGGTCGAGGAGATCGCCAACGAGGCCTTGCACCGCTAACCGTGTCCGGCGTGATCGACGATTTTCAATTCCATCCCACGAAAGGAGAAAGTGAATGAACAATATCGCTTGGATCTTCACCGGCGGCTTCGCCAAGGGCTATCGCACACAGATTCTCGGACTGGTCACGGCGCTCTCGGCGGTGGCGAGCTGGGCGATCGGCGACACCACCCTGGCAGATCTCGTCACCAAGGCGCCGATCATCTTCGGCGGGCTCGGTCTCGCGGCGCTGGGCGTCAAGGTCGATGCCGCCCAGGCTGAAGCCCCTAAAGCGAAAGCAAAATGATGGCAGGGCGTTGAGCGTTCATGCGACATTCATGCGTTCTCCCCTAGGGTCCGGCGCGTAAGGATAACGGGATTGAACCATGTGGCGGGCGCTCAAGCCGGCAATCATTGCAGCTTTCGTCGCCGTCATCTTCTCGATCGGCGGCGCAACGGCACAGCAGGGTTGCGTCGAATGGAGCAAAGCCGGCCCGATCATCGCACAGAACGGTCTGGTTCCTGCCAGCGTCATCTATCAGAAGGTGCAGAAGAAGACGGGCGGCAAGATCGTCAATCAGTCGCTGTGCAACGTCGGCGGCCGATTCGTTTATAAGCTCGTCGTGCTGGGGCCGACCGGCGAGGTAACCAACCTCACCGTTGACGCTCTGACCGGGCAGTTCTAGGAGAACGAAAGCCTATGCACGACAGGGAGGGTTAGCGGTTTGCGACTTCTCGTCGTCGAGGACGATCCCGACTTGAACCGGCAGCTCGTCACCGCGCTGAGTGATGCGGGCTACGCCGTTGACACCGCGTTCGACGGCGAGGAGGGGCATTTTCTCGGCGATACCGAGCCCTACGACGCCATCGTGCTCGATCTCGGTCTCCCCAAGAAGGACGGGTTGAGCGTGCTCGAGCAGTGGCGGCGGGATCAGCGCAAGATGCCGGTGCTGATCCTGACGGCGCGCGAGCGCTGGAGTGACAAGGTGGCCGGCATGGATGCCGGCGCCGACGACTACGTGGCCAAGCCCTTCCATATGGAGGAAGTGCTGGCGCGGATCCGCGCGCTTCTCCGCCGTGCCGCCGGGCATGCCAGCAACGAGATGGAATGCGGACCGCTCCGCCTCGACACCAAGTCCTCGCGGGTGACGGTGGACGGCCAGGCCGTCAAGCTCACCTCGCACGAATATCGCGTGCTCGCTTATCTCATGCTGCACCGGGAGCGCGTCGTTTCCCGCACCGAGCTGATCGAGCATCTTTACGAGCAGGATTTCGACCGCGACTCCAATACTGTCGAGGTGTTCATCGGGCGCTTGCGCAAGAAGCTTCCCATCGATCTCATCAAGACTGTCCGCGGGCTCGGCTACCGCCTCTCGGACGAGAACGATGAGGCTTAATTCCCTCGCGTTCAGACTGTTCGCCTCGGCCGCGGCGTGGACCCTCGTGGTCCTGCCGGTCACCGCCTTCATTCTCATCTCGCTCTACCGCCACGCCGTCGAGAGGAATTTCGACGCGCGTCTCAATGTCTATCTCACCAGCCTCGTCGCCTCGACCACGCAAGGCGGCGCCACCGCGCCGAAAGAGCCCACCAATCTCGGCGAGCCCGTGTTCGGCATCCCTTTCTCCGGCTGGTACTGGCAGATCAAGCCGCTCGACGGGGCCACGCGCCCCGAATTCGTCTCCGATTCCCTGCTTGATCAGCAGGTCACGCTGCCGAGCCAGAGTGACGTTCCCCCCGACAAGAGCCTGACGCGCCGCGCATATGCCCCGGGTCCGGAAGGGCAGCGGCTGCGCGTTGTCGAACGCGAGATCAAGCTCGCCGGCCCGCTCTCCACGCCTTATTCCTATGCCATCGCCGGTGACGCCAGGGAGATCGACCGCGACCTCTCCGAATTCACCACCATGCTGATCGCCGCACTTGCCGTGCTCGGTTTCGGCCTCGTGTTGGCGACCTTCTTCCAGGTGCGCTTCGGTCTCTCGCCCTTGCGGGCGATGCGGCAGAACCTGGCGCAGATCCGCTCTGGCGAGGCCGAGCGCCTGGAAGGCGACCAGCCGGAGGAGATCAGGCCGTTGCAGCAGGAGCTGAATGCCCTGATCCAATCCAATCGCGAGATCGTCGATCGCGCCCGCACGCATGTCGGCAATCTCGCGCATGCGCTCAAAACGCCACTCAGCGTCATCTCCAACGAAGCGCGAACGCAAGAAGGGCCGTTGGCCAGCAAGGTGGTCGAACAGGCCGAGATCATGCGCACGCATATCACCCACCATCTGGACCGGGCCCGGGTCGCGGCGCGATCGAGCGTGATTGGTGACATCACCGACGTGGATCAAGTGCTGCAGGCGTTGAAGCGGACGCTCGACCGCATCTATGAAGAGCGCGGCCTCGATGTCGACGTGGCCTCGATCCCGGGATTGAAGTTCCAAGGCGAGAAACAGGATTTCGAGGAGATGGTCGGCAATCTGCTCGACAATGCCTGCAAATGGGCAAACTCGCGGGTGAAGGCCGAGGCGCAGCGAGCAGACGGCGGCAAGCGCTTTGTCGTGATCGTCGATGACGACGGGCCCGGGTTGACCAAGGCCGAGCGGGCGCGAGTCGTGAAGCGCGGCCAGCGTCTTGACGAGAGTAAGCCGGGCTCAGGACTTGGGCTGTCGATCGTGGCGGAGTTGGCACATCTCTATAAGGGGCGTTTTGCGCTCGAACCTTCGCCGGAAGGCGGTTTGCGGGCGAGGCTCGAGCTGCCAGCGGCTTGATTTTCGCCATTTTTCCCCTCCCGCAACCAAATTTAGCCAGAATTGTTGTTTGTTAAGATCACGGTGGCACGATTAAACTCACCATAGTCGCTTGCCAGGGCCGACCGGGCGGGTTTCGGGCCCGAAGGGGGAAGCGGATGAGACTGGCACCCATCATTGCGATGTTCATGTTGCCGGCGGCGGTTGCCGCGTGCGGACCCGGCAACAAGCAGGGTACCGGCACCATTGTCGGCGCGGTTGCGGGCGGCGCGGCGGGTGCCGCAATCGGCGGCCGCAACAACCGGATTCCCGGCGTGGCCATCGGCGCGGTGGTCGGCGGGCTCGTCGGCAACCAAATAGGGGCGGGCTTGGACGAAGAGGATCGCCGCATGGCGGCGGCCGCGGAATATCAGGCGCTCGAGCAGGGGCAGCCCGGCTCCGCGACACCCTGGAGCAATCCGCAATCCCAGCATCGCGGCCAGATCGTGCCGGGCAAGTACTACCAGCAAAACGGCCAATATTGCCGGTCCTACACCCACACCATCTATATTAGCGGTGAGCCGCAGACCGCGCGCGGCACCGCCTGCCGTCAGCCTGACGGCACCTGGCGCACCGTCGGCTAACGCCATCCAAGGCTATCGTCGAGATTGCGCGGAATTAATCTCCGCGACCTTGCCCGCCCTTGCCCCTCCCCACGCCTTTCCCTATGCCTAACCCTCTGTCGACATCCGGAGGCTAGGCTTCCCAGTGCTGCTTTGGATCATCCTCGCCTGCCTCACGGCGATCGTGCTGCTCGTCCTGTTGCGCCCGCTTGCCGGCGTGCGGACCAACGAGCAAAGGCCCGAGGCCTTGGACGCTGCGGTTTATCGCGATCAACTCGGCGAGATCGAGTCGGATCGCGCGCGCGGCCTGATCGGCGAGGAGGAGGCCGAGGCCGCGCGGGTCGAGGTCGCGCGCCGCCTGCTCGCTGCCGACAGCAAGGCCAAGGCGTCCGGGCAGATTTCAAGCGACACGGGCCACGCCAGGGCGGCGACCATCGCCGTGGCGGTCGCGTTGCCGCTGCTCGCGCTCGGCCTCTATCTCGCTTACGGTTCTCCCAAGCTGCCGGACCAGCCGCTTGTCGCGCGCCTGCAAGATCCTTCGAACAACCAGAATCTCGAAGCGCTCGTCGCCCGCGCCGAAGCGCGGCTCAGGGAGCACCCCGAGGAGGGCGAGGGGTGGGACGCAATCGCCCCGGTTTATATGGGCTGGCAGCACTACAGCGATGCAGCGGACGCCTACGCTCAGGCAATCAGGCTGCTGGGAGAATCGGCGAAGCGGCTATCGGGGCAGGGCCAAGCCCTGGTGCTCGCGAATAACGGGGTGGTGACGGAAGAGGCGAGGGGCGCGCTTGGGCGCGCGGTCGAGCTCGATCCGTCATTGCTCGAGCCGCGCATCCTGCTCGCCATTGCCAAGGAGCAGGACGGGCAATTTCAATCGGCGATCGAGGATTGGCGCGCGCTGCTCGACAAGGCGCCGGAGGATGCGCCCTGGCGTGAGATGGTCGAAAAGAAGATCGCCACCGACGAAGCGCATCTCGCGGGCAAGCCGGTGGCCGAGGCCGAAGACGCTCCATCACAAGAGTCGGGTCCGCAGAGCGAGAAAGGCCCGACCGCTTCCGACGTCGCCGCCGCTCAGAACATGACTCCCGCCGATCGGCAGGCGATGATCGAAACCATGGTGCAGCGTCTCGCCACCAAGCTCGAGCAAGACGGCAGCGATCTTTCCGGCTGGCTCAAGCTCGTGCGGGCCTATAGCGTGCTCGACCGGAAGGACGATGCGGCGAAGGCGCTTGAGCGCGCCAAAGCCGAATTCAGTGGCAATACGCAGGCGTTGCAGCAACTGGATCAACTAGCGGCCGAGCTTGGATTGAAGTCATGACGCGCAAGCAGCGAAGGGGCATTCTGATCGGCGGCTGCCTGGCCGTGCTTGGCGTGGCCGTTGGGCTCGTACTGTTCGCCATGCGCGATTCGATCGTCTTCTTCTACAGCCCGAGCGAGGTGACGGATATGCAGGTCGCACCGGGCCAGCGCTTCAGACTCGGCGGACTGGTCGAGACCGGTAGCGTCGTGCGCGGTGAGGGGACCACCATTCGCTTCGTCGTCACCGACAAGGCGAAGACCTTGCCGGTGACTTATACGGGCGTGCTCCCCGATCTGTTCCGCGAGGGGCAAGGCGTGGTGGCCGAGGGAACGCTTGAGCCTGATGGCGTCTTTCATGCCGACAGCGTGCTCGCCAAGCACGACGAGAATTACATGCCGCCGGAAGTGGCCAAGAAGCTGAAAGCCGAAGGCCTGTGGCGCGAGGGCGGCGAGGCCGGCAAGGTGAATTAGAGCGCGGGATCGGAACGGGAGATGATTGCTGAGACCGGTCATTACGCGCTGATCCTCGCGCTTGGCGTCGCCATCGTGCAGACTTTGCTGCCGCTGCTTGCCGCGCGCTTCCGTGACCCGCAGCTGGCCGCCGTCGCCGCTCCGGCCGCGCAAATGCAGTTCGTGCTGGTGGCGACCGCCTTCGTCGCGCTGATGACGGCCTACGTCACTTCCGACTTCTCGGTCGAGAATGTCTGGCGCAATTCGCATTCGTCGAAGCCGCTGCTCTACAAGATCTCGGGCGTGTGGGGAAACCACGAAGGCTCGATGATCTTGTGGGTGCTGATCCTCACCCTGTTCGGCGCGGCGGTGGCGACCTTCGGCTCGAACCTGCCGCGCCAGCTCAAAGCGAATGTGCTTGCCGTGCAGGGGTCGATCGGCGCGGCCTTTCTGCTCTTCATTATCACCACGTCGAATCCCTTCACGCGGCTGTCGCCAGCTCCCTTCGATGGGCAGGGGCTGAATCCGGTGCTGCAAGACCCCGCGCTCGCCTTCCATCCTCCCTTTCTCTATACCGGCTATGTCGGCTTCTCGATGGCCTTCTCCTTCGCGGTCGCCGCGTTGATCGAAGGCCGCATTGACGCCGCCTGGGCGCGCTGGGTTAGGCCTTGGACGCTCGCCGCCTGGATGTGCCTCACGCTCGGCATCGCCATGGGATCATGGTGGGCCTATTACGAGCTCGGCTGGGGCGGGTTCTGGTTCTGGGACCCGGTCGAGAACGCCTCCTTCATGCCTTGGCTCGCCGGCACGGCGCTGCTCCATTCCGCCCTCGTCATGGAGAAGCGCGACGCGTTGAAGGTGTGGACCATCCTGCTTGCGATCATCACCTTCTCGCTGTCGCTGATGGGAACCTTCCTGGTGCGCTCCGGCGTGCTCACCTCGGTGCATGCCTTCGCCGTCGATCCCGCGCGTGGCGTTTTTATCCTCGCCATCATGGGCGTGTTCATCGGCGGGGCGCTGACATTGTTCGCCTGGCGCGCGCCGCTGTTGCAGCAAGGCGGCCTGTTCGCGCCGATCAGCCGCGAAGGGGCGCTGGTCCTCAACAACCTCCTGCTCACCACGGCTTGCGCCGCCGTGTTCGTCGGCACGCTCTATCCGCTCGCGCTCGAGGCGCTGACCGGCGACAAGATCTCGGTCGGACCGCCTTTCTTCAATCTCACCTTCGCGCCGCTGATCGTGCCGCTGTTGATCGCCGTGCCGTTCGGGCCGCTGCTGGCATGGAAGCGAGGCGATTTGCTTGCCGCCGCGCAGCGCCTCACGGCGGCTCTCTGCGTCGCGCTTGCCGCCGTGGTCCTGCTGCTTGCCTTCAACCAGCGTGGCCCTTGGCTTGCGCCGCTCGGCATCGGTCTCGGCATCTGGCTGATCATGGGCGCGCTCACCGAGATCGCTTACCGAGTGAAGCTTTTTCAAAGCGCGCCGTCAGAGGCGTCGCGTCGACTGCGCAATCTGCCGCGCGCGGCCTACGGATCCGCGCTGGCTCATTCCGGTCTTGGACTGGCGGTGATCGGTATCGTCGCCACGACGGCGTGGCGGTCGGAAGCGATCCTGGCGATGAAGCCCGGCGAGACCGCCGACATCGCCGGTTACACGCTCGCCTTCAAGGGCGTCGCACCGCGCCAAGGACCGAATTACCGCGAGCGGGTCGCTCTGTTCGAGGTGACGCGCGGCGGCAAGCCTGTCACCGAGCTCACGCCGTCGAAGCGCGAGTTCAATGTCGAGCGGAGCAGCACCACCGAGGCCGGCATCCATGTGGGCTGGCGCGGCGATCTCTATGCCGTGCTCGGCGATCAGCTGAAGGACGGCGCCTACAGCGTTCGTCTCTATTTCAATCCGCTGGTGCGCCTCATCTGGCTCGGCGCGCTGGTGATGTTCTTCGGCGGCGCGGTGTCGCTGTCGGACCGGCGCTTGCGGGTTGGCGCGCCGAAGCGGGCGCAGGCGAAGGCGGCGCAAGCTGCCGCCAGCAAATGATCTTCATGGCCACCCGCAAAATTGCCCACTCTGTTTTCCTGGCGTTCACGCTCTGCATGCTGCTTGCGAGCGGGGCTCGCGCGGTCCAGCCCGACGAAGTGCTTCAGGATCCTGTGCTTGAGGCGCGCGCCCGCGCGATCTCGGAAGGGTTGCGCTGTCTGGTTTGCCAGAACCAGTCGATCGACGATTCCGACGCGCCGTTGGCCAAGGACTTGCGGCTGTTGGTGCGGGAGAGGCTGAAGCAAGGTGACAGCGACCAACAGGTGGTCGACTTCATCGTGGCGCGTTACGGCGAATTCGTGCTGCTCAAGCCGAAGTTCAACCCGCACACAGTGCTGCTTTGGCTGGCGACGCCGGCGGTGTTCGCGGCGGCGTTGCTGCTGGTCTGGCTCGCTTATCGGCGGCGCCAGTCAGCCTCCCAGGCCTCGCCGAAGCTCAGCGTTAACGAAGAGCGCCGGTTGAAGCGCCTATTGGACCAAGGCTGAGGCGCGGCCGTCGGGCAGAGGGAGACCGGAAGACCCGGCTCCGGCCATTTTTCCCCAGGAACCTTACTGAAATTTAATGCCGCCGAAACAGCGGCGTAATCGGGGAACGCCTATATCTTGAACTCAGATGCCTCGCTCCATGGTCGACGCAAGGCTATCTTCGGACAGTTTTCTTCAGGAGAGAGGTGACTCATGAAACTTGACCAGAGCTCTGCCGTGACCGAGAGCCCCGCGCGGAAGACGACCCGCAAGGCCGCGCTCCTCGCGGCTGCCGCCCTGATCGCGACGGGCGCATTAGGGCTGACGCTCGGCAATGGCGTGCCCTTCGCCGCCGCCGAGACGGCTACCCCCCAACAGACGATTCAGTTGCCGATGGGGCAGGCGCCGGTGAGCTTTGCCGATCTTGTGGCGAAGGTGAGCCCGGCGGTGGTGAGCATCAACGTCAAGGGTGACGCCAAGGTCGCCGACAACGATTCGCCGATCCCCGGCATGCCCGATCTGCCGGAGGACAACCCGCTTTACGACTTCTTCAAGCAGTTCCGCAAAGGCATGCCGCAGGCGCCGACCAAGCCGACGCCTAGCCTCGCGCAAGGCTCCGGTTTCTTCATCTCGCCCGATGGCTTGGTCGTGACCAACAACCACGTGGTCGAGGACGCCGAAGACATCACGGTGACAATGGAAGACGGCGAAAAGTTCCCCGCCAAGGTCATCGGCACCGATCCGCGCACCGATGTGGCGCTCATCAAGGTCAATGCGCCGGGCAAGACTTTTCCCCACGTCGACTTCTCCAACAAGGATCCGCGGGTGGGCGACTGGGTGCTCGCCGTCGGCAATCCGTTTGGCCTGGGCGGTACGGTGACGGCCGGCATCATCTCGGCGCATAACCGCGACATCGGCTCCGGGCCTTACGACTATCTGCAGATCGACGCGGCGGTGAACCGGGGCAATTCCGGCGGCCCGTCGTTTGATCTCGATGGCAACGTGGTCGGCATGAACACCGCCATCTTCTCGCCCTCCGGCGGCAATGTCGGCATCGCGTTCGCCGTCCCGGCCGCGCTGGTCAAGGAGGTTGTCACCGAGTTGCAGAGCCATGGCAGCGTCGATCGCGGCTGGCTCGGTGTCGTCATTCAGAATGTGAGCGACGACATCGCCGACTCGATCGGCATGAAAGAAGCCAAGGGCGCCATGATCACCAAGGTGACTGAGGATGGTCCCGCGGCCAAGGAGGACCTCAAGGCCGGCGATGTGATCGTCGAAGTGAACGGCGAGAAGATCGACGACTCGCGCGACCTCGCCCGCAAGATCGCCGAGCTGCATCCCGACACGGATGTCAAGCTGTCGATCGTCCGCTACGGCGACAAGCGTGAGGTCACGATGAAGCTTGGGACGTTCCCGAACAACACCAAGATGGCCGATCTGGAGCCCGAAACCCCCAGCACCGGCGAGGAAATGAAGGACCTCGGCCTGTCGCTAGCTCCGGCCGCCAAGTTTCCCGGCGCCGGCGCAGAGGGCGTTGTGATCACCGAGGTCGACCCCGCGAGCGATGCCGCCGACAAGGGCTTGAAGCCCGGCGACGTCATCCTCCAGGTGGCCGGCATTAACGTCTCCGAGCCGGCCGATGTCGCCGCTGGCGTCAAGAAAGCCATCGACGGCGCCAAGACGGAGAAGGACTCGATCAAGGTCCTCATGCAGGTTAAGACCGGCGATCAGACGCGCTTCGTGGCGCTTTCCCTGAAGAAGGCCTAGCCTTCTACGCCGGAGGGCGGCGCGGGTTCCCCCCACCGCGCCGCCCGCCCTCTCACCTTTGGGACAGGCCGTCCATGTCACTATCTCAAGCAACGTCGTCCGGGAGATCTTCAACCATGCGTGTGCTGGTCATCGAGGACGACCAAGAAACCGCGACCTTCCTCAAGCGGGCGCTTAAAGAATTGGGCCATGTCGCCGAATATGCGGGCGACGGCCAGACCGGCCTCGATCTGGCGCGCGCCAATGCCTATGACGTGCTGATCGTCGACCGCATGCTGCCGAAATGCGACGGACTCGCCGTGATCCAGGCGCTTCGCACCGAGGAGAATAGGACCCCCGCGCTGATTCTCAGCGCGCTCGGCGAAGTCGACGACAGGGTTAAGGGACTGCGCGCCGGCGGCGACGACTACCTCACCAAGCCCTATGCGTTTACCGAGCTGCTCGCCCGTATCGAGGCTCTGGCGCGGCGCACGTCTCCCGAAGAGGGCAGCACGCGCTTCGTGGTGGGAGACCTCGTGCTCGACCGCCTGTCGCATAAGGTGACGCGCGCGGGCGAAGCCATTATGTTGCAGCCACGCGAATTTCGCCTGCTCGAATATTTGATGAAGCATGCCGGCCAGGTCGTGACGCGCACCATGTTGCTCGAGAATGTTTGGGACTATCATTTCGATCCGCAGACCAATGTCATCGACGTTCACATTTCCCGACTTCGGTCCAAGATCGACAAGAACTTCGGCAACCCCCTCCTGCACACGGTCCGCGGCGCCGGCTACACCATCCGTGACAGCGCTCACTAAGCTCTTCCGGACCACCACATTTCGCCTGTCGCTCACCTATCTTGCGCTGTTCAGCGCGGCGGCCATCGTCGCCATCATCTATATCTATTGGAATACGACGGTTCTGCTGTCGCGCCAGCTCAACCAGACGATCGACGCCGAGTTGAAGGGCCTGGCCGAGCAATATCGGGCAGGGGGGCTGGACCAATTGGTCCGCACCGTGGCCGAGCGCAGCGCGACGCCCGGTAACAGCCTTTATCTGGTCGCTGACAGCGAAGGGCGGCGGCTCGCCGGTAATCTCAGCGCGGTCACGCCCAATCTCTGGAATAGCCTGGGCCCCGTCGAGTTCGTCTACCGGCGTCCGGCAACCGGCGGCGTCGAAAATCGGCTCGCCTTCGCCAATGTGTTCCGTCTGCCGAGCGGCTATCGGCTGATCGTCGGCCGCGACATCGAGGATCGTCGCGAGCTTGCGCGCATGGTCCGCTCGGCCATGCTGTGGGGCCTCGGCGTCATGGCCGTGTTCGGCATTGGCGGCGGTTACTGGGTGAGCCGCAAGTTGCTCGCCCGCATCGATGCTCTGTCCGACACCAGCCGCACCATCATGGAAGGCGACCTGAGCGGACGCTTGCCGGTCAATGGCTCGGGCGACGAGCTCGACCGCCTGGCGCAGAGCCTCAATCTCATGCTCGCGCGCATCGAACAGCTGATGGCCGGCTTGCGCGAGGTCTCGGACAATATCGCGCACGACCTCAAGACGCCGCTCAATCGCTTACGCAATCGCGTCGAGGCCGCCTTGCGCGAACCCTACGGCGAGCCGGTCTATCGCGAGGCTCTGGAGCGCACCATCGAGGAGGCCGACGGGCTCATCAAGACCTTCAACGCGCTGCTTTCGATCGCGCGGATCGAGGCGGGCGCCGCGGGCGGCGAGAACCGCGAGACGCTCGACGTGTCGGCACTGCTGCGTGACGTGGCGGAACTCTACGAACCGGTTGCCGAGGAGCGCGGGCTGGTGCTGAAGGCGGACTCGCAGGCGCCGATCTTCATCCGCGGTGACCGCCAGCTGCTCGGCCAGGCCATCGCCAATCTCATCGACAACGCGATCAAATATGGGACAACGGAGGCCGCCAATCTCGGTCCAGAGGCCAAGCCCGAAGTCGAGGTGTGCGCGGAGATCAAAGGCTCGACGGCGGAAATCGCAGTCATCGATCGGGGGCCCGGAGTGCCGGCTTCTGATCGGGAAAGGGTGCTTGACCGCTTCGTGCGGCTGGAAGCGAGCCGGTCGGAGCCCGGCAGCGGGCTCGGTTTGAGCCTTGTCGCGGCCGTGGCGCGGCTGCATGGTGGCAGCCTGAGACTCGAGGACAACGAGCCCGGGCTCAGGGTCATCCTCGCCTTGCCCACCAATGGCGAGGCGCTTGTCAACGGGGCGCCGCACCAAGTGCCCCAGGGAGCAGAGATCAGTCCGGCGTGACGGCGTTCTTCGAGCGCATCACCGAAGCCCCCCGCGTCTACGATGCGGCACGGGGCGATGACGCACTGCAAAGCCTGACCAAGGCATTGGCCGGGACTCCCGATCTTGCTCCGGCCGCCGAACGCCTCGGCAAAGCGCCAAAGCTTCGTGCACTGCTGGCCGCGGCCTTCTCCTGCTCCCCCTATCTCACCTCGCTGGCGCTGAGAGACCCCGCAACGCTCGCCGAATGCGTGTTGCGCGATCCTGATGCTCATCTGGCCGAAGCGCGTGCCGAGCTTGCCGCCGCCGTCGCCGAGACCACTTCTGCCAAGGAGGTCATGGCGCTGCTCCGGCGCTACAAGCGCCGCATGGCGCTGCTGACCGGACTGGCCGATCTCGGCGGCGTCTGGCCGACCGGGACGACGCTTGCGGCCATGAGCGCGACCGCGGACGCGGTGCTGCAAGAGGCGACCGCGTTTCTATTTCGCAAGGCGCGTGAGGCCGGGCAGATCGTGGGCCAAGCCGATGGCGCGCCAGCGCCCGGCTATTTCATCATTGCCATGGGCAAGCTTGGCGCATTCGAGCTGAATTATTCGAGCGACATCGACATCATTGTCTTCTACGACGCCGACCGCGCCGGTGTTAGTCCCGACGTGGAACCGTCAACTTTCTTCGTGCGGCTGACGCGTGAGCTGGTGCGGCTCATGCAAGAGCATACCGCCGACGGCTATGTGTTCCGCACCGATCTGCGGCTCAGACCCGATCCCGGCGCGACGCAGATCGCGCTCTCGACCGACGCGGGGCTCATCTATTACGAGAGCTTCGGCCAGAACTGGGAGCGCGCGGCGCTGATCAAGGCGCGCATCGCCGCGGGCGATGTCGCGCTGGGCGAGGAGTTCGTAAGCCAGCTCGCCCCGTTCGTCTGGCGCAAATATCTCGATTACGCCGCCATCGCCGACATCCACGCGATGAAACGGCGCGTGCATGCCTACAAGGGGCACGGCGCCATAGCGGTCGAGGGACACGACATCAAGCTCGGCCGCGGCGGCATCCGCGATATCGAGTTCTTCGCGCAGACCCAACAGCTTATCGCGGGAGGCCGGCATCCTGAGCTTCGCAGCCGCGGGACGCTCGAGACGCTTGAACGACTTGCGGCAGGAGGCTGGATCGCGAGAGAGGCGGCGAGCGACATGACCGAGGACTATCTTTTTTTGCGCCGCGTCGAGAACCGGCTGCAGATGATCGGCGACCAGCAGACCCACATCATCCCCGCCGAACGCGATGAGCTTGAGCGCATCGCGAAGCTCTCCGGCTTTGCCGATACCGACTCATTCGGTGAAGCGCTGCTCGCCAGGTTCAAGAGCGTCGAGACGCATTACGGGGCTTTGTTCGAGAAGCTGCCGGAGCCGCCCGCATCGGCGCCGCGGATTGTCGTGACGGCCGATGAAGCCGACCCGACCGCGCTGGCTGCGGTCGAGCGGCTTGGCTTCGGCAATCCGCAAGCAGCACTCGCCTCGATCCGCGCTTGGCAGTCCGGCCGCTATGTCGCAACCAGGAGTGCGCGAGCGCGCGAGCGGCTGCTCGAGTTTCTTCCCTCTCTGCTCGATGCGTTCGGCCGTACCGCGGACCCCGACCTGGCGCTGGCGACGTTCGATAAGGTCATCGCCGACATGCCGGCGGGCCTCCAGCTCTTCTCGCTGCTCGCCGCCAATCCAAGCCTGCTCAGGCTGCTCGCCGACATCATGGGGACCGCGCCGCGGCTCGCCCGTATCATCGGCAGGAGGCCGCGGCTCCTCGACGCCGTGCTCGACCCCGGGTTTTTCGGTGTGGTGCCGACGCAAGCCAAGTTGAAGGAGCTGGTCGGCGCGGCGCTCGCGGAAGCGCCCGACTATGAGGAGGCGCTGGATCGCGCCCGCATTGTCGGCCTCGAGCAGGCCTTTCTTATCGGCGTCAGGGTGATTTCGGGCACGCTGTCGGCGCGGCAGGCAGGCGCCGCCTATGCGGGGCTTGCCGAGACATTGATCGAGGTGCTTGCCGAGAGAGTTGGCGCCGAGCTCGTCCGTATTCATGGCCCCATGCCGGGAGGCCAGGCGGCGGTGATCGCCATGGGCAAGCTCGGCGGCCACGAGATGACCGCCGGCTCCGATCTCGATCTGATCACCGTCTACGATTATGGGGAGGAAGGCGCTCAGTCGGACGGGGCCAAGAGTTTGCCCGGGCCGCAATATTATTCGCGCTTCACGCAACGCCTGATCGCGGCCCTGTCGGCGGAGACCGCCGAAGGCTCGCTCTACCAGGTGGACATGCGGCTCAGACCATCCGGCAATCAGGGCCCGGTGGCGACCAAGCTATCGAGTTTCGTCGACTATCAGACAGGTTCAGCCTGGACATGGGAGCACCTGGCGCTGACCCGCGCACGCGTGATCACGGGGCCGGCAGCGCTCAGACGGCAGATCAACGATGCCATCAAGCAGGTGCTGACTCGCAGGCGCGACCGTGCCGCCGTGGCCGAGGATGTCACGGCCATGCGCGCCAAGATCGCCGACGACAAGGGAAGCCAGGGCATTTGGGACCTGAAGCAGGGGCGGGGCGGGCTGGTCGATCTCGAATTCATCGCTCAGTTCTTGCAGATTGTGAGCGCGGCGACGCACCCGGACGTGCTCGATCAGAATACCGAGCTGGCGCTCAGCAAGCTCTCGGCAGCCCGCGTGCTTTCACCCGGCGATGCCGAAATCCTGGTGCCGGCGGCGCGGCTCTATCACACCCTGACCCAGGTGCTGCGGCTCTGTCTCGACCGGCCGTTCGTGGCGGAAGAGGCCCCGCGCGCGCTGAAGGATCTGCTGGCGCGCGCCTCCGACGTGCCGGATTTCGCGACGCTCGAAGCGACGTTGAAGGACACGCTTCAGGCCGTGCGCGACGCCTTCGACCGCATCGTCAGATAATTGAAAGGTCTAAGCGGAAGCCGCGAGCTTGGGCGCTTCGCCGGTCATTGCCGGTCGCACGGGAAGAGTACAGGTCACCGTCGTGCCTTGGCCTTCGCGGCTGGTGATGCGCAAGGTCCCGCCATGCAGCTCGACCAGGGCGCGGGAGATGGCGAGCCCGAGCCCGCTGCCCTGATGGCTCTTGGAGAACTGGTTCTCCACTTGCTCGAACGGGCGCCCGAGCTTGGCGATATCGTCCTCGGCGATACCGATGCCGGTATCCTTGATGGCGATCTTCACGTGTCCGCGCGAGCGCGACAGATGCACGTCGACGCTGCCGCCATCGCGGGTGAACTTCACCGCGTTGGCGAGGAGATTGAGGAACACCTGCTTCAGCGCGCGGCGGTCGGCCTCCAGCACCAAATGCTGCGGCCCGTGGCGATCGAGCGTGATGTTGCGCTCGGCGGCGGCTTGGCTCACCACCTTCATGCTGTCGGCGACGATGTCGGCGAGATCAACATTGCCGACATCGAGCGACATGCGGCCGGCCTCGATCTTCGACATGTCGAGGATGTCGTTGATGACTTCCAGCAGATAGGCGCCGCTCGTATAGATGTCGCGGGCATATTCCTGATATTTGGGATGGCCGAGCGGGCCGAACAGAGCCTGCTGCATCACCTCCGAGAAGCCGATTACGGCGTTCAGCGGCGTGCGCAGCTCGTGACTGATATTGGCGAGGAACTCGGACTTTGCCCGGTTGGCGGCCTCGGCGCGGTTCTTCTCCAAAACATATTTCTCGGCGAGATCGACGAGCTGCTGCTTCTGCTGCTCCAGCTCGCGTCGCGAGAGTTCTCAGCTCGGCGACGCTTGCCTTCAGCTGCTGCTCGCTCTCGGCGAGGCGCTGCTGACTCTGCTTCAACACCGTGATGTCGGTGCCGACGCTGACATAGCCGCCGTCGCGGGTCCGCCGCTCGTTGATATGCAGCCAGCGGCCGTCTTCGATCTGCGCCTCGTAGGTGCGGCTGTCGTCGTCATCGGTGCCGGCGACCGCCACGCGCTTGGAGACGATCGGCTCGGATGCCGCGGCGATCACCTCGTCATATGGACTGCCGGCGCGCACCGTGTCGTCGCCCAGACCATGGAATTGCTGATATTTGCTGTTGCACATGACCAGGCGGTTGTCGCGGTCCCACAGCACGAAGGCTTCGGAGATCGTCTCCACGGCGTCGCGAAGCCGCGCATTCTCGTCGGCCGAGCCGGGAGCGAGGTCCTGCTCGGCAATCACGGCGATGCCGGTCAGGCACGGCTCGCGATCGGGAAGGGGCCGAGTGATGTGCCCGCGCAGCCTGAGAGCGACAAAGTGGCCGTTGGCGTGGCGCAACCTGAAGCAGCCGTCGAATATCGAAGAGCCTTCGCGCAGACGCCGATCGATCTCGCCCCGCAGATCGTCGTCGGGATGCAAGGCCTGGGAGATTGCCCGGAACGGCATCGGCTTACCGGTCGGCTCAAGCCCGAGCAGGCGGTACATCGGCGCCGACCAGTGCACGTGACCCCGCGCGAGGTTCCAGCGCCAGACGCCGCACCCCGGCAGCGCCTCCGTCAGCTCCTTGGCAAGCGCGCCGTCGTCGGCGCGCGCGGTGGCCGGGGCGAGATACCAGAGTCCTCCCGCGAGCAGGGCGAGCACGAGGCCGGTCAGGGTAAGCAGGGTAATTTCGAGGCGCGCCGCGCTGTTCCACTCGGCCAGCGCGGCGTCAACCGGCTGGATAAAGGCGAGCTGCGCGTCGGTTTGCGGTACATTGCGGACCGTGACGATGGCGTCGGTGCCGTCGAGCAGCGAGAGGCGCAGCACGCCGGCTTCGGCGCCAAAGGTGGTCAGTGGCTGCTGCGGACCCAGAATTGTCAGTAGGTTCCCCATGCGCGAACCGCCGAGCGGCGCACGTGCCTGGATCGTGCCTTCGGCGTCGGCCAATAGCGCGCTGCGGCCATCGGCGGTCGCACCCTTGGATAGGCTCTCGGCCAGCGCGCCCTGCCAATTCGCGCTCGAACCGAGCGTTTTGTCCTTGAGATTGAGGGCGGTGCTGTCGGCAATCAGCGCGAGCTGATGGGTCGCGGCATCGAATGCCGCGCGCCTGCTGTGGGTAAGTTGGAAGGTGAAGCCGGTCAGTGCGACCAGGACGAAGCCGATAAGCAGGAGCGGCACGAGGCGCCGCAACAGCTCGGCATTGGGCAGATGGCGGCCGATAATCGCACGGAAATCCTGCCAGTGCGGCCCCGCCAACGCGAATCCGTCATGCGCCGAACGCACCCGCGCCATTCGGTCCCCCTAACGTTCTCCTGCTTCGAGCCGGAGAAGTTGCCGCATCTCCGAATCGCCCTCATCGCATTGGAATCGATGATGGCGTCGTCTGTCCAGAGGAAAGCTGTGGAAATTCGGTTAATAACCCGTTGACAAGGGGAGACTTTAACCGGCGCCAAGGGTCTTTGTGACGATCTCGTAGCTGTCGGTTGAGAGCGATTTGGCGGCGAGATCCTCAAGAACCGCCTTGGCGCGAGCCTGTCTCTTGGGCTCGAGAATGCGCCAGCTCTCGAGGGCGCCGAGCAACCGCGCCGCCACATGCGGGTTGAAACTGTCGATCTCGAGCGCCTGCTCGGCGAGGAGCTGGAAGCCCGCGCCGTCAGCGCGATTGAAGCCGGTGGGATTGGCGTGGGCGAAGCTCCCAAGCAGCGCGCGGATGCGGTTCGGGTTCTTCAGCGAGAATTTCGGGTGGGAGAGGAGCTTGCGCACGGTCTCGACCGAATCGCGCCGCACCGCGCGGGCCTGGACGGCGAACCATTTGTCGAGCACGAGCGGCTCCTCCTGCCAGCGCGCGTAGAAAGCGGCGAGCGCCGCGTCGCGCGCCGGGGCATCCCGATGCGACAGGATGGACAGCGCCGTGATGGCGTCGGTCATGTTGGACGCCTCGCGGTAGTGTCGTTCGGCCCGCGCGATCTCCGACGCCTCGCCGGTCGCCACGAGCAGATCGAGTGCGGCATTGCGCAATGCCCGCTTGCCGGCGCTCTCTGGATCGGGCGAATAAGGCCCGCTCGGGGCCGACCCCTCGTAGAGCTCGGTCAAGGCCTCCCTGATCTCGTTGCCAACCGTTGCGGCCAACGTTTCGCGCGCGGTGCGCACGGCGTCGGTATCGACATCGTGGGCGAGTTCGCGGGCGATGTCGGATTCGCTCGGCAGCTTGAGGAATTCGGCGCGGTAGGCCGGACGCAGCGCGGCATCGCGCGAGGTGGCGGCAAGCGCCTGGGCCAGACGCGCCGCATCCTTGCCCTGGACAGCCTCGGTAGCGCCGCGCGCCGCCTTGGTGAGCAAGGTGGTGGCGTAGGTCTGCGCCGCCTGCCAGCGATTGAACGGATCGCTGTCATGCGTCATCAGGAACTCGATCGTTTCGGGCTCGAGATTGATGGTGAGGCGGACCGGCGCCGAGAAGCTGCGCAAGAGCGACGGCGTGGGCAGCGAGGGAATGTCGCGGAACTCGAACACCTGCTCGCGCTCGGTCACTTCGAGCAATCCGTCGATCAGGGGTGTGCCGCCGCTGAGCTTCAGGGGCAGTTCGTCGCCGTTCGCGCCGATCAGTCCCACCTTGAGCGGGATCAGCATCGGCTCTTTCTTGGTCTGCCCGGGCGTGGGCGGAACGACCTGGCTGACCGAGAGCCGCGCCGTCTTGGCGTGCGGATCGTAATCGAGCGAGCAGGCAAGCTCGGGCGTGCCGCTTTGCGTGTACCACAGCATGAATTGCGACAGATCGCGGCCCGACACGTCGGCCATCGCCTCGACGAAGTCCTCGACCGTCACCGCATCGCCGTCGTGCCGCTCGAAATAGAGGTCGAGCCCTTTGCGGAAGTCGTCGCGGCCAAGCAGCGTCTGCAACATGCGGCAGACCTCGGCGCCCTTCTCGTAGACGGTCGACGTGTAGAAGTTGTTGATCTCGATATAGGAGGCGGGGCGCACGGGATGCGCCAGGGGTCCCGCGTCCTCGGGGAACTGATTGGTCTTCAGCGCCCGGGTATCGACGATGCGCTCCACAGGCCCTGAGCGGATGTCGCCGGTGAATTCCTGATCGCGAAACACGGTCAAGCCTTCCTTCAGGCAAAGCTGGAACCAGTCGCGGCAGGTGACGCGGTCGCCGGTCCAATTGTGGAAATATTCATGCGCGATCACGCTTTCGATCGAGGCATAGTCGGCGTCGCTCGCAGTGTCGGGGCGGGCGAGCACCAGCTTGTCGTTGAAAATGTTGAGGCCTTTGTTTTCCATCGCCCCCATGTTGAAATCGCTGACGGCGACGATGTTGAACACATCGAGATCGTATTCACGGCCGAAGCGTTCCTCGTCCCAGCGCATGGCGCGTTTCAACGATTCCATCGCCCAGGCGCAGCGATCCTCCTTGCCGGGCTCGACATAGATGGCAAGCGCCACGTTGCGGCCGGAGCCGGTGACGAAGCTGTCTGGCACGCAAGCGAGGTCACCGCCGACCAGGGCAAAGAGATAAGACGGCTTGGGGAAGGGATCATGCCACACGGCGAAATGCCGGCCGGTGCCAGGGATGTCGCCACGCGCCACCGGATTGCCGTTCGACAGCAGCACCGGGGTCGAGGCGCGGTCGGCCTCGATGCGCACGGTGTAGACGGCGAGCACGTCGGGCCGGTCGAGAAAATAGGTGATGCGGCGGAACCCCTCGGGCTCGCATTGGGTGCAATAGGTGCCGCGCGAGCGATAGAGGCCGGACAGTGCGGTGTTGGCGTCGGGGTCGCACGCCGTGACGATCTCGAGCGTGAAAGGTTTGGCGGGAACCGAGGCGATGGAGAGCGAGGTCTCGTTGATCGCATAGTCCTTCGCCGCGAGGGCGCTTGCCGTCGAGCGCGAGGCTTTGCAGCTTGAGGGCCTCGCCGTCGAGCACGAGCGGGCGGCCGCCGGTTGCCACCTTGGGGTTCGGCCGCACGCGGAGCTTCGAGGTGACGCGCGCCGCCTTCGGCTCGAGCGAGACGTCAAGCTCGACCTCCTCGATAAGATAATCGGGAGGCGAATAATCTTTCAGCAGTTTGGCTTTGCGACCGGATTGCTGCATGGCGGCGAACGTGTCCTTTCGCCGTCGCTCTTAGAGACCTAAGCGCGCGCTGCCAAGCCCGGATATTGGTTGTGAGGATCGGTACTGGGAGACTTCGCTGATGATACGCCGCGCGATCTGTGCGAGTTTGGTCAAATCGTCGCTGAGATTCTCTGGCTCCTCGTCCGCATAATCGACGAACTCCTCAAGGAGTTTCATGAAGATCGGCGCGCGTACGATAATTTCGGCCTGACGCTCGATGCGATGGGGGTCGAGATCGTATTCGGCGCCCGGAACGCGCCAGCCGCCCCAATCGCGCTCGCTGGTCACGATCATGGGGTGGGTGCCGGGTTGCGGGTGGTGTCCGCACTGCTCCTCGCTCTTCCAGCGATTGTGACCGCGCACGATGCGCCAAGCGCCGCCGAGGCCATTCACCGCGGTGGTTTGGAGGGCCGCGGACTCTTCCTCAAGTTCCTCTTGCGCGAACTCGCGACCCATGCCGCAATCGTAGGCGACCTTGATCGGTTCCTCGCAGCCTTTTACCCATTTCGGTACCACGGCCTCGACATAGGCCCAGGTGCCGACCGGCTTCACGAACACACGCTGCGATTTGTGGTACTTGGCTTTTGCCATGCTTGACGTCCCTGCTTGGGAGCCGAAGCTCCGCGCCAACCGATAGACAAAAAAAGTTAAGATTGACCTTGCCCCGGCGGCGTTCCGTCCCCCTTAAGACCCGCTTCACCATGAGCACCGAGCAAGACGCCGAAACCGCCGCGCCGAAGCTGTTCCTGCCATCGCGGCGGGCCGGGGCTTTGCTCGCGACGCTCGGCGTGGTGGCGCTCGGCACGGCGCTTTATTTCCGCTATGCGATCATTCAGAACTCGGCGATCGGAGTCGCCTGCGAGGCGGGCGCGGTGAGCCTCACCTGCAGACTGCGCCTCGCGGTGATCTCGATGTTCGCGCAGGACTGCTTCGGTTGGCTAGCGATGATCGCCGCGGGCGTGCAGCTGTGGCGGCCGAACATCGTGGCCTTCGGCACGGGACTGATCTTCGCGCTGATGGGGCTCGTGCTTTACAACACGCGCGCCTCGGCGCTGGCGATCGCGCTGCTCGTGCTCAGCCTGGCGCGGCCTTCGCCCTCACTACGGTAAGCGCGAGCAGCAAGAGCAGCCCCGCGAGAAGCAGCGCCTGCCAGTTGGCGATCCCTTCATTGGCAATCACGAACAGCGCCGAACCGGTCAGCACTGTCGCCGCCGCGATCTCGGCTGCGCCGGGCGTGATCGGCGCCCGCGCGGTCGCAAAAGCGAGGACCGCAAGCGCGATGACCGGGCCCGCCAGCGCGGCAAAGGGGAAATCCTTGTAGCGCGGATCGAACACCAGCCCGAGTGCCACATGCAGGGCCGCGACCGCCGTCGCGACCAGCAGCACAGCGAGCACGATCTCGACGAGGTCGTTGCGGCGCCAGCGCGCCGGATCGAGCGCCACGGCAAAGCCGGCAAGACGATCGCTGCGCGCGAGCGCATAGGCGCTGGCAGTGGGAACCACGAGAGCCAGAACCAGCATGGCGACCGAGCGCGTTCTGTCGCTTGTGGCCTCGCCCTCCATCGGCAGGTTGGTGGCGGCCAAGCCGAAGACGAGGCCGGCGCCGAGCGCGACGATCGAGACCGCCGCGTCAAGCTGCCAGGAGCGCTCGCGCGTGGGGGCGGCGCGGGACCCCAGCCAGAAGGCGACGAACACCAGAAAGGCGGCGGCGATGCCGAGCCCCGCCTTGAGTTGCCAGTCCGGGTAGTTCGACACGCTCTGGCCGAACTTGAATTTCGGCTCCCGGCGCTGATCGTCGTAAACCCCCCAATAGCCGCCGACCGTTCCTTCCATCAGGCGCTTCCAAGGTTGGTCGAAGGCCTCGATCAGGTTGACTTTCCATCCACCCTGCTTGGCGGCGCCAACGATCTCGCTCAGGAAGCGCGCCTGATTGACCGGGGAGGGGAGCGCCCCTTCGCGCATCCGTCCAGCGCTGGGCCAACCAACTTCGCCGATCCAGATCTCCTTGCCGGGGAAGGTCGCCTGCACTCTGTCCCGCACTTCCCGCACATGGGCGAGGGCATCCTTCGCGCTCACCGGATCGTCCTCCCAATAAGGAAGGATATGGATGGTGACGAAGTCGGCCACCGAGGCGAGCTCTGGCGACTTGAGCCAAAATTCCCAAACATCGGCGTAGGTCACCGGCAGGCCTGAGCGCCGCTTCACCTCCGCCAGATAGGACCCAACTGTCGCGGGAGCGAGTTCGCCTCTGAGCAGCGTCTCATTGCCGACGATGAGAGCCTTGACGGTCCCGGGATGGCGATGGGCGAGCTTCAGCGCCGCTTCGATCTCCCGGCGATTGTCAGCGCGGTTCCGCCCGAGCCAGATGCCCTGCAGCACGGTTAGGCCTTGGGCCTCGGCAAGGGGGGTGATCCGCCCCTGCGCGCCCTTAGCCGAATAGGTCCGGATGCAAGAGGTGAGGGTCGAGAGCCGGCGCAAATCCTCGGCAATTTGTGCGTCGGGAATGCGGAGATCCCACGTGAATGGCGCCTGGTCGTCGTGGAACGGTGCGTAGGAGATGCACGTTAGTTTCTCGCCCGGACCAAGCGGCGAGGGCGGCATTGCGGCTGGCCGGCCCAAGCCGTACCAGGCGAGCGCGATCGCGCAGGCGATTAGGGTAAACAGGCCAAGGGAGCGAAGCATGGTGAGCATTCGGTCGGGGGGGATGCGACGAATAGCAGCTTCGCCCCTGTCCTTGAACCAAATCCTCTGGTTTGTGCGCTTGCGAAGTGATAAATGTGAGTCCTGTCGTCCGGCCGCCAATATTTCGCGGTCTTATGCGTAAAATGACCCATTCCTGCGTTGGGCCCCTTCCCATGCTGCGCTGCAACCTTTCGCCAGCCACCGCTCTCATAGCGTGTGGTATTTTCGTCATGTCCTCTTTCGCGGCTTTTGCCCAGCAGGCGGGCGACCAGAAACCTCCGGAACAGGCGCAAGGCGAGCAGAAGTCCGAAGACAAATCGGCCAACGATCAGAAGGCGGCCGAGCAGGCCGCGCAGCAGGAAGCCGCCAAGGCGATCGAGGACTATCGCGAGGCGGCCGCCAAGCTGTCGAGCTCAGCCGGCGCACCCGAATGCGTCTGGACCGGGCGGCGCATCGCTAGCCTGCTCTGGCGCGACGACATCGACACCGCGCGCCGTTACATCGATCTCTACGACCGCTTCAACTGTTCGGCGGAGCATCTGAAGCTCGTATTTCGTTGCGTGATTGCACAAGGACCAATCGATCCGAAGGCTGCCGACCGGCTCGCGTCCCGTGTCCACGACTGCTGGATCGCCCCACAAGGAGAGACCACGGCATCAAGCCAAGCCACTGGCGCGACAACAAAAGCGGGAACAATCCCCAACTGATAAGGGTTTAGGGAGGGGACTGCAGCGCTTCTCTGCGGCTACGGCCGAGGGGGACAGGGCAGACCGACTTTCCAGAGCTGAGATTTCAACGCAATGCGCAAGGTAATGGTTGCCGTTGTGGTCGCTCTTGCGACCGCACTCCAGGCTTCGGTATGGCTGCTCGTCCGTGAGCAGGTGACGCCCCCTAATGCCAACGGGGTGCTCGCCTCTATTTCGTTCTCTCCCATCAATCCGAAACATGACGGCGAGACCGACAAGACCAACGAGGCGCAGATCAGATCCGATCTTGCGGCAGTCGCTCCCTACACGCGCGCGGTCAGGACTTACAGCGTGAGCAATGGCCTTGATCGCGTGCCGCAGCTCGCTTCAGAGGTCGGCTTGCGCGTCACGCTTGGGGTGTGGATCAATGAGTGGGAAGAGCAGAACGAGCGCGAGATCGACGAGGCCATCGCGCTCGCCAAGCAGTACCGGAACATCGACAGCATCATTGTCGGAAACGAGGCCGTGTTCCGCGCTGAGCAGCTGCATCAGGCCAACCCGGAATACGACGCCAACCATACCGTCAAAGACCTGATCGCCAAGATCCAGCGCGTGAAGCGCGAGGTTGGCGTGCCAGTCAGCACCGCCGAGGTGCCGAATGTCTGGCTCGAATATCCCGAACTGGCGTCTTCCGTAGATTATCTCGCCGTGCACATCTTGCCCTATTGGGAAGGCATTCCAGGCTCAGGCGCGGTCGACCATGCGCTCAACGCCTATGAACGACTGAGACAAGCCTATCCGGGCAAGCGCATTGTGATCGACGAGTTCGGCTGGCCGAGCGCGGGACTCAATCGTAAAGACGCCGTGCCAAGCCCGCTCACCCAGGCCGAGGTGATCCGCGATTTCGTCACCCGCGCCGATGCCATGGGCATCGACTATTCGATCGTCGAGGCGTTCGATCAGCCCTGGAAAACCAACGAAGGAAGCGTTGGCCCCTATTGGGGGATCTTCAATGCCGATCGCCATTTGAAGTTCTCGCTGGCCGGCACGGTCGAGGAGCCGAACTTTTTCCTCAAGGTGATCGCCGCGCTTGCCATGGGCGTCTTGCTGTCGATCCCGATCTTCGCGATCCCACGCGTGGCCGTCGCGCAAGCCGGCGTGCTGGCGCTCACCGCTCAGGTCATCGGCGCTTGGTCGGCCAATCTCGTCGATTATTGGGTCACGCATTATTTCGTGCTCGGTTCGCAGGTCGCGCTGTTCGTCGGCGGCGGCTTGCTCGTGCCGCTGATCTTGATCATGAAGCGGCGCATCGAGGAGCTGGCGGCCATCCTGTTTGGGACAAAGCCCGCCCGCCTTCTCACGCCGGGAGCCGCCATCCCGGAGAAGCCGCCATTGGTCTCGATCCACATCCCCGCGTATCGCGAACCGCCAGAGATGCTGCGGCAGACGCTCGACAGCGTGGCGCAGCTCGACTGGCCAAATTTCGAGTGCGTAGTGGTGATCAACAACACGCCGGACCCCGCAGCATGGGAGCCGATCGAGCATCATTGCCGACTGCTCGGGCCGCGCTTCAAATTCGTGCGCGCCGATAGGCTTGAGGGCTTCAAGGCCGGTGCGCTCAGGCTCGCGCTCGAGCATACCGCGCCGGAGGCCGAGATTATCGGCGTGCTCGACGCCGACTATGTGGTCCGTGCCGACTGGCTGAAGGATCTCGTGCCGGCCTTCGCCGACCCCGCCGTCGGTCTCGTGCAGGCGCCGCAGGACCACCGCGACGCCTCGCGCAGCATCATGCAGGTGGCCATGAACCGGGAATATGCCGGCTTCTTCGACATCGGCATGGTGGAGCGAAACGAGGCCAACGCCATCATCGTGCATGGCACGATGTGCTTGATCAGGCGCGAGGCGCTTGCTGCCGCAGGGGGTTGGTCCAGCGACACCATCGTCGAGGATGCCGATCTCGGGCTCACGCTGCTCGAGCGCGGGTGGCGCGCGCATTACACCCAGCAGCGCTACGGCTGGGGACTGCTGCCGTCCGACTTCGCCGCCTATAAACGGCAGCGCCATCGCTGGGCCTATGGCGGCATCCAGCTGATCAAGAAGCACTGGCGCGCCTTCCTGCCAGGCGGCAGCCGCCTCACGCCGCAGCAACGCAGCCAATATCTGTTCGGCTGGCTCACCTGGCTCGGTGCGGAGTTGCTTGGCGTGCTGATCGCCATTCTCAATCTGATCTGGATGCCGCTCGTTGCCTTTCTCGGTATTGCCGTGCCGGAGGCGGTGCTCACTCTCCCCGTGCTTGCGACCTTCGCAGTGATGCTGCTTCACTTCATGGTGCTCTACCGCACGCGGGTGCGGGCGCCGATCTTCGCTTCACTCGGCGCGGCGGTTTCGGCCATGGCCTTGCAGCTCACCGTGGGGCGCGCCGTGACCGATGGGGTGATCAAGGATGGCTTGCCGTTCGTGCGTACGGCGAAAGGCGGCGCGGCGCGGTGGAACCGAGCCTTCCCCGCCGTGTGGGAGTTGGTGCTGGGCAGCTTGCTCATGCTCGGCTCGCTGACGCTGCACTTCACCAATGAGCAGCGGGTCTACGAAATCTCGGTGTTCAGCGCGGTGCTGTTCGTGCAGAGCCTGCCATTCCTCGCCGCCGTCTTGCTGGCGGTGATCGAGCGCACGCCGTTCAACGAGTTCGCGGCTTGGCGCAGACTGGCTACGCTCTCGACCTATCTGCCGCGCCTGCCGCGCGGTCCAGCGCCCACCGCCGGCCCGTCAGCGGGCGGTAATGTCGGGGTCGTGCCCTAGTCAGACGGGACTCCGCTTCTCGTACTCCGTCTCCATCCTGGTGACGGTGGTCCAGAAGGGGCGCGGCTCATCGCCGTTGAGAACGTCGGTCAGGATGGTAAGATGGCTGTGCCAACCGCTCGACACGCCGACCATCATCTCGCGGTCGGCAAGGTCGCGATACGTCAGGACGAGAAGCACGTCTTTTCCCTTCCGCGTGAGTGCGAAGGTGACCTCACCCGCATTGCCGAATTTGAAGCCCAACAGGCGCGGCGGCTCGCAGGCGGTGATGGTTCCTTGCATGCTCACGCCGGAAACCTTTTCCTTGTGCTTTGCGGGCGGAGTCTTTTCCGCCGATAGGTCGGCGTGATTGAAGAAGAACTCGATATGTCCACCGACGCGAAGGTCCATCTTGCCGATTGCGAACCATTTGCCCCGCTTGGCCGAGTTGGTGAGATAGTCCCAAACGCGCTCGATCAGTCCCGGCAGGAGACGTTCCATCCGGATGGTTCTCGGTTCGGTGACGACGCCATACTCGCTCATCGACTGAGGACAAATCGGACACGGGACGGGTTCGTCTCCAATATCAGTGAGTTTGCCTTGACCAGCTTGCCAGCTCCGCAGCCTATGATTTTCGCCAATGAGGAGCCTCAGGATGACCATCACCATTACCGCCTTTGAACGGTCACCCGATGGCGGCAGGGGACTGGCGCGTGATACGCGCGTTCGCTGGGGACTTGAAGAAGTCGGCCAACCCTACGAGGTTCGCCTTGTTTCGTTTCGTGCGATGAAGGAACCCGCGCATCTGGCGCTTCATCCTTTCGGCCAGATTCCGACCTACGAGGAAGGCGATCTCACCCTGTTCGAGACAGGGTCGATCGTCTTCCATATCGCCGAGCGCAATGCGGGCCTGCTGCCGGACGATGCCGATGCGCGGGCGCGCGCGATCACATGGATGTTTGCCGCGCTCAACACGGTGGAGCCGGCGATCCTTGAACTCGCAACCGCCAGGCTTCTGGAGGGCGATAAGCCCTGGAGCAAGGCGCGCCTGCCGCTGGTCGAGGATCGCGTCCGCGACCGGTTGAAGCAACTTTCCGCTCGCCTTGGCAGTGCGGACTGGCTCGATGGTGGGTTCAGCGCGGGCGACCTGATGATGGTGTCGGTGCTGCTCAGGTTGAAATCATCGAGCCTTCTGGACCAATATCCGAACCTGGCCGCCTATGTCGCCCGCGGCGAAGCGCGGCCCGCCTACAAGCGGGCCTTCGACGCTCAACTGGCGGTTTACACCGGCAAGCCACCGACCGGCTGATTGAGGTAAGTCCTGGGCTCGAAGTCGTCATCCGAGTTTTCGTTCAGTTTATGCGTCCTGACGCTAGTCCAGGTCGATATTGCGCAAACG
>CAVVSX010000006.1:0-275158 GCA_963750975.1 uncultured Alphaproteobacteria bacterium | reverse complement strand
CGGTGGTGCTGTTCCACGCAGGCGTAAGCCAGGTCTCGGGCGGCTTCGTCGGCGTCGATATCTTCTTCGTCATTTCCGGCTACCTGATCACCTCGTTGCTCCTGGGCGAGATGGCCGAAGGACGCTTCTCGCTTCTCGTCTTCTATGAGCGCCGCATCCGCCGCATCTTCCCGGCGCTGTTTGCGGTGCTGGCGGTGTGTGTCGTCCTGGCGGCGCTCCTCTTTCTGCCGAGGGAACTCAAGAGCTTCGACCGAAGCCTGCTGGCCACGACTTTCTTCGTTTCCAACATCTATTTCTACTCGGGCCTGGGCTATTTCGCTGCGCCGCCCGACACCTTGCCGCTGCTGCATACCTGGTCGCTGGCGATCGAGGAGCAGTTCTACATTGTGTTTCCGCTGCTGCTGAGCCTGGTCATCGCCTTCGGTCGGCGGATTTGGATCGGGCTGATCGCGGTGCTGTTTCTCCTCTCGCTCGCGGCCTCGATCTGGGTCACCCGCGTCAATCCGGATGCCGCGTTCTATCTCGCGCCGATGCGCGCCTGGGAGTTGATGCTCGGCGCCTTGCTTGCCGCGAGGATCCTGCCGCGGATCGAGTCTCAAGCCGTGCGCGAAATTCTGGCTGCCGCCGGCATCGCGCTGATCGCCTATGCCGTGTTCCGCTTCTCTCCGGCGACGCCTTTCCCCGGCTCGGCCGCGCTGATCCCCTGTCTCGGCGCCGCGCTGGTGATCTATGCCGGAGAGGACGAAGGGACGACCTTCGCCTCGAAGGCTTTGAGCCTGTGGCCGTTGGTGTTTGTCGGGCTCATTTCCTACTCGCTCTATCTGTGGCACTGGCCGCTGCTGGTGTTCGCCCGCTATTGGACCATCATCCCGCTGAGCGACGGACAAACCGTGGCGATCGTGGTCGCGAGCTTCGCCCTGGCGGTGTTCTCCTGGCGCTACATCGAGCAGCCGTTTCGGCGCAAGCGGGCGGCGATCCCGCGCCGCATCCTTTTTGCCTCAGCCGCGACGGTGATGGGCCTAGCCGTCGCGTTCGGCGTTGTTACGGGCTCCATCGGATGGCCAACCCGCTTCTCGCCCGAGGTGCTGGCTGTCCACAGCGACGCCCGATCCGTCGCCGACGACAGGATGCTGGCGAGATGCAAAACGCAGCGCAGAGACCTCTGCGTCCTGGGTGCCCCAGTGCCGCCGAACTATGCGGTCTGGGGTGACAGCCATGCAGCGGTCTTCGCCCCCGCCATCGCCTCGATGGCCGAGCGGCACGGCAAATCGGTGCAGCTTCACCTCCACACCGGTTGCCCGCCGGTGATCGACCTCATTGGGTCGGGGCGAAAGTTCAACCAGAAATGCGCCCGCAAAAACGCCGAGACGATGCAATCGCTTGAAGCTTCGCCCACGATCGACACGGTCGTCCTGATTTCGCGATATGCGGCCTACGTCAAGGGCCTCACCGAGAATAGTTTCGCCGCGACCGAGGGCCATGGGTTGATCGTCGACGGGTCCGGGAACGATCTGAACCCCGAAGCCGCCGTGGCCTTGTTCGAGCGTCAAGTCGGCGTCACCGTCAGCAGGCTGCTCGCCGCCGGCAAGACCGTGGTGCTGGTCTATCCGGTCCCCGAGATTGGATTCGTGGTGCCGTCGGCAGTCGGCCGACTGCTTGCGCGCGGCGGCGATCCCCAAAGCCTAAATTTGCCCCTGGCCAGCTTCATGCAGCGGCAGGACGTCGTCCTCTCGGCGCTCGATCACGCGGGAACCTCGCCGCGGATCTTTCGGGTCTATCCCCATAAGCGGCTCTGCAACGCTACGGAGTGTCTGGTCTACGCGGCGGGGCGCTCGCTTTATCGCGACGACGATCATCTGAGCAGCGCCGGAGTCGACCTCGTGCTGCCCGAGTTCGAGCCGATTCTCGAGGCTGGATTCGACACCGTGGAGACGGCGCAGACCGGTCGCCGAAATCAGCGCAAGCCGCGATAAGCGAGCCAGCTCAGCCAGCGACAGCTAGGGCGGTCGACAGTGGGCCCGCATCGCGAGAGCGGAATCGCCGCGAAACGACCGTGCGTAAGGTCTTTTTTAACCCCTCAAAGGCAAAAATTAACCGCGATGAACTTTCTGCTCGGCGCCCTTTTCGGATTTTCGACGGCCATCGGCGGCATGTGGTGGCTGCTCTATTTGTTGGGGCATGACGACGTGGAAACGGAGCGAAAGCCGAGGGGCTTATCTGGAGCACGCATCCTCCGCCCCACCAGCAACTCTACCTAATCACCCTGGCTTGTTAGCATATCGGCGCCCCTCCCCGTGCGTTGTGCGGTATTGCGCATCGACCTCGCCGATCCAGCGACGACGTCGCCCCTTACAGCGAAATGCCGAGCCTGCCCAGCATCCATACCATCGCGGCGTAGAGCACCACCGTCAGCAGGCAGGACAGTCCGAGCGCGGGCCAAAACCCCGTGCCGCTTCTGAGCAGCGCCGACAGCACCAGAAACATCGGCAGCGTCGGCAACACGAACCAAAAGGTCGATTGCGCCAGCGCGGCGATCCGCTCCGTATCGGACGTATCGCGCCACAACCAAATGAAGGCGAGAATGGAGATCAGCGGCAACGATAGGATCAGGGCGCCGATGCCCGGGTTGCGCTTGGCGATTTCCGACGCGGCGGCGATGATGACGCCGGAGAGCAGAGCCTTTATCGCCGTGTACAGCATGGCACGACCCGAAGTGACGTAAGGCGTCAACCCTTGTTGTACAGCGCGTAGGCCGCGTAGCAGAGCGTCAGTGCGAGGATCGGCCTGAGCAGCCATTCCGGGGTGAGTCCCGCGAGCCGCGCGCCAACGAGGATGCCAGGAATCGAGCCGCAGAGAAGCGCGAGCAGAAGGCCGGTGTCCACATTGCCAAGGCCGAGATGCCCGAGACCGCCCAACAGCGTCAGCGGCACGGCATGGGCGATATCGGTACCAACCAGCCGCTTGGCCGGCAGCATCGGATAGAGCACGGCGAGCACGGTGACGCCGATCGCGCCCGCGCCGACCGAGGTCAGCGTCACGAGCAGGCCGAGCAGCGCGCCGAACAGGACCGTGGGTAGGGTGCGCGGCGGGACGTCGCCCTTGTCGTCGCTCGGCGAGGTCCGCGTGACAAACGGGTAGAGGACGATGGCCAGCCCACTGATCGGCAACGCCACCACCAGGCCCATCCGGATCCAATGCGCAAGCTTGACGGTATCGACCGGAACAAAGGCCATGACGAGAAGCAGAAGTGCCGCGGCGGGAAGGCTCCCGGCGGCAAGCCGCAGCACGATCGGCCAATCGACATGGTCGGCGACATGATGGCGCCAGCCGCCCGCCGTCTTGGTGATCGAGGCGTAGAGCAGATCGGTGCCGACCGCGACTTGCGGCGAGACGCCAAAACTGGAGATGAGCAAGGGGGTCATCAGCGCCCCGCCGCCGACCCCCGTCAGGCCGACGAGCAGGCCGACGCCAAAGCCAGCCGCCACGAGCGGCAGCAACTGCGCTGCCGAGCCGAAATCAACCATTACCGAAATGTCCCCTCCCTAACGCGCGGCAAGCTCGCGCCCCGACCCGGGCGTCTTCATTATAGCGGCTTATAGCTCGATCAGAACTGGAACTCCGACCGAGCGCAACAACACCGCCACCTCTTGCGCCCGCCGGTTGAATTCGGCGAGATCGGCCGGCGAATCGCCGAGATCGGCGCATACCCCGCGGGCGAGCAGCTCGCGGTTGAGCACCAGTACATTGTCGCCGACCTGGGGTGCGCCGGCCTGCGCCCAGGTGATGACGCCGCCGGCGACAGTCGCGCCATCGATGGCGCTGACCAACACGAAATTGCCGGTGAGGGGCAGGTCGCGGAACAGGTCGATCGCGGCGGCGCGTCCGAGCAGGATACGGCAATCGGCGATGTCGTTGACGTTGCAGTCATGCGCCGGCGTCGACGCCAAGGTCTCGAAATCGACCAGCGCCGAAACGCTCACACTCGTGACTGGTGTAAGGTCGGTCGCCGTGCGCAGCAAATACCCCGCTTCCGGATCGAACGGCGTCTCCGACAGCCAGACCAGCCGCGCCTCGATCACGTCGGCATTGGTCGGCCGCCGCGGCACCTCCGACAGCACCGCGCCACGCGAGATGTCGAGATCGGTGTCGAGCACCAGCGTGACGGCGTCGCCCTTGCCAGCCGAGGTGAGGTCGCCGTCCATGGTGGAAATGCGCCTGAGCGTCGCGCCAAGTCCGCTGCGCGCATCGACGATCCTCTCGCCGACCCTGACGCGGCCCGAAGTCACGGTTCCGGCATAACCGCGGAAATCGCCGGCGGCGCGCAGCACGAGCTGCACCGGCATGCGGAACGGCGCATCGTCCTGCACGACTTCCGGATCGACCGACTCAAGATGCTCGAGCAGCGTCGGCCCGGCATACCAGGGCATTCGCACGGAACGGTGAACCACGTTGTCGCCGGTCAGTGCCGCCACCGGGATGATGCTGACTTGCGCGAAATTGAAGCTCCCGGCCATGACGCGGAAATCCTGCTCGATCTCGCGGTAGCGGGCCTCCGACCAAGCGACGGCGTCCATCTTGTTGACGGCAAGCACCACCTTCTTGATGCCGACCAGATCGCAGATCGCGGCATGGCGGCGGGTCTGGCGCTTGACGCCGTGGCGCGCATCGACCAGCAGGATGGCGATATCGGCGTGGCTGGCGCCGGTCGCCATGTTGCGGGTGTATTGCTCGTGGCCCGGCGAGTCGATGATGATGAAGCGCCGGTCCGGCGTCTCGAAATAGCGCCAGGCGATGTCGATGGTGATGCCCTGCTCGCGCTCGGCCTGGAGACCGTCGAGCAGCAGGCTGAAATCGATCTTCTCGCCGTTGACCGCGCGATTATGCGAGGCCAGCAGGACGGCCGCGGCCTGATCCTCGGTGACGCCGGCGCCGTCCCACAGCAGCCGCCCGATCAGCGTCGACTTGCCGTCATCGACCGAGCCGCAGGTGAGCAACCTGAGCAGCGCGCCGCGATGCGCGGCGGAAGCCGGCGCGGGCCTCGTCTGGACCGTCTCTTTCAGTTGCGTCACGACATGCATCGAAGATCGCCCCTAGAAATAGCCTTCACGCTTCTTCATCTCCATCGCCCCGGCCTGATCGTGATCGATCAGCCGTCCGGCTCGTTCGGACACGCGCGCGGCCAGCGTCTCCTCGACCACCGCGTCGATATCCCCGGCGTCGGACTCGACGGCCGCGGTGAGCGGCCAGCAGCCGAGCGTGCGGAAGCGCACCTTGCGCAGATGAGGCGTTTCGCCCGGCTCGAGCCGCATACGCTCGTCGTCAACCACGATGAGCTGGCCGTTGCGCGTCACCACCGGCCGCTCGGCCGCGAAATAGAGTGGAACCACGTCGAGCTTCTCCAGCGCGATATAGCGCCACACATCGCCCTCGGTCCAATTCGACAGCGGGAACACCCGCACCGTCTCGCCCTTGCCGAGGCGACCGTTCAACAGCTGCCACATCTCGGGACGCTGGCGGCGAGGCTCCCAGCGATGGCCTGCGGCGCGGAAGGAAAACACGCGCTCCTTGGCTCGACTGGCTTCCTCGTCGCGCCGCGCCCCGCCGAATGCGGCATCGAAGCCGCCAGCATCGAGCGCCTGGCGCAGCGCCACCGTCTTCATCACGTCGGTATAGACCGACGGCGGGTGGTCGAACGGATTGATGTTGCGGGCGAGCCCGTCGTGATTGGTATGCACGATAAGGTCGAGGCCAAGCTCGCGCGCCGTCTTGTCGCGAAAGGCGATCATGTCGCGGAACTTCCAGGTCGTGTCGACATGCAGCAGCGGGAATGGCGGCTTGGCCGGCCAGAACGCCTTACGCGCCAGATGCAACAGCACCGTCGAATCCTTGCCGATCGAATAGAGCAGGACGGGCGCGCGGAACTGCGCCGCGGCCTCACGGAAGATATGGATGCTCTCGGCTTCGAGCAGCTTCAGATGGGAGGTGAGCGCGGTCATGCGGCCTTCCCTCCCCGGTTCGGGTTGATGTGCAGGCCGCATTCCTTTTTTTCCTCGTGCTCCCACCACCAGCGGCCCGCGCGTGGATGCTCGCCCGGCTGGATGGCACGGGTGCAGGGCGCGCAGCCGATCGAGACGAAGCCGCGCGCATGCAGCGGATTCACCGGCACGTTATTAGCGGCGATATAGGCGGTGAGGTCGTGGGTCGACCAGTCGGCGACCGGATTGACCTTGATCAGGGCGTGTGCGTCGTCCCAGGCGGCAAGCTTCACGTCGGCGCGCTCGTCGGAATGCTCGCGCCGCAAGCCGCTGATCCAGCCTTGCGCGCCTTTCAGCTCGCGATTGAGCGGGCGGACTTTACGGATGTCGCAGCAGGCCTTGCGGTTCTCGACCGCGTGGCGGAAGCCGAACACGCCGTCGCCCGCGACCAATTGCTCGACCTCGGCGGCGTCCGGGGTAACCAGACGGATGCGGACGCCATAGCGAAGCTCAGACAGCTCGACAGTCTCGAGCACCTCGGGGAACAGCCGGCCGGTGTCGAGGGTGAACACGTCGATCTCGGCGCCCGACTCGGCGATGGCGTGCAGAATCGCCTGATCTTCCAGGCCGAGGCTGGTGGAGAAGGCGATGCGGCCCTCAATCTTGCGGCGCATCTCCCTGATGCGGTCGGTTAGGCTCTTCACCCGCGTGAGCCGCTGGTCGAGCGCCTCCGCCTCTTTGCGCGCGGCCTCGCTCCTGAGCGGTAGCAGGTTGCGGTAGCCACGCTGATAATTGCGCTGGATGCGGGACACCGACGCCTTCCAAACGCTCGCCTGCTCGGGATCGGTGATCTCGGCGGTATCGAATCCCGAGCGCAGCAGGAATTGCGCGAGGTCGGGGATCAGATAGCCGACCGCCCTGATCTCGCCCTTGAACCCATGCCGCTCGCGCAACAGCACGGCGAGACTGATGCCGCGGCCGTCGCCGAAGGTCGGGAAGTGGATGGCGATCGGCCCGGCATTGCCGTCTGAAGCGGCAGCAAGCGCGCCGGCATCGGCGGTCGGCTCAAGCAGCGTCGCGACCTCGGCCGGATCGGCCACCAGCGAAGCTGTGGCGAGATCAAGCAGCGCCATAGAGAGCCTCCTTGAAGGGCTGGGCCCCGACGCGCCGCCAAGTGTCGAGGAACGTCTCCCCATCGCTCCGCTCGGCGATATAGGTGTCGATGATAGTGTCGATGGCTTGCGGCACGGCTTCGGCGCGGAAGCCCGGGCCGATGATGGTACCGACCGCGGCGTCGTCCTTCGGGCTGCCGCCGAGCGAAATCTGGTAAAGCTCGGTGCCTTTCTTGTCGACGCCGAGAATGCCGATATTGCCGGAGTGGTGGTGCCCGCAGGCATTGATGCAGCCCGACATGTTCAGCCGCAGCGGACCGATCGTCTCCTGCCGCTTCGGATCCTCGAAGCGCTTGGCGATCTCCTTGGCGATCGGAATCGAGCGGGCATTGGCCAGATTGCAATAATCCAGCCCCGGGCAGCAAATCATGTCGCCGAGCAGATCGAAATTGCCGGTGGCCAGCCCGTGCTTCGCCAGAATGTCGTAAAGCGCGACCACGTCAGAGGTCGCCACATGCGGCAGCATCAGATTCTGCGTGTAGTTGACCCGCGCCTCATTCCTGCTGAAGCGTTCGGCGAGATCGGCGACCAGCTCCATCGCCTCCGAGCTGGCGTCGCCCGGCGTGCGGCCCGGTTCTTTCAGCGACACCACCACGCTCGAATAGCCAGGCACGCGGTGCGGCCTCACATTGTGCTTGAGCCAATTGGCGAAAGCGGGATCGGTTTCGCGGCGCTGATCGAGCGCCTCGTCCCGGATCGGGCGCGCCGGCAGATCCGGCGGGGCGAAGTAGGACATGATGCGGTCGCGCTCGTCGGCCGGCAGGTCGATCGCCTGCTTATGCGTCGCCTCCCAATCCGCTTCGACATCCTCGCGAAATTTGTCGATGCCGAGCTGGTTGACCAGGATCTTGATGCGCGCCTTGTGAATGTTATCGCGGCGGCCGTGCAGATTGTAAACGCGCAGGATCGACTCGATGTAGGAGAGCAGATGCTGCTTCGGCAGGTATGCGCGGATCTCCTGCCCGACATAGGGCGTGCGGCCCATGCCGCCGCCGACCAGCACTCGGAAGCCGTTTTCGCCGTTCGGTCCGCGCACGATCTTCAAACCGATATCGTGGAAGGCGATGGCCGCGCGATCCTCGGCGGCGCCCGAGATGGCGATCTTGAACTTGCGCGGCAGCCAGCTGAATTCGGGATGGTAGGTCGACCATTGCCGCAGGATCTCGCACCAGGGACGCGGGTCCTCCAGCTCGTCATTGGCTGCGCCGGCGAACGGGTCGGCGGTGACGTTGCGCACGCAATTGCCGCTGGTCTGGATGCAGTGCATTTCGACCTCGGCCAGCGCCGCCAGCACCTCTGGGATATCGACCAGCTTCACCCAGTTGAACTGCAAATTCTGCCGCGTGGTGAAATGGCCGTAGCCGCGATCCCACTTCCGCCCGATCATGGCGAGCTGGCGCAATTGCTTCGGCGACAGCACGCCATAGGGAATGGCGATGCGCAGCATGTAAGCGTGCAGCTGCAGATAGAGTCCGTTGCGCAGGCGGAGCGGACGGAATTCGTCCTCCGAGAGCTGCCCGGCGAGCCGGCGCTCGACCTGATCCTTGAACTCCGCCACGCGTTCGCTCACGAACGTGTGGTCGAACTCGTCATAGCGGTACATCGTACCAATCCTTGGTCAAAGTGGTGCGGTGCGCGGCGCGGATGCGCTCACGCACGGAAAGCGGATCGACGGTGCCGCCGTTGAGCACGACATCCATCGGATAAACGGCGACGACCTTGCGCGCCTTGACGTCCTCGGCGGCCCGTGCCTCGAGCACCGCGACCTCGTCCTCGGTCTCGGCGATGCGCGCGCGGGCGATCTCCTCGGTCCAACTCCCGTCGGCAGCGAGATAGACGACGATGCCGTCTCTGAGGCGGTTGGCGGTGACGACGCTAGGCACGCTTCAACTCCTCTGAGCCTAGAATGTCCTCGATCGCGCCCGACGCGGGCAGCCCGGCCACCTCGCCGAAGATCAGCACCGCTGGGCTCTTCAGCCCAAGCCGCTCGGGATGCGCGGCAAGCTCGGCGATGGTGGCCAGCACCCGGCGCTCGTCCTCTCGGCTCGCATTCTCGACCGCGAGCACCGGCAGGTCGGGCTTGAAGCCGGCAGCGATCAGCTTCGCCGCGATATGGCCCGCGGTGGTCACGCCCATATAGACGAGCAGCGTGTTCTTGCCGCCCGCGAGCGCGGCGAGATCGAGATGCTCGAAACTTGGCTCGTCGCCACCAGCCTCGTGGCCGGAGAGGAAGGTCACGGTGTGGGACAGGTCGCGATGAGTCAGCGGAATTTGCAGGCTTGCCGCCGCGGCAATGCCGGCGGTGACGCCGGGCACGATCTCGATGGCAATGCCTTCGGAGCGGAGTGCATCGAGTTCCTCGCCGCCACGGCCGAAGATGAACGGGTCGCCGCCTTTGAGGCGCACCACCGTCTGGCCGGCCTTGGCGCGGGCGATCAGCAGCGCGTTGATCTCCTCCTGCGGCACGCTATGCGCGCCCTTGGCCTTGCCCACGGGGATCAGCTCGGCCTCGCGCCGGGCATGATCGAGCACGCCCTCGCCGACCAGGCGATCGTAGAAAATCACATCGGCGGCTTTCAGCGCGCGAACCGCCTTCATGGTGAGCAGCTCGGGATCGCCGGGGCCGGCGCCGACCAGCAGCACACGGCCGCGCGGGACTTGCGCCTCCGCCGCTTCCTCGATGGCGGCGCCGATCAGCGCGCGGGCCTTGGCCTCATCGCCTTCGAGCATCGCCTCGGCGGCGGCGCCTTCGAACACCGCCTCCCAGAATTTCCGTCGCGGCGGGCCCGACGGCAGCCGCTCCGCCACCGGCCCGCGGAACTCGGCCGCAAGCTTGGCGAGCGCGTCGAGCCGCGGATGCAGCTCCTGTTCCAGCCAGGCACGCAGGCGCTGCGCCAGCACGGGCGAAGCGCCGGACGTGCCGATCGCCACCGTCACCTCGCCGCGATCGACGATCGCCGGCAGCGCGAAGCTGCATAGCTCGGGCCTGTCGGGCACATTGACCGGTACGCCGAGCGCGCGCGCGATGGCCGAGACGCGCGTATCCTCCTCGTCGTCCTCGGTCGCGGCGATGACCAGCGGACGCCCGCGCAATTGATCGATGCCGGGGCACGACGCGATCAGCGACACAAGCCCCTGTTCGACCAGCGCGGCAATCTCCGGCACGACGTCATCGGCGGCGATGTCGACAACCGGCGCGCGCTTGAGAAGCAGCCGCGCCTTGACAGCCGCCAACTCGCGGCCGCCGGTGACCAGAGGCCGCTTGCCGTCGAAGCTCACCAAGATGGGGAAGGTCCGCATGGCTAGCCTCCCACCGCCACCCGTTCGGGCGGCGCATCGGCGAGGCTCTCGGGCGCAAGCTCGACCTCGAGCCCGTCCAGTTCCTTCGACATGATGATCTGGCAGCAGAGCCGCGAGCGCTCGTCGACATTGAACGCGCCGTCGAGCATCTCGAGTTCCTCGGAGGTCGGCGGCGCGAGCTTCGCCAGCCAGTCCTCCCCCACCCAGACATGGCAGGTGGCGCAGGCGCAGGCCCCGCCGCATTCCGCCTTGATGGGAAGGCCCCAGTCGCGGATCACCTCCATGACGCGCCAGCCTTCCAGCGCCTCGAGCCGATGCGACGTGCCGTCGGGCATGTGCACAGTGACGAACATGATCTAGGCGGCCCTCAACAGACGTCGCGGCGAGAGGTTGTCAGGGCGCGCATGAGCGAGCAGGCCGGCAGGATCTACGCCAACAACATCCATGCCGGTGAAGGCTTCGCTCGCCTGCATCGTTCGCTCGCCCGAGAAAAGTGTCGCTGCAGATATAGGGATTGTAATAAAAAATCGTTCTCTCAACTAGCCGCTGGAGCGCAAAAGATGCAAATTTGTTCCGCTGAGCAATAATCGATAGAAATTTCTTTCAATAGGCCCGCTTTCGGCAGTTTCCATCCTATGCCGGCGGAAATGGCGCAAATCCATTTTCCGCCGACATCGCCCCGCCTAGCCTCGCTTGACCAGCGCGTCCCTGATTTCCTCGAGAAGTTGCACCTCGCGCGACGGCGGCGGCTCGCTTTGCGGCTCTTCTTCCTGCTTGCGGCGCAGCGTGTTCATCGCCTTGATCGCCATGAACAGCACGAAGGCCACGATCATGAAGCTGATCACATTATTGATGAACAGCCCGAAATTGACGGTCGGCGCGCCGGCCTGCCGGGCTGCGGCCAGCGATGGGTAGGACTCGCCGTTGAGGGCAATGAACATATTGGAGAAGTCGACCCCGCCGGTGACGACGCCGATCGGCGGCATGATGATGTCGTCGACCAGCGAGCGCACAATGGTGGAAAAAGCGGCGCCGATGATGATGCCGACCGCCATGTCGACCACATTGCCGCGAAGCGCAAACTCCTTGAATTCCTGTAACATTGCCGCTCCTCCCTTACCTCCAGTCTTCTGCAAAGCCACCACCATGCCACGTTTCAACGCCAATGGTGTGCCGGAGTTTTCAAGCCGCTGGCCGCTGGTTGACCGGCAAGCTACAAGCTCAAATTCCTCCCCCTTGGGGGAGGTCGGTGCGCCATTTGGGGCGCCGGGTGGGGGCAATACCTACCGACATCTTGCCGTCACCCGACCCAGCTCGGCAAAAAAGCCGAGCCACCCTCCCCATCAAGGGGAGGGATGATAAAGAACGAGTAGGGGGAAGCGACGTGGCGACTGAGGTTCCGGCAAACGAGCATCCGGCGCGCGACCGCCATCAGTTGCAGACGCTGATCCTCGCCATCACGCTGCTCCTCACGGCGCTGGTCGCCGTCCTGGTGGTCATTTCCAGCGCGCCTTTGCTCAATCGATACGGCTTCCTGCATTTCCCGCTCGGCTTCTATCTGCTTGCTCAAGGCCTACTCATCTTCATCGCCGTGGTGGCGTTCTGGTTCATCCGCATCCAGGAACACATCGATCTGGCGCGGAGCGAACGCGAGGGGCTCGAATGATCCCGGCTCGCCTGCGCACGCCGAACCCGCATCTCGGCGCCTATTACGGCATCATCACCAGCGCTTTCGTCTCGCTGGTCATCATGCTGGCGATGTTCGAGCAGCTGGGCTGGGGCCAGCCGCTGCTCGCTCAATGCATGATGATCGTGCCGCTTGCGCTTTATCTCGTGATCGCCGTCGGCGCGCGCACCTTCGAGGTCGAGGACTATTTCGTTTCGGGCCGGCGCGTGCCGCCGGTGTTCAACGGTTTCGCCCTGGCCGCCATCGCGGTCGGCGGCGTGGGCTTTCTCGCTTACACGGGCACCGTGTTCTTTCTCGGCTTCGACGCGCTCGCCATCGGGCTTGGCTGGACCTTCGGCATGCTGCTCGCAGCCATCCTGTTCGTGCCCTATTTGCGCAAGGCCGGCTCGTATACCGTGCCGAGCTTCCTCGGCCATCGCTTTCGCTCGCGCAGCTTGCGCATGGCGGCCAGCGTGATGCAGCTCCCGCCGGCCGCGCTGCTCGTGGTCGCCGAGATCAAGATCGCGGCGCTGATCGCCGCGCTGTTCCTTCCGGTCTCCTTCTCCATCGCCGTGCTGGTGCTGGTGGCGCTGATCGCGGCGATCGCCATTCTCGGCGGCATGCGGTCGCTGACCTGGACGGCGAGCGCGGAGTTCCTGGTCGGCGCTGTCGGATTGACCGTGGTCGTGACCACCGTCTCGATCCTGCTCACCAACGTGCCGGCGCCGCAACTGACCTATGCCGAGATGTTCTCGTCTTTGCACAATGCCGAGATCACGGCGGGGCTCACCCCTCTCGTTCCCAGTGGGCTCGCCACCGCGTTACCGGGCGCGATGCCGGCGCCGACGGTCAAGCCCTTCCTGCAACCGTTCGGCAGCCTCGGTCCGATGGATTTCGGCGCGCTGTTTCTCAGCCTCGCGCTCGGCACCGCGGCGCTGCCGAGCCTCCTGATGCGCAGCGGCGTGACCGGCTCGATCGCCGAGCAGCGCCGTTCGTCCGCCTGGGGCCTGCTGTTCGTGGCCATGTTCGTCATGACGGTGCCGGCCATCGCCGTCTTCGCCAAGCTCATCATGTTCCGCGACATCGCGTTGGCTTCGGCCTCCTCGCTTCCCCCCTGGCTGACCGAGCTCGCCGACAAGCACCTGCTGCAGGCCGTCGACGCCAACGGCGACGGCGCGATCAGCGCGGCGGAGCTTCTCATTGGCCGCGACGGCATTGCGCTCGCGCTGCCGTGGGCGGCCGGGCTGCCTTACGTGCTGTGCGTGCTAATGGCCACCGCCGCGCTGGCGATCGCTCTCGCGGCGGCTGCCGCGCATCTTTTTGCGCTGGCGGCGAGCCTAGCCGAAGACCTCTACCGCGTGCTCGATCGTGGTCAGGCCCTGCCGCGGTTGATCGCTGCCTGGGCCGCGATCGCCGCGTGCTCGCTTGCCGCTGCCATGTTCCTAATGATTGCCGAGGTCGACCCGCTTAAGACCGCGCTCACCGCCTTCGCCTTTGCCGGCGCGAGCTTCTTTCCGGCGTTGCTGCTTGCCATCTGGTGGCGGCGATGCACCAAATGGGGCGCGTTTGCGGCGATGACGGTTGGCTTTCTCGTGATGCTCGGGGAACTCGTCCTCGGCGGGATCTTGGGTTTCAGCAACGCGGGATTCACCACCTCGCTGGCAAGTCTGATCGGCGCGCTGCTTGCCCTTGTGGCGGGCGTCGCGGTGAGTCTTTATCTGCACAAGCCATCGCAAGGCGAAGACAACTATTATGAGGAGATGCGCGATCCCGAGGGCGAGGCCATCTACGATCGCGCACAAGCACGGGCGGCGGCGCAAGCCGCTGCTCAAGCTTCGGCCGCGGCAGAAACCGCGCCGAGCCACTGACCGGGTAAATCGAGCGGGAGCACGATGAACGACCAGCCAGCGCACAGGGTCAAGCGCCTCACGCTCTATCCCGAGATCGTCCCCTACCGCACCGGACGGCTCAAGGTCTCGGACCTACACGAGCTCTATTTCGAGGAATGCGGCTCGCCCGCCGGCAAGCCCGCGGTGCTGCTGCATGGCGGCCCCGGCGGCGGCATCAATCCCCTGATGCGCCGCTATCACGATCCGCGCAGCTATCGCATCGTGCTGTTCGATCAGCGCGGTTGCGGGCGCTCCACCCCGCATGCCTCGCTCGAGGAGAACACCACCTGGCATCTCGTCGACGACATCGAGCGCCTGCGCAAGCATCTCGGCGTCGAGCGCTGGCAGGTGTTCGGCGGCTCATGGGGTTCCACGCTCGCGCTGGCCTACGCCGAGACCTACCCGGAGCACGTCACCGAGCTCGTACTGCGCGGCATCTTCACGCTGCGTCGCTCGGAGCTCGAATGGTTCTATCAAGACGGCTGCAGCTGGATTTTCCCCGACGCCTTCGAGGAATATTTGCGGGTGATCCCCAAGGCCGAGCGCGGCGATCTGATCGAGGCTTTTCACCGGCGCCTGACCGATCCCGATCCGGCCGTGCAGCTCGAAGCCGCGCGGGCCTGGAGCGCCTGGGAAGGCAAGACGCTGTCGCTGCTTCCCGACGCCGAGCGGGTGCGCCGCTTCTCCGAGGACCACTACGCGTTGGCCTTCGCCCGCATCGAGTGCCATTATTTTGTCAATGGCGGTTTCTTCCATACCGACGATCAACTGATTACCGACGCGCATCGGTTGAAGGACATCCCCGGCGTGATCGTGCATGGCCGTTACGACGTGGTGACGCCGGTCAAGATCGCCCACGATCTCGCCCGCGCCTGGCCTGAAGCGACCTTGCGCATCGTCGCCGATTCCGGTCACGCCATGACCGAGCCCGGCATCGTGCATGAGTTGATCGCGGCGACCAGCGCCTTCTCCCGCTAGCAGCGCCCAAGTCTTCCCCTGCGATCATGCCCGATCTCAACACAGTGCCGGATGATTTGCCGCGCCAGACCGACGACGGCGCCTGCGATCACCTCACCGGCGTGCGCATGCCCTCGCTCACGTTACCTTCGACGCGCGGGAATGCCGTCGATCTCGGTGCGCTGCCGCCGGGACGCACCATCCTCTATTGCTATCCCTTGACCGGAAGACCGGAAGAACCGCTGCCAGAGGCGTGGGACTCAATCCCCGGCGCGCGCGGTTGCACGCCGCAAGCCTGTGCGTTCCGCGATCATTATCATGAGCTCGTAGCGCTCGGCGCCGATGTCTACGGGCTCAGCACTCAATCGACAGCGTATCAGCGAGAGATGGCCGAGCGGCTGCATCTGCCGTTTGCGGTTCTGAGCGATGCCGATCTCGCTTTCGCGCGCGCGCTCCGCCTGCCCATCTTCGAGGTCGACGGGATGCATCTCATCCGACGACTAACGCTGGTCGTTCGCGATGGCACGATCGAGCATGTCTTCTATCCGGTGTTCCCGCCCGACACGAGTACCGGCGAAGTCGTGCGCTGGCTTGCCTCCAGGTCTTAGGCTTCGGCCACGTGGCCGATGAATGAGAGCGCGACACGCCGCCGGTGCGGGCTCGCGCGGTGCTCGATGAGATAGACGCCCTGCCAGGTGCCGAGCGTCATGCTTCCGTCCTGCACCGGAATGCCGATGCTGACCGCGGTGAGCATCGCCTTGATGTGGCTCGGCATGTCGTCGGGCCCTTCCTCTTGGTGGGCGTAGGCGCGGTCCTCCGGCGCGAGCAGATCGAGCGCGTCCGCAAGATCGCGCCGCACATTCGGATCGGCGTTCTCCTGGATGGTCAGCGACGCCGAGGTGTGGCTGACGAACACGGTCAGCAGGCCATCTTCGGCCGCGACACTCCCGAGCCAGCGCGCCAGCTCTCCGGTGATCTCGACGAAACCTTTGCCCCCCGTCGCCACCTCGAGCGTATGGCTCGCCTGCACCATCTCGGCCATGGCTTGGACCCTCCCCGCCGAATCTTTGCGGCCCCCTGCGCGCTTGACAAGAGCCCGCGCGAGCCCTTGCCGCGTACCACAATAGGGCGGGGCTTAACGCAAAATTTACTCCGTCTTGCCACCGTGGTTTCGACCGCTTCTTCGCGTGCTTCTGACCGGGTTCTCGACCCTTCTGAGGCGAACACGCCGGCGGCTCAGGCGCCAGGGGGAACGCGATGGTTTCGGACGCAAGTTGGCATAGCGGCACCGGTAGATATGGCAACGCGCCTTCCAGCGCGGGCCCGATGGATCAACAATCGGTCGAAAGCCTGCTTCGCCGCCTGGTGCAGCGGGTCGAGGAGAGCGAGCGCCGCTATAGCGAGGCGCTCGACGAGTTGCACGCACGGCTGGACCGGCTGGCGCAAACCACCGATGCCGCCCGCGCGGCCGGCGCCCCCGACGACTCCGCGACCTTCGACCGGCTGCATGACGAGGTGAGCAGCCTCACCCGCAGGCTCGACCGCGAAGACTCCAACCCGCTCGACGATTTCGAGCGTCTCGGCCGGGCGCTGTCCGGCGATTTGAATTACGCGGCCAGCCTGGCCGGTGCTGCCCCAAGCACACCTGGCCGGTTCGGCGCGTCCGCCTTCCCCTCGCTACCGAGCGAGCCGGCTTCCGGGGGCCTGCCCTCTCACTTCCCGCTGCCCGATGTGGATTATTCCGCCCCGGCGGCGATGCCGGGCCCCTCCGTCAGCGACAGCGAGCTCGAATCGCGTCTCGCCGAGATGGCGCATCGCCTCGAGGACTCGGTCGGCACACCGATGCCGCCGGCGCTCGATGCCTTGAGCGCGCGGCTCGACCAGATCAGCCGCGATCTCGCCAAGGCGCTGGAAGCGCCGAAGACCCTCTCGCTCGAGCCGGTCGAGCGCCAGATTTCAGAAATGGCTCAGCAACTTACTCGGGCCGAAGCGCAGCTTGCCAAGATCGGCGAAATCGAGAGCGCGCTGCTCCAATTGATCGAGCGGGTGGATGCCTCGCCGAGTCCCGACGAAGTGGCGAGCAAGGCCGCCGAGGAGGCCGCCCGCCGCGTCGCCGAAGAGGTGAAGCTGAGCGGCGACACGGTCGAGCGGCTCGATGCCATGCATCGCGATCTGATGGCGATGAACGATAGGACGAAATCGAGCGACGAAAAACTCGCCGGCACCATCGAAGCGGTGCATGCCTCCCTGAAGGAGCTTGCGCAGCAAGTCGAACGCGCTGCCGCCACGCCGCCTCCGCCCCAGCCCGTGGTAACCGCGCCGGTGACCGCGCCGGCGGCGCCAGCGCCCGCCGCGCCGGCAGTCAAGCCCCGCATTCCGTTCGCCGAGCGCATGCGCGACCTGGCGCCCCTGCCCGGCACACCGGCTCAGCAGCCTCCTGCCGCAATGGCCATGGAGAAGAGCGAAGAGCCCAAGGCTGTCGACGACAAGGACGCTATGCCCAAGGGCAGGCCTCAGCCTTCGCTTCCGGAAACGCCCGAGCCCGAGATTGCCCCTCGCTTCGGCCGCGCCAGGCGGGGCCCGATCGGTGAGACGGCGTTCGATCTCGACGCGCCGACCCCGCGCCGTGCGCCCGGCAAGGCAAGAGGCGACGCCGAATACGAGATTCCCGACGACTTGGTGGCGGCGGCGCGCCGCGCGGCCCAGGCCGCCGCGGCCAAGGCCGAAGAGCGAGGCAGCGGCTCACGCATCCGGCGCTTGCCGGGTGACGCCGAGACCGCAATGGGCTCCGAGCCACTGCCGCTCCGCCGCAAGCGGTCGTTCCTCATCATTTGCGCTGCCATTCTACTCGTCATCAGCGCGGCACTCCTCTATAGCCGCTTGCGGTCCAAGCCCACGCAAGAGTCCGAGATCACGCCTCCGGTCGTCGAGCAAAGCATGCCCGCCCCGGCGGCTCCGGCCGAGGACTCGTCCACGCCTGGAGCCGGTGACGGCGCGCCTGCCGCAGTCGAGCCCACGCCGGAGACCCCGGCGACGCCGAGCTCGGGCTCTTCCGAGCTTGACTGGCAACCCGAGGTGACCCCGGCCCCGAACGATGCCGCCGACGCCGGCTCGAACCACAATTTCACCGATGTCGCCAAGTCGCCCTACCGCCAACCGGCCGTGGACGAGACTGAGGCGCAAGCGCAGCCGGCTTCGTTGACGCAAGATCAGACGCCGGCTCTCCCGCCTGGCATCGTCTTCTCGGTCGAGGCCCCCACCGGGAGCGCCCCAGGACAAGCCGAAGCCGCTCCCGCCGCGATGCCGATGAGCCTTCCTCTTCCCCCCACCGATCTTGGCCCGTTGGCCTTGCGTCAGGCGGCCGCGCAAGGCGATGCGCGCGCACAATATTGGATCGGGCTTCGCTACGCCGATGGCCAGGGCACGCCGCAGAATTTGACCGAGGCGGCCCGCTGGCTCGAGCGCGCCGCAAGCGCCGGCCTCGCCCCGGCCCAGTACCGGCTCGCGGTGCTCTACGAGCGCGGGCAGGGCGTCGCCAAGGATCTCGGCCGGGCGCGGTCCTGGTATCAGGCGGCGGCGGACAAGGGTAACGTCAAGGCCATGCACAATCTCGCTGTGAGCCTGAGCGGCCGCCAAGATGGCAGCGCCGACTACGCGCTCGCGGCCAACTGGTATGGCGAAGCCGCCGCCTACGGCCTCGCCGACAGCCAATTCAATCTCGGCGTTCTCGAAGAGCATGGCCTCGGCATGCCGAAGAATCCCGGCGCTGCCTATCAATGGTTCGCCCTTGCCGCCAAGAACGGCGACCAGGAAGCGGCGAAACGGCGCGACCAGATCAAGGGTGAACTCGATGCCGCCGCCCTCGCCGGCGCCGAGCAGACGGTCGCCGCCTGGACCGCCAAGCAAACCGCTGTCGAGGCCAACGAGATCGACGAGCCGCAGGACTGGGCGGACGCATCCGACGCTTCGGCCAACTCCACGACCACGCTGGTCAACCAGGCGCAGGCGCTCCTCAACAAGCTCGGCTATGACGTTGGCGCGCCCGATGGGCTGATGGGCGCCAAGACCCGCGACGCGATCAAGAGCTTCGAGCGGCGCAATGGCCTGGAGGAGACCGGTAAGGTCACCCTCCCCCTCGTGGCCAAGCTCGAGCGCCTTACCAGCTAGCCCGCACCCAGTCGGAAGCCTTGGGGAGATGACATTTTCGTAAGGCTGAAGCCTTACGCATTGACAGCTTGGCGCGCGACGAACAGGTTCGGCTTAACGCGCCACGCGAATCCCCGGCTGATGTTCCAGGTCTACCTCCCCATTGCCGAGCTGTCGGTGAACCTTTTGGTGATGCTGGGGCTCGGCGCGGCGGTGGGCTTCCTCTCGGGCATGTTCGGGGTGGGCGGCGGCTTCCTGCTGACGCCTTTTCTGATCTTTTCAGGCATCCCGCCGTCGATCGCGGTCGCCACCGGCGCCAATCAAATCGTCGCCACCTCGGTGTCGGGCGCGCTGGCCCAATGGCGGCGCGGCAATATCGATTTCCGCATGGGGACGGTGCTGATCGTGGGCGGCGTGGCCGGCGCTCTGATCGGCGTGTTCTTCCTCAAATACCTGCGCGCGACGGGACAAGCGGGGCTCATCATCTCGCTGACTTACGTGGTTCTGCTCGGCGTCATCGGCCTCTTGATGCTGAACGAGAGCATTCGCGCCATCAGGCGAGTGCGCGCCGGCAAACCTGCCTCGGCGCGAAAGCCGGGGCAGCACAGCTGGATCCACGGCATGCCGTTCAAGCTGCGCTTTCCCCGGTCGCGTTTGTATATCAGCGCCATCCCACCGCTGGTGATCGGCTGGGTCGTGGGACTGTTGACGGCTTTTCTCGGCGTCGGCGGCGGCTTCATCATGGTGCCGGCGATGATCTATCTGTTGCGCATGCCGACCAATATCGTGATCGGCACCTCGATCTTTCAGATCATCTTCATCACTGCCGTCGTCACCGTGCTGCAGGCGACCTTCAATTACACCCTCGATGTCGTGCTCGCCCTCCTCCTCGCCACGGGTGGCGTCATCGGCGGACAGTTCGGCGTGCGCGCCGGGCAGAAATTCCGGGCCGAGCAGTTGCGGGCCATGCTGGCCCTCATGGTGCTCGCGGTCGCGCTCCGCCTTTTGTTCGACCTGCTGCTGAAGCCGTCCGAGCTTTACAGCATCAGCCCCCTTCTGGCGGGTGCATGATGCGGACCGCGCTCGCTCTTGCCTTGCTTGTCGCGGCCTGGGGCCTTCGCCCCGCCGCCGCCGAGCCCACCCCGCCGCCGGCCCCGCGCGAAGAGGTGGTATCCGACATCTCCACGCGCGAGATCTCCATCCAGTCGAACTTCACCGGCATCGAGATCCTCATCTTCGGCAGCATCGATTTCAGTGGCGCCGCCGAGCCCGAGAAGGAAATCTACGACGTCATCGTCGTGCTGCGCTCGCCGAATCAGGCCATCGTCGCGCGCCGGAAGGAAAGGTATGCCGGCATTTGGGTGAACGGCACGAGCAAAGTCTACTCGACCGTGCCGGGCTTCTACGCCGTCCTCTCCACGCGCCCGTTGCGAGCGATCACCTCCGACGAGACGCTGAAGAAGCTGGGGATCGGTCTCAACAATATCGATCTCGGCAGGGCCGGCCAAACCGGTCCCGACGAGGAGACCTTCCACTCGACCGTGGTCAGGCTGAAAGAGAAGCAGCGCCTATTCCAGGAGCACGACGACGGCGTGGCCTTCATCGGTCGCAGCCTGTTCAGGGCGAGCGTCGACCTGCCGGTCAATGTGCCGATCGGCCGCTACACCGCCGATGTCTACCTGTTCCGCGACGGCGCGCTACTGAGCAAGAGCCAGAGCACGCTCGAGGTGACCCAGGCGGGATTCGAGCGTGCGATCTATCTGATGGCGTTCAACCAACCGCTGATCTACGGGCTGGTCGCGGTCCTGCTTGCGGTGCTGGCCGGACTGACCGGCTGGGTCGTGTTCCGCCGCGAATAGATCAGTCGGGAAGCAGCAGGCTGCCGAGCACGGGATAGACGTCGGCCCGGCCCATCATCCAGGCCTCGAGCTGGCGGCGGGAAAATAGCGGCCCAAACGCCTCGTCCAGCACATTGAGCCCGCCAGCATAGGCGCCGAAGGCCGGCATCACCAGGCGAACGCCGTCAGTGGCGAAGCAGCGTCGGCGGATCATCGACCCGCGTCGCGCGATGCGCGCCACCGGGTGCAGATGGCCGGCGATCTCCCGCGCCGACGGCACCGAAGACGGCTCATGCCGCAGCGTCAGCCCGCGAATGGAGAGCGTGGCGCAGACAGTGCCGCCGATCGAGGCCGGAAGATGCGGATCGTGATTGCCGCAGATCCAGAACCATTCGCGCCCCTGTTGCAACTTGAGCAGGAAGGCCCGGTCGTCGGCGGCGACACGCTCGGCCGACTCTACGCGATGGAAACTGTCGCCGAGCGCCACGACGCGCGACGGCTCGACGGCGGCGATCACCTTGGCCAGCCGCTCCAGCGTGGTGCGCGTATCGTAAGGCGGCAGCAGCATGCCGAGCGCGGCGAACGCGGCTCCCTTTTCCAGATGCAGGTCGGCCACCAGCAGGGTGTCCTCCTCCTGCCAATAGAGTGCGCCGGCGGCAAGCGGCCGCATCGCGTGTCCCGACACGTCGATATGCGCACGCAGTGATGGGGCTGTTTCCGGCATGAGATCAGGCTTTGCGCGCAGCATGTCCGCTTAGGGCCTCCGCGATGAGCTCTTCGACCGTCTCACGCAACAAGACCTCACTCGCCTCCCCTGGAACGCTCTCGCGCCCGATCTCGAGCATGACCGGCACGGCAAGCGGCGAAACCTGCGGGAGGGCAATATGCCTGATTTGCCCGTTGATTCGCCGCAAGAATTGTCCGAGGCGGCCGACATCGATGAGTCCCGTTGCCGCATCGGCGAATGCAGCCTTGAGCAGAATATGATCCGGCTCGTGCTGCCGCAGCACATCGTAGATCAGATCGGAGGACACCGTCATCTGCCGCCCGGTCTTCTCCTGTCCGGGATGGCGGCGTTCGATCAGGCCGGAGATGATGGCGCACACCCTGAAGGATCGCTTCATCAGACTCGACTCGGCGAGCCAAGCGTCGAGATCGTCGCCGAGCATGTCCTCATCGAATAACCGCGCCAGGTCGAGGCGGCCGTTCCTCACCATCTCGCCCATGTCGCTGAGCGCCCAGATCGCCAGCGCATATTCGTTGGCGACGAAACCGAGCGGCGCGGCGCGCGCCCGTTCCAGCCGCCGCGTCAGCAGCATGCCGAGGCTTTGATGCGCGAGCCTGCCCTCGAACGGGTAGCAGACGAGATAATGCTTCTGCCCGCGTGGAAAGGTCTCGACCAGCACCTCGTCGGCGCTTGGCACCACCGAGAGCTCGGCCTGTAGCCGCAACCAGTCGGAGACTTGATCCGGGAGCCGCGACCAGGTGCCGGGCTCGGCCAGCATCTTGCGCACGCGTTCGGCCAGATAGGTCGAGAGCGGGAACTTGCCGCCTTCATAGGCGGGCACCTTCGGCTCGGTCGCATGCGCGCGGGTGACGATGGCGTCGGTCTCACGCAGGCCTTCGAACCGCAAAACCTCGCCGGCGAACACGAACGTATCGCCCGGTGTGAGCTGCTCGATGAAATATTCCTCGACCTCGCCGAGCACGCGGCCGCCCGCGAGCATACTGGACGGCTTCAGCGCGCCGCCCTTGAGCCGCGCGAGCCTGACCCGCACCATCGGCGCCTCGACGATGGTGCCGACATTCAGCCGGTATTGCTGCCCGATGCGCGGATGCGCGATGCGGTAGGCCCCCTCGGGGGTTTTTTTTAATTTTGCATAGCGTTCGTAGTTGGAAAGCGCGTAGCCGCCGGTCGCCACGAACTGCACGATCCTGTCGAAGCCTTCGCGCAACAGACCCTGGTAGGGCGCGGCGCTCGTCACCTCGCGATAGAGCCGGTCGGGGTCGAACGGAGCGGCGCAGCCCGTGCCGAGCACGTGCTGGGCCAGAACGTCGAGCGCGCCCGGCCGCGACGGTGGCGTATCCTGCGCGCCCTCTTCCGCCGCTTCCAGCGCTGCCTGGCACTCCACCACCTCGAAGCGGTTGGCCGGCACCAGCAGCGCCTTGCTCGGCTCGTCCAGCCGGTGATTGGCGCGACCGATGCGTTGCGCCAGCCGGCTTGCGCCTTTCGGCGCGCCGACATTGATGACGAGATCGACCTCGCCCCAGTCGATGCCGAGATCGAGCGTCGAGGTGCAGACCACGGCGCGGAGCTTGCCCGCGACCATCGCCGCCTCGACCTTGCGCCGCTGCGCCACGTCGAGCGAGCCGTGATGCAGCGCGATCGGCAGATTGGCGTCGTTGTAGCGCCACAGCTCGTGGAACAGCATTTCCGCCTGCGAGCGCGTATTGACGAAGATCAGCGACAGGCGATGCGCCTTGATCGAAGCGTAAATCTCCGGCAGCGCGTAGCGCGCCGAATGCCCCGCCCAAGGCAGATCGGCGTTCGAGCGCAGGATGGCGATGTCGGCGCGAGCCCCCTCGCCGGCGGTGACGATTTCGGCAAGCCGGGTCGCCGCCTGCCCCTGATGCGGCACGAGGAACGAGGCAAGCTCGTAAGGTCGCGCCACGGTCGCCGACAGGCCGATCGCGGTGAGTTCGGGCGCGTGGCTGCGGAGCCGCGCCAGATCGAGCGCCAGCAGATCGCCGCGCTTGCTGGAGGCCAACGCGTGCAGCTCGTCGAGGATCACATATTTGAGGCCGCCGAACAGCTCGGTCGCGCCTTTATGCGACAACATCAGCGCAATCTGCTCCGGCGTGGTCAGCAAAATGTCGGGCGGTGCCACCCGTTGGCGAGCGCGGCGCGAGGGCGGAGTGTCGCCGGTGCGGGTCTCCAGCCTGATCGGCAACTCCATCTCGGCGACCGGCATGGCCAGATTGCGGGCGATGTCGACGGCGAGCGCCTTGAGTGGCGAGACGTAGAGGGTATGGATGGCGGTTGCCGGCTTGCGCTTCGGCGGCTGCCGCGCCAGATCGACCAGGCTCGGCAGGAAGCCGGCCAGCGTCTTGCCGCCGCCGGTCGGCGCGATCAGCAGTGTGTCGCGCCCGGAGCCGACATGCTCGAGCAGTGCCAGCTGATGGGCGTGCGGGCGCCAGCCGCGCGCCTTGAACCAGCCGGCGAACGGCTCCGGCAGCCCAGCGGGGGCGGTGTCGATCACAAGTCTCTTGGGTGCACGCATGCTCTTCTTCTTGACCTTGGTGACCCTTCGCACCAATTCTGGCGTAATTCGAGTCGAAGCTCCTAGGGCGCTGTGCCTGGCGAAAGGAGAGCTGACAGATGGATCGGTTTTTTGGCGGCAATCCGGCCCTCGTTCTACTCCGGCTGGCGATTCTCTCGCTGATCGTAGGCGTCGTGCTTGCGGCGCTGGGCTTCAGCCCGTTCGAGCTGATCGACAGTCTGAGGCGGCTGGTCGAGCGCATCTACGACATGGGCTTTGCCGCCGTGGAGAAGGCCTTCCGCTACTTCCTGCTCGGCGCGGTCATCGTCTTTCCGGTCTGGCTGGTAACGCGCCTGCTGAAGTCGCTCGGCCGCAACTCGAACGGCGATCTGGTGGACTCAAGCTCGCCCAAGCGCGAAGCCTAGAGGATCTTCAGGACCGCCTCGGCCGGCCTGCCGATTGCCGCTTTGCCGCCGGCGACCACGATCGGTCGCTCGATCAGGATCGGATTCGCCACAGAAGCGCAACCAACGCATCCTCTTTGACGTCGCGATCCTTCAAGCCAAGCTCGGCGTAAAACGGCTCGCCCTTGCGCACGATGGCGTCGGCCTTGAGCCCGAGCTTTTTGAGAATGGATTTGAGCTCGGCGGCCGAGGGCGGCTTCAGATAGTCGATGATCTTCGGCTTCAGCCCGCGCGCTTCGATGAGCTTTAATGTCTCGCGCGACTTCGAACAGCGAGGATTGTGATAGATGGTGACGCTCATGCCGACCCTGCCGTTCCGGACCATTCGCCCGCACGCCGCCCGATCAGCGGTGCGAGTGTGGAGACTCCATCTTTCGCCATCGCCTCGACCAGCGCGCGCTTGATGCGGCCGATCAATCCCGGCCCTTCGAACACGAGCCCGGTATAGAGCTGGAGCAGTGTGGCGCCGGCCTCGATCTTGGCCAGTGCCGCCTCGCCGGAATCGATGCCCCCCACGCCGATCAGCGGCAGCTTGCCTTGCGTGAGCTGATAGACCCGCGCCAACATTCGCGTCGACCGGGTGAACAGCGGGCGCCCCGAGAGACCCCCGCTCTCGCGTGCGAAAGCAATCGTGTCGACCTCGTCGCGGGAGAGCGTGGTGTTCGATACGATGATGCCGTCGACGCCATTGGCAATGATGACGCCGACCACCTCCGGCAAGTCGGCGTCGGCGAGATCCGGGGCGAGCTTCACCAATAGCGGGGGTTTGCGGGGCAGCGCCCAGCGCGCGGTCTGCACGCGCTTGAGCAAGGCATCGAGCGCCGCCGGCGCCTGGAGATCGCGCAAGCCTGGCGTATTGGGCGATGAGATATTGATGGTGAGGTAGCTCGCGACGGGGGCCATCCGCTCGATGCCCGTCACATAGTCGGCGATGCGATCTTCGCTGTCGCGGCCGGCCCCGACATTGACGCCGACGATTCCTTGCGGCCGGTCTTTCAGCCGGGCAAGCGCCGCCGCCTGTCCCTCATTGTTGAAGCCAAGGCGGTTGATGACGGAGCGGTCCCGAGCGGAGCGAAAGATGCGGGTTCCTGAGTTGCCGCTTTGCCCGTGCGGCGTCAGCGTGCCCACCTCGACGAAGCCGAAGCCCATGGCCAGCAGCTGCCGCGGCACTCGCGCATTCTTGTCGAAGCCCGCCGCCATGCCGATAGGATTGGAAAAATCGAGGCCGAACACGGTCTGAGCCAAGCGTCTATCGTCGGGGGCCGCGGCGCGTGGATAGAGGCCAAGCTCGAGAGTTTTGAGGGCGATGTCGTGGGCGCTCTCGGGATCGATCGCCTGAAGCAGCGCCTGGCCGAACCCGAACAACCCACTCACGCGAAAACTCCTTCCGGCAACACATGCCGCCCGTCGGGTCCGAGAGTGAGCGGTTCGCTCCACAGCACGGCGGCAAGATCGAGTGGCGCATAAAGATGCGGGAACAGCGCGCCGCCTCGCGAAGCCTCCCATTTCAGGGAAGGCCCAAGCCGCCCCGCATCGAGCGCCACGAGAACGAGGCCCTCCTGCCCGACGAAATGGGCGGCGAGCGTTCCCGCAAGTTGATGGCCGGCGGAAAGATGGATGAAGCCGTCGCGGGCATCGTCGCTCGAGCCGTCGAAACGCCCCGCAGTCCACGCCGCCTCGAACGCGGTCTCGCTCAGGACTTTATAGACAGGCTCGGCCATGGCTCGGGTCTGGAACCTATCCGGGCGCCCCAGCGACGCAAGAGGCAAAGCATCGCTGGTACGGTACCGCTCATTTCTGGTGGACAAGTTATGGAAATAAGCCATAATTCCTACTCTAGGCTTAAATTCCGATTCGAAATCGTGTCAGGCAACGGGCTCGCTTCCCCCTGAACAGGCTCACCCACACCAGGGTTTGGAACGCCATAGACGCGCTCGCGCGACGCTACGGCCTTTCGGCGTCCGGACTGGCCAAAAGCGCCGGTCTCGATCCCACCTCGTTCAACAAATCGAAGCGCGTCACCGGCGAGGGGCGCCCGCGCTGGCCCTCGACCGAGAGCCTTGCCAAGGTGCTGGAGGCAACCGGGGCCAGCTTCGAGGATTTCACTCAGCTGATCACCGCCGAACCCCGCGCCGCGCGGCCGATTCCGCTGATCGGCCTCACCCAAGCCGGCGGCGGCGGCTTCTTCGACGATGGCGGCTTCCCCGTCGGTCAAGGCTGGGACCAGATCCGCTTCCCCAAGGTCGACGACGAGAATGCCTACGCCCTCGAAGTCACCGGCGACTCCATGCAGCCGCTTTATCGCGACGGCGATCTCCTCATCGTCTCGCCGAACTCCGCGCCGCGCAAAGGCGACCGCATCGTTCTGCGCACGACCGACGGCGAGGTGATGGCGAAGATCCTGGTGCGGCGCACGGCAAAGACGGTCGAGCTCGCCTCGTTCAATCCGGCCCACGCCAATCTCGTCTTTCCGCTGGACCGCATCGACTGGATGGCGCGCATCGTCTGGGCGAGCCAATAGCAGACAGCGAAGACCGAGGCCCTTAGAATGGGCCGATCGGCGTGTTCGTGCTGGCTTAGGTTTGGGGGGATCCAACCGCATCATGGAGCGTGCCTCGCGCGTCGTCTCGATCTTGCTCGGCATCGGCCTAACAGCCCTGCTGTGGCCGGTCGCGGTTCCGCTCGGCTTCGGCGAAGTCTGGTGGGCGAGCCAAAAGGCGCAAACGCAATCCGACGCGAAGCCGGTTCCCCCGGCCGCGCCAGCGCCGCAAGTCGTCCCACCCGCGGCGCCTGCGCCGCAAGCTGCGGTTCCCGTCCCGCCGCCCGTGCCGCCGCAACATGCCGTCAAACCCGACGCCGCCTCACCCCAGCCTCCTCCACCGCCACAAGACGAGGCCAAGGCTGAGCAAACCGCCGCGGTGAATGCGAAAGACACGGACAAGACCGGCGCGGTTGCACCGCAAACCACGCCGAAGCTCTATTACCGCGTCACCGTGCGCGACGGTGGCACGCTGCAATCGGGCAGTGCCGTCATCAAGCTCGCCGGCATCGCCGCCCGCGATGACGAGGCCAGCTGCAAAGGGAACAACGGCAAGGCATGGCCCTGCGGCGCGGCCGCCAAGGCGGCACTGACGCGGCTGATCCACGCTCGCGCCGTCACCTGCGAGGTGCCGAAGCAAGGCGCGTCGAAGGACATCGTGGCCCGCTGCGCGGTGGCGGAAACGGATCTCTCGACCTGGATAGTGCGCCAGGGATGGGCCGAGCCGAAAGACCATAGCGAGCCCGCCCTTGTCCAAGCGGCGGCAGCCGCTAAGAAGGACAAGCTCGGACTCTGGCGAGGCGCGGAGTGAGCAAGCGTGCGCGCTCGCTACTGCGCCGCGTTCTGGTCTAAGGCAGTCGCGCCGGCGATTTATTCGGGTTGGTCGCTGCCCTCGTCCTCGTCCGGCGGCATCACGTCGTCGCTCTCCTCGTCGGGAGCGTCACCGGCAGCGGGGTCGCCGGAAGGTTGACCCATCTTCTGCGTGTCCTCCGCTGGCGCGGAGCCCTGATCTTGGTCGTCGCCCATCTTCCCCGAATTATCGCTATCGGCACCGCCCGCAGCGCTGTCATCTTCAGTCGCGCTGTCGTCAGCCGCGACGACAATATTTTTGGCGGTCAGGTCGTGCCGCTTGCTCGCTGCGGCGGCATAGCCCGACATACCAAAAATCAGCACCCCTGCAGCGACAGTCGCTCCCAGTTTTATCTTGGTCATTTGGATCATCTCCTACCTTGGACGACCAATTCTAGGCGCAACACTTGGCTCGACGCGGGGCGGCGAGGCGAGGCAAAAAGACGCGGACCGGACTCTCGCCCGATCCGCGTCCTGAAGACATGCAAAACGCCGCTAAGATCAAGCGGCGCTTGGGAAATCAGCCTACGAATTGTCGCAAACGACCTTCAGGTCGATATTCGCCTCGTCCATGCTGGGATAGCCCTGCTTGCCGACCTGCATGCCGAGCTCGTCCTCGCTCACCATGTTCTGCTCGACGACGCGGCAATGCTGATTCTTGTCCTTGATGATGACGAACTGGCTGCCATCGGCGGCGAAAGCAATACCGGCAAAGCCGAACACGATAGCGGCGGTAAGAGCGTACTTCATAGGGGAACTCCTCCTGGGTTGGTGCCCAGGAAATAGTCACAAACCCTCTAAAACATGCTGAATTCGAATCCTGCAACTTGCGGACAAGTTGCGGGAAATTCGCCGAGGCGCCGTCAGGAGACCGCTGCTTCCTCTTTCACCTCGTCGGTGACGACCTCGAACGAGGCGAGCGTGTGCGGGCCGAACGAGGTGGTAATGGCGACGTCGGTGGCGTCGCGGCCGCGCGCGATCAGGATGCGGCCAATGCGCGGAATATTGTGGCGCGCGTCGAACGCGTACCAAGTGCCGTCGAGAAACACCTCGAACCAGGCGCTGAAATCCATCGGCGCCGGATCGGCCGGCACGCCGATATCGCCGAGATAGCCGGTGCAATAGCGCGTCGGGATGTTCATGCAGCGGCAAAGCGTGATGGCGAGATGGGCGAAGTCGCGGCACACGCCCCGCTTCTCGATATAGGTGTCGTAGGCGGTTCGACCAACATGGGCATGCTCGTAGCCGAACTTGACGTGCTCGTTGACGAAGTCGCAGATCGCCTGCACCAGCCCCCAGCCCTTGCGCACCTTGCCGAATTTCGACCAGGCGATTTCCGATAGCCGGTCGGTCTCGCAATAGCGGCTGCCAAGCAAATAGACGAGCGTGTCGACGGGCAGCGTGTCGAGCGAGAGCTGCGGCGCGAGCGGAGCAACGACGTCCGGCTCGCCGCTGTCGTTGATGAGGAAATCGGAAGACAGCGTCAGCCGCCCCTGCGGCGCGCGGATCACATGGCAAATATTGCCGAAGCCGTCGACATATTCGGTGATCGGCACGAAGGGATGCACCGTGAGCTTGTCCTCGGTGATGAGGTCGAAGCGCCGGTCCGGATGAACGCTCAGCGTCAGGATCATCGGCGTCGGCTGCAAGCAGTCGTAGGCGATTTTGTAACCTGCACGAACTTTCATCACATCTCGCCCAGTTAATGAGCTGCGCTGGCATGCCGGTCGAGAATGTCCCCAACTGCAAATGGCTGAGAGCCTGTTCCCGATGCGCGGGTTTGCGATGCACCTACCAGCAACACTCGTGCCAGACGAACGTCCTAGTCGGCTACAAGTTCGCCGTTGAGCGCTTTTTTGATGAGCGCGCGAGTCTCGGCGATGCCGTAGAGCTCGACGAAGGAGCCGAAGCGCGGGCCTTGCGTCTGCCCGAGCAGCACTTCGTAAAGCGCTCCGAACCAATCCCGCAGCGGCTCGAAGTCATGCTCCTTGCCGACGGCGTAGACCTCCGCCTGGATCTCCGCCGCGAGCGCTGCCTTCGCCAGCTTGGACAAGCGTATATCCAGATCGATGAGCGCCGCCCGCTCCTTGTCGGAGGGCAAACGATAGAGCTTCGCCGGCTTCACGAAGTCATGGAAGTAGCGGATGGCGTAGCCGACCAATTGATCGAGCAGCGGATGCGCCTCCGGCGTGGCGTCGGGCGCGTAACGCCGGATGAAGCCCCACAGCACCTCTTTGTCCTCTGAGTTCGAGGCGCTCGCCAAATTGAGCAACAGCGCGAAGCTGATGGGGAGCTCGGCCTGCGGCGGCTCGCCTTGATGGATGTGCCAGACCGGGTTCATCAGTCGCGCCGCCGGCTCTTCTTTCGGGTAAGCGGCGAGATGCCCGATATATTCGTCGACCGCGCGTGGGATCACGTCGAAATAGAGCCGCTTCGCCTTGCGCGGGCTCTGGAACATGTAGAGCGACAGACTCTCGGGCGAGGCGTAAGTCAGCCACTCCTCTATGGTGAGCCCGTTGCCGCGCGACTTGGAGATCTTCTCGCCGTTCTCGTCGAGGAAGAGTTCGTAGTTGAAGCCCTCCGGTTGCTGCGCGCCGAGGATGCGGCAGATGTGGCCGGCGAGGCGCACCGAGTCGATCAGGTCCTTGCCCGCCATCTCGTAGTCGACGCCGAGCGCTGCCCAGCGCATCGCCCAATCCGCCTTCCACTGCAATTTGCAGTGGCCGCGCGTGACCGGGACCTGCGTCAGCCGTCCGGTGTCGGGGTCCTTGTAGACGATCGAACCCGACACGGTGTCGCGATCGACGATCGGCACTTGCAGCACCTGGCCCGTCGTCGGCGAGATCGGCAGGAAGGGACTGTAGGTCGCGCGACGCTCGGGACCAAGCGTCGGCAGGATCACATCCCTGATCGCATCGTAATGATGCAGCACCCTGAGCAGCGCCGCATCGAAGCGCCCGCTGGTGTAGCACTCGGTTGCCGACAGGAATTCGTAGTCGAAGCCGAACGTGTCGAGAAACGCCCTCAGCCGCGCATTGTTGTGATGGCCGAAGCTTTTATGCTCGCCGAAAGGATCGGGCACCTGCGTCAACGGCTTGCCGAGATGCTCGGTGACCATCGCCTTGTTGGGGATGTTGTCGGGTACCTTCCTGAGACCGTCCATGTCGTCAGAGAAGCAGATCAGCCGCGTCGGGATCTTGTCCTCGGTGAGAACGCGGAAGGCGTGCCGCACCATGGTGGTGCGCGCGACCTCGCCGAACGTGCCGATATGCGGCAGGCCCGAGGGTCCGTAGCCGGTCTCGAATATGATGGCGCCGGTCGGCTTGGGGATGCGCTTCAGTCGGCTTAAGACCTTGCGCGCCTCCTCGAACGGCCAGGCCTTGCTGACATGGGCATGCGCCAGCAGTTCGGAACTGACCTCGATCTTCGGCGCCAGCTTGGGCTTCGGCTTCGGCGCCATGGCCGGATGCGCATCCTTGGCGTGCGGCATGCTCGCTTCGAGTTGTGGCTCGGACTTGCGGCGCGGAGCGCGATGAGGCGTCTTGGTGCTGGGCGGGCGGGTCATGGCCGGAAACACAGGGGGCTGGTGGTGTTGTGAGTATCGCCCGACAAATTTCACAAATCGCTACCTTGCGCCAGTGTTTCCGGGAGCAACTCCCTCCTCTTGGGGGGACTGGGGGGCTTGCCCCTATGGGCGCAATTGCCTACGGTCGCGCCGCTTTTGGGCCTCAGCGCACTCCCAGGGGGATCCACATGACCGAGCCGTTGAACCATCACGCTGCGCTCATCTACGTGATGGTCACGATGTCGGCCGTGGACCGCACCATGACCGACGCCGAGCTCTCCCGTATCGGCGAGATCGTCTCCCACCTGCCGATCTTCCGCGATTTCGACCAAGAGAACCTGGTCAAGACGGCTGAGGGCTGCGGCGAGATTCTGAGCGCCGACGGCGGCCTCGACCACGTGCTGGTATTGATCCGCAGCAATCTGCCGAAGAAGTTGCGCGAGACGGCTTATGCCGTGGCGCTCGAAATCGCCGCCGCGGATCTCGATGTGAAGCCGGAAGAAACGCGCTTCCTCGAGATGCTGCGCGACAGCCTAGAGCTTGATGCGTTGACGACCACGGCCATCGAGCGCGGCATCAGGGCGCGCAATCTCGTGCTTTAATTCGTTCGCGCCGTCGCGCGGGCGCCGCCATTGGCAAGACCGTGCTCGGTCTTTTCCCATTCGAAACGCGCCGTGGCGAATTGCCAGAGCGCGCGATAGGCGGCCACCGAGATCAACAGCCAGTAAAGCGGCATCAGCGGAATTTGCGCGAACAGCCTGGCATGGCCGCGCCGTCGCAGCGCGAGCAGCCCGAGCGCCATCGAGGCGAGATAACCAACCGAAAGGTCGAAACAGGCGATCAGCCAGAACGGCCAGCCGAGCGGGCTCTCCGGCAGCGCCAGCATGCCCCGCGTCGAGAGATCGAAGGCGGCCAGAGCATAGAACCAGGGATGCACCAGCGCCGACAACACGGTGCCCGCGACCATGATCTGAAAGGCGACAAAGCCGCGCGGACCGAGCTCCCGCCATAGCGCGCGGGGATCGCGCATATGCACGAGCCAGGTCTGCAGATAGCCTTTCAGCCAGCGCGTACGCTGACGCAGCCAGCTCACGCAGCCGGGAGGCGCTTCCTCGTAGGTGGTCGAGCCCAGCATCCGGCAACGATAGCCGTTGCGCGCGAGCCTGACGCCGAGATCGGCATCCTCGGTGACGTTGAAGGGGTCCCAGGCCATCAACCATTTCAGCGCCGAGGCGCGGAAATGGTTGGACGTTCCACCGAGCGGTATCGGCCGCTTGAGCCGATCGAGCGCGGGCAAGAGCCCGTCGAACAGCGAGCAATATTCCACGGTGAACTGCCGGGTGAAGAAAGTGTCGAAGGGGTCGGGTGCCAGGACGAAGCTCTTTGCGCGGGCGCGTTCTTTCAGCAACCCGGTGGCAAGGCTCTGGCGCGGCGTTACCGCCGCGGCAGGTGCGACGTCGGTCGCGGCCAGATGGGCCTTGAACGGGGCGCCGCAATTCTGCGCCAACGTCTGGTAGTAGTCCGTCGCGGCCAGCCAACCGTTGGCGATCAGCACCTCGTGCGGATGCACGCCCCAACGTGCGGCGATCGCCTCCGCGCGCGCCAAGGTGGCGGAATGCGATGAAGCGTCCGATCAGGAAAGCGTATTCGGAGCGCGGCAATGCCTTGAGGCGCGCGGCAAGATGCGCGTGCTGCCCGCTAGACCGGAATGACTCCGCCACAGCCGACACGGGAATGCCCCCTGCATTCTCCCGTCAGTATTTGCATTTTAAGGTGAGGCGCAACATTGGAGTGTTCACCGTGAAGTTGTAGCGAATTTTTACAATGTAGAATTGTTTTGTATTGAATTACAACTCTTCCGTGTCTATGCCCTTGGCACTGATGGCTAAGCCGCGTTAAGAGTGCAGCGTGACCGCTGCGCGCAATCCTTCCCTCCGCTCGAGCCGCCTGCCGCTCCTGGCTTGGGTGCTGGCCGCGCTCGCGGTCGTGGTCCTCCTGCCCACGCCTGTCTTGGCGCAAGTGCGCAACGACATCGTTCCCGACGCCTGGCAAGGCGACGCGTTGCGTCCCAAGCCCGACATGCGCGGGCTGGAGAAGCTCCGCTTCGTCACCGACAGCGACTATCCCCCCTTCCATTATTTGGACGAGGTGGGCGCGCTGACCGGCTTCAATGTCGATCTCGCCAAGGCGATCTGCGAGACCTTGGAAGTCCAATGCGAAGTGAAGGACGTCGACTGGTCGGACATCTTCACGACGCTCGATCGTGGCGAGGCCGACGCGGCGATCGCCTCGATCCGCATCAGCGCCGAGTCGCTTGAAAAGGCGGACTTCACATCCCGCTATTACGCGACACCGGCCCGCTTCGTGGCGCTGAAGACCAACGCGCTCAAGGACATCCGCCCCGAAACGCTGGAAGGCATGAAGGTCGGCGTCGCCAAAGGCACCGGACACGAGGCCTATCTCAAGCTGTTCTTTCCCGATGTCGCCATTGCCTCGTTCGACAGCCCCGAGGACGCCGCCAAGGCGCTGAAGAACGGCGCCATCGATTTTGTCTTCGGCGACGGCATCGGCCTCACCTTCTGGATCAACGGCGTGACCAGCGAGGGGTGCTGCGAGTTTCGCGGCGGCCCCTATCTCGACTCGAAATTCTTCGGTGAGGGCGTCGGCATCGCCGTGAAGAAGGGCAACCGTCACCTCGCCGAGATCCTCAATTACGGCCTCGAGCAGGTGCACGCGAGCGGTCGCTATGAAGAGCTGTTCCTGCGTTATTTCCCGATGAGTTTCTTCTGATCGCTTGGCTGCTTGCCGAACGGCAGCCACAGGCTCCAGCCGAACTTGGTCGGCGCTTCGCTTTGGTAGGGCGTGAGCCCGATGGTCATGCCCTGGTGGCCAGCTTCGGGCTGCGCCGTGTAGGTGCGAAACAGCCGGTCCCACAGCGAGAGATTGAAGCCGTAATTTGAATCATGCTCGCGCCGGATGACCGAGTGATGCACGCGGTGCATGTCGGGGGTGACCACCAACAGCCGCAAGACGCCATCGACCGGGGCCGGAAGCGCGATATTGGCGTGGTTGAACATGGCGCAGGCGTTGAGGATCACCTCGAACAGGAACACCGCGAATGGCGAGGCGCCGAGCGGCACCACCACCACGATCTTCCACAGCATCGACAATGCAATCTCCACCGGGTGAAAGCGTACTGCCGTGGTGACGTCGATATCGCGGTCGGCGTGATGCACCTGGTGCAACCGCCAGAACAGCGGCACCTTGTGCGAGACGAGATGCTGCGCCCAGATGGCGAGGTCGAGCGCGAGCAGCGCCACCACGATCTTCAGCCATTGCGGCCACGCGACATGGTTCAAGAGCCCAATGCCGTGCGCCTGCGCATAGAACGAAGCGGCGACGGCCGCGACCGGCACGGCGAGCATCGCCATCAGCCGGAGCACGATACTGTCCGTGACGCTGATGCCGAGATTGGTGAACCAGCGCTTGCCCTTGGAGACGCTGAGCACACGCTTGGGCCATCCGAGCTCAATCAGCGCCATGACGAATAATACGCCGAGAAAGACGGCAAGCCGGATGATGCCGTCACTCTGGCCGATGAAACCGTCCATCTTCCGATTTTAGCGGGGAAGCACGCGCGCGTCAGTTGCCATGCTTGGCGGCAGAGTTCACAGCAATTCGAGCGGGCGCCGCCCTTTCGGCGGCGGAAAGGCGCGATTGAGCTCGGCCAGATCCTGCTCGGTCAAGGCGATATCGAGCGCGGCGCGGTTCTCACGCACATGCTCCAACATCGTGGCCTTGGGGATCACCATCATGTCGGTGTGGCGCAGTACCCAGGCGAGCGCGATCTGCGCCGGCGTCGCCCGATGGCGGATCGCCACGCCGGTAAGCGCCCGATCGCGCAACAGCCGCCCTTGCTCGATCGGCGAATAGGCCATGATCGGGATGCCGCGCTCGCGGCACCAAGGCAGAAGTCCGGCCTCGATGCCGCGCCGCCGCAAATTATACAGCACCTGGTTGCTGGCGCAGGCCGCCCCGCCCTCGAGCGCGACCAGCTCCGCCATGTCGTCGACGTCGAAATTGCTGACGCCCCAAGCGCGGATCGCACCCGAGCCACAGCAGTGCCTCGAACCCCGACACCGTCTCTGCAAGCTCAGGCCGCCCGCGCCAATGCAGCAGATAGAGATCGATGCGGTCGGTCTTGAGCCGCTTCAGGCTCCGCTCGCAGGCGGCGATGGTCCCGGCACGGCTCGAATTCTCGGCCAACACCTTGCTGACGATGAAGCACTCGTCGCGCCGCCCGGCCATCGCCTCGGCGACGACCTCCTCGGCGCCACCGTTGCCGTACATCTCCGCGGTGTCGATCAGCGTCATGCCGAGATCGAGCCCGAGCTTGAGTGCGGCGACCTCGTCTTTGCGGGCCCGCCCGCTCTCGCCCATATGCCAGGTGCCCTGGCCGAGCTGCGGCACTTGCTCGCCTGAGGGGAGGGTCACGGTTGGGAGATCAGACTTCGGCATACCCGGTATAGATAAGAAGGGCGCGGCGCCATTTAAGCGCCGCGCCGCAAATCATCGCGCCTCGATGTGGCAGGCGCTAAGCCTTCTTCGCCGCCGCGCCCGCGGGCATCTTATGCTCGCGCTCTTCCTTCTTGGCGTGCAGCTGGAAGGCGAGGATGAGCAAAAAGATGCCGAACACCAGCGCATAGGCGCCGATCCAGATCGTCAGCACCACGGCGCCGATCAACGGCTCGATGACGAGCAAGACGCCGAAGATGACCGAAGCGATGCCGCCAAGCGCGAGCCACCAGCGGCCGTGATCGAGATTGAGCGTGAAGGCCGCGCTGAGCATCAGCACGCCGGAGATGACCGCCCATACCGCGACGAGCCAGATCAGCGCGATCAGCGTGATTGCCGGCCACAGCACGGCGACGGCGCCAGCCGCGAGATCGACGATGCCTTCGAGGATCAACAGACCCCAGCGCTCGCCGTTACGCGCCGCCTTGATGCCGGAAATGATGGCGAACACGCCGTCGACCAGCATGTAGGCCGCGAACAGAATAACGAAGACCTGCACGGCAATGCCCGGCGTCAGCAGACAGATCAGGCCGAACAGAATGCCGAGGATGCCGCGCAAGCCTACGGCCCACCAGCCATCCGCCAAGACTTCGCTCATTGCATCGCAGCGCGCCTTGCGCGCGGTGACGTTTCCTTTTCCCGAGGTTGCGCTTGCGGCCATGGGACGACCTCCTTCGATCAGCCAGGTTGATCAGTAAGCTCGCCAAAAAATCCTGCTCAGGCGAATCGATTAAGCGGCGATCATGAAGCCAATATTACCGCAGGGGCGGGCAAATCGACTTTTGTCCACATCGCAGCCGACCCCTGCCTCAGAGCTCCATACCGACCTCGGAGGCGAGTCCAGCCACGGTTTGGCGCAGCCAAACATGGCCCGGGTCGTGGTCGAAGCTTGCGTGCCACAGCAGCGAGATGGTGAAGGTCGGCAACTCGATCGGCGGGGGGCTGGTCGCCAAGCCGAAGGCCTCGGCGAAATAGCGGGCGAGTCGCGAAGGCATAGTGGTGATGACCGGCGCCCGCCGTAGCACGAACGGCACGGCGAGAAAGCCCGGCGTGGTCAAGGCGATCGAACGCTTCAGCTTGAGCTTGGCCAGCGCCTCGTCGACCGCGCCATGGCCGTCGTCGGTAAGGCTCGTCAGCACATGCGGCACGCTCAGATAATCTTCCAGCGAGACTGGCGGGGCGAAGTTCACCCGGGCCGGATTGAACAGGCAAAGGAAGTTGTCGCTGTAGAGCGCGCGGCGCTTGTGATGAATCTGCCCCTGATCGAACACGCCGATGCCGAGATCCAGCCTGCCGGTGTCGAGATCCTCCAGGATGGTGCTCCGGTCGATCGGCCGGAGGCGCAACGAGACGGCCGGCGCGACGACGCTCGCCCGCGCGATGAGGCTCGGAATCACCGCGACCTCGATCGAGTTGGCTAGGCCGATCCTGAATGCGCGATCAGCGGTAGAGGGATCGAATGCCTCGCGCTGAAGCACCGCCACTTGAATCTGGGAGAGCGTGACGCGCACCGGGTCGGCCAGCGCCAGCGCGCGGGGGGTCGGCCGCATGCCGTCGGCGCCGCGCGTCAACAGCTCATCGCCGAACAGCGTCCGCAGCCGCGCGAGATTATGGCTCATCGCCGACTGGCCAAGCCCAATACGGGCTGCGGCGCGGGTGACGCTGCGCTCGGTCAGCAAAGCATCGAACGCGACCAACAGATTGAGGTCGAGCCGGCTTAGATTAGCGTGGTCAATGCTGGTCATTGATATCATCGATTGGAACGATGATACGCAACTGCCCATGTTTAAGGCAAGCCTGAAGGCTGGAGTGGGATCGCCTGGCAATCGAGGGATGGGTGATGAAGATCGCCGTTATCGGCGCGGGATGGATCGGCGAGACTTGGCGCGCCGCGATGCCGCAAACCCAAATTCCGAGCCGCGCGTTAGGATGGTCGATCCCCCACCCTCAAGCAGCGGAGTAGTCATGGACACCCTCGTTGAGTCGAAGGCCGCACTTAAGACTCCGGCCTATGCGGCCAAGCAGGCCGACACCGCGCTCGTTCCCTGGTCGATAGAGCGGCGCGAACCCGGTCCGCACGACGTGCTGATCGACATTCTCTATTGCGGCGTCTGCCACTCGGATATTCACCAGGTGAAAGACGAGTGGAACAACTCGATCTTTCCCATGGTCCCCGGTCACGAGATCGTCGGCCGAGTGGTCAAGGTCGGCGATCATGTGAAGAAATGGAAGCCCGGCCACATCGTCGGCGTCGGCTGCTTCGTCGATTCCTGCCGCCGCTGCGAGGCCTGCCGCGCGGGCGAGGAGCAATTTTGCGAGCCTGGCTTCTCGCTCACCTATAACGGTTATGAGCAGGACAAGAAGACGCCGACCTATGGCGGCTATTCGACCCGCATCACCGTCGATGAAAATTACATCCTCTCGATCCCGAAAGGCATTCCGCTCGAGCGCGCGGCGCCGCTGCTCTGCGCGGGCATTACCACCTATTCTCCGCTGAAGCATTTCGGGCTGGAGGCGGGAGACAAATTGGGCGTGGTCGGCTTGGGCGGACTCGGCCATATGGCCGTCAAGTTCGGCCACGCCATGGGTGCGCACGTCACCGTGCTCAGCCATTCGCCGGGCAAGCGCGACGATGCGCTGGCGCTCGGTGCCGACGACTTTCTCGTCACCAAGGACGAAGCGGTATTCAAGGAGAACGCCAACCGTTTCGATTTCATCATCGACACCGTCTCGGCCACGCACGACTACAACGCCTATCTCAACCTGCTCCGCCGCGACGGCATCATGGTGCTGGTGGGACTGCCGGATCCGACGCCACTCTCGGCCGGCCCCCTCATCATGAAGCGGAGGAGCTTGGCCGGCTCATTGATTGGAGGGATTCGCGAGACCCAGGAGATGCTGGACTTTTGCGGGCGGCACAACGTGGCCGCCGACGTCGAATTGATCCCCATTCAGGAGATCAACCACGCCTATCAGCGCATGCTCAAGAACGACGTGCGCTATCGCTTCGTGATCGACCTCGCGAGTCTAAAAGCGGGCGCTTCCTAGCTGGCGTCCCGCGCGAGGCCCCGGCCGTCCTTCTGCACCGCGAGTCGGGAGGGCGGCCGGACTTGGTTCGCCGCGTTAATCTTTCGTTATGGTTAACGCTCCGTAGCCCTCAAAAAGCCACGAAACGGCGGAAAATCAATATGTTCCCCGCAAGCCGTAAGGCCCGCGGGCATTAACTATGTCTGAGTAATCGTCAGCACTTCTGGGGCCGGGGGAAGGAAGCTGATGACATGCGTAGTCACGCCCTCATTGCGCTCGCCTCGCTTGGCGTTGCCGCATTAACCGTTCCTTGCGCGGCGCAGACCGCGATGCCGGGCGAGCCGGCACTAGGCGTTTCGGTGGCGAAGAAATCGGCGCCGGCATTGCTCGCGCCGTCGCAGCCCCAACGGGACGAGGCCGTGGCTCCCGCCGTTGAACCGGCGCTTTCCCCGCCGCTGCAAGCAACGCCTGCCATCGCGCCGCCCACTGAGGTGAAGACGCAGTCCTACACCACCATGCGCCCGCCCGTGCCGACGACCGCCGTGGGGCAGGCCGCGCCTGACCCGCAAGGCGCGTTTTCCTCGCCCGACCGGCTGATGGATTGGATGTCCAACTATCGGAGCCACAAGAGCCCCTCGCGCGTACCGGCCGCGGTCCACGCCATGAAGGATTACGGCCTGTTCGCCGACGAGGAGAAGGCCTGGTTTTGCACCGGCTTCATCGCCGGCGTGCTCGGCTCCAATCCCAAGGACGGTCCGAAGTTGATCCCCGGGATGTTTCCGATGCCCGACAAGGAGCAGGCGGTCATCATCAGGGCCATCGCCTATTCGGGGCGACCCGACTGGCGCGAGCTGCTCGAAAAGACCTCGTCGCGGACGCCGCTGCGGCGTCCTCTGATCGACGATTTCCTCGCCGGCAAGCGGCCGACGCTGATGGAGCTGCCGCTCGATACCGGCGGTTCGCCCGGCATTTACGCGCTGTGGGGTTATTACGTCGCCACCGGCCAATATGAGCCCGTGGTTCGCATCATGCAGGCGCTGCGCTGGTCCAAGAAGAAAGGCGACAACGGCTTCTCCTTCCGCAAAGTGTTCACCGGCTGGGGCAGCGATCCGAGCGCCATCGAGAAGATCACCACCGGCGGCACGGCGAAATGGACGCTCGCTTCTTACGCCGAACGCGACCGCGCCTTGCTTGCGCTCTACCGCGCCGAATATGCGCGTCAGCCGCAGGACATCGCCGTGCCGCTGAAGGACGTCATCGACGCCGCCGAGATCTTCGAGTCCGAGAAGGTCCGCAAGGATCAGTTCGGCGCGATCGAGGATGCTCAGCGGGCGCAGATGACCAACGAGTCCGGCATGACCAAGGGCGCGACGGCGGGCTCGATCGCCATCGCCACCGGCTGCGTGGCGGCGAGCGCGCTCGGCCAAGCCTATATCGCGTTGCCCTGCGTGCTCGGTGGCGCGCTCTACACTGGCGCCGTTAAGCTCGCGCACTAAAGCGGAGAGCCTACTCGCTGCCGCGGCGGATGAAGTAGCCGACGAGAACGCCGAGCCCAACCGCGAGCACCAGTGAGGCGGCGAGATTGTCCTTCATCACGTCCTCGGCGTCGTGCGCCGTGTCTGACGCATAGGCGCGAGCGCGACCGAACTGCCGGCTGGCATTCTTGCCGAGACCGGACGAGAGTTCGGCGACATAGCCGCGCAACGCGTCGATCTGGTCGTAGAGATCGTCGACGTCGAGGTTGTCGACCAACCTCGCCGCCTTGCGTTCAGCCTTAGCCAAGTTCAACATTACGGAAATCCTCCTCGAAAAGCCGAACGCTTAAAGCCCGCTAGTCGGCGCGAGCATAACAGAAACGGTCTCGCCCCGGCTCGCGTTCCATCCTTGCAACTCGACCGCCAGGGGAGGCGCACCGACGGCTTCAAGCCTGCAGCGCGCGGCCAAAGCTCGCGCGCTCTAGGCCGTGCACTCATCAGTTGAACCACTTGCGGAATGCCCTGAATTTGCCAGATAGCGAACGTGAGGCGGTCCGTGATATCGCTGATGCATCTGGCCTAATGGAGGTCAGGGCTATGTTCTGACCTAGGGAGTATACAATGAGAAAATTGTTCTTGATCCTAAGCCTATTGCTGCCCGTCACTGTGCTCGCCAGCGGCGTGGCATCGGCGGAAACCAAACTCGCAGCGACTATCTTTTCCTATGATGGTACGGACTTCGTGCGAACCCAAACTACCTTGACGGAAGACGGAAAATCCGAAGTCAACACAAAGCTTGACCACGATAGCCCGGCCTACAAGGCGTTGTCGCAAAAACAGTCCTATACCGGGCCGGCGACCCTTTTTGGACAAGACTACGACGCCAACTATGCACCCATGGTCGGTGCGGACGGCAAAATGACCGGCGCTCTGTTCGTGGCTGTGCCGAAATAGTCGGCTTTGTTAGCGCGGCCAACCTCATCTCGGACAATTACTTCCGCGTTGGACTGGCCGCGTAATAAGTTTAGCTGAGGTTGCGCTTGCATAGGGCGGCTAGATGGCCGCCCTATGCTTGGCGCTCATGGCAAGCGCATCGCGCAGCTTGTCGCCAACCGAAACGATGCGCGCGCGGAGCGGCTCGCAAGCGGCCGGTCCATTCCTTCTCGACCGCCGCCGTCGATCATTTCGCCGGAGAAAGCTTCGCCGCCTTCGCCTCCACCGGGGCGGCTTGCCCAAACTCGACCCACGCCATTTCGGGCGGGGAAGGATATGGCGCGCAATCCGTTGGGATATTGGAGCGGGCGATGGGGATTGAACCCACGACCCGTAGCTTGGGAAGCTACTGCTCTACCACTGAGCTACACCCGCGGCCGTCCAGAGTCCTACCATGGCGGCCCAAGGCCGGAAAGCGGCGCTTCACGCGAGGGTGATGCAGCCTTGTCTTGCCGGCGGCCTCTGACCCACTGTTAATGTCCGGGCTGGAGGAATCGGCATGGCCGACACCGCATTGCTGGCGCCGCTCGAGAAATTCGCCGACCCGGACGTGACCGCCAAAGGCGCGCGCCGCGCGCGCGTCGCGCTGGCCACCTTGCGCACGCTGTGGATCAACACCGGCAGCCTCTGCAATATCACCTGCCGCAATTGCTATATCGACTCGAGCCCCGAGAACGATCGGCTCGCCTACATCACGCGCGCCGAGGCGGCCGCCTATCTGGATGAGATCGAGCATGGGCAGTGGCCAGTGCGCGAGATCGGCTTCACCGGCGGCGAGCCGTTCATGAATCCGGAGATCATCGACATGCTGGGCGATGCGCTGGAGCGCGGCTTCTCAGCTTTGGTGCTGACCAACGCCATGCAGCCGATGCTACGGCCGCGCATCCGCGAGGAAATGGTGCGACTGCGCCAAGCGCACGGCCGCCGCCTACTCCTTCGCGTCAGCCTCGATCACTACACGAGGGAGCTGCATGACACCGAGCGGACTGCCGGGTCCTTTGCCAAGACACTGGAAGGGATCGACTGGCTGGCGCGTGAAGGCTTCGCGCTTGCCCTGGCCGGGCGCACCTGCTGGGGCGAGAGCGAGGCAGATGCGCGTCACGGTTATGCGAGGCTGATCGCCGAACGCGCATGGCCTATCGATGCCCATGACCCGGCCGCGCTCGTCCTATTCCCCGAGATGGAGTTGCACGCCGACGTGCCGGAGATCACCGAGTCCTGCTGGAGCATTTTGGGCAAGGACCCGAACGACGTTATGTGCGCCGGAAGCCGCATGGTGGTGAAGCGGAAAGGCGCCGCGGCGCCGGTCGTGCTTCCCTGCACGCTGTTGCCTTACGATCCGGCTTTCGAGATGGGCGCAACTTTAGCGCAAGCCGCGCGCGCCAACGGCGGCATGTTCGAGCACGGCGCGGTCAAGCTCTGCCATCCGCATTGCGCCAAGTTCTGCGTGCTGGGCGGCGGGAGCTGCTCGGCCTAGTCCTGCTTGAAGTGCTTCGACAGCTTCAGGCCTTGCGCCTGGTAGTGCGAGCCGATGCCCTGGCCGTAGATCGTGTCGGGGATGTCGGTCAGCTTGTCGTAGACCAGGCGCCCAACAATCTGCCCGTCCTCCAGAATGAACGGAATGTCGAGACTGCGCACTTCGAGCACCGCCTTGGCGCCGGGCGCCTTGCCTTCCGTATAGCCGAAGCCCGGATCGAAGAAGCCGGCATAATGCACGCGATACTCGCCGATCAAAGGATCGAACGGCGCCATCTCGGCGACATAGGCGGGCGGCACCGACACGCTTTCTTTCGACGCGAGAATGTAGAACTCATGCGGATCGAGCACGAGGCGACGGTCCTTGCCGAGCCGCACCTCCTCCCAATACTGCCCAACATCATAGGCGCCGATCTCGTCGACATCGATCACCCCGGCGTAGCGCCGCGCGCGATAGCCGATGAGGTTCGAGGGCGGAACCGGTGCAAGACTGATGCGCAAGTTGAGACCTTCGCGGATCGCCGCCTCTCCCTCGACCAGCCCGACATCGGAATGGATCTCCCGCAAGGCCCGGTCACCTATCCGGCCCGGCTGCTCGCCGGCATCGAGTTGTTGACCGACGCGGCGGCGGAAGCGGATCTGATTGAGCCGCGAGCCGTAGCGAACCTTGATGGAGAAGGTGCGTGGGCAAATCTCGGTGAACAACGGGCCTGAGTAGCCTTCCTCGACGCTGTCGAACCCGTCCTGGCGGTCGGCGATCAGCCGCGTGAACACGTCGAGCCGCCCCGTCGAGCTCTTCGGATTGGCGAAGCCGGCGATGGTCGAGCGCAGCTTGAGCTGCTCGATCAACGGCACGAGATAGACGCAGCCCGCCTCGAGCACCGCGCCCTTGGTGAGGTCGATCTCGTGGAACTTGAGTTCGGCGAGCTTGTCGCGCACCGTGGCGTCGGGACCGGGCAGGAAGCTCGCCCTGATACGGTAGGCGACCTTGCCGAGCCTGAGATCGAGGCTGGCCGGCTGGATCTGGTTGGTCTCGATCTCGGGCGCGCCGGCGATCTCGCCACCGGCGATCATCGCGCGGATCGCCTGGCTCGGCAAAATGCCGGTGCGGGCGAACACGCTGCGTGGGCCCCCTGCGGGCGCATCGGCGCGCGCATCCTCGGGGAGCGTCTCGAAAAGCCTGTCGCGCGGGGCTGCTGGCTGCATGCTACCTTCTGTCACCTGTCGGCGGCTGCCGTCACACTAAGCTCGGCCTTCTCCCCCGGATTCACAAGGGCGAGAGAGGGATTAAGGCCCGGATCATGCTTATAGGACATCTCGCCCTAATCGTTGCCTCCCTGTTCACGGGTGCGGCGTTCTACGTCAATTTCGCCGAGCAGCCCGCCAGGCTTCAGCTGGACGACCGTGCCCTGCTGACCGAATGGAAGCCCGCTTACAGTCGCGGCGCGCTGATGCAGGCGAGCCTGGCGATGCTCGGCTTCCTGCTCGGCATCGTCGCCTGGTGGCAGACCGGGCTCGGGGCCTTCCTCCTCGGCGCGCTTTATATCCTGGCGCCTTGGCCCTGGACGCTGCTGGTGATCAAGCCGGTCAACGACACGCTGATGGCGACCGATCCCGCCAAGGCTGGACCCGAAACCCGGGCCCTGATCGTCCGCTGGAACCGGCTGCATGCCGTACGGACCCTTCTCGGCGCGACCGCGGTCGTTTGCTTTCTCTTTGCCGTCTCCACGGGTTGACTTGGGTCGAGACTTGACGGCGGCGCCTCCGGGGGACATTAATCCCCCCTCGTGGTGATTTGGCCGGCCGGCTTGCAGCCACGTTAAATAAGTCGCTAAAAGGCCGTGCGAGGCGATCTTCAAGCCGATCCCGGTCTTTTGGCGGCAGCCAGAGTCCGGGTTTTTTTATGCGGCCGGTCCCAATGAAATTTCGAGAGTGGAGCTGACCATGGTCGCGAACAAGGACCGAACCAAACGCGCAGATTGGCAACCGGCGACGAAGCTCGTGCATGAAGGTACGCTGCGCAGCCAATTCGGCGAGACGTCGGAAGCCATCTTCCTCAACTCGGGCTACATCTACGACAGCGCCGAGCAGGCGGAGGCGCGCTTCAAGGGCGACGAAGAGGGCTATGTCTATAGCCGCTACGCCAACCCCACCGTGTCCATGTTCGAGACGCGCATGTGTGCGCTGGAAGGCGCCGACGCCGCACGCGGCACCTCGAGCGGCATGGCCGCCGTCGCCGCCTCGCTGCTGTGCCATTTGAAGACTGGCGATCATGTCGTCTCCGCTCGCGCCCTGTTCGGCAGCTGCCGCTACATCGTCGAGGATCTGCTACCGCGCTACGGCATCGAGACCACGCTGGTCGACGGGCGCGATCTCAAAGCTTGGGAGCAGGCGGTGAAGCCCAACACGCGAGCCTTCTTCTTCGAGACGCCGACCAATCCCGTACTCGAGCTGGTGGATATCGAAGCCGTTTCGAACATCGCCAAACAAGCCGGCGCGCTGACCGTGGTCGACAACGTGTTCGCCACGCCGTTGCTGCAACGGCCGATGCAGCTCGGCGCCGACATCGTCGTCTATTCCGCCACCAAGCATATCGACGGTCAAGGCCGCTGCCTCGGCGGCGTCGTGCTCGGGTCGCGGGAGTTCATCGAGGAGAAGCTGCACAATTATCTCAAGCACACCGGCCCGTCGCTCAGCCCGTTCAATGCCTGGGTCCTGTTGAAAGGGCTCGAGACGCTTCCCGTTCGCGTCGAGCGGCATGTCGCCTCGGCGGCGGCGATCGCCGATTTCCTCGCGACACGCAAGGATGTGGCGCGCGTCTACTATCCCGGCCGCGCCGATCATCCGCAGGCCGCGCTCGCCAAGCGGCAGATGGCGGCGGGCGGCCCGCTGGTGGCCTTTGAGGTCAAGGGCGGCAAGGACGCGGCCTTCCGCTGCATGAACGCGCTCGAGATCATCAAGATCAGCAACAATCTCGGCGACGCGAAGAGTCTCGGTCACCCATCCCGCCACCACGACGCATCAGCGCCTCGCGCCCGAGGCACGCGCGGAGCTCGGCATCTTCGACAATAGCGTGCGGCTTTCGGTGGGGTTGGAGGATGCCGGCGACCTGATGGCCGATCTCGACCAGGCGCTTTCCGCCGCCAAGTGAGAGCAAGCCGGTGCCTTGCTCACGCCTAGCCGCTGTGCGACCTTTTGCACGCGTTTCAGCGTACGAACGAGGACGATCATGTGCCGGAACATCAAGACGCTGCATAATTTCGATCCACCCGCCAGCGACGAGGAAATCCATCTGTCCTCGCTGCAATTCGTGCGGAAGTTGAGCGGCTACACGCGGCCGTCAGCGGCAAATCAAGCCGCGTTCGATCGCGCATTGCACAAAGTTTCCATGGCCGCGCGCGAGTTGATCGATTCCCTCGTCACCACCGCTCCGCCGCGCGACCGCGAGGTCGAGGCCGTCAAAGCCCGCGCCCGCTCGGCCGAGCGTTTCCGTACGCCGTCCCGCCACGCAACTTAAGGGTGACGTGGCCGCAACCGGCGCATCCTCGCCGCGCCAATTGCCGCACCCAGCCGCTTCTCGATCTCGACGGCCAACAGGGTCGCGACACCGACCCCCACCACCACCAAGCCGTCGGGCAAGGCGATCGACCCGGTGCCAAAGACCGTGTGCATAAAGGGGAGGTAGGTGAAGCCCAGTTGCAATACGACGACAATGCCAACGCCGATCAGCACCGCCGGCGTGCCGAGCACGCCCTGCCAGGTGAGCGACGGACCATGCACGTAGCGCACGCTGAACAGATAGAAAATCTCCATCACCACGATGGTGTTCACCACCATGGTTCTCGCCGTCTCGATCGAGACGCCGCGCTCGATGGCATAGAAGAACACGCCGAACACGCCGGCCACAAACAACACCGACACGAAGGCAACCCGCCAAAGCAAGTGTGCTGACAGCAACGGCTCGTCGGGGCTGCGCGGCGGCCGCCGCATCGTTCCCGGCTCGGTCGCCTCGAAAGCGAGGGTGATGCCGAGAGCGACGTCAGTGACCATGTTGACCCAGAGGATCTGGATCGCCGTGACCGGAAGGGCGAGGCCCAAAGCGATTGCGGCAATGATGGCGCTCGATTCACCGCCATTGGTCGGCAGCGTCCACGCGATCACCTTCCGCAGATTGTCGTAGACGGTACGGCCTTCGCGCACGGCAGCGACGATCGAGGCGAAATTGTCGTCGGCGAGCACCAGCTCGGCGGCCTCCTTCGCGGCTTCGGTCCCCTTCTGGCCCATGGCGACGCCGATATCCGCGCGCTTCAGAGCCGGCGCATCGTTCACGCCGTCTCCGGTCATGGCGGTCACGGCGTGGTCGCCTTGCAATGCGGCAACCAGGCGAAGCTTATGCGCGGGGCTGGTGCGGGCGAACACCGTGGCCTCGCGCGCCACGGCGCGCAACGCCTGATCGTCAAGCCGGTCGAGCGCCGCTCCGGTAACAACCTTGGGATGGTCGGCGAGCTTCAGCTGATTGGCAATGGCTGCAGCCGTGGCCGCGTGATCGCCGGTGATCATCTTGACACTGATCCCGGCCGACCGGCAATCCCGCACGGCGGCAAGCGCCTCCTCGCGCGGCGGATCGATGAGCCCTAGCAGGCCAAGCAGGGTCGCTCCGCCCGCGACATCGGCAAAGGCAAGGTCTCGCTTGCCCTTCGGCATCTCCTTGACCGCCACCGCGAGCACGCGCTGGCCTTGGCTCGCTATCGCGTCGGTGCACGAGCGCCAGAATTCCTCATCGAGCGCTTGTTCGTTTTCCCCGACGCGCTGCCGGCTGCACAGGCCAAGCAGACGTTCCGGCGCCCCTTTGATGAAAGCAAAGGTGCCCCCCTCGTGGCTGTGATGCAGCGTCGCCATGAACTGATGTTGCGTGTCGAAAGGAATCTCGTCGGTGCGCGGGAACTGCTTGCGCAAGAGCGCTGCGTCGTAGCCCGCCTTGACGCCGAAACTGAGCAAGGCGCCCTCCATCGGATCGCCATCGACGATCCAATTGCTATCGGCGTGACGAAGCTCGGCGTCGTTGCAGAGAATGGCGGCCTTAGCCGCTTCGAGCAACGCCGCCTGCTCGCCCGGATCGACCGGCCGGTCGCCCGTCTCGAACCCTCCCTCGGGCCTGTAGCCGACGCCCAGCACGTCGAAGCTGTGCTCTACCGTTACCACCGTGCGCACGGTCATCTCGTTGCGGGTAAGCGTGCCGGTCTTGTCGGCGCAGATCACGGAAACCGAGCCCAGCGTCTCGACGGCCGGCAGGCGCCTGATGATGGCGTTGCGCGCCGCCATGCGCTGCACGCCGATCGCCAGCGTGACGGTCATGACCGCCGGCAGACCTTCCGGGATCGCCGCGACGGCGAGCCCGATCATCACCATGAATGCCTCGGGCCAAGGATAGCCGCGCACGAAAACCGCAAAGACAAACACGGCGGCGGACATCGCGAGAATGATGAGCGTCAGTCTTTGCGCAAGTATGTCCATCTGCCGGAGCAAAGGGGTGGTTAGCGTCTTGACCGTGCCGACGAGCGCGCTGATATGCCCGAGCTCGGACTCCGCGCCGGTGCCCACCGCAACGCCGGTACCGTTGCCTACGGCGACGAAGGTGCCTGAGAACGCCATCGCGGTGCGATCATTGAGCAGAGCGTCGGGCGAGACGGGTTTGGCGGATTTCCCGACAGGAACCGATTCGCCCGTGAGCGCAGCCTCGTCGATGCGCAGATTGCGTGTCCGGACGAGGCGCAAATCCGCCGGGACCCGGTCGCCAGGCTCGAGTTGCACCAGATCGCCGGGGACGATGTCTTCCGCCGCGACCACTTTCCGCCGGCCATCGCGAATGACCGAGGCACGCGGGTCGATCATCGAACTGATGGCTTCCAGCGCCCGCTCGGCGCGGCCTTCTTGCAAATACCCAATGCTCGCGTTGAGCAGCACCACGGCGAGCACCACGAACGCATCCACGAGGTTGCCAATCGCGGCGGCCAGCACGGCGGCGGCAATAAGCACATAGATCAAGAGATTGTGGAATTGCCGGAAGAAGCGAAGGATGTCGCTTCGCTTCGGCGGTTCCGGCAACCGGTTGGGGCCATAGCGGAGCTTGCGCGCCTCGGCCTCTTCCGAGGCGAGGCCTTCCGGTCCGGTCCCGAGCGTCGCAAAAATCTCCGCCACGGAAAGCGCATGCCAAGCGCGCGCCGCGGTCTCGCCCTGCGGCTCCATAGTGCCTGCCTTGCGTTCTAACCTGTCCGACACAGCCATGCGTTGCATAGCCTATTACCCTGTCTTCAGCTTGATGCACATCAACGGCTGGCTTTTTTCCGCGAAGCGCGGCATGGAAAGCGCGTCGCCATTACGAAAAGCCGAAGCCAGTTCAAGCCGTCGAAAGGTTCGTTTTGACCACTCCCGCCATGCCAAAGGGTCTGCTGACAACGCTGGTCGGCTTCGACACGACGAGCGCCAAGTCGAATCTCGAGCTGATTGCCTTCGTCGAGGATTATCTCAACGGCCACGGCATCGCCTCGACGCGTGTCCCCTCCCCTGACGACGCCAAGGCCGATCTGTTCGCCACCATCGGCGACACCAGCGCGGGCGGCGTCGGCCTTTCCGGCCACAGCGACTGCGTGCCGGTGGAAGGCCAGCGCTGGAGCAGCGACCCGTTCACGCTGACGGAGCGCGACGGCAAGCTCTATGGCCGCGGCACTTGCGACATGAAAGGCTTTCTCGCCTGTGTGCTCGCCTCGGTGCCGCTGTTCAAGTCGCGCACGCTGACAGAGCCGATCCACATCATCGTCTCGTATGACGAGGAGGTGGGCTGCACCGGCGTGCGCCCGCTGATCGCCCGGCTTGGCGCCGACCTGCCGCGGCCCCGCGCCGTCATCGTCGGCGAGCCGACCAGCATGAAGGTAATCGACGCGCATAAGCGCATCGACTCCTACCGCACGCGGGTTACCGGTCGCGAAGCGCATTCGAGCATGCCCGAGATCGGGGTCAACGCTATTGCCGCCGCCGCGGCATTGATCGGCGAGCTTGAGCGGCTCGCCGCCGACATCGCCGCGAAGCAGAGCGATCCGCGCTTCGAGCCGCCCTACTCCACCGTTTGCGTCGGCACCATCAAGGGCGGCACCGCGCCCAACATCGTGCCCAAGCATTGCGAGTTTCAATGGCAGGTGCGGAGTCTGCCGAGCGCGGCGCCCGCCGAAGTGCCGCGTGATCTATCCGCCTTCGCCGAGACTGCGCTCTTGCCGCGCATGCAACAGGTGACACAAGAAGCCGCCGTCGACACCGAGACGCAAGGCTCGGTGCCGGCCTTTGTCGCGCGGCCCCAATCCGAAGCTGTCGCGCTGGCGCTGGAATTGACCGGGGCCAAGCACACCCACGCCGTGTCCTACACCACCGAGGCCGGGCTATTCGAGCAGGCCGGGTGTCCCGCGGTGATCTGCGGGCCCGGCAACATCGCCCAGGCGCATGCGGCCGACGAATATGTGTCGATCGCCCAGCTCGAGGCCTGCATGGCCTTCCTCGCAGGCTTGGCCGACCAACTCAGCGCCTAGGCGTCGGCGAAAGAGGCGGGATCGAACTGGTAGCGGCTGTTGCAGAACTCGCAAGTCACCCAGACTTCGCCGTCGACCACCATCTCGGCGAGATCCTCAGCCGAGAAGCGCTTCAGCAACTCCTCGACGCGCGCGCGCGAGCAACTGCAATAGCTTTCGAGCGAAATGGCGCGAAACGCGCGGACCTGTTCTTCGTGGAACAGCCGATACAGCAGCCTGTCGGGCGGCAGCATCGGATCGAGCAGTTCGTGATCCTCGACCGTCTCGGCCAGCGCCCTGGCGCGCGTCCAATCCTCCTCGGAGAAGGCCGCTTCGCGCCCCACTGAACGGCCGCCCTCGCGCGTCAGCTTCTGCACCAGCAGCCCGCCGGCGCGCCACGTCCAGGATCGCTCGCCCGCGCCGCCGGCGCGATAATGCCGCGCCACGGCGAGCCTGATGAAGGTAGGGAGCTGCTCCGACTGGCGGAAGTAGGTGTCCGCCGCCTCGGTCAAGCTCTCGCCTTCCAACGGCACGACCCCCTGGTAGCGCTCGGTGTCCGCGCCTCGGTCGATGGTCATGGCGAGGTGGCCCTCGCCGAGCAGCCGGCCATTGGCGGGAAGCTCGGCCAAGCGCTCGGCCGAGAACCGCGCATATCCGCGCAAGCCGCCCGGCACCTGATAGTCGGCGACCAGCAGATCGACCGGCCCGTCGGTCGACGCCTGCAGGATGAATTTGCCTTCGAATTTGAGTGCGGCGCCGAGTAGCGCGGTGAGCGCCACGGCCTCGCCGAGCAGTTTGGACACAGGCTCGGGATAATCATGCCGCGAGAGGATGGTATCGACCGTGGGCCCGAGTTTGACCAGGCGGCCGACCACGTCGGCCTGCTCGGCCTGAAACGGCAGGAGGAGATCGTCCTGCGGGATATTGAGTTCGAGGCGCCCTTCCGATTGGTGCTCCGTCATCGCCGGGCCCCGCGGTGCTTGCCCCTGGTAGCAGCCCGCTTTGTGCCGCCGCGCCGCTTGGCAATCTCGTTCGTACTGAGACACCAGGCAAGTATCGCCTTCTGCACATGCAGCCGGTTCTCGGCCTCGTCCCAAACGGCAGATTGCGGGCCGTCGATCACCTGTTCCGTGACCTCGTCGCCGCGATGCGCAGGCAGGCAATGCATGAAGATCGCGTCTTTGGCCGCCGTCGCCATCACCTTCTCATCGACCTGGAACGGACGAAGCTCCGCTTCGCGCTTGTTCGCGTCATTGTCGCCCATCGACACCCAGACATCGGTCACCACGCAATCCGCGCCGCGCGCGGCGGCGAATGGATCGTCGCTCACCTCGATCGACGCGCCTTCCGCTCTGGCCCAATCGAGCAAAGTGGTCGACGGCGAAAAGGCAGGTGGCGAGGCGATCCGCAGCGCAAAGCCAAACCGCACCGCGGCATGCACCCACGAGGTCGCCACGTTATTGGCGTCGCCAATCCAAGCGATTATGCGGCCTTTGATCGGCCCTTTCAGCTCCTCGAAAGTCATGACGTCGGCCATCACCTGGCAGGGATGCGACCGGCAGGTGAGACCGTTGATGACCGGCACGCTCGCATGCGTGGCGAGTTCGGTCAGTGTTTCCTGCGGTCCGGTGCGCACCATGATCGCATCGACGTAACGCGACAGCACGCGCGCCGTATCGGCAAGCGTCTCACCCCGGCCGAGCTGCATATCCTGCGGGTTGAGCGCGAGCGAGGTGCCGCCGAGCTGATGGATCGCCACCTCGAAGGAGACGCGCGTCCGCGTCGACGGCTTCTCGAAAATCATGGCAAGCGCCGGATGCGGCTTGAGTTTCAGGCTTTTCGGCACGTGGCCCTTGCGCTTGGTCTCCGCCGCGAGATCGATGATGGCGCGGAGCGTCTTGCTGTCCAGCGCGTCGATATCCAGGAAATGCTTAGGCGGCTTGAATGACATGGCGGTTCGGCGGCGCGTCAGGGGTTGCGGCTAGGCGTTGGCGAGCGCATCACGCTTGAGCGCGACGCAAGCGTCATCGAGGGTGGTCGCGGCAAGCTCGATCTCGGCCTCGCCGATGATCAACGGCGGCAGCAGGCGCACGACGTTATCGCCGGCTTGCACGCTCAGCATCTTCCTCGCGCGCAAGGCCTCGACCAACCTCTGGTTCGGCAGCTTGCATTTCAACCCGAGCATAAGTCCCTGCCCGCGCACCTCTTCGATGATCTCGCCATGCTCGTCTTTCAGAGCGGCGAGACGCTGCTTCAATCTTAGCCCCATATTTGCGACATGATCGAGAAAGCCGTCCTCGAGCACGACGTCGAGCACGGCATTGCCAACCGCCATGGCCAACGGGTTGCCGCCGAAGGTCGAGCCGTGGCTGCCTGCGGTCATGGCCGACCCAACTGCCTCCGTCATGAGACACGCCCCAATCGGAAAGCCGCCGCCTAACCCCTTGGCGCTGGCCATTATGTCGGGCGTGATGCCGGCCCATTCGTGCGCGTAGAGCCGACCAGTGCGGCCCACCCCGGTCTGCACCTCATCGAGCAGCAGCAGGATTCCCTTCTCGTCGGCGAGCGCGCGCAAATCCTGGAGGAACCGCCAGGAAATTTCTCGCATACCGCCCTCGCCCATGATTGGCTCGATGAGGATTCCCGCCGTGGTCTCGCCGATCGCCGCCTCGACCGCATCAATATCGAGCGCGGCCACTTGATCGAAGCCGTCAACCGGCGGGCCAAAGCCTTCGAGGTGCTTCGCCTGGCCGCCGGCGGCTATCGTTGCCAGCGTCCTGCCATGGAAGGCGCCGTCGAAGGTGACGAGCCGGTAGCGTTCGGGTGCGCCCTGCTTGAAATGGTAGCGCCGCGCGGCCTTGATCGCACATTCGACGGCCTCGGCGCCGGAATTGGCGAAAAACACCCTGTCGGCGAAGGTTGCCGCCGTGAGGCGTGCCGCCAGCCGCTCCTGGTCGGGGATGCGGTGCAGATTGGAGACATGCCAGAGCCTTTTCGCCTGCTCTGTCAGCGCCGCGACGAGACGCGGATGCGCATGTCCGAGCGCGGTGACGGCCACGCCGCTCGCGAAGTCGAGATAGCGCTCGCCGTCCTCGGTAAAGAGATAGGCGCCGTCCCCGCGGGCGAAAGCAAGTTCGCTGCGGGCGTAGGTCGGAAGAAGGGCCGACATAGGATGTTCGCTATCCTGAAATAAAATTGCCGCCCACCGGCGGCCGCAAACGATCTCAGAGCATTAGGTCTCCGGTCGGAGCGTGTCAATCGGGGCACATGACGGCTTTATCCAACGCTCGTCCACCTTTCCATACACGCATGGATTTGTGTTCTTGCCGAAGAAGTGGCAGAATCCACTTGGTTCCGGTGGAAAACGGACAGAACAAGCGTGGCGGACGCTTGCCGCATTTTTCCGGATATAGTAGCGTATAACCGCTCGGCTACAAGATGTCGTGGGTGCTGCGTCGCGCCCGGGCGGTAAAACCCAGCAGTAATTCCGAGTTTTCAGAGCCGTCTCTAGGCAGACGGGGGGATTCCGAGTCCAATTCGAGGAGGCCAAACCATGGGCTGGACTGACGATAGGGTTGAACTGCTTAAGAAACTTTGGGCCGAGGGCTTAAGTGCAAGTCAAATTGCGGGCCGCTTGGGCGGCGTGACGCGCAATGCGGTCATCGGCAAGGTGCATCGTCTGGGTCTGTCGGGGCGAGCGACCAGCTCGCGCTCGTCGAGCCCGAGACCGCGGCGCACGCATGTGCCGCGCGCCAATCGCACGCCGTCCCTGATGTTCGGGACGCGGGGCGCCAACGCGCTCAAGCCGCAATACGAGACCGAGCTTGATCTCGCGCCGGCGCCGCTCCAGGAGCTGGTCATCCCGCTGCACGAGCGGGCCAGCATCCTCACGCTGAAGGAAGCGATGTGCCGCTGGCCGATCGGCGATCCGGGCGATCCGGAGTTTCATTTCTGCGGCCGCAAGAGCTGCGCAAGCTTGCCTTACTGCGACCACCATGCCCGCATGGCCTATCAGCCCGTGCAGGCGCGGCGGCGCGAGAAGCGCTTCGCCTCCGGCTAGGCTCGACCGGAACTGAAAATGCGGCGGAAGGATTAGGAGGCGCCCAAGCGGCGCCTCTTTTGCTTTGGCGCTGGTTAGAACCTCAAGCCGTCTCTTCGAGCTTGTCGGAGAAGGCATAGCCAGCGCCGCGCACCGTGCGCACCGGGTCGGTCTCGTTGCCGCGCATCATGGCTTTGCGCAAGCGGCCGATATGCACATCGACGGTGCGCTCATCGACATAGACGTTGCGGCCCCACACCCCGTCGAGTAATTGCGCCCGGCTGAACACACGGCCGGGGCTCTGCATCAGGAATTCGAGCAGCCGGAACTCGGTCGGGCCGAGATGCACCTGCCTGCCATTGCGCGTCACCCGGTGCGAGTCGCGGTCGAGCTCGATATCGCCGACGCTCAGCACCGCGGCGATGCGCTCCGGGTTGGTGCGCCTGAGGATCGCGCGCACCCGCGCCATCAGCTCGGGCAGCGAGAACGGCTTGACCACATAATCGTCGGCGCCGGTGGTGAGCCCCCTGATACGGTCGTTTTCCTCGCTGCGCGCGGTGAGTAGGATGATGGGAATGGTGCGGCTGTCCTTGCCGGTGCGCAAGCGCCGGCACAGTTCAAGCCCGGAAATCCCCGGCAGCATCCAGTCGAGCACGATCAGATCCGGCGAGCTTTCGGCGATCGCCATCTCGGCCTCGTCGCCGCGATGCACCACATCGACTGAATAGCCTTCCGCCTCGAGGTTGTAGCGAAGCAAGAGCGCCAATGGCTCCTCGTCTTCGACCACCAACACCTTGGCTCCTGGGTTCACGACGTTCATCTCAAGCATGGGTTACCCCGCCGACCGCTTCAGCGCGACCGGCGTCGTGCTCGTGGTGTCGCCTTTCGGGCGTTGATCGCCAATCGCCGTGCCGTGCACGAGATAGTAGACCGTCTCGGCGATATTGGTGGCGTGGTCGCCGATGCGCTCGATGTTCTTGGCACCGAATAGGAGATGGGTGCAGAGCCCAATATTGCGCGGGTCCTCCATCATGTAGGTGAGCAACTCGCGGAACAGCGAGTTGTACATCGCGTCGATCTCCTCGTCCTTGTACCAGACCTTGAGCGCGCGGTCGGCGTCGCGCTCGATGAAGGCGTCGAGCACCTCCTTGAGCTGGCCGAGCGCGAGCTCGCCCATGTGCTTCAGCCCAAGCATCAGCTGCTTCGGCTGCTGCTCGCTCACCACGGCCACGGCGCGCTTGGCGATGTTCTTGCCGAGGTCGCCGATGCGCTCCAGATCGTTGGAGATGCGCAGCGCCGACATGATCTGGCGGAGGTCGTAGGCGAGCGGCTGGCGGCGGGCGATCATCACCACCGCCTGCTCCTCGATTTCGCGCTGCAGCGCATCGACTGCCTCGTCCTCGTTGATGGTCGCGGCGGCAAGTTCCGGATCGCGGCGCTCGAGTGCCTCGATCGACTGTCCGAGCACCTGCTCGGCAAGGCCGCCCATCTTGGCGACCTTGTTGTTGAGGAGGGAAAGCTCCTCCTCATATGACCTGACGATATGTTCGTGTTGCTTATCCATTCGATGGGTCTCCTGGGCGCTTTGAGCCTTAGCCGAAGCGGCCGGTGATGTAGTCCTGGGTGCGCTGCTGTTTGGGATTGGTGAAAATCCTCGTCGTCTCGTCGAACTCCACAAGCTCGCCGAGATACATGAAGGCGGTGAAATCGGAGGTGCGCGCGGCCTGCTGCATGTTGTGGGTTACGATGGCGATCGTATAGTCCTGCTTCAAGACGTCGATCAGCTCCTCGATCTTGGCGGTCGAGATCGGGTCGAGCGCCGAGCAGGGCTCGTCCAGCAAAATCACCTCTGGCTTGATAGCCACCGTGCGAGCGATGCAAAGTCTCTGCTGTTGGCCGCCTGAGAGGCTGAGGCCGCTGGCATCGAGCTTGTCCTTGACCTCGTCCCAAAGCGCCGCCCGCTTCAGCGAATCCTGCACGCGGGCATCGAGCTCCGCCTTGGAGAGCTGGTCGTAGAGACGCACGCCAAAGGCAATATTGTCGTAGATGGTCATGGGGAACGGCGTCGGCTTCTGGAACACCATTCCCACCTTGGCGCGAAGCAGATTGAGGTCCTGCTTGGGACTGAGGATGTTCTCGCCGTCGAGCATCACTTCGCCCTCGGCCCGCTGATTGGGATAAAGATCGTAGATGCGGTTCAAGATGCGCAGCAGCGTGGACTTACCGCAGCCCGAAGGACCGATAAACGCCGTCACCTTGTTCTTCAAAAGGTTGACGTTGATGTCCGAAAGGGCACGGTAGGCCCCGTAATAGAAGTTCAACCGCTTGACCGTCACCTTGTCTTCCCCTGGTGCAATCTCGGTCGGTGTCGGGGCCTGCTCTTTCACGTCGGTATGAATTGCAAGACTCATAGCTGCACCTTCTTGGCTGACAGGGCTCTAGCCAAGATGCTCAAGCCCAACACGGTAGCGGTGATGAGGAGAGCTCCGGTCCAGGCAAGTTGCTGCCAGTCCTCATAGGGGCTCAACGCGAACTGGAAAATGACCACTGGCAAGCTCGCCATCGGCGCGTTGAGGTTCCAGCTAAAGAATTGGTTGTTCAGCGCCGTGAAAAGAAGAGGCGCGGTCTCGCCGGTGATGCGCGCAATCGCTAGCAAGACGCCGGTAATCATGCCGGCGCGGGCGGCGCGATAGGCCACGTTCTTGATCACCAGCCATTGCGGCATGCCGAGTGCGGCCGACGCCTCGCGCAGGGTATTGGGCACGAGCAGCAGCATGTCCTCCGTGGTTCTCACCACCACGGGAATGACAATCATCGCAAGCGCGACGGCGCCCGCCCAGGCGGAGAAATGCCCCATCGTTGCGACCATGATCTCGTAGACGAACAGGCCGACCACGATCGAGGGAGCGCTCAGCAGGATGTCGTTGATGAAGCGGACCACCATGGTGAGCTTGGCGTAGCGGCCATACTCGGCCATGTAGGTGCCGGCGAGGATGCCGAGCGGGGTGCCGAACGCAACCGCGAGGACGGTGAGGATCAGGCTGCCCACGATCGGGTTGAGCAGACCGCCGGCGCCGCCCGGAGGCGGCGTCATCTCGGTGAACACCGCAGGCGTGAGCCCGCCCACGCCTTTCACCACCAGCACCAGCAGGATCATCACGAGCCAAGTCAAGCCGAAGGCCGCCGCGCCGATCGAAAGTGCGGTCGCCATGCGATTGCCCCAACGCCGGCGATGATATCTCGGGGTCGCCACTACGTTTGCCATGACTAGTTCCCCGCTTTCATCGCGATCCGCATCAGCATCAGCCGTGCCGCGGCGAGGACGATGAAGGTGATCAAGAATAGGATCAGGCCGAGCGCGATCAGCGAAGAGGTGTAGAGATCGCCTGTCGCCTCGGTGAATTCATTGGCGATCGAGGCCGAGATGGTGGTACCCGGCGCCAGGATCGAAGGCATGATGCGGTGGGCATTGCCGATGACGAAGGTCACCGCCATGGTCTCGCCGAGCGCGCGGCCGAGCCCCAGCATGACGCCGCCGATGATGCCGACGCGCGTATAGGGGATCACCACGCGGCGCATGACCTCCCAGCGGGTGCAGCCGATACCGTAGGCGGCCTCTTTCAGCACCGGGGGGACGGTTTCGAACACCTCGCGCGTGATCGAGGTCATGAAGGGCAGCACCATGATGGCGAGGATGAGACCCGCCGTCAGCATGCCGATGCCGTAAGGCGGCCCGGCAAAGAGCGAATTGAGCACCGGAATGTTGGCGAACGTGTCGATCAACAACGGCTGCACGTGGGTTTGGAACCAAGGCGCGAACACGAACAAGCCCCAGATGCCATAGATGATACTGGGGATGCCCGCGAGCAGCTCGATGGCGATGCCGATGCTGCGCCTGAGCCGATCGGGACAGATCTCGGTCAGGAAGATCGCGATGCCGAGGCTGATGGGAACGCCGATCAGCATGGCGATGAAGGAGGTGAGCACCGTGCCGTAGATGGCCGGCAGCGCGCCGAATTTCTCGGTGACAGGATTCCAACTTTGCGAGGTGAAGAAGCCGAAGCCGAAGGCGCGCCAAGCAGGCAACGAGCCGTCCACCAGCGCGACCATCACACCTGCAAGCAGCGCCAGCACCGTAAGCGCTGACGTCAAGGTGACGGCTTTGAAAATCCGGTCGTCGCGGTTGAAGCGACGTAAGGTCTTGGCGCGCTTCTTTTCGTCGTGGACGAGCGTGAGATGTCTCTCCGCGACGGCTGCACCTGTCATCTCGTCTACCTCGAGGCCAATTCCGCGCTCTTATGGCGCCTTAAGCGAAAAGGCGAGGATAGGAACGGCGGACCCGCCCCTATCCTCGCAAAGTGACGCTAGTTCATTGCGAACACAGGATTGCCGGAGGCATCCTTGATGTTTTTCCAGTCTTCATGCACGAGTTCCACGACGGGGTCGGGGAGCGGGATGTAATCGAGCTCCTCAGCCATCTTGTCGCCGTTCTTGTAGGCCCAGTCGAAGAACTTGAGAGCGCCCTTTGACGCATCGAGATCGACCGGCACCTTTTGCATCAGGATGAAGGTCGCCGCGGTGATCGGCCAGGAGGCGTCGCCCGGCTGCTCGGTCAGGATCACGCCGAAGCCCGGCACCGACTTCCAATCGGCGTTGGCGGCAGCGGCCTGGAACGAGGCGAGCTCGGGGGCGACGGCTTTGCCGTCCTTATTGATCATGTTGGCGTGAGTCATCTTGTTCTGCTTGGCATAAGCGTACTCGACATAGCCAATCGAGCCCTTGGTCTGGGTCACGTTGTTGGCCACACCTTCGTTGCCCTTGGCGCCAATGCCGACCGGCCATTCGACCGAGGCGTCGGAACCGACTTTATCCTTCCAAGCCGGGCTCACCTTGTTCAGATAGTTGGTGAAGTTGAAGGTGGTGCCCGATCCGTCCGAACGATGCACGACGGCGATCGCCTGTGACGGCAGCTTCACCTTCGGATTGAGCTTCTTGATCGCCTCGTCGTCCCATTTGGCGACTTCGCCGAGGAAAATCTTGGCGAGCGTGGCGCCGTCGAGAACGATCTCGCCGGCTTTGATGCCCTCGATATTGACGACAGGAACGATGCCGCCCATCACCATGGGGAATTGGACGAGGCCGTTGTCGGTCAGCTCCTTCTCACCGAGCGGCTTGTCGCTCGCGCCGAAGGTCACCGTCTTGGCTTCGATCTGCTTGATGCCGCCGCCCGAGCCGATCGACTGATAGTTCAGCCCGATGCCCGTCTCTTTCTTGTAGGCATCGGCCCATTTCGCATAGATCGGATAGGGGAAGGTCGCGCCGGCACCCGAAATATCGGCTGCCTGGGCCGTGGTGATAGTGAACGCTGCGGCCAAGCCCACAGCTGCCGCATAAGACATAACCCTCATTTTGCTCTCCCTTAGGGGTGGAGATAACGGTCCCACAAGGACCATACGGGCCGGGGACCCTTCCCCGACCCCGGGCGAGCGTTACCGCCGGGTAATAAAGCTACTATGTCACTTATATGACAGTTGGGTGACAGTGCCGGAAGTGGGCTGAAATGCGGGGCGAAGGGCTGTGGAAAGCGGCCTAATTAGCTCGCGGCGACGCCCCTATCCGCCTGGCTCGCGCGCACCTCGTTGAGCATGACCGTGAAGGCTGAGCCCTTGCCCGGCTTGGAAGCGATGGCGAGCTCGCCCCTATGGCGGTTGAGGATGTGCTTGACGATGGCCAGCCCGAGGCCTGTGCCGCCCTTCTCCCGACTCGAGGCCACGTCGACCCGGTAGAAGCGCTCGGTGAGCCGGGGCAAATGCTCGGGCGCGATGCCTGGCCCGTTGTCGACCACGGCGATGGCGTAGCGGCCGGACTGGCGCCCGAGCGAAGGGATGTGCTTCGCCTCGATCCTCACCTGGCCGCCCCGGTCGGCATATTTGAAGGCGTTCTGCACCAAATTCTGCATCACCTGCAGCAGCTCGTCGCGGTCGCCGCGCACGATGGCGGGCCGCTGGAAGCGGCCGACCTCGAGCCGGAAGCCGGTCTCGCGCGCCAGCGGCTCGAGCGTGTCCTTGGTGCTGTTCAGTACGTCGTTGAGATCGACCAGGTCGGACGGCGGCACGTGCGCGTTCATCTCGACCCGGCTCAAGGAGAGCAGCGCATCGATCAGCCGGGTCATGCGCGAGGCCTGCTCGGCCATGATCGGCAGGAAACGCTCCCGCGCTCCGGTATCCTCTTTGGCGGTGCCTTGCAGCGTCTCGATGAAGCCGCGCAGCGAGGCGAGCGGCGTCCTGAGCTCGTGACTCGCATTGGCGATGAAATCGGCGCGCATCTGGTTGATGCGCTCGCCCTCGGTGAGGTCGCGCAGCAAGACGAGGATGTTGCCGCCGCGGTCGCTGCCCCGCGCCAGCGGCGCCACGGTCGCCGCCATGCGCCGGCCGACCGGCACGCGCTCGGCATAGGTGACGGTGACGGCGCGCCCACGCTCCGGCGCGGCCGAGACCGCATCGAGGAACTCGGGCGTCCTAATCACCGACGAGATATGGCTGCCCTCGCGCAAGGACGCGAACAGGCCGCGCGCCGGAGCATTGCAGAACAGCACATGGCCCGCCGGGTTGAGCACGATCACCGGATCCGGCAGCGCATCGGCCATCAAATGCATTGCCGAGGTCGTGCGCGAAACGGCGGTGGGCCGATCGAGCGCGGCGGCAAGCGCCTGATCGCCGTCGTGGCGGGGCAACAGCACCACGGAGGCGACGAAACTGACAAAGCCGATCAGGGCGAAGGCCTTGGAGAGACCGGCGATCAGCACCAGCGACGCCATGATCACGCCGACGGCGACGATCAGCCACAGGGCCGCCTTGAGCCGCGCCCCGATCTCGCGGAACGGGCGCAGAACGGCGTTGCCGGCCCGGACCAGGAGGCCAAGCCCAAGCGTCCGCGCGCTCGGTTCTGCTTGATCGCTCAATGACTTCTCCCCGCCTGCCACGGACGAATCGCGAAGCGGCTCGCCCCTCATGATTGCTCTGCATTATCACGCTTTTGCGACGGGCTTGAGGGTCTTGCGTGACAGTCTTATGACGAAAACCCCGCCACCGTCATGTCCTCATCGTATTGATATAGTGCACGCTCAGGCGTTCGCCATGGGGATGTAAGCCGCCTCGCCGTTTTTCCTTCCGTTAGCAACAAACCGCTGAAACCGGGGACTGTCATGCGGTCTCAAGCAACGTGCCTGACCTTCGCCGCTCTCCTCGCCCTGCACAGTATGGCAAGCCCTTGCCCCGCGAGCGCCTGTCCGCCGTCCAAGAGCTGGACCACAGGACCCGACGAGCGAGCCGGCTTCGTGCTGGCCGAAGGCGATGTTGCCGCGGTGCGGACGGCGGGGCCGTTCGAGGTGCCGTGGGCACTAGCACGTCTACCTGATGGCTCGTTTCTCGTGACCGAACGGCCAGGACGGCTCCAGCATGTACGGCCAGGAGCCGGCACCAGCCAAGTCGCCGGGACGCCTCCCGTACTTTACGTCGGCCACGGCGGCCTGCTCGACGTCGCCCTCGACCCCGGCTTCGCCGAGAACGGCATCATCTATTTGTCGTTCCTCCAGGGTGAAGAATCGGCCTCGACCGTCAAGGTGCTCCGGGCCCGGTTCGACGCGGAGCGGGAGAGGCTGGTCCACCAGCAGGTGATCTTCGAGGGGAGCCCAGGCCCGAGACCCGAGATGCTTGGGGGACGGATGGCCCTAACCGGCGATGGCTACCTGTTTCTTTCGCTCGGCGATCGTTGGGACGTCGCGCGCGCGCAGGATCTTTCCAACACCGCCGGCTCAATCGTCCGCATCAAGACCGACGGCTCGGTGCCCGAGGACAATCCGTTCAGATCGACGCCGGGCGCCCGGCCGGAGATCTGGAGCTATGGCCACCGCAATCCGCAAGGCCTCGCCTTCGATCGCGCCACGGGACAATTGTGGTCCGACGAGCACGGGCCGCAGGGCGGCGACGAGCTCAATCTTGTCGTGCGCGGCGGCAATTACGGCTGGCCGAGCGCCACCTTCGGCGTGGATTATTCAGGCCGGCCGATCGCCGTGAACAGCGAGCAGCCGGGCACCGTGCTGCCCGTGCATTATTGGGTGCCGTTCTCGATCGCGCCTTCGAGCCTCGCGGTCGAGACCCAACCCTCGACCACCGAGATCTGGATCGGCGCTCTGGCGGGCCAGATGGTGGTGCAACTCAGCCTCGCCGATAATTGCGTACTGCGCGAGCAACACCTATTGCGGGATCAGCTTGGCCGCATCCGCGACGTGCGCATCGATCCGAGCGGCGTGCTCTATGTCCTGACCGATGGCGGCGAGGGCATGCTTTACCGGGTCGAGTTGCCGCATGGCGAGATGCGGCAAGGCAGCAAAGGGCCGTTCTAGCAATTGCCCGGGTCGGCGGCGGGCGTATGCTTGAACGGATTTGACAGCAAGGATCGGGGTGCTGAGGCATCGGCTCGCGCGTAGCTTGCGGTCATCAGAACATTCGTCGGAACCAAGCCAATGGCCCGCTCAGTTTCAGCCTCGAATTCCCCCACCCCGCGCTCAGCCTCGCTCGCCCTAGACGATGCGCGCTGGGCGGCCTTCGTCGCCCGCGATGCGGCCTTCGATGGACAGTTCTTTATCGCGGTGGACACGACCGGCATCTATTGCCGTCCCTCCTGCCCGGCGCGGCGGCCAAAGCGCGAAAATGTGCGCTATTGCGAGACAGCCGCCGAGGCCCGGCGCGCGGGCTTCAGGCCCTGCAAGCGCTGCAAGCCCGACGAGCCATCCTTTGTCCAGCAACATGCCGAGAAGGTGAAAGACGCCTGCCGCCTGATCGAGACGGCCGAGGCTGAACCCAAGCTCGACGACCTCGCCGCGGCCGTGGGCCTGAGCTCCTATCACTTCCATCGCGTGTTCAAGTCGGTGCTGGGCGTTACGCCCAAGGCCTACGCCAGCGCGCATCGAAGCAAACGCGTGCGCGAGGAGCTTGGTCGAAGCGCCACGGTGACCGCCGCGATCTACGGCGCGGGCTTTAATTCCAACGGCCGCTTTTATGCCACCTCATCGGAGACGCTCGGCATGACGCCAAATCAATTCCGGGCCGGCGCCCCCGACGCTGAGATCAGATTCTCCACCGGCGAAAGCTCGCTCGGCCTGGTGCTGATCGCCGCGAGCGACAAGGGGATCTGCGCCATTTTCTTCGGCGACGATGCCGAGGCGCTTGCGCGCAACCTCAAGCGGCAATTCCCGCGAGCGCGGCTGGTCGGCGCCGATCCCGCTTTCGAACAGCTCACCGCCAGAGTGATCGGCTTGGTCGAAGACCCACGCCGCGATCTCGATCTTCCCTTGGACATCCGCGGGACTGCCTTTCAGCGTCGCGTGTGGGAAGCGCTCCGCCGCATTCCGCTGGGGACGACGGCGACTTATGCGGACATCGCCAAGGCGATCGGGGCGCCGAAAGCCGTGCGGGCGGTGGGGCGAGCCTGCGGCTCGAACCCAATCGCTGTGGCGATCCCCTGCCATCGCGTTGTCGGATCGAACGGATCGCTGACCGGCTATCGCGGCGGCATCGAGCGCAAACGCGCGCTGCTCGCCAAAGAAACCAAGTCCTAAGGGCGCTCAGCGCGAGAGGCGCTTGGCCGCGAGGTCGTTGAGATAGCCCTGCCAGCGCGTTTCCTTATTCTCGCCGAGCTCGCGTAGGTACTCCCAGACAAAGAGACCGGTATCGTGGCCATCGTCGAACACGATGCGCACCGCGTAATTGCCGACCGGCTCGATCCGCACGATACCCACAGTCTTCTTGCCGGCCACGGTGACACGCTGCGCCTCGCTGTGGCCCTGCACCTCGGCACTCGGCGAGAGCACGCGCAACAACTCGGCGGGAAGCGCGAAGCTTTTCCCGTCTTCGAACGTCACGGTGAGAACGCGCTTGTCCTTATCGAGCCTGAGCTCGGTCGGCCAGGAGTTGGCCATCGTCACGCCTCTCGCATCTCAGCCGAGGTCGATGTCGCCCTCGACCACGTGGTTCAGCCCGGTGCCGGCGGCCGTCAGCACCATCTTCATCTTCAATTTGCCCTTGCCACCGAGATCTTCCTCGCGCACCACGCGCTCGATCTCCTGCTGCGAGGTGACGCCCACCTCTTTAAGGTATTTTCGCAGCGACATGTTGAACCGTTGCTCGTCCATCCTTGGCCTCCTGAAGCGCCTCGTCCCATGCTATGGAAAGAGTGAAGCGCCTATATTAGAGACGAAAGCCCATGCCGGTCACCTCACAGAAGGCCCGCGCTAGACCGAAGAAGAAAACCGGCCGCAAGATGAAGGTTAAGACGTCCGTGAAACGCCGCAGCGCCTCGGCCGCCGCGCTGGCAACGCCGCTCTACCGCAAGCGCGTGGTCAAGAGCGCCAAGGCTTATAGCCGCAAGCGGAAGGCCCGAGCGGCAGGCGAGGGAAGCGAAGAGGCATGACAGAACAACCCTTGATCGACCCGCTTGGCCGGCAGATCACCTATTTGCGCGTCTCGGTCACTGACCGCTGCGACTTCCGCTGCGTCTATTGCATGGCCGAGACCATGGACTTCCTGCCCCGCCAGGATTTGCTGAGCCTCGAAGAGATCGACCGGCTGGCGGGCGCCTTTGTCGCGCGCGGCGTGCGCAAGCTGAGGCTGACCGGCGGCGAGCCGCTGGTGCGGCGGAACATCATGTGGTTGGTCGAACGGTTGTCGCGGCATTTGGGCCGAGGCCTCGACGAACTGACGCTGACCACCAATGCGAGCCAACTCACTCAGCATGCCGTGGCGCTTGCCGCATGCGGCGTGGCCCGCATCAACGTCTCGCTCGACTCGCTCGACCCTATCAAGTTCCGGGACATCACCCGCAGGGGTGATCTCGCCCAGGTACTGCGCGGCATCGACGCGGCCGCCAGCGCCGGCCTAGCGATCAAGATCAACACCGTCGCGCTGCGCGACATCAACGAGGACGAGATCGAGGAGCTGATCCGCTGGGGGCATGGACGAGGATTCGATTTGACGTTGATCGAGACCATGCCGATGGGCGAGATCGACGCGGACCGCACCGCGCAATATCTCCCGCTCTCGCTGGTGCGCGCCCGCCTTTCGCAGCATTTCACCCTCGACGACACCGACCATCGCACCGGCGGGCCCGCGCGCTATGTGCGCGTGCGCGAGACCGGTGGCAGGCTCGGATTCATCACGCCGATGACGCACAATTTCTGCGAGTCGTGCAATCGCGTCCGCGTCACCTGCACCGGCACGCTTTATATGTGTCTCGGCCAGGAGGATGCCGCCGATCTCCGCGCGCCGCTCCGCGCCAGTAAGGACGACGGCCCGCTGCACGCCGCCATCGCCTCCGCCATCGCCCGCAAGCCCAAGGGCCACGACTTCGTCATCGGCCGGGGCGAACGCCCTGCCGTGGGGCGGCCAATGTCGTTGACGGGTGGCTAGGGATCGCGGAAATCCCGGATTTCAGCCGATTTATTCCGTAGACCCCTCATCGCTTCGCTCTGCGGGTAAGCTTTGTTAATCAATCAGCTTACCCCGTTCTTAACGCATCGCGGGGCAAACTCCGGCCGTCATGTCGGGATTGGCGGCGCTCAAGAAGCATTGGTATTGGGCGGGATTGGTGGTGCTCAGCGCCCTGATCGCGACAGCGGCCCTTGTCGCGCCCGGCACGATCAGCCGTTACGAGCTCGAGCGCGAGGCGTTCACCGCGGCGCAGCGGCTCAGAGTGCAGATGCTGAACGAGCCCGACACTCTGTTCTACGCCCTCTCCAGCCCGTCGTTCACGACGCAATTCGCCGACATTCTCAACAAGTGGGGCTACAGCCATCGCGTGCTCCGCTACGAGCTCTATGATCAGAAAGGCAGCCTGGCTTTCACCAGCGGGCTCGCCGGGCTGAATCTCGACGATCAGCTCGCCGCCCTGCTCGTGAAACCCTCCAGCGAAGCGCCTTCGATCGCGCTCTATAAGAGTCAAGACGGCGCCGAGCCGACCAATTTCGCATCCCTTACCCTGCCGCTCGCGGTGAACGGCGAACCGCGCGGCACGCTTGTCGTCTATCTCGACCAGAGCGACCAAGCCGCCGTGCTCGCCAATTATTTCAACTGGGTGGTCGGCATCACCCTCGCTTTGCTCGGGGCCGGTATCGCCGTACCGGCCGCGTTTGCCTGGATGCGCGGGCTCGAGCGGAGAAAAGCGGAGGAGCAAGTCCGTTACCTCGAGGAGCACGACGCCCTCACCGGCCTCGCCAATCGCAAGGCTTTCGTCGATAGACTCACCGCCGCGATCGGCCGCATGCAGCGCGACCGCACGCATATCGCCGTTCTCTGCCTCGACATCGACAAGTTCAAGGAGATCAACGAAGCGGCCGACCATAGCGGCGGCGATCAGGTGTTGCGCGACATCGGCGGCCGCATTCAGTCGACATTGCGCGAAAATGACCTGCTCGCGCGGTTGGCCGGCGACGAATTCGCCATTGCCCTCGTCGACATCACCAATCTCGGCGATGTCATGGCTTTTATGAACCGGCTAGTGGAGGCCTTGCGCCGCCCGCTTCAGGTCGCCGGCAAGGAGATGCTGGTCACTTCCAGCGTTGGCATCGCGCTCGCGCCCGCCGACGGCGACACCGCGGCGACGGTGCTGCGTCACGCTAGTATCGCTCTGGCCCGCGCCAAGGGCGACGGCGGCCAACGCATGTGCTTCTTCGAGCACAGCATGGACAAGGCGCTGCAACGCCGCCGCATGGTCGAGCACGAGCTGCGGCTGGCACTCGGACGCGACGAGTTCGACGTCGTCTACCAGCCGCAATACGACCTTGCCACTGGGCAGCAATGCGGCTCCGAGGCGCTGGTCCGCTGGCATCACCCGGTGCACGGCAAGATCGCCCCCGGGCATTTCATTTCCGTGGCTGAGGATACGGGTCTTATCGTCCCGCTCGGCGAGTGGGTGTTGCGGCGTGCTTGCATCGACGCGGCCAAATGGCCGGAGCCGTTGATCGTCGCCGTCAACCTTTCGCCCGCGCAATTCCGCGACGGCGATATTGCCGAGACCGTTGCCGAAGTGCTGAAGGAGACCGGGCTGCCGCCTCAGCGGCTCGAGCTTGAGATCACCGAGAACCTCCTGATCAACGATACCGAGGAGGTGCTCGGCAAGCTAAACCGCCTGCGCCAGCTCGGCGTGGCCATCGCCATGGACGATTTCGGTACCGGCTATTCGAGCTTGAACTATCTCGCCCGCTTCCCCTTCTCCAAAATCAAGATCGATCGCCAGTTCATCCGCAACATGACACGCGATCCGGCGACGCGGGCGATCGTCAAGACCATCATCGCGCTCGGCAAGTCGCTCGACGTGACCATCACCGCCGAGGGCGTCGAAACCGAAGAGCAGGCGGCGATGCTTCGCGAGTTCGGCTGCCCGCAGGTACAGGGCTTCCTCTACGGATATCCCGGGCCTGCCGAGATCGGCGTGAAGCCGGAAGGCAACGTGACATCGATCACGGCGGCGCGCAGCAGCGCCGCCTAGCCCTCACCGATCATTTCCGTCTGGCAGGCGCGCCTGGCGTGAACAGTCCGCTCATGTTCCCGCTGAACGGGGCGATCTTGGTGTCCTTCTTGGCCGAGCGGCGAATGATGGGCTTGGTGCTCCGCTGCGCGACCGGCTTCTTCACCGCTTTGCCGGAATTGTCAGTGGCGGGCTTGGCCTGGCTTTTGAGCTGAGGCGCGGCAACGACCGGCTTCTCCGGCTGAGCCGTTGGACTGGCATTGGCGAGCGCCCCCGGAATATCGGGCTTAGCATCGGCTTTCGGCTCCGGCGCAACAGGCTCGGGCGCGGCTTGGAACGCGGCGTTGTCTTCCACCGGCTTTGACGGCGCCGACAGAGCGGCGGTCTGGTTCGGGTCCGCCTCCTCGGCGTCGAGATCGACGGCCACGGGAGTGCTCGTGGGCGTGATCATGCTGCCCGGGCCGGGCAGCGTGACGATCATCGGCAACAGCAGGGCAAGGCCGATGACGTGGATAACGCCGGCATAGATGAGAAACACCGGGATTGTGATTTGTTTCAGGTCAATCACGGAGCGATCAGCGAAAAAATTGCCTCGGTGCACTCCCTTACGCCGAATCCGAGTTAGCTGAGTCGCACCCCGCTGTCCAAGCCTTTAGCTTTCCATCACAATTCGTGGGGCCGCACGCGCGCCACCTTCCTTTCGCCCAAGCTCGGCGAAGGCGCGCGCCGCAATCTCACGATAGGCTTGCGCGGCCGGCGAGGTGGGATCGCTCGCCACCACAGGCCGCCCGGCGTCGGAGGTTTCGCGGATCGCCAGCGTAAGCGGCACCTCGCCGAGAAACGGCACGCCGAGCCGGGTCGCCTCGCTCTTCGCCCCGCCATGGCCGAAAATGTGGGAAGCCTCGCCGCAATGCGGGCAGACGAAGGTGCTCATATTCTCCACGATGCCGAGTACCGGCACGTTCACCTTGCGGAACATATTGAGTCCCTTGCGCGCGTCGATCAGCGCGAGGTCCTGCGGGGTCGAAACGATCACCGCGCCGGCCAGCGGCACTTGCTGCGCCATGGTGAGCTGTGCGTCGCCGGTACCTGGCGGCATGTCGACCACGAGCACGTCGAGCTCGCCCCAGGCGACATCCTTCAACATTTGCGATAGCGCCGACATCACCATCGGCCCGCGCCAAATCATCGGCGTCTCCTCATCGACGAGGAAACCCATCGACATCACCTTAAGCCCATAAGCCTCCATGGGCGCGAGCTTGTTGCCATCAATTTGTTGCGGCTGGCCCTTGAGACCGAGCAGGCGCGGCATCGACGGTCCGTAAATATCGGCATCGAGAATGCCGACTCTGAGGCCGCGATCCTTGAGCGCGATCGCCAGATTGACCGCGGTCGTTGATTTGCCGACACCGCCTTTGCCCGAGGCGACGGCGATGATGTTGGCGACGCCTGGCACCCCGCCGGGGCGGTGGCGCGCATCGCGGGCGGCGCCCGGCTGGGTGAAGGCCGGCCCTTGCGGCGCCGGCGCTTGGGCTTTTCCGTTGCCGCCCCCTCGCGTTGACCCGGACGAACGGTCTGCCGTCAGCGTCACGACCACGCCGTCGACGCCGGGAAGCGTTTTCACCACGCTCTCGGCCGCCTGGCGCAAAGCTTCGAGCTCGCCCGCGCGGCCCGGATCGACCGAGATCGCGAAATAGACCTTGCCCTTGTTGATGACGATCTCGGAGACGAGGCCTTGGCTGACGATATCGGAGCTGAGGTCCGGGCCTTTGACCCGCTTCAGCGCTTCGAGCACGCGCTCTTTACTGGGAGTTTCGGTCATGATCAGGTTATGTAGTCCTGCTTGGTGCCAAGACCAACCGTCTTGTCACCGCCAGCTCTCGCTTTGCAGGACATCTTGCGGCGGTGCCGGCCGATCGAGACCGTGGCGGGCCAGCCACGCCGCCGAGCCGAGGCAGGCTAACGCGCCGGCCAGGCAGAGCGCGCCGACCCCGAGCATCCATCTGCTCTTGCTGCCGAGCTCGGCCGCGCGCGCCTCCTCCGAGTTGACGCTGATAAGGAAGCGCTGCCCCTTGGCGCCGCGCGAAGGCGCACCGATGCAACGGTCCTCGCCGACCACGCCGAGCACATAAATCTCGACGTCGAGCGGGAGGTGCATTTCCTTGTAGCGGCGGCAAAGCGTCCGATCAGTATTGTTGATGGTGCCGAGCGCGGTCTGCATCACGCTCTCGCCCTCCGCCTCCTGGCGCCGGAGATCCTCGCGAGCAACCGCCTCGATCCCCTCAATGATCGCCGACTCGGGCAAGACCCGCGCCCTGCCGCTCGCGTCCTCGACCTCGAATGGGGCAGACAGCGTGGTGGTCTTGACGATCTCCGTCTTGCGCTTGCAGCAGGAAGTCTTGCGATGGGGGTCATATTCGAAAAACTCGTAATCGCGCTCCACCGTCGAGACGAAATGCGCGCAAGCGGCGTTCGACAGCTCGCCGGTCACGGGCGCAGCGCAGCGGAGCCAGCCCTTGACCTCGACCAAGCTCCCGGGCGGCAGCTTGGCGACATCCGCCGCTGGCGTCGTCTCGGTCGCGCGCATCAGCGCCATGTCGTTGCGCGATGATCGCCAGCTCCACAATAGAAACGCGGCGCTCGGCACCAAGAGGACGCCGATCAACACCAGCCATGCCACCATCTCATAACCCTTCGCCGGGGCGCGGCGCCTGCGGCACGATACGTGTCGCCGCTCCCCCGCGGAGAGTGCTACACCCAAGGGGTAAAGGATTGGTCCAGGCGAGATAGCACGGTGGACCACGCCCCCTGGCGCATCCCCGCAAACAATCGAGGAGAGCCCGAAAATTGCACCGCATACGTCACGAATTGGCCTTGTTTAACTGGAAGCGTTACGTCGAGTAGACGATCGGAACGCTGGGGGGCGTAAGCTGCCGGTCGACGAGTTGGGAGTACGATCAGGCTATGTCTGGGCCCCCTGTGCCGCCAGCACATGATGGCGCGCGCTTTGACCGCGCCGTCGATCAGCTGGAATTCCACGATCAATGGCTCGAGCGTTTGCGCGCGGTCGCACCGAGCCTAGAAAATATATCCCCCATCGGGATTTTGGCTCGTCGAGCCCTCGACGATCGACATAACAGATTCGCGAACGGTCGCCTGGAGGCGGGCGGCGGTTCCGATTCGGACGGCGATGTGGATCGCCATCCGCCTTTAGCGACCCCCGTAGCAAGGGCCAACGGCCATAAACCGGTAGAGACGTAACGCGTGGCGCATCAAGACAGTACTCCAGTCAAGCCTTCCTTAACCCTGTTGTGGCTATTCATGTCAGGGCGAAGGCGAAGCGCCATAGCGTCTGCCTGTCAGCCACATCCACAGATGCGAGGGGGAACATGCGCGTTGTGGTCGGTTCGGAAAGTACGAGGGATTTGAGACAAAGCGAGCTTCGCCGGCATCTGCAAATGATGTCGCGCTTTATCGAAGGCGCCAAGCCTGGCACCTCCCTCACCATGATTCTGCGCTCGGCCGGTTCGGACCCGGCCAAAGCCCTGGTCGGCACGAAGGGCGCGCTTCAGCGCTGCGGCGTGAGCGTCAAGGTGATTCTGGCGAACATCGAGCCTGAAGACGAACTGCGCCAACTCTTCGCCGCCATCTCGGAGCTGGCCCCGAACGCGGGCGCTGGCGAGCTGATCCGCTGGGCGCGCAATCCGCGCCTGCTCGACGCGCATGAGCAAGTGACCTATGGCGAAGCGATGTGCTGGTCGGGCGACGCCATGCGCCGCGATGCCGACAGGCGCAACGCGCTCACTTTATTCGACGAGCAGGCCCCCGACACGGTACGGCTCGGCCGCCTCGCCTTCGCGGCGCTATGGGGGGCATCCTCGTTCGTGCCCGAGCGGCGCCTGACTGGGCCTTTGAGCGCCCGTCCCTCCGCCGCATACGAGCGCGACCAAGCGCCCGTCATGCCGCTCCGCCCGAGCCTGCAAGGCTGGCCGCTCGTCCGCCACTAGCAAACGGGTTATGATCTCGCCGTCGCTCAACCGACGGAGAGCCCCGTGATCATAAGACCGCTGCTCGTCATCGCGCTGCTTCTCTGCGGCGCCTACGCTCACGCAGCCGACGCGCCGCCTGGCCCCTATCTCTTCGACCTTTTGAAGCAGAAGCCTTATCTCGCCGCATGGAACGGCATGCTCGCCGGCGCCAGCGTTCCCGCCTGGGTCAAGAACTACGCCAAGAGCTTCGACGGCCCGTCGAGCCCGTCCAAAAGCGTACCGATCCAAGGCAAGGTCTACACGCTCGGCTGGGTGTGCAAGGCGCACGATTGCGGCGACAACCAGCTTCACGTGCTATTCGCGCCGGGCGCCTCGCGAGCCTGGGGATTGCTGACGACCTCGGGCCAACAAAAATGGCTCGGCAACCCCGACGCGGCGGTCCAAACGGCGATCAACAGCAACCTCGAATAACCGTATTCACAACGCCTTCTGTCAGCCATGGACGACCCGGACCAGCTCCTCCCGCTCTGCTTCGTGCTGATGCCGTTCGGCAAGAAGATGGACGCGGCGGGACGCGTCACCAATTTCGATTCCGTCTACGCCAAGGTCATCGCGCCGGCGGTCGAGCGCTCGGGGCTCGAGCCGATCCGCGCCGACGAGGAGAAGATTGGCGGCACCATCCACAAGCCGATGTTCGAGCGGCTGATGCTCTGCCATTACGCCGTGGCCGACATCACCGGCGCCAACCCCAACGTGTTCTACGAGCTCGGCATCCGGCACGCGATGCGCCCGCGCAGCACGGTGATCGTGTTCGCCGAAGGCACCGTGCTGCCCTTCGACATCGCTCTGGTCCGCGGCATCGCCTACAAGACCGACGGCGCCGGCGAACCGGTGGATGTCGAAACCACGCTGGGGCAGATCGCCAATCAGCTCGAGGCGGCGCGCGGCAACCCGCACGACGACAGTCCCATTTTCCAGTTGGTCGAAGGCGTGCCGCGCTGGGACGTGGATCACTCCAAGACCGACATCTTCCGCAAGGCGGTCGACTATTCGAAGCGCTACAAGGACCGCTTGCGCGTGGCGGTGAAAGAAGGGGCGGACTCGGTCAAGAAGGTCGCCGAGGACCCCGCGCTCTCCAACCTGCTCGAAGTCGAAAGTGGAGTCGTGGTCGATCTTTTTCTTTCCTTGCGCGACGTGAAGGCCCACGCCGCCATGATCGAGCTTTACAAGCGTATGCCGCCGCCGTTGCAACGCGCCAAGATGATGCGCGAACAACTCGGCTTCGCGCTCAATCGCGAAGGCCGCTTCGATGAGGCCGAAAAGGTTCTGGGTGAGGTGATCGCCGAGTTCGGTTCGTCGAGCGAGACCAACGGCCTGTTGGGTCGCATGTACAAGGACCGCTGGGACCTCGCCAAGAAAGAGGGCCTGCCTGAGGCGCGCGCACTGCTCAAGAATGCCATCGACACCTACCTCGCCGGCTTCGAGGCGGATTGGCGCGACGCCTATCCCGGCATCAATGCGGTGACCTTGATGGAAATGATGCCCAAGGCGGACCCACGCCAAGCTGAGATCCTGCCGGTGGTACGCTATTCCGCCGCGCGCAAGGCGGCCAAGGCGCCGGACTATTGGGACCACGCCACGCTGCTCGAGCTGGCCGTGCTCGCCCGCGACGAAGACGATGCCAATGACAGGCTCGGCGACGCACTTGCCGTCGCGCGCGCCTCATGGGAGCTCGAAACCACGGCGCGCAATCTAGGCCTGATCCGCGGCATGCGCGAGGGGAGAGGCGAGGACGCAGCTTGGATCAAGCAGCTTGAAGACACCCTCAAGCAGCGCGCGAGCCGTCTCGAAGGTGACAAAACCTTAAGCTGAAAACACTTCCTGCGCTTTGAAGGGATGGAGTAATCTCGGCCGCTCGGTAGGGTCGCTTGGTTAAGGTGGGACCAGGCACGCGCTTCCGGCAAGAACAAACCATTTGGGAGGTTAGTCGTGAACCGGCGTGAATTCCTCATGTCCTCCGCGTGCGCCTGCTTGGCCACCGCCACCGCCAAAATCGATCCGCTGTTTGCCCAGAATACGCTCGCCTCGCCGAAGCGGCTGTGCGCCACGCCGCCGCCCACTCCGGCGGCGAAGATCCAGGCCAACCGCGTCGTCAACGCGCTGCGCGCGCATCGCATGAGTTTCCGCGGTGCGACGCCGGTTCCGGTCCGCTGGCACATCGTGCATCAGGGCGAACGCGGCTATCTCCCGGATAGTCAGCTCAAGGCGCAGATGGCCATGTTGAACAAGATCTACGCGCCGACCGGCCTCCAATTCAAAACCATCGACGTCGAGTTGAATGACAATCCCGCATGGTTTGGCATCGATATCGAGACCGATGCGGTGAACGAGATGAAGGCGTCGCTCGGCAAGGACTCTGCGCGCTGCCTCAATATCTTTACCTGCGAGCCCGCCAATGGGATTCTCGGCTTCGCCGCCTTTCCCTGGGATCTCAAGCAAGCGCCGGAGATCGACGGTGTCATCCTGCACCATGCGAGCTTGCCGGATGCCGCGAGGCCGCTGCCGAATTGGCCGTTCGATCTTGGCATGACCGCCGTGCATGAGATCGGCCATTGGTGCGGCCTCTATCACACCTTCCAGGGCGGCTGCGAGGCGCCGGGCGACGACGTCGAGGACACGCCCTTCGAGGCAAGATCCGCGTTCGGCTGCCCCGTGCACCAGCCCTCCGCCTGCCCGGGCGAGACGCGCTTCGACCCGGTCGACAATTACATGGATTACACCGACGACGCCTGCATGAAGCATTTCACGCCGCAGCAGTTCCAGCGCATTCGGGACATGGTCGGCTATTATCGCTACCAGCTGAACCCGCAAACCGCCCGATCCTCGCAGCTCGAGCAACTCCGCGCGACGCTCGAGTGAGACACGCTCTTCGGCTGCTCGCGAGCGCCGCCATCGCGGCGGGGCTGTGCGCGGGCCCGGCGCAGGCCTTCAAAAATATCGAAGGCTGTGACATCGTCGCGTTCGCCGCGTCCTCGTCGCCAATTCCGTTCGCCCCCGAGCGCTGGGAGGCTTATCGCCAGCAGGTCGCTGCCCTGCTCGCCGATCCGGCGGCTTCGAGCGACTTGCGCGGCCTTGCCTTTGCCCTCATCGACATCGAGAAGCGCTTGCTCGCGCCCGAGGCGGGATCGCAGGGCTACCAGGACTATCTGGCAAGCGACAGCTGCCGCCTGCTCGACAAGCTGAATGCCGGCGCGGTCGAGGCGTTGCTCGACGAAGCCGCTCAGTCGACGCCGGCCGCGGTGATGGATGCGCTGCGCCGGGTGACGCAAGCCGCGCTGGCGCAGATCGACAGGATCGAACGCTCGGCGCGCTTCCGTTCGAACGAGGACCGGACGTTGATGCTGGCGGGATATTATTGCTTCGTTGCCGGCGCGATCATGTCGCAACTCCCACCAGAGCGGCAGCAAACCATCACGCTGGCGGAGTTCGGCGAGACCGTCCCGTGCAAGGACGCCGGCCGAACGGGGTGAGCGCCGACCGCGCGGGTCAACGACGAGAGGAGTCCAAGCTCGCATGACCATCCCGCGGGAGATGCAGGCGATGGTCCTCAAGCGGGCGGGCACGCCGCTGCAAGCGACTTCGCTCGAAGTGCCAGAGCCGGGGCAAGGCGAGATCCTGATCAAGGTCGCGGCCTGCGGGGTGTGCCGCACCGATCTTCACATCTTCGACGGCGAGCTGTCGCAGCCCAAGCTCCCGCTCGTGCTCGGCCATGAGATCGTCGGCCATGTGGCGGCGCTGGGGCCGGGCGTCGCGGACTTCGCCATCGGCGATCGCGTCGGCGTGCCATGGCTGGGCTTCACCGACGGCACATGTCCATATTGCCGGCGTGGCGAGGAGAATCTCTGCGATAACCCACGCTTCACCGGCTACCAGATCGACGGTGGCTACGCGCAATATACGGTCGCCGACGCGCGCTACGCCTTCAGACTACCTGACGTTTATAGCGACGCCGAGGCCGCGCCGCTGCTTTGCGCCGGGCTGATCGGCTACCGCTCGCTGAAGCTCGCCGACGATCCACATCGTCTCGGCATCTATGGCTTCGGCGCGGCGGCGCATATCGTCGCGCAAGTGGCTCGCGCGCAAGGCCGCGAAGTCTACGCCTTCACCCGGCCCGGCGACAAACCAGCGCAAGACTTCGCCTTGAGCCTCGGCGCGGTGTGGGCCGGAGGCTCCGACCAAGCCCCGCCGCAAGCGCTCGACGCGGCCATCATTTTCGCGCCCGTCGGCGCGCTGGTGCCGACCGCGCTCAAGGCCGTGCGCAAGGGCGGCATCGTCGTGTGCGGCGGCATCCATATGAGCGACGTCCCGAGCTTCCCTTACGACATTCTCTGGGAGGAACGCGTGCTGCGCTCGGTCGCCAATCTGACCCGGGCCGATGCGCGCGAATTCCTGGCGCTGGCGCCGAAACTCTCGGTCAAAACCAGAGTGGTCCCGATCCCGCTCACCGCCGCCAACCAGGCGCTCGAGCGCTTGCGCCGGGGCGAGATCACCGGCGCCGCCGTGCTGATCCCTTAGGCTTGCCCAAGGCCCCTAGGGCTGCGGGACGGCTTGGCGAATCTTGCTGCGCTGCTGCTCGGTGAGTTCAGGCACGGGTATCTTCCGATACTGGCTGCGCGCCACAGTGAACAGCCTGGCGATCTCGATCTGCTTGCCGATACTGCCGCCATTGAACACGAGGATCGACCATTCATCCGGCGTGCCCGATAGGCCGTTTAGCGCGCCATCGGCGTTGAGATCGAGGTGGCGCCTGACCGCATCGATTCTCCCATTTTGATCCCAATCGATCGGACCGCCGGCCGCCACGGACCTCGCCGTATCCGGGTTCAGCCAAAACACCGTGCTGTAGCCGCGCAGATCGGCGCCCCCGCCGAGGCCCTCGCGCTCCTTCAACGCGCTTTCCGGCAAGGGGGGCACGGCAAACCGCTGGTAGTCGAACACCCCCTTGCCGTCACGGATCACCCCATCGGTCTGAAAGAAGTAATTCATGATGCTGAGGTGATTGGGCTTGTAGTTGATGTCCTCGCTGCCGCCATGCCTAAGCCCGAGATTGTGTCCAAGCTCATGGGCAAAGGTACCGACCTTTTCCGAGTCGGTGCCACCATCCCCGTTGTTCCACTTGCCGAGCGTCACGATGAAGTCGGACCCCGGGAGGGCAAACGAGTACCCGCTCGACAAATCGCCGTCATAGCCGTTGGCCCAGATCATGTAGTGGTAGACGGGCGCGCGCTTCGGGTCGAAGTTCGCCTGCTTCAACTTGCTGAATTCTTCTTCAGACGGGTTGAGGTCCTCGTCGTAAGGCACCTCATTGCCGAGCTCGAGATGGATGTTGATGCCGTCGCGCCCGTCGGGATTGTGTACCGGACTGGAGGCATAGATCTGAGCGATGCGCTTCAGCACCGCATTGTTCGGAGCAAGACCATGGCTCGCGGTCTGCCGCCGCATGTAATCCATCTCGACAAAGATATCCTTATGCAAGGGCGAGGCGTGCTTGGCGCGGAGGTCGATGCCATTCACGCCAAACACTTCCCATCCATCGAGAAGGCCATCGCCATCGGTATCGGGGTTGGCCGGGTCGGTGCCGAGTTGCAGTTCCACGCTATCGGCGAGCCCGTCGCCATCCCCGTCGGCAGCCACCCTGGCGGATGGCGCTTCAGGGGGCGCTTCAGAGGTGAGGTCCTCGGCTTGGAGATCTGCCGGGACCGCAAATGACTGCAGCGCTTCGTGAAGCCGCTTGTTGTCTTGTTCCGTGATGCCCTCTGCGGCGAAAGAGGGCGAAATCGTCGCGAACAGGAGGATGGTCAGCAGACCCATAACAACACGGGTCATGGGGAAACCCTTTGCTTCGGCGGGGCCCCAAACTAGCAAAACCTTAGCGCGAGTCCAACGCGGACTGCGCGCTTATGGAGTATGGCGGGCGCCGTGCCGGCGATGCCGGCCCTCCTGCTAGCCAGCGGGGACAACCGGCAAAAGTCTAGCGGTCCTTGCCGACCTCGATATCGATGCCTTTGTCCTTGCTGATCTCGCCGGAGAAGCCCGGCACGTCGATCTTCAGCACCTCTCTGTGCTGCCGCTCGTAAAGCACATAGGCCAGCACGCCGAGGCCGACCACGGCCACCCCGAGCAGAAAGGCGAGCATCGGACTTATGCTTCTGCCTGCCATTTATATCCCTCCTAGGTTGTTGCGGTTCCTGTCGAACGCCTTGGTAGCCGCGCTGTTCCCGTTCCAGCCAACTCGACATGCGCAACCTTAGGTTCCGCTTGACGCAGGTCAAGGTGGAGGAACAGGATTGACCCAGAAGAACCTATAAAGCGGCCCCTCGTGTCCAGGGAGGACAGTATGCTTCACCAAGTCATCGAGACGTTGAATGCGCGGGTGGCGTTGCGCCCACGTTACGACAATTTCATCGGCGGCAAATGGGTGGCGCCAGTCGACGGCAATTATTTCGACAATATCAGCCCCATCACCGGCAAGCCGGTCTGCCAGATCGCGCGCTCGCAGGCGGCCGATATCGAGCTGGCGCTCGACGCCGCGCATAAGGCGAAGGACGCCTGGGGCAACATGGCGCCCGCCAAGCGCGCCGAGATCCTCAACAAGGTCGCCGACCGCATGGAGGAGAACCTCAAGGTGCTCGCCGCGGTCGAGACCATCGACAACGGTAAGCCGATCCGCGAGACCACCTTCGCCGACATTCCGCTCGCCATCGATCATTTCCGCTATTTCGCCGCTTGCGTCCGCGCTCAGGAAGGCTCGCTATCTGAGATCGATCACGACACCATCGCCTATCACTTCCACGAGCCGCTCGGCGTGGTCGGGCAGATCATCCCGTGGAACTTCCCGATCCTGATGGCGGTGTGGAAGCTCGCGCCCGCGCTTGCCGCCGGCAATTGCATCGTACTGAAGCCGGCAGAACAGACGCCGATGTCGATCATGGTGCTGATGGACATCATAGGCGATCTGCTGCCCGCCGGCGTGCTCAACGTCGTCAACGGCTTCGGCGTCGAGGCCGGCAAGCCGCTCGCCCAGAACAAGCGCATCGCCAAGATCGCCTTCACCGGCGAGACCACGACCGGCCGCCTCATCATGCAATATGCGTCCGAGAACCTGATCCCGGTTACGCTCGAGCTCGGCGGCAAGTCGCCCAATATCTTCTTCGCCGACGTGATGGCGGAGGACGACGCCTTCTTCGACAAGGCGCTCGAAGGCTTCGCCATGTTCGCGCTGAACCAGGGCGAGGTCTGCACCTGCCCCTCACGCGCATTGGTGCAGCGCTCGATCTACGACAAGTTCATCGAGAAGGCCGTCGCCCGGGTGAACAAGATCAAGCAGGGCAATCCGCTCGAGCTCACCACCATGATCGGCGCGCAGGCCTCCAACGATCAGCTGGAAAAAATCTTGTCTTACGTCGACATCGGCAAGAAGGAAGGCGCCAAACTGCTCACCGGCGGCGAGCGTCTCGCGCTCAACGGCGAGCTGGCGGAGGGTTATTACATGCAGCCCACCGTGTTCGCCGGCAACAACAAGATGCGCATCTTCCAGGAGGAGATCTTCGGCCCCGTGCTTTCCGTCACCACCTTTGAGGACGAGGACGAGGCGCTCGAAATCGCCAACGACACGCTGTACGGCCTCGGCTCCGGCGTGTGGACCCGCGACATCAACCGTGCCTATCGCATGGGCCGCGGCATCCAGGCGGGTCGGGTGTGGACCAATTGCTACCACCTCTACCCGGCGCACGCGGCGTTCGGCGGCTATAAGAAGTCGGGCATCGGTCGCGAGACCCACAAGATGATGCTGGACCATTACCAGCAGACCAAGAACGTGCTGGTGAGCTATAGCCCGAAGGCGTTGGGGTTCTTCTAAGGGAGCGGCGGTAACAATATCGGTGTCATTCCCGCGCAAGCGGGAATCCAGTAACCCCAGTGGTGGCAGTAAACCCCACGACCGGGGTTACTGGATCGCCCGGTCAAGCCGGGCGATGACAAGGATGGTGATGATGGTCGAACGAGTCCTTGCCACCGATGCCGCGATTGAGTTGATCGAGCGGCTGCGCGCCAAGCACGGTGCGCTGATGTTCCATCAGTCGGGCGGCTGCTGCGACGGCTCGGCGCCGATGTGCTATCCCAAAGGCGAATTCCGCGTCGGCGGCAACGACGTGCATCTCGGCGCGATCGGCGGCTGCGAGGTCTATATGGACGCCGACCAATTCGACTATTGGAAGCACACCCAGCTGATCATCGACGTGGTGCCGGGGCGCGGCTCCGGCTTCTCGCTTGAAGCGCCGGACGGCGTGCGCTTCCTGACGCGTAGCCGCGTGTTCACCGACGACGAGGTGGACGAACTGGCTGGAGCCTGACCCCCCGCTACCGCGCGACGGTACGGAGCCCTACTGGCGCCCCTGGAACAGCATATCGACCCTGCGCAGAAAAGACGGCACCCGCCGCGATCCCGCACGCTTGGACTTGGCCGGCTTCGCCGGCACGCTGTCCTGAGCGGCCTTGTCCTCCGGCGCCGGCTTGCTCTCCTCGGTCGCCTGTTGCTGGCAGTCGGGGCCTTTGCCCTCCGACACGCCGGCCGTTACGGCCGACGTGCCGGAACCACAAAAGGGTTGGTTTCGACCGCCTTGCTGTTTTTCTCCACGCATTGTTCCAAGCGCTCGAACGCGGCGGTGCTCTGGTCGAGCGGCACGCGGATGGTGGCGCCGGCGGCGACCACGTTCAGCGCATTGGCGGAGCGAAGCCCGGTTTCGAATTTCTTGTCATTCACGTCCATCGACACGGAGTTGGGCTCGGCGGCGACCTCGGTATCGAAGCTCAGCTGTCCGAGCGTCATCTTCACTGGATAGTCCTTGCCGCGATCAAGCTTCCAGTTCGGCGATCCGAGCTCGAGGCTGAGCCCCTCGCTGGTGCGGACGAAGGTCGCCACGATGTCGTCTTGTAGGGTGCGGTTGATAGAGCAGCGATCGAATTTGTCGCCCTTGAAGGTCGCCTCGATCGCCCAAGGTCCGATCTTGTCGGACTTGGTTTCCTCGGCGGCAAACGCCAGCGCCGGCAGCGCGAAAGCGGCGACGGCAAGCGAAGCGAGCCGGGCACCCTGGCGGATGCGGCGACGCGCGCGCGAGCTTTTGGCCATTGCTGTGACCCCGTCAATATTGCGGAAAACGCACGTAACGCGTGGTGATGCGGATAGAACGCGTCAACCCCGCCGGGAGTTCCGCGAGCGCCCTGCCCGCGCCGCCTGGCCGTGCAGATGCTGCTCGAGCAGCCGCGCGTTTTTGCGGTTCGCCTTCCACACCACGTCGAACATGTCGCCGAGCATCGGGACCGCACCGACCACGAAATCGATGCCGACATTGCCGAGCATGCGCGCGAGCGTCAGCTTGGAGGCTCCGGTCTGCCAGGCGTGATGCACGATCAGCAGCGAGAGCGCGCTGGTCACCACGTCGCCGAACCCCGGAAACAAGCCCAGCACCGAATCCCAACCGAATCTGAGCGGCGTGCCGGGAATCCGGAAGGCGTCGTCCATCAACGTGGCGAGCCATTTCACCTGCGCGAGCCGCTGCTCGTGGCTCATCCCCGCGGTGTAGTCGCGCAGATAGTCCGCGGGGCCCCGCGCGAGTGACCAGGGATCAGGCTCGCTGGGGCTCAGGATTTCGACTCGACTGCTCATCGTACTCCGTGACCTCGCATCGTGTCCGCGCCGCATATGGGGGCTTCACGCCCGCCATCAAGTCCCAAGCGAAACGCGGTCTGCCGCGACGCCGTTCCCTACCCGCCGCTTTTCTCATCACGCCGCCTCACGCCCGCGTCTCCCGAATGTGTTCGGTACACGGCGCAATGTGTTTGGCCACGCCTATCGGTCCGCCTGAGAATTGAGGACTGGCTGGAGGATCCCTAATGCGAAGCGAAAGCTGCGACGTCTTTATTATGGGCGGCGGCAATGCCGGGTTCGGCGTCACCGTGCCGACGCGCAAGGCCGGGATGAAAGTGATCATGGCCGAGCCGCGCGATCTCGGCGGCACCTGCCCCAATCGCGGCTGCACGCCGAAAAAGGTGCTGGTCGCCGCGGGCCATGCGCTGCACGAGATTGCGCAAGCCCATGTCCACTGCATCAGCGTCGGCAAGCCGAAGCTCGATTGGGCGGCGTTGATCGACCGTGAGAAGGATCTGATCTCCGGCATCCCGGATTCGCTTGCCGAGACGCTGCAAGGCCGTGGTGTCGAGCTGATCCGCGAACCAGCCAAATTCGTCGCGCCGAACGCGGTCGAGGCCAGCGGGCGACATATCGAGGCCAAGCATATCGTCATCGCCACCGGCTCGAAGCCCCGGCCGCTGCCGATCCCAGGCGCGGAGCTGATGATCACCTCGGACGAGGTGTTGAGCGAGCGCGAACGGCCGCAAAGCGTGGTGTTTGTGGGCGGCGGCGTCATCGCGCTCGAATTCGGCCATGTCTATGCCCGCGCCGGCACCAAGGTCACCATCCTCGAAGTGCTGCCACGGCTCCTACCCGCGATCGACGCCGACGCGGTCGAGGAAGTGCGCAAGGAGAGCGAGCGCATCGGCATCGCCGTGCATACCGGCGTCAAGGTGAAGCGCGTGGAGAAGGCGGGCAACCGGCTCCGCACCGTCTTCGAGCAAGACGGCAAGGAGCATACGGTCGAGAGCGACCGCGTGGTGAACGGCGCCGGCCGCATCGCCAATGTCGAGGAGCTCGATCTCGACGCGGGCAACGTCGCTCATGACGGCTTCAAACTCGCCGTCGACGACTATCTCCGCTCGAAGTCCAATCAATCGGTCTATGTCTGCGGCGACGTCACCGCCTCGCCGCAGCTCTCACCCATCGCCACCTATGAAGGGCGGCTGGTCGGCCGCAACATTGTCGAGGGCGCCAAGCACAAGCCCGATTATGCGTCGATGCCATCCTCCGTCTACACCGTGCCGGCGCTCGCCACCGTCGGCCTCTCCGAGGCCAAGGCCAAGGAGCAGGGGCTGAAGGCGCGCGTCCAGACCAACGATATGGAATATTGGTTCTCGACGCGGACCTTCGCCGAGACCCTGGCCTGGTCGAAGATCGTCGTCGAGGAGGACACCGATCGCGTGCTCGGCGCGCATTTCGTCGGCCATGCCGGCGAGGAGCTGATCAATTTGTTCGGCCTCGCCATGCGGCACGGCATCACCGCAAGTCAGATCCGAGACTTCGTGTTCGCCTATCCGACATTCTCGGCCGACATCAAATCCATGCTGTAACGGGCCGGCTTACCGCGCCGAATGCGTCTCGCCCGTCGCGCGAAGGCGTCCCAGGCACGATCGAGCGTGTAAGGACCGGTGCGTGCGATCACGGCGTCGACCTCGCCCTTGCTCAGGAACTTGGTCCGGCCCATGGCCATGGCCTGCATCTGCAGTTTGGCGTTCCGCTCCAGATAGACCGACACGAACACCGCTTGCCGGATCGAGCCTGACGCGACCACGGCCCCGTGCCCGCGCATCAGCAAGGCAGCGCCTTTTCCGAGCCGTTTCGCCAGATCGCGGCCCATCTCCATGCTGTTCACCAGCAGCGCCGTGTCGCCGAAGCCGTCTTGCGAATCCCATAGCGGCACCTCATGCCCGATCGAGGCGCACATATGCTGCACCGGCCTCAGCGGGTTGCCAGTGACGCCGAACGGGATCGTGCTCGGCGAGTGGTTGTGCACCACCGACTGAACGTCGGGCCGCGCCTCGTAAATCGCGCCATGGATGAAACGTTCAATATAGGACGCGAGGCCCTTGGCCTTTTTCGCGTCGGCCGGCTCGCCGTCGAGCGTGTAGGCAAGGATGTCCTTGGCCTCGACCAGCTCGGGCGCGCGCGCACGCGACAAGAGATAAACATTGGTGTCCTTGGGATGGCGCACGCTGACATGGCCGAACGAATCGACGATGCCTTCGTTGGCCAAAATGCGATTGGCGGTGACCAGCTCGTCGATCAGCGCTTTCAGCTTGGCCATGTGTCCTCCCTCATGCCTTGGCTCCCGTCTCCGCGCGCGTGGCGACATGCTCTACCATCGCCATGGCAATTTCGTGCTCACCCATGATTACCAGGGTCGCGCCGTGTTTCTTCAGGTGCAGGATTTCGGCCTCTGAATGGGCTCGCGCGACGATGGTCAGGGCGGGATTGATAGCGCGGGCCTGCTGCACGACTTGGCCTCCCTCGAAGGCGTCGGGAATGGCGACCAGCAAGAAGCGCGCCGCCGGTAAATTCGCCGCCTCGATCACATGCGGGTCTGCCGCATTGCCGGCAAGAGCAGCGATGCCGCGCGTCTTCACCTCGGCGACCTCATCTTTGTCATCCTCGATGACGAAAAGCTTAACCCCCCGCTCGCCCAGCACCTTGCTGACCGCCTTGCCGACCCGGCCATGGCCGACCAGAACGACATGGTCCTCGAGAGCGGTGGGCGCGATCGGCGCACTCGTCGCGGCTTCCGCTTCGGGCTCGGTTCCCTTAGCACGCGCTTCCTGGCGTGCGAGCAACCCGTCCAGGGCGGAGAACAAGAACGGATTGAGCAGGATCGAGATGATGGCGCCGGCCAGAATCAGATCGCGGCCTTGCTCGGGGAGCAGCATCAGCGCGACGCCGAGATTGGCGAGGATGAAGGAGAACTCGCCGATCTGCGCGAGCGAGGTCGAGATGGTAAGCGCGGTCGCGTTGGCGTAGCCAAAAGCTCGCACGATGGCATAGGCCGCAAGCGACTTGCCGACCAGGATGATAAGCAGCGTGGCCAAGACGGGTAACGGCTCGCGCACCAGAATGGTGGGGTCGAACAGCATGCCGACCGAGACGAAGAACAGCACGGCGAAGGCATCGCGCAAGGGCAACGTCTCGGTGGCGGCCTGCTGGCTCAATTTCGACTCGCTCAAGATCATGCCGGCGAAGAAGGCGCCGAGCGCGAAGGAGACGCCGAACAGCTCGGCGGCGCCGAACGCCACGCCAAGCGCGATCACCAGCACCGACAGCCGGAACAGCTCGCGCGACCCGGTATGCGCCATCGCGTGCAGGATCCACGGGATCGCCCGCTTGCCGACGATCAGCATGACGGCGACGAAGGCGGCGACCTTGGCGGCGGTCAGCCCGAGCGCCAGCGCGATCTCGGTAACGCTCGCCTTCTCGCCCTGTAGCAGCCCGGCGACGACCGGCAGTAGGACGAGCGCCAGCACCATGGCGACATCCTCGACGATCAGCCAGCCGACGGCGATCCGCCCGCGTTCGGTTTCGACCAGCCGCCGCTCCTGCAACGCGCGCAGCAGAACCACGGTGCTCGCCACCGATAGGGCAAGCCCGAACACCAGCCCCGCGCCGATCCCCCAGCCGAGCCACACCGCGAGCCCCATGCCAAGCAGGGTGGCGCAGCCGATCTGGACGATGGCTCCCGGGATGGCGATTTTTTTGACGGAGAGCAGGTCCTCCAGCGAGAAGTGCAGGCCGACGCCGAACATCAAGAGAATGACGCCGATCTCGGCAAGCTGGCTCGCGAGATCCTGGTCGGCGACATAGCCCGGCGTGAACGGGCCGATGACGATACCGGCCAACAGATAGCCCACCAGCGGCGGCAGCTTGACGCTATGCGCGACCGCTGCGAACGCCCAAGCGAGCGTCAGCGCGGCGACGATGGTGGTGATGAGCGGCGTGTAATGCGGCATGATCGGCCGGGACAGCTTTAGCCGGTCGGGGCCGCTTTTTCCACCGGCTTGGGCTCGGGCGGCGCGGATGCGGCTTCTCGGCTCGACTGCGCCACCAGCATGGCGATCTCCGCGACGTTGTCGAGCATGGCCTTGGCGATTTCATGCTCGCCCATGACCACGAGCATCGCGCCATGGCGCTTGAGATAGTCGATCTCTTCCTCCGAATGCGCGCGCGCGATGATCGGTAGGTTCGGATTGATGGCGTGGGCCTGCTGCACCACCTGGCCGCCCTCGAAGGCATCGGGGATCGCCACCAGTAGGCAGCGCGCCTCGGGTAGATTGGCCGCGGCGATCACCTCCGGATCGGCGGCATTGCCCTCGATCGCCTCGATGCCCTCCTGCCGCAGCGCCGCGACCCCGTCCTCGTCGTCCTCGATGACGAACAGCGGCACGCTTTGCTCGCTCAAAGTCGAGCTGATGAAGCTGCCGACCCGGCCATGGCCGATCAGCACCACATGATTTTTGAGGTTCGTCGGTGGGATCGGCTCGCGCATCGGCAGCTCTTCTTCCTGCACGTCCAGAGCCGCAGCCTCCGCGAGCGCCTTCTCGCGACGTGCCGCATAGATGTCGAGAACCGCGAACAGCAGCGGATTGACGAGGATGGAGATGATGGCCCCGGCAATGATCAGGTTGCGGCCTTCGGCCGGCAAGAGGTCGAGCGCGCGACTACGATCGGCAAGGATGAAGGAGAATTCGCCGATCTGCGCCAGCGAGGCCGAAATCATCAGCGCGGCCGAGCGGGAATGACCGAACAGACGAACCACGCCAAAAGCGACCGCCGACTTGGCGACCAGGATGATCAACACGGTGGCCAGCAGCGCCAACGGCGCTGACAACAGCACCGCAGGGTCGAACAGCATGCCGACCGAGACGAAGAACAGCACGGCGAAGGCGTCGCGCAAGGGCAGCGACTCGGTAGCGGCCTGCTGGCTCAATTGCGACTCGCTCAGCATCATGCCGGCGAAGAAGGCGCCCAGCGCGAGCGAAATGCCGAACAACTCGGCCGCGGCGTAGGCGACGCCGAGCGCAATCGACAGCACGGCGAGGCGGAACAGCTCCCGGCTCCCGGTGTGGGCGACGTAATGCAGGAGGGCCGGGATCAGCTTCTTGCCGAACAGCAGCATGACGGCGAGGAAGAGGGCGAACTTGCCGAGCAGGACGGCCATCGAGCGCAAGATCTCGACCGTCCCCGGCGCGGTCTCCATGCCGCGGAACGTCGCCGTCAGCCCGGGCAGCAGCACGAGCACCAGCACCATGGCGATGTCCTGCACGATCAACCAGCCGACGGTGATGCGGCCACGCTCGGTCTCGAGCAGTCGCCGCTCCTGGAGGATACGCAACAGCACCACGGTGCTGGCGACCGACAACGCCACGCCGAAGATGAGCCCGGACCCCGCCGACCAGCCGAGCGACCAGCCGACCAGCATGCCGAGCGGGGTGGCGACGAGCCCCTGCGCCAGCGCCCCTGGCACGGCGATGGCGCGAACCGCGAGCAGGTCCTTAAGGGAGAAATGCAAGCCGACGCCGAACATCAACAGAATGACGCCGACCTCGGCGAGCTGATTGGCGATGTTCTGATCGGCGGCGGAGCCGGCCGCGAACGGGCCTATGACGATGCCCGCGATCAGATAGCCTACCAGCGGCGGCAGCTTGAAGCGGTGCACGAGCAAGCCGAAGGCGAAGGCGAGCACGAGGCCGATCGCGATCGTGGAGACGAGTGGCGGCACATGCAGCATCGTGTGAGCTCCTGAGCTCCACCCTGACAATGAATGGCGCCGCCGACAATCCCTTAGCGCGCTCGCATCGTGGTCCGATCCCCCGAGGCTGGCCTTGCCCTCCCCGTCATGCTTTACTGACGTGGTGAGTGCGTTCGACTACATGGCTCCCGCCGAGCTTTATGCCAGCGCGAGCAAGACGGGTAAGCGGCCCATGCGCTACACGCGCTTCAACAGCGCCGCCGAAGCGATCAAATATGCGGTCGAGGTCCTGCCGCCCGAACTGCTCATCGGCAGCACGCTCGAGGTGAACGAGGAACGATTCGACGGCTTCGGCATCCGAGCGCTGTACGACAACGCCAAATATCCGTTGCGACGGAGAAAAGTCAGCTAGCGCGTAGATTTGCGTGGGCTTTCTTAACCGCAAATATCCTGTTTAACTTGACATTAAGCCGGCTGGCCTCCATGTTCCCCTCACATTGATTGCTCGCGATCGCGCGTAGCTGCCGCATCTCCGCGGCGCCTCATCCCGAGACAATTCCTTCTTTCATCGTCTGTCCCCAGATAGCGCGTGGGGCGAGGCAAACGCCGAACACGGCCTCGCATTGCGCATGTCTTGCGCCTTCAGCCCGTTCCCGGCGCATAAGGACTTTTTCTGAGTGACCAACACTACTTTCGACGGCCTTGGCCTGATCGAGCCCCTGCGGCTCGCGCTGAAGGCTGAAAACTATCTGAAACCAACACCGATCCAGGTGCAGACCATTCCCCTGCTTGCCGAGGGCAAGGACCTGTTCGGCATTGCCGAGACGGGTACCGGCAAGACGGCGGCCTTCGCGCTGCCGATTCTGCAGCGTTTGTCGTTGCAGAAGCTGCCGCGCACACCCGGCGCGCCGCATGCGTTGATCCTCGCGCCGACCCGCGAACTCGCCAGCCAGATCGCCGAGCGTTTTGCGGCCTACGGACGCCGGTTGCCCTTGCGCACCGCCGTCATCTTCGGCGGCGTCAACCAGCATCACCAGGTGAAGGCGCTGAAGGCCGGCGTCGATATCCTGATCGCCACGCCGGGACGCCTGCTCGACCTTTGCAATCAGCGCCACATCCGGCTCGACAAGGTTTCCATCCTCGTGCTCGACGAGGCCGACCGCATGCTCGACATGGGTTTCATCCATGACGTGCGGAAGATCGTTTCGCAGTGCCGGCGCGATCGCCAGACGCTGCTGTTCTCCGCCACCATGCCGCCGCCGATCGCCAAGCTCGCCGCGGATATTCTCGACCATCCGGTTCGCGTCGATATCGCCCCGCCCAAAGTCGCGGTGGACCGCATCGAACAGCGCGTGTTCTTCGTCGGCGCCAAGGAAAAGCGGGCGCTGCTCGAGAGCCTGCTGACCGATCACCGCATGGATCGTGTGCTGGTGTTCACCCGCACCAAGCGAGGCGCCGATCGCGTCTGCCGCAATCTCAGCCAGGCCGGCATCGCCACCGCGGCGCTGCACGGCAACAAGGCGCAGAACGCGCGCGTGCGCGCGCTCGATGCCTTCCGCAACGGCAAAGTGCGCATTCTCGTCGCCACCGACATTGCCGCGCGTGGCATCGACGTCCCCAACATCAGCCATGTCATTAATTACGAGCTGCCGAACGAGCCGGAGAGCTATGTGCACCGCATCGGCCGTACTGCGCGAGCCGGCGCCGAAGGTGCGGCGCTATCGTTCTGCGATCACTCCGAGCGCCCCTATCTGCAGGCGATCGAGCGATTGATGCGCTCGACGGTCAACGTTGGCGAGCATCGGCTTGCCGTCACGCCGGCCACTCCGCTAACGCCGCCGCCGCATAAGCCAAGGCCGCATGGCAAGGCGCCCGCTCCGGGCAAGCGACGCGGGCGGACAAATGGCCGGGGCTTTGCCGGACTTCCACGCGCAGCGCAGCCGTCCTCCAGGGGCGAGCGCGCTCACCCGCTTAGAGGAGATTTGAGATGAGCCAGTCGCCTCCCTCACGTCATTCCGCAGCACGGCGCAATGCCGAGGCGCTTCTGAGCAAGGCGCAAAAGCGGGAACAAAACTTCAAGCTCGAGCAGGAGCGCGAGAGTGAAGCGGTCGCGCTGAAGACGGCGCGGCTCCGCGAGTTGCGTCTCGCCAAGGAGGCAGAAGACGAGAAGCTGAAAGCCGCGGCACGGCCCGCCGCCCCGCGCGCTCCCAAACCGCGGCGATCGAAGCAGACTTAGGGTTCCCGTCGAAAGCGAGTGACCAACATGGCATTCAAGCCCAATTACAACCAGCAACGCGCGGACCGTAACCGGGCGAAGGAACAAAAGAAGCAGGAAAAGCGCCGGCGTCTCGAAGAGGAGACGGCGAAGCGCAAGGCGGCCCGCGGCGATGCGCCCAGCCCCGATAATTCTACAGAGGACGCCTAGCAGCGGGTTCGAGCATGGCCAAGAAACAACAAGCCCGTCCCAACGGTTTCGTCCTGTTCGATGTGCTGTACGAGGATGGCACCCAGACCTCGAACCGGAAGGTTCCAGCTGAGGTGCTCGGCGGGCTTGACGGCGACACGCCGGCGCGCGCCATCGTCGAGTCGCAGGATCGCGAGATCGGCGAACGCTCTGGGCGCCCGCGCGGCCAGATCAAATCCATCAAGCGCGTGCGCAAGGCGTGATGGCTCATTCTTTGTGGACGAGGCACGGTGGAGGCAATCGAAGCCACCCAGCAGATCGTCACGGTGGTCGGGCCCAAGAACGCTGAAGAGCGGCAGGAGCGGCAAACCCGTCAAAAGCCGCAAGCAAGCGATTGCCATCGGCCTCCCCGAAGCCCGCAAGAAGGGTAAGAAGGTTCCGAAGAAAAAGGCGAGCTAGCCCGAGGGAGACCCCGAGCCTCGACGTTTGCCGATCACATCGATTCGGCGCCGATGACCTCGTGGTCGGTGATCACGCACTCCCAAGAACCGACGGCGGGAAACTCGGCGAGGTCATGCCGCTGCTCGAGAAACTGCATGGCGGCGAGATAGCCCCCGTGGCCCATGCACGCCGACGGCGACATCGCGTCGGCGAGGAAGTCCATCGGCACCGGCACGTCGATACAGCCCAAGGCGACCAGGGCCGCCCTGCGCTCCTCGAGCGACACCGGCTTTTCGTCGTTGTAGACCTTGCCCTGGTTGGTCGGCTCGAGGGGCGTCTCGGCGCGGTGGCAGGCCTTCACGATGAGCTGGACGTAAACAGTCTTGCCCTTCTGTTCGCCCATCCTGTTCGGCTGCGACGGATCGGTCTGGGCGTCCCCGGCGGCGGCTGAGCCAAGGCCCGCGAGGCTCAGCGCGAACGCGGCGATCAAATGACGAATCATGGCAACTCTCACCTTGCTAGAGCTGACCGGCCACGCTCCTGATCATCTCACCCGCGGCAACCGGCGCCGCTTCATCACGTCTGCCGATATTACACGGCTTTCACCCCCGGCGCGACCAGCGGCAGGCCGCTCACGACGGTGTGACCTCGTAGCCAAATTCCGCTGCCGAGGCGGTGAGCCAGCGCCAGAAGCTTTGCGACACGCTGCGGAAGAGGGCGATATCGTAACTCTGGGTGTCACCGGTCTGCCAGAGCTGCACACCCATCAGCGAGCTGGTGCTGGTGGCGGCGCTGCCCAACGGGAAGGCGCGCGGGTCGAGATCGATCGGCAGGCCTTTGGCGAGCACGTCGCGGGCGCGCGGGCCGCTGATACGGATCACCGTCCGCCCGCCGCTTTGGTCTGAGACCGACGCGAGACCGTTCAGCCGTTGCGCTAGATCGCGGGCAAGCGCCTCATTGCCAAGGCCCTCAGAGACGGCAAGCCATTGGCCCGGCCCGTAGCCGACAAAGCTCACCGAGGATCCATGCGCGACGCGGGAGCCGTCGGGGAGTTCGACCCCATAACCACTGGCGATAGCCTCCTTGAGCGCGGCGGCCTGTCCCTTGCGCGCCGCCACCGTGGCCAGGCCAAGCCCTGCCCGTTCCTGGATGACGACGCCCGGCTCGCCGCTCGCTTTGCCGAAGCGGCCGGGAGTGGCGACGCCGGCGAGCGCCGACACGGGGCGGAGATGCCGATCAGACACGGAGGCGTTCCCCTTCCGGATCGATGAAACAGGGCGGACGCACCTCGACCAGCACGTCGCCGCCGCGCACGGGATCGTAGGCGCGCAGGATCTCGCCATGCCGCTCGGGCCCGCGCACGAGGAGCCCCAGCCCCAGCCAATGGTTGAGCGAGGGAGAGAAGGCGATCGAGGTGACGTAGCCCTGATCGTTGCTCGCCACCGCCTCCGCGTCTTTCGGAATGAGATGTGCGCCGGCGCGGATCCGCTCGGCCCGATCGAGTGGCCTAAGACCCACCAACGACGGACGCGCGGGATCGGACAGCGCCGGCCGCGCCGCCATGAAGCGGCCGACGAAATCCTTCTTCGCCGACAGCATCTTGCCGAAGCCGAGATCGTGCGCCGTGGTTTGGCCGTTCAGCTCGCCGCCGGCGGGATGGCCCTTCTCGATGCGCAGCACGCCGAGCGCCTCGGTGCCGTAAGGCGCGATGCCGTATGCCGCGCCCGCCTCCATGATGACGCGCACCAGACTGTCGCCGTAGCGCGCCGGCACGGCGATCTCGTAGGCGAGTTCGCCGGAGAACGAGAGGCGATAAAGCCGCCCCAGCGTGCCGCCGCAAACCGTGACATCGCCACAGGCGAGATAAGGGAACGCCGCGTTGGAGAGATCGTAAGCCGGATCGACCACCGCTTGCAGCACGTCGCGCGCGCGCGGCCCCGCCACCGCATATTGCGCCCATTGCTCGGTGACCGAGACCAGCTCGACGTCGAGCTCGGGCCAGAGACATTGCTGGGCGAATTCGAGATGCTGCATCACCTTGACCGCATTGGCGGTGGTGGTGGTCATGAAATAGTGGTCCTCGGCAAGCCGCGCGGTGGTGCCATCGTCGAGCACGAAGCCGTCCTCGCGCAGCATCAAGCCGTAGCGCGCTTTGCCGACCGGCAACACCGAGAAGGTGTTGGCATAGACCCGGTCGAGGAAAGCACCGGCGTCCCTCCCCTGCACGTCGATCTTGCCGAGCGTCGACACGTCGCACACGCCGACAGCCTTGCGCACATTCGCCACTTCGCGGTTCACCGCATCTTGCGGCTCCTCGCCGCGCTTCGGGTAATACAGCGCGCGCAGCCAAGGGCCGGTCTCGACGAACACGGCACCCTGCTCCTCGGCCCATGCGTGCGAGGGGGAGAGGCGCGCGGGGCGGAAATCCTGGCCGCGATGGTGCCCGGCAAAGGCGCTGATGGCGATCGGCGTGTAGGGCGGACGGAAGGTCGTGGTGCCGACCGCGCCGACATAGCGCCCGGTGATATTGGCCAGCACCGCTGCACCGTTGGCATTGGACGTCTTGCCCTGGTCCGTCGCCATGCCGAGCGTGGTGTAGCGCTTGAGATGCTCGGGGATGCGGAAGCCTTCGCGCGTGGCGAGCTTCACGTCCGATACGGTCACGTCGTTCTGGAAATCGATGAAGGCCTTGCCGCGACTGTTGGCGACTTGCCAGAGCGGGCTCGGCGTCGCGCTGGCTTCATCTGAAACCGCGGGAGCAGCGCCGGCCGGCGCGGTGAATCCGCATTCGGCGGCTGCCGCGGCGCCCGCGTCATGGCCCTCGGCCAGACAGGCGCCAAGGCCGAATGAACCCGACACGGCGCCGGCGACGCGCATTCCCGGCGGCAACGCGCCGGGGACCAGCGCCGAGAGGGCGTCGCTCCATTGCGGCTTGCCGTTAAGATGGGTGGTGAGGTTGACGGTCGGATTCCAGCCGCCGGACACGGCAACGAGATCGCAGGCGAAACGCACGGTCTTGCCGCTCGCATCGCTGACCCCGACGCCTCGCACGCCATGACCGCCGCGCACCCGCTGGATCGTAGCACCTGAGAGATAGCGCGCGTGCGCCGTCTCCGCCGCCGCTTGCGCGCGGGGCGATGGGGTCTTTCTTGCGTCGATCAGCGCGGCCACCTTGACGCCTGCCTCGGCGAGATCCTCGGCCGTGCGGAAGGCGTCGTCATTGTCGGCGAAGATCGCCGCGCGCTTTCCGGGTGTGACCCCGTAGCGGTTCAGGTAGCTTCGCACAGCGCCGGCCAGCATGACGCCCGGCCGGTCGTTATTGCCGAACACGATGGGTCGTTCAATGGCGCCGGCGGCGAGCACCGAGCGTTTCGCCACGATACGCCACAACCTCTGCCGCGGCTCATGCGCGGGCGGCTTTGCCATGTGATCGCTGACGCGCTCGACCGCGGCATAGGTGCCGTCATAGACGCCTTGCACGGTGGTGCGGCGCAGGATGCGGCAATCGGGCAGACTCTCGAGCTCGGCTTCGGCCGCCTCCACCCAATCGAGCGCCGGACGGCCATCGATCTCGTAACGCTCGGCAAGCAGCCGTCCACCAAGGCGAAAATCCTCATCGCACAAAATCACCCGCGCGCCGGAATGAGCGGCGGCGAGCGCGGCGGACAGACCCGCGGGCCCTCCGCCGATCACCAGCACATCGCAGAAGGCGTTGGTCTTTTCATAATGGTCCGGGTCGGGCGCGTCCGCAGCGCGCCCTAGGCCCGCGGCGCGGCGGATGGCCGGCTCGTAGAGCTTCTCCCAGAAGGCGGCCGGCCACATGAAGGTCTTGTAGTAGAAGCCCGCGCCGAAGATCGGCGAGAAAATCTGGTTCGCCGCCAGCAGGTCGAGCCGCAGGGACGGCCAGCAATTCTGGCTCGCCGCGGCAAGCCCCTCATAGAGCTCGATGGTGGTGGCGCGGGTATTGGGCTCGCGGCGCGCAGCCGTACGCAGCTCGACCAGCGCGTTCGGCTCCTCCGAACCTGCGGTCAAGATTCCACGCGGGCGATGATATTTGAACGAGCGGCCCACCAGGCGAATGCCGTTGGCAAGCAGTGCTGAGGCGAGCGTATCGCCCTGGAAGCCGGTGAACTGCTCGCCGTCGAAGGTGAAGCGAACGGTCTTCGCCCGATCGACGAGGCCACCCTTGGCGAGTCGGTTGGGCGGCGAACTCATGCTTTAGCCCCCTCGCCCGCGTACTCGACGGCAACGATCTCATGCGTGGTGATGTTGCGTGTCACCACGAGCCAGGCATGGCACCCCGCGCTGTGATGCCAATGCTCCTGGTGCAGCCCGGCGGGGTTGTCGCGGAAATAGACATAGTCCACCCACGCGTCGGTCGCGCTTGGCTCGAGGCTTTGCGGCCGCGTCACCGTGGCGTCGCCGCGATAGGTGAACTCTTCCAGCGCCCGCTCACCGCAAAAAGGACATTTGATCCGCATGGCGTAGGCCTCAGTGCAAATTGGGTTGCGCGCCCATGCCCTTTTCGTCGATCACGCGCCCTTGCGCGAAACGATCGAGACGATAGGCGGCGGCAAACGGATGCGGCTCGTCCTTGGCGATCAGATGGGCGAAGCACCAGCCCGAGGCCGGCGTCGCCTTGAACCCGCCATAGCACCAGCCGGCATTGAGATAGAGATTGGCAAGCGGCGTCTTGTCGATGATCGGCGAGCCGTCCATCGTCATGTCGAGCAGCCCGCCCCAGGAGCGTAGGATGCGCAAGCGCCCGATCACCGGCATCAGCGCCATGCCGCCTTCGCACACATCCTCGACCACTGGCAGATTGCCGCGCTGGGCGTAGGAATTGTAGCCCTCGATGTCGCCGCCGAACACCAGCCCACCTTTGTCGGACTGGCTGACATAGAAATGTCCGGCGCCGAAGGTCATCACCACGTCGATCACCGGCTTGACGCCCTCGGTGACGAAGGCCTGCACCGCGTGGCTCTCGATCGGCAGCCGCAGCCCCGCCATTGACGCGACGCGCGTCGAATTGCCGGCGACAGACAGCGCCACCTTGTTGGCACCGATGAAACCCTTCTCCGTCTCGACCCCCAGCACGCGGCCATTCTCGATGCGGAAGCCGGTCGCCGCGCAGTTCTGGATGATGTCGACGCCGCGACCGTCCGCCGCGCGGGCATAACCCCAGGCGACCGCGTCGTGCCGCACCGTGCCGCCGCGCTGCTGCAACAGCCCGCCGCGAATCGGGAAGCGCGCATTGTCGTAATCGACGAACGGCACCAGCGCGCGCACCTGCTCGCGGTCGAGCAACTCGGCGTCGACCCCGTGCAGCCGCATGGCGTTGCCGCGCCGTGCGTAGGCGTCGCGTTGCGGGTCGGAATGGAACACGTTCAACACGCCGCGCTGGCTGACCATGGCGTTGTAGTTGAGGTCCTGCTCGAGCCCCTCCCACAGCTTCATCGACCATTCGTAGAACGGGAGATTGCCGGGCAAGAGATAGTTGGAGCGGACGATGGTGGTGTTACGCCCGACATTGCCCGAGCCGATATAGGATTTCTCGACCACGGCGACATTGGTGATGCCGTGCTCCTTGGCGAGATAATGCGCGGTGGCGAGCCCATGGCCGCCCCCGCCGACGATCACCACGTCGTAGTGGGGCTTTGGCTCGGGCTCGCGCCAGATCGGCTTCCAGTTGCGGTTGCCGGTGACCGCGTTGACGAGGAGACTTCCGAGCGAATAGCGCATGGGCGCGATCTTTGCGCCGCAGCGCGGGCGTCGATTGACATTTCACGCCGCTTGCTTGACATTTTGCGCCATGGCGACAAAACGGACCACGCCTCGCGGCAACGGATCCGATGCCGCGCCGCAAGTGGCGACGCAAACCGTGGGCTTTCTGCTCGTGCCCGGCTTCGCGCTCATGTCCTACGCCGCGGCGGTCGAGCCCTTGCGCGCGGCCAACCTGATCTCGGGCAAGGAGCTTTATCGCTGGTGGAACGCCGCTCCCGGCGGCAAGCCGGTGATGGCCTCGAATGGCCTCGGCATCATTACCGATTGCGGCACCAATAGAGAGCGCGAGGCGGACCTGGTGTTCGTCTGCGCCGGCGGCAATCCGGCGCTGTTCGCCGACAAATCCGTGTTTGCCTGGCTGAGACGTCTGGCGCGAAAAGGCGTCGCCATCGGCGGCATCTCCGGCGGTCCCTACCTGCTCGCCAAGGCGGGGCTGCTCGACCAGCGCCGCGCCACGCTGCATTGGGAGCATCTCCCCGCCTTCCGTGAGGCCTTCCCCGATGTCGCGGTGGTGCCCTCGCTATTCGAGATCGACGGCAATCGCATCACCTGCTCGGGCGGCATCTCCGCGCTCGACATGATGGTGGCTCTGATCGAGCGCAATCACGGACGCCAGCTCGCGGCTGCCGTCGGCGACTGGTTCCTGCACACGCATATCCGCGAAGGCTTCGGCCCACAGCGCATGGATCTCCGCTACCGGCTTGGCGTCGCCGACGAGAAGCTGCTTGCGGTGCTGCGCGCCATGGAGACCAGCATCGAAACCCCGCAGCCGCGCGCGGCGCTGGCGCGCCAGGCCGGCATCTCGCTCCGCCAGCTCGAGCGGCTGTTCCACCGGCATATCGGCCATGGCGTCCATTTTCATTACCGCTGGCTTAGGCTGGAGCGGGCCCGCCAACTCCTGCGCGAGACCACCCTGCCCGTGCTCGACGTGGCGCTGGCCACCGGCTTCGCCTCCGCCAGCCAGTTCGCCCGCGCCTATGCCCGCGCCTTCGGCGAGCCGCCGAGCCGCACCCGCCTCAGCGGGTGAAGGTCGGCGTGGCCCCCCTTCGCCGGATCGTGCTAGTTTCAGCGCGATGGCGACCTCCAGGCTTTCGTCCAAGACTCTGCGAGCGAGGACCAGCGCGCGGCGCCGCGCGGCGGCCTCGCGCGCGGCCTCGCCCACGAGCGGCGCGCAGAAGCCCGACGGCTACGCCACCGGATCGAACGCGCCGACCACCGGTGAGCTCCAGCTGGAAGTTTCGATCGGCCGCAGGGTGCGGCTGCTTCGCCAGCGGCTGCAACTCACCGCGACCGAGCTCGCCACGGAGGCCGGTCTCTCGCCCGGCATGCTGTCGAAGATCGAAAATGGCGGCACTTCGCCCTCGCTATCGACCTTGCAGTCGCTATCGCGCGCGCTCAACGTGCCGATGACGAGCTTTTTCGCCGATTTCGAGGAGCGCCGTGACTGCTCCTATGTGCGGGCCGGCCAAGGCGTGCTGATCGAACGGCGCGGCAGCAAGTCCGGCCATCGCTACGAGCTGCTCGGCCATTCGCTCTCCGGCGACATCATCGTCGAGCCCTATCTCATCACCCTGAGCGAGGACGCCCAACCTTACGTGCTGTTCCAGCATGACGGCGTCGAGTTCATCTACATGCTGACGGGAAAGGTGATTTACCGCCACGCCGACAAGCTCTATCCAATGTCCGCGGGCGATGCGTTGTTCTTCGACGCGGGCGCGCCGCATGGCCCCGAAGAGCTGCTCGAGCGGCCGATGAAATATCTTTCGATCATCATCTACCCGCGCAGTTGAATTTCCCCCTAGGAAACTTTATTTCACGTGGGTTGACGCGCGGCTTTGCCCCGTACATGGTGAAGGCCGCATTCACCGGAGGCTTTTTCACCCATGTGCGGCATCGTCGGACTCTTCATCAAAGACCCAACTCTCGAGCCCGAGCTCGGCCGGCTCACCGCCGGCATGCTCGCCACGATGTCGGACCGCGGCCCTGACAGCGCGGGCTTCGCCGTCTATGGCCAGGGAAAGAGCGACGAGACCAAGCTCACGCTCCGCGCGCCCTCTGCCGCAGACATGGAAGATGTTGCCGGCAAGCTCCGCCGAGACTTCAGCGATGCCAATATCACGCTGCACGACACCCATGCCGTGGTCGGCGTCGAGGACCGGTCGCTTCCCCGTCTGTCCGAGTGGCTGGCACAAGAAGCGCCCGAGATCGAGATCGTCGGCAGCGGCCGCCGCATGGAGATTTACAAGGAGGTCGGCCGTCCAGACACGGTGGCGGAGCGCTTCGATCTCGCCTCGATGCACGGCACCCATGCCATCGGCCATACCCGCATGGCCACGGAATTTGCGGTGACCACCGACGGCGCGCATCCCTACTCCACCGGCAGCGACCAGTGCCTGGTGCATAACGGCTCGCTGTCCAACCACAACAATGTCCGCAGAGTGCTGAGGCGCGAGGGCTTCGCCTTCGAGACCGAGAACGACACCGAGGTCGCGGCCGGCTATCTCAGCTGGAAGATGCGCGACGGCATGTCGCTCGGCGATGCGCTTAAAGTGAGCCTCGACGACCTCGACGGCTTCTACACCTTCGTGGTCGGCACCGAGAACGGCTTCGGCGTGCTCCGCGACGGCATTGCCTGCAAGCCGGCGGTGATGGCCGAGACGGACCGCTATGTCGCCTTCGGCTCCGAATATCGCGCGCTCGCCGGTCTGCCCGGCATCGAGACTGCGCGCATCTGGGAGCCTGAGCCCGCCACGGTCTATTTCTGGGAGCGCTGATCGTGCCGGAAATCGATCTCGGCGCCACGCCGCTCAGGGAATTGAATGCGTCGCTCCACCGGCTGAGCCCCGACACCAATGAGCGGCATTGGATCGTCGATCATCCGGCGGGGCGCCATGCCATCGCCGCCGGTCTGAACGTGCCGATCACCGTCGAGATCAACGGGCCTGTCGGCTATTACTGCGCCGGGATGAACAAGCTCGCGACCGTGCTGGTCCACGGCAATGCCGGGGTCGGCGTCGCGGAAAACATGATGTCGGGGTTCGTGCATGTGTCGGGCGACGCTAGCCAATCGGCGGGCGCGACGGGGCGCGGCGGCCTGCTGCGCATCGACGGCAACGCCTCCTCGCGCTGCGGCATCTCGATGAAGGGCATCGACATCGTCGTGCAAGGCTCGGTCGGGCACATGAGCGCGTTCATGGCGCAGGCCGGCAATCTCGTCGTATTCGGCGATGCCGGCGATTCGCTCGGCGACTCGATCTATGAGGCACGCCTGTTCGTGCGCGGCCGCGTGAAGAGCCTCGGCGCCGACTGCATCGAGAAGCCGATGCGGGACGAGCACAAGCGCGCCCTGCACGAGGTGCTCGGCCGCGCCGGTTTCAATGGCGCGATCGACCCCTCGGAGTTCAAACGCTACGGCTCGGCACGCAAGCTTTACACTTTCCACGTCGATAACGCCGGAGCCTATTGATGGATTGGACGCCCCCAACCACCCCGCGGCCTTCGGTCACGTTCGACGAATATTCGCTTTCGGAGATCCGCCGCGCCGCAGCGACCGGTATCTACGACATCCGCGGTGCCGGCGCCAAACGGCGCGTGCCCCATTTCGACGATTTGTTGTTTCTCGGCGCCTCGGTGAGCCGTTATCCGCTCGAAGGCTATCGCGAAAAATGCGGCACCGACGTCTGGCTCGGCACTCGCTTCGCCGAGAAGCCGATCCACATCAAGATCCCCATCACTATCGCCGGCATGAGCTTCGGCTCGCTCTCGGCGCAAGCCAAGGAAGCGTTGGGCCGCGGCGCGACCCAGGTCGGCACCTCGACCACCACCGGCGATGGCGGCATGACCGAAGAGGAGCGCGGTCACTCGAATATTCTCGTCTATCAAGTGCTGCCGTCGCGCTACGGCATGAACCCAGACGATCTTAGGCGCGCGGATGCCATCGAGATCGTGATCGGCCAAGGCGCCAAGCCAGGTGGCGGCGGCATGCTGCTCGGTCAGAAGATTTCGGACCGCGTGGCCGAGATGCGCACCCTGCCCAAGGGTATCGACCAGCGCTCGGCCTGCCGCCATCCTGACTGGACTGGCCCCGACGATCTGGAAATCAAGATCGAAGAAATTCGCGAGATCACCGACTGGCAGAAGCCGATCTACATCAAGGTCGGCGCCTCCAGGCCTTATTACGACACGGCGCTGGCGATCAAGGCCGGCGCCGATGTGATCGTGCTGGACGGCATGCAAGGCGGCACTGCGGCGACGCAGGAGGTGTTCATCGAGCATGTCGGTCTGCCGATCCTTGGCGCCATCAGGCCCGCGGTACAGGCACTGCAAGATTTGGGCTTGCATCGTCAGGTGCAGCTCATCGTCTCCGGCGGCATCCGCAACGGCGCCGACGTGGCCAAGGCGCTCGCGCTCGGCGCCGACGCGGTATCGATCGGCACGGCGGCGCTCGTAGCGCTTGGCGACAACGATCCCGCGCTTGAGGAGGAATATCGCAAGCTCGGCACCCATGCCGGCTGCTACGACGACTGGCACGAGGGGCGCGACCCGGCGGGCATCACCACGCAGGACCCGGCGCTTGCCGCCCGGCTCGATCCCACGCTCGCCGGCCGGCGTCTTGCCAATTATCTTTCGGTATTGACGCTGGAGACGCAGACCATCGCGCGCGCCTGCGGCAAGAGTCATGTCCACAATCTGGAGCCTGAGGATCTGGTGGCGCTGACCGTCGAGGCGGCGGCCATGGCAAGAGTGCCGCTCGCCGGCACGGATTGGATTCCGGGAACGACGTAAATTGGAACGAGGCTTGAGCGTGCCTTCGCAGTAGAAAGGGCAGTCACATGGCGGTCGATCTTGCAGTCGAGGCCCGCGAGCGCGGGATCAAATATTTCCTGATTTCCTATGTCGATCTATTCGGCACGCTGCGCGCCAAGCTGGCGCCGGCCGCCGCGATCGGCGACATGGCCAAAGACGGCGCCGGCTTCGCCGGTTTCGCCAGCTGGCTCGACATGACGCCCGCCGATCCCGACGTGCTCGCCATTCCCGATCCATCGAGCCTGATCCAACTTCCCTGGAAGCGCGAAGTCGGCTGGCTCGCCGCCGATCCGTATATGAACGGCAAGCTGGTCGAGCAGGCGCCCCGCAACATCCTCAAGAAGATGGTGGCGAAGGCGGCCGACGCCGGCTTTGCGATGAAAACCGGCGTCGAATGCGAGTACTTCCTGGTGAGCCCCGATGGCTCGGCGATCAGCGATGCGGCGGATACGCAGTCGAAGCCCTGCTACGACCAATCGGCGCTGATGCGCCGTTACGACGTGATCAGCGAAATCTGCGATGCCATGCTCGAGCTCGGCTGGGCGCCCTATCAGAACGACCACGAGGACGCCAACGGCCAATTCGAGATGAACTGGCAATTCGCCGACGCGCTCACCACCGCCGACCGCATGGCCTTCTTCAAATATATGGTCAAGGCGATCGCCGAGAAGCACGGCTTGCGCGCGACCTTCATGCCGAAGCCGTTTCTCAACCTCACCGGCAGCGGCTGCCACGTGCATGTGTCGCTGTGGAAGGGCAACAAGAACCTGTTCGACGACGGCAAGGACGCGCTTGGCCTGTCGCGCACGGCCTACAATTTCATCGGTGGCGTGATGAACGCGGCAAGCGAGCTGTGCTCGATCACCAATCCGACGGTCAATTCCTACAAGCGCATCAATGCGCCGGTCACGACTTCCGGCGCCACCTGGTCGCCCAACACCGTGACCTATGCCGGCAATAACCGCACCCACATGATCCGGATCCCGGGCGGCGGACGTTTCGAGTTCCGCCTCGCCGACGGCGCCACCAATCCCTACCTCTTCCCAGCGGCGTTGCTGGCCGCGGGCCTCGACGGCATCGCCCGCGGTGTCGATCCCGGCAAGCCGCTCGACATCGACATGTATGCGGAAGGCCATAAGGCGCCGGCCGGCACCAAAAAGTTGCCGCTCAACCTGCTCGATGCGTTGCGCATCACCGAGGGTTCGGCGCTGTTGCGGCGCGAGCTCGGCGATGAGTTCGTTAACTCCTACGTCAAGCTCAAGATGAAGGAGTGGAACGACTATGCGCGCCACCTCACCGAGTGGGAACGCGCCAACACGCTCGACTGCTAGCCGCAAAAAAGCTGAGGCGCCGGCGGATGACCGCCGGCGCCCCGACCCAAGCTAGGACTCTCTTCGCTTAGTAGCGATCAATCGCTGACCTGGTTTCGTCGCCGCTCCGGTCGGCGGCCATATCGGCTGCGATTTCTTCATTTTCGTGACGCGTCTGGATAATGTGCCAGCCGATCCAGAAGATGAATCCCAGGATGACCAGGACCACCTCCCATCCCTGGAAAGGGTAGATTGCGCCGACATCCTTGAGGTCGACGGCCCAGCTTGTCATTCCATTGGTCGACATTGTTGCTCTCCTCTCGGATCTCTATTTGATCAGCGCCTTCTCAGCCTTGCCCACTTCGAGGACTGAGGCCTCGAAAGCATGGTTGAGCGCAAAGTCGACACCCTCGAGTTCGACCTTCGGCGGCACGCGCAGCAGGCCCATGCCATCCATGATCTTGCAGGCGATCAGGGTCGGGATGAAGCCGAGCAGGAACATCAAGCAGGCACCGGCGAAATTGCCGAGCGGATTGATGTGCGCGAAGCCCTCATACGGAGAGGACGGCTGTCCCCATAACATGAAGCCCGCGACGACCACACCCAAAAATCCGCCATAGCCGTGCACTGCTACAGCGCCCACCGCGTCGTCGATCTTGAACCGGCGTTCGACGAAATAGTGCAGCTTGTAGCAGATGACTGGAACGATGGCGCCGATCAGCATGGCCTCAATCGGATGGTAGAGATCGTTGCCGGCGGATGCGGCAATGACGCCGCATAACCCACATGAGAACGTCCAGTAAGGATCGCCCCTGGAGACGATATAGCCACCCATCAGGCCGCCCGATAGCGACATCAGGAAGTTAAACGTGATCGCCGAGAGCGTGGTCGGCGCGAGATAGATATTCGTCGCGGTCCACGTGGTGCCGGTGATCTGCCCCGCGATCGTTTCCGGGCCAATGATCGGAATGTTGCACGCGGCATAGAATCCCCAGAAGCCCGTATAGATCAGGAACAAGCCGATGGTTACGAGCCACACATTGTGGGGAGGAATGTCGCGCGGCGTCCCGTCCGCCCGGAACTTGCCGAGGCGGGGACCGAGAACGATCAAGAAGCCGAGGGCCGCGCCGCCCGCGATGGCATGGACCACGCCGGAGGCATAGGCGTCATGATAGCCCCAAAGCTTCACCATCCAACCTTGCGGATGCCAACCCCAGGCCGCATCGAGGATCCATAAAACCGAGCCCAACAGCACGGCTATGACCCAGAATGCGCCTGAACGGGCGCGCTCGATGATCGAGCCCGAGACGATCGAGGCGGTCGTGATCGAGAACAGGAGGAAGGCGCCCCAGAACACGCCGTTGAGGCGATGCCAAACCAGGGCATCGGCAGGCGTGACGCCGCTCTCATTGGCGTTGACGCCGGAGAGATGCGCCCCCATCAGCGGATTCCAAGGTAACGCAAAGGGTGCCGCAACCAAGCCGCCGGTGATTCCCGGTCCGTTCGGAAAGGCAAAATAGATCCACCAGCCAAACAAGAAGAAGGTGACGGTCACGATCGGGATCGCCATCGCATTCTTCATCAGCGTTTTCAGATGATTGCGTCGCCGAGACACGCCGACTTCATAGGTACAGAAGCCAACGTGAATCAGAAACATCAAGACGATCGTCACCCAGTAGTAGAACTCGGTGAAGATGGTCGTTAGCGCATTGAGATTGCCATCCATTTGAAATAACCCCCTGTTCCCCTCAGTGCCCGATGACGCGTCGGCCAGGACGCGTTGCACCGCCCGCCAATGGACGATGCGTTACAGTTGCCTTCCTCGTTCGCTGATGCAGGCCGTGCCCTACGCGCCCCCGCACAGTGCATCCCCTGCTCGTCCCTCCCCCATTTGGCTTCAAGATTTGCTTGCCAGCCTGCCGAAGATGCTAGGCTTCTCCCGAAAAGCCGTCAATCAATATGAAAATCCTTTTCCTCCGGGGAAAGCATTGAAAATGTGGGATTTTCTCGGCATTTGCGGGACCACAATGGGCTCGTTTATCTGTCCGGTTTGACAATTGGCCGCACCACATGAGGGACCCAATCGCCAAGCAGCCGAGCCACAAAATCCGTCGCGACGACTTCCTCGCCTGGCAGTGCCGCATCAGGCAGATCGCCATGCGCCAGGACGGCGGCCGTCCCTCGCCCGGCATGTGCCCGCGCGTGCGCGATAGATCGGGCCGCGAAGTGTCGCCGGCGCTGACCGTGCTAATCGTCCCGCGCGATCCCGCCGAGAGCACCGATTTCTTCCGCTTCCAGGTTATGAAGACGGCAGACCCGCGCGATCTCTACGAGCGCGCGCTCACCTTCTTGCAAGCCGATTATTTTCAGCAGCCCGCGGCGTTCGGCGACGTACTGACGGCGACGCTTCCCCCGCGATCCGAACTCGCCGCGACACTAATTGGGGATGGACGCTGCGTGCTCGAGTTCGACCAGTTCTCGCAAAGCTATCGATTGCCGTGCGCGGTGTTTGCGGCCGAGGCCGGCGAAGTGATCAGAGAGGCGACACTGTGGCACCATCGCCTTTTCAATCCCGCGCTGCCGGATGACGTGTTGGTGCTGGGCTTCAGGCCGGACTGGCGATCGGCCGAGGCGGGTCGAGGACCCATCTAGAACTTCCGATAGGCCTTGTTCAACTGGTGCAGCGGGTGATTGGGCGAGGTCTGGAAACGGACCAAGAGCTCGCGCGCCAGCATGTCGCGATCCTGCTGATTGTCGGGCAGCTTCATCGCTTTCGGAATCCGCACCCAGCCGTTGATGTTGCGATCGAAAATGGCGGGCTTACCGGCTTCGTAGCCCATATGCACGTCTTCCAGCCAGTTGAGATCGTCCCAACCCATGAACTCCATATAATCCTTGAGGAAGGGCGTGAGCCGATCGTAATCGGGCAACAGATTGACGTCGTAGCGATAGCCAATGTGCTGGCCGATCTGCTTCTCGCGCGCGGTATGGAGGCCGGCGGCGTCCTTCAGAAATTTGTCGACGTCGCTCTTAGCCCTTGGCGTCTTGCTGGGCCGATCGCCTTTGCCGTTCTTGCTGCTCTTGCCGGCCATCGCGTGCGCTCCGCTCATCCGATCTTGTGATAATTGTCGACGCCGACGGTGTAGTCGGTGCCAGCCAACGGCACCTGCGCCATGGCCGAGGCTTCCATCGTCAGCGCGGCGAGGTCCTCCGGCTCGAGACTATGCACGCTGGTCTTGCCGCAGGCGCGCGCCAGCATCTGCGCCTCGAGCGTGAGCGTGTGCAGGAAATTATACACGCGCTCGGCGGCCGCATCGGGATCGAGACGTTTTCGAAGCTCTGGGTCCTGCGTGGCGACGCCGACCGGACAGCGCCCGGTATGGCAGTGATAGCAATAGCCGGCCGGCACGCCGATCTCGTTCTCGAAATCGGATTCCGGGATCTCCTTGTTGCAGTTGAGCGCCATCAGCACCGAGTGCCCGATGGCGATCGCGTCGGCGCCGAGCGCCATGGCCTTGGCCACGTCGCCCCCATTCCTGATGCCGCCGGCATAGACGAGTGAGATCTCGCCGCGCTTGCCGAGCTCATCGATGGCGCGGCGCGCTTGGCGGATCGCGGCGATGCCGGGCACGCCGGTATCTTCGGTCGCCACATGCGGACCCGCGCCGGTGCCGCCTTCCATCGCGTCGATATAGATTGAGTCGGGGCCGCACTTCACCGCCATGCGCACATCGTCATAGACCCGCGCGGCGCCGAGCTTGAGCTGGATCGGAATCTCCCAATTGGTCGCCTCGCGCACCTCCTCGATCTTGAGAGCGAGATCGTCCGGCCCGAGCCAGTCTGGATGGCGCGCCGGCGAGCGCTGGTCGATGCCGGCAGGCAGCGAGCGCATCTCGGCCACCTGATCGGTCACTTTCTGACCCATCAAGTGTCCGCCCAGGCCAACCTTGCAGCCCTGGCCGATGAAAAACTCGCAGGCATCCGCCAGCCGCAAATGATGTGGGTTGAAGCCGTAACGCGACTGGATGCACTGATAAAACCACTTGATCGAGTAGCGCCGTTCGTCGGGGATCATGCCGCCTTCGCCCGAGCAGGTGGCCGAGCCCGCCATGGTGGCGCCGCGGGCGAGCGCGATCTTCGCCTCATAAGATAACGCGCCAAAGCTCATGCCGGTCACATAGACCGGGATGTCCAGCACCATCGGCCGCTTGGCCTTGGGCCCGATCACCGTCTTGGTGTCGCATTTCTCGCGATAACCCTCGATCACGAAGCGGGTCAGCGTGCCAGGCAGGAAGGTGAGATCGTCCCAATGCGGAATCTTCTTGAACAGCGAGAAGCCGCGCATGCGGTAGCGGCCGAGCTCCGACTTCACATGGATGTCGTTGATGACCTCGGGCGTGAAGATCTGGCTCTTGCCCAGGATGAAGCGCTTCGCTTCGGCCGGCTCCTTGGCGCCGCCTTTGCCGTTCTTGTTCTTGCTCATCGTTTGCCCAGCTCCCCGCGCCTACAGCACCAATTTCTTCTCGGACGGTTCGAGATTGTCGTAGTTCCACAATTGCTTGCCGGCGACGATCTTGCGGAAACCGCCCACGCCGCCCTTCGGCAGCATGTCGTACATCTTGAGCTTGCGCGTGAGCCAAGCCTGGTCGAGCTCGGTCACCTCGCCCCACACCGCATCGACGCCGAGGCTCACCGGTTCGCCGGCGATATAGATCGTGCCGTCATACATCGAGTCGCCAAGGTTCTTGCCGGCATTGCCGCAGATCACCATGCGCCCGCGTTGCATCATGAAGCCTGTAAATGCGCCGGTATCACCACCGACGAGGATCGTGCCGCCCTTCATGTCGATGCCGGTGCGCGAGCCGACATCGCCCTTGCAGACCAGGTCGCCACCCCTGATCGCCGCGCCGAATTGCGAGCCCGCGTTTTTTTCGATCAGGATCGTGCCGCTCATCATGTTCTCGGCGCAGGACCAGCCGACGCGGCCGGCGATGCGCACATTCGGCCCGTCGATCAGGCCCAACCCGAAATAGCCGAGCGAGCCGTCGATGATGAGATTGAGCCGATTGAGAATGCCGACGCCGAGCGAATGCTTGGCGCCCGGATTCTTGATGACGATGGTGCCGAAACCGTCCTGCATCAGCTCGCGGATGCGCAGATTGACGGTCTTCGACTCCATGTTGGAGGCGTCGATCTCGGCCCGCTTGTTGTAGTCGACGTCGTAGGCATCGGGCAGCGAGAAGCCGTGATGCGCCTCATTCAGATCGATGTCGAAGAAGGCCTGCTGCGAGCGGCCGCCGAGCGCCTCGGTATGCAGCCCCATCTCATGCGACAGCAGTTCCTGCGCCGATAGTTCGCCTCGGGTTAGCGTTGCCATACGCGGACCTCTTCATCGTAAGGATCTGACGTATCGATCTCGTGCGGCACGATGGCGCGGATGGCGACCTCCTCGGAGGCAAGCGCGATGAGATTATCGCTCTCGAACAGCACCATCGGCTTCGCTGCCATCGTGTCCTTGGCCATGCCGAGTTCGTTTTCCGTGGCGACGACGTAAGTGAACACGCCATCGATCTCCTTGATCGAGGCCTTGAGCGAATCTTCGAGCGTGGCGCCCTGTTCGAGATTGTTGGCAGTGTAGACCGCAAGCAGCTCGGAATCGCAATTCGACATGAACCTGTGGCCGAGCCGCTCCATCTCGCGGCGCATGATCCAGTAATTGGTGATCTGCCCGTTATGCACCACCGCGATGTCGTTATAGGGATAGGCCCAATAAGGATGCGCCGAGCGGATATCGACGTCGGACTCGGTGGCCATGCGGGTATGACCGATGCCATGCGTGCCGCGAAAGGTGCCAAGCCCGTATTGCTCCGAGACCTGGGTGGCGTCGCCAAGATCCTTGATCAATTCGAGCGCGCTGCCGAAGGACAGCACCTCGGCGCCCTCGATCTGCTCGATGTCGGCGGCGAGCCGCCGGGTATCGCCGGCGTAGCGCAAGCGATAACGGAAGGCATAGGGCGTGGCCTCGGCGACCTCGACGGTCTCGGCGCCGATCTCGGCGAGCATCCTATCGACCTCGGCCTGCCGCTCTCTGATCTTCGGCCGGATATGGTGGTCCTTGGTCATGTCCTCTTGCTCGGCGAGCTTGAGCCGCATGACATATTCGTTGGCCGTCGAAGGCCCGTAGATCGCAAAGCCCGTCGAATCGGGACCGCGATGCTTCAGGCTTTTCAACATTGCCGTCATCTCCTTGCCGACGCTGGTCGCGCCGTCACGGTGGATGAGCCCAGCAATTCCGCACATCGTCTCGTTCTCCTCCCTTTGTCTGCGCTGCCGCTCCGCGACTTGAGCGCGGCTTGTTCGGCCTGGTTACGGCAGGCAGTCGAGATACGTCTTGAGATCCCATTCGGTAACGGTGTGGAGGAAACGCTCCCATTCGTCCCGCTTATACTCGTTGTAGAGCCGGTACATGTCGCCGGGCATGGCCGAGCGGATCACCTCGTCCTTCTCGAGCGCGTTCAGCGCATCGCCGAGCGTCATCGGCAGCTTGCGGACCTGCTTGCCGGCCTCCATGGCTTGATAGATGTTGCGCTCCTCGGAGGGCCCCGGATCGAGCTTGTTCTTGATGCCGTCGTCCATGGCCTTGAGCAGCACCGTCGCCATCAGATGCGGGTTCACCATTGAGTTGACGGCGCGATATTCGAAGCGCCCCGGTGCGGACACGCGCAGCCCAGTGGTGCGGTTCTGGAAACCCCAATCGGCGAACACCGGCGCCCAAAAGCCCGTATCCCATAAGCGGCGATAGGAATTGACCGTGGAGCAGCCGACCGCGGTCAGCGCGCCGAGATGCTTGACGATGCCGCCGATGGCTTGAAGCCCGATCTTGCCCGGCAGCTGGATGTCGTCGGTCTCGGGCATGAAGGTATTGTCGCCGCCTTTGCGGTAGATGTAGTTCTGCTTCATGCCGGGCAGTTTGCCCTCTTCGTTGCCGAGCGTCTTCAATTCGTCCTCGCCGCCACGCCACAGCGAGATGTTGTGGTGGCAGCCATTGGCCGAGACGCCCATGAACGGCTTGCACATGAAGCAGGCGATGATGTTGAACTCGCGCGCCACCTGCGCGCAGATCTGCCGATAGGTGGAGAGCCGGTCCGCGGTCCTGAGCGCGTCGTCATATGTGAAGTTGAGCTCGAGCTGGCCGGGCGAATCCTCGTGATCGCCCTGGATCATGTCGAGGCCCATCATCCGGCAATAGTCGATGACCCGGAGATAGACGGGACGCAGGCTCTCGAACTGGTCGATGTGATAGCAATACGGATTGGAGTAGCCGCCGGCAGGCTGGCCGTTCTCGTCCTTCTTCAGCCACATCATCTCCGGCTCGGTGCCGTGCCGAAGCTCCAGGCCATGGTCCTTCTTGAACTGATCGTGGATGCGGCGAAGATTGCCGCGCGCGTCGGCGGTAAGGAAGCCGCCCGGGTCCTTCCGCTCCTCGCGATTGCGGAACAACGTGCACCACAGCCGCGCCACCCGCTTGTCCCAGGGCAGCTGCATGAAGGTTTCAGGCTCGGGAATGCCGACCAGCTCGGCCGCTTCCGGCCCATAGCCGAGATAATCGCCACGCCGGTTGAGAAACAGATTCATGGTGGCGCCGTAGACGAGCTGGAAGCCCTTCTTTGCCACGCTCTCCCAATGATCGGCCGGAATGCCCTTGCCCATGATGCGGCCGGTGACCGACACGAATTGCAGGTAGAGATAGTCGATGCCGAGCTCGTCGATCTTCTTGCGGACCTTCTTGACGAGTTCCTTGCGTTCCGGATCGTCGACGAAGCGCTCTATGTCTTGCGTGCTGGCCGAGCGGCCTTGCTCCAACGTGTCGTTCATCTCGATACCCCTATGCAACTCAACTCCACGGAAACGGGCTATGCGAAGTCGGATGCAACTCGCCCTTGGCGAACCGCGCAAAGCGGAACGGCTCGAGCAATGTGCTCTTTTCCCCTACTAGCTCCTGCGCCACGAGTTTGCCCACGCCGATCATCTTATAGCCGTGATTGGAGTTGGCAATGACATAGACATTCTCGCGGAACACGTCGAACACCGGGAAATTGTCCGGGGTGAAGCAGCCCAGCCCGCCGGAATTCTCTTCCCGTTTATAGTGCGGCATCTGGCCCTCGAAGCGCTTTTGGCAATGCGCCAGCGCCGAGCACCACATCTCGATGAAATCCTCGCCCACCACGAATTCCGGCGAGTCCGGACCATACGGATCGATCGCCACCTGGTCGGGGTCTTGGTCGACCTTGTAGGGCGAGGCGCCGCCCTGGACGCCGCCGAAGCTGAAATCGGGCTTGTAATAGATGCCCCACAGCCTGTCGGTGATCAGCTTGCCGTCCCGGTCCGAATAGAGCGGCGCGTCGGTATCGACATGCAGCACGGGGGGAAAGCGTCCGTCATTCGTCCGGTGCATCTCGGGATCGACGCCGAGCGTGCCTTCCTCGAGGCACCAGAACTTCCACATCGGCACGTCAGGGCGGACTTTGCCGTTGGCCTTGACGGTGATCTCTTTCGGCAGTTCGAGCATATTCCAGATCTTGTTGACCCAGGGGCCGACGCCGACCACCACCGTCTCGCAGGCGATCCGCCCCTGATTGGTATTGAGCGCCGTCACCGCGCCCGAGTTCGAGCCGAACTCGAAGCTCTGCACCTCGACGCCCGACAAAATGTGCACGCCCTCGGCCTCGGCCTTGGCGGCAAGACCGTGCATGCTGGCCTTGTTGTTGGCATAGCCGCCGCGCTTCTCGTGCAGCACCGAGGTGATGCCTTGCGCTTGCCAGTCGTCGAACAGGCCTTTCATATATTTGGCAGAGGCGCCGGCGCCTTCGATGAACACCGACTCGTAGCCGATCGCCTTTTGTTGCTCGTAGATCGAGCCGACGTCCTCGCGCATGCATTCCGGGCTGATCTGCATGTAGCCCACGGGATGGTAGGCGTAGGTCTTGGCATCGCTTTCCCACACATCGACCGAGTGGGCCATCAGCTCGCGCATGGCAGGCTGGAAATAGTTGTTGCGCACCACCCCGCAGGCGATGCCCGAAGCTCCGGCCGCGATCGCGGTCTTGTCGACCACCAGAATGTCGGCGCCCGAGCCCTTGCCGGTCGCTTTCAGCATCTGCGCGAGATGGAAGGCCGTGCTCAGGCCGTGAATCCCGGCGCCGATGATGGCGTATTTGGTAGCCTGCGGAACCGTCATGCTGGCCTCCCGGGGCCCCCGAAAATTGGTCCGGCTTTGGTCCCTAGCTGTGGACCCAATCGACGAAATAGGGCACAGTCAGGTCTGGAACCCTTGCGCATTTATATTAGTGCAGGGGGACTATCTGTTGTAAACCAATTTCTGTTTGCGGGGCCCAAAGCGGTTCCAACTTGCAGAGGAGATCAGCGTCGTGTCCGAGCACCGGAGCCGGGAAGCTGAGCCCATCTTGGTCGGACTCACGAAGTCCGGCAGAGGACCGCGCGCGATCTCTGCCTATTTGCAGCGCGCCATCGAGACCGGCGCCTATGGCGAAGGCGACAGGTTGCCGCCGGAGCGGGAACTGGCCGCAACGTTTCAGGCCGCGCGCAGCACCGTACGCCGCGCGCTCGATCAGCTCGAGAAGGCCGGCCTCGTGTCACGCCGACTTGGCAGCGGCACCTTTGTCGGCGCGACGACCACCACCAACCGCAAGACGCACGATCTTGCCGATCAAGTGAGCCCAATTCAGTTGATCGAGGCGCGCCTCGCGGTCGAGCCCTTCACCACGCGGCTCGCGGTGCTGCATGCCACGCGCCGCAATCTCGACGACATGGAACTGGTGCTGAAGCATGCCGAGGATTCGGTCGGCGACAAGGACTCCTTCTCCAAATGGGACGGCGAGTTCCATCTCTTGATCGCGCACGCCTCCGGCAACCCGCTGCTCATCAATGTCTACCGGCAGATCAACCATGTGCGGCTGCATGCGCAATGGGACGCGATGAAGGAGAAGATCCTGACGCCCGAGGTGGTCGCCGCCTATAACCGGCAGCATCGCGATATTTTCAACGCGCTGCACGAGCGCGACGCGCAAGGCGCCTATTCTATGATCACAGAGCATCTGGAAAAGGCCCGCGAAGACCTGGTCAAGGCCAACAGCCCTTAGCGCGTCGGCCTGATCGATCTGTGGCGCTTACGCGCCTGCGATGCCTCGATGCGCCCCCTCGCCGCACACCGCCGCTCGATCTTCGGTAGCGTTGCCGCGCTTGCCGCGTTATAGCGCCTATCGAGTCGCTTCGAACGATTCCGGCATTTCAGAACGTCGGACTGAAAGGGAGCAAGACTTGGGATCGTTTTGGAAGAACCCGTGGGTCAAGCGGCAGACGCTCCGCTTCCGGCGGCCCGTGCAGATTGTCGTCAGTCCCATTGCCGCCAACCTGATCCGTTTCGTCATCAACACATCGACGGTCATTGCCGACCCACCCGACTATGTCGATCGAGCCAAACAACTCCATCCCTCGATCATCGCTCTCTGGCACGGCCAGTTTTTCCTCTTGGCGGGAATCTATCCGCCGGAGATCCCCGGGCGCGCCATGGTTGCGCGGCATGAAGACGCCGAAGCCCTTGCCCGCGTTCTCCGCCGCTCTGGCCTTGGCCTCATTCGCGGCGCGGGAGCGGCCGGTCGCCGCCGCGACCGCGGGGGCGCCGAGGCCGCGCACGGCGCAGTTGCCTCGCTGCGAGAAGGCTTCAGCGTTGCCATGACCGCCGACGTGCCTCCCGGCCCGGCGCGCAAATGCGGCATGGGTATCGTGACGATCGCAAGCCTTTCCGGCCGGCCTGTCGTCCCGTTTGCCGTCGCCACCTCCCGCTATCGAGCGTTCAATTCCTGGAGCCGCATGACCATCAATCTTCCCTTCTCGAGATTGGGCATCGTGATGGGCGATCCGATTTACGTGCCTGAGGGCGCGGGTCGCGAGGAACTCGAGGTCTATCGCAAGCGCATCGAGGCGGCGCTGAACGAGACAACGGCAAAAGCCTATGCCGTGGCTGGCGCCGATCCGACACGGGCCACGCCCCCGCCTTACGAAGCGAAGCGCACTTAAGCGCTCGCCGCGCTCTAGCTCACCGCTTCCAGCCTGCCCTCGCGATCGAGCGCGCTGAACTCCTCGTCCGACAGCACGATATTCACCGCCGCGACGTTCTCTTCGAGATGGGCAACCTTAGACGTGCCTGGTATCGGCAGCATCACCGGACTTCGCTGCAACACCCAGGCGAGCGCGATCTGGCTCGGCGCCGCCTTGTGACGCTTGGCGATGCTGTCGAGCAGTGATCCGGGCTTGGCGAGATTGCCGGCGGCGAGCGGAAACCACGGAATGAAGCCGATGCCGTTCGCCTCGCAATGTTCGAGCACGTCCTCGCTGCCGCGATCGATGAGATTGTAGCGGTTCTGCACCGTCGCTACCGGAAACACCTTCGCGGCGGCTTTGATGTCGGCGACCGTAACCTCGCTCAAGCCCGCATGGCGAATGATGCCGTCATCGAGCATCGATTTGATGGCGGCGAATTGCGCCTCGCGTGGCACCTTGGGGTCGATGCGGTGAAGCTGCCAGAGCCCGATCTGCTCGACGCCCAGTTGCTTGCAGCTCTTGATCGCCTCCTTGCGCAGATAGTCGGGCCGCCCGTCCATTTCCCATTTGCCGGGCCCGGAACGGCGGAAGCCCGCCTTGGTGGCGATCAGCATGCCTTTGTAGGGATGCAGGGCCTCATGGATCAGCAACTCCGACACGTCGGGCCCGTAGGAATCGGCGGTGTCGACAAAATTGATGCCAAGATCGGGCAGGCGCTTGAGTGTGCGCAGCGCTTCCTCGCGGTCGGCCGGAGGGCCCCAAATGCCAGCGCCGGTGATGCGCATGGCGCCGAAGCCGAGCCGATTGATCTTGATATCGCCGCCGACCTTGAAGCTACCGGACTTCGCTGCGTTGACTTGGACCATCACCACTCTCCTTGCAAAACTGCGGGCGGCTCTACCATTTGCCCCAAGACATAGGGACGGGCGCGGAAATCCGCTTGCGATGGATTGCCGCGCTTGGCTGCTTATCGCCAGACCTCCGCGAGCGCCCGCGTGTCGCGGTCAACCTGCACAAGTTTCGCGCAGTCACGGTGACGTGTTGTCATCCTTAACCGCCACGCCGCGACGACCTAAATGAATCCGTCTTGGATAACGCGAGCAGGCCCGGCATAGTTGCTGGAGGCGTGCTTCCTCGCTGAACGGAAATTCTCGCGCGTGGCTCCTCTCGATGAAAAGACCGTTCTTGTGCTGCAAGGCGGCGGAGCGCTCGGCGCCTATCAGGCCGGTGCGTATGAGGCCCTGTGCGACGCCGGCCACATGCCAACCTGGCTTGCCGGCATCTCCATCGGCGCGGTCAACGCGGCCATCATCGCCGGCAACCCGCCCGAGCGGCGCGCGGAGCGACTGCGCGCATTCTGGGAGCGCGTCTCCAGTCGCCTGCTCGCCTGGCCGCTCGGCAACGATGACAATTCGCGCCGTGTCTTCAACGAAACCAGCGCGACGCTTGCTGCAGTCGGCGGTGTGCCCGGCTTTTTCGAACCGCGCGTGCCGCCCGCCGTGTTCATGCCGCAGGGCACGCCGGAAGCGATCAGCGTCTACGACACCGAGCCGCTCAAGGCCACGCTCATGGAACTTGTCGATTTCGACCTGCTCAACTCCGGCGCGGTGCGCTTGAGCGTCGGCGCGGTCCAGGTCCTGACCGGCAACATGAAATATTTCGACACCGCCAAGCAGAAGGTCGGGCCGGAGCATGTGATGGCGAGCGGCGCGCTACCGCCCGGTTTCCCTCCCATCGAGATCGATGGGGAGCCCTATTGGGACGGCGGGCTGGTCTCCAACACGCCCCTGGAATATGTGCTCGAGCGAAGTGGTCCGCGCCAAGACATGTGCATCTTCCAGATCGACCTGTTCAGCGCCAAAGGCTGCCTGCCGGAGACCCTGTTCGATATCGGGCAACGCGAGAAAGAGATCCGCTTTTCGAGCCGCACCAGGCTCAACACCGACATCTTCCGCGAGATGCAGACCATCCGCCGGGCCGTTCGCCACTTGCGAACGATGGTGCCAGCGGAGTTCGGCGACAATGCCGATTGGCAGATTCTCGATCGCGTGGCCTGCGACGCCGCCATTACCATCGTGCTGCTGATTTACCGCCGCGCCGCCTATTGGACGCAATCCAACGACTATGAGTTCTCACGCTATTCGATGGAGGAGCATTGGGCGGCCGGCCGCGCCGACGTGGAGCACACGTTGCATCATCCGGACTGGAAGAACCGTACGCGGCCCGAGGAGGGCGTGGCGGTCCTCGATCTGACGCGGAACATGGACACCGATCCGAAGGAACGCAGCCTATGAAGATCGCCGATGTGCGCAAGCGTGCCTTCGCCATGCCGCTGACGAGCCCCGCTTTTCCGCCCGGGCCGTATCGCTTCGTCGATCGCGAATATCTGATCATCGCCTACCGGACCGATAAGGCCGCGCTCGAAGCGGTCATCCCGGAGCCGCTCAGCTTCGACGAGCCGATCGTCAAATATGAATTCATCCGCATGCCGGATTCGACCGGCTTCGGCGACTACACGGAATCGGGACAGGTCATTCCGGTCAAATTCAACGGCAAGGAAGGTAACTACACGCTCGCCATGTTCTTGAATGATGGGCCGCCGATCTATGGCGGCCGCGAGCTGTGGGGCTTTCCCAAGAAATATGCCCAGCCGACGCTCTGCGTCGACCGCGACACGCTGGTCGGCACGCTCGACTACGGACGGGTGCGCATCGCCACCGGCACCATGGGCTTCAAGCACAAGGCGCTCGACTTAAGTCAGGTTCGCGCCGGGATGGAAAAGCCGAACTACCTGCTCAAGATCATCCCGCATGTCGACGGCACCCCGCGCATCCTCGAATTGGTCGATTACCGGCTGGAAGACATCGTCATGAAAGGCGCCTGGTCGGGGCCGGCAGCGCTCGACTTGCACCCGCATGCCCTGGCGCCGATCGCCGAGCTTCCCGTGCGGGAAATCATCTCCGCGACGCATATTGTCGCCGATCTCACCCTCGGCCTGGGCAAGGTCGTCTACGATTATCTCAAGCCGTAAGGAGGCCCCATGCAGCTCGACGGCAAGGTTGCCCTCATCACCGGCGCCGCGAGCGGCATCGGCCATGAAATCGCCAAACGCTATAACGCGGCAGGCGGCCGCGTGGTGATCGCCGATCTCAACGAGGAGGGCGCGGTCGATGCCGCCAAGCAGCTGGGCGGGGCGAAGGAAGCCATCGGCGTCGGCATGGACGTCTCAAAGGAAGATCAAGTCAACGCAGGCGTTGAGCGCGCAGCCAAGGCGTTCGGCACGGTCGATATCCTCGTCTCCAACGCCGGCATCCAGATCGTGCACCCGATCGAGGAATTTCCCTTCGCCGACTGGAAAAAACTGCTCGCCATCCATCTCGACGGCGCCTTTCTGACCACCAAGGCCTGCGTCAAGCACATGTACAGGCAGAATTCGGGTGCGCTCATCTATATGGGGTCGGTGCACAGCCACGAGGCCTCGCCGTTGAAGGCCGCCTATGTGGCGGCGAAGCACGGCCTATTGGGCCTCGCGCGGGTGATGGCCAAGGAGGGCGCCAAGCACAATGTGCGCTCGAATGTCATCTGCCCGGGCTTCGTCAAGACGCCGCTGGTGGAGAAGCAGATTCCCGAGCAGGCCGCCGAGCTCGGCATCAGCGAGGAGCGCGTGATCAAGGAGGTGCTGCTCGCCGAGACGGTCGACCACCAATTCACCACGGTCGAGGATGTCGCCGAGGTCGCGCTGTTCCTTGCCGCGTTCAGCACCAACGCGCTGACCGGCCAGTCGATCTGTGTCAGCCATGGCTGGCACATGAGCTAGCTATTTTAGGGGCGGAAGCGGCAAGGATTCGTAGACGTCCTTGATGACCTGCTTGACCTGGATCCAAGCACGCCGCGCGACTCCCTTTGGGCTCCCCCATTCCACGGCCTTGTCGATTTCCTCATTGAGACTTCGTTCGCGCTCGGCAAGCTCGGGCAAGGTGGCATCGCCGAACACCGCCGTCTGCGTCTCGAACTCGGCCTTGATTCGGTCGAGCTTGGCGATCGCCTCGGCGTTCGCGCCCTGTTCGAGACGCAACAGCGCATGGTAGGTCCCCTTAATCCAGCCATTGACTTGCGGGTCGCCGTCGAGATCGGCAACGGTCGCAGCGTGGTGCTGCAAATCGCGCGACAAATAGCTGTCGATTTTTGCCGAGGTCTGCGTCTCGCCCTCGGGCCATTCGATCGCCAGTTCAGTTGCGGCCCCGCCGGTCGCGCTGCGCCAATCGTCGAGAAAAGTCTCGTAGGAGACAAAGCAGCGGGGATGGCCGCGGGAGAATTCGACCGCATCAAGCACATGCCGCAGCCAAAGCAGCCCGGCGAAGCCCCGGGTCATGCCGTTGCGCCTGCGCAGCGACGCCATGACCGCGAGCGGGTTGCGATGCAGCAGCACGAAGCGCGGCGTGATATCGAGTTCGGCCAGTGCGGCGTTGTAGAGCGGCACGAACCGGCACATGCGCGGGTCCTTGATCACCATCAATTGGGCGTCGCCATATTCCTCGGCGAGGATGGTTTTGATCCGGCTCTTGTAGTGGTCGAGGCGTTTTCCCAGACTCGCCGGATTGAAAGCCCGCCAGTCGTCCCAGCGACTCCCAGCCTCTTCGAGCATGGCTTCGTGCAGATGCACGAGCCGTTCGGGTTCCCAATGATCTTCGTTCTTCAAACTCAGCATCGGCTGCCTGGGCAGCGCGGCGCCCAACAGTCCCAGTACTCGCGTCACCGCGGACGTGCCGGATCGATGCATCCCCAGCACGACCAAGGCGGTTCGTGCCGGAAGACCTTGCTCCGGCCGTGAAGCTGTTTGCGCTGTCGCGTGTGTTTGCACGAGTCTTGACGCTTGCCCACGCCGTCCGCCAACACGCGCGTGCCTTACCGCAAAACCGGAGACCCGATACCGAGGCCGCCCGTCAGGACACGCATTCACGCCGAAGACGGCGAATTCCCATTACGCCTCGGCCTCAAGGCGCCGCCGACAATCTGTTAGAAAAATCCCCGACGCGCAAGCGTACCAGCCTATATGTTGCGCAATTACGACAGGATTTGCCGTCCTTTGGCAGAATATTTGCCTGGATCGCGGGGTCGCCCTTTTATGCAGTTGACTGTGCGGATATGATCCTTATGACAGCTATGCAGCTATCTCGGGGGAACATGTCAAATGCGTCAGCCTACGCCCGGCATTGCTAGTCCTGCTTCGCTGGACAAATTGCCTACAGACGTCGCGTCCGGAACAGCCTCCGCTGATCGGACTTGTGCGCGGCGAAGGCGTTGGCCCCGAGGTCATCGCCGCGGCGCTCGAAGTACTTAGCGCCATCGCCGACAATGACAGCTTGGCGATCGAGGCCTGCGAGGATGTCGAGGTTGGCAAGCGGGCCGAAAAGAGTACAGGTCGTGCGCTGCCGGACACCGTGATCAATTTTTGCGAAGGGATCTTCGCGCGCGGCGGCGCCATTCTGCACGGCCCGGCGGGTGGGCGCTTCGTCTACGATTTAAGGCGGCAGTTCGACCTGTTCTTCAAAATCAGCCCGCTGCAATGGACCTATCAGGTCCAGGCCTTCTTTCCGCGATCCGATGGAGGGCGCAAGCTCGACCTGCTCATCGCGCGCGAGAATTCCGGCGGCATCTATCAAGGTTCTTGGCAGGACGAGGACGACGCGCCCGGCAACCGGCTGGCCCGCCACAACTTCACCTATACCGAGGACCAGGTGTGCCGCTTCATTCAGGCTGCGGCCCGTTTGGCCAAAGAGCGAAGCGGCGATTTGACCGTGGTGTGGAAGGAATCCGGCATCCCGTCGATCAGCAGGCTGTGGCAGGCCTGCGCCGACGACGCCGCCAAGCAACACGGCATCCAGTACCGCATGGTCGACATCGACCTGATGGCTTACCGGCTGATCCGTGAGCCGCAAATTTTCGACGTGATCGCCGCGCCGAACCTGTTCGGCGACATCTTGGCCGATCTCGGTGCAGCCCTGCTGGGATCGCGCGGCGCATCCTTCTCTGGCAATTACGACGAGGCCGGCAACGCCGTCTATCAGACCAATCACGGCGCCGCCTTCGACCTCGCCGGCACCGATCGCGCCAATCCCGCCGGCCAGATTTTCTCGCTGGCGATGTTGTTGCGCGAGAGCTTGGGGCTCCATCGCGAGGCCGCCATCATGGAAGAGGCGGTACGCTCGGTATGGGCCGAGGGCTGGCGGACCGACGACGTCGCCATGCCCGGCACGCCGACGATCGGCACCAAGGAGATGGCCTCCCGCGTGGCGCAGCGCGCCAGCGAGATCGTGGAAGCGCGAGACAAGTCGGCGGGCGAGAGTATCGGTAATGAAGCCGCTGCTCGTCCTAGTTGACCTGCAACAGGATTATCTGAAGTCCCCTCAACTTGATCCGGCTGCCGGGAGCGTGGTGGATGGCGCCGCGGCGCTCCTCGCCGTAGCCCGCGCGCAAGCCGTGCCGGTGGCGCATGTCTGGACCACGGTCACCCGCGAGCCCGACAATCGCATGGCGCATTGGAAGCGCGAGGGGCTTTGGCAATGCGAAGCGGGGACGGAAGGCCACGCGCCGCCTGCATCTCTCGCTCCGCGCCACGACGAACCGATCGTGCATAAATCCGGATTCAGCACGCCGGATGTCGCCGCCTTCGTCGCAGGACTCGGCCGGGACACTGTCGTCATCGCCGGGGTCAAGACGCATGCCTGCGTGCGCCAGTTCGCGCTCGATGCCTGGCAGGCCGGGCTCACGGTCATCATCGCCGCCGACTCGGTGGGAAGCGACGATCCCCTGCATGCCGCCGCGACGCGCCGCTACTTCAAGGCGCGCGGCATCGAATTTCTGTCGAATGGCGAGCTAATAGAACTGTTCGGCCCGGGCGCAAGCAAGCCCGCACAGGACGCCCAACCCTCGCGCATGATCGAGCCGATCGCGGCCGCTTCCGCCGCGGCCAAGTCATGGCGCGATAGCGCGCCCACCGAACGCGCCGAGCTGATGCGCCACCTCGCGGGCGTGCTGTCGCAAGTGATCGAGCTCTTCGCCGCACTGATGGCCGAAGAGCTCGGCAAGCCGCTCAAATTCGGGCGGCGCGAGGTGGAGTCCGTTGTCGCCATGTTGGGCGCGCTTGCCGAACGCGCCGGCGAGGCGAGCGCGGCGGCGGCAAATGGCGCGGGTTATGCCGACAGGCGTCGCCCGCACGGCGTGGTCGCCGCCATCACGCCGTGGAACAACCCGATCTACCTGCCAATCGGCAAGATCGCGCCCGCCGTGCTTTATGGCAATGCCGTCGTGTGGAAGCCCGCACCCGAAGCGCGGGCCGTCTCGCGCCGGCTGGTCGAATGCCTCGCCGAGGCCGGGTGGCCGGAAGGGCTGGTGCAGTTGATCGAGGGCGGTGAGCGCGAAGGCATGGCGATCATGGCCGATGCAACAGTTGGCGCGGTGACGCTGACCGGAGGGTCGCTGGCGGGTTACGCCGCCCAGGAAATTTGCGGCCGGCGCCGCATCGCGCTCCAGGCCGAGCTCGGCGGCAACAACGCGGCCATCGTTTGGTCCGACGCCGATCTTAAGGACGCGGCACGCAAGCTCGCCGCCGGAGCCTTCGAAATGGCCGGCCAGCGCTGCACCGCCAATCGCCGGGTGATCGTGCATGCGAGCGTGCGCGAGAGATTCCTGCCCATGCTGATCGAAGCGACCGCCGCCCTGCGCTGGGGCGATCCTTCCAACCCCGAGACCGACATCGGCCCGATGGTGAGCGTGAAGCATCGCGATCGCGTCGCGTCTGTGGTGGCGCGGGCTGTCAAGCATTGTCCGCCGATCCTGCCGCTTGGCGAGACGCCGTCCAACGGGGAGCGACCTGAGCGCCTATTCTACCCGCCCACCATCCTCGCTTGCGAAGACCCCGACAGCGAGATCGTGCAAGAGGAAAGTTTCGGCCCGGTCCTCGTCATGCAGACCGCGCGCGATTTCCCCCACGCCATTGCCCTGATGAACGGCGTGCGCCAGGGACTTGCCGCCGCCTTGTTCGCCACCGCTCCGGACATCGTGCAAACATTTCTCGACGAGGCCGAGGCCGGCATTCTCAAGATCAATCAATCCACCTCGGGCGCCGATGTCGATGCGCCGTTCGGCGGCTGGAAGAGTTCGGGCCTTGGGCCGCCGGAGCACGGCCGGTTCGACCTGGAATTTTTCACGCGCCAGCAGACGGTCTATCGCGGGCCTGGGTGAGCACCCGCTAGGGCTAGGGCCTCGCCCGGCGGGGCACCAATGGCGCGTCCGCTTCGGGATGGTCGCCGCCCGCCCAAGCGGCTAGTCTAGATGCGGGCCTTGCCGCGCGCGAGTGACGGGCAATGCTTCCGGGGGGAAAGTCATGACGCAGAGTATGCCGTTGGCGAGTCATGTCCTTGGCGCTCCTGCCAAGCGACGCAAATCCACGCTGGATAACATCTTCCGCCCCTTGGCGAAGCGGTTGCAGGACGACCACATGTCGGCGCTCGGCATCGCCACCACGATGCGGCTCGCGCGCGACTACAACTGGGTGAAATATCGCCGGCAGCATGCCTGGCGCAGCCGGCTTTACCGCGAGCAATTCGAGGCGCTGCTGGCGGAGAATGGGGTCCTCACGCGCCCGCGCATCGAGCTGAAGGACGGCTATGCCATCGACACGTCGATGTCCTTCCCGCATCTCGACCGCATCCTCGACGTCTCGGAAGAGATCATCAAGGAGCGCTCTGGCGTCGTCAGGCGCCAATATCGCAGTTTCTTCCAGAACATCTGGACCGAGGACTATGTGCGGCGATACCCGGCCTTCCTCGACTTCGCCACGTCGAGCGACATCCTGGCGCCGGTGGGCGACACGCTGCAAAGCGTCCCGATCATGTCGACGACGGCGCCGCCGGGGATTCGCTTCGTCGAATCCAGCGAGGCTTTCGACACCGACCCGACCCGACCGAAGGACAGCCAGCTCTATCACATCGACCCATATTCGCTGCCGAATTTGTACGTGATCGTGCTGCTGCGGGACACCACGCACGAGCACGGGCCGCTCACCTTCCTGCCCCGCTCGGTTTCGCAGCGCGCAGCGAAGGAGCTGGGCTATTGGAGCCGCGGCGTGCCCTATCGTATGCCCGATGAGGCGGTCTATTCCGTCGTCGACCGCAAGGACGTCATCGAGTTTGTCGGTGCCCGGGGTTCCGTTCTGTTCATCGAGTCGTCCGGCTGCTTTCACTACGGCAGCCGCAACTCGGTGAAGCCCCGCTACCAGCTGATGCTCGGCTATACCGGCGCGCTGCGGACCGATTTCACCGAGGTCACCACCACGCCGAAGCTGTTTCCCATCAAGAGCACGGATGCGCGGCTGCGCAAGATGGCGTTGGACCGAGGCATGCTGGGGTAAGGCGGGGCACCGAATCCCTGTTCAGGCTCGCCGCTACCAGACCGGCACGATCAGCGACCGCATCGGATCGTCGCCATATTTCTCGTAGAACGCCGGGCTGCGCTCGACGCGGTCGGTGATCGGAACGTCTTTCTTCCATTTGTACTGGATCATCAGCATCAGCCGCTCTTTGCTTTGCTGACGGCGTCCGAAATGGAAGCAGCGCGAGGTATCGACAAAAATGCCGGTACCCGCCTTTCCGGTAAAGCGCCGCACGTCGGACGGCTTGGCGTATTTGAAGATCACCTCGTCGGGGACTTCCTCGCCCATCTGATAGTCGAGGGCCCGGACGATCTCCTGCGAGATGTTCAGCGGCAGGAAAGTGAAGGGGCCGCTGCTCTCGTCGACGTCGCTCATTGCGATCATGAACTTGGCCTGGCGCACGACGACAGGCCGGGCGCGGGCGCCGATATGGAATAGTTGCGGGCCGCCAGGACCGTAGGCCTCGGGCTTGGTCCACCACAGCCGCGGCTTCGCCAACACGGGGATCTCGCCCATATAGTCGGCGGCGATCTGAAGCATCTCATCGGAGAGCGCGAGGTCGAACAGCGCCGGAGCCTCTTCGTAGCTCGTCGCGGCCAGCAGATCGGCACCGCGGAAGGTGCGCGGGTCCGTCTTGCTCTCGGAACGCTTCGCCTCGAGCAGTCGGTTCGCGAAGTCGATGGCTGCGGGGATGCCGGCAAGCAGGCCCTGCGCGGGCCAGGCATAGCCGTCGATGTCCGTCGTTTCGGCCAGGGCATGCAGATCGGCGCGCCGACCCACACCGCGCATCAAGTTCTTGCGCTCAGGCTCGGACGTTTCCGCCGCTGCTTTCGCTGCTACAGACACTCCTGCGACCACGGTAAGTCCCCCTTTTGACGAGTTTGCGTATTACCCGCCCAGCCGGGGCCCAGTCTATCCGTAAGACCCCGTACCCGGAAGAAATTTAGCGGCGGGAGAGTTGCTCGAGTCGCTGTTGCATGGCCGTAAGCTCGGCCTTGAGCGTGGCGATCTCGTCCTCGTTCGGCTTGCTGTTTGCCGCCAGCTTGCCTTCGGTCTTTTCGGCCTGCGCCTCCGCGGCGGTACCGATCGCCGTCGAACCGTCAGCCTTCGTGAACGGCGTGAACAGGCCGAGCGCGCGCTCGAACGCGGCGAAATTCTTGCGCACCTGCTCCTGCATCGCTTCGAATGCGGCAGTGCCGAAGGTGTGGGCGAATCTGCGGCGGTATTGCTCCTGCTGGCGGGTCAGCGAATCGAGGCTGAACTCGAGGTAGCTCGGCACCAGCTTCTGCATGCTGTCGCCGTAAAAGCGGATCAACTGCCGCAGGAAGCCGATTGGCAGGAGGTTCGTGCCCCTGCTTTCCTGTTCGACGATGATCTGTGTCAGGACCGAATGGGTCAGGTCTTCGCCGGTTTTGGCGTCGTAAACGACGAAGTCGCGCTCGCCCCGCACCATTTCGGCCAGGTCCTCGAGCGTCACATAGGTGCTTGTATCGGTATTGTAGAGCCTGCGGTTCGCGTATTTCTTGATGATGACCGGCCGGCTCTCCTGTTCGGCGTCCCTTGCCACGTGTCTAGCGCTCCTACGCCTTGGGCGCCCGCCCAAGGTTGCTTCATGCCGCAACTGCGAAATCAGTAGCACGTTCTTTGTGCGCAGCACCAGAGGCTTTGCCGTGAGCCTTAACGGGGTCCCAACCGTAGGCTTCCATTGCAGGAATCACTACGTTATGACCTTGGGTCCCGTGGGAAGTGGAGCGAAGTATGAAAGAGGAAGCGATTGTCATCGTCAGCGCGGCGCGGACGCCGGTTGGCTCCTTTAACGGCTCGCTGTCGAGCCTGCCGGCGCATGCCCTGGGCCAGGTCGCCATCAAGGCCGCATTGGACCGTGCCAAGGTCGATCCGGCCGATGTCGATGAAGTGATCATGGGTCAAGTGCTTCCGGCCGGTCAAGGTATGAACCCGGCGCGGCAGGCGGCGATGGCCGCCGGCGTGCCCATCGACGCGACCGCCTTCGGCATCAACCAGGTGTGCGGCTCTGGCCTCAGGGCCGTTGCCCTCGGCGCCCAGCAGATCGAGACCGGCGCTGCCGACATCGTGGTCGCCGGCGGTCAAGAGAGCATGAGTATGTCGCCGCATGTCGCCCATCTGCGCAACGGGCAGAAAATGGGCAACTTGGAACTCGTCGACTGCATGATCAAGGACGGGCTGTGGGACATTTTCAACGGCTACCATATGGGCGTGACGGCCGAGAACGTCGCCCGCCAATGGCAGATCACCCGCGAGGAGCAGGATAAATTCGCCACCGCCTCACAGAACAAGGCCGAGGCCGCCAAGAAAGCCGGCAAGTTCAAGGACGAGATCGCTCCCGTCACCGTCAAGACGCGCAAAGGCGAAACCGTAGTGGCCGAGGACGAATATATCCGCGACGGCGCCAAGGTCGAGGATGCGGCGAAGCTCAAGCCTGCCTTCGACAAGGAAGGCACGGTCACCGCAGCCAACGCCTCGGGCATCAATGACGGCGCCGCGGCGGTGGTGCTGATGACCGCCAAGGAAGCCAAGAAGCGCGGGCTGAAGCCACTCGCCCGCATCGCCTCTTGGGCGACCGCCGGCGTCGATCCCAAGTTGATGGGTTCGGGCCCGATCCCCGCGTCGCGCAAGGCGATGGAGAAGGCGGGCTGGAAGCCTAGCGACCTCGACCTGATCGAGGCCAACGAGGCGTTCGCCGCGCAAGCCATCGCCGTCAACAAGGATGTCGGCTGGGATACCGCCAAGGTCAACGTCAATGGCGGCGCCATCGCCATCGGTCATCCGATCGGCGCCTCTGGCGCGCGCGTGCTCGTCACCTTGCTGCACGAGATGCAGAAACGCGACGCCAAGAAGGGCCTCGCCACGCTCTGCATCGGCGGCGGCATGGGCATCGCCATGTGCGTCGAGCGGGAGTAATCGCTCCTCGCTCGCGTTCTATATTGCATCCCCCCGCGAGGTCTTCGCGGGGGACTTCTCGCATTGAATTTCGAACCAGGCGCCGAAGAGCGCTTCTTTAGGGAGGAAGGCATGGGAAGAGTGGCTCTCGTCACGGGAGGAACGCGCGGCATTGGCGCTGCGATCTGCAAGGCTCTGAAGCACGCGGGCTATAACGTCGCCGCCAATTACGGCGGCAACGACGACGCGGCCAACGCCTTCAAGAAGGAGACCAAGATCCCGGTGTTCAAATGGGACGTGGGCGATTACGTCGCCGCGGAACAAGGGATCGTCAATGTCGAGAACGAGGTCGGCCCGATCGAGGTGCTGGTCAACAATGCCGGCATCTCGCGCGACGCCATGCTGCAGAAAATGACGCACGAGCAGTGGGAGCAGGTGATCCGCACCAATCTCGATTCGCTGTTCAACCAGACCCGCCCGGTGATCAACGGCATGCGCGAGCGGGGCTTCGGCCGCGTCATCAATATCAGTTCGATCAACGGACAGAAGGGCCAGCTTGGGCTTGCCAATTACTGCTCGGCCAAGGCCGGCGTGATCGGCTTCACCCGCGCGCTCGCGCTCGAGAGCGCGCGCAAGGGCATCACCGTCAACGCCATCGCGCCGGGCTATGTGAAGACCGACCTGCTCGCGGGCGTCTCGGAGGACGTGATGAAGGCGATTGTCGGCCAGATCCCCGTGGGCCGCCTCGGCGAAGCGGACGAGGTCGCGCGCTGCGCGGTGTTCCTCGCCGCCGACGAAGCGGCCTGGATCACCGGCTCGACGCTGACCATCAATGGCGGCCAATTCATGGATTAGGGTTGGAAGCCCTCGGGCGCCAGTTCGAAACCGGCGAAGTCGAAACCTGGCGCGACGGTGCAGCCGAGCAGCGTCCAAGGCCCCAGACTTCGCGCGGTCTGCCAAGCACGTGCCGGCACCAGGCCTTGTGGGTGCTCGCCGGCCAGCAGGTTTGCCCCGAGCCGATATTCATGGCGCGTCTCGCCGTCCTTGATTTCGAGCAGCAGCGGCGCGCCGCCATACCAATGCCACAGCTCCGCGGCGTCGACCCGATGCCAGTGCGAGATCTCGCCGGCCTTCAACAGAAACAGGATCGCGGTCGAGTGCGCGCGGCCATGCGGGCCGGTCTCGTCGCGGAAGGTCTCGCGGAACCAGCCGCCTTCGGGATGCGGCTTCAGCTCGAGTTGCTTGATGACGTCGTCGGCCGTGAGCGGTGCCGACACGCTTCAGAACCGGTCTTTGCGTTTGCGGATCTCGCCGAAGATCTCGTAGAGCTCCCTTCCCTCCATGCCGAGCCGCTTCTGGATATCGGGGCTCGACGGGCGCAGGAACGGATTGGTGGCAAGCTCCTGCGCGATGGTGGTGGGCAGCGCGGGCTCGTCTTCTTCGGCAAGCGCGGCGGCCTCCGCGGCGCGGGCGCGCAGCGCCTCGTTCTCGGGCTCCACCGTCAGCGCGAAGCGGCAATTGTTGTTGGTATATTCGTGGCCGCAATAGAGCGCGGTCTCCGGCGGCAGCGCCATCAGCTTCTTCAGCGAGGACCACATCATCTTGGCGTCGCCCTCGAGCAGCTTGCCGCAACCGACCGAGAACAGCGTGTCGCCGACACAGACGATCCCGCTCTCCGGGAAATAATAACTGACATGGCCCTTAGTATGTCCGGGCGTCTCGATCACCCTCCCCTTCGCGCCGCCGATCTCCACCCTGTCGCCGTCCTTGACCTCGATATCGATGCCGGGGATCGAGGCCGCCTCCTTGGCGGGGCCGACGATGGTGCAGCCGGTCATGCGCTTGACGATGGCGTTGCCGGCGGTGTGGTCGTGATGATGGTGCGTGGTGAGGATGTGGGTGAGCGTCCAACCCTTCTCGTGCAGCGCCGCAAGCAGCTCCTCCGCATCGGGCGCATCGATCGCGGCGGTGGCCTCGGTTTCTGGATCGTGTAGCAAGACGCCGTAATTGTCGCTGCGCGTCGGGAATTGGTGAACTTCGAGTTTCGCCATGATCTACTCTTTGGTTGCTCGCTCCCTAACGGCGCGCAACCTAGCACCTTCGCCAAAGGGATTGAAATGCGAGCGCAGGAAGTCGAGAACGAACTCTAAACGCTAATCGCGTCAGGATCGGTCCATGCACCTGGACGCCATCGATCTCAAGGATTTTTACACCTGCCCGTTGGGCATCGTGGTGCGCCGGCTGCTTGGTGCGCGCATCAGGGCGCGGTTCAGCGATCTCAAAGGCATGAGCGTGTTCGGGCTCGGCTTCGCCGCACCGTACCTTGCCTTGTTCAGGACCGAGGCGCGGCCCTGCGGCGCGCTGATGCCGGTCGAGCTCGGCGCGATCGCCTGGCCCGAGCAGGGTCTCGCTTCCAGCGTGCTGGTCGAGGAGACCGAACTCCCGCTCGACGACGAAGCCGCCGACCGGCTGCTGCTGGTGCATATGCTGGAATGGTCGGAGAAATCGCGCGCGCTGCTGCGCGAGATGTGGCGCGTGTTGAAGCCGAACGGCCGGCTGCTGGTCGTCGTGCCCAATCGCCGCGGGCTTTGGGCGCGCGTCGACACCACGCCGTTCGGCTATGGCAGCCCGTTCAGCCGCCGCCAACTCACCAAGCTGCTCAAGGAGGCCATGTTTTCGCCGGAGGAATGGGAATACGCGCTGTACATGCCGCCCTTCAACTGGCGCATCCTGCTGAAATGGCCGATGTTCTGGGAGCGGCTCGGGCTCGTGCTGTGGCCGACCTTCTCCGGCGTGATCCTGGTCGAGGCGACCAAGCAGGTCTATGCCGCCGTGCCGTTGCGCGAGCTGCGCAAAGTGAAGCACCGCCGCATCATCCCGGTCCCCGCTGGCGTGACTCCGCGCAAAGGGCTAGCGCGACAGTAGGAATACCGCCTGCTCGCCAAACAGATTTTGCGCGAAGGTTGGCATGGAGACGCCAAGCTTCCGCCCATAGGCGTTGAGCGCCACCGCGCGCTCGACCTTGGCGCCGATATCCTCGCACAGCCCGCGGAAATCCTTGATGGTGCAGAGATGGATGTTAGGCGTGTCGTACCAGCGCTCGGGGAGATTGTCGGTCTTCGGCATCCTGCCGCCGAACATCAACCCGGCGCGTACGCGCCAATGCCCGAAATTCGGAAACGACACGATCGCGTGCTTGCCGATGCGCAACAGCTGCTCGAGCACATGCCGCGGCGAATAGGTCGCCTGGATGGTCTGCGACAGAATGGCGTAGTCGAAGGCGAGGTCCGGATAATGCACGAGGTCGGTATCGGCGTCGCCTTGGATCACCGATAGCCCTCGCGCCACGCAGGAATTCACCCCCGCCTGGCTCAGCTCGATGCCACGCCCCTCCACCTCGCGCTTCTCCGCCAAGAGTTTGAGCAGCGTGCCGTCGCCGCAGCCGATATCGAGCACGCGCGCGCCCGGCTTCACCATCTCGGCGATGAGCAACAGATCGACGCGGCTCGTCTCGCCCGCGCGGAGGAGATGCGGCGGCAGGTTGACGTTCATGGCAGCCATCCTTCAGGCCCCACCACACCGCGCTTCAGCGCAGCGGCGCTCAGGAAGCCGCGGATCGTGTCGAACAGCTCCGGCTCATGCAACAGGAAGGAGTCGTGGCCGCTCTCGGTCTTGAGCTCGACGAAGCTGACATCGGCGGCGACCGCGTTAAGCGCATGCACGATCTCGCGGCTCTCCTCGGTGGGGAACAGCCAATCGCTGGTGAAGGAGACCAGGCAAAAGCGCGTCTTGGTGCCGACGAAGGCATTGGCCAGCACGCCGCCGTGGTCGGCGGCGAGGTCGAAATAGTCCATCGCCCGGGTGATGTAGAGATAGGAGTTGGCGTCGAAGCGGTCGACAAAGCTCAGCCCCTGATGGCGCAGATAGCTCTCCACCTGGAAGTCGGCGTCGAAGCCGAACGTGACCTTCTCCCGATCCTGGAGATTGCGGCCGAACTTCGTATGCAGCGCATCGTCGGACATGTAGGTGATGTGCGCGGCCATGCGCGCGACGGCGAGGCCCTTGCGCGGGGACCTGCCCTCGTCGAGATAGCGGCCCTGACACCATTCGGGATCGGCCATCACCGCCTGGCGGCCGACCTCATGGAAGGCGATGTTCTGCGAGGAGTGGCGCGCCGCGCAGGCGATCGGCACGGCGGAGAACACGCGGTCCTTGTAGGTCGCGGCCCATTCCAGTACCTGCATGCCGCCCATCGAGCCGCCGAGCACCGACAGCACGTCGGCGATGCCGAGATGATCGAGCAGCCGCGCCTGCGCGCGAACCATGTCGCGCACGGTGATGACGGGGAAGTCGAGGCCGTAGGCGTGTCCGGTGGCCGGATTGATCGAGCTCGGACCGGTAGAGCCCATGCAGCCGCCGATCACGTTGGCGCAGAGCACGAAGTAGCGGTTGGTGTCGATCGGCTTGCCCGGGCCGACCATGGTCTCCCACCAGCCGGGCTTGCCGGTGACGGGATGGATGTTGGCCACATGCTGATCGCCGGTCAGCGCGTGGCAGACCAGCACGACATTCGATTTCGCCGCGTTCAGCACGCCGTAGGTCTGGTAGGCGATTGAGAACGGCGCGAGCTCGACGCCGCAGTCGAGCTTCAGCGGCTCGTGCGCCGGGAAATGCACGATCTCGCTTTGCGGGTTGGCGATCTGCGCCAGCCGCAAGGAATGATCGGTGAAGGCTTCCGCCGTCGGCGTTTCGCTCATCGTTCCCACTCGCTAAGGGGCCTCGAAGGGCACCTTAACTCCAAATTCCACAATTCGGCGTTAGCTAGGAGCTTACCGTCTAAAGTCAATCTTTTCTTTGCCTTGGCAAGAGGATTGGCCCTATGAGAGGCGCTTCGCTAGCCGCAAAGCCAGGAGCAAAACCGGATGGCCGCCGCCAAGCGGGGCTTGAGCCCGCGTCCAGGCGTTCTCGACATCGCGCCTTACGTGCCCGGCACGAGCGCGCTCGCTGGCGCGCACCCGGTGATCAAGCTCTCCTCCAACGAGACGCCATTCGGGCCCTCGCCTAAGGCGGTCGAGGCCTACCTCGCGTGCGCCCAATCGCTGTCGCGCTACCCGGACGGCTCGGCGCGGCCTTTGCGCGACGCGATCGCCAAGCTGTACGGGCTCGATCCCGCGCGCATCGTCTGCGGCTCGGGCTCCGACGAGCTGCTCAATCTCATCGCCAGCGCCTATCTCGGGCCGGGCGACGAGGCGATCTATAGCCGCCACGGTTTCCTGGTCTACAAAATCGCCATCATGGGACGCGGCGCGACGCCGGTGGTCGCGCCCGAGACCGACCTAACCAGCGATGTCGACGCCATCCTCGCTTGCGTGAGTGAGCGAACGCGCGTGGTGTTCATCGCCAATCCGAACAACCCCACTGGCACCTATCTCGCCTTCGACGAGGTGAAGCGGCTTCGCGCCGGCCTCCCCGACGATGTGCTGCTCGTGCTCGACGCGGCTTACGCCGAATATGTGCGCAAGAACGATTACGAGGCCGGCATCGAGCTGGTCGCCACCACGCACAACACCGTGATGACGCGCACCTTCTCCAAGATCTACGGGCTGGCGTCCCTGCGCATCGGCTGGGTCTACTGCCCGACCGGGATCGCCGACGCGCTGAACCGCATCAGGGGGCCGTTCAACGTCTCGGGCCCGGCGATCGCTGCCGGCGTCGCCGCGCTCGCCGACCAGGCTTGGGTGCAACGCGCCGTCGAGCATAACGAGCTGTGGCTTGGGCGCATAACCGCGGCGCTTTCCGCCATCGGCATCGGCGTGACGCCGAGTGCGGCGAATTTTCTCCTGTTGCATTTCACCAAGGGGAACGGCAAGTCGGCGCAAGCCGCCGACAAATTTCTGCATGAGCGGCGCATCATCTTGCGGCGCGTGGAGGAGTACGGCCTTCCCGACGCGCTGCGCATGACCATCGGCAGCGAGGAGGAGAATCGCGCCGTCCTCGACGCGCTGACCTCGTTCATGGGCGCCAACGGCGCGGCCCGCTGATGACCAAACCTCTATTCGACACGCTCGCCATCATCGGGATGGGGCTGATCGGCTCATCCATTGCTCGTGCCGCGCGCGCAAAAGGCGCCGTGCGCAAGATCGTGGCCTCCGCGCATTCGCCGAGGACGCGTAAGCGCGTCGTCGAACTCGACCTCGCCGACACGGTGACCGAGACCAACGCGCAGGCCGTCGCAGGCGCCGATCTCGTCATCGTCTGCGTTCCGGTGGGCGTTTGCGGCCCGGTCGCCGAGGAGATTGGCCCGCACCTCAAAGCCGGCGCCACGGTTTCGGATGTGGGTTCGGTGAAGGGCTCGGTGGTGCGGGACATGGGTCCGCATCTGCCGAAAACCGTCCATTTCGTGCCGGCCCATCCGGTCGCCGGCACCGAGCATTCCGGTCCCGATGCGGGTTTTGCCGAACTGTTCGAGAACCGCTGGTGCATCCTGACGCCGCCGGAAGGCAGCGACGCTGAGGCCGTGGACAGGCTCGCCGCCTTCTGGCGTCTGCTCGGCGCCAACGTCGAAACCATGACGCCCGATCATCATGACCTCGTGCTCGCTGTCACCAGTCATCTGCCGCATCTGATCGCCTACACCATCGTCGGCACCGCCGACGAGCTCGAGACGGTGACGCGCTCGGAAGTGCTGAAATTCTCCGCCGGCGGTTTCCGCGACTTCACCCGTATCGCCGCCTCCGATCCGACTATGTGGCGCGATATCTTCCTCGCCAACAAAGACGGCGTGTTGGAAATGCTTGGCCGCTTCAACGAGGACATCTCGGCCCTGACCAAAGCCATCAGGCGCGGCGACGGCGAGGCGCTGTACGAGCAGTTCACCCGCACCCGCGCCATCCGCCGCGGCATCATCGAGGCGGGTCAGGATACGGATGCGGCCGATTTCGGCCGCCCGCACGGCCATGAGGATTGAGCGGGAGCCGGCTGAGCTTTGGGTGTTCGGCTACGGCTCGCTGATGTGGCGCCCCGGCTTCGACTTCAGCGAGCAAGCGCCGGCGGCGCTAATCGGCGCGCACCGGTCGCTGTGCATCTATTCCTTCCATCATCGCGGCACGCAGGAGAACCCGGGTCTCGTGCTCGGCCTCGACGAAGGCGGGGCCTGCCGTGGCGTCGCGTTCCGTGTGGCCGCTGAGCGAAGCGAAGCGACGCTTGCCTATCTGCGCGAGCGAGAGCAGATCACCGACGTCTATCTCGAGGCGAAGAGGTCGGTCAGCCTGCTCGACGGCTCAGGCCGCGAGCTTGAGGCGCTGTGCTACATCGTCGATCGCGGCCACCCGCAATACGCCGGCAGGCTGTCGACCGAAATTCAGGCGCAGCTCGTGCGCTCGGCAACAGGCCTGTCGGGCACCAATCTCGATTATGTGCTGAACACGGTCCGTCATCTCGAAGAGGCGGGCATCCATGACGTCGAGCTGATGGCGCTCGCCGCACGGCTCGCGGGCTGATCTCCCGCCTATTTGGCGGCGGGCCGGCGCGCAGGCGGTTCGTCCCTGGCGAGCTCCGGCGCACCGAAGAAATAGCCCTGCATGTAGGACACGCCCGCCTTCTCCAGCAGCTTTGCCGTCTTCTCGTCGCCCACCCACTCGCCCACGGTGGTGATACCGAAGCTCTTGGCGAGGTCGATCAGCGTGCGCACGAACAGCTCGTCCTCGGCCTGGGCGCCGAGATTCTGGATGAAGGAACCGTCGATCTTGACCATGTCGACGCCGAGCAGCCGGAGATTGCGGAACGACGTATAGCCCGCGCCGAAATCGTCGAGCGCCACGCGGCAGCCGAGCGCCTTGAGCGCCGCCACGAATTTAGCGGTCTCTTGCAGATCGGAAATGGCGGCGGTCTCGGTGATCTCGATGGTGAGGCGTTCGGCGAGACCCGTCCCCTTGCCGAAGTGGACCTCGAGCCCTTGCAACCATTGCGGATCCGTCGCGGTCGCCGCCGAGACGTTGAGCGCGAGCTTGATGTCCGGCGCCGAGTGCAGAAGCTCGATGGCAAGCTCCAGCGCGCGGTGGTCGACCAGCTTGGCGAGCCCAAATTGCTCGGCCACGGGGATGAATTCCGAGGCGGAGGCGATCGTGCCGTCGAGCCGCCTCATGCGCAACAAGCACTCGTAAAGCTCGGGCTCGTGGCTGCGCGAGGTAACGATCGGCTGTAGCGCCATGATCATGCGGCGGTCGTTGAGCGCACGCACCACCTCGTCGGCGACGCCAACGGCGCGTCGGCGCTCCGAGTCGCGCCGCTCGCAGTGCTTGTAGAGGGTGAGGCGGTCGCTGAGGCTGTGGCGGGCGAGATCGAGCGCCTGGAGAGCGCGGGCGATCGCGGTTTGCGAATTGCCGGCATGCTGCGGCAGCAGCACCGCGCCGACCGAGAGGGTGGTTGCCACCGCGCCCACGCTGGTGTCGATCACACTGTCGCGCACCGCCGCCATGATCCGCCGAGCGATAACCTCGGCACCCTCGGCGCCGCAATCCTCCAGCACGATGCCGAACTTGTTCGAGGAGAAGCGGCCGATGCAGTCCTTGCCACGCAACGCGCGGCTGATGCGCCGGCCGGCAATGGTGATCACCTCGTCGCCGACGTCATAGCCGTAGGTCTCGTTGATCAGCGTGAGATCGTTGACGCCGGCAAGCAGGAAGGCGCCCTTGCTAGGCTTTCGTCCCGCGGTGCTGAGAAACCGGCTCAGTTCCTCGGTCAGCCTGGTGCGGTTGAGCTGGCCGGTGAGCTCGTCGTGATTGCCGAGATAAAGCAGCCGCTCTTCCTGGTCGCGGCGGCGATTGTCGATGACCCTGAGCGTGCCTTGCGCCAAACGTGGTCGCGATTCGGCGTCGATCGTGCAAACCCCGGTATCCTCGACCCACACCGCGACACGGCCGCGGCGTCCCTCGGGAAGGAATTGATAGCGGAGGCAGTAGCGCAGCTCCGTCTCGGGCGGGGCATGTGGACCGCCGGTGATCCCGTCATAACGCGAGCCGGCATGCTCCGGGTCGACGAGGAGCACAAAGGCGCGTCCCTTGCCGATCTGGTCGGCATCGGCGACGCCGAGCACGGTTTCCGCGTTGACCGCCCAGTCGATCCGGTCGCTGGCAAAGTCCCAGCGATAGACGGTTTCGTGGATCGTGGTGAGGATATCTTCAAGCGCTAGCGGGGACGCAACAGGGGGGTCATCGTCATCCTCGCCGAAGGCTGGGCTTCCCGCGCCGTGGGGATCTATCTCGGCAAGTTCCTTAGACGATGCGCTCAACTGACGGCCCCCATCGCTTCGGTGGGCGCATTCTGGCGCCTCGCTTGTTGGCGCAGACCCTAAGCAGCAACGCTTAAGAAAGGCGAAAGCCAGCCCACTATCTCTAGCGAGATGGTGCGCGGCACACACTAGCGACAGGTGCCGTTGAGCATTTCGTTAGGATTGGTTGATGAAACCTTGCGAGCCGCGCTCGCGCCGCGCGGCGTTGATGGTGACGGAGAAGCCTGCGATCACGTCGATCATCGCCATCAGCATCAGTAGAAAGAAAGTGGAGCTCGCTGCTCTGTCCCAAACCAGGAACAGGATCAGGCAGACCACGAACACGATCATCGAGAACGCATGGTCGACAACCGTCGCACCGCCGGTTCGCGTCGCCTTCAGGATCTCGAAGAAGAGCAACCCGAGGGCGATAACCAGAAGAATGTCGCCGAGCGCGATATGCCAGACGCCTCCCGACGGCAGCGTGACGTCGAAGCGGGACGTGACGAAATCCGCGCCCGCGGCGGCGAAGCCCACATAAGCCAGCAGCGGGATGATCAGGAGCGGCAGTGATGAGATCCAGCTTCGCCGCACGCGCCGCTGCACGAGCTTGCTTTCGGGCTGAGGTTCCATTGACACTGGCGAACCCTCCGTCCCCAAAGCGGCCGTTCAGCCTTGGGGCTTACGCCTCTTCCTTGACGTCGAGCACCTGGCGGCCACGATAGCGGCCCGATTTGAGATCGATGTGATGCGGCCGGCGCAGCTCGCCTGAATCCTTGTCCTCGACATAGGTCGGCGCCGCGAGCTTGTCGTGGGCCCGCCGATTACCGCGCTTCATGCGCGAGGTTTTTCTTTTGGGTACAGCCATGGTGCAAATCCTGTCAGCGGCCCCTGACGGGCCTTCGAGCCCGCCCTTATAGGGGCAATCCGCAAGCGTGGCCAGGGGCCGATCGCTAATAATGGCGCCTTTATCGCGGCGGCAGGACGCAGCCCGAACGCTGCACCATGACCGGCATGCGCCGCTCGACCGCTCTGGCGATGACGAGAGCCCGCCGGCTTTGCCTGGCCGGATTTCTGAAGCGCGGATTGGGCAGCGCGGCGGCAAGCAGCACGGCTTCGTGGCGAGTAAGCTGGCCCGCGCCCTTATGGAAATAGTACTGGCTCGCGGCCTCCGCCCCGAAAATGCCCGGACCGAACTGCGCGACGTTGAGATAGACCTCCATCATTCGCTGCTTCGGCCACAGCGCGGACATGACATAAGCGAGCGGCACTTCGAGCGCCTTGCGGACGTAGCTGCGGCCGGTCCCGAGATAGAGGTTCTTGGCCGTCTGCATCGGGATGGTGCTGGCGCCCCGCAGTCCGCTGAGGCCGCCGCCTTCCTTGACCGCCTCTCTCACCGCCCCCCAATCGACACCCCAATGCACGCAAAACCGGCCATCCTCGCTCGCAATCACCGCCAGCGGAAGCTGCGGCGAGATGTCTTGCAGCGGGACCCAATCGCGCCGGAGCGTGTTGCCTTTCAGCTTCTCCACCACCATCACCGGCGTGATCGGCGGGTTGACGAAGCGGAACACGACGATGGAGAGGAGAACGAGGCCCGCGACCAAAAGCAGGAGGCGCGCGATGCGCCGGAGCCAAGGATGCCTAGGGTGCCGCCTGCTGCGCTTTCTCGCGCGCTCGCCTGACACCGCCTGAATTGCCATAAGCCGCCTTGTACCTCCGGGTTGCCGCCTTGAGCAACGGCGTATTAGGGTAAGGATTACCGAGTCTTTTGCGGCAAAGAGCCGCGATTTTCACGCTTTCCCCAACATGGCCCTTCTCACAGAGCTCGAACGCGTGGCTCAAGCCGTCGAAGGACGGCTCGACCGCCTGCTTGCCCAAAATCGCGGCGAGGCCCCGCAAGGAGCCAGGCTGGCCGAGGCCATGCGCTATGCGGCGCTGGGCGGCGGCAAGCGCTTACGGCCGTTTCTTCTCATCGAATCGGCGCGAATGTTTGACATCGCGCCGGAAGACGCCATTTCCGCCTCTTGCGCGCTCGAATGCGTGCATTGCTATTCCCTGGTGCATGACGATCTGCCCTCGATGGACGACGACGCCATCCGCCGCGGTCGCCCCACGCTGCACGTCGCCTTCGACGAGGCGACCGCCATCCTTGCCGGCGACGCGCTGCTGACGCTGGCCTTCGAGATTCTGGGCGATCCGCGAACGCATCCAGATCCCGCCATTCGCGCAGAGCTGATCCTGCTGCTCGCCAAGGCCGGCGGGTGGCACGGCATGGCACTCGGTCAGGCGCTCGACCTCAGCCCTGAACGGCAAGGCTTCGGCGCGAGCGAAATCGCGCAGATGCAGGCGTTGAAGACCGGCGCTTTATTCCGCTTCGCCTGCGAGGCGGGCGCCGTACTCGGCCGCGCGCAACCGTCCGAACGCGCCGCGCTGGTGCGCTATGCGTCGGCCATCGGCCAAGCCTTCCAACTCGCCGACGATCTGCTCGATGCGCAAGGCGACGCCGAGGCGCTCGGCAAGGCCGTGGCCAAGGATGAGGCGCGCGGCAAAGCCACTCTCGTCGCCCTGCTCGGGGTGGCGGCGGCGAAGGCTCGGCTCGGCGAATTGGTCGACGATGCCGCGCAGGCGCTGGCGCCGTTCGGCGCCAAGGCAGCGACGCTCGCCGAGGCGGCCCGCTTCATCGCCAAGCGGCAGGCTTGAGTAGGCGCCCGACTCGGTCTTCAATCCCACGCATGACCCGCGCGCAGCGTCTTCCCGGCAAGAGATGGCCCTGGCTGATACGCATCGTGATCGTGCGCCCGCGGCTGTTTCTCTCGTTCTTGGCCGGCCTGCTCGTCATCATTCTGCTGACGGCCATCGACTATTCGGCGTCAGGCGGAGACATCAAGGAATGGCCTGTCGGGTTCAACACCAATCTGCTGATGGGCTGGGATATCGGCCTCGGTCTCTATCTCGGTTGGACCTTCCAGTTGTTCGCCCATTGCACCACCGCGCATATGCGGCGGGAGGCGATCCTCCAAGACGAAGGCAGCCTGACCATCCTGTTCCTGGTCATCGTTACCGCGGCGTTGAGCATGGTCGCCATCATCGTCTCGCTCGGCTCGACGCCCGGTCACACCACCCACAAGCCGCTCGATCTCTTGCTGCTGTTCGTCACCATCGTACTGTCCTGGAGCTTCATCCAGACCATCTTCGCCCTGCACTATGCGCATGAATATTATGCCGAGCGGCACGGCTCCGGCGGCGGTTTGGTGTTTCCCGACGATCCCACGCCGGACTATTGGGATTTCGTCTATTTTTCCTTCGGCATCGGCACCGCCGCGCAAGTCGCCGACGTCATGGTGACATCGCGGCGGATTCGCAGAACCGTCATCTTGCACAGCATGGTGGCGTTCGTGTTCAACGTCACGGTGCTGGCGCTGATGGTGAACCTTGCGAGCGCCGCGATCGCCGGCGATTAGACCGAATGCCGGCCGCTATTTGGCGCAGGATTTGGCGGGAGCGGGGTTCAGCAGAAACAGCGTATGCTCGGGGTTCTCGGCTGACAGCACCACGAAGCTGCTGAGGTCGATGCCCGGCACCAGCGCGAGATGCTCGTCGGCGCCGCTGATGGCGAGCTTGATATTCTTGCCCGCGCGCTCGAGCGAGAACTTGCCGAGGAAGAATCCATCGGTGAAGCACGACAGCGTCTCGCCGGATGCGACGCAACGGGAGCCTCCGGGATTGGAATAGGTGTCCGGCTTATCGCGCATCAGCGCGGTGAGCTTGGCGCTATAATTCCCCGGCGCGTCGCCGCTCGTTCCCTCGCGCGGCGAGATCGACAGCGTCAGCGCGGAGACCTTCTGGCCGGGATGCTTGGAGAGGTGCACGGCGTCGTAGACGCGCGCCCAGCAGCCGATCCAGGAGTCCGGCGTCCCCTCGGCCTCGTCCTGGGCCATGGCCGTGGAGCAGCCGACAATCAGCGCAAACAATGCAAGCCAACCTAAGCGCATTCTTTACTCCGCCGCATCCCGGCCGATGGCGCCCTGCCCAAATCTCCGCTCGATATAGTCGAGCACCAGCTGCTTGAACTCGGCCGCGGCACCCGGCCCGCGCAAGGTCATCTCCTTCTTGCCGTCGATGAACACCGGCGCGGCCGGCGCCTCGCCAGTGCCGGGCAGCGAGATGCCGATATCGGCATGCTTCGACTCTCCGGGCCCGTTGACGATGCAACCCATCACCGCGACGGTGAGCGTCTCCACTCCGGGATAGCGGCGCTTCCACTCCGGCATCTCGTCACGGATGAAATCCTGAATGTCGCGGGCAAGCTCCTGGAAGGTGGTGGAGGTGGTGCGGCCGCAGCCTGGACAGGCGGCGACCAACGGCACGAAGGCGCGGAAGCCCATGCTCTGCAACAGCTCCTGCGCGACCTTCACCTCGAGCGTGCGATCGCCGTTCGGCTCGGGCGTCAACGAGATGCGGATGGTATCGCCGATGCCTTGCTGCAGCAGCACGCCGAGCGCGGCCGCCGAGGCGACGATGCCCTTCGACCCCATGCCCGCCTCGGTCAGCCCGAGATGCAGCGCGAGATCGGAGCGCGCGGCAAGCATCGCATACACCGCGATCAAATCCTGCACCGCCGAAACCTTGGCCGACAGCACGATGCGGTCGGGCCCGAGCCCAAGTTCGATGGCGCGCTCGGCGCTCAGCAGCGCCGACTGCACGATCGCCTCATGCATCACCTCGCGCGCGTCTTTCGGCTCGGCCAGCGTCGCGTTCTCGTCCATCAGCCGGGTGAGCAGATCCTGATCGAGGCTTCCCCAATTCACGCCGATACGCACCGGCTTGTCATGTTGCAGCGCGATCTCGACGATTTCGGCGAATTGCCGGTCGCGCTTGTCCTTGAAGCCGACATTGCCGGGATTGATGCGGTATTTGGCCAGCGCCGCCGCGCAAGCCGGATGCTCTTTCAGCAGGGTGTGGCCGTTATAGTGGAAGTCGCCGATCAGCGGCGCCTCGACGCCGAGAATGTCCAAGCGCTCGCGGATGTAAGGCACCGCGGCAGCGGACTCGGCACGATCGACCGTGACACGCACGAGTTCGGAGCCCGCCCGCGCCAGCGCCGTGACCTGGGCGGTCGTCGCCTCGATATCGGCCGTGTCGGTATTGGTCATCGACTGGACGACGATGGGCGCATCGCCGCCGAGCATGACGTTGCCGATCCTGACCGGGATGGCGTGCCTGCGCGTGGAGCTATCCATGCGCGCAAGGATACATCAGATTTTGGCGCCCCGCGCCAGGGCCTCAGGCCCGGGTTGCCGGGACCCCGGCACGCCTCCAGCCATTGACCAGGTCGGCCAGGAGCGCCCCGACGAGCACGCCGGCAATGCCGCAGAATGCCGTCGCCAGATCGGGGACACGGTCGGCCGTGAGCCCTTGGCCTGCCTCCAGCAGCCCGGCCAGCGCCATCAGCGACACCGCTACGATAGTGGGTCGCGGCCAGGCAAGGCAGAGGATCAAGGTAACGGCGAAATAGGCGACGAAATGCTCGATCAGGTAATGCAGCCCGCTGCGGACCTGCCAAGCGACGGGCGCCAGCGTATCCGCCACGACCGCCGCCAGCAGAAGGGCTCCCGCCAGCGCCATCCACCGCGATGACAACGATGAGCGCATTTTCCAAATATAGCGGCTGGAGACCCGAACCCTAAGACGACAGCGCCGCGGTCAGCGCGCCGACATTATGCCGGAACATGTCGAGATAGGTCGGCGCCGGCCCGTCGGGGCCCGACAGCGCGTCGGTGTATAACTCGCCGCCGATCTTGGCATTCGTTTCCCGCGCGATCTGGTCGAGCAGGCGGTGGTCGGTGATGTTCTCCATGAACACGGCAGGAATATTCTCAGTCTTGATCTGGCGGATGATCTTGGCCACGTCTTGCGCCGACGCCTCGCTCTCGGTGCTCACGCCCTCGGGGGCGATGACCTCCAGCCCGTAAGCCGCGCCGAAATAGCCGAAGGCGTCGTGGCTGGTGATGATCTTCCGCCGGTCCTTGGACAGCTTCGCCAGCGCGCCCCTCACCGCGTCGTCCTCCCGCATGAGCTCGCCGAGATATTTGGCGGCGTTCGCCTCATACACGGCTTTGCCATCCGGATCGGCGGCGATCAGTCCGTCGCGGATATTGATGACGTAGAGCCTGCCGTTGGCGAGATCCTGCCAGGCATGCGGGTCGGTGATGGTTTCGGGCGCGCCGCCCTCCTCCTCGACCATGGTGCGCGGCCTGACGCCGGTCGAAGCGACGACCGTCTTGCCCTTGAAGCCGGATGATTTCTCCAACCGGTCCATCCAGCCCTCGAAGCCAAGACCGTTGACGAACAGGATCTGCGAGGATGCGAGGTTCTTGGCGTCGGCCGGTGTCGGCTCATAGACATGCGCGTCGCCGTTGGGCCCGACCAGCGTGACGACATCGACGCGGTCACCACCGACTTGCTTCACCATGTCGCGGAGGATTGAGAACGATGCCACGGCCTTGACCTTGTCCGCCGCATCCGCGCCGCTGGAAAGGCCGATCAGGACGAGAGCCGCGAGGCCAATCTGCATCAGAAAGCGGGTCTTCATGACGCGACACTCCTTGGGTGGAGGGGGATCAGGCTTCCAGATGCCTGCGCGGGACGAGGCGATAAAGCAGTCCGCCGCGCGCGCCCACCAGGATGGAAAGGAGATAGAACACGCCGCAGGTGAGGATGATCGCGGGGCCAGTCGGCAAATTGGCGTAGTAGGAGAGCAGCAACCCCGTCATGCTCGACAGAAATGCGATCAGCACGGCGATCAGGATCATTCCCGACACGTCCTCGGCCCAGAAACGCGCAGCGACCGCCGGCAGCAGCATGATGCCGACCGCCATCAGCGTGCCGAGCGCCTGGAACCCGGCCACCAGGTTGAGCACCACCAATACCAGGAAGGTGAAATGCGTCGGCGAGCTCAATGAGCTTGCCGAGCGCAGGAACTGCGGGTCGAAGCATTCGAGCACCAGCGGCCGGTAGATCGCCGCGAGCACCACCAGCGTGGCGGTGGTGATGCCGGCGACCAGCATCAGCGCCGCATCGTCGAGCGCGAGCACGGTGCCGAACAGCACGTGCAGCAGATCGATGTTGCTGCCCCTGACCGAGACGATCAACACGCCGAGGGCGAGCGACACGAGGTAGAAGGCGGCAAGGCTCGCATCCTCGCGCAAAATCGTTGCGCGGGCGACAAGCCCCGAGGCGAGCGCCACGGCGAACCCCGCCACGAAGCCGCCAAGCGACATCGCCGGCAGCGACAGTCCGGCAAGCAGGAAGCCGATGGCGGCGCCCGGCAGGATCGCATGACTCATGGCGTCGCCCATCAGGCTCATGCGCCGGAGCATGAGGAACACGCCGATCGGCGGCGCGCCGAGCGACAGCGCAAGGCAGCCGACCAGCGCGCGGCGCATGAAGGCGAACTCGATGAAAGGCTGGGTGACGGCGTCGATCATGCCGGCTGGCGTTCTCGTGGCGTTTCGTCGCGGTCGCAGATCGGGGCGTGCTCGTCGAACGCCTCGATCAACTGGCGCGACTTTAGGAGATTGGCGGGCGTCAGCACCTTGCGCGTCTCGCCCCACGCCACCACCTCGCGCGCGATCAGCAGCGTCATGGGAAAATGCGCGCGCACCTGTTCCATGTCGTGCAGCGCCGCGAGCACGGTGCGGCCCTCGGCGTGCCAGCGCAGAATCAGCGCGATCAGATCGGCGATGGTCTTGGTATCGACGGCGCGGAAGGGTTCGTCGAGCAGGATAAGCGAAGCGTCTTGCAGCAGCAGCCGCGCGAATAGCACGCGCTGGAACTGGCCGCCCGACAGCGCGCCCACCGGACGATGCCCGAGGTCTTGCAGACCGACCGTGGCGAGCGCGCGGACGATCTCCGCCTCGCGCTCCCGATCGAGCCCGCGCCAGGCGCCAATCTCGCGCCACAGCCCCATCGCCACGCAGTCGAACACCGAGATGGGAAAGCTGCGGTCGATGTCGATCTGCTGCGGCAGGTAGGCGATGTCGGATTTGGTCAGCCCGTCGCGATGGATGCTGCCGCCGAGCGGCTTGAGCTCGCCCATGATGCCCTTGAGCAGCGTCGATTTGCCGGCGCCGTTGGGCCCGACAATGGCGAGCAGCTCGCCGCGCCGCACCTCGCCGGTGACGTGATGCACGGCGGGATGCCGGTCGTAGCCGAGCGTGAGATCGCGAAACACGATGGCGGGCTCTGTGTGCTGCATGCTCACGCCAGCGCCCAGAACACCGCGCCCCAAAGCAGCGCCGAGGCGATCGCCACGAGCAAAAGCCGCGCCGGCACGGAAAGACGCAGCAGCGAGATGCCACTCACGGGAGAGCTTGGCGCAGCGACTGCGTGAACATGTGTCACCGCCGCCTCGCCCTCTGTGTCGACCAGCGCAACGTGCCTGTGAGCTTTCCCCCGCATCTCGAATTCCTTGATGGCGTCAGGCCGAACGACAGGCTTCGCAAAGTCCCGCGATCTCGAGCGTCACCTGCTCGGGCGCGATCTCTTCCGGCGCCAGGCCGAGCAGCGTCGCCTGGTCCGCGTCGGTGAGCAGGATCTCGACCACCTTTTGGCATTGGCGGCAGATGGCGAAGGCGAACTTGCCGTCGCACGCGCCATGACCGCAGGCGACGAAGGCCGAGCGCGACTGGAGCCGATGCACCATCCCCTTCTGCATCAGATCATTCAGCGCGCGATAGACCGTGGGCGGATGCGAGATGCCGGCAATCCTCACCCGGTCCAGGATCGCATAGGCGCTCATCGGCTCCTTGGCTTTGCGCAGGCAGGTGAGGATCTCGCTCTGATTGCGCGAAAGCTTGGGGTCGTGGTGATGATGGGCGGCGTTCATGCGCGATGATATAACATAACATCCGGGGTACCAGTCAAGCGCGCTGCTGTCGCATCACTCCGGATCGTCGGCTTGGCGGCCGACCGTGGCCCTTACCGACCCATCCTTTCGGTGCAGGACCGCGCGGCCGCCCTCCGTGCGGGCGAGATCGCATGCCTTGCGCCAAGCGTCCTCCTGCTTGGTCCAAAGCTCGAACCAGCCCTTTTCGTCGCGAAGGCGCCAGATGAATTGAGGCCCATCCAGACTGAAGGGATTGAGGCCGTGTTCCACGTGCCATTCTTTGTTGCTCATCGCGGCGCTCCAGCGGGACCTTCACTGGAGTTTGCCCAGTCGGGAGCTTGATCGGAAGCCGTTTCGAGCGTGCAATGGCACCATGCCCGGCCGCATCGAGATCGTCGAAGGCGACATCACTCGGCTTGACGTCGACGCCATTGTCAACGCCGCGAACAAGACCCTGCTTGGCGGCGGGGGTGTCGACGGGGCCATTCACCGCGCCGCGGGCCCCGAGCTTCGCGCGGCCTGTGCGCGCCTCGGCGGTTGCGAGACAGGCGAGGCGAAGATCACGCCGGGTTTCGGCCTCCCGGCGCGTTACGTGATCCACACCGTCGGGCCCGTCTGGGGCGGTGGCGAGCGCGGCGAGAACAAGCTGCTCGCCAGCTGTTACCGCAACGCTCTCTCGCTGGCGCGAGCGCATGGCCTCGCCTCGCTCGCCTACCCCGCCATCTCGACTGGCGCTTACGGCTTTCCGCCCGACCGCGCCGCCTTGATCGCGCTGCGCACCGTGCTCGACGCGCTTGGCGACGCCGGCACCGTCGAGCGCGTCGTGTTCTGCTGCTTCGGCGCGCAGTCGCGAGAGGCTCACGAGGCGGCCTGCACCGCAGCACACGGCACCTGAGACAAAGGACAGCCGGCGACTCCGCAAAGACCCATCATCGTCAAGGAAAAACGCGCCATGCGTCATTCGCATGGGTTCCCGTACCGGATCGGGAGCGATAGTCTGATGCGAATTCGATTCGTGCCCGCGCCGGCCTGGCGCCTCGTTTTCGGCCGGGCACCGAAAGGCGGCAACCCGGAATGCCTGAACTCGACCCGCTTCTGCTGTCGCGGATTCAGTTCGCCTTCACGATCTCCTTCCACATCCTGTTTCCGTCCTTCACCATCGGCCTTGCCGCCTGGCTCGTCGTGCTCGAGGCGCTGTGGCTGAAGACCGGCAAAGCGATCTACATGGACATCGCCTTGCACTGGACCAAGATCTTCGCCGTGTCGTTCGGCATGGGCGTGGTCTCGGGCGTGGTGCTCTCCTACGAGTTCGGCACCAATTGGAGCGAGCTGTCGCGGCGTGGCGGCAACGTCATCGGCCCGCTGATGTCCTACGAGGTGCTGACCGCTTTCTTTCTGGAGGCCGGCTTTCTCGGCATCATGCTGTTCGGCTGGAAGCGCGTGCCGAAATGGGTGCATTTCTTCGCCACCTGCATGGTGGGGCTCGGCACGGCGATCTCGGCCTTCTGGATCCTGTCGGCCAATAGCTGGATGCAGACGCCTGCGGGCTTCACCGTCGACGCCCAAGGCGTGCTGCATGTGGCCGACTGGTGGCAGGTGATCTTCAATCCGTCCTTCCCCTATCGCTTCGCGCATATGGTGGTCGCCGCCTATCTCACCACAGCCTTCATCGTCGCCGGCATCGGCGCCTGGTACATCTTGCGCAAGCGCAACGTTCCGCACGGCCGGATCATGCTCGGCATGGCGCTGAGCCTGCTGGTTTGGCTCGCGCCGCTCCAGGTCGTCATCGGCGATCTGCACGGGCTGAACACGCTCCAATATCAGCCCGCCAAGGTCGCCGCGCTCGAAGCGCATTGGGAAACCGACCGCGGTTTCCCGCTGATCCTGTTCGCCATCCCCGATCCGAAAGCGGAGAAGAACAACTACGAGCTTGCCATCCCGGCGCTCGGCAGCTTGATCCTCACCCACGATTGGAACGGCGAGATCAAAGGGCTTAAATCCTTCCCGCCAGACGACCGGCCCAATCCGATCATCCCATTCTTCGCCTTCCGCGTCATGGTCGGCATCGGCCTGCTCATGATCGCCGTCGGCTTCGTCGGCGCGGTGCTCTGGCTCACCGGTCGGCTTTACACCAGCACTTGGTTCTTGCGCACGCTGACCTGGGTGTCGCCGCTCGGCTTCATCGCCGTGCTCGCTGGCTGGTTCACCGCCGAAGTCGGCCGCCAACCCTGGACCGTCTATGGCGTGCTGCGCACCGCTGACGCGGTATCCCCGGTTCCTGGCGGCAGCGTGCTCACCTCGCTCGTACTGTTCGTGCTCGTCTACGGCATCGTGTTCGGGGCCGGTCTCTATTACATTGCCAAGCTGGTGCGCAGCGGGCCCGAGGCCACGCCGCCGGTCCCCGAAGCGGGCGAGGCGGACCTTTCGCACCGTCCAATGGCAGCGGCGGGAAATCCATGACCGGAACGGCGGCAAACCAAATGACCGAGTTCTTGCCCGTGATCCTGCCGCTGGTCTGGGCCGCGATCCTGGCGCTCGCGGTGTTCCTCTATGTGCTGCTCGGCGGCTACGACCTCGGCCTCGGCGTGCTGTTCCCGCTCGCCCCCTCGCACAAAGACCGCGATGCCATGATGAACTCGGTCGCGCCCTTCTGGGACGGCAACGAGACCTGGCTCGTGCTCGGCGGCGGCGGCCTGCTCGCCGCCTTCCCGCTCGCTTACGCCGTCATGCTGCCGGCGCTCTACATCCCAATCATCCTCATGCTGATCGGACTGATCCTGCGTGGCGTCGCCTTCGAGTTCCGCTTCAAGTCGCAGCGCTATCGCTGGACCTGGGACCTGGCGTTCACGCTCGGCTCGATGCTCGCCGCGCTCATGCAGGGCGCCATCATGGGCGCCTTCGTGCAGGGCTTTACGGTGACCGACAACAAATTCGCGGGCGGCGCGTTCGACTGGTTGACGCCCTTCTCGGCGCTGACCGCCGCGGCGCTGCTCTCCGGCTACCTGCTGCTGTCGGCCGGGTGGCTCATCATGAAGGGCGACGAGGCCCTGCGCGAATGGGCTTATGGCATCGCCTTCAGCGCACTCGCGGCGGTCGCGACCTTCATCGTCATTTTCAGCGTTTGGACGCCGTTGCTGCATCCGGAGATCGCCGCACGCTGGTTCAAGCCGGCCAACATGGTGATGCTGAGCCCCGTGCCGCTCGCCACCGCGGCCTGCGTGGTAGCGCTATGGCGCGCGCTAAAGGCGCGCCAGCGCTATATGCCTTTCTTGTTCGGCGTGGGCATTTTCATGCTGTGTTACACCGGGCTTGCCGTGAGTCTGTTTCCCTTCATCATTCCGCCCGACATCACCATCTGGCAGGCGGCCGCAGCGCCCGAAAGCCAGCTGTTCATGCTCTACGGCGCGATCCCGCTGCTTCCCATCATCCTCGGCTACACCGCCTATTCCTATTACGTGTTCTGGGAAGCCTCCGAGCACGACGCCTATCATTGATCTTGCCAAGCTCGGCGGGCAGTCGGTCTTGCCAGCCCATCGGGGCCCGATTAGGGTTCGACGACGGCGAGACCGCACGCCGAGGTCGTGCGCGTTGTGTTGGGGGTGGGAACAGACCCGTGTGGCCGTTAATCTCAGCGATCGCCAAGCGAGTCCGTGGCGGTCAATCGCGCGCCGCGGGTCGGTTTGTCTTGCCCGAGCCGACCTTTGCGGGCATCGCCGACGCGCTGGGCGCAAGCCGCTCGGAAAAGGACTCGCTCAAGCTGCAGAAATGGGCTGGCGGCATCATCACGCCGCTGGAAGTCGCCGAGCTGATGGAGAGCTCGCAGCGATTGCCGCCGCAGACCCAGGCGTGGCTCAGCAAGCTCGCGGAGCTGGGAGAGTTGGCCGCCGGGCCGCAACGCTATCGCCGGCAGGCTCTCGTGCCCAACATCGATATCTATAGCGACGCTTCCATTCCCGCCGACCGCAAGAGCCTCATTCTCGGCTTCGGCGGAGCAGCAGGCCAGCTGATGATCCCCACTCCGGTGTTCCTGCAATATGTTCCAAGCGACCGTTACGACGTGGTGGTGCTGCGCGATCGAACCAAGCAAGGTTACGCCATCGGCATCCCTCCCTACGCGCATAATCTGTGGGATCTCGCCCAAAAGCTCACCGCCGAGATCGGCGCCGCCACCTATCGGCGTGTCTATCCCTACGGCACCAGCATGGGGGGATTCCCGGCGCTGCGTTGTGGCCTCTTGCTGAAGACTGAAACGGCCATCTCCGCGGGCGGTCAGTTCCCGTGGTATCCCCCGCATCTCGCTCGGAAGGTTGACGTTCCAGCTTTCGATCCGCTTTGCCCCTGTTATGCGAGTTCCAAGACCAAACTCATCTGCTATCACAGCACCGGCTACCTCCCCGACGTCCAAAGCGCCGAGTTGCTTCAGCGCATCCTGCCGATCGAGCGGGTGCCGATCGAAGCGCCCGGGCACGCTTTTCTCGCCCAGCTGTGGAGCGAGGGAAAGCTTCGAGGGTTTTACGACCGCATATTTGGCGTCGAGTCCGAGCAAGCGCCGGCTGCGCCGTCCCGGAAGGCCGACCAAGTCGCTTAGGCGCGTGACGCTTTCGGCCTCACCATTTGCCCGCCAAATCGTGCTCGGCAAGCCGCCGCTTCAGCATCTTGATCTTGCCGTAAGCCTCTTCGACCCGCACGCGCGAGATGCGGCCATCCCGCACGGCATCGGCGATCACCGCGTGGATCTTCGGCCCAAGCTCGGGGTCGCGTCCGAAGACGTTGGAGAAAACCAACAGGTCGGTCCCCGCGTTGACCGCCTTGATGACGCGCTCCTCGAATGAATAATTTTGGCTCACCGCGCCCATCTCCAAATCGTCGCTAACCACCACGCCGTCGAAGCCGATATAGCTCGCCCGCAGCGCTTCCACCGCCCGGCGCGACAGCGAGGCGGGCAGCTTCTCGCCGTCGCTGAAGCGCGGATGATAGAGATGCCCAATCATCACCGCGTCCAGCATGCCCTCCTTGGCGAGATTGCGATAAGGCTCGAGCTCGATTTCCTTCCAGGTGTCGGAGACATCGGGAAGCGTTTTGTGGCTGTCGGCGCGGCTCGAGCCGTGGCCGGGAAAATGTTTGGCGACGGTGACGATATCGGCGTTGCGATGCGCGGTGATGAAAGCACGCGCCAGCATGGTAACCGTATTGGGATCGGCGCCGAAGCTTCGGTCGCGCTGGCCGATCACCGGATTCCACGGATTGAGGTTGAGATCGACGACGGGGCCGAAATTGAGATTGAAGCCGGCCTCGGCGAGTTCCGCCGCCATCGCCGCGTACAGCTTCTCGGCGCTGTCGGGCGAAGCGAAGCTCGGATTCCTGCCGACGCTGAACGCCGACGGAAAATAGCTGTGCCCGTTCCGCTTGGTGAGCCGTTGCACCAGCCCGCCTTCCTGATCGACCGCGATGAAAGGGATCGGCGAGGATTTCGCATTGCGCAGGAACGCCGTCAGCCCGCGCAGCTCTGGCGGCCGGCCGATATTCTCCGGATAGAGCACCACCCCGCCAATGGTGCCCTTGTTGAGCTGATCGCGCACCGCGGCAACCCCGGCATCGCGCTCGCTGCTGCCGCTGAAGCCGACCATGATCATCTGCCCGATCATGGCATCGAGCGGCGCGTCGGGCGGAGGCTTGATCTCGATATCGAAGGCTGACGCCGCGTTGCCGAGCGCAAGCCCAAGCGAGACGAGACAAGCTGCGATCAGGATCCTGGTCATGGACTTGAGGCGCGTCACAATTGGTTGGAAGTCAAGCAAAAGCCAGGGGTAAGCCAAACGGCGCAGGCGAGTGAACTGTAGTGCCTTTCCTAACTGTGCCTCTCTCCGCCAAAGTGAAGGTAATTTGGGCTACGCGTGCGAAGCTGCGATGTTATCCTAACCCTGTGCCGAGCCTCTTGCCGCGAACCAGGCCGCGACATGGAAGAGCATTTTTTCGCCGAGACCGTCGATCCCAAGGAGATCGCCGCAAGCCTGGGGCTGACCGTCGTGGAATGGCTCGATGGGCAGCTTTACGCCCGCGGCGGAGACCAGCTCTACCAGATCGGGCCGTTCCGGCCGCAAGCCAACTATTCAGGACCGGCCGATCTTCGCGTCTGCTTCCGCAAGGCTTGGTCGTATGATTGGTCTTACGTGGGCGAGCAATTTCACACGCCGCGCGAGGGCGCCGAGCATGCCGGACTGACGGTCACCGGCGACGACGATTTCTCGGGCGGCGTCTTCGCGCTCGACGGCTTCGGTCGGAAATACGTCGTGGAGAAGACTGGCAACGGCCCGATGGCCAAGTCGGTTGGCTGGGCCTCCGACGCGGAGATGCAACGCTTTGCGCCGCAACATCGCCCGCGAGGCCGAACGACGACGTGAATTGGGCGACGGGAGCAGGCAGACGCGTACCGGCGGAAGCGCCTTCCCAAAGGGCCTCGCACGGTGCCGATTTCGTCACGATTATGCTTAGACTGGACCCGCCCGCGCCCCTAACCTAACTTCCGCGCCGTTGAGGGATGACCACATGGTTAGCATCCGCCGTGTTTTGCCGTGGCTTTGGCTTGCCTTGACCCTGCTCGCGCCCGCTCTGGCGGCGGCAGAGCCGAAGCCGCCGACTGCGGAGGAGAACGCCGACGCGACCTTCGCCCAGAGTTTCGTCGGCAAGACCTATGAGGACGAGTTCGATGTCGACGGCTGGACCAATCTCGGCGGCGGCCTGGTCGCCCCCCCGATCTATATCCACGAATATCAGCGCGATGCGGACGGCACCTATCTCGTGCTGACCAGCCGCGAGGCCGCCAAGGAAGGCGCGCTGGCGCCAGCATCCTTCGTGGTGACCGATGCGCTGATCGTGCCGAAGCCGCAAAAGGACGCTGCGTTCTCCATCGCCTGCGTCTTGGCTGGCGATGACGCCACGCTGAAATATCTGGGCGAGGCCAAAGGCAGCGAGGAGAAGGAATGGTGGACCGATGTCCGGCGCGCCTGGGAGATTTCACTCGAGACCGGACTGATCGCCTCGATCAAGCCCAAGGGAATTCAGTGCACCAATCCGGCCTGGTGAGGCTTGGGAGGAATTTTAATGAAGGCGAGACTAAAGGGGTACGTGATCGCCGAGAGCGACGACATCGTCGAGCAGGGCGGCTATCACTATTTCCCGAGCGCCGACGTGCGGCTCGACTGGCTGGAGAAGGCAGAAAAGACGGCGTCGGACCGCGCCTGCCCGCATAGCGTCCAGTTCTTCGATGTGGTGATCGCCGGCCAGCGGCATGAGCGCGCGGCGTGGCGCTACGAGGCGCCACAGCCTTCGATGCACCACGTCGCCGACCGCTTCGGCTTCTGGGACGAGGTCGAGGTCGGCTGAGCTTCGCGCGAGCAGCCCTACTCCCACACCGGCAGCTTCTCTTCCGCGCCTAGCGCGGTCATCGCCCGCTCCAGCTTGGAGACAAACTCCGCATAGCTGTCCGTGCCATAGACCGGCTCGCCGATATTGACCGTGACGTTGAACGGCACCAGCAGCATCGAGCCTCTGGGCAGCGCCTTGCCTAGACCATGCATGAAGATCGGAAACACCGGCACGTTCGGGTGTGCATGCGCGAGATGGCCGATGCCCTTCTTGAAAGCTTGCAGCGTCTCCGGCTCACCGCGCGTCCCTTCCGGAAAGATCACCAGGATCTCGCCGCGATCGAGCGCCTCCTCGGCGAGCTGGAGCGGGTTGCCGCCTTCCTTGCCGCTGCCGCGCTTCACCGGGATGATGCCGACGATGTTGTTGGCGAACCAGCCGCGTAGCTTGCTGGTGTAGAAATAATCCATCGCCGCCACCGGCCTGAGCTTGGGCAACAGCCTGAGCGGCATCAGCGACATGATGGCGAGCGCGTCGAGATTGGAATTGTGATTGCCCGCGAGTACGGCCGGGCCGTCCTTCGGCAGCCGCTGGCGATGGCGCACGGTCAGCCCGAGCGCAACCAGGATCACCGCGCGCACCACCACGGCGAAGAACAGGAAGCGGAGCAGTCGCGTGAACGGGTTCTGGCTCATGGATAGAAGAAATAGCGGATGAAATGCATGAAGGCGGGCGCGGCATAGGTGAGGCTATCGACGCGATCCAGAATGCCGCCGTGGCCGGGGATCAGGCCGCCAGTATCCTTGACGCCAAGATCGCGCTTTACCGCCGACCAGGTGATGTCGCCGAGAAAGCCGCAGACGCCGAGGATGAGACCCGAGAGCGCCGACCAGCGCCAATCCATCGGCGTGAGGTAAGGCCCGATCAGCGCGGCAACGACAATGGTGGTGGCGATGCCGCCGACCAGCCCCTCCCAAGTTTTTTTCGGGCTCACCGTCGGCGTCACCTTGTGGCGGCCGGTGAGCTTGCCCCAGCAATATTGCGCCACATCGTTGAACTGAGTCAGCACCACCAGGAAGAACAGCAGCCCCACGCCGCCGGCGATCGGGTTGACCTGACCGCCCGACACCAAGAGCCACGACATGTGGCTCAGCGTGAACACCGTCATCATCAGCCCCCAGGACAGCGTGCCGACCGCGCGCAGGAAGCCTTGCGTCTCGCCCTTCAGCGCCATCAGCGCCGGGAAGAACAGAAAGGTCCACACCGGCACGAACACGATGAACATGCCGTACCAGTCGATCGCCGCCCAATAGAACTGGATGGGAATGGCGAGATAGGCGAACAGCAGCACCTCACGGTCGATGCGCCGGGTCGGAATCAGCGACAGATATTCCTTCAGCGCCAGATAGGAGATGAAGGCGAGAAAGACGATGGCGACGGTCTGGTTGAACAGGATGCAGAGCGTGAAGGCGCCGATCATCCACCACCAGGACTCGGTGCGCGAGGCAAGCTCGGAATAGCGCTCGCCCGGATTGCGCCAGCGCATCACCCAGACGATCACGCTCGCCAGCACCAGCACGGCGTAGATGCCGGCCGTGGCGTAGACGACATTGGCGGGAATGCCGAAGATCGGGCTCATGGCGCTTTGGCCTTGGCCTGGGCGATGATGGTGCGGGCGCGATTGAGCGCGGTCAGGGCGGAGAGCAGTGCAAGCGCCGAGAGATAAAGCGTGCTCCATAGCCCCGGAACCAGACCGGCGCCGAGCAGCACCGCCAGCAGCCCAAAACCGAACGCGCGATCGCTCTTGCCGAAGGGCCCGGCATAACAGCGGACAACGCCGATCATCGGGCCGAGCGCACCGGCCATCTCGGCGATGATTCCGGCGACCACCACCAGCACCACGAGCGGTGCGTTGAGGCCGGGGATCAGCGCGAAGGGAAGGTAGAGCGCCGCATCGGCGATCACGTCCGACAATTCGTTCAGCACCGCGCCTTGCACGCTCGCCTGACCATGCTCCTTGGCCATCAGCCCATCGATGGCGTTGAATGCCATGCGCAGGAACAACGTGACGGGAAGCAGCAGCAGCGGCCAGGCCGAGCCGGGCATTAGCGCAAGCCAGGCGCCATGCGCGACACTGAGCAACAGCGCGCCGAGCGTTACGTCATTGGCGCTGAGCTCGGCGCGCACCAGTGCATCGGAGACCGGCCGGAGCAAAGCCTGGAATCGCGGCTTGAGATCGTAGATGGTTGCCAAGTCTGATCGCACCCCCCCGACCCGCCCTTGTAGGCCCTTCCCCGACTGTCGGCCAGCCATCGCTATTGCTTGGCATTCACCTCGGCCAGCAGCTCTTCGACCTTGGGCAGGATGTTGGCGACGATCGCCGCCACGCCGCTGGCGTTGGGATGAAGGCCATCGCCCTGCGTCATCCCGTCGTGCAGCGCGGAGGCCTCCAGAAAGAACGGGTAAAGAAGGACGCGATAGCGCGTGGCGAGATCGACATAGATCGCGCGGAACTGGTCCGCGTAGTCCTTGCCCATATTGGGCGGGGCTTCCATCCCAGTCAGCAGGATCGGCAGTCCCCTCGCCTGCACCGTCTCGATGATCTTGCCGAGCGCTTGCTTGGTGCCGTCCGGCGGCAGGCCTTGCAGCGCATCGTTGGCGCCAAGCTCGATGATCACCGCGCTCGCATTGTCGGGCAGCGCCCAGTCGAGCCGCGCCAGCCCGGCAGCGGCCGTATCGCCCGACACACCGGCATTGATCACCGTCGCGTCGCTGCCGCGCGCCTTCAGCGCCGCCTCGAGCTGAGCGGGAAAGGATTGGTCCTGCGGCAGGCCGAGGCCAGCCGTCAGACTGTCACCCAAGGCGACGATCACCGGCGCCGGCGGCTCAGCCGCAATTGCCTGCAGCGGCACGAGCAGGCCCGCGAGCATGATCAATAGAGAGGCAGTGCGTTTCATCTTTTCGACCTCTTTCTCCTTCTCTATTGCCGATCCCCGTGCCATCTGTCAGCCACTCGATCGCCCCCCACCCATGGATCACACTCTGAAACAGCGTCGCCACTCGGCAATCAAGCTCGAAGATTTGCAGGTGACGCTGCCCTCGCGCGCCGGCCCGGTCGCCATCCTGCGCGGCGTGGACCTCGATGTGCAGACCGGGGACGCCATCGCCGTGGTGGGGCCGAGCGGCTCCGGCAAGTCGACTTTGCTCATGGTCATCGCCGGGCTCGAACGCGCCACGGACGGCCGCGTGAACGTGCTGGATACCGACTATGCCGGGCTCAACGAGGACGGGCTGGCGCGGCTGCGTGCCGCCAATATCGGCATCGTATTCCAATCCTTCCACCTCGTGCCGACCATGACCGCGCTCGAGAACGTGGCGCTACCACTCGAGTTCCTCGATCGCGACGATGCCTTCGATGCGGCGCGCGCGGCGCTTGCCGAGGTCGGCTTGTCGCACCGCGAGGCGCATTTTCCCGGCCAGCTCTCCGGCGGCGAGCAGCAACGGGTGGCCATCGCCCGCGCACTCGCGCCGCAACCGTCTCTCATCCTCGCCGATGAGCCCACCGGCAATCTCGATCTCGCCACCGGCGGGGAGGTGATGGATCTGCTGTTCGGCCTGAAGGAGCGCACCGGCGCGACCTTGCTGCTCATCACCCATGACCGAACCCTCGCCAAGCGTTGCGACCGCATCGTGAGCCTCGCCGATGGCCGCATTGTGAGCGCCGGCGCCAAGCGCAAGGTCGCGGCATCGTGACCGCTGCAAGCGCGACCGCCGCACCCGCCGCTTCAGGCTTGAGGCTGCCGCTTGCGCTCAGCATCGCCCTGCGCGAGCTGCGCGCCGGCGCCGGCGGCCTCACCGTGTTCGTGCTCTGCATCGCCCTTGGCGTCGCCGCCGTGGCGGCAATCGGCTCGCTGGCGGCCTCCTTCGACGAGGCGCTGGCGCGGCAGGGACGCCTGTTGATCGGCGGCGATCTCTCCTTCGAGTTGGTCACCCGCCAAGCCAACGCCGAAGAGCGCGCGGCGCTCGATGCGCTGGGCCAAGTCAGCAAATCGGCGAGCTTCCGCGCCATGGCCCGCACCGCCTCCGGCAAGAGCGCGCTGGTCGAGGTGAAGGCTGTCGACGACGCCTATCCGCTCTATGGCGAGGTCGCGGTGTTGCAACCCGACAATGCAGGCCCCGCCTGGCGCTTCCCGGGCGTGGTGCTGGTCGAGCGCGACCTGCTCGATCGCCTCGGCGTCGACATCGGCAGCCCGCTCAAGATCGGCGAGGCAAACGTCACCATCGGTGGCGTCCTCGGCGCCCAGCCCGACCGGCTCGCCGACCGCCTCGCTTATGGACCGAAGCTCTTGATGTCGCGCGAGACGCTGGCCCGCACCGGTCTGGTGCAGCCCGGCAGCCTGATTCGCTGGACCTATCGCCTGAAGCTTCCCGAGGAACGCGCTTCCGACAAGCAGGCGCTCGCCGACGCGCGGCGCGACATCGAGAGCAAATTCCCGCAAAGCGGCTTCGCCATTCGCGACTGGACCGATCCCGCGCCTTCGCTCCGCCGCGACGCCGACCGCTTCACCCAATTCGTCAGCTTCGTCGGGCTGACCGCGCTCCTGCTCGGCGGCATCGGCGTCGGCAACGCTATCCAGAGCTACATGGCCAAGAAGCGCGACATCATCGCCACATTCAAATGTCTCGGCGCGCCGAGCCGGCTCGTGCTCGCCGTCTATTTCCTCCAGGCCCTGCTGTTGGCGCTCATCGGCATCGGCATCGGCCTCGTCATCGGCGCGCTCACCCCCTCGCTGATCGCCGCGCTCTATGCCGACGCGCTGCCAATCACGCTCGCGGTCGAGCCGCATCCGCTGCCGCTAATCACCGCCGCGCTCGCCGGCCTTCTCACCATGGTGCTGTTCGTGCTCTGGCCGCTCGGCCGCGCCGCCAGCGTCTCGCCCGCGGTGCTGATGCGCGCCCATCTCAGCGAGGAGCGCGAGCGTTCGGCCTGGCCTTACGCGATTGGCTCCGCGGCGGCCGGCTTGGCGTTGTTCGTGCTTGCCATCGCCGCGTCCGAGGAGCGCGCCATCACTGCCTCGATCTCCGTCGGCATTGTGTTCGCCTTTCTCCTCCTCACCGGCTTCGGCCTCATGGTGCAGCGCTACGCGGCAAGGTTCCGCCGCGCCAAGCCGCCTTCGCTCGGGCTGGCGCTCGCCAGCATCGGCGGACCGGGATCGCTCGCCCGCTCGATCGCCGTCTCGCTCGGTCTTGGGCTTGGGTTGCTCGTCGCTGTGGCGCTGATCCACCGCTCGCTGCTCGCCGAGATCGCGAGCAATATCGAGGTCGACGCACCGGCCTATTACTTCCTCGATGTCGAGGCCGCCGATCTCGACACCTTCAAGCAAACGGTGCTGGCCGTCGAGCCGGATGCCAAGCTCGATGACGCGCCGATGCTGCGCGGCCGCATCGTGGCGCTGAACGGCGTTCCGGCCGAGAAAGTCGAGGCCCATCCCGATTCCCGCTGGGTGCTGTCCGGCGATCGCGGCCTCACCTACACCGATACGGTGCCGCGCGATTCCGAGATCGTCGAGGGTGAATGGTGGCCGAAGGACTATGCGGGGCCGCCGCTCGTCTCCTTCGACGCCGAGCTGGCCAAGGGGCTGGGCTTGAAGCTCGGCGATCAGATCACGGTGAACATCCTCGGCCGCAATGTCGATGCGACCATCGCCTCGTTGCGCAAGATCGACTGGGAGTCGCTCGCCATCAATTTCGTCATGGTGTTCACGCCCAACACGCTGCAAGGCGCGCCGCACCGCATGCTCACCACGCTCGAATTCCCCAAGGGCACCGCGCCGGAGCGCGAAAGCAAAGTGCTCCAGGCATTGTCCGACCGCTTTCCGCTGGTCACCGCCATCCGGGTGGGCGATATCGTCGAGGCGGCGAAGGCGCTGCTCGGCAAGCTGATGACGGCGATCGGCGCCACCGCCGGGGTGACCTTGCTGATCGGCGCCGCCGTGCTTGCCGGAGCTGTCGCCGCCGGCCAGGAGCGGCGCAAATATCTCGCGGTGATCTTCAAGACGCTCGGCGCCACCCGCGCCCGCATTCTCCGCGCCGAGTTGCTCGAATTCGGCCTGCTCGGGATCGCCACCGCGCTGCTTGCGGTAGCGATCGCCACGTTCACCGCCTGGGCGCTCTGCACATGGGCGTTCGAGGTGGAGTTCGTGTTCTCGCCGCTTGCCGCGATCGAGACTGTTCTGCTGGCCCTTGTCTTCGTGCTTGTCATCGGCGCGGTCGCCACCTGGCGCGTGCTGTCGGCCAAGGCCGCACCTTATCTCCGGGCGGAATAGAGGTTAACGCGCCACGCCCACGTCATCTTGCGCGGGCAGGCTCAGTCCCCCATATTTATAGCCAAAATGACTATCGTGAACTAACGCAGCCAGGGGAAAGGACCCTCTCAAACATGGCGGACCTCGACAGACGTTACGCGCAAGGCACGACGGTCGGACGCACCGATGCGGGCGTCGTCGACCAGGGCCTGCGCGCCTACATGATTCGTGTCTACAACTACATGGCGAGCGGCGTGGCGATCACCGGCGTGGTGGCCTACGCGATCTACGCCATGTCGGTGGTGCAAGGCGTCGGCGGACTTGAGCTGACGGCCTTCGGCCAGTTCATGTTCCAGAGCGCCTTCAAGTGGGTGGTGATCTTCGCCCCGCTCGCTTTGGTGTTCTTCATCTCCGCGCGCATCAACTCGATGAGCCTAAGCACGGCGCAGATCACCTTCTGGGCGTTCGCGGCGCTGATGGGCGCTTCGATCTCCTCGATCTTCCTGGTCTATGCCGGCGAGAGCATCGCGCGCGTATTCTTCATCACCGCGGCCTCGTTCGGCGCGCTGTCGCTGTGGGGCTACACCACCAAACGCGACCTGTCCGGCTGGGGCTCGTTCCTGTTCATGGGCCTGATCGGCGTCATCATCGCCTCGCTGGTGAACTTGTTCGTCGCCTCGACTGCGCTGCAATTCGCCGTGTCGGTGATCGGCGTGTTGGTGTTCGCCGGGCTGACCGCCTACGACACCCAGTCGATCAAGGAGATGTACAGCGTCAACGACGACGGCACCGTCTCCGGCCGCAAGGCGGTAATGGGCGCGCTCCGGCTCTATCTGGACTTCATCAACCTGTTCATGCTGCTGCTGCAGCTGTTCGGCAATCGCCGCTAAGCAAAGCATCAGCCATAAACATCAAGGCCCCGGCGTCACCGCCGGGGCCTTTGCTTGACTGCGATTGCCCGCCGCGAACCTCTTGATCGAGGTCAAGGCCATGCAAGCTGCGGCGACTAGATTCGCCGGCAGGAACTAGCCGCAGCGCGGGAACCTGGAGAGAGCGGATGACAAAAGATTGGCCTGAGATGACAAAGGAGCTGTCCCCTCGGCTGCGAGACCTGCGTCAGGCCATGCCCGAAGTGATGAAGGCTTTTGCCGCTATTTCCCACGGAGCCCTCACGCCGCAGGCACTCGACACCAAGACCAAGGAGCTGATCGCTCTCGCCATCGCCGTCGCCTTGCGGTGCGACGATTGCATCGCTTTCCACGTCAAGGCCGCGTTGCAGCAAGGAGCTTCGCGCGCGGAAGTCACCGAAGCGCTGGGCATGGCGATCTACATGGGGGCGGGCCCATCGGTCATGTACGCGAGCCACGCACTCGATGCCTTCGAGCAGTTCGGCGAGGCCGCCAAGTCGGACGACCGCGCCGCCTGATCGGCGTCCTAAGCCTCGACCAGCCGCAAGCCTCTGTCGAGCGCACGGAGCACCCGCGCGAGATCGTGGCCGCGCTTCAGGATCAACCCGGTCGCCGCAATCACGCTATAGGCGCCCTGTCGCCGCGAAAGCTTCGGCGCCTTCTCGATGCGGTAGAGCGGCGTTTCGCACGCGCGACGGAACACCGAGAACACGGCCTTCTCCCTCAGCGTGTCGATGGCGTAGTCCCGCCATTCGCCGCTCGCGACTTTCCGCCCGTAGACATTGAGGATTTGCGTGAGTTCCCGGCGATCGAATGAGATGTCGCCGCGTCGAGGTGATCCGTCTGGAAGATTTGCGTCGCCGCCGGCCCTGCGGGCCAGCGGCAAAATTATGGGTTCCGTTTCGCTCAATGGCGCCTCCTGTAACGGAAGCTTCATGATGAGCCGAGGTTTAAGGAAATTCAAGCCGAAGCCGGCAGTTACACGAGGTGTAACATAACGAAACATAAATCACAGTTCGGCCCAAGTTCAGCCGTTGCCGCGCCCCAAAGAACCGTATGATCATCAGTGTTGCCTCTCGGCCCGGTCCAACGGAGAGGTCTTCGGAATCTCAGCCCCCCAGCCCCCCCGGGGTCTTCTCTCGGACCGGGCCATTTCCTTCCAGAGGCAACGCATCGACGGGTCGGTCAGCCGGCCCGTTTTGTTTTTGGGGGAAGGCTTCAGAGCTTGGACGAGCGCGACGCGAGCAGCTCGTACTGGGCCGCGCCGAGAATTGCGCCGGCATTCTCAACCTGGAGCATGGCGACCAGACAATCGCCGCCCATCGCCTTGAGATCTTTCAGCGGCAGCCTGAGCGTCATCGCCTCGCCATCCCACATGCCGACCGGCGTGAGGTCTTTGACCGGGTGGTGATAGCTTAGCGTGCGGCCGCGATTCTCGCCGCGGGTGACGGCCACCGTCGCGTCCTCCGTGGCGCGCGCCAGCCAAACCGTCGCCGAGCGCTTGTCGGATTTGTCCGGCGCGGCGCCGATGCCGATCACCAGCGTATCGCCTTCGGCATGCATCCTCACCGGCACCTTCACGTCCTCGAGGCGCGTCGTCGCGGCCTGCACCGCCTCCTCGATCGCCTGCGCATCGCTGCCGACCGCGTGAATCACGCCGTCGACGACGACCTGCGGCGTGTAGACCCTGCCGTCGCCGCGCATGCGCGCATATTCGCGCTGGCGCTCGCTATTGGCGGCGCTGGACAGCGTGTCATGCCAGCCGAGATAGTTCCAATAGTCGACGGAGTAGGACAGCGTGATGACGCCCGGCTGCTTGCCGAGCTGCGCCAGCAGTTCATCGGCCGGGGGACAGGAGGAGCAGCCTTGGCTGGTGAACAGCTCGAGCACGGCCTTCTCCTGGCCAGAAGCACCGGGAGGTTGCGCCATTGACGGCGCGGCGATGGTCGCGAGGGCGACGCCAAGCCACGCGCCCGCGGTTCTGCGTAAGAAGGGCCTCATGCCTCCCAGCATGCAGGAAGTAGGCCGAAATTTCTGGCAAAAACGGCTCACCTGGAGTCACAAACGAGTGACTTCGGGTGCCCATATTGAGGCGTCCTCACGCACATCCATGAATTGAGCATGGCCGGGACAACGTCCGGCAGAGGCGCCTGATCTACATCAGGAGATTTCCACTCAAGCGGCGTCGCGGGCGAGAGCGCGCAGCACGTAATGCAGGATGCCGCCATTGCGGAAATAATCGAGCTCGTCGAACGTATCGATCGCCGCGCGCACCGGTACGGCGCGTGTCTCGCCGCTGGCGTAAACCACATCCGCCTCCAGCCACTGCATCGGCTTGAGGTCCGTGAGGCCCTTGAGGCTGACGACCTCGTCGCCCTTAAGCCCGAGCGTCTTCCACGACGTGCCCTCGGCGAGCAGCAACGGCAGCACGCCCATGCCGATCAGGTTCGAGCGGTGGATGCGCTCGAAGCTCTCGGCGATCACCGCGCGCACGCCGAGCAGGCGCGTGCCCTTGGCCGCCCAGTCGCGCGAGGACCCGGTGCCGTATTCCTTGCCGGCGAAGATGACGAGCGGAACGCTTTCGGCCGAGTAGCGCATCGCGGCGTCGTAAATCGCCAGCTGCTCGCCTGACGGATAATGCACCGTGACTCCACCTTCCACGCCGGGCACCATCTGGTTCTTGATGCGCGTGTTGGCGAAGGTGCCGCGCATCATCACCTCGTGATTGCCGCGCCGCGAGCCGTAGGAATTGAAATCGTGCGGGGCGACGCCATGCTCGATCAGATAGCGCCCCGCGGGGCTCTCGCGCTTGATGGCGCCGGCCGGCGAGATGTGGTCGGTGGTGATGGAATCGAGGAACAGGCCGAGGATGCGCGCGCCCTCGACATCGGTGACCGGCGACGGCGTCAGCGACATCCCGGCGAAATAAGGCGGGTTCTGTACATAGGTGGAGCCCTTGTCCCAGCCATAGGTGAGTCCGCCCTTGACCGCGATCTTACGCCACTCCGGATCGCCGCGGAACACGTCGCCGTAGCGCTCCTTGAACATCTCGCGCTTCACCGCCTTGCGCACCGTCTTGGCGATCTGTTTCGCCGACGGCCAGATATCCCTGAGATAGACCGGCGCGCCGTCTGAGCCGATGCCGAGCGGCTCGGATGTGAGGTCGATCGCGACCGATCCCGCCAGCGCATAGGCGACCACCAGCGGGGGCGAGGCGAGATAATTGGCGCGCACGTCGTGATTGACGCGACCTTCGAAATTACGGTTGCCCGAGAGCACCGCGGCGACCGCCAGGCCATTCTCGTGAATGGTCTGCGAGATCTCCTCGGGCAGCGGTCCGGAATTGCCGATGCACGTGGTACAGCCATAGCCGACCAGATTGAAGCCGAGCCAATCGAGATCCTTCTGCAAGCCGGCCTTGTCGAGATAGTCGGTGACCACTTGCGAGCCCGGCGCGAGCGAGGTCTTGACCCACGGCTTGACGCTCAAGCCCCGCTTCACTGCGTGCTTGGCGAGCAGCCCAGCCGCGATCATCACATAGGGATTGGAGGTGTTGGTGCAGGAGGTGATGGCGGCGATCACCACGTCGCCGTGGCCGAGGTCGAAATTCTTGCCCTTCACCGCCACGCGCTTTCCCGCCTCGTGCGCCTTGCCGTATTCCTTGTCGAGCGCCTCGGCGAAAGCGGCAGCCGCCTTGGTCAACGGCACGCGGTCCTGCGGACGCTTCGGCCCGGCAAGCGACGGCTCGACATCGCCGAGATCGAGCGAGAGCAGCTTGGTGAACACCGGGTCCGGCGTGTCGGCGTCGCGATACAGGCCTTGCGCCTTGGCGTAAGCCTCCACGAGCGCGATACGCCACTTCTTGCGCGCGGTCGCCTTGAGATAAGCCAGCGTCTCCTCGTCGACGGGGAAGAAGCCGCAGGTCGCGCCATATTCCGGCGCCATGTTGGCGATGGTGGCGCGGTCCTCAAGCGGCAGAGTAGCGAGGCCGACGCCGAAGAACTCGACGAACTTACCGACCACGCCGGAGCGCCGCAGCATCTCGGTGACGGTGAGCACCAGGTCGGTGGCGGTGACGCCGTCCTTGAGCTCGCCGGTCAGCCGGAAGCCGACCACTTCGGGGATCAGCATGGAGATCGGCTGGCCGAGCATCGCCGCTTCCGCCTCGATGCCGCCGACGCCCCAGCCGAGCACCGATAGCCCGTTGACCATGGTGGTGTGGCTGTCGGTGCCGACCAGCGTATCCGGGAAAGCGACGGGGTTGCCGCCATTCACCTGCTTGGTCCACACCGTCTGCGCCAGATATTCGAGATTGACCTGGTGGCAGATGCCGGTGCCGGGTGGCACCACGCGGAAATTATCGAAGGCGCCCGCGCCCCAGCGCAAGAACGCGTAGCGCTCGCCGTTGCGCTCATATTCCCTGTCGACATTGACCTGGAATGCCTTGTCCGAGCCGAACGCGTCGACCATCACCGAATGGTCGATGACGAGATCGACCGGGGCGAGCGGATTGATCTTGTTCGGATCGCCGCCGAGCCCCGCCATAGCGTCGCGCATCGCCGCGAGATCGACCACCGCCGGCACGCCGGTGAAATCCTGCATCAACACGCGCGCCGGGCGGAAGGCGATCTCCTTGTCGCTCCGGCGCTCCTTCAGCCACTCCGCGACGCCGCGAATGTCGTCGGCGGTGACGCTGCGCCCATCCTCGTGACGCAGCAGATTTTCCAGCAGCACCTTGAGCGAGAACGGCAGGCTGGCAATGCCGGCAAGCCCGTTGGCCTCGGCCTCTTTCAGATCGAAATAATCGTAAGCCTCGCCGTCGACATCGAGCGTGCGCCGGCATTTGAAGCTGTCGAGCGAGGTGTCTGGCGCCGATGTCAACTGGATCTCCTTGAAGGCGTGGCGGTCGTGGTCGAAAGCGCATGCAAGGGCGTGGCCAAGTGTCGTCCGGGACGGTCCTGCCATCCCGGGGTGACGGCTCCTGGCTAGAGGCTGGCGCGTTCCCGCCTATATAAAAGCCCTTGCGGCAACGAGACAATGACGCGAAGAGACTGAATTCGCCGCTTCGACCGCCTTCCCAGGCTCAACTTGCGAAAAATTCGAGCAAATGCCGCTGAAGATCGGCCTCGCCGCTTATGACTTGAGTTGCCAACGCGGCGGCCGGACCGTGTTCGACGGCTTGAGCTTCAGCCTCGGCCCGGGCGAGGCTCTGCTGCTGACCGGGCCGAACGGCGCCGGCAAGACCAGCCTGTTGCGGCAGGTCGCCGGGCTGCTGCCGCTTGCCGCCGGACGCTTCAGCCTCGACGGCGCTTCGCCAGACGCGGCGCTTCCCGAGCTTTGCCACTATGTCGGCCATCTGAACGCGGTGAAGACCGCCTTCAGCGTACGCGAGAACCTCGCCTTTTGGGCCGAGTTTCTCGGCAAGGATGGCGCGAGTCTCGACCACGCGCTTGCCGCCTTCGGGCTTGGCGCGCTCGCCGACCTTCCCGCCGGCCTGCTCTCGGCGGGCCAGAAACGAAAGCTTGCGCTCTCGCGCCTGTTCGCCGCATCGCGGCCGATCTGGCTGCTCGACGAGCCGCAAGTCTCGCTCGACGCCGCCTCGGTCAAGCTGCTCGACGCCGCGCTGAAGCACCACCTCGCGACCGGCGGCATCGCCTTGGTCGCGAGCCACACCCCGCTCAAGACAAAATTTGCGCATCGACTCGCGCTTGGCGGCGAGGAGCGCGTCGCATGAGCGCGGCGCTCGCCCTGCTGATCCGCGACGTCAGACTCGCCTTCCGCGAAGGGGGCGCCATCGGCGTCGCTCTCGGCTTCTATCTCGTGGTCGTCGCCATCGTCCCGCTCGGCCTCGGCCCCGATCTCAATCTTCTGTCGCGCATCGCGCCGGGCATGTTGTGGGTGGCTCTCTTGCTCGCGGCGCTGCTCTCCGCCGACCGCATCTTCCACAACGACTACGAGGATGGCGCGCTCGACGTGCTGATCACCGGACCGCTGCCGTTGCCGCTCGTCGCCGCCATCAAGAGCCTCGCGCATTGGCTCACCACCGGCGTGCCGCTGGCGCTGATCGCGCCGCTGCTCGGATTGCTGCTCAATCTGCCGCTCCAGGCGATCCCGCTACTGGTGCTGTCGATGCTCGCCGGCACGCCGGCGGTGAGCTTCGTCGCGGCGATCGGCGCGAGCCTGACTTTGGGCTTGCGGCGCAGCGGACTGCTGCTGGCGCTGCTGGTGCTGCCGCTTTACGTGCCGGTGCTGATCTTCGGCGTGGCCACTGCATCAGCCGCCGTTACCGGCCCCGCCTCGCCCTGGCCGCCGCTGCTGATGCTGTGCGCGCTGAGCTTGGCCAGCATCGTGCTCGCGCCGCTCGCCGCCGCCGCCGCGCTGCGGAATGCGTTGCGGTGATTGTTTCCCGCCTGAGAGGGTAGGCCGCAGCACGAGGTCGCTTTCGACCCAAAGCGGACAGTAGGTCGACGCTGAAGAGGACGACAAGCCGACCTTGCCTAGCAATCAATTGTCGAATTGACTCGCTATTCGCCTAGCAAAGGCGTTTGCTGGACTATCGCCGGTAAGAGCAATAACAGGCACCGGTGGCTGAGAGCCTAAAGACTCCGCCTGCTGCACAAGGAGGGGAGCAATGGGCTCTAAAAACCCCCCACCCGTCTTTTGCGATCCAGCACCACGTTCCACAGTAGAGCAGGCATTCGACGCCACATGGACGGTGCTACAGGCTCGCGATCCGCTTCGCGATTTAGAGCAGGACTATGAATTGAAGACTGTGCTGAGCCGCAAGCTCATGGGGCTCGCTGCTGATGGCGTGACCGATCCCATTGAGCTTCGCGAATGGGCTGCTGGTGATTTCGTTTCCTCCCCCTGCTAGGGGGAGGAGTGACCCGCGCATTGCCACTATGAGCCAAACCCACTAGATCAAGCCGATGATCAGCCTCGCCAATCCGACCCGGTTCTTGAGCCTGGTCGACCGCGTCGTGCCCTGGCTTACTGCACTGACCCTCATCCTGCTCGGTGTCGGGCTTTACCTTTCCCTGTTCGTCGCGCCGCCCGACTATCAGCAGGGCGAGACGGTCAAGATCATGTTCATCCACGTGCCGTCGGCCTGGCTGGCGATGTTCGGCTATATGCTGATCGCCGCTGCCGCGCTCGGCACGCTGATCTGGCGGCATCCTTTGGCCGATGTCGCCGCCAAGACCGCCGCGCCGATCGGCGCCACCTTCTGTTTCATCGCTCTGGTCACCGGCTCGCTGTGGGGCAAGCCGATGTGGGGCACCTATTGGGTGTGGGACGCGCGGCTAACCTCGGTGCTGGTGCTGTTCCTGCTCTATCTCGGGCTGATCGCGCTGTGGAATGCGATCGAGGAGCCCGGCCGCGCCGGGCGCGCGGCGGCGATCCTCGCTCTGGTCGGCGCCGTCAATGTGCCGATCATTCATTACTCGGTGGTGTGGTGGAATACGCTGCATCAGCCGGCGAGCGTGTTCAGGATGGGCGGTCCGACCATCGATCCCGCGCTGCTGACCCCGCTCTTCGTCATGGCCATCGCCTTCACTCTGCTGTTCGTGCTGCTGCACCTGATCGCCATGCGCGCGGAGATCTTGCGCCGCCGCGTGCAGGCGCTGCAACGAACCCAGGTCGAGCAAGCGGCTCTGGTGGAAGCTTGAGGCGATAGATGCCAGATCTCGGTCAGCACGCCGCCTTCATCATCGCCGCTTACGCCGTGACCTTCATCGCCGTGGCCGCGCTTGCATTGTTCATCGTCGAGGACGACCGCAAGCAGCGGCGCGCTCTCGCCGAGCTCGAGCGCAAGGGCGTCAGGCGGCGCTCGGCCGCGCCTAAGCCCACGCCAAGCAAGCCGAAGTCGAAGCGGAAGACCGCCGCATGAGCCAAGCGACGCGCGCTCCCACCCTGCGGCGTTTTGGGCTGGCTCTGCCGCTCGTGATCTTCGCCGTTCTCGCCGGCCTGTTCTGGTATGCGCTGCATGCCGGCGATCCTTCGCTGCTGCCCTCGCCGCTGATCGGCAAGCCCGTGCCGAACTTCACGCTGCCGCCGATCGACGGCCTGAGCGCCGACGGCAGGGAGGTCCCGGGCTTTGCCTCGAGCGAGCTCGCGCAGGGCGAGCCCACCATCGTCAATGTGTTCGCCTCGTGGTGCGTGGAGTGTCAGGTGGAACATCCGGTGCTGCTCGCGCTGAGCAAGGAGCCGGGCATCAGACTCTACGGCATCGACTACAAGGACGACATGGCTTCCGCACGACGCTTCCTCGGCCGCTACGGCAATCCCTACGCCAGGGTCGGCGCCGATGCCTCCGGCCGCACGGCCATCGATTTCGGTGTGTATGGCGTGCCCGAGACCTATGTCGTGACGGGAGACGGCAAGATCGCCTATCGCCATGTCGGCCCCCTCACCGAGAGCGCGATCAAGGACAAGATCCTGCCGCTGTTGCAGCCGCAAAGCGGCAAGCCGCAAGACTGATGGCTATTTGCGGATGGCGGTGACGATCAGATTGAGCGTCTCGAGGAACTCCTGCCGCTTGGCGGGAGGAAGGTTCGCCAGCAGCTTCTGGTCGGCGGCGGCGGCGCCCGGTTGCGCCTCGCGCAGCGCCTTGGCGCCCTGCGGCGTCAGCTTGATCGCATAGGCCCTGGCATCGTCCTTGGCGCGACGACGCTGGATCAGCCCGCGACCGAGCAGGCGCGCGACGATATCGGCGAGGGTAGAACGGTCGATGCCGGTGCGCTCGACGAGGTCGGTCTGGGTGAGACCCTCCTCCTCGGCAACCACCGAGAGGACGGCGAATTGGCGTGGCGTCAGCCCGCTCGTCCTCGCTTCCGACGCGAAAATGTCGGCGGCGCACTGACCCGCGCGATGGAGGAGGTGCATCGCGGAGCGGTCGAGATGGTCTCTCGCTCCCTTAACCATCTTGCCCCACGCCCCACTCGCGTAAGGCGTGTATCTCCAAAAGGTTGCCCTTGGCGATCAAGGCGCTTTGCCCCTCCTATACAACTCAGAACAGCGAACAGCAAACGACAGGTTGTAAGGCGATGCAACAAAATATGCCCCTGAAAGTCGGTAATTGGGGCTGTCCAGCATATCGGTACGGCCCGAGTCCCTTGCAAGAGACCAAGCACGGTCATGAGGAGTAACGTTACAGCAGCCGCTTAGGTTCGCTTTTCGTCCTCGGGCGGCTCTCCATGGCGATGCATCAGCGGCACCTGCGCGAGCGCGAACAATATGGTGAGCGGCAGAAAGCCGAACGCCTTGAAGCTGACCCAGGCATCGGTCGAGAAATTGCGCCAGACGAGTTCGTTGACGACGGCCATGGCGAGAAAGAAAGCCGTCCAGCGCAAAGTGAGCTTGCGCCATCCCTCCTCGGTGAGATTGAACACCGGTCCGAACAGAAGCTCGAGCACCGGCTTCTTGAACAGCAGCCCCCCCGCCAGCAGCACCGCGAACAGGGTGTAGACGATGGTCGGCTTCAGCTTGATGAAGGTGTCGTCGTGGAGATAGAGCGTCAGCCCGCCGAACACCAGCACGATGACGCCGCTGACCAGCGGCATGATCGGCAGCTTGTGATACAGCATGCGCGCCGCAATCAGCGAGATCAGCGTCGCCACCATGAAGGCGGCGGTGCCGGCATAGATCCCCGCTAAGGCATTTCCGGCGAAGAAGATCAGCAGCGGCCCAAGCTCGATGGCGAGCTTGGGCAAGAGTGCGGGCTCGGTGGCCGCTTGCTTGGCGGACGCCTCCTTGCGCTCAAGCGGCTGCTTCATTCTCGCTCTTTGCTCCCGCGATGGCGCGCGCGAAGTCCTGTGCATCGAACGGCTTCAGATCGTCGAGCCCCTCGCCGATGCCGATCGCATTGATGGGCAGCTTAAAGCGCTCGGCAATGGCCACGAGAATGCCGCCGCGCGCCGTGCCGTCGAGCTTGGTCACCACCAGGCCGGTAACCCCCGCGATCTCCTTGAAGATCTCGACCTGGTTGAGCGCGTTCTGCCCCGTGGTGGCGTCGAGCACCAGGATCACGCCGTGCGGCGCGTTCGCATCGAGCTTTTTCAACACACGCACGATCTTGGCGAGCTCGGCCATCAAATCCGACTTGTTCTGCAGCCGGCCCGCCGTATCGATCAGCAGCACGTCCTTGCCCTCGTCGCGGGCGCGCTCGAAAGCCTCGAAGGCGACGCCCGCGGGATCGGCGCCCGCCTGCTTGGCGACGACCTCGGCGCCGACACGCTCGCCCCAGATTTTCAGCTGGTCGATCGCGGCGGCGCGGAACGTGTCGGCTGCGGCAAGCATCACGCTCAATCCGCGGCGGCGGAACACATGCGCCATCTTGCCGATGGTGGTGGTCTTGCCGGTGCCGTTCACGCCGACCACGAGCACCACATTCGGCCTGGCGCCTGGCTGAAGCGCGAAATCCTGCGCCACCGGCGCGAGCACGCTCGCGATCTCGGTCGCCAACACATCGCGCACCGCGTCGGCGTCGATCCCTTTGTCGTAACGGCCGCTCGCAATCTTCGCGCGGATGCGCGCGGCCATGGCCACGCCGAGATCGGCCTTGATCAGCACTTCTTCCAGCCGGTCGAGCATATCCTCGTCGAGCTTCCGCTTGGTGAGCGCGCTGGCGATATTGTCCGACAGCGCACTCGAGGTGCGGGCGAGGCCCGAGCGGAGTTGATCGAACCAGCCCCGTCTGGGCTCAGGCGTGGCGAGCCTTGGGTATCTCTTGCGTGCGCTCGCCGTGGGGCCGTTCATGGGGGCCCGGTGCGGGCGCGATCTTTGGCTTTGGCGAGCGCTTCGGCTTGGCGGAAGCCTCCTTGGGCAACCGCTCGCGCTGGGGCGGCTCTTCCCTTGGGGGACGATCCTTTGGCGGCTCGTTTTTCGCGGGGCGTTTGCCGGGCGGCTCCTGCTTGGGAGGCGGCGGCGTCTCGGCCGGCTTCGGCGCCTCCTCGCCGACGCCGAGCAGGCGTTGGAAGAAACTCGGCTTCTTCGCCTCGCTCATGGCGCGACCGTCGCGATCAGCGCGGCGCCGTCATCGCCAGCGACCACCGCCTCGATCAGCGCGCCTGCCCCCGCGATCGCCGCGAGCCGCACCGGCGTGAAATCCGCAGAACGTCCATTAAGCTCATTCTCCATCAGCACGCTGATGCGGCGTCCCTTGGCGTTTTCGAGGTGTCGCTTCAGCGCGGCGACCCCCTTTTCGCGCAATTCGCCCAGCGCGCCTTGCGATCACGCTGCCATGCAGTTGCGGCATGCGCGCCGCGGGTGTGCCCTCGCGCGCCGAGTAGGGGAACACATGCAGGAACGTGAGCCCGCAATCGTCGACCAGCGACAGCGAGTTTGCGAACATTGCATCAGTCTCGGTTGGGAAACCGGCGATCAGATCGGCGCCGAACACCATGTCGGGACGCAAGCGCCGCATCGCCTCGCAGAAGCTCACCGAGTCGGCGCGGGCATGCCGCCGCTTCATGCGCTTCAGCGTCAGATCGTCGCCCGCTTGCAGCGAGAGATGCAGATGCGGCATCAGCCGCTCCTCTTCGGCCATCGCCGCGAGCAGCGCCGGATCTGCCTCGACCGAGTCGATCGAGGACAGCCGCAAGCGCGGCAACTCGGGCACAAGCTTGAGCACCGAACGCACCAGTCTGCCGAGCGTCATCTCGCCCGGAAGGTCCCTGCCGTAGGCGGTGATGTCCACGCCGGTCAGCACGATCTCCGCATAGCCCTTCTCGACGAGCCGCCGCGCCTGCGCCACCACCTCGCCGGCCGGAACCGAGCGCGACGGCCCGCGGCCGAACGGGATGATGCAAAAGGTGCAGCGATGATCGCAGCCGTTCTGGATCTGCACATAGGCGCGGGCGCGATTGCCGAAGCCCTCGATCAAATGCGAGGCGGTCTCGGTGACCGACATGATGTCGTTGACCACCACCCGCTCGCTGCCGTCGAGGTTGAGCCCGGCGAAGGTCTTGGCTTCGAGCTTTTCCTGATTGCCGACGACGTGATCGACCTCGTCCATGCCGGCGAAGCGGGCCGGATCGATCTGCGCCGCGCAGCCGGTAACGATGATCTTGGCGTCGGGCCGCTCGCGGCGGACTTTGCGGATCGCTTGTCGCGCCTGGCGCACGGCCTCGGCCGTCACCGCGCAGGTATTAACGATCACCGCCGAGGTGAGCCCCGCGGCGGACGCCTGCTCGCGCATGACCTCGAACTCATAGGCGTTGAGCCTGCAGCCGAAAGTGATGATCTCAAGGTCCGACATTGGCGGCTTCTAACATGAAAGTTCGGCGAAATCCCTCCCCTCAGGGAGACGGTGCAGGCTGAAATAGTGTCGCGGGCAGGGTGCCCTCGAAATCGAGCGCGTAAGGTCCGGTCATCAGCACATGGCCGTCGCTCTCCCGGCACTCGATCATGAGATCGCCGCCCGGCAAACTCACCCGTACCTTGCGGCCAGCAAGCTTGAGGCGCGCGGCGGCGACCGCGGCGGCGCAGGCGGCCGTGCCGCAAGCCCGCGTCAGTCCAGCGCCCCGCTCCCAGGTGCGAACTTTCAGCGCGTGCGGCGCCACGACCTGCACCAGCGAGATATTGGCGCGCTCGGGAAACAGCGGATGATGCTCGAGCATCGGCCCGAACCGAGCGAGGTCATACGCCGCGACATCATCGACGAAGAACAGGCAATGCGGATTGCCGACATTGACCACCGACGGCGAATGCAGCACCGGCGCGTCAATCGGACCGATCTGCAGCTCGATCCGCCGCGTGTCGTGGAACGGCTCAGCGAGTGGGATCTCGTCCCACGCCAGCCGCGGCGCGCCCATGTCGACGGTGACGCTGCTGTCAGCGTTGACCAGGGCACCAAGCACGCCGCTTTCCGTCTCGATGCGCACATCTGCCGCGTTGCGCTCCGCCGCGACGATCGCCGCCACGCAGCGCGCGGCGTTGCCGCAAGCGCCGACCTCGCCGCCGTCGGCGTTCCAGATGCGCATGAACACATCGGCGTTGTCCGACGGCTCGAGCGCGATGAGCTGGTCGCAGCCGATCCCCTCCTTGCGGTCGGCGATGGCGCGCACCGCGTCCGGCCCGAGGGCAAGCGCGTGGGGCCGCGCGTCGAGCACGACGAAATCGTTACCGAGCCCGTTCATCTTGCGGAAGGGTACCGAAGGAGCCTGCATCTTGAACCTTGTCGCTTCGCTGTCCCTATATAGGGCGGGCGGGTCATGCACTTCCAGGGACGCCGCTCGGGCCTCGTTTGACGAGCAGGAAGGCGACGAACGCCATCGTGGCAAAGGCCGCGCCCGCCAGAAACGTCGCTTGGTCCCCGATCCGGTCCCACAGCACGCCCGCCAGGACGCTTGCTATCAGACTGGCGACGCCAGCGACCAGGCCGAACAGCCCGAACGCGGTGCCACGCAGGCGGTCCGGCGCCGTCGCCGCGATCAGCGCCGCGAGCACGCCTTGGGTGAGCCCCATATGCAGGCCCCATAGGCCGATGCCGAGGAAGATCGCCACCAGCGTCGAGCCGAAGGCGAGAGTGAGATCGGCGGCGATCAGGACGAGCAGGCCGCAAAGCAGCAAAGGCCGCGCGCCGATCCGGTCCTGGAGCCAGCCGGCCGGATAGGCGCTGAGCGCAAAGACGAGGCTCATCACGCCGATAACGGCCGGCGCCCAAGCCAGCGCGAGCCCTTGGTCGTTCGCGCGGATGACCAGGAACGCTTCGCTGAACCGGGCCAGCGTAAACACCGCGCCGGCGACGATGACCAGCCAATAGGCCGAGCCGAGCTGTTTGATGTCCTTGGCCTGCAGCGGGACGCGCGCCTTGGCCTCCTTATGCGCGGGCTCTTTGACGCCCACCATGAGGACGATGACGGCAAGCACCGCGGGGATCACAGCGAACCAGAGCACCGTGCGGATGTCGTCGTTGAAGAGATACATCAAGCCGATCGCCACCGCCGGACCGAGCGTCGCACCGACCGTGTCGAGGGACTGGCGAAGGCCGAAGGCCGCGCCCCTCTGATCGGCCGGCGTCAGGTCGGCAATCAGCGCATCGCGTGGCGCGCCTCTGATTCCCTTGCCGATGCGGTCGAGAAAACGGGCGAGCAGCACCAGCCCAATGGAACTGGCGAGCGGAAACAGCGGCTTGGTGACCGCGGCGAGGCCGTATCCCGCGACCGTAAGCGCCTTGCGCCGCCCCAGCACATCCGACACCCAACCTGAGAAGACGCGGGTGATTTGCGCGGTGGCCTCGGCGATGCCTTCCACCACTCCAAGCGCGGTCGCGCTTGCGCCGAGCGTAACCACCAGAAAGACGGGAAGCAGGCCATGGATCAGCTCGGACGAGGTGTCCATCAACAGCGATGTGAGCCCCAGCGCCCATACCGCCCGGGGCAAGCTTCGGTCCGTTGCCGGCGCCGCGCGCACGGGCGTTCTCCGTCTGTTGGCATTGAGGCTTGGTCGCCGGTGTTATATGGCCTTCCCTGTCAGAGTCCATGGCGGCCTCTTCACGCAGTCGCAAAAGCGAGGGCAAGATGATTTCAGTCCCTTCCGCCGACCCCGTCGGCGCTCTCGTTCCCCACACTTTGCGTGAGCCTTTGCCGGGCGCCGCGTCGGGACCGCTCGCCGGGCTCAGCTTCATGGTCAAGGACTTGTTCGCCATCAAGGGCCACAGGGTGAGCAACGGCAACCCGGACTTCTACGAGCATGCCACCCCTGCGCATGAGACGGCGCCCGTCATCGTGCGCCTACTCGAGGCCGGCGCCTCATGCACCGGCATCACTATCTGCGATGAGTTCTTCTACAGCGTGCTCGGCTCCAACGCCCATTACGGCCAGCCGGTCAACACCGGCGCACCCCAGCACGTCACCGGCGGCTCCTCCTGCGGCTCGGCTGCCGCCGTCGCTGCCTCGATGTGCGATTTCGCGCTCGGCAGCGACACGGGAGGATCGATCCGCGTGCCGGCGTCGTTCTCGGGGCTTTACGGTCTCCGCCCGACTTTCGGCCGCATCGATACGAGCGGCGCCACCGCCATGGCGCCGAGCTACGATACGATCGGCTTTCTCGCGCGCGAGGCGGAGCTGTTCCGCAAGATCGGGCATCTGCTGCTCGAGGGCGAGAAGGTCGAGACGCCGGTCAAACGGCTCATCCTTCCCGAAGATGTTTTCGGATACGCCGAGACCAGCATCGATGCCGCGCTCTGGCAGGTGTTCTCCAGGATCGGCGGCGCGTTGCCGCAGGCTGAGCAAAAGATCATCGCCGGCGATGATACCGACAGCTGGCGCGATGCCTTTCGCGTCATCCAGGGCTTCGAGCTCCAGTCGACGCTGCTGCCTTTCATCCAATCGCACAATGTCGAGCTCGGGTCGGGCATCAAAGAGCGCTTTGAGGCGGCAGCTTCAATCAGTTTTGCCGAAGTCGAGGCGGCGCGGGAGGTTCGCGCGGAAGTCAGCAAACGCATGCACGGGATTGCCCAGCCGGGAACCGTGATCGCCATGCCGACCACACCGACTCTGCCGCCCGAGCGCGATATTCCCGACGGCGCCTCATTCGCCGAATTCCGTACACTAACCTTGCAAAGCACCTGCCTCGCCGGCCATGCCGGCCTGCCGCAGATTTCGATCCCCGCGACCAAGGCCGCCGGCTGCCCGATGGGCCTTTCCTTCATTGGCTGGAAGGGCGGCGACGAAGCTCTGCTCGATTTGGCCGTCAAGCTTGAGCCTGTCTTAAGGAAGGTGGCCTAAGCTCTCGGCGCTGACGCTGGAGAGCAGGCGATGCTGGACAAACCCACTTTTCCATACGGCACGGGCTTTCGCTCGCTGACCACTGAGACGCCCGCGCCAGTCGCGCTCGCCGTCACCGGCGGGCTGCCGTCCTGGCTGCAAGGCACGCTGCTTCGCACCGGTCCATCCAAATTCGAAGTTGGAACCCGCAGCTATAATCATTGGTTCGATGGGTTGGCGATGCTGCATCGCTTCGCGATTGCCGGCGGCGGCGTCACCTATGCGAACCGCTTCCTCGAGAGCAAAGCCTTCCGCGCCGCCGAGGAGACCGGCAAGATCACCTATGCCGAATTCGCCACCGATCCCTGCCGCACATTGTTCGGCCGCGTCGCCGCGATCTTCGATCCCAAGCTCACCGACAATGCTTGCGTCAATGTCTCCGCCTATGCGCGGGAGGTGACCGCCTTCACCGAGACGACGATGCCGCTGCGCTTCTCGCCTGACACGCTGGAGACGCTTGGGGTGTTTGGCTATGGCGAAGCGCTGAAGGGACAGCTCTCGACCGCGCACCCGCATTACGACGCCAAGCGCGCCTGCCATTACAATTACATCGCCGATCTCGGCATGAAAAGCGTCTATCGACTGTGCCGCATCGGCGACGACGGCGTGGAAACCGAAGTCGCCGCTATCCCGGTCGAGCATCCGGCCTACATGCATAGTTTCGGCATGAGCGCCGACCATCTCATCCTCACCGAGTTCCCCATGGTGGTGAACCCGATCGATCTCAGGCTGTCGGGCAAGCCCTTCATCCAAAATTATCGCTGGGAGGCTGAGCGCGGGATTGTCTTTCATGTCGTGGAGAAAGATACGGGCCGGCTGGTGCGCACGGTCAAGGCCGATGCAAGCTTCGCCTTCCATCACGTCAACGCCTTTGCCGATAGTGACGGACTGACGGTGGATGCCGTCGTCTACCCCGACGCCACCATCATCGATCAGCTCTATTTGGCGCGGCTCCGCGCCGGCACGCCGATCACCGCCATCGGCAAGCTGACACGGTTTCGGATTCCGCTTGGAAGCGGGGCGCCCGTTACGCGCCGGACTTTGGCCGACCTGCCGCTCGAGCTACCCCGCATCAACTACGAAGCCCACGCCGGCAAGCCCTACCGTTATGTTTGGGGCACGGGCATCGCGGCCAGAGGCGATTTCCTCGATTGCATCGTCAAAATCGACACCGAGACCGGCGAAAGCGCGCGCTGGTACGCGGCGGGCCTCTATCCGGGCGAGCCGGTGTTCGTGCCCTCCCCTTCTGCAACCGCCGAAGACGACGGCGTGCTTCTGTCGGTCGTGCTCGATATTGGAAAGGATCGCTCCTTTCTGCTCGTGCTGGATGCAGCAAGTCTCCAGGAACTGGCGCGGGCCGAGGCGCCTCACGCCATCCCCTTCCATTTCCACGGCAATTTCTTCCCCGGCGCAGCTTGACTTGGGCGGCGTCCTCGCCGACATTCCGGCCACATTCAAGGCAGCTCAGGTCACCGAGCCGCCGCCCTGAACATCTTTAGGGTGCTACCGGCCTCGGGCCTATTTGAGCACTGCGCTCAAGCAGCGCGAAGCCCTGTAGCGCAAACTTAAAGGGGAGTCAGGGGGGTCAACACCCGACAGCGCGTTGCGCCCTCGGGTGCGTTTTTCGTTTGGGTTGTCGCCAGGTCCGGAGGACCACATGGCTGTAACGAGATCGACGCGCCGCTTCGGCATTCTCGCCGCGCTTGCGCTCGCCTGCCTGCCCGGCACGACCGTGGCCCAAGGCGCGAGCGTGCCGGTGATTGCCGGACAGAACCCCGGCTACGATGCCTGCGGCAGGGTCGGTCTGGTGCATGGTCTCGACCCGAAGGGTGACGGTTTCCTCGCCGTCCGCGCCGGACCAGACTCGGGCTACGCCATGTTGGACAAGGTCTATAACGACGCCCTGATCAATATCTGCGACGAGCGCGGCAAGTGGCTCGGCGTCGCCTATTCCCACGAGACCGAGGATTGCGGCGTATCCACGCCCTGGCCGAAACCAGCCGCCTATACCGGGCCATGCCTGTCGGGCTGGGTCTACCGCGCGTACGTGAAGGATTTCGCCGGCTGATGTTCGAGACTTTATCCGAGCGGCTTAACGCCATCCTCGACAAGCTCACCCGCAAGGGCGCGCTGAGCGAGGCCGACGTGGCGGAAGCCATGCGCGAGGTGCGCCGCGCGCTGCTCGAGGCCGATGTCGCGCTCGACGTGGTGCGCGACTTTGTCGACGCCGTGAAGGCGAAGGCGGTCGGCCAGGAGGTGGTGCGCGCGATCGCCCCCGGCCAGATGGTCATCAAGATCGTCAACGACGAGCTGGTGCGCGTGCTGGGGCATGACGCGCAAGGCATCGACCTCGCCGCCACGCCTCCGGTGGTAATGATGCTGGTCGGCCTGCAGGGCTCGGGCAAGACCACGACGACCGCCAAGCTCGGCAAGCGCCTGCAAGAGCGCGACAAGCAGAAAGTGCTGATGGCCTCGCTCGATACGCGCAGGCCCGCAGCGCAGGAGCAACTGCGCGTGCTCGGCGAGCAGACCGAGGTGGCGACGCTCCCCATCGTCGCCGGCGAAGGCCCCACGCAGATCGCCACCCGCGCGCTGAAAGCCGCCAAGCTCGGCGGCTATGACGTGCTGCTGCTCGACACCGCAGGCCGCACGCATATCGACGAAGAGCTGATGGCCGAGACCGCGGCGATCGAGAAGCTCACCTCCCCGCACGAAACGCTGCTAGTCGCCGACGCGCTGACCGGCCAGGACGCGGTCAATCTCGCCAAGAGCTTCGACCAGCGCGTGGCGCTGACCGGTATCGTGCTGACCAGGGTTGACGGCGATGGCCGTGGCGGTGCGGCGCTCTCCATGCGCGCCGTCACCGGCAAGCCGATCAAGCTGATCGGCACCGGCGAGAAGCTAGACGCGCTGGAGGAGTTTTATCCCGACCGCATCGCCGGCCGCATTCTCGGCATGGGCGACGTGGTCGGCCTGGTCGAGAAGGCGATGCAGACCGTCGAGCTCGACAAGGCGCAGAAGATCGCCGCCAAGGTCAAGAAGGGCGCCTTCGATCTCGACGACCTCGCCGAGCAGCTGAAGCAGATGCAGAAGCTCGGCGGCATGGGCGGCGTGCTGTCGATGCTGCCCGGCATCGGCAAGATCAAGAAGCAGCTCGACACCGCCAAGCTCGACGACCGCATTCTGAAACGCCAGCAGGCGATGATCGGCTCGATGACGAAGGCCGAGCGCAAGAACCCGAAGCTGCTCAATGCCTCGCGCAAGAAGCGCGTGGCGGCAGGTTCCGGCACCAGCGTGCAGGACATTAACCGGTTGGTGAAGATGCACCGGCAGATGGCCGACATGATGAAGACGATGGGCAAGAAGCGGGGCATGCTTGGCGCCCTGTTCGGCGGCGGTCCGCCGCCCGAGATGCCGGCCGAGCTTCCCGCCGGAGGCTTGCCGCAGGGCGGCTTGCCTCCGCTTCCCCCCGGCGGTTTTCCAGGCCTCCCCGGCAACTTCCCGGGTCTTCCCGGCGGGCTGCCGCGTGGCCTTCCCGGACTTCCAGGTTCCAAGAAACGATAGATCAACCGACTTAGGAGAACGAAGACATGTCACTGAAGATCAGACTGGCGCGGGCCGGCGCCAAGAAGCGGCCCTACTACCGCATCGTCATCGCTGACTCGAGGAGCCCGCGCGACGGCCGCTATATCGAGAAGATCGGCACCTACGATCCGCTCCAGCCCAAGGACTCTGCCGAGCGCGTGAAGTTCGTCGAGGACCGGCTGAAGCATTGGCTCGGCGTCGGCGCGCAGCCGACCGACCGGGTGCTCAGATTCCTCGATGCTGTCGGCGTGCGCAAGCGCGACGCGCGGTCGAACCCAAACAAGGGCCAGCCCGGCAAGAAGCGTCTCGAGCGCGAAGAGGCTAAGCGGGTCGCCGCCGAGGAAAAGGCCAAGGCCGCCGCCGAAGCTGCCGCCGCTCCTCCGCCGCCCCCGGCCGAGCCAGAGGCCCCGGCCGAGCAGCCGTCCGCCGAGTAGTCTTTGACCGACAAGCCAGACCGCGTGCTGCTCGGCGAGATCGGAGCGGCGCAAGGGCTGAAGGGCGAGGTCCGCCTGCGCTCCTATACGCAGGACCCGGAGGCCATCGCCCGCTATGGCGTGTTGGAGGACGAGCAGGGCCGCGCGATCGAGGTCGATCGCGTTCGTGTCACGCCGAAAGCGCTCATCGCCCACATCAAGGGCGTCACGACGCGCGAAGGCGCGGAGGCTCTAGTCCACACCAAGCTCTATATCGAGCGTGCGCGCCTGCCCGAGCGCGAGGAGGACGAGTGGTATCACCTGGATCTGATCGGGCTGGCCGCCATCGCTCGGGATGGCGTCGAGATCGGCAGCGTGGTCGGCGTTCATAATTTCGGCGCCGGCGATCTTATCGAGGTGCAGCCCGCCAAAGGCGGCGCCACCGTGCTCGTGCCCTTCACCCGCGATACCGTGCCGGAGGTCGATGTCGAAGGCGGCCGTCTCACTCTCACCCCGCCCGAAGGCCTGTTCGATTAAGCATCGAAGCCGCCGTCATTCCCGCGAAGGCAGGAATCCAGTAAACACTTAGCGTCGGCTGGTCGTTACCACCGGCCTCGGTTGCTGCATCGATCCCGCGATTTGTTGAGCGTCCGCATGAGTCAGAGCGATACCCCCGCGCCGACGCGTCCCGCGCCCATCTTCGATTGGCTCGGGCCACTATCGGCATTCGCCGAATGGGGCACCGAAGGCTATCCGCGTTCCGTGCGCCGCCGGCTGACCATCGTCAACGTGATGGCGTTCTTGATCGCGTTCTTCTCCATCATCTACGCGATCGTCTTCGCCTATTACGACGCGCAGCAATATCGGCACCTGATTGCCGCCAATCTTCTGCTGGTGGTTATCGCTCTCGCCGTGCCGCTCGCTCACCGCATCAATGACATCGCCGCGGCCATCCTGCTCGCTATCGTCGAGTACACCGCTTTGTTCTTTTTCGTCCGCGCCTTCGGTCGCGAATCCGGCATTCAGATCAACTACATCATTGCCGCGGCAGTTGCCTTTGCCATCTACGGCATGCCGCGCTTCCGTCTCGTTGCCGCGGTGATCGCCATCGGCCTCGCCTTGCACCTCGCCACTTGGTTCCTCTACCCGCAGGAGCGCGCACTGTTCACCGCCGAGCCCAGCCTGCTCGCCAATCTCTACATCTCCTCCGCCGTCACCACATTCTGCATCATCGCCCTGCTCGTGGGTTACGCCTTCAGCGTGGCCGATCAGGCGCGGGCCGAAGCCGACGCGCTGCTCGCCAACATCCTGCCCGCGGCGATTGCCGAGCGGCTGAAGGAACGGCCGGACGAGCGGGTCGCCGACAGCGTCGCCGAGGCCTCCGTCCTGTTCAGCGATCTGGTCGGCTTCACCGAGCTCGCGCACGAACTCGGCGCAGCGCGCACCGTCGCCCTGCTCGATCAGATCGTTACCGAATTCGATCGCCTGGCCGCGCGCCACGGCGTGGAGAAGATCAAGACCATCGGCGACGGCTACATGGCGGTGACCGGAGTGAGCCTGCCGCAAGACGATCATCTGTGCCGGCTTGCCCGCATGGCGCTCGGACTGCCCGAACTGGTCGAGCGGCTCTCCGCCGCGCATGGGGTCGATCTACGCGTGCGCATCGGCATCGCCATCGGTCCGGTGATGGCCGGCATCATCGGCACCGACAAATTCTCCTACGACGTATGGGGCGAGACGGTGAATCTCGCTTCGCGGCTCGAGTTGCACGGGCTTCCCGGCGAGATCCAAGTATCGGGCGCGGTGCGCGATGCGCTTGGCGAGGGTTTCCTGTTCGAAGCGCGCGGGCCGATTCAGGTTAAGGGCGTGGGACGGCTGGAGACCTGGCTGCTCAAGCAGGAGCGCGGCGCGACCGAGAAGGCCGCGCGCGCATGACCGCGACCTGGCGCGCAACCGTGCTCACCATCTTCCCCGAGATGTTCCCGGGGCCGTTGGGCTTGAGCCTCGCCGGCAAGGCACTCGCCGAAGGCAAATGGGCGCTGGAGACCATCGACATCCGCGACTTCGCCACCGACAAGCATCGCTCGGTCGACGACACGCCCGCCGGAGGCGGCGCCGGCATGGTGATGCGTGCCGACATCGCCAGCGCGGCAATCGATGCGGCGCGCGCCGATGCAGAGCCCGGCACGCCCACGCTTTATCTCTCGCCGCGCGGCAAGACGCTGACGCAAGCTCGTGTGCGCGTGCTGGCGCAAGGTCCCGGCGCGATCTTGCTCTGCGGCCGCTTCGAGGGCATCGATCAGCGCGTGCTCGACGCGCGCGGCATCGAGGAGATCTCCATCGGCGATTACGTGCTGTCCGGCGGCGAGCTTGCCGCGCAGGTGCTGATCGATGCATGCGTGCGGCTGATCCCCGGCGTCGCCGGCAATGAGAGCTCGCTGGCCGAGGAGACCTTCGCGGCCGGGCTGCTAGAATATCCGCATTACACCCGCCCGCGCGACTTCGAGGGCCGCGCCATCCCCGATGTGCTGTTGTCGGGCGATCACCAGAAAATCGCCGAATGGCGGCGCGAACAGGCCGAGAAGCTCACCGAAGAGCGCCGCCCAGATCTGTGGCAGCGCCATAAGCGAAAACCTTGATCGAGGTCAGAACGCGGCGCGCGCCCCGATGCTATGCGGAAGATCACTCAACAACGCACAAGGAGATGCCGGGCATGAAGAACGCGACGGTGCTTGCGGCAGCGATGCTGCTCGCGTCTGGTTATGCGGGGCACGCGCAGGAGGCCGATATCGCGGCCGGCCAAGCCTATGCGCAAAAGGTTTGCGCGGCCTGCCATGCGGTGCTGGCGAACGAGCAGATCTCACCGTTGGCGGAGGCCCCGACTTTCCAGTCCGTCGCCGACACGCCCGGCATGACCGAGCTTGCGCTTTCCGTCTGGCTGCAAAGCTCACACCCCACCATGCCCAACATCATCCTCAAGCAGGACGACTTGCGCAACGTCGTCGCCTATATTCGCAGCCTGGAAAAGAAGGGCTAGGCGGCCCCGGGCCCTTGCATTGGCGTCGCACATACTCCTTTGATGCGCCCGAGCGCCCTTCCGGCCGACGGAGCCAGTGAGCCATGTCCTTCAAAGCGATTCTTGCGTCCCTGCCGCTGCTGTTATTGCCGGCGAGCGCCCATGCCGACATCGAGGCGCTGCTCGGCAAATACGCCAGCACCGACGACGGCTGCGACAGCGGCACCAACCCCGAGTTTGAGATCAGGCGCGGCATTGTTGAAGGGCCCAATTTGCTCTGCATCCTGGGGGCACCGAAGGAAGCCGCCGCAGGGGGAGAGGCTTACGAGGCGAAATGCACCCAAGACGACAAGGTGCATCTCGGCGTGCTGACATTCGACCTCTCCGCCAAGGACCACATCAAGATCGGCCTGCCGGAAAATAAGGATTGGATTGCGCTCTATCGCTGCAAATGACGCCTGCGGAGCAGGTGTAAATCCATCGACAACCTCTGAAAGCTAGGCTAGGAAACACCCGCGCGGGTGCTTCCCTGCCCCGCGTTTACAGCGGATCAATCAAAAAGAATGGCGTTCGCCGGAAGGCTCCAAAGGCCAAGGCAGGCGCCCAGGAAAGGTTATTGCCATGAATATCATCGAGCAGCTCGAGAAAGAGCAGGCTGCGGCGCTCTCCAAGAAGCGGAAAGTTCCGGCATTCGGCCCCGGCGACACGGTGCGCGTCAACGTCAAGGTGGTCGAGGGCGAGCGCACCCGGGTACAGGCCTATGAGGGCGTCTGCATCGGTCGCGCCGGCGGCGGGCTGAACGAGAATTTCACGGTGCGCAAGATTTCCTATGGCGAGGGCGTCGAGCGCGTCTTCCCGGTGCATTCGCCGCTGATCGAGTTGATCGAGGTGGTACGCCGCGGCCGGGTGCGCCGGGCCAAGCTCTATTATCTGCGCGGGTTGCGCGGCAAGGCCGCCCGCATCACCGAGCGCCAGGAGGTCAGGGGCAAGAAGGCCGAGGCCTTCAAGGGCTTCACCCGGCCCAAGGGCGAGCCCGACGATCTCAAGCTCATACCCGGCGTCGGCCAAGAGCTCGAGCACAAGCTGACCAAGCTTGGCCTGATCAAGTTCGAGCAGATCGCCAATCTCTCCGACGACGAGATCGCCAAGCTCGACGAGGCGCTCAAGCTCAACGGCGCCATCGAGAACAACGATTGGGTCGCGAAATCGGTCGAGCTGATGGCCGAGACCACGGCCGGTGAGGTCCCCGCCGAGGACGAGGAAGAGTCCGAAGGCGGCGAGGCTGAGGCCAAGCCCGCGAAGGCGACCAAGGCCAAAGAAACCAAGCCCGCCAAGAAGCCGAAGAAGGGCTAGGCAGAGCGCAGCCCCAGAACTCCATCCCTCCCCCTGTTAAGGGGGAGGGAGTTGGCACTTTGGGGATTTGTAAACCGCGCGCTGAGACGCTATCTCAGGGCCTCACGAGCCCAACTCGCAATCGACCATGACCAAGCCCCGCACCCTCTACGACAAGATCTGGGATGCCCATCTGGTGCACGAGGCGCCCGATGGCACCTGCCTGCTCTACGTCGATCGCCATCTGGTGCATGAGGTGACCAGCCCGCAGGCCTTCGAGGGCTTGCGCATGGCCGGTCGCAGGGTGCGCGCGCCGGAGAAGACGCTGGCCGTGGTCGATCACAACGTGCCGACCACCGACCGCTCCAAGGGCATCGACGATCCCGAGTCGGCGCTACAGATCGAAACGCTCGCGCAGAACGCGCGCGATTTCGGCATCGAGTATTATCACGAGCGCGACAAGCGCCAGGGCATCGTGCATGTGGTCGGGCCCGAGCAGGGCTTCACCCTTCCCGGCACGACCATTGTCTGCGGCGACAGCCACACCTCGACGCATGGCGCGTTCGGCGCGCTGGCGCACGGCATCGGCACCAGCGAGGTCGAGCATGTGCTCGCCACCCAGACGCTGATCCAGTCCAAGGCGAAGAACATGCTGGTGCGTGTCGACGGCACGCTGCCCGAAGGCGTGACCGCCAAGGACATCATCCTCGCCATCATCGGCGAGATCGGCACCGCCGGCGGCACCGGGCACGTCATCGAATATGCCGGCGAGGCAATCGAAGCGCTCTCCATGGAAGGGCGCATGACGATCTGCAACATGTCGATCGAGGGCGGCGCCCGCGCCGGCCTGATCGCGCCCGACGCCAAGACCTTCGACTATATCAAGGGCCGCCCGCGCGCGCCGAAAGGCGGCGCGTTCGAAGTGGCGAAGCATCATTGGGAGAAGCTCTGTTCCGACGAAGGCGCGCATTTCGATCGCATCGTCGGGCTGAAGGCGAATGAGCTGCCGCCGATCGTCTCCTGGGGCACGAGCCCGGAGCAGGTCGTCTCCATCGCGGGCCGTGTGCCGGTCCCGTCGGAGATCGCCGACGAGACCAAGCGCAAGGCCGCTGAGCGCAGCCTCGACTATATGGGCCTGAAGGGCGGCGAGAAGATCACCGACATCGCGCTCGACCGCGTGTTCATCGGCTCTTGCACCAACGGCCGCATCGAGGATTTGCGCGCCGTGGCGAAAGTGGTCGAAGGCCGCAAAGTGAGCGACACGGTCCGCGCCATGATCGTGCCGGGCTCCGGCCTGGTGAAGGCGCAAGCCGAGGCCGAGGGGCTGGACAAGATCTTCAAGGATGCCGGCTTCGAGTGGCGCGAGCCCGGCTGCTCGATGTGTCTCGGCATGAACCCGGACCAGCTCGCCCCGCGCGAGCGCTGCGCCTCGACCTCCAACCGCAATTTCGAGGGGCGCCAGGGCCGGCTCGGCCGTACCCATCTGGTCTCGCCGCAAATGGCGGCCGCTGCGGCGCTTGCCGGCCGCTTCGTCGACATCCGCAGCTTCCACTGAGCATCGGACACGCCGCCTCTACCGGCCTCGCGCATGGGGGGAACGCGCAAGGAGTCGAGACGGCGTGCCGACGCTAGGGAGAGAGAGACTCCCCGACGAAGCCTAGTACTTCTTCCAGTTGCCGTTCTGGTAGGCTTGGCCCTTGTACTTGCCGTTGCCGTTGTTCCAGTTGCCGTTCCAGTTGCCGTTGCCACTCCACTTGTTGTGGCCGTGGTTCTCGTCCCATTTGTGGTGGTGGTTATTGCCGTACCAACCCCAGTTCCAACCCCAACCAGGATAGAAATAACCGCAATAGCCGTTCCACGGGCCGCAAGCATAACCGGCCGACGCCGGCTGGGCGCTGGCGACACTGCCGGCAAACGCGATGCCGAGCACGGCAGCCGCACCAATCAGAACTCTTTCTCAACATCGAATTTCTCCGCGTTTCGCTGCTTCCGCGTGATTGCGTGAAGCACTTGAGACGGACCTTAGGGCTGGGCGATTGAACCGCGCCTGAGCGCCGAATTCATCTGCCGTTCAGATTGGCTTCGCGGTCAGCGCGACATCCTGGAATAATGCGGGCCATGAGCAGGACCGACTGGAGCAAGCTCGAAGCGCCGAGCCTCGCCGAGTTCGAGGCGATTGCGGATGCCGCCTATCGGCGCCTGCCAGGGCGCTTCCGCGCGCTGACCGGCGATCTTCTGATCCGGGTCGAGGACTTCCCCACCGACGAGGTGCTCGATTCGCTGGGAATCGAATCGCCCTTCGACCTGCTCGGGCTCTATTCCGGCGTCGATCTCGCGCGCAAGAGCGTCATGGACGTTTCGTCGCTGCCCGACATGGTGTTCCTCTACCGCCGGGCCATCCTCGATTATTGGGCCGAGCATGAGGAGACGCTTGGACACATCGTCACCCATGTTCTGGTGCATGAGATCGGCCACCATTTCGGCCTCTCCGATGCCGACATGGAGCACATCGAATCCGAAGCCGCCATGTGACGGGATTAGCCGTTGACGCTTGCCCCGCCCCACCCGCAGACTGCGGCAAGGCAAGTGGGACTGGGCGGCAGAGGGAACGACAATGCGGTCAGCTGCCGGTCTCATCGGGCTTGCGCTCTGTCTTGCGCTGGTCGCGTCGAGCCATCACGACACCGCGGCCGCGATCGAGCAGGGCAAGCTCGTCGCACCCGGACGGCTCGTGGTCGCCGGCCGCAGGCTGTCTTGCGGCGCGACTGCCACGCTACTGCGCGACTTCGAAGGCTTCGCCGTCTCCTCCACCGTCATCATGTTGAATATGCAGGCGCTGCAGGACCTGCCGCGGCCGGTGCAGTGGCTGATCTACTATCATGAGTGCGGGCACATCCTGTTCGGGCCGAGCGAGACGGCGGCGGATTGCTACGCCATGCGGCGGGCGCGGCGCGAGGGCTGGCTCAGCAAACAGGCGCTCGAGGACGTCTGCGCGGTGTTCAACATCGCCGGCCACGGCCCCATGCACCCCGATCCCCAGGCTCGCTGCGACCAGCTAAGGCAATGCTTTGCCAAGAAAAGTGAGCTCTCCGCGAGCGGAGACAGCAAAGAAGACGGCAGGTGAGACATTCCTGCAATTGCGCGCAATTGGGCGCGGCCTTAGACTGCGACTCGACATGAGGGATGCACGGGCAAGTTTGGGGGTGGCGCTTGCTGGCGCCTTGGGCATCGCGCTCTGCCTCGCGGGCCCCGCGGCCGCACAGGACTCATGGTCCGGCAATGAGGGCTCGACCGCTGCCGGCCCGAGCCTTGACGATTATCTGAAAGAAGCCGGTTCCGACGCCAAGCTGGTCCCGCATGGCGCACTCAAGCTCGACGGCAAACCGGTCAATTGCGGCAAGCGGCCGACCGTGCTCACCACCAATTTCGACAGCTGGGGCGGCGCCTTCCCGGGCTTCCTGATCCTCAACACCAAGAAGATCAGCGGGCTCTCCACTCAGGTGAAGCTCTATATTTACAGCCATGAATGCGGCCATCAGTTCATCGGCGCCGACGAGACGGAAGCCGATCTCTTCGCCATCAGGCGCGGGGTGAAATGGGGCTGGCTCGATGCGCAAGGCATGGAGGATATCTGCACCTTCATCTCGCAGTTGAAGGGCGATGGGGTGCATCCGCCCGGCCCGCAACGCTGCGAGACCATGCGCAAATATTATCGCGAGCTGCTCGCAGGGCCCTCGCAACAGGCGTCCGCTCCGGCCGCCTCATCGCAGGCGCAGACGCTCGGACCGCCGCAATAGCTGCGGCGCCTAGAAGATCCAGGCGATCATCAGCCAGAAGACCACGAAGAAGATCAGAAACCCGGCGATGGTGAAGGGCAGCTCGCCGAAAATGGCGTCGCCCCCCGAGACCACCGCCATGATCAGAATAGCGACGAAGGACACGCCGAAGGAGATCAGCGCGGCGGTCTTGAGCCCGATCCCGGCCGAGAACGGGTCACCTTCCGCATCGAGCCCGAGCAAATAATAGAACCCGGCGCCGCCGATCACGATCAGCAGCAGCAGCGCCACCGCCGCGGCAATGAACAGCCGCAACGCCTCGTTGCGCTCGCGCCGGTCGCTTTGGCTTGGCATCTGTGTCGTCCCCGCTCAGTCCTTGTTTTTGTGAATTTCCTGGGCCTTGGCGATCGCCTCCTGGATCACATACGGGTCAGGCAGATCGACGATGGTGAACTCCGGCTCGTCTCCGGCGGTCGAGATTTGGATCGTTCCCACGCCGAGAATGCGATTGACGAAGCCTTGAGTGATATGCACCGAGCGGACATGCGTGAGCGACACCGAGGTGCGGTCCTTGCTCAAGATGCCCCGCTCATACATCAACTCGTTGTCGGTGACGGTGAGCGCGGTGGCGCGCGTCTTGATGTACCAATAAAGCAGGATCAGAATGCCGATGCCGAACGCCGCGATCAGCAGGACGCAGAGGATGAACCAGAAGGGATGCGCCCGGAACATCGCCGGATGCGCCTCGTAAATCACCGTTCCAGCCATCTGAACTCCCTCACGCCGCGCTTTTTGCCCCGCGGACCTTAGTGCCTGCCTCGCAGCCTGAAAAGCGGAGATATCGGCCCTTTAAGACGCCCATACGACTGGAAAGCTAGGCCGGTTGCGGCTACATAGCCTTACGTCGAACGAGGACATCATGCAGAAATTCACTACGCTCGCCGGGATCGCCGCCTATCTGCCCATGATCAATGTCGACACCGACATGATCATCCCCAAGCAATATCTCAAGACCATCAAGCGCACCGGGCTGGGCAAAGGCCTGTTCGCCGAGCTGCGCTATGACGAGGCGGGCAAGCCGCGTGCCGATTTCGTGCTGCACAAGCCGCCATACGACAAGGCGAAGATCCTCATCGCCGGCGAGAATTTCGGCTGCGGCTCGAGCCGCGAGCACGCGCCTTGGGCGCTGCTCGATTTCGGCATCAGCTGCATCGTCGCGCCGAGCTTCGCCGATATTTTCTATAACAACTGTTTCAAGAACGGCATTCTGCCGATTGCGCTGCCGCAGGAAGAGATCGACAAGCTGATCGATGATTCCACGCGCGGCGCCAATGCGGTTTTGCACGTCGATCTTCCCAATCAGGAGATCAGAGGACCGGACGGCGGCAAGATCCATTTCGACATCGATCCGTTTCGCAAGCGCTGCCTGATGGAAGGGCTCGACGATATCGGGCTGACCATGGAGAAGGCCGACGCTATCGAAGCCTTCGAGGGCAGAGTGCGCACCGAGCGCCCCTGGGCTTGAGGCCCGTTCAGGACCGAGGCTCGCCGCTTCTCGCGAAGAAAAAGCGCAGGATTTCGCGTGAGGCATCCGGGCCGCGCGGGTCGGTGTGCGAGCCCTCCGCGCTGCCGCCGGACCAGGCATGGCCGCTTCCGTGCAGGAGCCAGTCCTCCACCACCGCAGCCCCGCTTTGGTCGCGAATGACGGTGCGGGTGTAGGTCCGTCCGTCGGAGGAGTGGGTCTCCGCGCGTTCGACGCGCTCACCAGTCTTGGACGCACCGACGATCCCTGCGGCGTTCGACGGATGGACGATGTTGTCCGCGTCGCCGTGGAAGACGATGGTACGCAAGCGAGGGACGTCGGTCGCCGCGACGCGCGGCTTGCGGGACCGCCGCCCACGCGAACCGGCATTGCCACGCATCGCCGCGAAGGCCGAGGGGAGATCGGTCGCCGCTTCGTAAGCCAGGCCGGAATGGACGCCGACCGCGGCGTAGATCTCAGGGTATGTGGCGGCCATCACCATCGCCATGGCGCCGCCCGCGGATAGGCCCGCGACGAACACAAGCTCTGGGTCGACATCGTAATTCGCCACGATCTCACGCGTGATGCCGGCAATGATGGCTGGCTCGCCGGCCCCGCGCTTCTGGTGCTCGGGCATGAACCAGTTCCAGCACAAGGATGCGTTTGCGGCCTTGGGCTGGATCGGATAGGCGACGATGAAGCCATGCTCCTCGGCGCGCTCGTTCATGCGGGTTCCCACCGCGAAGTCGTCTCCATCCTGCGTGCCGCCATGCAGCATCACCAGCAGCGCGCGGCTGCCGTCTGGAAGGTTGCGAGGAATATAGAGTTTGTAGTCTCGGCTTCCGGCCGCGCCGGCAAAGGAGCGGCTCAGGAACTGAGCGCCGTCCGGCACCTCGACGATCTTTGTTGGTCTGCCGACTTTCAGCGCGTCGAGATTGAAGCGTGGAAGTCCCACGTCGCTATGGGTCCACAGCACGGCGCGCGGCGGCAGCGACGATCCTGGCGCAACGCTCGCGCTCCCCTCAAGGATGCTCGTCGCTTCAGGCTCTACGGTCTCAGCCGTGAGATCGATGACAGGGCCTTCGATCGCTCGCAGGGTCTTCGCTTGCTCGGCCGGCGGCGCGGGCTGCTCCCCGCCGGATAGAGCGCTTTGAATGACTCGCGTGGCCTGCATAAGCTTCTTTGCCTGCATCAGTCGCATGGCCGCACGCATGCTGTTTGCAAAATCCATGTTCATTGTTTGAATCCTTGCGGGATGTCTTCCCGCCGTCAGTTGATGCGATCGGCGAGCGCGGCCTTGATTTCCTTGCTGGCGTGAAGCGCGCCGAGCACGGTGATCGATTCAATGGTCGCCGAAGCGAGCGCCGGCGTCACGTCCGGCGCGAAGCTCGTGAGCCCGAGCACTTTGATGCGCAGCTTTTCGCCGGCGGCCTGCACGGCCTCCAAATCCGCGCGTGTGTAGTGCCTCAAGCCGAGCTCGAGCGTGTGCCGCACGATGGATTGCCTGACCTCCTCGCGGTGGGTCGAAAGCTGGTTGCGGATCGCCGTCCGGATGAAGTCGGTTCGGTTGGAATAGAAGCCTTCCTGGACCAGCAGATCGATATGACCGAGGTCCACGTATCCGAGATTGATGGTGATCTTTTCGGTCTCACCCGCTTTGTCTCGCAGTCGAACGATCTCGGCGGCCATTTGGCTTCCCTTCTCCATCCCTATGGATGATATATGGATGGTTGATGGATGGAAGTCAAGGCCGGAACGGTCGATAGTCCGCGCTTCCGTCACAGTCTCCGAGCGTGGCAAGCAATCTCCCGCCTCGTGGTTGGTTGGAACGGTTCATAACTCCACCCCCAGCAATTGGCTTGCTCGGTCCGCTGGCGTACGCTGCGTGGCTCAGACGGGGAGGCAACGATGGCAGCAGCTACCAAGAAGCTCACACCCGGACAGAAGGCGGCACAAACGCGCAAGCGCCGGGCGGCCGCCGCCAAGGGAGCGGCAACGCGCAAGCGTAAGGCGACCGCCGCCAAAGCGGCAGCGACAAGAAAGCGAAATAAGAAGTAGGGCTCTCAGCGCGACTGGGCCTCCGGAACTTTATGAACCCGTGAAGCCCGCTGCGTCAGTGCCTATTCGAACGGGATCGGCGTCGTGGCCTGCTCGATCAGCGTCTTGCCGGCGCGGGTGATCTTGAGCTTGGCGAAATAGGTCCACTCCGACGGCCAGCCGCCCGCCGGCACGCCCCGCTTGCCCGCTTGCAGCAGATAGCTCCCTCGGTCCTCGGCAAGCGTCTCGGTGTTGGTGAGCAAGGCCTTGTCATTGTTGCAGAGACTGATCTCGACACTGTCGCCCTTTTCCAGATTGGCGGCTGAGACGTAAGCGATGGCCGGCGAATTGAAGCGGGGGACCGGCGGCGCCCCCTTGGTGAGCTCCTCTTGTGTGACCTCGTGGTCGGCAAGCCCCAGGGCCAACACCTTGGTTTCTTCGGCCAGCGCGGTGGTCGCAACCCCGCAAACCAACAGCACAATCAACAGCGCCCTTGTCAGCATTTCCTACTCCCTTTACGCAGAGCCGGGCCGGTCTAGCACAAGACCGCCCGGGGGAAACGGCAAAGGAGCGGTGCAGCCATGACAACCTATAAGCTTTTGCTGCTCCCCGGCGACGGCATCGGCCCCGAGGTGATGGGCGAGGTGTCCCGCCTCGTGTCGTGGATCAACGACCGTGGGCTCGCCAAGCTCGAGACCGAAACCGACCTCGTCGGCGGCTGCGCCTACGACGCCCATGGCGAGGCCATCTCCGAAGCCACCATGAGCAAGGCGCTCGCCGCCGATGCGGTCATGCTGGGCGCGGTGGGCGGCCCGAAATGGGATGGTGTGGCTTACGACAAGCGCCCAGAAGCCGGACTGCTCCGCCTGCGCAAGGATCTCCAGCTGTTCGCCAATCTCAGGCCGGCGATCTGCTATCCCGCGCTCGCCGACGCCTCCTCGCTCAAGCGCGACCGGGTCGACGGACTCGACATCATGATTGTGCGCGAACTGACCGGCGGCGTCTATTTCGGCGAGCCCAAGACCATCACCGATCTCGGCAACGGCCAGAAGCGCGCCGTCGATACGCAGGTCTACGACACCTACGAGATCGAGCGCATCGCCGCCGTCGCCTTCGACCTCGCCCGCGAGCGCAAGCGCCTGGTGCATTCCGCCGAGAAGCGCAACGTCATGAAGACCGGCGTGTTGTGGAACGAAGTGGTGACCAAACTGCACAACGAGCGCTATGGCGACGTGACGCTGCACCACATCCTCGCCGACAATTGCGCCATGCAGCTGGTGCGTCAGCCCAAGCAGTTCGACGTCATCGTCACCGACAATCTGTTCGGCGACATGCTGTCCGACGAGGCGGCGATGCTGACCGGCTCGCTCGGCATGCTGCCCTCAGCCTCGCTTGGCGAGGCCGACGCGCGCGGACACCGGCGCGCGCTCTACGAGCCGGTGCACGGCTCGGCGCCCGATATCGCCGGCAAGGGCGCGGCCAATCCGATCGCCACCATCGCCAGTCTCGCCATGTGTCTCCGATATTCCTTCTTTCTCGGCGACATTGCCGACCGGATCGACGGGGCCATCGCCAAGGTGCTCGACCAGGGCCTGCGCACCGCCGACATCGCCCAAGACGGCTGCCGCACCGTCGGCACGACCGAAATGGGCGAGGCCATCATCGCCGCACTCGACGCTTAACAGTGAGGCTGAAGCATGAAACGGACGATTCTTTGTGCGGCGATGATTGCCGCCCTTCTCGCCGGTGCTCCGGTTTCTGCCGCCGAGGATGCAGCCACTAGGGGAGCGCAGCCAAGCGAGGTCGTGCCCGCGCCGGAGGATACTGACGCCAAGCGCGTGCTGACGCCGGAGGAGCAGGCCGAGAAGGACGCGCGCAAGGCGTGCAAGCAGAAGATCTGCGACATCATCGCCACGCGCGATCCGACCGGCGAGGACGTGGCATGCGACATCGTCAAGACTTGGCGCGAGGAAGACATCGTCAAGATGCTCGGCGGCAAGATCGGCTGGCCTTGGGGCAAGGCGGTGTGCCAGTCGCGGCTCGAGCTCAAGCGCAAGCCGCTCGCTTTGGCGATGAGCGAATCCGAATATGAGATCGTCATGCCGGCGCAAAAAGTCCGCTGTACCCTCGCCCAGAAGGAGAAGGGCGAGCCTTATGCCATCGAGATCAGTTTGGCGCCGAAGGTGAAATTCAAGGATGGCAAGGCCTCGGAGGCCTCGCTCAATTGGGGCGAGGCGTCGGCGCCGATGTTCATCTATCCACTGATCTATGCCGGCACCGGCTTCGACAACTCGAGCAACGTGCTGGGGCCAGAGGTGGCGCGCATGGTGAACGAGTTCACCACCAAGAAATGCGCCGAACTGAAGGCCGAACTGCCCGCCGGCAACCCGTAAGCAGCAGCGCGGCGAAAGAGAACTCTTGCTGATGACATTGCCGCAAGGCGCCTTTCCCGCCGACAAACCCGATTCGGACGAGTCTGCTCAGCCGAACGGCCAGCGCACCTCGCAGTTGCTGCGCGACTTCGTGGCGAGTGAGACAGGACCGCGCATCAGCCTCGGCGCGCTCCGCGATGCGCTCGACGATCGCGGTTTTGGCGTCCTGCTGTTTGTCTTCGCCTTTCCCAATCTTCTGCCGCACAACATTCCGCTCGTCTCCGCCGTGCTCGGCCTGCCGCTGATTTTGCTCGCCGCGCAGTTGTCTTACGGCCGGCACAAGCCGTGGTTCCCCTCATGGCTGGCAGAGCGTTCTTTCCCGCGGCTCGGCTTCACCGCCATCGTCATGCACGCTTTGCCCTATCTGGAACGGGCTGAGCGCCTGCTCAAGCCGCGCTTGACGGGGCTATTGTCGTGGACCGGCGAGCGCTTCATCGGCATCGCCCTTCTTGTGCTCGCCATCGCGCTAACTTTGCCGATCCCGTTCGGCAATTTCCTGCCGGCATTCGCCATTGCCATTGTCGGCCTCGCTCTGGTCGAGAAGGACGGCGTGGCCGTTCTCGTGGGCTTCGGCGTGGGAGTCGCGAGCCTGATCGTGATCGGCGTCGTGGTCGGCGGCTTGATCGCGGCCGCGCAGTTGCTGCTGTCAAGCCTGTTCGGCTCGGCCTAGGCGACGCCGGCGCGCTTCAGCTCCGGCCCGAGCTGCCCGGTGAGCCACAGCCTGAACATGCGGATGTCGCATTGGAACGCCCAGGCGGGATGCGAGACCATGGCGGGGCGGTTCTTCTCGATGAGGAAATGTCCCGTCCACGCGCAGAGATAGCCAAGCGCGGTTCCGGCCAGCACGATCACCGGATTGATGGTGAGAAGCCCCAAGACCAGCGCCGTGGCGCCGATCCCCGTGCCGGCCACATGCAGCAGCCGCGTCCCCTCTTGCGCGTGGTAGCGGAGATAAGTCTTCCAGAAATCCTCGAAGCTCTCTTCGCCGGCGTCAGCCAATTGCGTTCCTCCCAGGCCCGATGCGAGGCAGCGTAGCGCGGCTTCGCGCCGCGTCAAGCGAGCCAGGCCGGATTTCCCTTATCGGTCCTCAACGATTAAACTCGCCGACACGCCATTGCGGCGGGCCACCGAGGGAGCAACATGGAAAAATTCGCGCCTTGTCTGATCACGGTCGGCCGCGTGGTGCTGTCGATCATTTTTATCCAGTCGGGCTGGGGCAAGATCTTCGGCTATGCGGGCACGGTCGAGCACATGAATGCGGCCGGCGTGCCTGGCGCGCTGCTGCCCCTCGTCATTCTCACCGAGCTTGGCGGCGGGCTCCTCGTCCTGCTTGGCTTGTTCACGCGTTACGCGGCGATCGCGCTTGCCGGCTTTTGCGTGCTCGCGGGCTATTTCTTCCACTTTCAGCCAGGCGACATGGGGCAGATGATCAATTTCATGAAGAACATCACCATCGCCGGCGGCTTCCTCGTGCTCGCCGGCTCTGGTCCCGGTGCGTTCGCGCTCGACAATCTGGGCCGCTAACACTTCTGTCTAGGGCATCGCCGTGGGCGCGGCTGGGGTCACGCGCCACACGATGTTGCCGACATCGTCCGCGACCAGCACCGCCCCGGCCTTGTCGATTGCCACGCCGACCGGGCGGCCGCGCGCCTCGCCGTCAGCGACAAAGCCGGTCAACACGTCGACCGGCAGGCCTGAAGGCTTGCCTTGCGCGAACGGCACGAACGCCACCTGGTAGCCGCCGAGCGGCTCGCGGTTCCACGAGCCGTGCTCTCCGATGAATGCGCCGCTGCGGAACGGCTCGGGCAGAAGCGCCCCTTGCGCGAAGGCCAACCCGAGCGGCGCCACGTGATTGCCGAGCGCATAGTCGGGCGGAATCGCCTTCGCCACCGCTTCCGGATCTTGCGGCTTCACCCGGTCGTCGACATGCTGGCCGAAATAGCTGAACGGCCAGCCATAGAACGCGCCGTCCTTCACCGAAGTGAGATAGTCGGGAACGAGGTCGGAGCCCAACTCGTCGCGCTCGTTCACCACCACCCACAGCACGCCGGTTTGCGGCTCGAAGGCGAGCCCAACCGGATTGCGCAAGCCGGTGGCGAAGGCGCGGGTCTCGCCCGTCGCCGGATCGATCTCCACGATCCGTGCCCGGTCCTTTTCCCAACCGAGCCCGTTCTCGCCCGCATTGCTGTTAGACCCGATGCCGACATAGAGGCGCGATCCATCGGGCGAAGCCGCGAGGCTCTTGGTCCAGTGATAGTTGATAGGCCCCGCCGGCAGATCGGCGACCTTGGTCCCCTGCCCGGCGATCTCGGTAGCCCCGTCCTGGTAATCGAATTGCAGCAGCGCATCGGTGTCGGCGACGTAGAGCTTGTCGCCGATCAGCGCCATGCCGAATGGCGAGTTGAGCCCCTTCAGGAACACGCTCTCGGTCTCCGCCACGCCATCGCCGTCGGCGTCGCGCAACAGCATGATGCGGTTGGGACTCGGCACGCCGGCGCCGGCGCGCTTCATGGCCCAGTCCATGACCAGACCCCTGATCCAGCCCATGACGCCACCGCCTCCCGCCGGCTCCTCCTGCTTCGGCGTATTGGTCTCGGCGGCGAGCACATCGCCATTCGGCAGCACGTAGAGCCAGCGCGGATGATCGAGCCCGGTGGCGAAGGCGCTGACCGCGAGCCCCTTGGCGGCCTCGGGTCTCTCGCCTTGCTTCCAGCCGGTCGCCTTGGGGATGTTGAGCGTCGGGATGAGTTTCTCTTTAGGCGCGGGTAGGGTGGGATTGGGACCTTGCGTCGCCTGGTCGGGCAATTCGGCACTGTCGCGGCAGGCCGCCAGCAGAACGACCAGGGCTGCCGCCGCCGCAATTCGTGTCACTGCAATCGTTCGATGCATGCCACCTGATCCTGTACCAACTTGCGCAACGCACACGGGAAGCCTGGGGTTGCCGCCTGCTCGGGCTGACGGCTTTACTTTGCGCACTCCTTCCCATACATCCGGCGCCAAGACGCGGGGAAATTCTCGACCCGCCATGGAGCATATCAATGGGTTACAAAGTCGCCGTCATCGGCGCCACCGGCAATGTCGGGCGCGAGATGCTCAATATCCTGGCGGAGCGCGAGTTCCCCGCCGACGAGGTGTTTGCCGTCGCCTCGCGCCGCTCCATGGGCGTCGAAGTCTCCTTCGGCGACAAGCGGCTCACCTGCCGCGACCTCGAGCAGTTCGATTTTCGGGGCGTCGACTTCGCGCTGATGTCGGCCGGCTCCGCCGTCGCCAAGGAGTGGGCGCCGAAGATCGGTGCGCAAGGCTGCGTCGTGATCGATAATTCCTCCTGCTGGCGTTACGACCCCGACGTGCCGCTGATCGTGCCCGAGGTCAATGCCGACGCGGTGGTTGGCTTCTCGAAGAAAAACATCATCGCCAATCCGAACTGCTCGACCGCGCAACTCGTCGTCGTGCTGAAGCCGCTGCACGACCACGCCAAGATCAAGCGCGTGGTGGTGGCGACCTATCAGTCCGTGTCGGGCGCGGGCAAAGAGGCGATGGACGAATTGTGGGATCAGACTAAGGGCATCTTCACCACCACGCCCACCGAGCCCAACAAATTCACCAAGCAGATCGCCTTCAACGTCATTCCTCACATCGACGTCTTCATGGAAGACGGCTCGACCAAGGAGGAATGGAAGATGATGGTCGAGACCAAGAAGATCCTCGATCCGAAGATCAAGCTCACCGCCACCTGCGTGCGCGTGCCGGTGTTCGTCGGCCATTCAGAGGCCGTCAATCTCGAGTTCGAGGAGCCGATCACCGCCGCGGAGGCGCGCAAGATCCTGCGCGAGGCGCCAGGCGTGCTGGTGGTGGATAAGCGCGAGCCTGGCGGCTACGTGACGCCGGTCGAATGTGTTGGCGATTACGCCACCTATGTTTCCCGCATTCGCGAGGACCAGACCGTCGATAACGGGCTGTCGCTGTGGATCGTCTCCGACAATCTGCGCAAGGGCGCGGCGCTCAACACGGTGCAGATCGCCGAGATCATCATCAACCGCAATCTGCTGGAAAAAGCAGCCTGAGCCAGCTTAAGGCTCGCCGATCGCCGCGAAGCGCCCGGTCTCTTGCTCGAGGCTGAGCAGCTGTCCCGTGCCAAGATCGAAATGCAGCCCGTGCAAGACCAGCAGACCGTCCTTGACCCGCTTCTGAATGAACGGAAACGTGCCGAGATTGGCGATCGATGACCGCACGGCGGCGAACTCGAATGCCATCTCGTCGCCATAGGCAAAGATGTCGCTCTCGACCAGTTTGAGATTGGCCAGCATGGTCAGCCAGCGGCCGATGAAGCCGTGCTCCGGGACCTTGTCGCGCACGCCGCGGCGATAGGTGTCGACGCCGCCGCAATGCGAGTGGCCGAGCACGATGAGGTGCGGCACCTTGAGTGCGGTCACGGCATACTCCACCGCCGCGCTGGTGCCGTGATATTTCCCTTCGGGCTCGTGCGGCGGCACGAGATTGGCCACGTTGCGCATGATGAACAACGAACCCGGCTCGGCATCGAAGATCGCCGACACATCAACCCGCGCGTCGCAGCAGGCGACCACCATCGCCGTCGGCGCCTGGCCGAGTTCGGCGAGCTGAAGATAGCGGCCACGATTCTTCGCATGCTCGTCGCGGCGGAAGCGGAAATGCCCCTCGACTAAAGTTTTCGGTAAACCCAGCAATTCATCCCCCTCTGTCACAAAACCTGGCCAACCATTTCAGCCACTTCTGCGTTTGTCTAGTAAGGCAGGTCAATAGACCGCTCCTATCAACCATTATGGAGCGGCTACTTGATCTTGCTTGAGGCCTGAGGCGAAGCTTCCGACGTCGGCGGTCCCAAGAAGCGCGAACCATCTGCGCCGGCCGGCATGAGGAAACGTGAGGACGAGGCGGCATGCGTGTTCGACGCCCAGCCTTGATCCGATGCAACAGCGACATGGCATCCGGTCGTTGCCCGTTCTCCGTGCGCCATCGCGCGGCGATCGGCATCGCGCCCCGTGTCGCCCCAGACGAAGGAGTGTAGCATGGCAAAAGTTCTCGCCGTTCTTTACGACGATCCCGTCACTGGCTATCCCAAAAAATACGCCCGCGACGACATCCCCAAGATCGACCACTACCCCGGCGGCATGACGACGCCGACTCCGAGCAAGATCGACTTCAAGCCTGGCGAGTTGCTCGGCAGCGTCTCCGGCGAGCTCGGTCTTCGCAAGTTCCTCGAGGACGCGGGTCATACCCTGGTGGTGACCTCCGACAAGGACGGTCCCAACTCGACCTTCGAGAAGGAGTTGCCCGACGCCGAGATTGTCATCTCGCAGCCGTTCTGGCCCGCTTATCTCACCAAGGAGCGGCTGGCCAAGGCCAAGAAGCTCGAGCTCGCCATCACCGCCGGCATCGGCTCTGACCATGTCGATCTTGAACAGGCCATGAAGCAAGGCATCACCGTCGCCGAGGTCACCTATTCCAACTCGATCAGCGTGTCCGAGCACGTGGTCATGATGATCCTGGCGCTGGTGCGGAACTACATTCCATCTTACGGCTGGGTCGTCAGAGGCGGCTGGAACATCGCCGACAGCGTCGAACGCGCCTACGATCTCGAAGGCATGAATGTCGGCACCGTCGCCGCCGGCCGCATCGGTCTCGCCGTGCTGCGGCGGCTGAAGCCATTCGACGTCAAGCTGCATTACACCGACAAGCATCGGCTGCCGAAGGACGTCGAACAGGAGTTGGGGTTGACCTATCACCCCACCGTCGAGTCCCTGGTCAAGGTCTGCGACGTTGTCACCATCAACGCCCCGCTGCACCCGGAGACCGAAGGCCTGTTCAACGACAAGCTGATCGGCATGATGAAGCGTGGCTCCTATCTCGTGAACACGGCCCGCGGCAAGATCGTCGATCGCGATGCCGTGGTCCGCGCGCTCGAAAGCGGCCAGCTCGCGGGCTATGCCGGCGATGTCTGGTTCCCGCAGCCCGCGCCGAAGGACCATCCGTGGCGCACCATGCCGCATCACGGCATGACCCCGCATGTCTCCGGCACGTCATTGTCGGCGCAGGCGCGCTACGCCGCGGGCACCCGCGAGATTCTCGAGAGCTATTTCGCCAAGAAGCCGATTCGCACCGAGTATCTGATCGTGGACAAGGGCAAGCTCGCCGGCGCCGGCGCGCACTCCTACACGCCGGGCGACACGACCAAAGGCTCGGAGGAAGCGGCGAAGTTCAAGAAGTCCGCGTCCTAAAACACCCTCTCACCGTTCCTCGCATCGCGAGGGACGGCGATCCCTTCCGAGGCGCGTGGGCTACTTCTTCTTCTTCGTGCTCTTGCTGCTGACCTTTTTCGAGGTCGACTTCTTGCTGGTGGTTTTCTTCTTGCTACTGGTTTTCTTGCTGGTTGTGGCCTTCCCGCGCAGCTTGTCGGCCTGGGCTTTGGTCATCTCCCCGGCATCAACCAGAGCCCCCACACAGGCGTGCGAGACCTTTTTGATGTTGCGCGACATGCAGGCGCGCAGCGCCTCGGTGCCGAGCCCATAGTCGCCGCAATAGGCGTGGTAGTCCCCCTGACAATCGCGCTTCTCGCGCTCGGTGACCGTCCCGGCCAAAGCCGGCAGCGAAATGAGGGCGAGGGTGAAGCTTGCCGCGCCCAAGGCGGCAGCGAAAAAGGCTTTCATGTCACTGAACCCGTGTGATGGCGTATTGGACTGAGCGCAAGATAGGCAAAAACAAGCGTGCCGAGGCCGGCAAATAACGTGCCGACCGCGGCCAAATCATGTCCGGAAGGGATCGAGGCTCCGACCCGGCGGGACTTTGCTTCCCTCCTCTACCCAAGCTTCCCCTCGACCGTAAATCCTTGCGCCTCGAAGGCTGGCGCCGCCTCCGACGACAGCAGGAAGTCAAGGAACTTGCGCGCCTCCGGCTTGGCTGAGGCCAACAGCGCGACGGGATAGAGAATTTTCGGATGGCTGTCCGCCGGGAAGATTCCCACCACGCGAACCGCCGGCTCGGACTTGGCGTCGGTGCCATAGACGATCCCGAGCGCGGCCTCGCCCCTGGCGACGAATGCCAGCGCCGCGCGCACATTCTCAGCCTGAGCCACGCGCGGCGCGACCGCTTCCCAAACCCCGAGATAGCTCAACGCCGCCTTGCCGTATTTGCCGGCGGGCACGCTGTCGACGCTCGCCATCGCCAGTCTGCCGTCGGGTCCCAGCGCCTGAACGATGGGAAAGCCCTTCTCGATCGGCAGCATGACGTCGGAGTCCTTCGGCGCGACCAAGACCAGCGTATTGCCGAGCAGGGTATGCCGTGAGGCAACGTCGATCAGGTTCTTCTTCTCGAGATAATCCATCCAGTCGAGATCGGCCGAGAAGAAGATGTCGGCCGGCGCTCCAGCCTCGATCTGCTTGGCGAGCGCCGAGGACGCGGCATAGCTGACGGCGACCTTGTCGCCGGTCTTGGCCTGGTAGAGCTTGGCGGCATCGTCGAGCGCATTCTTCAGGCTCGCCGCGGCGAAGACGGTGATTTCGGCGGCTTGCGCTGCCGCGGCCATAAACGGCGCGGAAAGTAGGCTGAGGACAAACAGCAGCAAAATGCCGCGGCGGGAGCCGGGGGACATGGCGTTCTCCTTTTGCGAGAGGAATTTCTGCACGGAAAATCTTTCCCTGACAAAGCGAAAAGGTGGATTTCCGCTCGATGTCCCCACGAAGGCGGCGCGTTCGATCAGCGCGATGCAACCATTTGCCAACGGCGTTGCCTCTTGCCGCCAGCGCAAAGGGCGTCCAGACTGATACCAATCAAAAAAAGCAAGCATCGTCGCAAAGGGGGGACTTCAATGGCGAGCCCAGCTCAGGCGGATTCCGGCGGCATCCTTGGATGGCTTGCCCGCGAGCATACCGTTGCCAAACCCGGCTTCAGTCGCTGGCTTGTGCCGCCGGCGGCGCTCTGCGTGCATCTTTGCATCGGCCAAGTCTACGCCTTCAGCGTATTCAACCTGCCGATGACCAAGCTGATCGGCATTACCGAATCGGCTCCCGGCGACTGGACGCTCACGGAACTGGGCTGGATCTTCTCCATCGCGATCGTTTTCCTTGGCTTGGCGGCAGCCTTCACCGGGACTTGGCTTGACCGCGTCGGTCCGCGCAAGGCGATGTTCACCGCCGCGCTTTGCTTCGGCGGTGGCTTTTTGATTTCCGCGCTGGGCGTTTATTTGCATCAGCTTTGGATCGTTTATCTCGGCTATGGCGTGGTTGGCGGCTGCGGCCTCGGCATCGGCTACATCTCACCAGTGAAGACGCTGATCACCTGGTTCCCCGACCGGCCGGGAATGGCGACGGGAATGGCCATCATGGGCTTCGGCGGCGGCGCGCTGATCGCCTCCCCATTATCCGTGTGGCTGATGCAGCAATTCGCCGCGCCCACGCATGTCGGCGTGCTCGAGACCTTCGTCGTCCTCGGCATCGTCTACATGGTCTTCATGATGATCGGCGCGGTGATTGTACGGGTGCCCGCGCCCGGCTGGGCGCCGAAAGGCTACGTCGCTCCGGCGCAGCCCAAGAAGCTCATCACCAAGAACGATGTCCATGTCGACCAGGCGCTGAAGACGCCGCAATTCTATCTGCTCTGGGCTGTGCTCTGCCTCAACGTCACCGCCGGCATCGGCGTGCTCGGGCAGGCCTCCGCCATGAGTCAGGAGATGTTCCCCGGCCGCATCAGCGCGGTGGCCGCGTCGGGCTTTGTTGGCCTGCTCAGCATCTTCAACATGGCCGGGCGCTTCTTCTGGGCCTCGACCTCGGACTATATCGGCCGGCGCCCTACCTACATGATCTTCTTCCTGCTCGGCATGGCACTCTATGCGGCCGTGCCGTGGACCGGCCGGACGGGCAGCGTGATCCTGTTCGTGGCGGCCTATTGCATCATCATCAGCATGTATGGCGGCGGCTTCGCCACCATCCCCGCCTATCTGAAAGACATTTTCGGCACCCGCTATGTCGGCGCCATCCACGGGCGGCTGCTGACCGCCTGGTCGACGGCGGGCGTGCTCGGACCGGTGCTGGTGAACTACATCCGCGAATACCAGATCGATCACGGGGTGGCCAAGGCCGATGCCTATTCGGTCACCATGTACATCATGGCCGGGCTGCTATTCGTCGGCTTCTTGTGTAACTTCTTCATGCACCCGGTGGAGGCGCGCCATCACCTGAAACCGCAGGAAGCCTGATCCGAGGGGCAAATCATGACCAAGCCAAGCACTAAAGCGACCGCACCCATGGATGTTTCCGGCGAGAACGGCATCAAGCTCGCGCTGGCCTGGAGCCTGGTGGGCATCCCGCTGCTGTGGGGCGTCTACAAGACGCTCGTCAACGCTGTGTTGCTGTTCCAATAGGATTGCGACTGGATTTCGGGGCGGCTGTGGCGCGCCAAGGCCCCTCCGTGAATGGGATCTGCGCTGGTCGGGGCGACTCTTTCGCCAATAGGCGGGCAGAGTCGGCGTGCTGGGCCTCAAGATGTGGGGCCCGTTTTTGCCCGGATTCCCACAAAACCTCGCGTTTCTGGCCGCTCTTTTCTGTCAGAATTTCTTAATCTGGCATTCAGGTGCTTTTCATGGGGGCTTCATGCGACATCCATCGCAAATGGCCAAGTATGCTACTCGTAAGTTCACCGAAGGAGACGTCCCAATGAAAGAGTGGCTGAAACCCGAGATTTCCGAGTCTGAGGCTGGCATGGAAGTTACGAGCTATCTGCCTGCCGAGCTCGACCGCGCTTAATTAGCCGCGTCGATCTTACGAGTTTTCGCATGAGGTGGCGGTCCCCGCGAAAGTGGGGATCGCCATTTCTGCGTCTGGGGGGCCCCGGCGCCAACCCTCCCCCGACCCCAACTTCCCCTTTAGCCCGGCATCAGGCTAGATAGGCCTCCCGCAAGCCGAGATCGGCCGCATGCAGCCTGGCACCCCCCGCTCCTCCATCGGCTTCGCCGGACGGCCGAATTGATGGACAGTTTCGAACTTCTCATCGCTGCCGTTCTCGCCGTTCCGGTTCTGGCGGTGATCAGCATCGTCCTGGCGATGAGCACGCGAACACGCCTCAAGCTGCTCGAATTGCGCATCGCCGGGCTTGAATGGAAGCTCGCCTCGCTTGCCGACAAAGCGTCTCCAGCCGAGCCCATCTCTGCCGTTGTTCCCGAGGAGGCAGAGGAGGAGAGGGTCGAAACCGAGGCCGAGTCATCGCCTCCCGCAGCGCCTGAGGAGGTCGCAGCGCCTCCGGCCCCGCCGCGGCCTGCGCCGAAGAAGATCAGCCTCGAGGAGCGCTTCGGCACGCAATGGGTGGTGTGGGCCGGCGGCATCGCGCTGGCGCTCGGCGGCTTCTTCCTGGTCCGCCAAGCCATCGAGCAGGGCTGGTTCGGGCCCGCATCTCAGGTCCTGCTCGCCGCCATCGTCGCGCTGGCTCTGATCGTCGCCGGCGAATGGGCGCGGCGCCGCGAGATCTCGACCGGCGCCATGGGACTTTCCAAGGCCGACATCCCGAGCGTGCTCACCGCCGCGGGCACGGCGATCGCCTATGCCGACGCCTATGCGGCCTACGCGCTGTACGGCCTTATCGGCCCGGCGGCCGCCTTCGTGCTGCTCGGCATCGTCGCCCTCGGCACCCTCGCTGCGTCGCTCGTGCATGGACCGGCGCTGGCGGGTCTCGGCCTGGTCGGCGCCTTCCTCACGCCGCTGATCGTCTCGACCGAGCAACCGAATTATTGGGCGCTCTATCTTTATCTCGCCGTGGTCACGGCCGCGTCCTTCGGCCTCGCCCGGGCGCGACTCTGGCGCTGGCTCGCCGTCACCGCCGTTGCGGCAAGTGTGCTCTGGGCGCTGCCCGGCATCGGCGATCTTCAGGCGCTTGGCCCGCACGCCTTCCACATCGCCGCTGGCTTCGTCCTCGCCGTCCTGCTGATCGTCTCGGGCCTCTTGTTCGGCCCCGATGCCGCGCCGGGCGAGATCGACCTCGTCTCATCGGGCGCGCTTGCTGCCTATCTGTTCGCCTCGATGCTGCTCGTGCTCGCGACCGGTCACGACACGCTCGCGCTCGCGCTGTTCGTCGCGCTGGTCGCGGCGACCGTCGCCATTGCCTGGCGCACCGACGCAGCCACCGCCGCTGTGCCCGCCGCCGCCATCCTCGTCACGCTGATCTTCCTCCATTGGTCGCTCGATTTCGACGTGAGCGAGCTTGGCCTTCCCGGAGGCCCGGTCCCCGACAGCATGTGGAAGCCCGAGCATTATCTCTTCGGCGCACCGCTTAGCCTCGGCGCGTGTTTCGCTCTGCTGTTCGGCGTGTCGGGATTTCTCGCCCAACAGCGAGCGCCCAATGCGCCGATCGGCGTCCTATGGAGCGCATCGGCGGTGTTCGCGCCGATCGCCATCCTCATCGCGCTCTACTACCGCATTGCCGGCTTCGACCGCTCGATCCCCTTTGCCGGCGCGGCCGTCGTGCTCGCCGGCGCCTTCGCGCTCGCCACCGAGGCGATCGGCAAACGCGGCGATCGTCCGGGCAGCGAGGCGGCAAGCGCCATCTTCGCCACCGGTTCGATCGCCTCGTTGGCCCTCGCGCTCAGCCTGGCGCTGGAGAAGGGCTGGCTCACCGTGGCGCTGGCGCTGATGGTTCCGGGCATCGCCTGGGTCGCCGAGCAACGCACCTGGCCTTGGCTGCGCTGGCTCGCCGCGGCCGTCACCGCTGGCGTGCTCGGCCGCATCATCTGGGAGCCGCGCATCATGGGCGAGGCGCTGGGCTCAACGCCCGTCTTCAACTGGCTGCTGTGGGGCTATGGCGTGCCGGCCGCCGCCTTCTGGCTCGCCGGCCACATGCTGCGCCGCCGCGCCGACGACGCGCCGGCCAGGGTGATCGACGCCGCCGCCATCCTGTTCACCGTGATGCTGATCGTGTTCGAGGTGCGGCATTACCTCACCGGCGATCCCTATGGCGTGGGCAGTCCGCTCGCCGAGACCGCGCTAGATGTGTCTCTCCTACTCGCCGTCGTTATCGGCCTCGAGCGTCTGCGCCTGAAGAGCGGCAGCATCGTCCACAATCTCGGCGCGCAGCTGCTCGCGGTTATCGTCTTCATCATGATCGTGTTCAGCCTGGGCTTCAGCGACAATCCCTTCTTCACCGGCGAGCCGGTCGGCGGGCGTTTCATCAATCTGATCTTGCTGGGCTACGGCCTGCCCGCCGTGCTCGCAGGCATTCTCGCCGTCATCACCCGCGGCAAACGGCCTTATTGGTACAGCACCACCGCGGCAGCAACCGCGCTCGCGCTCGCTCTGACCTATCTCTCGCTCGAGATCTGCACGCTGTTCCACGGCCCCGTGCTGACGGAGGGCGTAACCACCGACGCCGAGCAATATAGCTACTCGGCGGTCTGGCTCCTGTTCGGCGTGGCGCTGCTCGCCGCCGGCATCTTCCTCCGCTCGCTGCCTTTGCGCGCGGCCTCGGCCGCCGTGGTGGTGCTCACCGTGCTGAAGGTGTTCCTCATCGACATGTCGGACCTGACCGGCATCTACCGCGCGCTGTCCTTCCTCGGCCTTGGCGCGGTGCTGATCGGCATCGGCTGGTTCTATCAACGGCTGCTGTTCCCCCGGACCCCCACGCAAGCGGCAGCTTCCAGCGAGGGGTGACAGACGCGGAGCCGCCAACTATGGTCCGCCCCGGCCATTGCAAATTCCGATTGGACCAATGAACGACACCGACGCCAACACCCACGACAAGACCGTCACCGGCAATTATTTCGAGGATTTCAAGCTCGGCCAGGAGATCGTGCACGCCACCCCGCGCACGCTCACGGTCGGCGATACCAGCCTGTTCACCGCGCTGTACGGCTCGCGCTTCGCCGTGCAGTCCTCCGACACCTTCGCCCACGACATCGGCTATCCGCGCTCGCCGATCGACGATCTCCTCGTCTTCCATGTCGTCATCGGCAAGACCGTGCCGGACATCTCACGCAACGCCATCGCCAATCTCGGCTACGCCGAATTCCGTTTCCTCGCCCCGGTCTATCCGGGCGACACGCTGGCCTCGACCTCCAAGGTGATCGGCGTCAAGGAGAATTCCAACAAGAAGAACGGTACGGTCTATGTGCGCTCGACCGGCAAGAACCAGCGCGGCCACCCGGTGCTGTCTTATGCGCGCTGGGTGATGGTCAATAAGCGCGACGTCGATGCGCCGGCGCCCACGCCCGTCGTTCCCGAGCTCGCGGCGAGCGTCGAGCCGGCGACGCTCGGCACCGCGCTGCCGCCGCTCGATCTCGGCGACTACAACTACGCGCTCGCCGGCTCGCCCAAGCGCTGGGACGACTATCAGGTCGGCGAGAAGATCGACCATGTCGACGGCCAGACCATCGAGGAAGCCGAGCATCAGCTCGCCACCCGGCTGTTCCAGAACACCGCGCGGGTGCATTTCAATCAGCATGTCGAGGGCAAGGGGCGCTTCGGCCGTCGCCTCGTCTATGGCGGCCACATCATCTCGATCGCGCGAAGCTTGAGCTTCAACGGTCTCGCCAACGCCTTCCACATTCTCGGGCTGAACGGCGCGCGCCATGTGGCGCCGTCCTTCGCCGGCGACACCATCTATGCCTGGAGCGAGGTGCTCGACAAAGCCGAGCTGCCGGGTCGGAGCGACATGGGGGCGCTGCGCTTGCGCACCTTCGCCGTCAAGGACCGCGCCTGCGCCGACTTTCCCGGGCTGAAGGCTGACGGCAGCCAGGAAGACGGCGTCGTGCTCGACATGGATTACTGGGTCGCATTGCCGCGCTAACCCGCGGCAACTCCGACCACCTTCTTCGGACGTTGTAACGTCACGTGTCCTGCGAAAGGATTGTTCTCGTGATGCCAGTCCCAGCCGGCAATTCCGGCGACCGCTTCGCCTGCGGCGTCATCACGCGCTAGACCGCGCCCGACTGTAAGGCGGATGTAAGCGAGCCTCCTCCTAGTTCGAACCGAACCGCGGTCGCGATCGTTAGTTGAGCGTGCCTTATGCGGGGGCTCGCAGCAGGAGGAGGAGCAATGCTACGGAAATCGACGCTGGCGGTCTTGCTTGGTGCAGGTCTCGCTCTTGCCACGCAGGCCCAGGCCGAAACCGCCAAAGCGACGCTGAAAGACGCAAACGGCAAAGCCGTTGGCGCCGCTACCCTCACCGATACGCCGAGCGGGCTCCTCATCAAGCTCAATCTCTCAGACGTGCCCGCTGGCGAGCATGCGTTTCACATCCACGCGGTCGGCAAGTGCGACGCGCCGGACTTCAAGTCGGCGGGCGGTCATTTCAATCCAACCAACGCTAAACATGGGCTGATGAACGCGGCAGGTCCGCATGAAGGCGACATGCCGAACCTTCATGTCCCGGCTGACGGCAAGCTCGAGATCGAGGTACTCCATCCCAAGGTAACCGTCGCCGCTCTGCACGACGCCGACGGTTCTGCGCTCGTCATTCATGCCAAGGCCGACGACTACAAGACCGATCCCGCAGGCAATGCCGGCGACCGGATCGCCTGCGGCATCATCACGCCTTAGCACCTCCCCTGAAGGGGGAGGTCGGCGCGCTTTTGCGCGCCGGGTGGGGGTTTAGGGCGTGGGCAATGAGGCCGACCCCCTCCCCGACCTCCCCCTTTTACGGGGATGGAGTTTGCCTCGATTGCCCCCGGCCCGCCTCTTGCGTTATGACAAGGCTCGTCTGGGCAACAACAGCACCGAAAACCCATGGGCAACGCCAAATTGGGGGCTGAGCGGCCGCTCTCCCCGCATCTGTCGATTTACCGGCCGATGCTCACCATGATGATGTCGATCGCCCACCGCGTCTCGGGCGCGGCGAACGCGGTCGGCTTCCTCCTGCTGGTGTGGTGGCTCGTCGCGGTGGCCTCCGGCCCCGAGGCCTACGCGCACGTCTCGAGCTTCTTTGCCAGCATACTCGGCCGCCTGCTCCTGTTTCTGTTCAGCTGGTCGCTGATCCACCACATGCTGGGCGGCATCCGCCATCTGATCTGGGACACCGGCCGCGGCCTCGATAAGGTCAGCATCGAGATCTTTGCCTGGGCGACCATCATCGGTTCGACCGTTCTCACCATGCTGGTCTGGATCGTCGGCTATTGGCTGAGGGGGGCTTAAGCCATGGCGACACCCCTCAAACGCGTTCGCGGGCTTGGCACCGCTCATCACGGCACCGAGACCTTTTGGCGCCAGCGCCTCACGGCCGTGGCCAATGTGCCGCTGGTCATTTTCCTGATCTTGGCCGTCGTGACGCATATCGGCGCGAGTTACGACGAGGTGCATGCCTTCCTCGCCCGGCCGCTCGTCGCGCTGGCCTTCGCCGCGCTCATCCTCTCCGCCGCCATCCATATGCGCATCGGCCTCAAGGAGATCATCGAGGACTATGTGCATGGCGGCGCCAAGGTCGTCGCCATCGTGCTCGCCACCTTCTTCGCCGTCGGCATCGGGCTGGCTTCCATCCTCGCCATCGTGAAGATCAGTCTCGGATCCTAGTTTCATGCCTCAAGACGCGACACCCAAGGACACCCCGCCCCACAACGCGGTCCAGATCAATGGCCGCGCCTACCCCATCATCGACCACGCTTACGACGTGGTGGTGGTCGGCGCCGGCGGTTCGGGGCTGCGCGCCGTGGTCGGCTGTAGCGAGGCGGGCTTGCGCACCGCCTGCATCACCAAGGTGTTTCCCACCCGCTCGCACACCGTCGCCGCCCAAGGCGGCATCGCCGCCGCGCTCGGCAATATGGGCCCCGATGATTGGCGCTGGCACATGTACGACACGGTGAAGGGGTCCGATTGGCTGGGCGACCAGGACGCCATCGAATATCTCTGCCGCAACGCGCCGGAGGCCGTCTACGAGCTCGAGCATTGGGGCGTGCCCTTCTCGCGCACCGAGGACGGCAAGATCCTGCAGCGCGCCTTCGGCGGCATGACCACCGATTTCGGCAAGGGCCAGGCGAAGCGCACCTGCGCCGCCGCCGACCGCACCGGGCACGCCATGCTGCACACCATGTACGGCCAGGCGCTGCGTCACTCGGCCGAGTTCTTCATCGAATATTTCGCCATCGACCTGATCATGGACGACGAGGGCCGCTGCCGCGGCGTCGTCGCCCTCAACATGGCCGACGGCACCATCCACCGCTTCCGCTCCCACCAGGTCATTCTCGCCACCGGCGGCTATGGTCGCGCCTATTTCTCCTGCACGAGCGCGCATATCTGCACCGGCGACGGCAATGCCATGGTGCTACGCGCCGGGCTGCCGCTCCAGGACATGGAGTTCGTGCAGTTCCATCCGACCGGCGTCTACGGCGCCGGCGTGCTGATCACCGAGGGGGCGCGCGGCGAAGGCGGTTTCCTGCGCAATTCCAAAGGCGAGAAATTCATGGAGCGCTACGCGCCATCGGCCAAGGACCTCGCCTCGCGCGACGTGGTCTCGCGCGCCATCACCATCGAGATCCGGGAGGGCCGCGGCGTCGGCCCCAACAAGGAATATATCCATCTCCATCTCGATCACCTGCCGCACGACATTCTGCACGAGCGGCTGCCCGGCATCTCCGAGTCCGCCCGCATCTTCGGCGGCGTCGACGTGAAGGTGGAGCCGATCCCGGTGATCCCCACCTGCCACTACAATATGGGCGGCATCCCCACCAACATGCATGGCGAGGTGATCTCGCCCAAGGACGGCGATCCCGATGCGATCGTGCCGGGGCTGATGGCGCTCGGCGAGGCCGCTTGCGTCTCGGTGCATGGCGCCAACCGGCTCGGTTCCAATTCGCTCATCGACCTTGTCGTGTTCGGCCGCGCCGCCGCGCATCGCTGCGCCGAGCTCATCCAGAAAGACGGCGCCATCCCCGAACTGCCCAAGGGCGCCGGCGAGGACTCGATCGCGCGGCTCGACCGCTTCCGCTATGCCGACGGCTCGATGCCGACCGCGGCGCTTCGCCTGCGCATGCAGAAGACCATGCAGCGCGACTGCTCGGTGTTCCGCACCAAGGAAGTCCTGCAGGAAGGCGTGAAAGCGATCCGCGCGGTGTGGGACGACATCGAGCATATCGGCGTCACCGACCGCTCGCTGATCTGGAACACCGACCTGATCGAGACGCTCGAATTCGACAATCTGATCTCGCAGTCGGCCGTGACCGTGCAGGGTGCGCTCGCCCGCGAGGAAAGCCGCGGCGCGCATGCGCGCGAGGACTTCCCCAAGCGCGACGACGTCACCTGGATGAAGCACACGCTCTCATGGGCCGACTACGCCACCCACGCGGTGACCCTCGACTTCCGCCCCGTGCACAGCTTCACCCTCTCCAACGAGATCGCCTATATCCAGCCGAAAGAACGGGTGTATTGATCGGCGTCTGGTTCCTGTTGGCATCGTCTTTGGCCGGCCTGCTCTGCCGGCGGCTCAAGACCGCTCTCATCGCGGGCGCCATCCCTGCGCTGCTTTACGGGCTGTTGGTCGTGGTCGGACTCTGGCACGTGCTGGGCGACGCCGACCTGCCCTATGTGCTCGGCGCGCTGATCGCATTCTGTCTTGTGATCTTGGCGGCGGCCGTCCTGGCCTATGGCCTGCGCCGCGCGCTCGTGAGCCTGTTCGACGCCAGGCTGAGTGAGACGGATTAGGACAGGCTGCTGTCGCGCTCGAGCAGCTTGCCGAGCACGGCCTTCACCCCATCGAAATTGAACGGCTTGGAAAGCAGAATCGGGTTGGCGAAGCCCGCCGCTGCGTCGATAGCGCCGTCTCCGGTGGCGAACGCGAAAGGAATTCCCTTTATTTCCAGAGCGTTGGCGACTGAATAGGAATATTCTCCGCCGAGATTGACGTCGAGGATAGCGCCGTCCAGGGCCGCCTTTCCGGCAAAGTCGAGCCCCTCTTGCACCGACCGGGCCGGCCCGACGACCTCGCAACCGAGTTCGCGCAGCCAGTCCTCGACCAGCATGGAAACCAAGGGCTCATCGTCCAATACGAGAATGCGCGGCATAAAAACGAAGCCCCTGTTTCAGTTGCCTAATCTTCGACAGTTGAACACTGTATCAGCCAGGGTCGGTAACTGCTAGGAATTGCCTTCCAGGACCTTAGCTGTTGGGTTAATCGGGTTGCCGCAACGCGTCGCTAAAGCCGACCGTCTAATTCACAACGCCCGGCTGATCATCCCTCTCGGATTCGCGCTCGTCCTCGCCGCTATCGCCGCGGTAGGCCTCCTCCTGGTCTACTCGCGCCAGGCGGACGAATGGGTCCAACACAGCATCGAAGTGCAGCAGACGGCGCAATCGCTGCTCCTCGAGGTCCACGGCACCACCATCGCCAACCGCAGCTATATCCTCACGCGGGATCCCGAGTATCTGCGCCGGTTCACCGCGGCGAGATCAGCCGTCGTGGCGATGCTCGAACGCTTCCAGAGCCTCACCCTCGACAACGAGCAACAACAGAAACACGCGCGCAAGCTGCAAGTCCTGACCGGCGGAATCCTCGCGAAGGTCGATGCCGCAGATGCCGACGCTCGTGCCGGCGACTTCGACGCCGCCGCAGCAGTGATCAACACGCCGGAAATGCGTGACCTGTTCGATGATATTCGAGGTGAAATCGACGCTGTCCTCGCCCACGAGCGGTCTTTGCTTGCCGAGCGCCAGGAAAGCGCAACGCTTTGGCGTAACCTTCTTGCTGCCGGTGTCGGCCTGGCGCTCCTTCTGGCGACCTTGCTCGCCGTCGCGCTCGCCGTGGCCATGAAGCGGGCGATGACGGGACTGATAGATCGCACGGCAGAGCTCGACACGGAGTCGAGGCTCCGCCAGGAGGCTGAAACGACGCTGCGTCAGGCGCAGAAGATGGAAGCGGTAGGCCAGCTCACCGGCGGCGTGGCGCACGACTTCAACAATCTCCTCACCGTCATCATGGGCAATCTCGACACCATGCGGCGACAGCTTGCTGCGGCGGCGAATCCCAGCGATGCGACCACGTTGGTCGCGAAGATGACCAAGCCTCTCGAGTCCGCATTGCAGGGCGCAAGAAGCGCTGCAAAGCTTACGCAGAGGCTGCTTGCCTTCTCTCGCCGTCAAGCATTGGAGCCTAGCCGTGTCGACGCCAACCGGCTGGTTTCGGGCATGCTCGACCTGCTGAAGCGCTCGCTGGGCGCGGAGATCAGCATCGAGACCGTTCTCGGCGCGGGGCTCTGGCCAATTTTTGCCGATCCGAACCAATTGGAGAGCGCCCTTCTCAATCTGGCGCTGAATGCCAAAGACGCGATGCCCAATGGCGGCTGCCTCACCGTCGAGACGGCCAACACCTACCTGGATGGCGCTTATGTGCGGCGCTTCGGCGATCTGGATGTCGGACAATATGTGGTGCTTAGCGTGACCGACACCGGAACGGGAATCTCCAAAGACGTTCTTGATCGCGTGGCCGAGCCCTTCTTCACCACCAAGCCGCCCGGCGAAGGATCGGGGCTCGGCCTCGCCATGGTGCACGGCTTCGTCAAGCAGTCGGGCGGCCACATGCGCATCTATAGCGAGGAGAGTCAGGGCACGACGGTGAAGATCTACCTGCCGCGTCTCACCAATGTCGAAGAGGTCAGCGCGGCTCCCGCCGGTAAACCTACAGAGGTGACTCCGGTGCCGCGCGCGCGCAAAGGCGAGACCATCCTGGTGGTCGAGGACAATGCAGGTGTGCGGGAATACGCCAAAGAGGTGCTCGAAGACCTCGGCTACCGCGTGTTCGAAGCCGGCGATGCGGACCAGGCACTGGGGGTGTTAAACAAGAGGCCGCGCGTCGATCTGCTCTTCACCGACGTGGTGCTTCCGGGCCCTGGCAATGGCAGGGCGCTCGCCACCAAGGCGCGCGAAAAATATCCGGGCCTGCCGGTGCTTTACACCACCGGCTATACGCGCAACGCCATCGTGCATCAGGGGCGCCTCGACGCCGATGTCGAGCTGCTGAACAAGCCCTATACGCAACAGGATCTTGCCCGCAAAGTGCGCGACGTACTGGACGGATGAGGCGAGACGGGCTTGCCCGCCTGCGCGCCTGCCGCTACCAATTGGCGAAAGAGAAGGTTCTCCGATGGTCGAATTCACGCTTCCCAAGAACTCCAAGGTCAAAAAGGGCAAGGCGTGGAATCCGCCTCCCGCGGACGCCGAAAAGGACCGCTGGCGCGAATACCGCATCTATCGCTTCGATCCCGAGTTGGGCGAGAACCCGCGCGTCGACACCTATTGGGTCGACATGAACGATTGCGGGCCGATGGTTCTCGACGCGCTGCTCTGGATCAAGAACAACGTCGATGCCACCCTCACCTTCCGCCGTTCGTGCCGAGAAGGCGTGTGCGGCTCCTGCTCGATGAACATCGCCGGCACCAATACGCTCGCCTGCACCATGCATGCCGACGACGCCAAGGGCGCGATCGCCATCTATCCTTTGCCGCACATGCCGGTGATCAAGGATCTAGTTCCGGACATGACGAATTTCTACGCGCAGCACCGCGCCATCGAGCCCTGGCTCAAGACCGACTCGCCCACGCCGCAGAAGGAATGGCGGCAATCGCACGAGGACCGCGCCAAGCTCGACGGCCTCTACGAATGCATCCTGTGCGCCTGCTGCTCGACCGCCTGCCCGTCTTATTGGTGGAACGGCGACCGCTATCTTGGGCCTGCCGTCCTGTTGCAAGCGGATCGCTGGATCGAGGACAGCCGCGACGAGCGGACCGGCGAGCGGCTCGACGAGCTGGAAGATCCCTTCCGACTCTATCGCTGCCACACCATCCTCAACTGCACCAAGGCCTGCCCCAAAGGCCTGAACCCCGCAGCGGCCATCGCCTCGCTCAAGCGCAAGCTGGTCGAGCGCGCGGAGTAGGCACACCGTGATCGACCATATCGGCATGCCGGTGAGCGACATCGCGCGAGCGACCGAGTTCTATCTGCGCGCGCTCTCCCCGCTCGGCATCGCCATCGTCATGCAAGCCTCGGCGGAAGAGTTGGGCCACGGCGCAGCGGTCGGCTTCGGCGCCAACCAGAAGCCGTTCTTCTGGATCGGCGAAGGCGAGCGGTCCGGCGGGCATGTTCACGTCGCCTTCGCCGCGTCCTCGCGCGAGGGGGTCGACGCCTTCTATCGCGCGGCGCTGGCCGCCGGCGGCAAGGACAACGGGCCACCGGGCCTCAGGCCGCATTACCACGCCAATTATTACGGCGCCTTCGTGCTCGATCCCGACGGCAACAACATCGAGGCGGTGTGCCATGCCCCTGCGCTCAAGTAGCGAAGCGGTAGCGCATCAAAAAACCGCTCAAGTAGCGAAGCGGTAGCGCATCAAAAAATCGCGTAGCAATGAGCGTTATTGGCGAACGCACTTGGGCAGCGAGAACTCGCAGGTGGGCACGCCGGCTTGGCGCATCTCCTCCTGCTTTTCCGGATCTCTCTCCTTCTGCCAGTCATAGGGGCTGTGCACGTCCTTGTGCGCGAAGTTCACCCTGACGAGCTTGCCGTCCTCGAACACCATGCTTGCGGAGCAGGTCCAGTCTTTGTCCTCCTTCTTTTTGTTTTTGCCGAAGATGGAGGAGATTTTGTTCTTGTCGGATTTCTTGTCGTCCTTGTCGTCGGATTTGGACTTTTCGGCGGGAACCGGGCCGGCGCCCGAATAGCGAAAGGTCAGCGTCTCTTTTCCCGGTCCGCTCTCGAACCTTGAATGCGGCTCGCCGGCGCAGGCAATGATGTCGGCGATGCTCATGCCGAGATAAGGCGCAGCAGGGTCTTGCTTGGCGACGGCATCGACAACCGCGTAAAGGCCGACGCAGGCCGTCACGATCGCGATCTTTGCCAGCCGCGCGGCGATGTCAGCGGGAAAGCTCATGCCATGCTCGTCTCTCGCAAATTCGGCGGCATCATGGCATCAGCACTCCCCCCCCGAAAGGGGGAGGGCCGGGGTGGGGGTCAACGCGCCTACAGCGCGGAGAAGAAATCGTAGAGCAGCTTGATATTCAGCGTGATGAGGGTGACGGCGATCAGCACCGCGAGCGCGGTCACCCAACGCGGCGCCACCAGCACGCCCATCTTGCGCTTGTCGGCCGTGAACATCACCAGCGGCACGATGGCGAACGGCAACTGCAGGCTCAACACCACCTGCGACAGGATCAGCAGTTCCGCCGTCCCTCGCGCGCCGTACCAGATGGTGACCACGGCCGCCGGCACGATGGCGATGGCCCGCGTCACCAGGCGCCGCGCCCAAGGCGGCAGGCGAATATCGAGGAAGCCCTCCATCACGATCTGACCGGAGAGCGTCGCCGTCACCGTCGAGTTGAGCCCGCAGGCGAGCAGCGCCACGGCGAACAGCGTCGGCGCCATCGCCGAGCCGAGCAGCGGCGCCAGGAACTTGTAGACCTCGCCGAGCTCGGCGACGTTGGTCTGGCCAACCTTATGAAAGGTTGACGCGGCGAGGATCAGGATGGAGGCGTTGATCAGCAGCGCGAATGTCAGCGCGATGGTGGAATTGATGGTGGCGAGCGTGATCGCCTCGCGCTTCTCCGGCACGCTGTCCCCGAACGCGCGGGTCTGCACGATGCCCGAGTGCAGATAAAGATTATGCGGCATCACCGTCGCGCCGATGATGCCGAGCGCGAGATAGAGCATGTCCGGGTTCTTGACGATCTCGACGGTCGGCGCAAAGCCGCGGATCACCTGGCTCCAATCGGGGTCGGCCATGGCGATCTGGATACCGAAGCAGACGGTGATGACCACGAACAGCGTCACCACGAAGGCCTCGACATAGCGGAAGCCGAGCTGCTGCATCCACAGGATCAAGAACACGTCGAGCGCGGTCAGCAGCACGCCGATCTCGAGCGGGATGCCGAACAACAGATTGAGTCCGATCGCCGTGCCGATCACCTCGGCCAAATCGGTGGCGCAGATGGCGAACTCGGCCAGCGCCCACAGCGGAAGGGCGACGTAGCGCGGAAAGGCGTCGCGGCAGGCGCGCGCCAGATCGCGCTTCGAGGCGATGCCGAGCCTGATGCAGAGCGCCTGCAGCAGGATCGCCATCAGGTTCGACAACAGCGCGACGGTGAGCAGCGCGTAGCCGAACTTCGATCCGCCGGCGAGCGAGGTCGCCCAGTTGCCCGGGTCCATGTAGCCGACGGCGACCAGATAGCCGGGGCCGAGAAAGGTCAGCAGCTTCCGCCACAGCGGGCCGGCGGGCCGCGTCCTGATCGAGCCGAACACTTCGGCGAGCGACGGCGTGCCCGAAGCACGCCGCCAGCCGCGGTCATGCTCATGCTGCTGCTCGGCCGGCGCTGCCTCGAGCGCCGCCGCACCTGTCTCGTTAGCCGCCTTATGCGGGCTCAGCATGAAGGTCCTTCGATTCGGGAGAGGAACCCGATGGCTCACAAAAAGCGGCCCCTAACGGACCGCGGCATGCTGTATGTAGCTTAGATGCGAATAATTTGCAAGAGCAACTACTCGTTGCGCGACTCGCGAATCAGGATACCCTATTCGGGTATTACAATGCTTGCGTGCAACAGAGGTTCAAATGGCGTTGCGTGTTTTCTATTCGTGGCAGAGCGATGTAGCTCCAAACAGAAACTTTATTCGCTCGGCCTTGGACGATGCGGTCGCCGAGTTAAACCGTGAGCTCACGGTGGATGAAGCGGAACGAGAGCTCGTCGTCGATCAAGACACTCAAGGCGTGCCTGGAAGTCCCAGCATCGCCGAAGCCATCCAAGCTAAGATTCGAGCCGCTGACGTCTTCTTGGCTGACTTGACCTTTATTGACGAGGGACTCGCCGAAAAGCGTCGTACGCCAAACCCCAACGTGATGTTGGAGTATGGCTACGCTCTTCACGCCCTGGGTGACGCACGCATCGTCGGTGTATTTAACGAGGCTGCGGGATCGCCCGAGCAACTTCCATTTGATCTCGGCCACCGACGTTGGCCAATCAGATTTCACGCCGTAACGGGTGACTCCGAAGGTCGGCAAAATCAGAAGCGTTCCCTCACAAGGACGCTCAGAGATGCGCTCGCTAGTATCGTTGCGCAATTTGGGGAGCCCAGCGGATCAGTAGCACCGTTTGTGCCTCATACGCCAGGTGATGGGATTGGCCGGTTACGTACGGCCGATGATTTGCTCTGCATCCATAACGAGACGCCTATCAGCCTGGGAGCAGGCCCGTACTTGTTTCTTCGTCTAATCCCCACGCGGGTTGCGTCGGAGTTACTCGAAGTTGAGGCGCTCAGGATAACGCAACAGCATTTGGCCTATGTCCGGCATGAGAGGCGCCAGCTGGTCCAGCGGTAGACATCGAACGGGAGCCGTGGCCTTTTGGACCTCGGCGGGCAATCGAACTGAGGCGGTTGACGCCAGCGAATTGTTCTTGAATCGAGAAATCTGGGCAAACAGCCCCTACTACCTACAGATCACTCAAGCCGGTGCCCCTCACTTCATTCCAACGGGGGCGGTCGAAGAGGTATTTATCGACACGCTTCTCAGCTTTGTGCAGGTCGCCCGCGAAGCGTTAGAGCTCTCTCTCCCGGTCGCCATCAAAGCCGGATTGGCTGGCGTTAAAGACTATCGTCTCGCTGTCGACTTAAACTATTTCAGCCACGAGCGCTATGCGGGCCATATTTTGAGAGACGATGTGCTATTCGAGCAGCGATTGACGGACTGGTCGACCGATCCGTTCAATTTTCTACATCCCCTATTCGTCGAAATTTACGACGCAGCTGGAATTGAACGCCCTGACGTGCGGGCGGTTGGTCGCAGTCAACGATAGCGGGGCGCGAGGTCTAGCCCGCGCTATTCCAACGCGAACTTCCCCGTCCCTCGCCGCCGCATTAAGCCCACAGCATCCCTCCTGAGGACGCGAGTTGCGGACCCTCTGCTTCTCGGGATTTGAGTGGTGCGGCGTTTGAGGTGACGCGATCAGAGTGCGGTCATCAAAAGCGTCACCCCCTTCCTACGGCTTCAACCTTGTGCCGGGGATCGTGCTGCATTGCGCCTTGGTCAGCTCGAGATGAGCCGGGCCCTTAGGCGTTCTGGCCGGGGCAGCCATTCTTGCCGCCACAGTCGCTCTTGCCCTTGCATGAATTGGCGCCGATGCACTTGCCCCTGGCGACGCCGGCGGCAAGACCGCGCCATCCCCAGCTGCGTGCGCGAAACGGGGCGGTCCCCCAGACTCCGTCGAACCGGCAAAAGCCGGTATCCAGAGCTGTTCGCTCCGTGCCTGCTGTCCTGGATCCCGGCTTTCGCCGGGATGACGAGAAAGGTTGAGTTATGCCCGCATAATCCCCTCCGCCCAAACCTCGCTTAAGATGCACCCACCTCGTCCTTCTAAGGGGCGCTCTCGCGAGGCGTTGCGATAAGCGGGACGAGGTGCGGCGCCCGCGGGCCTCGTCGCAACGAGGCACTCGGGCGGCATCGGGGCTCCCCCCGGGACCACTAGGAGTCCCTGCCAGGAGCTGGCTGAAGGCTCGGTCGGCGCAAAGATGCGCGACGGACCGGACTAAAGCGGGGCCCGTTGCCGCAAACGTCCGCGAATGGCGCGCCGCGAGGCGCCTGCGTGCCGCAAGGCACGAGCCATAAGGATTTTGCGCTTTTCGGCGCGCCATCCCCCCTCAAATCCCGGACGCGTCTCGCGTCGCGGCAAGGAGCCCGCATGTCTCCCGTGACGGAACAACAATCTCCATCCCTCCCCTTGATGGGGAGGGCGGCGCGCGACTTGGCGCGCCGGGTGGGGTGAGCCATTTCCCATGCGCCAATGCTTCGCTGCAAGAGCACAAAAGCCCCCACCCCAGCGTCGCAAGAGCGACGCCGGACCTCCCCGCAAGGGGGAGGTATGCAACTCGCGCGAGGGCGCGGCAAACTCCAAGCCCTCTCCCACAGCGGGAGAGGGGAAGTCCAACCCCGCGCAACCGGAGATTCCCGGATTTTCCTGCTGCCGCGCCGCAATCAGCCCAAATTTGAGCCGCTTTTCATGCTAGCCGAACCAGACGTAATGGGGCACGTTAGGGAAAGGGACGGGGATTCTTTGCTGGGCGCGGCATTTCGCCTGGCACGAGGGAGCTGATGATGAGGTCATTTGCACTAGGGCTGCTGCTCGCGGCTTCGGTCTGCCTGCCTGCCTACGCCGCCGAGCCCGACGGGCCGACCGCGCTCATCGACCAGAAAGAGGCCGTGCGCATCGGCGTGCAAGGCCTGCTCGCCGAGAAATCCGGCGATACCAACATGCGCAAGGTGCAGAAGGACGCGCTGATCGAATATTATCTGGTTCCAGACCAGCCGCTGCTGTGGGTCGACGACAACGGCCTGACCGCCCGCGCCAAGTCCGTCATCGCCGAGATCGGCAAGGCCGACGATTACGGCCTCACCGCCTCCGACTACAAGCTTCCCGATGCCACCGGCTTCAACCCCTCCGATCCCAAGGCCAAGGATTGGCTCGCCGATGCCGAGGTCAAGGTGAGCTACGCCGTGCTCGATTATGCCAACGACGCGCGCGGTGGGCGCATCGAGCCGCTGCGTGTCAGCAAGAATCTCGATCCGAGCCTCGCGCTGCCCAATCCGTCGGAAGTGCTTGAGTCGATCGCCATCCGTTCCGACCCCGGCGCCTATCTTAGGAGCTTCCAGCCCGACCAGCCGCAATTCGAGGCGCTGCGGCAAAAGCTGCTCGAGCTGCGCGGCGGCAAGGCCGAGGAGCCGAAGCCCGGCGTGGTGACCATCCCGGCCGGACCCCTGCTGAAATTCGGTGTCGAGAACGAGCAGGTCGCGCTGTTGCGGCAGCGGCTCGACCTCCCCGCCGGCTCGAATCCGAACCGGTTCGATGAGGCCGTACTCGAAGCGGTGAAACAGTTCCAGCGGTCCAACGGCGCCTCGGCCGACGGTATGGTCGGCTCGGGCACGCGCCGCATGCTGAATGGCGGCCCGGCGGAAGAGCCGGTGGCAAGCCCGGCGCGCATCCGGCAGATCCTGGTCAACATGGAGCGCTGGCGCTGGCTGCCGCACGATCTCGGCGCGTTCTATGTGACGGTCAACATCCCCGAATTCATGCTGCGCGTTGTCGAGGAAGGCACGCCGATCCACACCACGCGCGTGGTGGTCGGCAAGCCCGACAAGCAGACGCCGGTGATCTCCGACGAGATGGAGGAGGTCGTCTTCAATCCCTATTGGAACGTTCCCAACTCCATCAAGATGGAGGAGATCGCGCCCTATATGGGGCAAGGCGGCGGCTTCTTCGGCGGCGGCGTCGACACCTCGGTGCTGCAGCGTCACGGCCTGCGCATCAAATACGGCAACCGCGACGTCGACCCCGATTCGATCGATTGGACTCGCAACGACATCCGTAATTTCGATCTGGTGCAGCCGCCCGGACCGAGCAACGTGCTCGGCCGCGTGAAATTCGTGTTCCCCAACAAGCATGACGTCTACATGCACGACACGACGCAGAAGTTTCTGTTCAACAATCCCGTGCGTGCCGAGAGCCATGGCTGCATGCGGGTGCAATATCCCGAGAAGCTCGCCGAGGTCATCCTCGGCCATGACAAGCACTGGAGTCCGGCTCGCGTCGAATCGACTTTCGATGCCGGCGACGACAATCACGTCGCGCTCGACCAGCACATCCCCGTCTACATCACCTATTTCACGCTGCACGTGAACGACGACGGCTCGATCTCGGCCTTCAACGATATCTACGGCCACGATTCGCGCATGTATTCCGCGTTGAGCGGCAAGGGCTATATCCCGGATAGCTTCGACAGCGAGGAGATGGCCGACAATCAGCCATGGTCCGCGCCGCCGCCCAACAACAAGCGGCGCTTCAGACCCGGGCGCGACACCGACTTCACCCGCGCCCTGTTCGGGTTCTAAGGCTCATATTCCAGGACGAGCGGCGCCCGTATTGGAACGGCCTGCTCTGTGCCCGCGCCAGGCGACGCGTGTTATCCCCGCATCTGAGTCCCGCTCTATAATCCAGGCAGCGATTCCGAAACCTCTCCAACCGGGGCACCCCGACGCGGGGAACCGGGGGTTGCTCCAAAAGTTGCTCTATTCAGGAGCTTGGCCGGTGCGGCACTAAGCCCGAAACCACCCTGTGCCGCCCGTTTTAAATAGGTAGAGTGACGAGCAGAGCGAGGGCGCTTTAATGTTGATCGTTGGTGCAGGCGCGGCCCTTACCGCCATTACCGTGTTCTACCTTTGGCTGTTTGTTAACAGACTGCGGGCTTCATGGCGCAAGCGGAAGGCAATGGAACTCTCGCCGCGACGCCGCGTCCTCGAGGGACACCAAAAGCCCAAGGAGAGGACGGCGGGAAACGGCGCCGTTAGGGAGAATGAACATGAGCACGCTCAACACATTCACTAGGATTTGCATTCTCGCGCTCGCCCTGGCGGCCGGCGTCGTGTTCGCGGCAACGCCGGGGACGGCCGCCAAGCGGCAGAAGGTGTATGTGTATGTCAACAAGGGCGCGGCGACCTATGGCGACTTCAGAACGCCCGCCGGGCCGCGGCGCATGCTCATCCGCGACCGCCTCACCGGGCCGCGCTGGGGCTATATCGGGCCACATTACGACTCGCGATTCGGCCCTGGCTATCACACCAACGGCCCCGGCATCGGCATCGAAAAATAGGTACGGCCTGCTCGCTTAATCTAATCGGCCGCCGACCTTCGGCACCAGCTTCCAGCCTTGCGCGGCGAGCTGCGACGTCGCCAGCGGGCTGGCCCGGCCCGTGATCCACATCTCGCCGCGGCCGCCGGTGGCAAGACTCTCCAGCGGCGCGCTCCAATAAAGATAATCCACCGGCAGGATGCTCACCGTGCCGCTACCGGTGTCGATCATGGGCGCACGGCCGGCCCGAATGAACCCGCGCACGGGCGTCACCTTCTCGTTGTATTTGGCGATGAGCTCCGACTGGCGGCGATAGTAGAAGGCCATCTCGATGGAGTTCGCCTGCGCCGCGGTCTCCACATAGATCTGCCGCCCGCTCACATTGCCGATTGTCTTGAGCGCCACGACGATGACCGCCTTGTCGGTCGGCGTCAGGTACGGGTTGGCGTAGAAGGCATCCTGCGCGCTCTTGGCGATGCCCATGGCCGTGAGGAACTCGCGCCCCGTCTGCTCGAGCTGCGCCGCCGTCTTGTCGCGCAAGGCCTCGCGCAGCTTCTGGCTGGTGCTGGTGGCGCTGATGGCGATGCCGACGCCGCCGGTGACGAAACCAAGGCCGATATTGACGCTGGTCCCGCCGACGGCGTTGGCCGTGGCGAGCCGCGTCAGCTCGTCGTCGAGCGGCGTGAAACTCGTATACGGATCGACGCCGAGATCGAAGGCAATCTTGCGGCGCGCTTCGGCACCGCCCGACACGGAGGCGATGATGCCTTCCTTGCGGGGATCGGTCGCCTCCATCGCGGCGTTGACGCTGCCAAACAGATTGCCGACGCCCTTGAACGTGTCGGAGATGGTCTTGCCCGGGGCGGTGATGAGCCCCTTGGCGGTACCGAGCGGCTTCAGCGCCGTGCGCCCCGCCGCGTTCACCACGGTCCCAGCGGTGTCGATCTCCGCGAGCTTCGCCGTCGCCGCCATCTCCCTGGCCCGCACTTGCAGCAGCGTCGTCCCCTTGATGTGGAACGTGCCCCACCGCGTGTTCACGGTGAACACATATTGGTAGTTGTCGAGCCCGACGCGGTTGTCGACGGTGTAATACGGGCTCGTCAGCAGGTTTGGCGGCAGCACCTGGCTCGCGGTGAAGCTCGGTGGCTGCTCATATTGGCTGGCTTGCGGTGCGGCGCTCGAGACTGTCAGGGCAACCATGGCGGACAGCGCGCCGAGCAGTGTCGCACGCGGACCAAGCCGTCTTACTGTGAACATGACCGACCCCCGCGCGGACGCAACCCTCTTCCCTCGAGGCGACTCTAGCCCCAAACCGAGGCGCCGACAAAGGGGTGTGCGCGAAGCCAGCCGAACGGCCGTTTTCCGGCTATTTGAACAGGGCGAAATAGATCACATACAGCCAACTGAAGAAGCCGTGGATGATGGCCCAGAGGATCGAGTGGTTGTTGGTGTAGGAGATGGCGATGGCGAGCGCGGTGCCGAAGCTGATGCCGTATTTTGCGCCTTCCATACCGTAATTGACGTTCATGTTGCCCTCCCTTGGCGAAGCGAATCGTTTGCCAATCGGCGGGACTATAGGGCGAAACGAGCGATGGGAATCGGCCAGGATGGAGGGAAGTCATGAGACTGCGGATTTGGATCGTCGGCGGCGTGCTTCTCGTTGGCTTTTCCTGTGCGGGCCTCGTGCTCGCGCGCGAGCCCGAGAGCCAAGCCACCGTCAGTTCGCAGCAGCTTTTTGCCGAGCCGCTTGCCGGCGACGACAGCAAGGAGGTGATCGCGCAGACCTACACCTTCCCGCCCGGCGCCGTGCTACCCTGGCATATTCATCCCGATGCCCAGGAATTCGCCTATGTGATCGAAGGCGATTTCACCTTCGAGCGCGCTGACCGGGCGCCGCAGGAGATGAAGGCGGGCGGGGCCGAGTATCTCCCGCCGAACATCGTGCATCGCGGCGTGAACAAGGGCGCCACGCCGGTGAAGCTGTTTGTCGTGCGCATCAAGCCCAAGGATAAGCCGCTAGTGGTGGAGGTCCCCGCCCGCAATGAGCATCAACGCTGCTTGCGCCACAGCGCATAAAGCCCGATCGCCCAGGCCGGCAGCGCGATCGCCCAGTGGAACAGATTCACCCGCTCGTTGAGCAGCATGCCGAGATGCTGCGAGGTGAAGGTGCCGAGCGCGGCGAGCACCGTATAAAATGCGGCGCAGACGAGCACGAAGGTCGTTGCGTAGCGCGGGTTGAAGAAGCCGATATAGGTACCAATCAGCCCCCACACGAGATTGATCGCCGCAAGCATCGGGTCGATGCGGAAGCCAAGCGGGAAGTGGTCGGGATTGCTGCCGAAGCCGTAATAGGCATAGGCCAGAAGGGCGAGACCGCCTTGCGCCAGGAAATAGACGCTGAGCCGGGCGAGCCACACCACGGCCGGCCAATGTTCGGTCTTAGGGTCGCCTAGGTCGCCTACCGCCTCGTCTTCTGCCATGGCGCCCTCCCTCCCCCAAGAAAGGCCTAGCCGCACAGCTTAGCCGATACGGCCCAAACGGGTCTATGCTTGGCTAGTACCTTGCGCACGGGCCCGATTGCATTTAACCAACCACGCGTTGGTGGTGGTCTGCGGAAGCGACCAGCAGGCGGTCTTAGCGGAAGGGGATCTCATGGCGCGTAATCGTATTGCGCTGGTCGGCGCGGGCCAGATCGGCGGCACGCTGGCCCATCTTGCCGGTATCCGGGAGCTTGGCGAAATCGTCCTGTTCGACGTGGTCGACGGGGTGCCCCAGGGCAAGGCGCTCGACCTGTCGCAATCGGCGCCGGTCGAGGGCTATGTGCCGAAATTCAAGGGCACCAACGAATATGCCGAGCTGAAAGACGCCGACGTGGTGATCGTCACCGCCGGCATCCCGCGCAAGCCCGGCATGAGCCGCGACGACCTCATCGAGATCAACCTGAAGGTTATGGAGCAGGTAGGCGCCGGCTTGCGCAAATACGCGCCGGAGGCCTTCGTCATCTGCGTCACCAACCCGCTCGACGCCATGGTCTGGGCCCTGCAAAAGACCAGCGGGCTGCCGCGCAACAAAGTGGTCGGCATGGCCGGCGTGCTCGACGCGGCGCGGTTCCGCTTCTTCCTCTCGCAGGAATTCGACATCAGCCCCGAGGACATCAATACGATGGTGATGGGCGGTCACGGCGACACCATGGTGCCGCTGATCCGCTATTCCTCGGTCGCCGGCATTCCGCTGGCCGACTTGGTCAAGATGCGCTGGATCACGCAGAAGCGGCTTGACGACATCGTGCAGCGCACACGTGACGGCGGCGCCGAGATCGTCGGCCTGCTCAAGACCGGCTCGGCCTTCTATGCACCGGCTGCCGCCGCGCTGGAGATGGCGGAGTCCTATCTGAAGAACCAGAAGCGCGTGCTGCCCTGCGCCGCCTATTTGAACGGCGAGTACGGCGTGAAGGGCATCTATGCCGGCGTTCCCATCATCATCGGCGCCAAGGGCGTCGAGCGCGTCATCGAGCTCGACCTGTCCTCGGCCGAGAAGGACGCTTTCATGCACTCGGTCCAGTCGGTCCAAGCGCTGGTCGAATTGTGCCAAAGGATCGCGCCGAGCCTCGCCAACGCCTAGCAGCGGTGCCCTACAACGCCTAAGGCGCGGCCGGTAACCGGCCGCGGATCTCCCATGAACATCCACGAATATCAGGCCAAGGCCCTTCTGCATGCTTACGGCGCGCCGGTGGCCGAAGGCCAGGTCGCCGAGACCCCGCAGGAAGCAGCCGCGCACGCCAAAACTCTCGGCGGCGAAACCTTCGTGGTGAAGGCCCAGATCCATGCCGGCGGTCGCGGCAAAGGCGGCGGCATCAAGCTGGTGAAGACCTTGCAGGAGCTGCACGCCGAGGCCGACCGCATGCTCGGCAAGCCGCTGATCACGCCGCAAACCGGACCCAAGGGCCGCGTGGTGCGCCGCGTTTACGTTGTTAAGGACGCAACCATCGCTCGCGAGCTCTACCTCTCGCTGCTGGTCGATCGCGGCTCGGGCCGCGTCGCCTTCGTCGCCTCGACCGAAGGCGGCGTGAACATCGAAGAGGTGGCCGCGAACACGCCGGAGAAGATCGTTACCCTCACTATCGATCCGGCCTCCGGCATCAGCGACTTTCATGGGCGGGTGATCGCCTCGGCGCTGAAGCTCGAAGGTCCGCTCGCCAAGCAATGCGCGGCCCTGGTCAAATCGCTCTACACGCTGTTCGTGGAGAAGGACGCGAGCCTCATCGAAATCAACCCGCTGGTGGTGACCAAGGACGGCAATCTGCTGTGTCTCGACGCCAAAATCGGCTTCGACGACAACGCGCTGTTCCGTCACAAGGACATCGCCGGCTTGCGCGATATTCACGAGGAAGATCCCGCCGAGGTGGAGGCTGCCGATCTTGGCCTGTCTTATGTGAAGCTCGACGGCTCGATCGGCTGCCTAGTGAACGGCGCGGGCCTTGCCATGTCGACCATGGACATCATCAAGTTGTACGGCGGCGAGCCCGCCAACTTCCTCGATGTCGGCGGCGGCGCGAGCAAGGAGCGTGTGGCCGAGGCGTTCAAGATCATCCTGTCGGACGCGCACGTTAAGGGCGTGCTGGTCAACATCTTCGGCGGCATCATGCGCTGCGACACCATTGCCGAAGGCATCATCGCCGCGGCGCGCGAGATGCACATTTCCGTGCCGCTGGTGGTCAGGCTGGAAGGCACCAATGTCGAGCGCGGCAAGGCCCTGCTTCGGGACTCGGGGCTCGCCATCATCCCCGCCGACGACCTCGACGATGCGGCCAAGAAGGCCGTCGCCGCCGTGAAGGCCGCGGCTTGAAACTTGTAGGGTAGTCAGGTCGTCCCATGTCCGTCCTTGTCGACAAGAACACGCGCGTCATCTGCCAGGGCTTCACTGGCGCGCAAGGCACGTTCCACTCCGAGCAGGCCATTGCCTATGGCACCAAGATGGTCGGCGGCGTGACGCCGGGCAAAGGCGGTACCACGCATCTCGGCCTTCCGGTGTTCGACACCGTGAAAGAAGCGGTGTCGACGACCGGCGCGGACGCGAGCGCGGTCTATGTGCCGCCGGCCTTCGCCGGAGATGCCATCCTCGAAGCGATCGATGCCGGCGTGCCGCTGGTGGTCTGCATCACCGAAGGCGTGCCGGTGTTGGACATGGTCAAGGTGAAGCGCGCCCTGTGCGGCTCGGAAACGCGGCTGATCGGCCCGAACTGCCCGGGCGTCATTACCCCCGGCCAGTGCAAGATCGGCATCATGCCGGGCCATATCCATAAGCCCGGCAAAGTGGGCATTGTCTCGCGCTCGGGCACGCTGACTTACGAGGCGGTGGCGCAGACCACCGCCGTCGGCCTTGGCCAGTCGACCTGCATCGGCATCGGCGGCGACCCCGTCAACGGCACGAATTTCGTCGATGCGCTGTCGCTGTTCCTCGGCGACGATCAGACCGAGGCCATCATCATGATCGGCGAGATCGGCGGCAGTGCCGAAGAAGACGGCGCCGAATTCCTGATCGAGGCCGGAAATACGAAACCGGTGGTCGGATTTGTCGCGGGCTCGACCGCCCCGCCCGGTCGCCGCATGGGCCATGCCGGTGCCGTGATCTCAGGCGGCAAAGGCGACGCAAAGCACAAAATTGAGGCAATGCGCGAGGCGGGAATTGTCGTGGCAAACTCGCCTGCCGCCCTTGGAACAACCCTTGCACGATTATTAAATGACAGGTGAGGCGAGCGCCCAAAGCTCGCCTTGTTTGCCGGGCACGCCGGTGGCCCATCAACGGCCGGCAGGGTTGACTTAAATGACGCGACACGAACTGAACGACGTGTTTCTCCGCACGTCGTTCTTGCAAGGCGCCAACGCCACCTATCTCGCCGAGCTCTACGCTCGCTACGAAGAGGACCCCGCCTCGCTCGATCCCGAGTGGCGTGCGTTTTTTTCTAGCCTCGATGATCATAAGGACGACGTCATCGCCGGAGCGCGTGGGCCATCCTGGGCGCCTTCGCGAGGGACGGCGCTCGCGCCGGCAGCGCCGCGCGGCGCGCTGAGCCAGCGTGAGGCGCTTGCGGCCGCGCAGGACACGCTGGGCGCGCGCATGCTGATCCGCGCCTATCGCACCCGCGGGCACCTCGCCGCCAAGCTTGATCCGCTGGAGCTCGTCACCCGCCGCGAGCATCCCGAGCTCAAGCCCAAGACCTACGGTTTCACCAAAGCCGACTACGACCGCCCGATCTATCTCGGCGGCGCGCTCGGCCTCGAATTCGGCACCTTGCGCGAGGTGCTCGCAATTCTGAAGCGCACCTATTCCAGCCATATCGGCGTCGAGTACATGTATATCTCCGACCCCGAGCAGCGCGCCTGGATCCAGGAGCGCATCGAGGGCCGCGAGATCAGCTTCACGCCGAACGGCAAGAAGGCGATCCTCAACAAGTTGATCGAAGCCGAGGCCTTCGAGCGCTTCCTCGACTTCAAATATACCGGCACCAAGCGCTTCGGGCTCGATGGCGGCGAGTTGGTCGTGCCGGCGCTCGAGCAGATCATCAAGCGGGGCGGTCAACTCGGCGTCAACGAGATCGTCATCGGCATGCCGCATCGCGGCCGCTTGAACGTGCTTTCCACCGTGATGGGGAAGCCTTATCGGGCGATCTTCAACGAGTTCAGGGGCGGCTCGGCGCATCCCGACGATGTCGAGGGTTCGGGCGACGTGAAGTACCATCTCGGCGCCTCGTCCGACCGCGAGTTCGACGAGAATCGCGTGCATCTCTCGCTGACCGCCAATCCTTCGCATCTGGAGATCGTCGATCCGGTGGTGCTCGGCAAGGTTCGCGCCAAGCAGGACCAGCGCAAGGACGACGAGCGGAAATCGGTGTTGCCGCTCTTGCTGCATGGCGACGCCGCCTTCGCCGGACAAGGCGTGGTGGCGGAATGCCTAGGCCTCTCCGGCCTGCGCGGCCACCGCACCGGCGGCTCGCTGCACTTCATCGTCAACAATCAGATCGGCTTCACCACCGCGCCGCGCTTCTCGCGCTCCTCGCCCTACCCGTCCGACGTCGGCAAGATGATCGATGCGCCGATCTTCCACGTGAATGGTGACGACCCCGAGGCCGTCGTGCATGTCACCAAGATCGCCATCGAGTTCCGCCAGCGCTTCGGCAAGCCGGTCGTCATCGACATGTTTTGCTACCGGCGCCACGGGCATAACGAGGCCGACGAGCCCGCCTTCACCCAGCCCTTGATGTATCAGCGCATCGCCGAACACCCGGGCGTGGTCGAGGTCTATTCGAACCGCCTCGTCGAGGAGGGTCTACTTACCCGCGAGGAGGTCGACCGCATGCAGGCGGACTTCCGCAATTTTCTGGAAGAGGAGTTCACCGCGGGTGAGGTCTATCGTCCGAACCGCGCCGACTGGCTCGACGGCAAATGGTCCGGCATCGGTCACGCGGAGGAAGGCGCGCGGCGCGGCGTAACCGGCGTCGATCTCGATTTGCTGAAAGAAATCGGCCGCAAGCTCACCTCGTTCCCGAAAAGCTTCACCCCGCACAAGACCATCGCTCGCATCATGGCGGCCCGTCGCAAGATGATCGACGACGGCCGGGGCATCGACTGGTCCACCGCCGAATTGCTCGCCTACGCCACGCTTCTGGTCGAGGGTTTCCCCGTGCGCCTATCGGGCCAGGATTCCGAGCGCGGCACCTTCTCGCAGCGCCACGCCGTATTGATGGATCAGGTGAACGAAAAGAAATACACGCCGCTCAAGCACCTCGCCCGGGATCAGGCGCGGTTCGAGGTGATCAATTCCATGCTCTCTGAGGAGGCGGTGCTCGGCTTCGAATATGGCTATAGCCTGGCCGAGCCCAATGCGCTGGTTCTCTGGGAGGCGCAGTTCGGCGACTTCGCCAACGGCGCGCAGGTGGTCGTCGACCAGTTCATTTCTTCCGGCGAGCGTAAATGGCTGCGCATGTCCGGGCTCGTGCTGCTGCTGCCGCATGGCTACGAGGGCCAGGGGCCAGAGCACTCCTCAGCGCGGCTCGAGCGCTATCTTCAGCTCTGCGCCGAGGACAATTGGCAGATCGCCAACTGCACCACCCCCGCCAATTATTTCCACATTCTCCGCCGCCAACTGCATCGGTCGTTCCGCAAGCCGCTAGTGTTGATGACGCCGAAGTCGCTGCTCCGTCACAAGCGCGTGGTATCGAATTTGGAGCAGTTCGGACCGGACTCGAGCTTCCATCGCCTGTTGTGGGACGACGCCCAGTTCCTCCCCGACCAGGCGATCAAGCTCGTCCCGGATGACCAGATCAGGCGCGTGGTGCTCTGCTCGGGCAAGGTCTACTACGATCTCTACGATGAGCGCGAGAAGCGCGGCGTCGACGACGTTTATCTGCTGCGCATGGAGCAGCTTTATCCCTTCCCCGCCCGCGCGTTGATCCAGGAACTCACCCGCTTCAAGGACGCAGAGATGGTATGGTGCCAAGAGGAGCCCAAGAATATGGGCGCCTGGAGCTTCATCGAACCCAACCTTGAATGGGTGCTCGACCATATCGGGGCCAAGCATAGGCGCCCACGCTATGCCGGCCGCCCGAGCTCGGCGGCCACCGCGACCGGGCTGATGAGCAAGCATACGCGCGAGCTGAAGGCTTTTCTCGAAGAAGCGCTGGGTTAGGCGGAAACCATAGAGGCGACGGCCATGGCGACTGAGATCCGGGTGCCGAATCTGGGAGAGTCGATCGTCGAGGCGACGGTTGGCCAATGGTTCAAACAGGCTGGCGACAGCGTCTCCGCCGCCGAGCCCCTGGTCGAGCTAGAGACGGACAAGGTGACTGTCGAGGTGCCGGCTCCCGCTTCGGGCATATTGGCCGAGATCGCAGTGAAGACCGGCGAGACCGTTCCGGTCGGCGCGCTGCTCGGCGCCATCAGCGAAGGCGACGGGAAGGCAAAGCCCGCCAGGGCCAAGGCTGAGTCCGCCAAACCCAAAGCCGAAGCGGCGACGCTCAGCCTGGCCGCGGCGGAAGCGTCGGCAATCGTCGAGGAACCCGCGTTGCGCGCGCCGGCGCCGACCGAGCCGAAGACGCTCGAGCGCGAGCCGATGCCGCGCGAGGAAGTGAGCGGCGAGGAGATGCCGCCATCGCCTGCGGCGCGCAAGCTGATCGCCGAGGCGGGGTTAGGCGCAGGCGAAGTAAAGGGATCAGGCCGCCGCGGCCAAGTGTTGAAGCATGACGTACTCGCCAAACGTCCAGCCGCGCCGGTGACGAGCATCGCCGACGCCGCCGAGGCGCTGCTGAAACGCGAGCCGAAGCCGAAGCCTCCGGTCCCACCGCGCGCCCCGCTCGCGCCTGACGACGCCTCGCGCGAGGAGCGCGTGCGCATGACGCGGTTGCGCTTGACCATCGCCAAGCGGCTGAAAGAGGCGCAAGACACCGCCGCCATGCTCACCACGTTCAACGACGTGGACATGAGCGCGGTGATGCAACTCAGGAAGGACTATCGTGAGGCGTTCGAGAAGAAGCACGGCGTCAAGCTCGGCTTCATGGGCTTCTTTGTCAAAGCCGCCGTACAGGCGCTGAAGGAGATCCCCGCGGTCAATGCCGAGATCGACGGCGAGGACATCGTCTACAAGAACTACTACCACATCGGCGTCGCCGTCGGCACCGAGCGCGGCCTGGTCGTGCCGGTGCTGCGCAATGCCGACGCCATGAGCCTCGCCGAGATCGAGAGCGCGATCGCCGATTTCGGCGCCCGCGCACGCCAAGGCAAACTCGCGCTCGACGAGATGCAAGGCGGCACCTTCACCATCTCCAATGGCGGCATTTACGGCTCGCTGCTCTCCACCCCGATCCTGAACGCGCCGCAGTCGGGCATTCTCGGCATGCATCGGATCGAGGAACGCGCCGTGGTGCGCGACGGACAGATCGTGGCGCGGCCGATGATGTATCTCGCGCTCTCCTATGACCATCGCCTGGTCGACGGCAAGGAGGCGGTTACCTTCCTCATCCATATCAAGGACTCGCTCGAGGACCCGAAGCGCCTCGTGCTCGATCTTTAATAGGGCGCCAACCTGTTTTTGCGCATTATTGGACCAGCCCCTGCTGGTTGCGCCATGGTGAGGTCCCGTAGTCGATCGAGCGAGCCTCCCGATGCGCATGTTCGGCATTTTACTTAGACTGTTGGCGCTTACGGCCACGCTCACGCTGGCCCAAGCGCAAGCGCCTGCGCCTCGCGCCGCCCTCGTCATCGGCAATGCCGACTATTCCTTCGGCGCGCTGAGGAACCCAAAGAACGACGCCGAAGCCATGGCCAAGGCTCTCGACGAGGCCGGCTTCGACGTCACGGTAGCGACGGATGTCGACCAGGCGTCGATGGCCAAAGCCGTCGATGCTTTCGGCGCCAAGCTCAAGGCCAACGGCGGCATTGGCCTATTCTATTTCTCCGGTCATGGCGCGCAAATCAGCGGCGAGAACTATCTCATTCCGGTGAGCGTCAATGATGCAGAGGAGGTCCAGTCCGGTTCCGTGACGGCGACCCAGATCGTCAACGTCATGGCCGGCGCGCACAACGGCCTGAACATCTTCATCCTGGATGCCTGCCGCACCAACCCCTTCGACCCCAACGGCGCGCATGGGCTTTCGCGCATCAACTCCAATGCCAGTCTGTTCGTCTCCTACGCCACCTCACCGGGCGCGGTCGCTCTCGACGGCGCTGGGCATAACAGCCCCTACACGAAGTATCTCTCTGAATGGATCGCGACGCCCGATCTTTCGATCGAGGACACGTTCAAGCGTACCTTGAAAGGCGTCTATCAAGACACGCACGGACAACAGACGCCTTGGATCTCGTCGACCTTCTTCGGCGATTTCGTGTTTCGCCCCGAGGATCCGGAGGCCGAGGAGGAGGACGATCAAGCTGGCGAGGGGGAGGTCGAGCAGGCCGAAGCACCAACGCTCGCCGGAGTTTATCGCGCGAGCGGCACCAACCCGAGCGGCGGCGATTATACCGGCATCGTCGCGCTCGAGGAGGACGATGAGGACTTCAAGCTGACCTGGTGGATCGGCAAGGATGTGTTCCACGGCAGCGGGCACTTCGCCGGGAAGATGCTGGTGATCAATTGGGGTGACAAGACGCCGGTCATCTACAGTTTCGGCGAAGACGGCGCGCTTGATGGCGAATGGGCCGACGGTTCAGCCAGCGAGACGCTGACGCCGGTTGGCGCCGCATCGGCCGACGACGTGTCGCCTCCCGAGGGCGAATATGGCGTCGAAGGACGCAACGCCGATGGCAAAGACTATGAAGGCACTGTCATCATCGCCAAGGTGGGAGGCGGTTATCGTCTGAAATGGAAGGTCGACGGATCGGAGTATGAGGGCAAAGGAACGCTGGCGGACAACCTCTTGACGGTGGACTGGGGAGGCACGACCCCGATCGTTTATGCCCTTGCAGACGATGGTAGCCTGACGGGATTATGGGAGAGTGGGCACGGCGAGGAGACGCTGACGCCCGAACAATAACGGGGATAGACTGTCAATATGAGTTATGACCTGGTCGTCATCGGCACCGGACCTGGCGGCTATGTCTGCGCCATCCGCGCCGCGCAACTGGGGATGAAGGCGGCGGTGGTGGAGAAGCGCGCCACCCATGGCGGCACCTGCCTCAATGTCGGCTGCATCCCCTCCAAGGCGCTACTGCATGCGAGCGAGGCTTACGCGGAAGCCGGCCACGGCTTCGCCGACATGGGCATCAAGGTCAAGCCGGAACTCGATCTCGCCGCCATGCTCGCTTTCAAGGATCAGGGCGTGAAGGGCAATGTCGACGGCGTCGCCTTCCTCCTGAAGAAGAACAAGATCGACCACTTCCACGGCACCGGGCGCATCCTGGGATCGGGCAAGGTCGAGGTCACCTTCATCAATGGCGAGAAGCAGGTAGTCGAGGCCAAGGCCATTGCCATCGCCACGGGATCCGAGGTGGCCAACCTGCCCGGCATCGTCATTGACGAAAAGCGCATCATCTCCTCGACCGGCGCGCTGTCGCTGCCGCAAGTGCCGAAGCGGCTGGTGGTGATCGGCGCCGGCTATATCGGGCTCGAGCTCGGCTCGGTGTGGTCGCGGCTCGGCGCGCAAGTCACCGTGGTCGAGATGCTGGATCGCCTGGCACCGGGGCTGGACGGCGAGGTGGCGAAGCAGCTCCAGCGAGTGCTGACCAAGCAGGGCCTAACCTTCAAGCTTGGCACCAAGGTCGCCAGCGTCGACGCCAAAGGCAAGTCGCTCACACTCACGCTCGAGCCGGCCAACGGCGGCAAGTCCGAGCCGCTCGAATGCGATGTCGTGATGGTGGCCGTGGGACGAGTGCCGAACACGCAAGGCCTGGGTCTCGCGGAGGCCGGCGTCAAATGTGACAATCGCGGGCGCGTCATTGTCGATGAGCATTTCGCCACCAGCGTGCCCGGCATCTACGCTATCGGCGACGTGATCAAGGGGCCGATGCTCGCGCACAAGGCGGAGGAAGAAGGCGTCGCCCTCGCCGAGATCCTGGCGGGCCAGGCCGGACACGTGAACTACGATGTCATCCCGAGCGTGATCTATACCGCGCCCGAAGTCGCCTCGGTCGGCAAGACCGAGGAGGAGCTGAAACAGGCGGGCATCGCTTACACGGTCGGCAAATTCCCCTTCACCGCCAATGGCCGCGCCAAGGTCAACCGCACCACCGAAGGCTTCGTCAAGATTCTCGCCGAAGACGCGACCGACCGCGTGCTCGGCGTGCATATCATCGGCGCAGATGCCGGCACCATGATCGCCGAGGCCGCCGTACTGATGGAATTCGGCGGATCGGCCGAGGACCTGGCCCGCACCTGCCACGCGCACCCGACGCTGAACGAGGCGATCAAGGAAGCGGCCCTCGCCGTCGACAAGCGCGCCATCCATATGTGAATCTCCTCATGCTGAGGAGGCCCGCGCCAGCGCAGCCAGCATCACGGCCACGAAGCGCATGATCCGCAGCGCACTCAAACGTCGGATTCCCCTTCGGTTTCCTCGATGATGCGGAAGCGGCGCACGGTAAGGTCGTCGATCTCGACCTTGCCTAGCCGCGCCTTGCGGATCTCTAACCTGCCGACGGCCAGCGCACCGATGGCCAAGGCACCGACAGCGAGCGCGCTGACGGCCAGCGACCCTATCGCCAATGTCCCAATCGCCGTGGCTCCTGACGCAACCGCCGGCAGACCGACCGGCGGAAGCTTCAGCACCGACGATTTCCCCGCCAATGCATGACGCACGCCATGTGATGGCTCTCTACGTGGAGCCGTGCCCCGCGCGAGAACCGAGAAGCAAATCGCTCCCACGATAAATGCAAGCCCGCGCACATTGCCTCCATGCTGGCTCGGTTCTACCACGTTCCCGACCCGCGCACGACGGCAAGCGCAGCCACTAATCCAGCGTGCGGCGGAAACGGTAAAGCGCAAGGCCCATGGCGACCGCCATGAACAGCACCAGCGCGAACACGTCCATACGCATGTCGGCGAACCCCGTGCCCTTCAGCGTGATGCCACGCACGATGCGCAGGAAATGCGTGAGCGGCAATGCCGCGCCGATGGCTTGCGCCCATTCCGGCATGCCGCGGAATGGAAACATGAAGCCTGACAGCAGGATATTCGGCAGGAAGAAGAAGAACGTCATCTGCACCGCTTGCAGCTGATTGTTGGCGAAGGTCGAAAACGTGTAGCCCACGGCGAGATTGGCGGCGGCAAACAACGTCGACAGCGCCACCAACAGCCACACGCTGCCCAAGATCGGCACGTTGAACAGGTAATGCGCCGCGCCGATGATGATGGTCATCTGCACGAAGCCGACCAGCACGAACGGCGCGATCTTGCCGATCATGATTTCCACCGGCTTGATCGGCATCGCGAGCAGGCTCTCCATCGTGCCGCGCTCGATCTCGCGCGTCACCGCAAGCGCGGTGAACATCATCATGGTCATAGTCAGCACCACGCCGAGCAGACCGGGCACGATATTGTATTGCGTGACGCCTTCCGGATTGTAGCGGCGCTGTAGCCTGAGCTCGAACGGCGGCGCGGTTGCCTTGACACTCGCGTCAGGGCCGCGCAGCTCGCGCCTCAGCGCCGTGTCGATCAGCCCCTCGACTGCGGAAATTGCGGTTCCCGTCGCCACCGGGTCGGTGGCGTCGGCGATCACCAGCACGGCCGGCCGGTCGCCCCGGCGTACATCGCGCTCGAAGCTCGCCGGAATCTCGATGCCGAATTGCGCATCGCCCGACCTGATCAGCCTGTCGAGTTCCTCGGGGTCGCGCACCTGCCAGCGGAAATCGAAATAGTCGGTGTTGCGCATCGCCGCTAGCACGGCGCGGGTCAGCGGGCCGTCGTCGCGCACCAGGACCGCCGTCGGCAGTTGTTTGGGATCCGTGTTGATGGCGTAGCCGAACAGCGTGAGCTGGAGGATCGGCACGAAGATCATGGTAGCGAAGGTCAGGCGGTCGCGCCGCATCTGCACGAACTCCTTGACCACCATCGCCCACATGCGCCGGAGGAAGCCGGGATCGTGCTCGGTGGCGCCGTTATAGCCGGAGGGGCTCATGCGTAATTGTCCTTGGCCTTGTCCATCAGCAGGATGAACACGTCCTCGAGCGACGGCTCGCCGCGTGCCCAATGATGCGCACCGTCGGACTTCTTCGCCGCTGCGATGGCGTCATCGAGCGCGCGCTTGTCGAGGCCCGACACATGCAGCTCGGCGCCGAACGGCGCCACCATGTCAACGCCGTCGCAGGTTTCCAGCTTGGTGGCGAGGCGATGCAGGTCCTTTCCCGACACGATCCAGGTGCTGAGCTTCGACTGCGCGACCACCTCGCGTGCGGTGCCTTTCGCCAGCAGCTCGCCATAGGCGATATAAGCGATCTCGTGACAGCGTTCGGCCTCATCCATGTAATGGGTCGAGACCAGCACGGTGATGCCCTCGGCCGCGAGGTTATGGATCTCGTCCCAGAACTCGCGCCGCGCCTTGGGATCGACGCCGGCGGTCGGCTCATCGAGCAGCAGCAGCTTGGGCTGCGGCAGGATGCAGGCGCCGAGCGCGAGCCGCTGCTTCCAACCACCCGACAATTCACCGGCAAGCTGATCGGCGCGGGTGGAAAGCCCGAGCCGCCCGATCGCTTCCCGCGCCGCCTGGCGCGGGTTGGGGACGCCATAGACGCGCGCGACAAATTCGAGATTCTCGCGAATTGAAAGATCGGCGTAGAGGCTGAAGCGTTGCGTCATATAGCCGACATTGCGCTTGATCGCGTCGGACTGGGTGCGGATGTCGTAACCGAGACAGGTGCCTTCGCCGGCGTCGGGGGTGAGCAGCCCGCACAGCATGCGCAGCGTCGTGGTCTTGCCACTGCCATTGGGCCCAAGAAAGCCGTAGATCTCGCCCTTCGGCACTTGCAGGCTGAGGTCGTGCACGACCGTGCGCGGACCGAAACTCTTGGTAAGCCCATGCACGTCGATGGCGATCTCCTTCATTGCCGCACCATCTGCTGGCCCGGCCCGAGCGTTACCGTCACCGGCTGCCCGGCGGTGAGAGCCGTGGCGTCGCCCTCCGGGCGCGCCTCCACGAGATAAACGAGCTTTTCCCGCTGCTCGCGCGAGAAGATCACCGGCGGGGTGAATTCGGCCTCGCGGGCGATGAAATTGATCTTAGCGTGCAGACCGGGCGGGCAGCCGTCACAGCTGACTTCGATGCTCTGATCGACCTGGAGTCGCGCGCGCACCGGCTCGGCGACGAAGAAGCGAACCTTGAGATTGCGCGGCGGAAGCAGCGCGACCACCGCCTGCCCGGAATTCACCACCTCGCCCGGGCGGAAATACACCTCTTCCACGGTGCCGCCGGTGGGCGCGACCACCTTGCGCTTGGCGAGATTCTTCTCGGCCTCGCTGAGCGCATGGCGCGCAGCCTCGGCGTTGGCGGCGGCCGCATCGATCATGTCTGAACGGCCTGGAAGCTTGGCCGCGGTGATGCGCTTCTCGGCCTCGGCCACCGCCGCCTGGTTGCGGTCATGCTGGGAGACGGTGTCGTCGAGCTGCGCTTTGGTGGTCCAGCCTTTGTCGTACAAGGACTGCGCACGCTCGAGATTATTGGTCGCCACTTGCAGCATCGCCTTCGCCTCGTCGAGCGCGGCCTCCAACACCTTGATCTCGTCGGGACGCTGAATTTCCGCCTGGACGTCGGCGAGCCGCGCCTCCGCTTCCTGCACGCGCGACCGCGCGGCGGCGACAGAAGCCTCCTGCTCCGAGCTTTCCAGCACGAAGATCGGATCGCCCGGCTTGACGGAAGCGCCTTCCTCGACGCTGAGCTCGGCGATGCGGCCGCCTTGCTCGGAGCCGACCAGCACGAGATCGGCCTCCATATAACCGGGGAACTCGACGTCCTCATTGGCGTGGAAGGTCATCAGCACGAGGATGAGTCCCGCCGCGATCACCATGCCGCCGAGGAGAATGGCCATTCGCTTCATCGCGTTTGGTCCTTGGCGGCGGGCGCCCTGATCGCGTCGGTCAACAGCTCAACATTGGTTCGGAGCAGCGCGTCGGTGTCGAGGTGATGATGCCGTTCGAACAGGTGGCGCCAGAAGATGGCGGTGATGACCGGCGCGAACAGAAGCTGCGGATAGTCGCGCAGATGCGTGGGTTTGAACTCGCCGCTCTCGACGCCGCGATCGATCAGCCGCGTCATGGTCTCGATCCCGCGCGATACCACCTGCTCGTAATAGAAGGCGGTGAGTTCCGGATGCTTGTGCCCTTCCGCGATCAAAAGCCGCGCGATGAAGGCACGCTTGGAGCCGACCAGTTCCTGGATGAAGGAGAGGAACGGGCCCTTGAGAAAGGCCTCGACCGACAGCTCGGTCTTCTCCATCCGCTCACGCATTGCGTCGAAATGCGCGGTGATGACGCTGCGCACCACCGCCTTGAACAGCTCTTCCTTGGTCTTGAAATAGAGATAAGGCAGGCCCTTGCTCACCCGCGCGCGGGCGGCGACGTCCTCGACCTTGGTCTCGGCATAGCCATGCTCGGCGAATTCCTCGAACGCGGCATCGACGATCTCTTGCGGGCGCGTGTCCTTCCGCTCTCGCCGCCTCGCGCCTAGGGTCTGGCTTTTTCGCATTGCTTTCTCGTTGGCCATGGCTTCGCCTCTTTGGAACCGAAGCCCCAATATAATGACTGACCAGTCAGTACTGCAATAGGCAGCGTGGATTGGTTGAGGAAATGGCCAAAAACTAGGATTTTTCGCGCATTAGGCGCGGGGGTGGGCGCTGTCGTAGGTCTTGAGCAGAAGCGCCCTATCGACCTCGGTATAGCCCTGCGTGGTCGACAGGCTGGCGTGGCCGAGCAGCTCCTGGATCGAGCGGAGATCGGCGCCGGCACCAAGCAGATGCGTGGCGAAGGAATGGCGCAGCGCGTGCGGCGTCGCCGTCTCGGGAAGCCCAAGCGCCTCACGGGCCCGCGCGATCCTGAGCTGGATGATGCGAGGCGAAAGCTGCTTGCCGCGCGCGCCGACAAACAGGGGATCGTCAGAGCCGAGCTTGAGCGGGCAGAGCGCAAGATAACGCTCGACCGCCTCGCGCACGATCGGCAGCACGGGCACAACGCGCGTCTTGTTGCCCTTGCCCGTGACGCGCAGCATGTCGCGGCCTTTGATGGGCGCATCCTTACGTTGGAGCGACAACGCCTCTGAGATGCGCAAGCCCGAGCCGTAAAGCAGCGCGAGCACGGCAGTATCGCGCGCCAGGATCCATTCCGGCGCGTCGGGTGAAGCGATGTCGGCGCCGTCGACCAAAGCCGTGGCTTTCGGCGCGGTCAGCGGTTTCGGCACCGAATGCGGCAGTTTCGGCAAGGACACGGCGCGGATCGCGTCGTTCTTGCCGTAACCCCGCCGCTCGAGGAATTTGTAGAACATGCGGAGCGCGCTCAGGCTGCGTGAGAGGCTCCGGCTGCCGACGCCATCACTACGGCGCGCGGCGAGGAAGCCACGCACGTCGCGCGCCTGCAGCGCCAACAGCTCCTTCATGTCTGGCAGCTTGTTCAGCTTGCCGGCGAAGAAAACGAGGAACTGGGAGATGTCGCGCTGATAGGCTTCGGCCGTGTTGGCGGCGAGCTGGCGCTCGATGGTGAGATAAGCAAGCCAGCCCTCGACCGCCTCCTTGACGTAGGGCGAGCCCATATACCCGGGTGATTTGGCGTCTTCCGCCAAGCTGGCGATTCCCCTGCAATCGACGCGGATGAACGGCGCGCGCGAGAGGCTACTATGCGCTGCTGAGTCGTTAATCCGAGACTAAACGAGAAGAGCGTCCTCTGGCCAAGACAAAGACCAAGCCGAGACCGGCGAAAGCCGAAGCGAGCATGACGGTTCCCGTCCTGCTGCCGCTGGCGCTGCCGGCGCCTTACGACTACCTCGTGCCCAAGGGCATGCAGGTCGCGCCGGGCCAGTTCGTCGTCGTGCCGCTCGGGCCGGTCGACTATCTCGGCGTCGTGTGGACGCGCCCCGAGGGCGAGACGCCGCCGCAGATCGAGCGCAAGAAGCTTCGCGAGATCGTCGAGCTGGTGGATGAGGTGCCGCCTTTGCCGCGCGTCTCGCTCGATTTCGCCGACTGGGTGGCGAGCTACACGCTCTCCTCCCCCGGCATGGTGTTGCGCATGATGATGAGCGCGGGTCGCGCCTTCGATCCGCCCGCGCCGCGTTATGGGGTGCGGCTGGCCGGACCTCCGCCCGAGCGCATGACCCCGGCCCGCGCCCGCGTGCTGGCTGCGGCAAGCAACGGCCTCATTTGGGTGAAATCGAGCCTGGCCGAGGCTGCAGGTGTTAGCCCTGGCGTGATCGACGGCCTGGTCGATTCCGGCGCGCTCATCGCCGAGCCTCTCCCGGACTGGCACGACATCCCGCTCGACCTCACCCGCGAGCGGGCGACGCTGACCAAGGAGCAATCCGAAGCCGCGCACGACCTGCTTGCCCATACCAGTGACGGATTCGCTGTGAGCCTGCTCGACGGCGTCACCGGCTCGGGTAAGACCGAAGTCTATTTCGAGGCCATCGGCGCGGCGCTCTCCCGCGGCAAGCAAGTGCTGGTGCTGATGCCCGAGATCGCGCTGACCAGTCAGTTCATCGCCCGTTGCGAGGAGCGCTTCGGCGCGCGCCCCGCTGAATGGCATTCCGGCGTCTCGGCGCCGCTGCGCGGCCGCATCTGGCGGGCGGTGGCAGAGAACAAGGCGAAGCTCGTGGTCGGCGCCCGCTCGGCGCTCTTCCTCCCCTTCCCCGATCTCGGCCTCATCGTCGTCGATGAGGAGCACGACCAAAGCTACAAGCAGGAGGAGCGCGTCAGCTATCAGGCCCGCGACATGGCGGTGGTGCGCGGCTATCTCGGGCGGTGCCCGGTGGCGCTGAGCTCGGCGACGCCCTCGATCGAAAGCCTGGTGAACGCTGAGCAAGGCCGCTACCGGCATATCCGGCTTGGGGTCCGCTACAAGGCCGCGGGCCTCCCCGCCATCGCCGCCATCGACATGCGCGCGAGCCCACCCGAGCGCGGGCGCTGGCTCTCGCCGGTTCTGGTCGACGCGGTCGCCGAAACGCTTGGGCGCGGCGAGCAGGCGCTGCTGTTTCTCAATCGCCGCGGCTATGCGCCGGTGACGCTCTGCCGGAAATGCGGCTTCAAATTCGAATGCCCGAACTGCTCGGCCTGGCTGGTCGAGCATCGATTCCGCCGCAGGCTCGAATGCCACCATTGCGGAACCTTCGTGCCGATCCCGGAGACCTGTCCGAATTGCGGGGCCGAGCATTCGCTCGTGCCGTGCGGGCCGGGCGTCGAGCGCATCGCCGAGGAGGTCGCCGAGCTTTTTCCCGAGGCGCGCCGCGTGCTGCTGTCGAGCGACCTCACGCCCAGCATCAGCGATCTACGCGAGACCCTGCGCGAGATCGAGGAGCGCGAGGTCGATGTCATCATCGGCACCCAGCTCGTCGCCAAGGGCCACCACTTTCCTGGTCTTGCTCTGGTCGGCGTAGTCGATGGCGATCTCGGCCTCGCCCAGGCCGATCCGCGCGCGGCCGAACGCACCTTCCAGCTGCTCAGTCAGGTGACCGGGCGCGCCGGCCGCGAGGCTATAGCCGGGCGGGGACTGATCCAGACCTATATGCCCGAGCATCCGGTGATCGCCGCGCTCGTCTCAGACGACCGCGACAAATTCCTCGCCCGCGAGATCGAAGCGCGGCGCGAGGCGACGCTGCCGCCATTCGGCCGCCTCGCCTCTCTGCTGGTCAGCGCCAGCGCGCGAGATGCGGCCGAGTCTTACGCCCGCGCCGTGGCGCTTGCCGCGCCGCCGGCAGCCAAGATCCAGGTGCTAGGCCCGGCCGAAGCGCCGCTTTCGGTAATCCGCGGCCGCCACCGCTATCGCCTCTTGGTGAAATCCGCCCGCGAAGCCGATCTGCAAGCCTATCTGCGCCTCTGGCTCAGCCAAGTGCCCAAGGATAAAGGCGACGTCCGGCTGGTGGTGGATGTCGATCCGTATAGTTTTTTGTAAGCGGCTTTACGCTCCGCGAATCTCTTGCGCGGCGCGCGCCAGGATCTCCACGATCTTTGTCTCGGCATCCTCATCACCGGTACCAAGCCGCTTCGCCGCAACCTCGCGCAGATTGTCGAGCGCGGCATTGACAAGCTTCGGCACGCTGGTGTCATCGTCGCCGTGCCGGTCCTCCCACGCACGCCGTCTTCGCGCGAGCTTCTTGCCGAGCGCTTCGAGCCGCGCCAGCACCATGTCGGCGATGTCGCGATTCTCGTCGAGATAGCTGCGCCCTTCCTCGGTGATCGTGTAGCGCTTCTTCGCACCCTCGCACTCGGCGGTGACATAGCCCGCCTCTTCGAGGAAAGTGAGCGTCGGATAGACCACGCCCGGACTCGGGCTGTAGGCGCCGCTCGTCTTCTCCTCGATCAGCTTGATCAGCTCGTAACCGTGGCGTGGCTGCTCGGCGATCAGCGCCAGCGCGAGCAACTTGAGATCGCCTTGTGCGAGCATACGGCCGACGCGGAACCAGTCGCCGCCTCCGCCCTCGGGGCCAGGGCCCCAGCCCGGCCCTCTACCGCCAAAGCGGCCGAAACGCCGACCCGCCCAATGTTTGCCACCGCAGCGGTCTTCGGAATATCTCAGTCCATGCATCTTAGGGTTCTCCTCTAGAAAGATATATCGTAAGATAATACCTATTTCGGACTATCGCAAGATATATCTTTTTATAACGCGCGTTCACGCTCGCAGGGCGGTCCCCGCGAAGGTCGAATCTTCGTTTTTAGAGGGCCTAGAAGCGGTCTAACCGCCCGTGGTCGTCTCGGTCTTTTCGGCGCGGGCATGCACCCATTTGGAGTGCTCGGCCGAGACCAGCGCACCCACCCGCTCGGCGAGCAGCCGCTGTGCCGCCTCGGGCCTGAGATTGGCGTAAGGACCGGCCTTCTCGAAGAAGAGATGCTGCTCGTTGCGCAAGCCCTCGCAGGTGGCGCGATAGAGGATCCAGTTCTCCTGCCATTTGTTGATCTGTTGCAGCCCTTCGAACAGCAGGATCGCGCCGGCGGCGATGGCGACGAGCAGCGCGCGCGAATCGTGCAGCCCCGGGATCTTGCCGTATTCGGCGAAGATGGGGATCGAGACGGCGAGCAGGATGATGGCGATCTTCGAGGCCTTATAGGCTCGCTGGCTGATCTTGGCCTTGGTGTCGTACCAGGCGATGTTGGCCTCCAGCCGTTCCCAGAGCGGCTCCATTTTCCGCGCCTGCGTTTTCGCTCTTTGACCCGCTGCCATCGCTCTCCCCAAAGCCTCCTGATCCATGTCGCGGAACGCTGCTTACAGCGTCAAATCTAGGCCCGCAAAGCCCCATTCTTTGGGCCTTACGGGTGCTCCCGATATTGCACCCCCTTCCCCCATATGTTACAGGCTCCGCGGGCTTCCGGGGGGATCGTCCGGCAGGGTTTCGCCCTGTTGACGCGGTGGCACCAATCCAACAATTTCGGCTCCGGGGACGAGGTAGCTAGAAAAGCGCCCGTTCGGGAGGAAAGGCGTTTAGGGGTGGCAGGAGAGGTCGACACCAGTTCTGGCGTAGCCGGCCGCTATGCGACCGCCTTGTTCGAGCTTGCCCTCGAGGCAAAGGCGCTCGAGCAGGTCGAGGCCGACCTCAACCGCTTCGGCGAGGCGCTCGATGCGTTCGATGACCTGACCCGGCTGGTCAAAAGCCCCGTCTTCTCCGCCGATGAGCAGGGCCGCGCGCTGGCCGCCATTCTTGAAGAGTTGAAGATCGAGGGGCTGACGCGGAATTTCCTGCTGCTCGCCGCCAAGAACCGCCGCCTGTTCGCCACGCCGGACATGGCCCGCGCCTTCCGCGCCATGCTGGCGCGCCACCGGGGCGAGATCGGCGCCTCCGTCACCGCGGCGTCGAAGCTCACCGAGACCCAAGTCACCGCGCTGAAGCAGGCGCTGAAGGCCGCGCTCGGCAAGGAGATCGTGCTCGAGGAGCGGGTCGATCCCTCGCTGCTCGGCGGGCTCGTGGTCAAGGTTGGCAGCCGCATGATCGATACGTCGCTGCGCACTAGGTTGAATTCGCTCAAAGTTGCCATGAAAGAGGTTGGCTAATGGATATCCGGGCCGCTGAGATCTCCGCGATCCTCAAGGAGCAGATCAAGAATTTTGGCCAAGAGGCGGAAGTCGCCGAGATCGGCCAGGTGCTGTCGGTCGGCGACGGCATCGCCCGCGTCTACGGCCTCGACAAGGTGCAGGCCGGTGAGATGGTCGAGTTCGCCGACGGCACGCGCGGCATGGCGCTCAATCTCGAAGTCGACAATGTCGGCATCGTGATTTTCGGCGACGACCGCCACATCAAGGAAGGCGACGTCGTCAAGCGCACCGGCGCCATCGTCGAGGTGCCGGTCGGCAAGGCACTGCTCGGCCGCGTGGTCGATGCTCTCGGCAATCCGATCGACGGCAAGGGCCCGATCGAGGTGCAGGAGATGCGGCGCGTCGACGTCAAGGCGCCCGGTATCATTCCCCGCCAGTCGGTGCACGAGCCGATGCAGACAGGCTTGAAGGCCATCGACGCGCTGATCCCCATCGGCCGCGGCCAGCGCGAGCTGATCATCGGCGATCGCCAGACCGGCAAGACCGCCATCATCCTCGACACCATCCTCAATCAGAAATCGATCAACGCGCTCGGCGACGACAAGACCAGCCTCTATTGCATCTACGTCGCCATCGGCCAGAAGCGCTCGACTGTCGCGCAATTCGTCAAGGTGCTGGAGGATAACGGCGCGCTGCCCTACTCGATCATCGTCGCCGCCACGGCGTCCGACCCCGCGCCGATGCAGTATCTGGCCCCCTTCTCCGGCTGCGCCATGGGCGAGTTCTTCCGCGACAACGGCATGCATGCCGTCGTGTTCTATGACGATCTGTCCAAGCAGGCCGTGGCTTACCGCCAGATGTCGCTCTTGCTCCGCCGCCCGCCGGGACGCGAGGCCTATCCGGGTGACGTGTTCTACCTGCATTCGCGCCTGCTCGAGCGCGCCGCCAAGCTGAACAAGGACAACGGCTCGGGCTCGCTCACCGCTCTGCCGGTGATCGAGACGCAGGCCAACGACGTGTCGGCCTATATCCCGACCAACGTGATCTCCATCACCGATGGCCAGATCTTCCTCGAGACCGATCTGTTCTATCAGGGCATCCGCCCTGCGGTGAACGTGGGTCTGTCGGTATCGCGCGTGGGCTCAGCCGCCCAGGTCAAGGCGATGAAGCAGGTGGCCGGCAAGATCAAAGGCGAACTCGCGCAATATCGCGAGATGGCCGCCTTCGCCCAGTTCGGCTCCGACCTCGACGCCACCACCCAGCGCCTGCTCAATCGCGGCGCGCGGCTGACAGAGTTGCTGAAGCAGCCGCAATTCTCGCCGCTCAAGGTCGAGGAACAGGTCGTGGTCATCTATGCCGGCGTGAACGGCTATCTCGACCCGATCAAGGTCGCCGATGTCAGCCGTTTCGAGGCCGAGTTGCTCCGTTATATGCGCGCCGAGCATGCCGGCATTCTCGACGCGATCCGCGATCAGAAAGAAATCTCCAAGGAGACCGGCGACAAGCTGAAAGCGGCCGTCGACAAATTCGCCAAATCCTTTGCCTAGGAAGGTCGTGAGTGACTGAGCCATGCCGTCGCTGAAAGACCTACGTAACCGCATCGCTTCCGTGAAGGCGACGCAGAAGATCACCAAAGCCATGCAGATGGTGGCCGCGGCGAAGCTTAGGCGTGCCCAGACCGCGGCCGAGGCGGCGAGACCCTATGCCACCCGCATGGAGGCGGTGCTGGCCAATCTCGCCACCGCGCTCAGGGGGCGCGAAGGCGGCCCGCCATTGATGGTTGGGACGGGGCAGGATCAAGTTCATTTACTCGTGGTCTGCACCGCCGAGCGCGGTCTTTGCGGCGCGTTCAATTCGTCCATCGTGCGACTTGCCCGCGAGCACATCAATCGGTTGCTGGCCGACGGCAAGCAGGTGAAGATCCTCTGCGTCGGCAAGAAGGGCAACGACCAGTTGCGGCGCCTCTACGCGCCGCTCATCATCGATCTCATCGAGTTGCGGGGCGTGCGTCAGCTCGCTTTCGAGCATGCCGAGAGAGCGGCGGAGAAGGTGCTCGCCCTGTTCGCCGAGGGCGCTTTCGATGTCGCCACGCTGTTCTTCTCCCGCTTCCGCTCGGTGATCAGCCAGATTCCGACAGCGCAGCAGCTCATCCCGGCCACCATCCCCGCCGAGACGTCCTCGCCGGAAGCCGCGCTTGGCGGCGCCGTCTACGAATACGAGCCTGACGAGGCCGATATCCTGACCGAACTTCTGCCGCTCAACATCGCCGTGCAGATCTTCAAGGCGCTGCTCGAGAACGCTGCGTCCGAGCAGGGCGCCCGCATGAGCGCCATGGACAATGCCACCCGCAATGCTGGCGACATGATCGATCGCCTGACCATGAAATATAACCGCTCACGCCAGGCCATGATCACCAAGGAGCTGATCGAGATCATCTCCGGCGCCGAGGCCATCTAGTCATCGAGAGACCGTAAGGAAATTTTGCAATGGCAAAAAAATCCCCCGTGATTGCAGAGACCAAGAAGCAAGAGAAGAAGATTGCGGCAGGTGAAGGCGCCAAGGGCGAAGTGCGCCAAGTCATGGGCGCCGTCGTCGACGTGCAGTTCGCCGACCAGCTGCCCGAGATTCTCAACGCGCTCGTGACCGACAATCACGGCAACCGCCTCGTGCTCGAAGTCGCCCAGCATCTCGGCGAGAACACCGTGCGCACCATCGCCATGGACTCGACGGAAGGTCTGGTGCGCGGCCAGCAGGTGGTCGATACCGGCCAGCCGATCGCTGTCCCTGTCGGCGAAGAGACTTTGGGCCGCATCATGAACGTGGTGGGCGAGGCCGTCGACGAGGCGGGCCCGATCAAGACGGCCGAGAAGCGGCCGATCCATGCCCCTGCTCCGGCCTATGTCGATCAGTCGACCGAGGCCGAGATCCTGGTCACCGGCATCAAGGTCGTTGACCTCCTTGCGCCATACGCCAAGGGCGGCAAGATCGGCCTGTTCGGCGGCGCCGGGGTCGGCAAGACCGTGCTGATCCAGGAGCTGATCAACAACGTAGCCAAGGCCCATGGCGGTTTCTCGGTGTTTGCCGGCGTTGGCGAGCGCACCCGCGAGGGTAACGACCTTTATCATGAGTTCATTGATTCCGGCGTGAACAAGGACCCGCGGAAGAACAACGGCTCGACCGCCGGCTCCAAATGCGCGCTGGTGTACGGGCAGATGAACGAGCCGCCGGGCGCCCGCGCCCGCGTCGGCCTGTCGGGGCTGACGGTCGCCGAATATTTCCGCGACCAGGGCCAGGACGTGCTGTTCTTCGTCGACAATATCTTCCGCTTCACCCAAGCCGGCTCCGAAGTGTCGGCGCTGCTCGGCCGCATCCCCTCGGCCGTGGGCTATCAGCCGACGCTCGCCACCGACATGGGCGCACTGCAAGAACGCATTACCACCACGCAGAAAGGCTCCATCACCTCGGTGCAGGCGATCTACGTGCCGGCCGACGACCTGACCGACCCGGCGCCAGCCACCTCGTTCGCCCATCTCGACGCAACAACCGTGCTGTCGCGCGGTATTGCCGAAAAGGGCATTTATCCCGCCGTGGACCCGCTCGACTCCACCTCGCGCATGCTCTCGCCGCTCGTCGTCGGCGAGGAGCACTATCAGGTGGCGCGCAAGGTGCAGGCGATCTTGCAACGCTACAAGGCGCTGCAGGACATCATCGCCATTCTCGGCATGGACGAGCTCTCGGAAGAGGACAAGGTGACGGTCGCGCGGGCGCGGAAGATCGAGCGGTTCCTGTCGCAGCCCTTCCACGTTGCCGAAGTGTTCACCGGCTCGCCTGGTGTGTTCGTCGATCTCGCCGACACCATCAAGGGATTCAAGGGGCTTTGCGAAGGCGAGTACGACCATTTGCCGGAGGCCGCGTTCTACATGGTCGGCACCATCGAGGAAGCCGTCGCCAAGGCCGAGAAGCTTGCTGCCGAGGCCGCGGCCTAGACCATGCCAGACGCATTCAAATTCGAGCTCGTATCGCCGGAACGGCTGCTCCTCTCCGGCGAGGTCGAGCAGGTACTTGTGCCGGGCGCAGAGGGCGACATGACCGTGCTCGCGCACCACGCGCCGCTCCTCACCACGCTCCGCCCAGGCCTGCTCGATATCGGCCTTCCTGGCGGCGAGCACCAGCGCTACTTCATCCGCGGCGGTTTTGCCGAGGTTGGTCCTTCGGGACTTACCGTCCTTGCCGAGACGGCGATCGACCTCGTCGAACTCGACGCCGGCCGGCTTGCGCAGGCGGTCAAGGATGCCGAGGAGGACGTGGCCGATGCCGCCGAGGGCGCCGTCCGCGACCGCGCCGAGACCAAGCTCGACCATTTGCGTCAGGTGCAGGCCGCGCTGAATCTCTAGGTCGCTGGCCAGCTCAGCCGGCGAACGCGCCGAGTTCCTCGATCACGCGGAGATAGACCTGCCGCTTGAACGGCACGACGAGCGTCGGCAGCTCGGTGAGCGTCACCCACTGCCAGGCGTCGAACTCCTGGTCATGCCCTTCGCGCGGGCCGAGGTCGATCTCGCTCTCGGGCCCCTCGAACCGGGCGGCGAACCACAATTGTTTCTGGCCGCGATAGCGGCCCTCCCAGGCGATGCCGATAAGCTCGTCCGGAAGATCGTAAGTGAGCCAGTCCCGGGTCCGCGCCAAGAACCGTGCGCTGGTCACCCCGGTCTCCTCGGCGAGCTCGCGCCGAGCCCCCGCTTCCGGCTCCTCGCCTTCATCGAGGCCGCCTTGGGGCATCTGCCACCACGTGCTGTCGACGCCTTCCTCGCTGCGGTCCGAACGCCGCCCGACAAAGACGCGACCTTCGGCGTTGATCAGCATCACGCCGACGCATGGCCGGTAGGGCAGCACCCCCTCTGTCTCTGTCATGGAAGCAATGTCAGCCTTGCCGCTGCGACCGCACCGCGGCGCTCACCGGCACCAGCACGAAACCTTTCGCCTCGAGCTTAGCCGCCCAGTCTGACAACTGCTTGACGGTTGCGGGTGTCGCCTTGACCACGCCGATAGCCGCGCCCCGCTCCTTGGCCGTCGCCTCGAGCTGCGCCAATTGCTTAGCGAGATCGCCCGGATCGATCTGCACGTTGGCCACAGAGTAGTCGAGGCCGATAGTGCCGGCGATCTGGCTAACCGTCGAATCCTTGACGCTCCCATCATCGACATAGAGCAGGCCGCGCTGTTTCAATTCCTCCAGCATCGGGGTCAACGAAGCGGCGGTCGCCTCGAACTTTTCCCCCATGTGGTTGGTGACGCCAACATAGCCGGTGTAGCGCGACATCAGCCATTGAAGGCGCTTCATATTCTCTTGTGGCGGCAGCGTCGTCAGCAGCGTATGCGGCCCGGGATCGACCGTGGGATAGTTGTTCGGCTCGAGCGGGATCTGCAACAGGACTTCATGGCCGTCGTCGCGGGCACGGCTCACGCCCTCTTGCAGGTTCCGCCCATAGGCGCCGTAAGCCACACTGATGGGGGCCGGCAGGCCTTTCAGCACGTCGCCGGCGGGTCCGCCCGGGACACCGAGCCCGGTGACCAATACGGCAATGCGGGGCGGGTCTCCGGCCTTGGCCACGACATAGCGCGACGGCCTTGCGTAGACATCGATCGGACGCCGCCCGTCACTCGCCACCCTAGGCAACGGGCCATATTGCGATTCCTCGACCAGTTCGGCGACAGGCGCCTGGGGAAGCGTAATCGACCCGGTTTCGCTGTCTGGAATTGTTGGCGGCGGCGGCGGCGGCGGCGCGGCAGCCGGCGCCTCGAGCGCGGCCTGTTGCGTCCCCGTAGCTGCAGGTGCGGCGCCTTGCTGGCCGGGATCATCCGGGGGTGCCGCGTCATCGGGCGCCACGGGCGGCGGCGGCACGACCGGCAGCATCTGCCCCGGGGGCGCATCGACCATCGGGGCTTGCGGTGTCTGAGAGGGTACGCCGAAGCCGGGAGGAAGGTCCATTTGGCCTTTGGCTTCGGCTGGCGGCGCCGGCTCGGCCAGGTCAGGAAGCGCGGGCGAATCGGTCGCGGATTCGGAATCGGGTGCTGCGCCAGGCGCGTTGGCCGGCGCTATCTGCAGAATGGCGACGGGCTCTCCCACATCGCTGCCCGGAAAGAAGGCAAGCACTGCGATGCCGATCACCAGCGTCCAGAAAACTAAGCCAGTAGCGACGGCTAGCGCCTTCATTCGACTTTACCTCCCCGCTCGCCGGCCAGTCGTGGTTGAAAGCCTCCTCTCCCCCCGGCGATTATCGTTGTCATGGCCGGCGTCGCGCCAGCCGCAGCCGAGGCGCGAGCTTAATTGGCCTCAGCCTTCTTTTTCGCCTCCGTGTCGACCGACTTGATGCCGCGCAAGAGATCGAGCGCGTAATTAAGCTGGGTGTCCTTGTCCTTCTCGGGCGCGACATAGGCCGAGCTTCCGGATTGCTCTTCGTCCTCGCCGCCTTCGCCCTCCTCATTCGCATCTCCGCCCTTGAGGTGACCACGCAGATTGGCTTCGCCGCGGGTGCCCTGGGCCTCGGCCTTCTGCTTGAGGTCGTCGGGTAGCTCCTCCTCGACCACAACCTCAGGCTCGATGCCCTTGGCCTGGATCGAGCGGCCCGACGGCGTGTAATAGCGCGCGGTGGTGAGTTTGAGCGCGCCATTCGAGCCGAGCGGGATGATGGTCTGCACCGAGCCCTTGCCAAAGGAACGCGTGCCGAGAATGGTCGCACGGTGATGGTCCTGCAGCGCGCCGGCCACGATCTCCGATGCCGAGGCCGAGCCGCCATTGATCAGCACGATGATCTTCTGTCCGTCGGTGATGTCGCCCTGGCGCGCGTTCGACCGCTGCGTCTCCTCGAGGTCGCGGCCGCGCGTCAGCACGATGGCGCCCTGGTCGAGGAACGCATCCGAGACGGAGATCGCCTGGTCGAGCAGGCCGCCCGGATTGTTGCGGAGGTCGATGATATAGCCCTTGAGATTCGGGCCGAGCTGCTTCTTCAGGTCCTCGACCGCCTTTTGCAGATTGGCGGAGGTCTGCTCGTTGAAGGTCGTGACGCGGATATAGCCGACGTCGTCGCCTTCGGCATTGTACTTCACCGGGTTGATGTGGATCACGTCGCGCGTGACCTTGACGTCGAACGGATCCTCGGTGCCCTTGCGCACGACGGTAAGCGTGATCGGCGAATTGACCGGTCCGCGCATCTTGTCCACCGCCTCCTGCAAAGTGAGGCCGAGAATCTGCTCCTTGTCGAGATGGGTAATGAGATCGCCGCTCATCAAGCCGGCATGCGCGGCGGGGGTATCATCGATCGGGGCGACCACCTTGATGACGCCGTTCTCCATCGTGACCTCGATGCCGAGGCCGCCAAATTCGCCCCGCGTCTGCACCTGCATGTCGCGGAAATGTTGCGGATTGAGATAGGCCGAATGCGGATCGAGCGCGGTCAGCATGCCGTTGATGGCCGACTCGATCAGCTTGGGATCGTCGGGCTTCTCGACGTAGTCCGAGCGCACGCGCTCGAGGACCTCGCCGAATAAATCGAGCTGTCGGTAAATCTCCGAGTTGGCGGCCGACGCGGACTGGCTGCGCGCCAAGCTCACCATGGCCGATCCGGCAGCGAGCACGGCCAACACCAGAAGCGCCCACAGCGCGTATTCGGATTTCCGCATCATCCTTGCACCTTTTCGGAAGCCTGGGCCCACCATGGGTCAGGGTCTACTGGCCTGCCGTCCTTTCTGAATTCGACATAGAGGACGGGGCGCGAATTATCGTCGCCTTGGCTCGCCGCTGCCGAGTTGCCCATCACCGCGATCGGCTCTCCAGCAAGGACAAACTGGCCCAGGCTTACGTCTATGCGGTTCATCCCCGCAAGCAGGATATGATAGCCCCCGCCTGCGTTGATGATCAATAGCTGCCCATAGGAGCGGAACTCCCCGGCGTAGACCACCCAGCCATCTGCCGGGGCCGTAATCCGGGCTTCGCCACGGGTTTGCAGCGAGATTCCCTTGAGCGTGCCGCCCGCGGCATCGGGGTCACCGAAACGCTTCACTGTCCGCCCTTGTGCCGGCAGGCGCAGGCTGCCCTTGGCCGCCTCGAAGGGAAGTGCCGGCTTGAGCCGGTCGGGACTGGCAAAGGCGACTTTGGTCCCCGGTTTGATTTCGACCATGCTTTCATTGGCCGGCGTGGCCAGGGCCTGTTGCTGCTCCCGCGCCAGTAGGGCGCGCTCGGCCGCCAACTCGGCGTCGTATTGCGCGATCTCGACCTTGGCGATCTGCGTATCGAGCCGGTCGATCAGCTCGTTCAAATCCGTGACGGTCTGGGCCTGCTCGGCGGTGGACTGCTTGAGGCCGGCGAGCTCGGCCTCGCCCTGCGCGGCGGCACGCTTCTTCTCCTCGAGCAGGCGATCGAGGCTCGCCTGTTCCGCCGCCAACCCCTCAGCCTCGCTCTTTTCCTTGTCACGCTGGTCGCGAATGCCGTTCTCGACCGTGACCAGGCCTTCCAGTTCACGCGAGAGGTTGTCGGCCTGATATTTCAGCTCGGGGAAGATATTGGCGAGCAGCATGGCGCTGCGCACGACGGCAAGTGCGTCGTCGCGCCGCGTGACCAGCGCGGGCGGCGGTGCGCGACCGATCCTCTGCATGGCGCTGAGCATCTTGACGATACCTTCCTTGCGTTCGGTGATCGAGTCCTTGATGACGTTGACCTGCTCGGTGAGCTCGGCCAGCTTCGCTTCGGTCTCCGAGAGCTTTGCTTCGCTTGCCTGCACCTTCTTGCCGGCATCGATCAGCTCGTCATTCAGCTTCGCGCGTTCCTCAGCGAGAGCGGCCAGATCCTTGGTTAGCCCCTCCGCCTTGACGCGGCCCGACTGAAGCTCCTGCTCGGTCTGGTTGAGCTTTTGCTTCGCCTCGTCGCGAGACAAATCCTCCTCGGCCTCGGCAAACCACGGCGCCGTGCATATCAGGCCGGCAGCAAGCAGCGCGGACCAGACTTTGTGGCGAGGGGAAGTCAATCTATCAGCATGCGCCATGCGCCTTGGCCGTTCAGCCGATGGCAACGACAACGGAGCGGTACGGCAGAATCAAGGCAATTGGCTTACCAATCCTTAACCCTGGGGGACCGTCAGGCCCGATGATAGGGGTGGCCTGAAAGGATGGTCGCCGCGCGATAAATCTGCTCGGCAAGAACGATGCGGGCGAGCCCGTGCGGCAAGGTCATCGGGCCGAGCGAGACGCGCTTCGCCGCCTTGGCCAGCGCATCCTTTCCCAGGCCATCCGCGCCGCCGATCATGAAAGCCACGCCCTCGGTCCCCGCGTCGCGAAGCTTCGCCAGCAAGCTGGCAAAGGCCTCGCTCGACAACGCCTCGCCGCCAGGATCAAGACACACCAGCACATGCGCCGAGGGAATCTTGGCGAGCAAGGCTTGCGATTCGGCATCTTTTCGTGCCGGGGCGGTTGCGGCCTTGGACTCCGCTACTTCGATTGCAGTCAGTGGCGACAGATGGAGCTTACGGCCGCCAGCTTCGGCGCGGCCGAGGTAATGCGCGAACAGCTCGCGCTCCGGCCCCTGTTTCAGCTTGCCGATGGCAGCGATCAGGAGCCGCATACTTGCTCGCCTTCAGGCCAAACGGCCAGGCAATCGGATCAGATCACCAACCGCTCCATGGGGCGATCGGCCGACCACATCTTTTCGAGGTTATAGAACTCGCGAACCTCGGGCCGAAAGATATGGACGATGACGTCGCCGGCATCGATCAGCACCCAATCGCATTGGGGCGTCCCTTCGATGCGAGCGCGGCCAAAGCCTTCGTCTTTCAGTTTTTTGATGATCTGGTCGGCGACGGCCCCGACATGCCGTTGCGAGCGTCCCGATGCGACTACCATCTGGTCGCCGATCGAGGTTTTACCTCTCAAGTCGATGGTCGCGACTTTCTCCGCCTTGGCGGCGTCGAGCGTCTCGAGCACGATCTCGAGTAAACGGTTCGGATGCGCGCCAAATGACGCGAATCCGTTAGGAGGTGTGCCGTGCGTGGCACCCTCTCTAGCTGAGCGCATGTTTGAGTGAGTATCCTTCTGCCATTGCTCCTCGACGAAGCCACTATAGCTGATGCGCATGCTAAACGCATGACAAGCCGCTATGGATGCCGCTTCACACCATAAACATAGTATGGCCGTCGCCGGCGCTCAATAGCTCTAGTGTCGCTTGGCCTTTTTCTTCGACTTCTCCTCGTTGCTCTTCGCCTTGGCCTGCTTCGCTTTCCCTGGCGTCTTTGCCTGCTTTGCGCGGAGTGCCGTCGACGACAGCCCCGACAGGGTATGGGTGAGGATGGTCCAGGCGGGAGGCTCGAGCCGCGCCAGCCCGCGCGCATCTGATTCGTCGACTTGATAAGCGGCGAAGCGTTGTGCCGCCTTGCCGGCGCGCGCTTTCAGCCTGAACCCGGGGCGATCCAGCACCGCGATCGGCACGGCGGCGAAAATTTCTTCCCAAGCGCGCCAGCGATCGAATTGCGCGAGATTATCGGCGCCCATCAGCCACACGAAGCTCACCCCCGGAAAGCGTCGCTTGAGCTCGGCGAGCAAGTCGATCGTATAGGCGGAGCCGCTTACCGCCTCGAAGCCCGTGACAGCGATACGCGGATGCTTCGCCAGATCACGCGCCGCCTCGACGCGGGATTTGAGGCTCGGGAGCTTAGTGGCATCCTTCAGGGGATTGCCGGGCGTGACCAGCCACCAGACCTGGTCGAGCCCGAGCCGCTTCAGCGCCGTCAGACTGATCGCACGATGCGCGTCATGCGCCGGGTTGAACGAGCCGCCGAGCAGGCCGATGCGCATATTGGGCGCCGCCATCGGCAGCTTCGTGACATCTGGCTTGGGTGTCTTGGACTGACTTTGGGCTTCGCCTTTGCGATGGGCGTGCCCCTTCTCGGCGTGCTTCTTCTTTGACAAAACGCCCCCCAAGCGGACTTAAGGCCGGATCTGGCCTTGCCCGCGCACGACATACTTAAAGGTCGTGAGCTGCTCGACACCCACCGGCCCTCGCGCATGGAAGCGACCGGTGGCGATGCCGATCTCCGCGCCCATGCCGAACTCGCCACCATCGGCAAATTGCGTCGAGGCGTTGTGCAGCACGATCGCGCTGTCGACGCGGGAGAGGAACTGCTCGGCCGCTTGCTTGTCCTCGGTGACGATGGCGTCGGTATGTTGCGAGCCGTAGCGCGCGATATGCTCGATCGCCGCCTCGAGGCCGTCAACCACTTTCACCGCGATGATGGCGCCGAGAAACTCCTTCGCCCAATCCTCTTCGCCTGCAGCCTTCACGCGGCCATCGACTCGCTGCGTGTCGGCATCACCTCTGACCTCGCAGCCCGCCTCCATCAGCATCTCGACCAGCGGCGCCAAATGCGTCGACACGGCAGCGCGATCGACAAGTAGCGTCTCGGTTGCCCCGCACACGCCGGTACGGCGCATCTTGGCGTTGAGCACGATATGCTTGGCCATATCCAGATCGGCGGCCTTGTGCACATAGACGTGGCAGACGCCTTCGAGATGCGCGAACACAGGCACGCGCGCTTCTTCCTGCACGCGCGCCACAAGATCCCTGCCGCCGCGCGGCACAATTACATCGATGGCACCGCCAAGTCCGCCCAGCATGAAGCCGACCGCTGAGCGATCGACCGTCGGCACGAGCTGGATCGAAGCTTCCGGGAGACCAGAGGCGACAACCGCCTCGCTCAAGACATTGGCGATGACGAGCGAGGTGAGAAAGCTCTCGGATCCGCTCCGCAGGATCACTGCGTTGCCCGACTTCAGGCACAGCGCCGCCGCGTCGGCCGTCACGTTCGGCCGCGATTTATAAACTATGCCGATCACGCCGAGCGGTACGCGCACGCGGGAAATCTCCAGGCCGTTCGGCCGCGTCCAGCGCGCCATCAGCTGGCCGACTGGATCGGCAAGCGCCGCCACCTCGCGCAAGCCTCTCGCCATCGCCGCCACACGCAACCCGTCCAGCCTGAGCCGGTCGAGGAAAGCGGCGTCACGCCCTTTGCTCTGCGCGGCCTCGACATCCTGGCGGTTGGCTTCGATGATCTTCTCGGCAGACAGCTCGATCCGCGCCGCCATCCTCTCAAGCGCTTCGTTCTTGGCTTCCGTCGAGGCAAGCGCAAGCTCCCGCGCCGCCTCTCGCGCGCGGCGTCCCATATAGAGCATCATCGGCTCGATGCTCGCTTCCGGACTATTGGAGAGCACGCTCATCTAATTCTTCCGCTGCAAAACCATGTCGTCCCGGTGGATCAGCTCGGGGCGTCCAAGGTAGCCGAGAATCTCGGCGATTTCACCGCTCTTGCGGCCGATAATGGCCTTGGCGTCGGTATGGTCGTAAGCCGTAAGCCCGCGACCGAGCTCGGTGCCGTCGCCGTTTCTGATCACCACGGCGTCGCCGCGCTCGAAGCTTCCTTCGATCCGCGTGACACCGGCGGGAAGCAAGCTCTTTCCCGAAGCCAGCGCCTGGGCTGCCCCGCTATCGACGACAAGAGACCCCTTCGGCTCCAACGTTCCGGCGATCCAGCGCTTCCGCGCCGTCACCGGGTCTTGGCGGGCGATGAACCAGGTGCCCGCCCCCTGCTCGGCGAGCGCCTGAAGCGGATGCATCACCTTGCCCAAGGCGATCACCATATTCGTGCCGCCGGAGACGGCGATCTTCGCTGCTTCGATCTTCGTCACCATGCCGCCCTTCGACAGCTCGGAGCCGACATCCCCCGCCATGGCTTCGATCTCCGGCGTGATCTCGGTCACCTCTTCGAGCCGGCGCGCATCGGCGCGCGAGCCGGGCGGCGCCGTATAGAAACCATCGACATCGGACAGCAGCACGAGACAGTCCGCGCTGATCATCGAGGCGACGCGGGCCGCGAGCCGGTCGTTGTCGCCATAGCGAATTTCGCTGGTCGCCACCGTGTCGTTCTCGTTGACGACCGGAACCGCGCCGAGCTTGAGCAAAGTCGTAACGGTGTTCCGCGCATTGAGATAGCGGCGGCGCTCTTCCGTATCGCCGAGCGTCAGCAGCACTTGCGCGGCGACCAGCGATCGGGCGCGGAACGCCTCTTCATAAGCATGAGCGAGATCGATCTGACCGACCGCCGCCGCCGCCTGACTGTCCTCAAGCTTGAGCGCGCCTTTGGGCAGCTTGAGCGCGTTGCGGCCAAGCGCGATCGCGCCCGAGGAGACCACCACCACCTCCTTGCCGGCGCGACGCAGACCGGCGATGTCGTCGGCCAGCGCTTCGAGCCAGGCCTGCCTAAGCGTGCCAGCCGCCGCGTCGACCAGCAACGAGGAGCCGATCTTGACGATGATGCGCTTGGCGGCCGTCCACTCGCCTCTCATGGACGCCATCCTCGCGCCGGTGCTCTCTCGGTCTTCACATCTTCCTTCGTCCGCGCGCGCCAACCCCTCACTTCACTCGCGAGCGCGCGCAAAGTCTCTTTCACGCCCTCGCCGGACGCAGCCGAGACGATGAGCGGCGCCGCGCCTGCCACCTTCTTCAAGGCGCGCGCCTTCTTCCTCATTTCGTCCTTGGGCACGGCGTCCGCCTTCGACAGCGCCACGAGCTCAGGTTTGTCGGCGAGCCCCGCGCCGTAAGCCTCCACTTCGCCGCGCACGATCTCATAGGCTTCCGCTACGTCGTCGAGCGTCGCATCGACGAGATGCAGCAGCACCGCGGTGCGCTCGACATGGCCGAGGAAGCGATCGCCGATGCCGGCGCCTTCATGCGCGCCTTCGATCAGCCCGGGAATGTCGGCAAGCACGAAATCGGTGCCGTCGACTCGCACCATGCCGAGATTGGGGTGGAGCGTGGTGAACGGGTAATCGGCGATCTTCGGCTTTGCCGCGCTGACCGCGGCAAGAAAGGTTGACTTGCCGGCATTGGGCAGTCCGATGATGCCGGCGTCGGCGATCAGCTTCAACCGAAGCCAGATATTCATCTCCTCGCCTTGCTGCCCGGGATTGGCGTGGCGGGGCGCCTGATTGGTCGAGGACTTGAAACGGGCATTGCCGAAGCCGCCATTGCCGCCCTTGAGCAGCACGATGCGGTCGCCCGGCTTGGTCAGGTCGGCGATCAGCGTCTCGCCATCAACATCGAGAATCTCGGTGCCGGGCGGCAGCTTCAGCACGACGTCGGCGCCCTTGGCGCCCGTGCGGTTCTGGCCCTTGCCGTGGCCGCCCTTCTTCGCCTTGAAATGCTGCTGGTAGCGGTAATCGAGCAAAGTGTTCAGATTGGCGACGCATTCGACGATGACGTCGCCGCCTTTGCCGCCGTCGCCGCCGTCAGGTCCGCCGAACTCGATGAACTTCTCGCGCCGGAAGCTGACGCAGCCATTGCCGCCATCGCCCGAGCGCACATAGACCTTGGCTTGATCGAGGAACTGCATGGCAAGGGCTTAGCACCGGCTTCTTTCCAATACACTACGGGATGCACGTTCTGCGCCGGCCTCAGGCCTTCAAGGCGCCGGCCAGTGCCGTGGCGCGGTCGAGCCGGTAGGTTAGGCAATACGCCTTGGCGCCGCGCGCCGCACAGTCCCGGCTCTCCTTTCCTCCCGGCATGAAGCCGAACTTGGCGATGATCCGCGCCGACGCCGGATTGTCACTGAAATGCCCGGCCGTCAGATAGGCGAAGCCGCCCGTCTCGAATGCATGCAAGATCAGGACGCGCACCGCCTCGCTCGCATAGCCCATGCCCCAATACGGCTTGCCGATCCAATAGCCGAGCTCGGCATGGTCCTCGCCCAAGGCGCGGTAGCCGGTGCAGCCGATCAGCGCGCCTGACCTCTCGATCACGAACACGACGCCTTCCTCGCCGGCAATGGCGCTCGCGAGCCACTCCGCGGCCATCTGCTCGCTGTAGGGGTGGGGGATCGTGCCGGTCATGCTGGCCACGTCGAAATCGCCGGCGAGCAGGGCGATCCGCGCCGCGTCCGCAAGCAGCGGCGCGCGCAAAACCAGTCTGGGCGTTCTGATGCTCACGGGGCGTAGGCTATACGATGAATCCGGAACACGTCATTGCCGGGCTTAACGCGGCAAACCATTCCGCTTGAGCTTCAGCTTGCTGAAACGTAACGGCGTGGATGCCCGGATCAAGTCCGGGCATGACTAGCTCGGCTTCACCGAGACGTAGACACGGCCCTTCTGCTTGGTCGCGAACTCGACATCGCCTTCGCGCAGCGCGAACAGCGTGTGGTCTTTGCCCATGCCGACGCCGTCGCCGGGGTGCCATTTGGTGCCGCGCTGCCTGACGATGATGTTGCCGGCGAGAACGCTCTGACCGCCCGACTTCTTGACGCCGAGCCGGCGCCCGGCGGAGTCGCGGCCGTTGCGCGAGGAGCCGCCTGCTTTCTTATGTGCCATGACTGAATTCCTTACTTCTTCGGCTTCGACGCGGGCTTCTTGTCAGCCTTGGCTGCCGGCTTGCGCGCCGCTGGTTTGGTTTCCTTCTTGGCTGGTTTGGCCTTGGCCTCTGGCTTGGCCTTGGCCTCAGCCTTCGGCTCCGGCTTCTTCTCCGCCTTTTTCGACTCGGGCTTGGCAGCCGCCTTTGACGGCTTCTTGCCGTCGGTCAGGATCTCGGTAATGCGCAGCGCCGTCAGCTCCTGGCGATGGCCCTTCTTGCGGCGATAGTTCTTGCGGCGCTTCTTCTTGAAGACGATGATCTTCTCGCCGCGCGTTTGTTCGATGACCTCGGCGGCGACCGACGCGCCTGAGATCGTGGGATTGCCCGTCTTGGGGCTGTCGCCGCCAAGCAGGATCACCTCGGAAAGCTCGATGATATCGCCGGGCTTGCCCGCGATTTTCTCGATCTCGATGATGTCGTTTGGCGCCACGCGATATTGCTTGCCGCCCGTGCGAATGACCGCGAACATGTCCGTTATCCGTCCGAATTCTGGGCTTGAAAGACCGGCGCCTGAGGCGCGCGAACCGAGCCGCAAATAGCCTTGGAGCGGCGCAATATAGAAGCCAAGGCCGATAAGTCAATTACCAGCTGGTTGGAAAATCGCGGAATTCCGGCCCTGCCGGTTGCCGTTCTCCCGAGGGCAAGCTACATCAGCGCTCCGGAGAGGTGCCAGAGTGGTCGAATGGGACGGTCTCGAAAACCGTTGTACGGGTAACCGTACCGTGGGTTCGAATCCCACCCTCTCCGCCAAATGATGCGCTAACAAAACCCACCTGGGCCCCCAGTCTACGGTAGCAACTGGGCGACCAACGAATGCTTCCGCGTGGTGTGCCACATGACCGATTACGCCCGCTGGCTCGACCCAAACGAGTTCATGAGCATTTGGGACAAGCGGGCAAAGCGAGCCGCTGAGTTCGTCCCAAGCGGTTCAACCGTCCTCGATCTCGGCTGCGGAAAAATGGGGATACGCGGTTTCCTGCCGACCGGGTGTCGCTACATCGGTTGCGACCTGACGGCCCGCAGCGAAGATACCGTGGTGTGCGATTTCAATCGCGGCGAATTTCCCAAGAATGAGGCGACAGTCGCAACCGTGATCACGATGCTTGGGCTATTGGAGTACATAACGGACATGCCGCGTTTTTTCGCAAGCCTCGGCAAACTCAGACCCCGCCGCGTAATCGCCAGCTACCATCCTGCAGACGCCTACAAGAAGAAATGGCCCGACGATTGGCTCAGCCATCTCTCCGAACGCGAGCTGCTCGAATTATTTGCAGGCGCGCATCTTAGGCTAAAGCATAAAATTCAGCTTCCGAGCTCAGAGCGGCTTTACGTATTCCGCCCTGCGATGTTTCGCTTTCCATCGCTTCGATTTTCCCGCTAGCGCAGCGTTCCGCCGCGGTCCTCGGGGACATCAACTAAGGGCAGGTTGTGGCGCCATCGCGAAAGTTCAGCACCAGGACAGTCCTGTCATCGGGAATGCCGCGATCAGCTCTTCCTGCCACGCCTCAACGTTGCGTCCGATTGTTGTCGCCTTGCTCGCGAGCACGTCAGCCGGCATGGCCATCGCCTCGGCCCAGGTAATGGGCGCGTTGAAGTCGATTCCCCTCGTCGAGGCGTAATCCATGAATTTATGTGTTGGCGAGTCCGGCTGTCCCCCGAGGAACGATATCCACACGCAGGGTATGCCGAACGAGTCCGCCGCTATCAGTCCATGCAGGCTGCTCGATAGGACAAGTTCAGCCGATGCTATCTGAGTCAAGCACGTCATCGACCGGCTGATCCGGGTCAACGAGGCGCCAATGCTTCGGCAAGTCTGCCAAGCGTCTCTTGTCTAAGAAGTGGGGGACCGCCGCCACATAGCTGACTTTCGGTGGCCGGCGAATGAGGCGGCTCGACAGAATGCCCGGATCGCCCAGCGCAATGCCACGAACACCGACCCGCTCGGCGGTCAGCGCGCCGCGCAGCGCATGGAAATGCAGTCTTTGTGGCCAGTTGATCTCATGCTGATCGAACAAGGTGCCAGTGCCCCAGACGTGGAGGTCACGACGCCGAAGAAATCGCTTCCACGCCGGCGGCTTTCCGATTTTCCAGACATAGAATTCCAGAATGCTCCCGGCGCCGAGCAGTTCGGCGTCTTTGAGACCAACCGGAAGCGCCTCGATTCCGAATAAGCGGTCGAGGATAGGGATGGTAATTTCGTCGCCGAAATTGCCGTGCTGAAATCTCTTGGTACGCCAGCGATAGAGTCGAACGCGGCGCATCATCCGATCCCCCAACTGGCTGACCGCAGCACTTAGCACAAAGCCGAGGATCTGTAGTCGATAGGGTCGGTATGGCGCAGCCAGGAAGGCCGTCGCATTGACGCGCGCCTTGTTCGTACCGTGGTTTCGAATCCACCCTCCCCGCCATCATCGAGCGGCGCAAGCAGCGGACCCGATTGCCTCAACAGACCAAAGAAGGCGAGGCGCTGGCACTGTCTCGGCGCCGACCTCCCGCGTACTGTGTGGGGCTCGAGAGCGCGTTCCACACGTCTTCATGTACATGATTGCGCGCCCACATTGCAGCCTGCGTACGGTTCAGCAGCCGAAGCTTCCGCAAAATGGCCTTCATGTGCACCTTCACCGTTGAACTCGGTGATCACCAGCTTGAGCGCGATGACCTTGTTCGACGCTCCCTCCGTGAGCATCCGCAAGATCAGCAGCTCGCGCCGAGAAAGACTTCGAGTGAGCTCGCTCTCGGAAGTTTCCTCTGAATTGTCGACGGCGATGATCTGAGGGCCATCGGACTCGACACCCTCGGCTTGCGAGACGCCTTGCTGCTTCGTCTCACTGTCGTCCGGTACCGGCGCCGACGCCGTCCCACCCAAGCGCCAATCACGGTGCACCACGGCTTGGCCGCATGCGATCAACTCTAAAGACTTGAGCAGCTGCTCGGCGGAAATGTCCTGGCAGAGAAACCCGCAGATCCCGCCCTTTAGTGCGGTCATTATGTCACCCGGCGCGTGATTGGCGGCAAGGATGACGGCTTTCACTCCCGGCGCTGCCGTCGTCACTCGTCGTATCAATTGATCAACGGTCGAATCGTAACGCCCGGCGCCGATTAACCAAATGCAGCTTTCGAACGACCGCATTTGGCTTTCCAATTCCTCGCTCAGTTTTGGAGCGATGAACACCGGCCCAAATTGGGACTTCGCAAAGATTTGTCGCAGACCATCGTGCAACAGGGTGGATGGATGCGTCACGATAAGGGGCGTTTTCATGTTGGTATCCGTAGGACGTCGGGACTTCTAACTCCTCCCTGAGGCAAGGCTCGTGCCAAACGGGCGACGCCTGTTCCGGGAAACCGCTTTAAACGTCTTCTCCCCGTTCATCCGATGCGCAATAAGAGGGTCATGGTGTTGAGCGATCCCACGGATAGCTCATCTCATCAGACCGACCGGCGGTAACCGTCACCATGCGCCTCCTCCTGGTAGCCGACCTGCATTATTCGCTGCCGCAGTTCGACTGGGTCGTCGAAATGGCTTCGGACTTCGATGTGGTGGTGATGGCGGGCGATCACCTCGACCTCGCCTCGATCGTCGATGGGCGCGCGCAGAGCCTCGTGGTGCGCAAATATTTCGGCCGCCTGCAGGCCAAGACCAAACTCGTCATTTGCTCCGGCAATCACGATCTCGATGGCAAGAACGCGGTCGGCGAGAAGGCCGCCAGATGGCTGGCGATGCCGCAGCAGGAGGGGGTGCCGTCGGACGGAGACTCCTTCATGCTCGGCGACACGCTGTTCACCGTCTGCCCATGGTGGGACGGCCCGATCGTCAAGGCCGGCATCGCGACCCAGCTCGGCGAAGCCGCGGCCAAGCGCGGCAAGCGCTGGATCTGGATCCATCACGCGCCTCCCGCCAAGTCGCCCACCAGTTGGGGCGGCGACAGATATTTTGGCGACGTGGAGCTCCTGGAATGGATCGAGCAATACCGGCCCGACATGGTCCTGTCCGGCCATGTGCACCAGTCGCCGTTCGTCAAGGACGGCTCCTGGGTCGATCGCATCGGGCCGACCTGGGTGTTCAACACCGGCCAGCAATTCGGCGCGCCGCCGGCCCATATCATCATCGATACCGATGCCGACGAGGCGCTGTGGTTCTCTTCCGCGGGCAATCAGTATGTGCGGCTTGGCGGGCCGCTCGAGCGGCCGGTGCCGAAGCTGCAAGCGCTCCCAGACTGGCTCAAAGCCGCGGATCGGCCTCGCGCTCAGGGCCCGGGGTGAACTCCTGGTGCTGTTGGTGGATCAGGCTTTCGAGCACCTCGCCCACCATGCCGAGATGATTGCCGTGCCCTTCGAACTGCCGCTTCAAGTCGACGAGATAGGTGGTCGCGGCGTTGAGCCGCTCGGCGAGCAGCCTGCCGAGCAGAAACGCGATCTCGGGATTTGATTTGAGGAAGCTCTCGGCGTCGTCGAAAACGAACACGGCGACGGGAGACTTGGCCTTGACGGTTGCCGTGTGCGGCCGATTGAGCAGCACTGACATCTCGCCGAATACCGCGCCCGGGTCGCCGATGACGGCGACCTGCGTATCGCCGCGCAGCACCTCGACGCTGCCTTCGGCGAGAATATAAAGACGCCCGGACGTGTCGCCCTCGGAGAGCAGGACAGTACCGGGAGCGAAGTCTTTGCGCGGTGCACCCGCGCATTTATCGAGGATCGAGGCCATCGGCGGTTCCAACCTAACAGCTTGCGGGCGCGTTGGAAAAGCGCCATCTGGGCGCAGTTGCCCGCAGGCGTCAGGAGCGGCACCAATCCTTGCGTCGCGGACAAGACGTTCCTGAGCAGACATAGGGCTCCGCAAGGCCCTCGCTGATCAAGGTGGTTCCGACGTCCTGTCCACGCACGCTGAGCGTGGCGCAATAGCGGCCGTAATTGCATTGACCGGAACCTTCCGTGCCGCTTGGGCAGGCGCACGGGACGCGTCGAAGGTCGATTCCGCCGCCCGCCAAGAGCTGGTTGAGCCGCTGCGTGGCCGCCTGCGATAGAGCCCGCTCACGCTGGCATCCGGCGTTGGCGCCCGATTCCGGCGTGTTGAAGCCGACCAGCCGATAGACGTCTCCGCCGCTGCGGATCGTGTCGCCGTCGATAATCTCGACGCGGAAGGATTCGAGCCAGGCGAGCGGCTGCGTCGCGATCATGAGGTTTGGCAGCTTGGCGAGCGTGAAACCGCCCCACAGCAAGAAGATGGCGCCGATGATGACGGTGAGCTCGACGAGCTGGTAGCGGGAAATGACTCTGCGCAGAATGTTCGGCCGCGGCGGCACAAAACGCCGGCCGTGCTCGAACTCCGGATGGATGACGCGAGACATGGACGATTCCAGCGGGGGTAGTCCGCTCCCTCGCCCACGCTTCTAGGCATGAGACGCAAATAAATCGTTCACCGGCGGCGTTGAGCCGCCGCGCGGTTAACGGGGCCCTAATTGCCGAGGAAGTTCTGCAGCAGCTGGTTCGCCGCTTCTTGGGGGGCTTGCCGCTTTTTGCTCTTCTTGGTTTCGGCGGGCGCGGCTGCGCTCACCGGCTTTGTCTTTGGCTTGACCGTTGCGGCCGGCTGAGGCGCGGGCGCGGGGGCCTCGGCCTCATCGGTGGCTTGCTGCGGCTGCCCGCCGAGCAGCGCGCCTATGCCGCCAAGGGCGCCTTGCTGGAGCGCGTTGGTGCCAACCTTGCCGTTCTTGATCAGGCCGCCAATGGCGGAAACGCTTCCGGTGTTGCCGGCACCCGGCAGAGAGACGAGACCTCCGCCGAGCCGATTGAGCTGCTCATAGGCAGCCGCCGGGTCTTGGAGGATGCCCTCGATATCGGGATAGATCGAGGGCCTCGCCCAGGGTCCGGCGATCATGATCGGCACGCCGAGGCCTTGCAGGTCGCTCTTGCCGCCTTGCCCTTGGAGGCTTGCGACCAGTTGCGGATCGACGCGGAACTTGAGCGTCTTACCCGGCAGGTCGACATTGCCGGCCCCTGTCATGCGCACCAGAGGCCCGGCGAGACGAAGATCGGCGGTCTGCGCCTGACCCTTGGCGATCTTGAAGCTCGCGCCGAGCGTGGCGAAGTCGGTCTTCTCGGCGGCGTTCTCCTGCCATCCCGAAAGGATGCCAGTGGTCAGCCCGCGCATGGTCTTGGCGATGTTGATGCCGCGGATCGCGCCATTGCTGAACTCGAACTTGGCTGAGCCGCTCAAGGCCGAAACGATGGCCCGTTGGCTTGCGCCGCTGCCGGCAACGTCGAGCGAGATGGCGCCGGTGCCTTCAAGGCTCTCGAACCCTGCACTGTCCTTGAGGAAGGGATAGGCATCGAAATTCGCGAGCGACAGTCGGATCCGCTGCGCCGCGATCTTGCCGCTCGCATCGACATCGAACGCCGCCGCGCCCGCGCCGCCATAAAGCTGGAAGCTCGGCAGCGATGCCGAGAGCTTGCCGCCGGAGATCGTCGCCTGCAGTGTGGCGTTGCTGATCTTGATGTTGTTGTAGACGAGCTGACCCGCGGTGAGCTTGAGCTTGGCGGTGACGGCCTTGAGCCCCGAGAAATCGATTCTGGCATCGCTCCAGCCGGCCTCTCCTCCGCTGCCTCCACTGCCCCCAGTGGCGGAAGGCGCCGCACCAGGTTTCGCCAGCAAGGCATCGAGGTTGAGGGTCTGGCCGGTGAACGCGGCATTGACCGCGGGAACCGCGCCCGACAGATCGGCCACCACCGATCCCGACAGGCTATTGCCGCTCGCGTTCACGCTGAGCGGGTAGAGCGTGAGCAGGCTGCCTTTGTAGCTGCCGCTGCCGGCCAGGGACTTGTCGCCGGCCCGCGCGGTGAATTGGCTGAAGACGAAGCTATCACCCTTGTAGCTAGCGATGCCGGTCAGAGCGGCCTTTGCGTCGAGATAGGACGGAGCGTCGATGTCGAGCGAGACCGGGACGGCGTTGCCGTCGAGCAATTGCGCGAGACCGCCAATCGAGCCGGCGGCCTGGATCTTCTGTCCGTCCAGCACGGCGCTTCCATCGAAGGCGAGGGTCGCGTCGGGAGCGGGCATCGAGGCCTCCAGAGTGAGCCTCTCGATGCGTTTGCCGGGCGCACCGCCCGAGCCCGGCAGAATCAGCGTGCCGTTCTTGATGAGCAGCTTGTCGAGGCTGAGTGACTTGAGCGCGGCCGAGGGCGACCCCGCGTCGGCTTGCGGCGGGGCCGCATCCTGGGCGCTCTTGGCAGAAGCCTGAGTTTGCGGCAGGGCGATAACGGGATCGATCAGCGTCACCTCGGTCATCTTGACCTTGCCGCCGAGCAACGCCGACAACTGCAAACCGAAGCGCAGCGACTTGGCCGTGGCCATCTCGGATGTCGCCGCCGCACCGCTTTTGGCGATGCCGACATCCTCGGCCACCAGGTCGAGCGAGGGGAACAGCGAGACCTGCACCGGCCCGCTGACCCGCAAGCGATAGCCGGTAGACGCCTCGACCTGTGCGAACAGGCTGTTGCGCAGATCGTCGGTAGAGATGAACAGCGGTCCGACGAAGACGATGATGGCGCCAATGATGGCGATGGCCGCAAGGCCGAAGAGCGTAATCCGCACGTGCCCCTCCGAAGGTCAAAAAATTCGGTTGGTTAACGAATTACGCGCCAATCCTAAAATAAGGGATAAGGAAGCAATCATGCCGCGCGTTTAGATCTGCCCGCGCGGGAAAGGGAGGTGCCGCTTGTCCGTCGCGCTGACCCGAAGACAGCTGCTGAAAGGCGCCGCCGGCGCGGCGCTCGGCGCGAGCCAGCTTCGCGGGCGCGCCCGCGCCGAGATGCCCGTCGTTACGACGTCGCCGCCTCCGGACTGGCGAGGGCTCGCGCAACTCCTTAGCGGCGAGCTCCTGCAATCCGATGCGCCCGACTTCGACCGCATCGCCACGCCCTGGAATCTGCGCTTCGCCTCGACCGTACCGGCGGGCATCGCGCGCTGCGCCTCGCCCGAAGATGTCGCCGTCTGTTTGCTCTGGGCGCAAAGGAACGAAGTGCCGATCGCGATCCGCTCAGGCGGACACTCTTATGCCGGCTTCTCCACCACCGACGGTCTGATGATCGACGTATCGCCGATGAATGCGGTCAGCGGGATCGACGAGGAGGGTCTCCTGCGCCTGGACGGCGGGGCGCGCAACGCCAATGTCTTTGCCGCCCTGCAAGCGGGAAATCACGCGATCACCCACGGCCGCTGCAAAGGCGTGGGCGTCGCCGGCCTCACGCTCGGCGGGGGCATCGGCTTCAGCCAGCGCCTGCGCGGACTCACCTGCGACCAGCTGGTCCAGACCGAGATCGTCATCGCCTCGGGCGAGCGGCTCGTCTGCAACGCCACCGAGAACGCCGATCTGTTCTGGGCGTGTCGCGGCGGCGGCGGCGGCAATTTCGGCGTCAATGTCTCGCTGACATTTCAGACCTTCCCGGTCGGCGATTACACCGTCTTCAAGCTGACTTGGAGCAAAGGCGTCGAAGACCTCCTGCCCGCCGCACTCGAGCTCCTGCCGTCACTGCCTGACCGGCTCGGCTGCAAGCTTCAGCTGGAGGCCGGCGCCGAGACCGCGCTCAATCTCCTGGGTCAACTCGCCGGAACCCAGGCCGAACTCGCGGATATGCTGGCGCCGCTCTACCGGATCGCTAAGCCGAGCGAAGAAGCGATCAGCGTGCTGCCTTATTGGCTATCTCAGGAGATTCTTAGTCGAGGAAGGCACCCCCGAATATTCGCATGAGCGCTCGAGCTACATCTATCGACCGCTGCCCGCCGAGGGCATCGCCACGATTCTCGACTTCCTGCGCCGCTGGCCCGGCACCCATGACGGCGCCGAATGGAAGATGTTCCTGGCCGGCGGCGCCGTAGCGTCAGTCGCGCCAGATGCCACGGCCTTCGTGCATCGCAAGGCGCTGATGCTGAGCGCCATCGATCTCGCCTGGACGCCCGAGGACGGAGCGGCGGTGGTGGCGGATAACGAGGCATGGCTCGACGCATTCCATGCCGCCATGCGCCCGTTCACCTCCGACGAGAGCTTCCAGAATTTCATCGATGGCGCGGAGACCGATTACCTGCGCGCCTATTACGGCACCAATCTCGAACGCCTGGTGGAGGTCAAGCGGCGCTACGACCCCGATAACCTGTTCCGCTTTCCGCAGAGCATTCCGCTGTCGCTTTAGCGGGAAAATTTAGCGGCCGTAGAGCTCCGGAGCGTAGCCCGCGCAAGAGCCTTTGAGCCGCGTGTCGTAGCCATAGACCTGGCAGAGATAGACCTTCTTCAAGGCGTTGTTATGCACCTCGGCTGGGGTGACGTTTGCGCCGTAGCTACGCGCCACGCGCGCGATCTGCTCTTCCTCGCAATAGGGCGTGGCGATCAAGCCATTTTGCTTGGTGACCTGGAAATTGCCCTGACACTGGATGCGCGCCTCAGCCGGCGATGCCGCGGCGAGCGCCAAGAGCGCGGCGGCCGCGAGCATCGCGAAGCCGCTGGGAAGATATCTGTTCATGACCGCTCCTTGTGAAAGCTCGGGCGAGACGCAAACCAGCCAGTCTTGATTTAGGCATGCCTTCTCCTGCCGCAAAGGGGCGATCGCAATTAGACAAACCCACGCCCGTGGCTCCCATCTCGCCACGAGGCTCGATCGAAAATTAGGGGGCGGTGATGATCCGGCGCCCCGAAATTTTGCGCGATCGGCCCGCTATCGCGGCACGACGCAGCTCCCATCGTCGAGCTGAACAGCGCCTTCAGGACATGGCGCTTTGCCGTTGTCTTTCCGGTGCTTGCCCTTGCCGTTCTTCTTGTCCGCCCCTGGCGTAACATCGCCTGACGGCGCTTGCTGCGGCGGCAAAGCCTCTTCCGATGAAGGCGGCGGCATCATCTGCGCCCCGGCGCATCTGTCCGCCGTTGCCTTGGTTGAATTTGCCCTTCTGCTTGTGGGGCTTCGGAGCGTCTTCGCTGAGCGGCGCAGACTCCTCCTGCGGCGGCGGAGGCGGCGGCATCATCTGCTGACCAGGCACGTCCTCGGGCTGCATCTGTCCGCCGTTACCCTTGTTGAATTTGTCCTTGCCCTGCTTGTGGGGTTTGGGCGGCACCTCGCTCGCGGGTGGAGGCGGCGGGGGCGTCTCCTCCTGTGGCGGAGGCGGTGGCGGCGGCGGCAACGCCTCGTTCTCCTCATTGGCCTTCGGCTCGTCACCCTTTTTCACCTTCGGCGCCTCGTCCACGACGGGAGGAGCAGGCGGAGGCGGTGGCGGCAGGGCCTCTCCCGCAGGCGGCGGTGGAGGTGGCGGCGCGGTTTCTTCAGTAGGTGGTGGGGGCGGAGCCGCTTCCTCTGCCGGGGGAGGCGGTGGTGGAGCGGTTTCCTCAGCCGGTGGTGGGATCGGTGCCGCTTCTTCGGCCGGTGGCGGCGGAGGTGGCGGTGCGGCTTCCTCAGCCGGCGGCGGAGTAGTTCCATTGGCAGGCGGTGGTGGTGGGGTGGCGGGGGCGGCGTGGCCTCGCCGCTTGCCGGCTGACCGTCCTTGGTCCCGCCACCAGCGGCGGGGCCGGTCTCGGCGGCCTCGGGCAGCGGCGGCGTCTTGACCTCCGGCGGAACCAGCAGCTGGTCCGTGCTGGGGGCGCCTCCACCCTGCTCCTTGGTCTTGCTCTCGGCCGCGACCTCATCGATCTGCTTCGGCTTTGGCGGAGCCACCGGTTCTGTCGCCGTCTCGGCGGCAGGCTGGAAGATTTCGATCGAATCTCCTTGGACCTTGCCGGCCGTCTTCTCGTCCTTGGTCCTCTCGACCCTGTGGACGACAACCTTCTCGTTGGTCTTCTGCTCGATGTAGTTGACGTTGACGACCTTGTTCACGACCACATTGTTGTTGGTGATCGTGACATTGCCCAGAGGCTGCGTCTCGCGCAGGATCGGATTGAAGCGGTTCTTGTCGCGCACGATCCGGCGCGGCAGATCGTCTGACAAGAAATCCCGGTTGGGCACGACCTGCCAGTAATAATCGGGCACGCCGCGCGCATTGATCTCGATGCTGACGCCTTCGTCATAGGCCGGCGGCAGCGGCGCCCAGGCGAGATAGTCGTTCGATGAACGCCATGACACCCAGGCCGGCGCCCAGCGATTGCCCGGAACCCAGAACCAGCCGACGCGATTGGAGAATCCCCAGCGCCCGTAATGATAGGTCGCCCAGCCGAACGGCTCGTTGGAAACCCACATCCAACCGTAGCGGTCGGTGAACGCCCAACGGCCGACCGTATAAGGCCGCCAATAGGGCCCGACATTCTGCGGCACCCAGACATATTGGCCTTGCAGCCAGATCCAATTGCCGTAGGGCTGAAGCCGGTTGTAGAACGCGCCGCGATTGGTGGCGCCTTCGCCGTAAGGTGTCCCGCCGCCCCATCTGGTCCGGTCGGCATAGAATGGCCGGCCGCGATAGTTCGCATCCCAATACGGCCCGAGATCGAACGAGACCACGCGGTAGCCGAGCCGTGGCGCGTAATCGCGCAGCGAATAGTAGTAGCCGCTATACCAGCCTTGCAGATAGATCGAGCGCATCCAGCCGCGATTGCCCTGGAAGAACACATCGCACCAGGTGTAGTCGCCGAGGCAGCCGAGGATGGCGATCGGCGCGTGCGACGGCACGACGAGCAGCGCCGGATAATAGGTGCCGGGACCTGCCCTGAGATTGACATTGGTGACGGGATAGCCGTTGGGACGCGGCGCTTGCGCCTGGACCGGTTCCACGAACGCGACTGCTGTGACGGTCGCGACCGCCAGAGCGATGGCGAGCCGGCGAAGGCTGCTTTCGACGAAGCTCATGATGCTCGCTTTCCCTGTTTCGAGGTTTCGCAATATTCCAATCGGCGATCCCGTGATCGGCATCGCCAGCCAGCACGTTAGGCCGGCTGGCCTGAACCGCTTCTATCCGCGGCGTTCACCTCGCGTTCATGCGAGAACGGCCGCGACCCCGCCAGCGTTCCCCTGGCACCCAATCATGTCGAAAATCGGCCTCTACCGGCCTTTTGCGGCATCGATTGCGGATCGTGACCGCAGGCGCTTCGGCTGGACCTTGAGCATGGTTAGACGCTAACACTGGCGGCCCGTGCGCAATTTGCGCTTAGCCCTCCTCCGTCACGGCGAAAGCAAGCATGCCGTTGCCTCCCCTCAACGATGTACGAATTGGCGTGATCGGCCTCGGCTATGTCGGCCTGCCGCTCGCCGTCTATCTCGCCCGGCATTTTCCCGTGCTCGGCTTCGATATCGACAAAGAGCGTGTCGTCGAGTTGAGCGGCGGCGTCGACCGCACGCGCGAAGTGACCGAGGAGGAGTTCGCGCATGCGGCGCGGCTCGCCTACTCCGCCGATGTCGCAAGCCTTAGGGACGCGAATTTCTACATCGTCACGGTGCCAACCCCGGTCGATCAGGCCAAGCGCCCGGATTTGAGCGCGCTCGTCGCCGCAAGTCATGTTGTGGGCACCGTGCTCTCGCCCGGCAATGTCGTGGTCTACGAATCGACGGTGTTTCCCGGCGCGACCGAGGAGGTCTGCGTGCCGGAGCTGGAGAAGGCCTCGGGGCTTTCGTTCAATCGCGACTTCTACGCCGGCTATTCGCCTGAGCGCATCAATCCGGGCGACAAGACGCATCGCCTTCCCGACGTCATCAAGGTCACCTCGGGCTCGACGCCGGAAGCGGCCGATCTGGTCGACGCCGTCTACGCCACAGTCATCACCGCCGGCACGCATCGCGCCAGCTCGATTCGCGTCGCCGAGGCCGCCAAGGTCATCGAGAACATCCAGCGCGACGTGAATATCGCGCTGATCAACGAGCTCGCCATGCTGTTCAAGCAGTTGGGCCTGGAGACGCGCGAGGTACTCGAGGCCGCCGGCACCAAATGGAATTTCCAGCCTTACCGCCCCGGGCTTGTCGGTGGCCACTGCATCGGCGTCGATCCCTACTACCTCACGCACAAAGCCGAATCGATCGGCTTCCATCCGCAGATGATTCTCGCCGGCCGCCGCATCAATGACGCCATGGCGGCCTATGTCGCCAACGACGTGATCAAGATCATGCTCAAGCGCAAGCAGAGTATCGATCAAGCCCGGGTGCTGGTGATGGGCTTCACCTTCAAGGAGAACGTCCCCGATACGCGCAACACCAAGGTGGTCGATCTCGTGCGCACGCTGCGCGATTTCGTCGCCGAGGTGGTGGTCTACGACCCAATGGCCGATGTCGCGTTGGCGCAGCACGAATACGCGTCTCACGCTGACCAACGACCTGCCACGCGGGCCGTTCGACGCAATTATTCTCGCCGTCAAGCACGACGCGATCGCCAAGCTCGGCGAGTCCGGGATCAAGGCCTTGCTCGCACCTGGCGGTCTCATTTACGATCTGAAGGGCATTCTGCCGCCATCCGCGAGCCACGCGCGCATCTAGACGCCGAGGCGCGGTAAGCGCACATTAACCGCGCCGGATCGACACTGACGCATCAGTGAAGGACTCGGGCATGACCTTCAAAGTCGAACTGCTTCTCATTGTCGGCCTGATCGCGGCGAGCCTTGTCCTCGCTCCCATGCTTGAAGGCGCCAGACTCGCGACGCTCATCAGCCTTGGCGACGCTTCGCGTGATTCCCACCATCAGCATCACCCTCACGGTCCTGCATAGACCGGCAGCCGATCCTTGAGTTCCGACAACAAGCTGCCGTTGCGATCGCGTTCGGAGACGATCGGCGCGCTGATACCCCAATCGATGCCGAGCTCCGGATCGTCGAAGCGCAGCACCAACTCATCGGCAGGGCTGTAGAGATCGTCGCATTTGTAAAAGAACTCGGCGACTTCCGAGATCACCACGAAGCCATGCGCGAAGCCGCGCGGAATCCAAAGCTGCCGACGGCTTTCTTCGCTGAGCTGCACCTTGACGTGCCGACCGAAGCTTGGGCTGCCCAACCGCACGTCGACCACGACGTCGAGCACGGTCCCGCGCAGCGCCATCACCAGTTTGCCCTGCGGATGGGGATTTTGCATGTGCAGCCCGCGCAGCACGCCACGCGAGGAGCGTGAGAAATTGTCCTGCACCAGAGTGGCGGTGATGCCCGCCGCCGCATAGCGGTCGGCATTGAACAGCTCCATGAAGAACCCGCGGCCGTCGCCGAACACAACGGGCTCAATGGCCACGACGCCGGGAATGGCCGTCTCGACAATCCGCAAATTGGCTCGCGCCAATGTCCGCCCCCAGTCTTCGCCCACGCCGCCCGCAGCAAGATAGCACGGGCTCACGGCATGCCTACTACGCCCGCATTTCTTGGGCGGAATGACCCCGTAGCGGCTAATATTGCTCGAGGGAGCCGAATGCGGGTAACAGTGCGTCATGAAGGGCATCATTCTGGCGGGGGGATCGGGCACGCGGCTTTACCCGGTGACCACGGTCGTTTCCAAGCAGCTGCTTCCGGTGTTCGACAAGCCGATGATCTATTACCCGCTGGCGACGCTCATGTTCGCCGGCATCCGGGACATTCTGTTGATCACCACGCCACAAGACCAGCAGCTGTTCGAGCGCTTGCTCGGCGACGGCTCCGATCTCGGACTCTCTTTCACTTATGCCGTTCAGGAGCAGCCGCGCGGGCTTGCCGATGCCTTCATCGTCGGCGCCGATTTCATCGGCTCCGACCGTGTGGCCCTCGTGCTCGGCGACAACATCTTCTACGGCCACTCACTGCCTGAGGCGCTCGCGCGCGCCAGCCTGCGCGGCTCGGGCGCCACCATCTTCGGCTATATCGTACGCACGCCGGAGGCCTACGGCGTCGTCGAACTGGACGGTGGGGGTCGGCCCGTCTCCATCGAGGAGAAGCCCGCGCATCCGAAGTCGAACATCGCCGTCACCGGCCTCTATTTCTACGACAACGACGTGGTGCAGATCGCCGCCGCGCTGCAGCCATCCGCGCGCGGCGAGCTCGAGATCACCGACGTCAACCTCGCCTATCTCGGGCGGGGCGACCTCCATGTCGAGGTGCTCGGCCGCGGTTTCGCCTGGCTCGACACCGGCACGCATGCTTCGCTTGTCGAGGCAAGCCATTTCGTCCAGATCCTCGAGCAGCGCCAGGGCATGCGGGTCGCCTGCCCGGAGGAAATCGCGCTTAGGCTCGGCTATATCACGCTCGACCATTTCCGTTCGCTTGCCGAACGCTGCGCCAAGAGCAGCTATGGCGAGTATCTGCTCAACATCCACCGCTCGTTCTCCCAATCGCGACTGACGGAGATCTGATCGCATGCGGTTTCGCGGGACTACAATTTTCGTCACCGGCGGAGCGGGCTTCATCGGCTCGGCGGTGATCCGGCATTTGCTTGACGACACCGAGGCCAACGTCGTCAATATCGACAAGCTCACTTACGCCTCGAATCTCGATTCGATTCCGCAAGCCGCCAACCACCCGCGCTATCGCTTCGCCCGCGTCGACATCTGCGATGGACCCGAACTGCGGCGTCTTTTCGAAACGCACGCGCCGCACTGCGTGATGAATCTCGCCGCCGAGAGCCATGTCGACCGCTCGATCGACGCTCCCGCCGAATTCATCGAGACCAATATCGTCGGGACCTTCACCCTGCTCCAGGAAGCGATGCGTCATTGGCGCGGCCTCGACCCGGCAGCGCAACGCCGCTTCCGCTTTCATCATATCTCCACCGACGAGGTCTTCGGTTCGCTCGGTTCCGAGGGCCTGTTCACCGAGGCCTCGCCTTACGCGCCAAACTCGCCTTACGCGGCCTCGAAGGCATCGTCGGATCATCTGGTTCGCGCTTGGCACGAGACCTATGGACTACCGACGCTGCTCACCAATTGCTCGAACAATTACGGGCCCTATCACTTCCCCGAGAAGCTGATTCCGCACATGATCATTAGGGGTCTCGCCGGGCAATCTTTGCCGGTCTATGGCAATGGCGAGAA
>CAVVSX010000005.1:0-110820 GCA_963750975.1 uncultured Alphaproteobacteria bacterium | reverse complement strand
GGGATAGACCACCACGTATTTGCCGCCCTGCACCTGGGTCAGCACCATTGGCTTGGCGATATTGCGTCCGGAGGCGTCGAACTTGATTGGGCCGTAAAAGGTGTCGAGGTCGGTCGCGGCGATCGCATCCCTCACCTTCTCCGGATCGAGGCTTTGCGCACGCTTGATGGCGTCGGCGAAGACATGCACCGCAGCCGCCGATTGCGCCGCCTGATACGGCGCCTCATAGGAGAAGGCCGCCTCGAACGCTTTGGCGAAATCCTCGGCCGTGCCGAACACATCGTCCTTGTAAGCCAGCGAGCGGTGCCATTGATGGGCGCAGAACACATGTTCGGCCGCTTTGCCCATCTTCTCGGCAATCTGCGCCGAGTTGCAATGCGTCATGGCGAGGATCGGCACATAGACTTGCATGGCCTTAATCTGGCTGATGGCGGTGAGCGCGCCCTTCTCGTGACCCGAAACCACGAGCACGTCGGGCTTCAAGGCCTTCACCTTGGCCAGCGTCACCGACATGTCGTTGAGCTCGGGCGGCAGCTGATCATCGATCACCACCATCATGCCTTGGCGTTGCACGTCGTCGAGCACGCCGGCGCGCACGTCCTGCGCGAACGGATCGTTCTCCATGGCCAGCGCGACTTTTAGCTTGTCCTTGGTCTTGCCGAGGTCCGCGGCATGCTCGGCGGCAAGCTCGATGGCGGGCGTAAGATATTGGTCGGAAGTCGAGAGCACGGCGAACACGTAGCGATAGCCCTTGGTGAACAGCTCGCGCGCCGCGCCGTTGCCCTCGACCATCGGCACCTTATATTTCTCGATGACGGGCAAGATCGCCTTGGTCAGGCCCGAGCTGTAGGGCCCCAGCATGAATTTGACGCCGTCCTGCTTCACCAGCCGCTCGGCGAGCTCGGTACCGCGTGCGGAGTCGAACTCGTCGTCGTAATAGCGGACCACGAGCCTGTACGGCCGCCCGCCGATACTTACGCCGCCCTTGTCGTTGATCTTGAGAACCGCGAGATCGTAGCCGTTCTTGGTGTTCGCGCCGTTCAGCGCATATTTGCCGGTCAAGGACACGGGCGCGCCGAGCACGATCACGTCCTCCGCCCCAGGCGACGATGCCCCGCCCAGACTGCATAAAAGAACGGTTGCCAGGCTAGCCTGCAACAGGCGCGCAGCCCGCACTATTTCCCCCCGCCGCTTAGGCCCGCGAATCCCTACCCGCAGACTACCCCGTCTGCCGCGCGATTTAATCGGGCGCAGCAAATTCGTGCCCCAATGGGGGCAAACGCGCCTCGGCGGCTTGCGGTTCCGCTTAGAGCTGGTCGGTGTTGAAGGTATCGCAGGCGTCGAGCTTGCCGCTCTCATACCCGCGCTTGAACCAGCGCACGCGCTGCGCCGACGAGCCATGGGTGAAGGCGTCGGGCACGACATAGCCTTGGGTTTGCTTCTGGATGCGGTCGTCGCCGATGGCGCTCGCCGCATTGAGGGCGTCCTCGATGTCGCCCGGCTCGATGATGTTCTTGCTCTCCTGGGTATGATTGGCCCAGATGCCGGCGAAGCAATCGGCCTGCAGCTCCATGCGGACCTGGAGCGCATTGGTTTGCGCCTGGTCCATGCGTTGACGCGCCGCCTCGACCTGATCGGCGATGCCGAGAAGCTTCTGCACATGATGTCCGATCTCATGCGCGATGACATAGGCCTGGGCGAAATCGCCCGGTGCTTTGAAGCGGTCTCTCAGCTCCTCGTAGAAGCTGAGATCGATATAAACCTTCTCGTCGTTGGGGCAGTAGAACGGCCCCATCTGGGCCGCGCCATAGCCGCAGGCCGAGCGCACGCCGCCGGTGAACAGCACCAGCTTGGGGTCGCTATAGCGCTCGCCATAGCGCGCGAAGATGTCCTTCCAGACATCTTCCGTCTCGGCGAGCACCACCGACACGAATTGCCTGAGATCTTCCTCGCTCGAGGTCTTGGGATGCTCGATCTGCGGGCCCTGCGTCCCCGGCACCGGAAAATTGGTGGTGTCGGGACGCGACTGCGGCAGCTGAATATCCGGGAAGTTCGGATCGCTGCCCCCGCCGGGAGGCCCGCCTTGCAGGATTACGCTCGGGTCGACGCCAAAGAAGAACATCAGGCCGAGGATGATGAGAATGCCGAGAATGCCGATGCCGCCGCCGCGACCGGAGCCGCCGCTGGGAAAGCGGACGCCGCCGCCCGGGAAGGGGAAGCCGCCGCCTTCATCCCGCCGGTCCTCGACGTTCTCGCTCTCTCTTTCGCCGCGCCAGCGCATGGCTCGCTTTACCTCGATCTGGGGTCAACACCGCCCGATTTTCGAGCATTGTGCATGCGCCACGCCCCCGCACAAGGTCCATCCTAGGAGACGGGAACTCTTTGGTCTGCGAGGCGTTGAAGGTGAACGCAGGCTGCGCGTGAGGCGTCACGCGATGTGAAAACGCGCCTGCAAGCACTTGTGGCTATTACGAGAATGACAAAGAACCGTCAAAAAACTGCCACAGGGCGAAGGCATGCTGTAGTTGCCCAGTTGTGTTCGGTCTGGGCCGGTAGTGCGTTCTGTGTAAATGCGTACGAGCCCTGGCACTCCCCGCGCCGGGGCTCTTCTTTTTATGCATCCTCCTATCTCTATTCGGCTGCTTCAAGCACGCTGTCCGCTTTCGGCGCGGGCAACGCGGGCAGGCTCGTGTCGGGCGTGAGTGCGTCATCGGCCTCCATGAAGACGCGCCCGCTAAGATAGGTATAGACCACCGGGATCACGAACAGCGTGAAGAGCGTGCCGACGAGCAGGCCGCCGACGATGACCCAGCCGATATCCTGGCGGCTCTCGGCGCCCGCGCCAGTGGCGAGCGCAAGCGGCACGGCGCCGAGCACCATGGCGCCCGTCGTCATCAGAATGGGGCGGAGCCGCAGCGCCGCGGACTCGATCACCGCCTCCCGCATGGGCTGCCCTTTCGCGCGCAATTGATTGGCGAACTCGACGATCAGAATGCCGTGCTTGGTAATCAACCCGATCAACGTGACCAGGCCGACCTGGCTGTAGATGTTGAGCGTGCCGCCGCTCCACCACAGCGCCAGTAGCGCGCCCGTAATCGACAGCGGCACGGTGAGCATGATGACGAACGGATCGGTGAAGCTCTCGAACTGCGCGGCAAGCACCAGATAGATGAACGCGAGCGCGAGCAGGAAAGTAAGATAGAGACTTGCGCTGGCTTGCCGGAACTCGCGCGATTCCCCCGCATATTCGATATGGGCGGTGACGGGGAGCGTCTCCTTCGCCGCCTGCTCGAGAAAACTCAAACCATCGCTCAGCGTATAGCCCGGCGCCAATTGCGCCGTGATGGTCGCCGCGCGCAGCTGGTCGAAGTGATTGAGCTCCTTCGGCGCCACCGTCTCCTTGATGGTGATGAGGTTCGAGAGCGGCACCATCGAATTGTCGCGCCCGCGCACATAGATCCGCCGCATGTCCTCGGGGTTCTGCCGATCGACATCGGCGATCTTTACCACCACGTCGTATTGCTCGCCGTCCTGCTTGAAGCGGGTGACCTGGCGACCGCCGAGCATGGTCTCGAGCGTGCGCCCGAGCGTGTCGATCTCGATGCCCATGGCGGCGGCCTTGTCCCGGTCCACAGCGATGTCGAGCTGCGGCGAATTCATGCGGAGATCGGTATCGACATCGACGAGGCCGGGATAATCGCGCACCTTGTCCAGCAGCGCGCCGACCATCTGCTGCAGTTCCGCGTATGGCCTTGAGGTCTGGATGACGAAATTGATCGGTTTCGAGCGCGAGCTCTGACCGAGCGACGGCGGGTTGCTGGGAAACGCCACCACGCCCGGCACCGCGACCATTTGCGGCGTGATCGAGCGGCCGATCTCCTGCTGCGAGCGCGTGCGCTGATCCCACGGCTTGATGCGCAAAATGACGCGGCCTTGCGAGACGGTGGGATTGCCGGCGACCACGAACACGCGATCCGCTTCCGGCACGGCAAGAGCAATCTCTTCGAGCTTCTTCGCATAGGCGTCGGTGTATTCGATGGTTGCGCCTTCGGGCCCGCGGAACACGGTAATGATGTTGCCTTGGTCCTCGATCGGAGCGAGCTCGGCCTTGATCGTCGTGAACAGAAAATAGCTGGCGCCAGCCACCGAGAGACCAATCAGAAGGACGACGGGACGCACCGCGAGCGCGCCCTTGAGCAGCGCCCGGTATCCCGCCGTCAGCCCTTTAAGCACGCGTTCGATGGCGCGATACACCAGGTTGTGGTGCTCCTGGTGCTTCAACAGCTTGGAGCACATCATCGGCGACAGGGTGAGCGCGACGAATCCGGAGACGATCACCGCTCCCGCGAGCGTCCAGGCAAATTCGGTGAACAGCCGCCCGGTGACGCCGCTCATGAAACCGATCGGCGCGTAGACGGCCGCGAGCGTGATGGTCATGGCGACGATGGCGAAGCTGATTTCGCGGCTGCCAAGCAGCGCCGCCTTGACGGGGGCCATGCCGCCCTCGACGTGCCGGTAGATGTTTTCCAGCATGACAATGGCGTCGTCGACGACCAGGCCGATGGCTAGCACCAGCGCCAGCAGGGTCAGCGTGTTGATGGAGAAGCCCAGCGCATACATCAGCGCGAAGGCGCCGATCAGCGAGACCGGAATGGTCACGAGCGGGATTAGCGTGGCGCGGATCGAGCGCAAGAAGAAGAAGATGATGAACACCACGAGGATGATCGCCTCGCCGATGGTGCGATAAACGTTCTTGATCGACTCGGCGATGAACACCGACTTGTCGTGCGCGACCTTGACCTGCATGCCGTTGGGCAGCGATGCGGCGATCTCCGGCAAGACCTTGTTGACCTCCTGCGAGACCTCCAGCGGATTGGCGGTGGCCTGCTTCACCACCCCGAGCGCGATCGCGGGTTTGCCGTTGAACCGGACGATGCGGCGCTCATCCAACGCTCCGAGTTCGGCGCGACCGACATCGCTGAGCCGGACGAGATAGCCATTCGCTTCCTTTATGACCAGCTCGTTGAACTGCGCCGGCGTCTGCAGATTGGTCTCCGCCAGCACGGTGAATTCGCGCTGCTGGCTCTCGATGCGGCCCGACGGCACTTCGACATTCTGGCGCCGGAGGGCGGCTTCGACGTCTTGCGGCGTCAACTGGTAGGCGGCCAGGCGCTCCGGGTCGAGCCAGATCCGCATGGAATATTCGCGCTCGCCGAACAGACGAACTTCCGCCACGCCTGACAATGTTTGCAGCTGATCCTTCACGTAGCGCTCAGCATAGTCGGTGATCTCGAGCGCGGAATGGGAAGCGCTGGAAAAGGCGAGATACAGGATCGGCTGTGCGTCGGCCTCGACCTTCTGAATGATCGGCTCGTCGATCTCCTCGGGGAGACGGCCGCGCACGCGCCCGACGCGGTCTCGCACATCGGCCGCGGCGTAGTCGGGGTTGCGGTCGAGCTTGAAGGTGATGGTGATCTGGCTGGACTCTTGGCGGCTGATCGAGGTGAGGAAGTCGATGCCCTCGATGCCCGAGAGGGAATCCTCGAGCACCTGGGTGACTTGCGTCTCGACGATGGCCGCGCTCGCGCCGGGATAGTCGGTTTCAACGGTGATCACCGGCGGATCGATCGCCGGGTACTCCCGAACGCTCAACCGTTCGTAGGCAACGAGCCCAATCAACACCAGGGCGACGCTCAACACCGTGGCGAACACCGGCCGCTTGATGGAAAGTTCGGGAAGCGTCACGGTCTAGGCTCCGGTGGCGGCGATAACGGAGACAGCGCTGCCGTCGCGGATCTTGAGTTGGCCCGCGGTCACCACCTGGTCGCCGACCGCGAGCCCCTCGACGATCTCCACCCTGCCGTCGCGGCGTGTGCCGATCACCACCTTGGTAAGCTGCGCCTTGCCGTCGACGATCTTGAACACGTATTGGCTATCGCCTTGGGGCACGATGGCCTGCTCCGGCACGCTCAAGGCATCCTCCTTCAACTGCAGGAGCACGGTTACGCGCGCGAACAGGCCCGGACGCAGACGCTGATCGCGATTGGGAACCAAGGCGCGGACGAGGAGGCTCCGCCCCGCGACGTCGAGCTTGGGATCGATGGCGTAGACTTTACCCTCGAAATTCGCGTCGGGAAAGGCGTCGACCTTGATGCGGATGGTCTGGCCGACCCTGATGGCGGGAAGAAATTTCTCGGGCACCCGGAAATCGGCTTTCACCGGATCGATGGCCTCGAGATTGACGAGCGCCTGGCCCGCGGTGATGTATTCGCCGACGCTGACGTGGCGCAAGCCGACGATGCCGGAGAAGGGCGCCACGATGCGCGTCTTTTCCAGTTGCACGCGGGCAAGCTCGGTCGCTGCGGTGCTCACCGCGAGATTGGATGCCGCCTCGTCGGCGGACTGCGCCGTCGCGTATTTATTGCTGAACAGCGTGCTGGTGCGCTTGTTGGTCTGTTCGGCGAGTTTGAGCTTGGCCTCGGCATCGTCGAGCTGCGCGCGGTAGACCGAATTGTCGAGCGTGAAGAGCGGCGCCCCCTGCTCGACCGGCTGGCCTTCCTGGAAGTGGATTTCCTTGAGGCGCCCGGGAATCTCGGAGCTGACGGTGACGGCTTCGTTCGATAGCAGCGTGCCGACTGCCGTCACCTGCTCGCTGAAAGGCGCGGCGATCACCTTGGCCGCCTCGACCGGCACGGGGGCGGTCTTGGTGTCCTCGGCCTGCGCGAGCGTGGAGACACATATGATGACCACCGCAGAAAGCGGCCAGCAGCGCGTAGCAACGCAGTCCGTCAGCGCCATATTCCGTCTAGTTCCCGCTGAGTTCCGCCCCGACAATCTAGCATCAAATAGGCGGCAAGGAGACCGCGTTCAGTCTGAACGCCAGATGAACGCTCGGCGGCGGGCGCGACGGTGGCGCCCGAAAAGCTAAGGGGCGGCCCGTGATCGGACCGCCCCAAATTGTCGCGCCATCAATTTATTGCGGTGGCGGAGGCGTCTCCGCTGGCGTTTCTTCCGCCGGGGGCGCCTCGTCGGCAGGTGCTTCCTCGGCAGGTGCTTCCTCGGCGGGCGCTTCCTCCGGCGCCATCTCCGTCGCCGACGGTTCGGCCGGCGTCTCTGCGGCTGGTGGCTCGGCCGGCGCCATGGCCGGCGACTCGGCGGGAGGCGCTGCTGGCGTCTCGGCGGACGGTGGCGTCGCCTCCGCAGGCGGCGGCGTTTCGGCCGGCTGCTCGGATGTCGGCTGCTCGACCTTTACATTCGTCTCGCCTTTGTGGCCGTACATGAAATAGGCAGCGATGACGAGGGCGAGCACGATGCCGCCCAGTACGATCGCAAGGAACGCTCTGCTGCCCTGGTTGTCATTTGCCATGTGTCAGATCTCCTCCCCTGTCGAGGGGCTTAGTGAGTCGCGCCGGCTGAACGTATCAGGAATCTCGTCGCGGTCGAGGGGCCGCCGGCGTCGCCCTGCGTCAGGCTTAACGTGCGGACGGGGCAGCGGTTCGCCGTGCCATTAGATCGAACAACGGGGACAGCAGGACGGCGAGCAGGAGGTTGATCGCCACCGAATAGAGCGCCGCGTAACCCGGGAGGGTTACGCCAAGGATCTCAAGTGGATAAATCGACGAGGCGAAGCCTTGCGTCGCGGCCATAGAGGTGCCGATTGCCGTCCCGGCGACCCAGCCGACCAGCAACGCATGCGCATTGAAGCCGCGCGAATAGAGGCCGAGCAGGATCGGCGGCAGCAGCTGGATGATCCAGATGCCGCCGAGCAACTGGAGCTGAATGGCATAGGCTTGCGGAATGGCGAGGATGAACACCACCGCCCCGATCTTCACCACCAGCGAAACGATCTTCGCCATGCGGGCCTCGTCGGCGTCGCTGCAGTCCGGGCGCAGGAACTCCTTGTAGAGATTGCGGGTGAACAGATTGGCGCAGGCGATCGACATGATCGCGGCGGGCACCAGCGCGCCGATGGCGATAGCGGCAAAGGCGATGCCGACGAACCAGGATGGAAACGAGGCGAGGAATAGCGCGGGCACGGCGAAGTTCGCGCCATATTGGCTAAAGCCTGCCGCGTAAGCCGCGTCCTTATCCACACCGGCGGCGATGGCCATGTAGCCAAGCAGCGCGATCAGCCCGAGAATGAACGAATAGGCGGCGAGCAAAGCCGCGTTCCGGCGGATCACGTTGCCGCTCGATGAGCTCAAGATACCGGTCATGGCGTGCGGATAGAGAAACAGCGCAAGCGCGGAGCCCAGCGCGAGCGTGGCATAGGCGCTATAGGCGCCGAAATTATCGCTCGAAGGCGGGGCGAGGATCAGCCTCTCCGGCGGCACGCTGGCGAAGATCGCTCCGTAGCCGCCAAGCTTGGCCGGAATGATCACCACGGCGGCGAACACGGTGATGAAGATCAGCATGTCCTTGACCACGGCGATCAGCGCCGGCGCGCGCAAGCCGCTGGTATAGGTGAAGGCGGCGAGGATGGTGAAGGCGATGATGAGCGGCAGATGGCCAACCACCCCGCCGGCGGGAAAGCCGAGCGCGCCGATCACCACCTCCATGCCGACGAGCTGGAGCGCGATATAGGGCATGGTGGCGACGATGCCGGTCAGGGCGAAGGCGAGCGCCAGTAGGCGACTGCCGAATTTGTCGCGCACATAGTCCGCCGCCGTGACGTGGCCGCGCTCATGCGCGATCGCCCACAGCCGGGGAAAGATGATGTAGAGGATGGGATAGATCAGGATCGTATACGGCACGGCGAAGAAGCCGATCGCGCCTTTGCCGAACACGAGCGCCGGGACGGCAATGAAGGTGTAGGCGGTGTAGAGATCGCCGCCCAGCAGGAACCAGGTGACGACGGTGCCGAAGCGCCGGCCGCCAAGTCCCCATTCGTGCAAGAGATTGAGGTCCGCCTTCCGCCAGCGGGCCGCGACGAAGCCGAGCCAGGTCACGAACAGGAACAAGACGACGAAGACGACCGTCGCCGTCAGATCGAGCCTCACAAGATGTCTCCGGGAACGCCCGTCGTGTCGCCGCTTGGGCTTTTCGGCGCATGCGCGATCTTACGGTCGAGGGTGAAGACCAGCAGCACGACGCCGGCGCCGAGCAGGATCCAGGCAAGCTGATACCAATAAAAGAACGGCACGCCGCCGAGCGTCGGTTCGAGGCGGTTGTAGAACGGCACGCTGAGCATGGCGATGAGGGGAATCAGAAACAGGAGCCGCGGCCAGTAACGGCGCAGCCAGCCGCGCGTCTGTTTTTCGCGTGCCATCGCTACAGGTCCCCTCCCCGAAAGCGAAGCCGGCGGCAGGCGTTAGAGCCGCCCGAACCGCCAACGCGAGCGGGATGACGCATTTTGGGTTGTTTAGCAAGGCGGCGCGGAATATTGCTTTGACCGCGCGGCGTGCCACATGTCGCGCGAGGAGCCCGTAGCTCAGCCGGTAGAGCATCTGACTTTTAATCAGAGGGTCTCGGGTTCGAATCCCGACGGGCTCACCAATTTCAAGATTGATTTCAACTAGTTGACCAGACCTGCCTTCACCTCCTACGTGGGGGCAGAATTCTGTCATCACCCTGTCAGCAACACTCTTTCAGGGGGAGCCTCTAATGTCGCCGCTTGACCGGTCACGCGACATTCCTTATGTCCCCGTTCTTGGCACCCACCCGTCATTTAGGCGGCAACGAAAATCTAGGAGCGGACCGTGAAACTAGAACGGGTGCGCTTCGATGGATGCCAAGAACCCCCTAGCGAACTACATCAGCCGCAAAGCGCTTGCCAAGCAACTCGGCAAATCCCAACGAACGCTTCATCGATGGGAACAACGACGGACGGGGCCTGATCTCGTACGCATTGGGCGCACCGTTCTCTATCCCCTCGACGCTGTTAGCGACTGGCTTAGGGGCAGCACCCGGCCAATGTTCCGCCCCGCCCGCAAATCGCGTCGGGGCTGGTGACATACATGACCGGGATCTTTGCCGAGTGGCAGGGTCGTTATGCGGCCCACCGAGTGGCCACTTTCCCAATTATGGGAAAGAAACCATGCGTGCGTTCCTGGAACAGAATTGGCCTGCCGTATTCAGCGGAACTGGCCAAGAGATTTGCAGACGCCGACGGCATCGGATTTCAATGTGGACCACGTAGCAGAATTACCATCGTCGACGTCGACAGTTCGGACGAACGTATACTCCAGGAGGCCGTGAAACTCTTCGGGCCCTCACCTCTCGTATCTCGTACCGGCAGCGGCAATTTTGCGATCTGGTACCGGCACAATGGAGAGCCGCGTCGGATTCGAGGAGTGGAAGGTCTGCCTGTCGATATCCTGGGCGCAGGGCTGGCCGTCGTGCCTGGCAGCCTCGGTAAATGTGGCCCTTACAAGTTCCTGGAGGGTAACCTCGCCGATATTGACCACCTGCCCCCAGCACGTTCGCTCCCGATCGCGAAATCAGCGGACCGATCCGGGCCGTGGTTACCAGCATCCGACGACGACTTTCACCCATCAGAGGGTCAGAGACACGACACCTTGAAGCGTGCTCTCTCTTCGGAGATATGGCACTACGAGGACCGTGCTTGTTTCTTCGACCGCGCCATCGCCCTCGGCCGCATGAACTCCAATTCACCGCTAGGCGTCACCGAAATAACGAGCCTTGCTGAGTGGTTCTGGCGCCAGAAGTCTCTCGGAATACGTCAACTACATCGACGCGACCTTCCCCACTTCCATCATCCTGGCCATTGAGGATGGCTACGCCACCTACGATGAGAAACGGAAGTCAATGCAGGTCAGCAATATGAGGGAGGGAGACGAGTCTCCCAGCGTGAACATTAGGAACATAGCAAGAGTCTTAGACGGCCAGCATCGGATAGCGGGCCTGTATAAGTTCAAAGGTGAGAACTTTGTAGTGCCCGTGGCGATTTTTGTCGGAAGCGATATAGCCGACCAGGCCTATGTCTTCTCCACCGTCAACCTTGAGCAAACTAAGGTAGCCAAGAGCCTCGCCTACGATTTGTTTGCTCTGGCTACAACACGTAGTCCGCAGAAAACCTGCCACAACATTACGGTCGCCTTCGACCGTGATAAGAAGGGTCCCTTCTTCAGAAGAATAAAAAGGTTGGGTGTCGCGACCGCAAGCCGGGACTTCGAAACTTTGACGCAGGCTCAGGTCGTCGAGGGCATTCTCAGATACATCTCTCGCGATCCCAAAAAGGATCGGGACGATCTCATTCGCGGCATCAGGCTCCAGCGGATCTCGTCCGACGAGTCTCGCGACTTGGTTTTCAGGAACCTCTTCATCGATGAAAAGGACGTAGACATAGGTCGCATCCTGAAAAACTATTTTTTGGCCGTTCAAAAGAAATGGCCGGAGGCGTGGGACTACAAGGGAACCGGACTGATCTTGAATCGCACAAATGGGTTTCGGGCTCTCATTCGCTTTTTTCCGCGACATCTACCTTTACCTGGGCTCCCCAGGAGACATGGTCTCCACCGACGCCTTCTACAAAGTGCTGAACCGCTCGAATTTGAAGGACATGGATTTCTCCCGCGAAAAGTTCCCACCAGGCACTAGCGGTGAGGCAGGGCTCTACAAAGCGCTCAAATCTGAAGTTCTGCCGACCTGATTAGGTCTCGGTCCAGTAGAGGAAAGGGTGGAACTTAGGGGCCATGATCTGCGCAATCACCAGCGCAATGAGCACGGCAAGGAAGATGGCCGTGCCGGTCAGATAACCCCAGTCAAGTGTCATGGTGACGGTATCGCCACCGGTCTCACCAAGGGTCGTCGCCAGGATCTTGATGATCCAAAAGCCGAGTGTGACCTCGGGGACTTTGCTGGCGTAGGACTCAGCGCTGCGTGTCATCTCGTTTCCGCGCTCACTAGAATGTTGCATGCCCTAGCGGGCGGGGCGGTGGCCCCGCCTGCTCTTCGTTTATCCTTAGTCGGGGTTCGGACCCTCTTTGGCGTTTTCGAGAACTTTGCCCGTCTGAGCATCGACGCCGACCTCATGGACGATCCCGCTGCTCTTAATGTCGAACGAGTAGCGCAAGCCGCTACCGCCCTTCTCCTTCTCCAATTCCTCGTCGGTGATCGTTCCCGGCCGAGCCTTCAGCGCGATTGAGCGGGCTTGGTCGATTGTGATTTTGGCGTTTGCTGCGAGCTTCTCGCCGGTGTAGGCGAAGGCGCTGGTGGGCAAGGGAGAAATTAATGCGAGCATCGCGAAACAGTAGGTCAGGTATTTGAGCATCATGAAGTTCCTCCAAGTTGGCAAAAACAGGCGCTTAGACTTATCGGCAACTAGGTCGCCCGCTGCGGATAAGCGTCGCGGCTGTCAACGAGCATACAGGCTCCACTGTGGGGCCAAGTTTCCGGAGACTTACAAATTGGTAAGCTGGCATTACGCTGGTGGAGCGCTCATTTTAGTGAAAAGGACAAAGTAAACTCTCGACGGGCGAGCCCGCTGCCAAGTCGCCAAATAGGGAACGGCCTCCGGGATTAAAGATTGCGTTTTTCAGAGCGCGCGCCGGCCGTTCTGGCGCGGGTCGAGACGAAATTGCGGGTCGCCGATCAAGTGGCTGTATTGGCGACCTTACAGAACTGTAAGATCCCGGCCAGGTCCTTCCAAAAGGTCGACCTCTAACGATGTGCTGCAAGGCCACGCAATGATGCGTGACCTCAGTACGTGGAGCTTACCGATGGTGCGTTCTGACATTATTCTAACTACCATGGTCGCCCTCCTCACCCTCGCCGGCGCCGGCGCCGCCTTTGCCGACGAGAACGGGAACGAGACCGACCAACAATTCGAATTGAACGCTGTTACGAATGCCAAAACTTCGCTCTCCCAGGCGATCGCGGCTGCCGAACGGGAGACTGGCGGCAAGGCTGTAGATGCTGGCCTTGAAAATCAGGATGGTGTCATGGCCTATGAGATCGAGATCGCCAAGGGGAATACTCTCCAGAGGATTCCCGTAGGTTCCGAACTCCGGCGAGATCATCAAAGTGATGGCGGCCGATGCCGACGATGAATATGGCGAGCACGATGAGGGGGGCGAGCACGAGAGCGAATGACGGTCCGCAGCTCCGGTCCGGGCAGTTACGGATCGGGGCTGCTTCTCATTGCAGAGGCGCCCGCATGAAACTTCTCTTGATCGAAGATGACGACGTGACGGCGGGGCATATCGTCAGGAGCCTGCGCCAGCATGGGCACGTCGTTGATCATGCCCCAAACGGTCGCGATGGGCTTTTCCTTGCCGCCGGCGAAAACTACGACGTCATGATCGTCGACCGGATGCTGCCAGGCCTCGACGGGCTTGGTATCGTCAAGACCATTCGCGGCGCAGGCGTGAAGACGCCGGTGCTATTTTTAACGACGCTTGGTGGCATCGATGATCGTGTAGAGGGGCTCGAGGCTGGTGGAGATGATTACCTCGTCAAGCCGTTTTCCTTCGCCGAGCTCGTTGCCCGGGTGAATGCACTAGCGCGCCGCGCGCCACTGGCTGAGATCCAAACTTCCCTGCAGGTCGCCGATCTGGAGCTCGATCTCATGAAGCGAAGCGTGGCAAGGGGCGGGAGGAGAATTGAGCTGCAGCCGCAAGAGTTCAAGCTTCTGGAGTATTTGATGCGCCATACTGGGCGCGTCGTAACCCGCACCATGCTTCTAGAGAACGTCTGGGAATTCCACTTCGATCCGCAGACAACGGTTGTCGAGACCCATATCAGCCGCTTGCGGAGCAAGATCGATCAAGGTTTCTCGAAGCCCCTGATCCATACGGTGCGCGGCTCGGGTTATTGCATCCGTGAAGACGCCTAAATTCATCCGCACGAGCAGCTTCCGTCTGGCGGCCCTTTATGCGGGTCTGTTTGCCGCATCCACCGCCATGCTCTTTGGTATCGTTTACTGGACGACGACCGATGCACTGCGCGAGCAAGTTCGGCTGTCGCTCCAGAACGAGATGGCATCGTTTGAAGCGAAGTTAGCAATGGCGCAGCCGGGCGACCTTCCCACCGAAATCGAGCAACGCCTCGCTTCCGGAACGCCACAGCCGTTCTACTACGGCCTTCAGGACTCACTAGGACACTCTCTCGCAGGTAACCTTGTCAATCGCGGCACGTTCGAAGGATGGCGTGAGCTGCCAGTTGATAATGAAGAGGACGAGGAGACGGATGGAGCGAATGAACACTCCAACCCCGTCCTTTTTGCATTGGGGCGGCGACTGCCTAGCGGAGAGTACTTGACGATCGCGACAGATGCTTCCCGAATAGACGAAGCGCAGGAGGCGATAACGGACTCATTCGCGTGGGCGACGGCAGCTATATTGCTACTCGCGTTGGCGGGGGGCGTCGTACTCAGTCAAGGCTTCCTGCGCCGCGTCGACGAAATCAACCGGACGACGCGCGCAATTATGGGGGGTGATCTCGCCGATCGAATTCGGATCACCGGATCTGGTGATGAGCTAGATCAACTCGGACGCAATCTGAATGACATGCTCGATCGTCTCCAGGGTCTGATGGACGGCCTCAAGCAGGTCTCAAATGACATCGCACATGACCTAAGGACACCGCTGAGCCGATTAAAGCAGCGACTCGAAGCGGTCCGCTCTGAAGCAAGCTCAGTCCAAGAGTATAAGGAGGCAGTCGACGAAGCTGTACAGGACGCCAACGTGGCTCTGTCGATATTCGGCGCCCTTCTGAGCATCGCGCAGATCGAGTTGGGCAAGCGTCGAGCAAATTTCTCCGATCTCGATCTATCCGCGCTCCTGGCAAACCTAGCCATGACATACTTCGCCGTCGCCGAGGATATGGGTAAAGCCCTCGTTTCCTCAATCGATCCAGCCATTCACGTTCGCGGAGATCGAGAGCTCCTCACCCAACTATTCGTCAATCTGATCGAAAATGCGCTCCGCCATACGCCAAATGGCGCGAAGGTCAACCTCTCCCTTGCGTATCGGGACCAGGGACCATTCGCAGAGGTGGGTGATAACGGGCCGGGCATCCCCGAAAATGAACGCAGAAACGTCTTCAACCGCTTCTACCGGCTGGAACGCAGCCGAAGCACGCCAGGAAGCGGACTTGGACTTGCCTTGGTCGCTGCCATAGCCGACCTCCATACCGCACGTATCGAGCTCGTTGACAACGATCCGGGGCTCAAGGTCGGGCTACAATTCAACGACTGATGACGCCTACCATTATGCCTGCACACCGTGTTACGCGCTCGCTGCTGCCCCGCAGGCGGCGGCCATCATCTGGTGCGCCGTCGACCCTTCGGAAAAGCGACGACCTGGCGCTACGATAGAATGTATGCTTCTGGCACTTAGCATACGTGGGGCCCTGACGAGCGATACGTCTGCTAATGACCCAAAGCGGACGTTCGATGTTTACCCAGCCGCAGACTGCAAACGGGTTTGATCCTCCAAGCCCTCTGCCGCCGGTAGCACCACTTTTACGCAGCACTCCGGCTCTGATAGGAAGGTAGCTTCGCCCCCGTGGGCGCGCGCGACCTGGCGGACGATGGCGAGTCCGAGCCCCGCGCCTGCTGTCGTCTGCTTGACCTTACGAAAGCGCTCGAACATCGCCTCCTTGAGTTCGTCGGGCACCCCCATCCCTTCGTCGGTGACCTTAACGACCACCTCCTGCCCGCGATCGCTTCTTTCGTAACACGCTGCGAGGCGTACCGTCCCGCACCCATGAACAAGAGCATTGTCGAGGAGGTTACCGAGCATGTCACGAAGGTCATCGGCGCAACCACGAAATGGGATCAAGTCCGGCGCTTCGATAACCACTGACCGACCCTCCTTCTCGGCAATCGGTAAGACCATCGCCCCCGCTTCACGGACAATGCGCGCGAGGTTGACTGTTTGCTGTCGGGCCGAGGACTCGGCGGCTTGCGCAACGCTATCCCGACGTGCCAGGTCCATCAATCGATCGATCAAGTTCCTTAGTTGTGCCATTTCACATTCGATGGTCGGCCACTCGATCCTGCCCCCAAGCCTGGCTCTCTGAAGGCGGAGATCGAGAACGGTGATAGGCGTGCGCAGCTGGTGAGCGGCGTCGGCAGTCAACCGACGCTCAGCTTCATAAGCGTCCGCCAGACGGTCCAGGGCGCCGTTGACAGCATCGACGAGCGGCCGGACCTCGTCGGGCAATCCTTTGACGGACAAGCGGGCGGAGAGGTCACCAGGGCCTATGGTTTGGGCCTCCCGCGAGGCCCGCGCCAACGGACGTAAGCTCCATCGACTAATCTGCCAAAGAAGCGGAAGTGAAATCAGGATGAACGGCACAACGACAAACAGGTGCTCGAAGTTCTCCTCGATAAGGCTTTCCGCTAGGGCTTCTTGATCGGGGTGATCGCGCGCCACCACGACGGTGTGGCCTTCCGGCGCGCCGACCGCGAGTACAGCCCGCCGCTCGGGTCCCAGTATCTTCACGGGGTCCGAGTCCGCGGCATCGACCAGCGGAAGCGGCGTGTCAAGGTTGGGCGACAGCGCTACCACGCGTTGATTTGCGTCATAAACACTGTACGCAAACGATCTGTCGAGGCGTTGGTAAGCATTCTTCCACTCCGGAGGCAACGCGACCTCCACGCTGCCGTCGCCCCTGAAATCGCAGGACGGCAAGAAGCTCGCGCGCCTGACCCTGGAGTGTGCGTTTGCGAAGCTCCTTGAGCGTCCCGTAGGCCTCGCCGTAGGAGAAGATTGCCGACGCCCCCAATCCCAAGCCGAAGACGATCAACATCGCGGCCATTAACCGCCAGCGGAGGCTGCGGAGATGCGTCACCCGATTTCCTCAGCAGCGCAAAGCCGGTAACCGACACCGCGCTTGGTGTCGATACGCACGCTCGCGTGCGCCGCTGTTAGTTTCTTTCGAACGCGCGACACAACGGCCTCGAGCGCATTTCCCGTCACGGACTGGTCCAGCGTATACAGGCGATCCTCAAGCATGTCCTTGACGACGATGCGACCCGCGGCTCGCAGAAGCTCCTCCAGGAACGCCGCTTCGCGCCGTGAAAGATCAAGTGTGATGCCTCCGACGGACGCCTCCCGCGATACGGTGTTGAGAGCGAGTGCGCCGTAGCTGAGTATCATGTCCTCGCGAACGCCCGGGCGGCGCAGTACCGCGCGCAGCCTCGCCTCCAGCTCGGCGAGCTGGAACGGCTTTACAATGTAATCGTCGGCACCAGCGTTCAGTCCGCCGGCGCGGTCATCAAGCGCGTCGCGCGCCGTGACGATCAAAGCGGGCAGGTGCCGGGCCGTGCGCTCGCGAACTTCCCTCAAGAGCTCCATGCCATCTGCATCGGGGAGGCCGAGATCCAGAACGATGGCGTCGTAGGAAAAGACCGCGAGGGCGGCGCGCGCGTCCTCCGCGCAGCCAACTGAGTCAACGGCAAAACCGCGTTCGAGGAGATGGTCGGACATCATCTCGCGCATCGCCGCGTGGTCTTCGACTAAGAGCACCTTCATGGCAAGTGCCCATCCGGGTTTCAGAAACGCCGTCAAAGTTATGCCGGTTGCCTGACAACGGTCTGACGGCGAACAGCGGCGGCTTCAGGCCCAGCTGGGCCTTTTCAGCTCGCCAAACCGAAGTTCCTGCATTGCGCAAAACGGGCTACGCGGCAAGAGCCGCCACGGCCCTGCCGGGAACGCCACTCTTCCGAGACTACCGCAGCCGATCCGCCGAGCGCTGGACGACTTTGCCGTCAGCCCCCCGTCAGCGGGTTTTGGGACACTGGAAGTCATGATGGATCACGTAAGTCGTACGGCAGAGCCGAGCCGCGACATTGCCGTTTACTGCCGGGGGCTGACTAAGACGTACGGGACAGGCGATGCGAGAGTGATGGCGCTGCGGGGTGTCGATTTTGAGCTCCGCCGCGGTGAACTGCTCATGCTCGTTGGCCCGTCCGGCTGCGGAAAGACGACCCTAATTTCTATCATAGCGGCGATACTCGATCAGGATTCCGGCATATGCGAAGTGCTTGGAAACGATGTTGAGGAGATGGATCAGAGGGAGCGAGCCCATTTTCGCGGGGCATCCATTGGCTTTGTCTTTCAGGTCTTCAACCTGCTGCCCGCCCTGACGGCGCTTGAGAATGTCACAATACCGCTTCTGATCAATGGCACTCCGCAAAATGAGGCGGAAGCCCGCGCGAGAAAAGCTCTCGAAGCGGTGGGGCTCGGCACGCGCCTCGGCGCGCTCCCTGCGCAGCTTAGCGGGGGGCAGCAACAACGCGTGGCCATCGCACGTGCCCTGGTGCACGACCCGAAGCTCATCGTTTGCGACGAGCCGACCAGCAATCTGGATCACGAGACCGGGCGCAGCATGATGGATGTCCTGCGCGGCGTTGCGAAGAGTCCTGACAGAGCGCTCATAGTCGTCACCCACGACGCACGCATTTTCGATTTTGCCGATCGCATCGCGCGCATGGATGACGGGAAGATCGTTGAGGTCATTGCTGGAACGGACAGGGAGCGCCTGCAATGATCGGCAAGTACGTGCTTCCTCTTTTCGCGGCAATAGGTCTCACGGTCGCCATCAGCACGGTCATTCAGGGCAACCAGACCCCACCGGCTGTCCCGCCCGTCGTCCAGCCGGCCAAGGCGCCTTTCGTCTCTTATGTCGCGGGCGCCGGCATGGTTGAGGCCAGCACCGAAAATATAGCAATCGGCACGCCTGTCTCGGGCATCGTCACAAATGTTCTGGTCGAATGGGGCGACCGAGTAAAAGCTGGCGACCCGCTTTTCAGGATCGACGACCGTGACCTGCTGGCACAGCTTTTGCCGGCGATCGGCAAAGTCAAGGAAGCGCGGGCGAATCTGGCAAAGGCCAAAGATCATCTTGAAAGAGGAGAGCAACTATATCAGGCAAGCGAGGGCGCCATCAGCATTGAAGACCTGTACACCAGGCGTTTTGATGCAGCGATTGATGAAGCAGCTGTCGGTGCGGCACAAGCCGACGTTGGTCGGCTCCAGCTGGAGATCGAGCGCTATACCGTCACGGCTCCTGTCGCCGGTCGTATTTTGCAAATCAAGATACGCCCCGGCGAATTTGCCACAAGTGGTGTTCTTGACCCGCCGCTGATGCTGCTGGGTGATGACACAAGACTCCATGTGCGTGTTGATATTGATGAGAACGATGCTTGGCGGGTCAGATCGGAGGCAGCGGCCATGGCGTTTGTGCGCGGCAATCCCGACCTGAACACCTCGCTGAAATTCGTGCGGATCGAACCGTACGTCGTCCCGAAAATATCGCTTACCGGCGAAAGCGTTGAACGGACTGATACGCGGGTCCTGCAGGTGATCTACAGCTTTGACCCTGCTTCGCTGCCCGCTTATGTGGGCCAGCAGGTTGATGCGTTCATTGAAGCTGCCCCGCTCGCATCTGCGTCCAACAAGGAAAGTCCGTAGATGCTCCGCGTGGCGCTCAAAATGCTGATCGGTGACCGTGCCAAATATATCGGGCTGCTGTTCGGCATTATATTCACATCGTTTCTGGTGACGTTCGCGGCGTCATATTTTTGTGGCTTCATGACGCGCGGCTTCGCGCTAATTGCCGAGAACCCGGCGGCAGACGTTTGGGTCATGGATCCCGCCGTCGATTCAGCCGAACAAACGACCAATTTACCAACGTCGGCACTGGGCCGTGTGCGCAGCGTTACCGGCGTGCAGTCCGCCGTGCCATTGGCCCTGGGAACGGCAGAAGCGCGTTTTGCGAATGGACGCATTCAACCCTTTCAGGTGATCGGCGTCGACGACGCCACGCTTTCCGGCGTTCCTGCGCTCAAAGACGGCGTGTCACCTGCCGTGCTTCATGCTCCTGATGCCGCCATCGTCGATCCGGGCGGTACGGAGGGGAAGCTTGAAACGGCGGTTCTGGAAGCGGATCAATGGCCTCATGGCGAGCCACATCTCAATGTAAAAACCCGTCCGCTTGCCGTGGGTGATGAACTGCTGGTCAATGACCACCGTGTCAAAATCGAAGGGCTTTCAATCGCGCTGCCGCGATTTCCGCCGCGCCCGTTGCTATACACCACGTTCTCCAATGCCTCTCGTATCCTGCTCCCGGAACGACACATGTTGACGTTCGTGATCGCGACGGCGAAGCCCGGCATAACCCCGCGCGACCTGGCGGCACGTATTCAGGCGCAAACCGGATTGCGGGCACGGTCATCGGCCGATTTCAAGGCGGATACGGTCCATTGGTTCCTGATCAATTCTGAAGACGTCGGGGATATTGCCTCAATGCTGACTATCGCCATGGCGGTCGGCTTCGGAATTACGGGCATCATGCTCTACATGTTCACGAACGAGAATCTAAAGCAGTACGCAGTGCTTAAGGCTATGGGCGCAACCTCGAACTTGCTGCTATCGATGGTTTTTGTACAGGCCGGCGTGTGCGCCATTCTCGGGACCGGGCTTGGGCTTGGGCTGTGCGGCATCATCGGTCAGATCGCCGTTTCGCAAGACTTCCCCTTCCGCATGATGTGGTTCACGCCGGTGATAGGCAGTTTTATGGTCGTGCTCGCAAGTGTAGTGGCTGGCGCGATCAGCGCCCGCCCCGTGCTGAAGCTTGAGCCCGCTGTTGTATTCGCCGGACGCTAGGCCACCGCCAACAAGTTCGGTCGCGCCGCACCCAATCGAAGTGGCGACCTAGCGGTTCCTCGGACTCAAAGAGCTATGCAGGATGTCTGCTTCTGGCACAAAACGGACATGCCAGCTCATCCGCCGGATGTCTGTTATCGGGGGGTAAAGCGGACGTGACTTGAACGGGCCGCTATGTCGGCTAATGACCCAAAGCGGACATTAGGACATATGGAATGCTCTTGAGATCGGCCTTGAGTTCGAGCGACACTGGGCTGCGTCAACACTCCACTAGACAAATCGTCAAAAGAAACAATAAGCCAGGCCGCTGCTCCGGGGCTGCGGATCGCAGCTTTTACCAGTAAAGTGAGCAGGGGACCCGGGGTTTATGGCAACCGTTGCACCGGAAGCTGCCCTTTCGGATGACTCGGCTCGAACCGGGCTCCATGCCCCTGCCCATTTTTGGGGGCTGACGCTCGGCAGCATCGGTGTCGTCTATGGCGATATCGGCACCAGCCCCCTTTATGCGGTGCGCGAGTTGGTGTTGGCAGCAGTCGGTCCAACCGCACCCGCCGGCGAGGAGGTCATCCTCGGCATCCTTTCGCTTATCGTGTGGGCGCTCATCCTCATTGTCAGCGTCAAATATGTGATCATTTTGCTTCGCGCCAACAATAACGGCGAAGGCGGAACACTCGCTTTGATGGCGCTCGCGCAGCGTGCCGTTCTTGGACGCGGCGTCCGGGTGGTGGTCGCGCTAGGCATGATTAGTGCTGCCCTGTTTTACGGCGACGCGATGATCACGCCAGCCCTGTCGGTGCTGTCGGCAGTCGAAGGCTTGGAAATCGCAACGCCCGCGTTGCAGTCCTATGTCATTCCCCTGTCCGTACTAATTCTATTCGCCCTGTTCGCTGTGCAGTCGCGCGGCACGGCCCGCATCGCATCGTTTTTCGGTCCGATCACCTTAGTTTGGTTTTTCGTGCTCGCAATTGCGGGCGCTTGGCATGTTTCGCAAACTCCAACCGTGCTCGGCGCCTTCAATCCGGTGCACGGCCTGAGCTTTCTGTTCAGCCACGGCATGATCGGGCTGGCGACACTCGGAGCTGTGTTTCTGGTAGTAACCGGCTCAGAGGCGCTTTACGCCGACCTCGGCCATTTTGGTCCAGGACCGATCCGCGCAGCCTGGTTTGCCGTGGCGCTTCCTGCGCTGACCGTCAACTATCTCGGCCAAGGGGCATTGCTGCTTGCCAATCCCAAAGCGATTGAGAACCCCTTCTTTCTGCTCTACCCGGATTGGGCGCTGCTGCCGATGGTCGTGCTTGCCACTGCCGCCACCGTCATTGCCAGTCAGGCGGTGATCACGGGCGCCTACTCGCTGACGCGCCAGGCGATCCAGCTCGGACTCCTGCCAAGGCTCGAGATACGGCACACGTCGGAGTTGCAGTTCGGCCAGATCTACATGCCGCGTGTGAACATCCTCCTGCTGATCGGCGTGCTTCTCCTCGTCATTCTGTTCAAGTCATCTGGCGCGCTCGCATCGGCCTATGGCATCGCCGTGACGGGAACCATGGTGGTGACGGCGACTCTGGCGTTCATCGTGGTTTGGAGGGTCTGGAATTGGCCGCTTTGGGCAGCGGCGGCACTGATGATTCCATTCCTCTTGATCGACCTCGTCTTCCTCGGAGCCAACATGCTCAAGGTGTTCCAAGGCGGCTGGGTACCGCTGCTGATCGGCGCCATGGTTATGGTGGTCATGCTGACGTGGCGTAAAGGAGCGAGAATTCTGGGCGAGAAAACGCGGCGTCTGGAAACACCAATCGAGGGCCTGATCGAGAGTCTCGAGAAGACACAAATTTGCCGGGTGGCCGGGACGGCTGTGTTCCTCACGGCAGACCCGGACAGCGCCCCAACCGCCCTGCTCCACAGTCTCAAACACTATAAGGTGCTGCACCAGCGGAACATCATCCTCAGCATGACCACCGAAACCACGCCGCGCGTTTCAGTGGATGAGCGCGTGACAATTGAGTCCCTGGGTGGCTCGTTTCAGCGCGTGCTCCTCCGTTTCGGTTTCATGGAGACGCCAAATGTGCCAAAGGCGCTCGGGCTGGCACGCAAAGAGGGATTAAGCTTCGATATCATGTCGACATCGTTCTTTTTGTCGCGCCGCTCAGTGCGGTTAGACCCGCGCTCCGGTATGCCAGCGTGGCAGGACCGTTTGTTCATCTTGCTGGCTCGAAACGCTGACGATGCGAGCAGCTACTTCCAACTGCCGACTGATCGTGTTGTTGAGATCGGTACTCAAGTAAATGTTTGAGGCTGAAAGCAGTCGCAATGTCCGCTATTGGCACTAAGCGGACACCGATGGCTCAAGGGAGCAAGTCCGTCTGCGACAATGCTTATACCTCTACCACAGGACAGGCTTGATGCACCCGACGCACTTCATCGACCGATCTCCATGCGCTCTGGCTTGCGTGCCTTCATCGCCGCCGTGTTCCACGCACCCACCCTGTCAGCCACCTCGTCGAACTCATAAGCCGTCTATCCAATCTGGTGTCGCTGTCTCCGCCCCATCTCGATCTCCTCGCCCTAACGCGTAACCGGCAACGACGATGGCGCCGGCGATCAGAGCGTACTCGACTGCCGTTGAACCAGAGTCGTTATTGATGAAGCATTTGACCAGATTCATCATTTGGGCTGTCTCCCTCCATCCGCTCGACGGAGTTCGAGCGAAGAGGCCCTATTGCCCTACCCGAATGCGGGCTTAGGGCAACTTGAGACCGAGCCAAAAATTCTAATCACTGTGCGATTAGCAAGACCCGTGCCGCCCGGTTGGGACGGGGAGGCCTTTACCATGTCCTTTGACACCTCCTTAGTTAGCCTGCCCACTCCAAAGAAAAAAGCGGGGCGCCGAGTCCGTGACCCGACGCCCCGTTTTAATTTCACCTGCGCATGTTGAACCTAACCAGCACATGCGCCTGCTGAAACTATCCGCATTCCTTCATCGAATGCATCGCCGTCTCTGCGTCGCCCTTCGAACCGTATTTGCCCATCATCTTGTAACGGTTCTTGTCGGTCGGCTCCGAGGTCATGATCGAACAGGCGCCCGCGCCTTTCATCGTGTTGTCGAACATGATGTAAAACGTCTCGACTGCCAGAGCCGGCACCGAGAAGCCGACAATCAACGCTGCCGCGATAAGATATTTCTTCATGTGGGATACTCCGTGAATGGGCATCTCCGCCCTATGTTGAGTTGGCTGGTTTCGCAAAACCACCGGCCATCGGCAGAACGAAGCACCGGAAAAATGGTTGCGTCTATCAGACATGGCGTAGCAGCCGCGCCGATCAAGCCGGACGCTTACGAGGCCGTGGGCAAAGTCATTGCAAATGTCGTCTATTTCGCGAGAACGCAAAAGGGGGCGCCCTGCTGGGGATCGGCGCCCCCTCTACGGAAAAGCGGCGGCTGTCGCTGACACGACTCCGCTTCCGAGCGGGACGTGCTTTCGCCGATGCCTTCAACGTCGAAACTCGTGTGGGGTTCCTCCGCGAGTTCGCCAAGGCCTGCGTGCGATGCGATGCATCGCCTTTACCCCGGAACCTTTTGCCGACGTCGACCGTTCTTGGATTCGGCAGACTGGGCCAGTCGGCAATGCTCCCCGCATTCACGGCTGGCTGGCCCTCGCCAGCATTGGCAAAAACCCCGGGTTCCGGGGTTTTTGTTTTTCTTCGGGTTTGATTTCCTCGGTTGAGCGACCGGATCGTCTCATATCCGCCACCATGACTTGTCACTGCTCAGGCAAATCTTCGATTCGGAGGAACACCCCCATGATTCGGTTTCACTATGTGCTCGCCGCCTTTGCTGTCGCCGCGGGCTTCGGCCTGAGCGCGCCCGCTCGCGCGGCCGTTCAAGATGCGGAGGCTTCGCGCCTGCCTGCGGCGTCGCAGGGCCTGCCAGCGGGCGCGATCGTCGTCGCCGACAACTACAAGAAGGACTGGAATAAGAATAAGAACTGGAAAAAGGGCGACAATTGGAAATACAATAATAACAAGAACTGGAGCAACAACAACTACAAATACAAAAATAAGAATTGGAACAAAAACTGGAACAAGAATTGGACCAATTCCAATAATAATTGGAACAAGAATTGGAACAACCACGCCTATGTGCGCAATTGGAATCACCGGCCTTACTATGGCCAGTTCGTCGGCGGGATCGTGCTCGGCTCGATCTTAGCGGCGACCGGCGTGGGTATCGTGCCGTATGCGCCGCAGCCCAATCTCTGCTGGTACTGGGCCGACCCGTATATGTATCGCGGCTATTGGGACTATTGCTACTAAGCGCGCACGGATTTGCGCCTGCCAGGCGTCGGGCGCCGGCCTCGAGCCGGCGCCTTTGTTTTTCTCTTGTGGCTTGGAAACTACTCGGCGGGGCGCGCCGCCCAGCGGCGGATGCGCGTGAATAGGTTGCGCTTCAGAAAATAATAGGCCGGGCGCCCCATGATCCCTAGCGCGATGAATTTCGACATGAAGGGCGTCGCGCCCAACAATCCTGATAAGCCGGCTTTCGCGCCCGGTTCGAGATCGGTCATCATCACCACCGGGATGAGCGGCCAAGCGGCGTAGGCCCCAACCAAAACCAGAGTGCCGAGCGCGAAGCGCCAGCCGATCTGTTCGGCGGTGAAGAGAGGGTCGTTTGCGGTTTCGATGGCGACCTCCTGGCGGTCGTCGACAGGCGATAGATCCATATCCCTAATCGCAGAATTGGGTTTCCGCGCGGCATGGATAAGGCGTGCCCCGCCCCAATCATGCCCCATAAATGGTAGCCTCGACTGATCCAAATCGGAACAGCAAAAATGTGCAGCTGGCAACCTCCGCCGCCGTTTTCTGCGCTTTTGCGGCGAATTTACACCTCTCAACTTAAGATTTTGGCACCAAGTCGCGTTCGGCCGTGGCATAGGCGCTGCGCAGCGCGCCTTAGGCGCCCCACGCAGAGCTGATAGACGCCGCCGCACACCACGGTCTGATCCAGCCGCTCGCAATACATGTCCTTCGGCTCGACCTTGTGCGTCACGGGGTTCATGAATTTGTAGGTCTGCCAGAAGCTCGGATGCGTCGCGGCGAGCTCGACGCGCTCGCGCACGAAGGCTTTGCCGTCAGGATCCGTGTCGGCGAGCTGATTGGTGCCGATGCGCTTGGCGTCGGCGCCATGCGCGAGCACCATGCCGTCAAGGCCGTAGACCACGATGTAAAGGTCGCCGTCGACGAACTTGCCGGACGGATTGCTGATCTCGGGATAGGCCTGGCCGGGGCCCTCGGCCTTGATGGCGCCGACGGCTTTTTTTACCATCGCCGCCGCCTCGTCCTTGCTAGCGGCGGTCGCGGCCAGCGCCATGCCGCCGATACAGAGCGCGGCAACGAAAGCAGCTGCGGCAAAACCGGTGAGAGAGGGGGAATGAGAGCGCATGTGGTCCTCCGCGCACCCCCGACGCCAGCGACCTTAGCGGCCCTCGCGGCGGCGCCCTAAGCCAACGTGCCGCAATGCTTTCGCAATCGCCAACGAGCGGGCTCAAGCGACCGGCTTTTCCGCGGCGACGAGCCAGGCGGGATCGAACCAGCGGTCGGCTTCCCCGTCATAGGGCAGCCGGTTGATGTCCCAATGGCGGATATAGGGTGCGTAGGTCTCCCACACCGGGGGGCCTCCGCCCACGAACACGACGCGGTCGGGAAACCAGGCCAGGACCTCTTCCGGGTGGTGCATCGAGCGGATCTCGCAGATGGTCCGGTCCTCGTAAGCGAATGCGGGGATCGAGGCGATGGTGGTCGGTCCGGCGATGATCACATGGCCGCGGGTGACCTCGAAGAAGCGCGCCACATCGGCAACATATTCGCGGCCCTTGTTGCCCTCCCAGGGCAGCCGGCCATTCAACCCAAGCTGCCCGCGCTGGCCTATGGCGCAGATCGCGCGAATGTCAGCCACGCTCTCCTCCTCACGAGTACCGCCTTGGCGGACCGCCCGCGACCTTAGCCGCCGATGGTGTTTTGGCAAGGATTGATGCAGAAACACGCCGTCATGACGCCCCTCCCGAATGCCTCCGCCGACGTCGATGCGCGCCAAAGGTTGAAGGCGATCGGGCTGATGGCGCTCGCCACGTTGTGCTTCGCCGCGCTCGATTCCACCGGCAAGTATCTGATCGTCAAGGAGGCCGTTCCGGTCGCGCAAGTGACCTGGGTCCGCTTCGTGGGCCACGTGGTGTTCAGCGCCGTCGCGCTCTGGCCGTTCGCCTTTAAGCCCTCGCTACGTTCCGCCAAGCCGGTGGTGCAAATCTTGCGCTCGGGGCTGATGGTGGTGACCACCGGGTTCAACTTTCTGGCGCTGCGTTATCTCCAGCTCGATCAGACCATCACCATCTTCTTCCTCACGCCGCTCTTGGTCGCGGCGCTCGCCGGGCCCCTGCTCAACGAATGGGTGGGCTGGCATCGCGTGGTGGCGATCGGCGCGGGCTTCATCGGCGTGTTGCTGGTGGTGCATCCGGGCATTGGCACGGTGCACTGGGCCATGCTGCTGGCGCTGGTCGCGACCTTCGGTTATGCGCTCTACAACCTCGCCACGCGCTATCTCGCCGGCTTCGATCCGCCCGAGGTGACGCAGACCTACACGCCGCTCGGAGGCGTGCTGATCCTCGCGCCTTTCGCGCTTGCCGCCTGGCATTGGCCCACCAGCGCTCTGCAATATGCGCTGCTCGCCTCGCTCGGCTTCTGGGGGGGCCTCGGCCATTGGCTGCTGATCCTGGCGCATCGCAGCGCGCCGGCGCCGGTGCTGGCGCCGTTCATCTATCTCGGCCTGCTGTGGATGTCGGTCGCGGGCTATCTCATCTTCGACAACGTGCCCACCCTGTGGACGCTGTCGGGCGCCGCCGTGGTGATCGTTTCGGGGCTCTACCTCCTTGCGCGGGAGCGCAAAGCGGTGGGCGCGGCCAAGAGCGGTCCGGCCGCGGACATTGCCACGCAATAATTCTCGCCCATCGTGCAACTTTCCGCGGCGCCCGGTGTTGTTGAGCTTGACTTGCGCGCTGGGGAGTGGGGCTTCAATGCAAGCCAAGCTCAAGGGAGCAATCTGGGCGAGCTTTGCTGGCTTCGCGTTCGCCGGCTTGGCGCTGCTCGCCACGCAAATGGCGAGTCTCGCCGGAACGCTGATGGCCAGTCACGAGGCTTTCGCTTCCGCCGCCGCCAAGCCCCTGCTCCAACCGGTCGCCCTCAGAGCCGAAGCGCCCAAAGGCTTCTCGCTTACGGAGAGGCGTAACATCCAGAACGCCATCAGGCTGCAAATCCGCGCCTATGCCGCGCGCGACGCCAAACGAGCCTTCGCCAAGCTCACCCCTTCGACGCAGCGCTTCTTCGGCGAGCCGGACCGATTCCTTCGCTTGCTCGCGCAGGAAATGCCGACCGTGCTTGATACCCGGCGTTTCGCTTTTCTCGGCGTTGAACAGATCGGCCCGCGCACCGTGCAGCAAGTGCTGATTACCGACAGCACCGAGCATGAATGGCTCGCCGAGTTTCAGCTCCAGCAGATGAAGAGCGGCGACTGGCGCGTCAAAGGCTGCATCCTGCGATCGACGCCCGGACAGCAGGCCTAAGTCTCCTCGGGCTCATCCGACCTCTTGGCGTAGCGACGGCGAAGCTCCTCGGTGAAGCTGGCAAAGCGCCCCGCCTCGATTGCCTCCCGCGCGCGCGCCATCAGCTCCTGATAGAACTGCACATTGGCGTAGCTCAGCAGCATGGCGCCAAGCGTTTCGCCCGAGCGCGCCAGATGATGCAGATAGGCCCGCTCGTAGCGCGCGGCGGGACAGGCGCTTTCGGCATCGAGCGGGGTCGCGTCCTCGGCATAACGGGCATTACGCAGATTGAGGCGGCCGCCCCAGGTGAAGGCCTGGCAGTGGCGGCCTGAGCGGGTCGGCATCACGCAATCGAACATGTCGATGCCGCGCGCAATCGACAGTAGGAGATCCTCCGGCGTGCCGACGCCCATGAGATAACGTGGCCGGTCCGCGGGGAGGATCGCGGTCGCGACCTGGACCATGTCGAGCATGGCCCCCTGCCCTTCACCGACCGCGAGCCCGCCGACCGCATAGCCGTCGAAGCCGATCGCGAGCAGCGCCCGCGCGCTCTGTTCCCTAAGGTCGGGATAGACGCTGCCTTGCACGATGCCGAACAAGGCCTGACCCGCCGCGGCGTGCACGGAGAAAGCGGCCTTGCTGCGCTCGGCCCAGCGCAGCGATAGGTCGAGCGACGTCTTGGCCTCCTCGCGCGTGGCGGGAAACGGCGTGCATTCGTCCAGCACCATCTGGATGTCAGCGCCGAGCAGACATTGCACCTCGATGGCGCGCTCCGGCGTCAACTCGACGGTCGCGCCGTCGATATGCGACTGGAAGGTGACGCCGCGCTCGTCGATGCGCCTGAGCTTGGCCAGCGACATCACCTGATAACCGCCTGAATCGGTGAGGATCGGCTTCTCCCAATGCATGAATGTGTGCAAGCCGCCTAGATTGGCGATGCGTTCGGCGCCGGGCCGCAGCATCAGATGATAGGTGTTGGCGAGGATGATGTCGGCGCCGGCCGCCGCCACGTCCTCAGGGAACATGGCTTTGACGGTGGCGCCCGTGCCGACCGGCATGAAGGCCGGCGTGCGGATCACGCCGCGCGGCGTGGTTATGGCGCCGGTGCGCGCGTTGCCGTCCTGCGCTTTGAGCGTGAAGGAAAAGGGCGCGGTCAATCTGTGCTCCTTGTTGGACTGAGCAGGCACGCGTCGCCATAGGAGTAGAAGCGATAGCCCGCCTCGACCGCATGCGCATAGCCGCGCCGCATCGCTTCGAGGCCGGAGAACGAGCAGACCAGCATGAACAGGGTTGAGCGCGGCAAATGGAAATTGGTCAAGAGCCGATCGACAAAGCGGAAGCGATAGCCCGGGGTGATGAACAGGCTCGTCTCGCCTTGAAAGGGCTCGAGCCTGCCATCGGCGGTGGAAGCGCTCTCCAGCAGCCTGAGCGCGGTCGTGCCCACCGCGACGATCTTGCCGCCGCGCACCTTCACTTCATTCAGGGCCGCGGCGGTGTCGGCGGTGATGTGTCCACGCTCCGCATGCATGACATGGCCCGCGGTGTCGGCGCATCTGACGGGAAGAAATGTGCCGGCGCCAACATGCAGCGTTACGAAATGCCGCGAGACGCCGCGCGCATCCAGCGCCCGCATCAACCGTCCGGTGAAATGCAGCCCAGCGGTCGGCGCGGCGACAGCCCCTTCTTCCCGCGCGAATATGGTCTGGTAGTCGCTGCAGTCTTGCGCGTCGGGGGGACGGCGCGAGGCGATATAGGGCGGCAGCGGCATGGCACCAAGCGCGGCGATCGCCTCGTCGAGCGCGGGCCCGCTCAGCTCGAAGCGAAGCGTCACCTCCCCCTCCTCGCCGCGCGCCTCGACCGTCGCCGCCAAGCCGCCGAGCAGGCAGACATTGGCCTGATCCCCGAACACGATGCGGTCGCCGGATTTGAGCCGCCTGGCCGGGCGAGCCAGAGCGAGCCAGCGCTCGGGGCCGAGCCGCTCGATCAAGGTCACCGAGATCTGCGCGGAAGCGCCGTCCCGTTCGCGTGCGCCGTGGAGCTCGGCCGGTATCACCTTGGTGTCGTTGAACACGAGCGCATCGCCCGGCTGAACCAAGCCGGGAAGGTCGAGCATGGTGCGGTCGACGAAGGCGGGCGCCGCGCCGGGATCGATCACCAGCAGCCGCGCCGCGTCGCGCGGGCTCGCCGGCCTCAGCGCGATCAACTCCTCCGGCAGATGATAGTCGAACGCATCGACCCGCACGGGAGACGCGCTTACGCCGCGTCGGCGGCGACCCGCACCGTCAGCATCTTGTCGGGACTTGCCGGCGGTTCGCCGCGATTGATCTTGTCGACATTCTCCATGCCGTCGATCACGCGTCCCCACACCGTATATTTGTTGTCGAGAAAGCTCGCGTCGTCGAAGACGATGAAGAACTGGCTGTCGGCGGAATCGGGCGATTGCGCCCGGGCCATCGACACGGTGCCGCGGCTATGCGGCTCCTTGTTGAACTCGGCCTTGAGCTTCTGGCCGGAGCCGCCCATGCCTGAACCGGTCGGGTCGCCGGTCTGGGCCATGAAGCCGTCGATGACGCGGTGGAACACGACGCCGTCATAGAAGCCCTTGCGCGCGAGCTCCTTGATGCGGGCGACATGCCCGGGCGCGAGGTCGGGCCGCATTTCCACGGTCACGCGGCCCTTGGTGGTCTCGATGATGAGGGTGTCTTCTGGTTTTGCCATGGGAGCGCTCCTTGGTTTGCGGGCAGGCGCTATTTAGTGATTGTCGCCGTCTTGATGTAGTCGAGCTTGGGAAACGCCTTTTCGAGATAAGCGTTGCCGAGGCTCTGCACGATGCCCTGGTTGGGGCCGTGGCCTTGAGGCGAGCCCTCGCCGTAGCCGGCAAACAGTGACTCGACCACATCCATGCCGGAGATCACCTGGCCGAAGGCGGCGAAGCCCTGCCCGTCGAGGCTGGCATTGTCGCCGAAATTGACGAACACCTGCGTCGTGCGGGTATTCGGTCCCGCGGTGGCGAAAGTGACCATGCCGGGCGTATTGCTCTGCTTCACCGGATCGTCCTTGATATTGGCGTTCTGCCAGACCGCCGAGATTTTCGGATCGCCGTTGATGCCGAACTGCACCATGAAGCCGCTGATCACGCGGAAGAAGCGCGCATCGTTGTAGAAGCCGTTCTTGACGAGATTGTAGAAACGGTCGGCGCCGTTAGGGGCCCAGTCGCGATGCACCTCGACGACGAAGCTGCCCTTGCTGGTGTCGAACTTGGCCTTGTAGACAGGGGGAGCCTGCTCGGTGAGGGCGGACGGATTTGATAGGTTGCCGGCTTGGGCCGTGCCCTGCGCGGCCAGAAGACCGAGGCTGAGAGAGGCGGCCAACGCGATGCTTGCCTGAAGTCGCATATTTCCTCCTTGGACCAGTGGCGGGACCGGACTAGCCGGCGAATTTCTTGTTGAGTGCCGCGGTGACGCGTTTCGGCACGAAGGACGAAACGTCGCCGCCCATTGCGGCAATCTGGCGGACGAGACTCGCCGCGATGTGGCGGGAATTCGGCGAGGAGGCCAGAAACACCGTCTCGATCTCCGGCGCAAGGGCCTGGTTCATGCCGGCCATTTGCATCTCGTAATCGAAATCGCCGGCGTCGCGCAGGCCCCTGATGACGACGGTGGCGCCGGCGCGTTTCGCCGCCTCGACCGTCAAATTGTCGTAGGTGGTCACCTCGAGCTTTAGCCCGACCTCCTTCGCCACCGGGGCGAGCACCTCTTGGGTGAGCTTCACCCGCTCCTCGGCGGTGAACAGAGGATGCTTGTCGTGATGCGTGCCGACGGCGATGACCAGCTTGTCGACGAGATGCGCCGCGCGGCGGACGATGTCGACATGGCCGAAGGTGACGGGATCGAAGCTCCCGGGATAAAGGCCGACGCGCACTTGGCTGCACTCCTATGGCACGACGGCGTCATGCCCGGTCGCGCGTGCAACCTTCTAGCCGCGCAGGTCATGCATCGGCAAGCGCTGAGCAGCAAAAAGGGCCCGGCGGCGCGGCCGGGCCCTTCGCACCCCCAAGGATCTTGTCGTTTACTTTATTGGGGCGGCTTGAGCGGAATGGCCGAACAAATTGAAGCGGTAGCCGAGGCCGGCGGAGAAGATCCAAGGATCGAGATCGGCATCGGCGCGAATGCCGGTCCCATTCCAGGAAATTTCCGTATCGAGGAAGGTCTTCTTCACGTCGGCGTTGATCGACCAGCCATTGCCGATCGAGACGTCGAAACCCGCTTGCAGCGTCAAGCCCCAGGCCGGGTCGATATTGACCTTCGTCGCGCCGAGCGCGTTGTCGCCGGTGCCGGTGTCGAAGAAGTTGATGTACTGCACGCCGGCGCCGACATAAGGCTCGAACTTGCCCAGGCTGGTGAAGTGATATTGCAGGGTCAGAGCGGGGGGAAAGATCCACGTGTCCGCGATCTCGCCGAGGCTGGCGATCGTCCCCTTGCCGTCGATCTGATGCTTGGCGAAGCAGCAGAACAGCTCGAGCGCGAGATTCGGGGTCAGGTAGTAGCCGAGGGTGAGCGCCGGGATGACTTCGGTGCTGACGTCGGCGTCGGCGCCCGGGATCGTGACGCCGCCCGCCTTGACCGTGGCGTCGGTGACGGGATCGACCACGGTGCCCAGCACCCGCACCTGCACATTGCCATCGTCGCTTCCGGCCACGGCGGGGAACGCCCCGCCAATCACGCTAAGTCCCACGCCAAGGGCGACCATGGCGCCGCGTGCCAATCTTGTCATCTTAACGTCCCCCATGTCCCGCAAGCGCCGTCTGCGCGCGCAATCCGTTCAGCGCTCTATTCTTGGAACTGGCTGCCGCGCGCTCAAAGCGCCGTCCGGCAACTGGTGCTGACAGGGGTCAGACTTGCGCGCATCTCGCGGCGGGTGTTGCGGGAACGACACAGATTTTCTTGATCCAAGTCAGGTCTTTGCGCCCTGGCGTGGCCGCCAAGCCCCGCTATTGGCCGCCCCGTCATGTTGATCAAGATCAAGGCGAAGACTCGGCCCGCGCCCGACGACTATGCGGGTTGCACTCCGCCGAGGGAGGGAAAGACCGTGGTCATGGCATCCAGCACGAAGACACGGAGCGAGTCTCGGGCGAGCGCGAGCGCGTTGTGCAGCGCCGCCAAGGCGGCTGCGCTCGACGCCATCCCCGCCGCGATCGGCTCGCAAGCCGCCATCCTCCGCACCCGCCGCGGACAGACGCTCGCTCTCTCCTTCGACGGCGGCGAGACCGCGTTCATCGTCCGCTCCGGCGTACTGACGCTTCAGCTCACGCTTCCCGACAGCTCGCGGCAGATCGTGGCCATGCTGTTTCCCGGCGATGTGTTCCGCTCACATTTTGTACCCCCGCATGCGGAGGCGACGCTTGCCTCGGCCGGCGCGGGCGAGGTTTGGCGGATGCGGCTTGCCGCGCTCGACAAGCTGGCGGCTTCCGATCCAGCGATCGCGCGCTATCTCGATCAGGCCCTGGCAAGCCAGTTGGCGCGCCAGGCTCTGCATGTCGCCACACTCGGTCAGTTCAATTGCGAGCAGAGAGTGGCAACCCTGTTGATCGAGTTGGCGTTACGCACTGGCGTGAACGCGGCCGGCGGCGTGGCGTTCGAACTCCCCTTCAATCGCAAGGACATTGCCGATTATCTCGGGCTGAACCCCGACACGCTGTCGCGGATCATGTCGCGCTTGAAGGCGGCGGGGGTGATCGGCCATTCGGAGCGGAACCGGGCGGTGGTGCGCGACTTTCCGGCCCTGGCGGCGCGCTCGCCGGCGGCGCGGTCGCTGCTCGAGATCAGCGGCGGAGGCCGTATCGAAGCTTCGCTCGCCCCGCGGTCCGACGCCCACGCTTAGACCTCGACCTCGTCCGGCTCGCCGTTCTCTTCGGTGCCATTCTCGTCGGGAATATGCTCGACCGAGACGACGCGCTCACTCTCGGCGGTCGAGAACACAATCACCCCTTGCGTCGAGCGGCCCATGACGCTGATGTCCTGGACCGGCACGCGGATCAACTGGCCGCCATCGGTCACCAGCATGATCTGGTCGGTTTCCTCGACGGGGAAGGAGGCGAGCAGCTTGCCGTTCCGCTGGTTGACGACCATGGCGATGATGCCTTTGCCGCCACGGCCGGAGATGCGGTATTCATAGGCCGACGTGCGCTTGCCGTAGCCGTTCTCGGACACCGTCAGCACGAATTCCTCATGCGCGCTGAGCTCGGCGTAGCGCTCGGGCGTCAGCACCACCGTCTCCTCGCTCTCGACCTCCGCCTCGATCTCTGGCTCTTGCGTCTCGACGCTCCCGCGGCGGATCATGTTCGCCTGGCGGACATAAGCGGTGCGCTCGGAGGGAGCGGCCTCGATATGGCTGAGGATGGCCATGGAGATGACCTGGTCGCCCTTCTCGAGCTTGATGCCGCGCACCCCGGCAAACTCGCGGCCCTTGAATACCCGCACCTCGGTGACCGGAAAGCGAATCGCCTGGCCATCGGCTGACGTGAGCAGCACGTCGTCGCTCTCGGCGCAGACCCCAACCCCGACGATACGATCGCCGGCGTCGAGCTTCATGGCGATCTTGCCGTTCTGCCGGACCTCGATGAAGTCGGAGAGCTTGTTGCGCCGGACGCTGCCGTAATTGGTGGCGAACACCACGTCGAGCTTCGCCCAGGACGCCTCGTCCTCCGGCAGCGGCAGGATGGTGGTGATGATCTCGTCCTTGTCGAGCGGCAGCAGATTGACCAGCGCCTTGCCGCGCGCCTGCGGCGCCGCCAGCGGCAGCCGCCACACCGTCATCTTGTAGGCCATGCCGCGCGTCGAGAAGAACAGCACCGGCGTGTGGGTGTTGGCGATGAAAATGCGGGTGACGAAGTCTTCGTCGCGCGTGGCCATGCCGGCACGGCCCTTGCCGCCGCGACGTTGCGCGCGATAGGCGGACAGCGGCACGCGCTTGATGTAGCCCTTGTGGCTGACGGTGACGACCATGTCCTCGCGCTGGATCAGGTCCTCGTCCTCCACCTCGCCCACCATCTCGGTGATCTCGGTGCGGCGCGGCGTGCCGAACTCGGTCTTGATCGCCGTCAGCTCGTCCTTGACGATGGCGACGATGCGGGCGCGCGAGCGCAAAATCTCGAGATAGTCGGCGATTTCACCGCCGAGCTTGGTGAGCTCATCGCCGATCTCGTCGCGGCCGAGCGCGGTCAAGCGCTGCAGGCGGAGATCGAGGATGGCGCGGGCCTGCTCTTCGGAAAGGCGATAAGTGCCCTTGGCCGACACTTTGTGCCGCGGATCGGCGATCAGCTCGACCAGCGCGACCACGTCCTTTGCCGGCCAATCGCGCGTCATCAACTGTTCGCGCGCGGTGGCGGGATCGGGAGCCTTGCGGATGAGCGCGATCACCTCGTCGATATTGGCCACGGCGATGCCGAGGCCCACCAGCACATGGGCGCGGTCGCGCGCCTTGCGCAGCAGGAACTTGATGCGCCGCCCCACCACCTCCTCGCGGAACTCGGTGAAGGCGCGGATCATGTCCTTGAGGTTGAGCTGCTCGGGGCGGCCGCCGATCAGCGCCACCATGTTGGCGCCGAACGTGCTCTGCAGCGGCGAGAAGCGGTAAAGCTGGTTCAGCACCACATCGGCCATGGCGTCGCGCTTCAGCTCAATCACCACGCGCATGCCCTGGCGATCGGACTCGTCGCGAATGTCGGAGATGCCCTCGATCTTCTTCTCGCGCACGAGCTCGGCGATTTTCTCCACCATCGACGCCTTGTTCACCTGATAGGGGATCTCGGTGATGATCAGCGCCTCGCGCTCCTTGCGCACGGTCTCGGTGGTGACGCGGCCGCGCATCAGGATCGAGCCGCGGCCCTTGTGATAGGCGGAGCGAATGCCGACGCGGCCGAGAATAAGACCGGCGGTCGGGAAATCCGGACCGGGAACGATCTCGATCAGTTCCTCGATGGAGATGGCCGGATTGTCGAAGTAGGCGATGCAGGCGTCGATCACCTCGCCAAGATTATGCGGTGGGATGTTGGTCGCCATGCCGACGGCGATACCACCGGCGCCGTTGACGAGCAGATTCGGGAATTTCGCCGGCAGCACGACCGGCTCGCGCTCGCGGCCATCATAGTTCGGCTGGAAATCGACCGTGTCGTTCTCGAGATCGTCGAGCAGCGCCATGGCCGGGCGCGCGAGCCGGACCTCGGTGTAGCGTTCCGCCGCCGGTGGATCGCCGTCGACCGAGCCGAAATTGCCCTGCCCGTCGATCAGCGGCAGGCGCATGGAGAATTCCTGCGCCAGCCGCACCAGCGCGTCGTAGATCGCCTGATTGCCGTGCGGGTGATACTTACCCATCGTATCGCCGGTGACGCGGGCGGATTTGTTGTAGGGACGATCCGGCGTGTAGTTGTTCTCGTGCATCGAAAACAGAATGCGGCGATGCACGGGCTTCAGCCCGTCGCGCACGTCGGGCAGCGCGCGCGACACGATCACGCTCATGGCGTAATCGAGATAAGACCGCTTCATCTCGTCGATGAGCGAGATGGGCCTGATGTCGGAAGGTGCTGGACCCTCGACCTTCGTTTCGTCGTTGTCAGCCAAGGTCGGAGAAAGCCTGTTCCAAAGAAGTGAGCCAAGTCCACGCTATCGGCGGCGGGGTGGCGGAAAGCCGCCTCGCGCGGGACCGAAGACGATGGCCGTAAGACGCTTCTCTATAGCTGATTTGCCCTGCCGTTCGCAACCGCGCTGAGGGCCTTGCGCATCGATTGATTATCGTTTGTTTTCCGTTGGTTATGGCACGCCTGAAGCGCCTCGCTTGCGATCTCCTCTGAGTATTGATCGTCAGTCTACGGAATACCATCGTTGGTGGACTCGGGGAACCTCTCTATGGCCGAAACGTTATCCCCTCAGCCGGCCAGAGATCATAACGGTCTCGGCCCGATCGCACCGCGATCATCCCCCCAACCCTGATGAGAAGACACGGAGCGAAACCATGAACAGATTTCTTGCAACTACGGCCGTTGGCCTGTTTCTCGGCCTGTCGCCGGCGATGGCAGAGACCCAACTCCCTGCCGACAGCGCGCAGACTCCGCCTGCCGTCAATCAGCCATCACAAATCCCCGAAGTGATGCCAGACTCCGCGCAGCCATCCGATCCCGCGGCGCCGATTCCCGGCGACTCCTCGCAGGTGACGCCGGCGCCGATGCAGCCGGGCGACACCGCAGCACTCCCGACGCAGTCGTCGGAAGCTCCGCTGTCCATTGAGCCGGCGGCGCCCAAGGCGGCGGACGCGTCGGGCGGTGCTCAGTTCATGACCAAACAAGCCAGCGACGATTGGCTCGCCAGCAATTTGATCGGCCAGTCGGTCTATAACGCTAAAAACGAGAATATCGGTGACATCAACGATCTCGTCACCGACCGTGACGGCAAGATCGTCGCCGTGCTGATCGGCAGCGGTGGCTTCCTCGGCCTCGGTGAGAAGGACGTGGCCGTACGCTTCGAGGACCTGAAGCTTGCGCGCGACGAAAACGACAGCGTCAAGGTCGTGGCCGATCTGAGCAAGGAGACGCTCGCTTCCGCCCCCGACTATGAGACCCTGTCGGAGCAAAAACTCACGGTGGGCGCCAACAAGAGCGATCGTGAGGATGTCGACGGCGACAGAACCAACTAGTTTTGCTTCCCCTGTAAGTGGCTAGCGTCAGGGGGCACCGAGCCCGGCCCGCCGTCAAGGTTGGCCGGGCTCTCGTTTGTCGGAGGGGCTCAAACCGGCTTGGCGATCATCAGCCAGAAAATCACCAGCATTGAGAGAAAGGCAGGCCAGCCGAGCCAGAACCAGAGCCGCGCGAGGGTGTGGTAACGTGGCGGCAGCGTGGGCTCCCCCGCCGCCACAGCGGCTTCGGCGAGGTCGCGCATCCTGATCTGCAACGCGACGACCGGCAGCCAGCACACCCCGATCAACACATAGAGCGCGAGACTGAGCGCGATCCAGGACTGGCCCAGGCCATCGCCGCGAAGATGCACGAGCAGGAGACCGGTTACGGGCTGCAGCACGGCGGTAGTCGCGGTAAAGAGATAATCGGCGACAACCACGGTTCGCAGTGTCGCGGCGATTGCCGTGGGGCTCTCCGCCCAGTTCGCCCTGAACTGGAAAAAGGCGATGCCGAGCCCGGTGCCGAACAGAACGGCGGCACCAACTACGTGCAGGAATTTCAGCGCGAGATAGAGGTCCACGCGGGTCACTTTTCTTCGAGCATGATCTTATCGGACCATGCTCTAACGCTTCTCCTCGAACGCCATCACCACCAGGGTCGCCGCCATCATCGGCACGACCTTGAGCAGAGGGCCGAAATGATCCGTCCACAGCCCGGGAGCGAGCACGCTCAAGCCAATTAGATAGGTCGCGCTCAGGACGAGCTGCGCCGTTCCTGCCCGCCTCACCCAGCCCGGCAACAGAAACAGTGCGCCCAGCAGAATGTCGCCAACCGAGGCCCCGGCCACCAGCGTTTGCGCGAAGCCGGCGGGCAACCCCGCGTCCGACACTAGCGCCGTGGCGGAGGCGAAGCTTGCCGGCATGAGCGTTAAAATGCCGGTCAAAATCCAGAACGCGGCTAGGGCGACGTGCAGCAGGGGAACGGCGAAGAAGCTCCGCGCGTGCAGGCGATCCTGCAATGTGGCGGGCGAGGTGTGCAGCGTCTCGCTGAAGCCTTTGGGAGCGACCCCGCTCGCTTGTGCGAAGGCTGCGCCGTCGACCAGAGTGTCGTAACGGAGCTGCACCAGCGAGGTGGTGCGCGCGGAGGAGACATGACCGAGCCAGCCCGCGGCATCGCCGAGCTTAAGCAGCAGGCGAAGCAAGGGGAGCGGTACCACAATCTCTCGCGCCGGGCTAAAACCCAACCAGGCGCGATAGGCGACGAGAATGTCACGCACGCTCACAGCCTCGGGTCCGGCGGCATAGAGCGTGGTGCGCGAGGGGGCCTCCGTCAAAACGCACTTGGCGAGCCCCGCGGCAAGATCGTCGAGCGCGATCGGCTGGAAGCGCTCGCGTCCCTTGCCGGGCAACGGCAGCACACAAGGAAGCCCGGCAAGCCCTCGCATCAACGACGTGCCGCCATAGCTCCCCTGCCCGATCACCAGCGACGGCTTCACGATCAGCCAATTCAGATCAAGCGTCTTGAGCGCGGCATCGGCCTTGGCTTTCGACCGCGCATACGCGCTTTCGAGGTCGGCCTCCGCGCTCACGGCGGACACGTGCAGTAGCCGCTTCACGCCGGCGGTGGCGCAAGCCTGAAACAGGGCGATGGTCGCATCGGCATGAATGCGACTCGCGTCGTCGCGCAGGTTGCCCTGCAAGACGCCGACGCAATTCACCACGGCGTCGATGTCTTTCAGCCGCAGGAACCAATGCGCCACCTCGACATCGGTGTTGAAGTCGCAGGCGATCCAATCGATGTCAGGCTGGATGTGGCGCGCAAGCTCGAGATCCCGCCCGGCGCCGATGACGGTGGCGCCTTCGCGCCGCAGCGCCGCGACCACCGCGCTGCCGATGAAGCCGTATGCCCCGGTCACCAGGCAGCGCATGCGCAAGAGCCTTTCTGCTCGACACACTCAGCTCCGGGCATCACATCGATTTGTGTGGATCGTCCGCGACCGGCAAGCCGGACCGGCTAGAACGGGATCTCGTCGTCGAGCTCCTTGTCGAAGCTCTTGCCGCCCCCGCCGCCCTTACCGGGGAGCGGTCCGGAGCGTCCAAAGTCGCCGCCGTTGCGCGCTTCGCCCTCGCCCGCGCCGTCGCGCTGACGTCCGTCGAGCATGGTGAGCTGGGCGTTGAAGCCTTGCAGCACCACCTCGGTGGTGTAGCGCTCCTGCCCCTGCTGGTCCTCCCATTTGCGCGTCTGGAGCGAGCCTTCGAGATAGACCTTGGAGCCCTTCTTCAAATATTGCTCGGCGATCTTCGCGAGGTTCTCGTTGAAGATCACCACGCGGTGCCATTCGGTCTTCTCGCGCCGCTCCCCGCTCGCCTTGTCGCGCCAGTTCTCGCTCGTCGCCACGCGCAAATTGGCGATAGCGCGGCCGTCTTGGGTGTGACGAATTTCGGGGTCGGCTCCGAGATTACCGACCAGAATGACCTTGTTGACCGATCCGGCCATATGACAGAACCTCCTCTCGGGAAATGCGCGGGGTTTCGCGCCTGACCCAGTCTAGCGCCGGCGCGGCACCGCCTGCCAGTCGGCTGACATGCTGTCCACAGGCCAAGCACCAGGCCATCTTTGTACCTGTTTTGTTCTCACACGTCTAGCGTGGTGTTGCTAGCCTGGTGTCTTGAGATTTCCAAAGCTGCGCCCTATGCCTTAGGAACCACCTGAGGATTCGCCCGTTGGCGGGTTTGGCTTAAAGACCTTGAGGCCCTTTGCCCCAAGACGAGGGGAGAGATGCAGCGATCCATCGAGCAGCGACAGGCGCCGAAGCGCCGCGCAACCACGCGCCGCCATCCGACCGCGCCAGTCCTCGGCTTCACGCCGCGGCAATGGCCGTTCATCTATGTGCTGGTCGGCAACTGGGTGTTCTCCGGCCTGTTCTTCGCGATCTGCAAGCTGCTCTGGCATTGGGTGCCGACCGACTGGACGCTTGGCGACCGCATCGCGCTGGTCATCAAGGATGCCGTCATCGCCATTCTGCCGGCCGTGCTCGCCATCTGCATCGTCGCTGCACAACGGCTTGATCCGACCATGTTCGTCGGGCGCGTGCCCAAGCCGAATTCCGCGGTCGACATCAACAACCGCTTCATCCTCAACACGGTTGAGCAGTTCATTCTCTATTTCATCGGCAATGCCGGGCTTGCGCTCTACTGCCCGCCGGAAGAAGCGCGCACGCTGATCATCCTCACCGCTCTATTCCTGATGGGACGCGTGCTGTTCTGGGTCGGCTATCACTACAATCCCTATATGCGCGCGTTCGGCTTCGGTATCACCTTCTATCCGACCGTCGCCGTCTATCTCTGGCTCATTCTCTATATGGTGTTCGGGATCCACGTGGATCTCTAAGCTCACCTGCCCTGCTGCCAATTCAGCACGGCATCGACCGGCCAGACGAACATCAGCACGTTCAGCGTCAGATTGTCCCTGATCATGGCGCCGACGAACAGCTCGAGCGCGATGCCGACGACGACCGTGAGCCAGACCGGCCACCACGCCGCGAGGAAGAAGCCGAACACCATGAATAGAATATCGCTCACCGAGTTGATGACGCTGTCGCCGTAATAATCGAGCGAGATCGTCATCTCGCGATAATGATTGATGACGAAGTCGGTGTTCTCGACCACCTCCCACGACGCCTCGATGGCCACAGCGAGTACGAGCCGCGCGCCGAAGGAAAGCGGCACATAGCGCGACACGAGCCACAGCAGTCCATAGAACAGGAAGCCGTGGATGATATGGGACGGCGTGTACCAGTCGATGAGATGCTGGGAGTTCTCCGCGCTCTGCACGTCGAAATGCCAGAGCTTGACGTAGCCGCATTTGCAGATGAGCGGATGGCCCATCAGATATTCGGCGATGGCGGCCGCGAGAACGATGCCGGTGACGAGGAGGACTGTCTGCGTACGGGAAAGCTGCATGGCGGGGCGCATCTATGCACGATGGCAACGCCGCCGTCATCCTCGCTGCCCTTAAATCGCGTGTTCCCCTTGCCGCTCGGGCGGTGGCCGACTTAGGCTTGCAACCGGGCGCTAGGGATTGCGGGGCATTGCGGGCATGACACAGGACGAAGCGCTAGCCTTGCTCAAGACCGGCGCATCGGTGTTCCTCACCGGCCAGCCAGGCAGCGGCAAGACGCACACGGTCAACCGCTACATCCAATGGCTGAAGCGGCAAGGCATCGAGTTCGCCTATACCGCCTCGACCGGCATCGCCGCCACGCATGGCCACGGCACGACCATCCATGCCTGGAGCGGCATCGGCGTGCGCGAGACGCTCAACGCCCGCGATCTCGATACGCTCGCCGCCAATCGCCGGCTTGCGACCCGCATCGAGCGGGCGCAGGTCCTGGTGATCGACGAGATCTCGATGCTTCCGGCGCGCAGCCTGACTTTGGTGGACACGGTCTGCCGGCACATCAGGGGCGTGCCCTCGCCGTTCGGCGGACTGCAAGTCGTGCTGGTCGGCGATTTCTTCCAGCTGCCGCCGGTCGTCCGCCGCGACGCGCAGGCGGCGATGCTGCCGCTCGGCGACGGCGAAGACCCGTTCGGCTCCGACTTCGCCCATGCCTCCTCGGCCTGGCGCGATCTTGCGCCCACGGTCTGTTACCTGTCCGAGCAGCACCGGCAGAACGACAAGCCGTTTCTCGATCTGCTCGCCGCGATCCGCGCCAATGCCTGCACCGGCATCCATCGCGAGCGGCTGGCCGCGCGACAGATCGGCAAGGACCCTCCGCCCGAGGACTGCACCCGGCTCTTCACGCACAACGTGGCTGTCGATGAGATCAATCAGCAGCAACTGGCGAAACTCCGCGGCGAGACGCATGTCTTCAGCATGGTCGCCAAAGGCGGCGAGCCGTTCGTGCAGGCGCTGAAGCGCGGCTGCTTGTCGCCGGAGCGGCTCCAGCTGAAAAAGCGCGCCGCGGTGATGTTCACCAAGAACGACCAGGGCGGCCGCTACGTCAACGGCACGCTCGGCGTGGTCGAGGATTTCGATCCCGACGAGGGGCACCCTGTCGTCGCCACGCGCGGGGGAAAGCGCATCGTCGCCGAGCCTTCGACCTGGAAGATCGACGAGGGAGGCCACGAGCGCGCCAGCATCACCCAAGTGCCGCTCAGGCTCGCTTGGGCGATCACCGTGCATAAGAGCCAGGGCATGTCGCTCGACGCGGCGGTGATCGATCTCGCCCGCGCCTTCGAATACGGCCAGGGCTATGTCGCGCTGTCGCGGCTGCGCACCCTCGCCGGCTTGCATCTGCTGGGTCTCAACGAGCGGGCCTTGCGGGTGCATCCGCAGGCGGTGGCGAAGGATGCCGAGTTCCAGTCGGCCTCCGCAGCGGCGCGGGCCGGCTTGTCAGCCGATGCCGGCGGCGTTGTCCGCCAGCAGGAGGCTTTCCTGGTCGCTTGCCAGGCACGCCCATCAGGGGTCGGGGCCGCTGCGCGCACGCCGAGGGCGTCGGCCTATCCGACAAGCTACGAGGTGGCGGCGATGCGGGAGAGCCATGCCAAGGCCTATGCCCCCTGGACCACAGCCGAGGAGAACGACCTCGTGCTGCGCCACAGCCAAGGCGAGACCGATGGACGCCATCGCCGCACGCCTTGGCCGCAAAGCCAGCGCCATCAGGTCGCGCTTGAGGAAACTCGCGCTGATTTAGGCCGTTATCCCCTGTTGCGCCCCTGCCCTTGCTCGCCAACCTCCTGGGGACTAAGCCTTTGCGGACCTTGCTGAAAGGGCGCTCACCCCCGACATTGCAGACAGAATGACCTCCAAATTCATCTCCATCCGCGGCGCGCGCGAGCACAATCTCAAGAACGTTTCGCTCGATCTGCCGCGCGAGCAGCTTGTCGTCATCACCGGGCTCTCGGGCTCCGGCAAGTCCTCGCTCGCCTTCGACACGATCTACGCCGAGGGCCAGCGGCGCTATGTCGAGTCGCTGTCGGCCTATGCGCGGCAGTTCCTCGACATGATGCAGAAGCCGGACGTGGACCATATCGAGGGGCTGTCGCCGGCCATCTCCATCGAGCAGAAGACCACCTCGCGCAACCCGCGCTCGACGGTCGGCACCGTCACCGAGATCTACGACTATATGCGGCTGCTCTGGGCGCGGGTCGGCATCCCCTATTCGCCCACCACCGGGCTTCCCATCGAGAGCCAGACCGTGAGCCAGATGGTCGATCGCGTGCTGACCCTGCCCGAGGGCACGCGGCTTTATCTGTTGGCGCCGATCGCGCGCGGACGGAAGGGCGAGTACCGCAAGGAATTCGCAGAGCTGCTGAAGAAGGGCTTCCAGCGGCTCAAGATCGACGGCAAATTCTACGAGATCGCCGAGGCCCCGACCCTCGACAAGAAATTCAAGCACGATATCGACGTGGTGGTCGACCGCATCGTGGTGCGCCCCGACATCGCCGCGCGGCTCGCGGACAGCTTCGAGACGGCGCTCGGCCTGACCGACGACGGCATCGCCATCGCCGAGTTCGCCGACGAGACGGCGAAGCGCGTGATCTTCTCGGCGAAGTTCGCCTGTCCCGAATCCGGCTTCACCATCGAGGAGATCGAGCCCAGGCTGTTCTCCTTCAACAACCCTTACGGCGCCTGCCCCGCATGCGACGGGCTCGGCACGGAGCTGTTCTTCGAGCCTGAGCTGGTGGTGCCGGACGAGAATTTGAGCCTCGCGCGCGGCGCCATCGCGCCCTGGGCGCGCACCTCCGCCAGCTCGCCCTACTATCTGCAGACGCTGGAATCGCTGGCGCGGGCCTATCGCCAGCCGATGACCAAGCCGTGGAAGTCGCTGCCCGAGGCGTTCCGCCAGGTGGTGCTGTACGGCTCAGGCGAGGACGAGATCACTTTCACCTATGACGACGGCGTGCGGCATTACTCCACCAGCAAGCCGTTCGAGGGCGTGATCAACAATATCGAACGGCGCTGGCGCGAGACGGAATCCGCCTGGGTGACGGAGGAGCTGTCGCGTTACCAGTCCGAGCAGTTCTGCGATGTGTGCAAGGGCTACCGGCTGAAGCCGCAGGCGCTTGCCGTGAAGATCGCGGGTAAGCATATCGGCCAGGTCACCGAGATGTCGATCAGGGAAGCGGCCGCCTGGTTCGAGGCGCTGCCCGGCACCCTTACGCCGAAGCAGAACGAGATCGGCCAGCGCATCCTCAAAGAGATCAGGGAGCGGCTCAACTTCCTCAACGATGTTGGGCTCGATTACCTGACGCTGTCGCGCGCCTCCGGCTCGCTGTCCGGCGGCGAGAGCCAGCGCATCCGCCTCGCCTCGCAGATCGGCTCAGGCCTCACCGGCGTGCTCTACGTGCTGGACGAGCCCTCGATCGGGCTGCATCAGCGCGACAATGCGCGGCTGCTAGAAACCTTGAAGGCGCTGCGCGACATGGGCAATTCCGTGCTCGTGGTCGAGCATGACGAGGAGGCGATCCTCGAAGCCGACCATGTGGTGGATATGGGCCCCGGCGCCGGCGTGCATGGCGGCGAAGTGGTGGCGGAGGGCACGCCCGCGCAGGTGATGGCCAATCCGAACAGCCTCACCGGACAATATCTCACCGGATTCAGGCAGATCGCCTCGCCCAAGCAGCGGCGCAAACCGACCAGAGGCCGGCGACTCACCGTCGTCGGCGCGCGCGCCAACAATCTCAAGAACGTCACCATCGACATTCCGCTGGGTCTTTTCACGGCCGTGACCGGCGTCTCGGGCGGCGGCAAGTCGACCTTTCTGGTCGAGACGCTCTACCGCGCGGTGGCGCGCAAGCTGAACGGCGCGCGCGAACTCCCCGGCGAGCATGACGCGGTCGAAGGCTTGGAGCTGCTCGACAAGGTGATCGACATCGACCAGAGCCCGATCGGGCGCACGCCGCGCTCCAATCCCGCCACCTATACCGGCGCCTTCACCCCGATCCGCGAATGGTTCGCCGAGCTGCCCGAGGCCAAGACCCGCGGCTACAAGCCCGGCCGCTTCTCCTTCAACGTCAAAGGCGGGCGCTGCGAGGCTTGTCAGGGCGACGGCGTCATCAAGATCGAGATGCATTTCCTGCCCGACATCTACGTCACCTGCGACGTGTGCAAGGGCAAGCGCTACGACCGCGAGACGCTGGAGATCAAGTTCAAGGGCAAGTCGATCGCCGACGTGCTCGACATGACGGTCGAGGAGGCCGCCGAATTGTTCAAGGCGGTGCCTTCCGTGCGCGACAAGCTGCTGACGCTCGCCCGCGTCGGCTTGGGCTATATCCATGTCGGCCAGCAGGCGACCACGCTCTCGGGCGGCGAGGCGCAGCGCATCAAGCTCTCCAAGGAACTGTCGAAGCGCGCCACCGGGCGCACGCTGTATATCCTCGACGAGCCGACCACCGGCTTGCACTTCCACGATGTGGCCAAGCTGCTCGAGGTGCTGCACGAGTTGGTCGACCAGGGCAACACCGTGGTGGTGATCGAGCACAATCTGGAAGTGATCAAGACCGCCGACTGGATCGTCGATCTCGGGCCAGAAGGCGGCGACGCCGGCGGCCATGTGGTCGCCATCGGCACGCCGGAGGAGATCGCCGCCAACCAAGCGAGCTATACCGGCCAATATCTCAAGCAGGTGCTGAAGCGCCGGCCGAGCAGCAAGGCGGGTGGCAAGCGCCCGGCAGAGACGCAGGCGGCGGAGTGACATCTGCCCTCCGACAGAGGGGAAACATGACCATCAGATTTCGCCATTCCGCAGGCTTTGGGCGACGCATAAACGTTCAGCGGTGGAAGTGAAATGACCAGATCGATATCGACTGCGCTGCTGCTCGGCCTGCTTGCGGTCTTCATCTCCCGATCCGCGGTCGCCGAGACTGCCGTGAATACGGGTCAAGTCTCACAGCTTGGCGAGTCCAAGCAGTTCGGCACGATCAAGGTCACGCTCGAGTCGTTTTCCATCGAAGGGGCCAAGGCGGACGTCGTGCTGCGCATGCACAATGTCGGCGACGAGGAGAAGGAAATTGCGTTGCTTCTTTTCGTCGACGTACACTCGGAGAGCGGCGAGCTCGGGGACTACGATTACGCCAAGACCCACTGCGACGGGAAGATCCCGCCCAAGGGAAGTTTCGAATGCAAGCTGGCGCTGGTTTTTCCCGCTCCGCCGAAGCAGATTTCGGTTCGGGTCGGCGAAGGAATGATGGGAGACGGCGTCTTTTTCAACCTGGCCCGCTGACCCAGCCATAGCGGAAACCGCCGCATCCAAATGCTTCGAGGCCCTCACCCGCCGCGAGGCCTTGAATTCGCCCGCGCGGTATGGTCCTTTTTGCATGAGCGACGCATGCCAAGCCGGCGTGCAAAATGCTTCGATTCGGGGGATGGATCCGTTGCGGCTCAGATCACTCCTTCTCGCTATCGGCACGAGCGTCGGCCTCATCGTGCTCGCCGTGTCGGGTTTGGCCGTGTCTTTCGCCGCGGAGCCGCCCGCGGACATTCCGGCTTGGCTGCGGGCCCATGTCGGCGACGCCGACGGACAAATCTCGCAAGTGGTTTTGCAGCGGGCGCGCGCGCTCTACATGCAGAACGTGAGCGACGGCGCGGTGAAAAATCCCTGCTACTTCGCCATGGACGCGACGCGTCCGGCCGGATTTGCGCGGCGGTTCTATGTGATCTGCGAAGCCGACCAATCGTTTCGCGCGGTGCCGGCGGGTCACGGTAATGGCCGCAATTTGAAAGGCATCGCGGATTTCTCAAACGGCATCCGCTGCGCGAAGAATTTCGGCAATGCGATGGATTCCAAGCTGACGACCGGCGGCCCCTACGTGACGGGCGAGGAGATCGCGTCGTTCAAAGGCTATTATCGCGACTCGGCGGGAAAATTCGCGGCGTTGATCCGTTCGTTCGTGCAATTCGACGGCGACGGCGACACCGCGAACGCGAGGCCGCGCGCCATCGGCGGGCATCCGGCCGTGTTGTTGCGGGGCGTCTGCCTTCGCAAGGATCCGGACAGCCCGTATGCGAACAAAGACGGTTACGTCCCGTTCGGAACGCTGGTGAATTACGCCGGCGGCCGCAGCAATGGCTGCACCAGTTGGACGGCGTCGGACGCCGAGCGAATCGTGGCGATGGTCAAGGACAAGCCGACCACGCTGTACATCTATCCTGAATCGACCGACATCGCCGCCGTGGCGCAAGCGGTCAAGGCCGGCCGGTCGCCGGCGCGCGCCGGATTATATTGGAACGCCTCCTGCTTGAATGAAATTCGCTCGCCGAAATTTTGGCCCAAGGAGACGCTCGGGCCGATCCTCGTTCAATACAAGAAGGACCATCCGGCGCCGCCGCCGCAGCCAACACCGCTGTGCAAGGGGCAGTGAGATTTGCTCCCCCGCAACAGGTCTGGGTCCAAGATAGCGGGCTCGCCGACCCCTCTTGAAACGCGCGAGCCCGGCACCCAGCTTTCCTCGCATTAATTTTTCTTTCCTACAAGGAACGCTCTCCGAAGGAACCATATGAAGTGGTCCCAAGGGCTTTGCGCTTCCATCCTCGTCGATGCGCTCTATTTTCACTCGGCGGCAGCCACAGCTGACCCACGCATGGATCGGGATTTGCCCGCCTTCCCGGACCGGCGTCCACGCCGAACGCGTTCGCGGCGGATTGGGGGCTTGCCCCGGAAGCCGTCGGCTTTTCGATGCTCGATCTTGCACGGCCGGGCGGCATGAAGCGCCGCAGTCCGGGCTTCACCTCCAAATCCTAGCCCTCAGGCGCACCGCCGAGGGTCCAAGGTTCGGCGACATTCACGCCGCGGTCAGCCATGCGCGCCGGCAACAGCCGCAAAGGAATCGACCCCTCCCCCGGGAACCATCTCGGCCCCGCGCCGTTAAGGGTGCGCGACAGTCCGCAACGGGGGAAACCATGCGCGACATTCGTGACGATTTACGCGACCGCGCCAAGCGGCTCGAAGCGCAGCTCAGCACCGAGAACGCGGAGTTCGAGCGGGCGATCCACCAGCTCGAGACCAAGCTCGACAGCACGCTCGCGCCGTTGCGGGCTCAGCTTCGCCTGGCGCAGAAGCTGCTGGAGTTCGCCACCTGGCACGACAGGGTGCGCGCCGACCTCGCCGCCCGCATCGCCGTGGCGGAGGTGGCCGAAACCTCCATCAGGAAATCGATCGAGATCGCCCGCTGATCTTGTCGCGCCTCCCGAATTGCCCTCCTTCTCAATAGGGGCACGAAGAGGCCGCTGTTTCGCCGCCATCTCACCCAAGCGGCGCCGGTCTCCCGCGCACAGTGCGTACAGCGAAGCGCTCAAGTAGAAGCGGTAGCGCAAAATAAAGCGCTCAAGTTGTGCGAAGCACGGTAGCGCAGAAGCATAAAGCAGGGAAGCCAGCATGAGGGAAAGCGCCGCGCTCGTCGTCGAGATGATCGACGACACCATCATGGTGACGCTGCCGGGCACGGATTTGTTCGCGTCCTACCGCAAGCGGAATGACGCCGGCGCGCTCGCCGCGCATTTTCTGCAAGACGACCGCCACGCGCCCCTGCCCCGCTCCGAGTTCGTCGCCCGCTCCTGGCGCCTGGCGCTGGCCAAGGCGCGCGAGCTGGGTTGGATTGGGTAGGACGGCTCAAGGCCATGTGGCCTGCCCTCGGGCTTGACCCGAGGGTCGCCGCCAATCATCCGGCGAGCTATACTCGGGCACTATCTCAAGCAGGTGCTGGAGCGCCGCCCGAGCAGCGTGAGGCGTGAACCTTCCCAAGCGCCAACATACCGTGCCGCGAATGCTTCAAGCTCGGTTTGTGGACGATCAAGGGCGCTTATACTTTTTTGATAAGAGGGTATCTCAAAACGGCGTTAAACAGACCACCCTCACGAATCTGTTTGTTGAGACTCACGTATACAGCTCCATCAACAAGGACGGGACAAAGGACCTCGCTTGAGCAGTTCCACGCCGAGATAGAGTATGTGGCCGATCAGATTATCGAAAAGATAGTGTCGGCCGCCAGGGCGAACCAGCCTCCGTCACTGACCGAGCAGGAAAAGCGGGATTGGGACACGTTCATACATCATCAGTGGAAGCGGTCACCTGAATTCCATGACAAGGCATGGGACGCAACGGATTTTCAGCAGAGTCTCCAGGCCGCAGTTGAAAGTTTCGAACGCGATTTTCGGCAACTGACACCTGATGAGCGCAACTTGTTCGAGAAGTCCGGAGCGAGAGCCACTCGCAAATGAAATGCATCCGTTGACGATTGCTCAACCCTGGGATTCTCGTCTCTTTGGCTTTAGACTTTAGGGGATTAGGCGTTGTAGGATCAAAAATCCCAATAAGAGTTTTGCACTTGTCGGCTTTCCTATAGTAAGCTAACCATCCCGTAACACCGCAGCTCCTCTTCTTCGACCAGATATGCTCCCGATTTCTCATGACGTTGCCGTAACCCCGTCAGGGAAAAAAGCAGATGGGAATTCGCAGCTATCTCGATGATCGTCATGTTCGGGCGATCAACATTGCAATCGCCTCTCGCACAGCTATTGCAGGTCGCTCCGAAGCCTTGTTATACTCTCAAAACCTCTATGCGCGTTTGACAGATATCGTGCCGAGGCAGCGGGCCCCTACTCGACAAGATATGAAAAACGAAGTAAACACCGACCCGTTGTCGCGTGACTTTGACCTAGCGCATACAGCCCTTGCGACGAGGCAGCGCGATCTGAATTCATAGCGCGCCTTGATCAATGGCGCTCATATCTCGTTGTCAGAACTCGCTTCCTCCAGGAAGCTTGGGTTCTTGCCGAGTTTGCCAAGAGAGAGGATATCCAACGACTCCGGCTTTCGGACCCCTCCAATGGCCGACGCCTTCATAGAGATTGGCGGCGCTACAAAATTTGTGGAAATCACTGAGGTGCTTGAACCTGAGCGTCGACGCGACGACGAGCTAAACGACGAGTATGCGCCGGATACCTGGCTTGACCCAGTCGAGAACTGGGTCGCGCGCGGAGAAGCCATACCTGACGCCCTCAGAACCAGACTACAGCGCAAAGCCCAAAAACGATACGGGAGCCCTGTGACGCTACTAGTCTACCTAAACATTTCCGAGTGGGGCATTCGCCAAACGGAAACGGAGCGGACAATCGCGGATTTGAAGTCAGCACACGCTGGCGGACAATCGCGGATTTGAAGTCAGCACACGCTTCTTCATTCGAGCGAATCGCCGTGCTTTGGAAGGACAAGCTTTACTAAAGCCGTACTGGTGACTCCCGTCGCTTCGTGGCCCGCGCCTTAAACCCTCCCCGCCTCCGTCGCCGCGGGCACCTCGATCAGCCGGCCCGACTTCACGTCGTAGATATAGCCGTAGATCGGCACGTCGCCCGGCACCAGCTGATGCGACCTGATGCGTTTCACGTCAGCGGCGACGCTCTCGGCCTGGTCCTTGATGGTCAGCCAGTCGATGAAGTCGCCTTCCGCCGAGCCCGGCCCCTTGCCGACATCCTTCCAGCCGCCCGGCCCGATCTGCGCGGTGTCGAGGCTCTGTCTGAGCAGCCCGCGCATCATCTCGTCGGTGAAGGTCTCCATGCCGCAATCGGTGTGGTGGATGACGAACCACTCATTGGTGCCGAGCAGCTTGTGCGAGATGACCAGCGAGCGGATGGCGTCGTCGCTGGCGCGTCCGCCGGCATTGCGGATGACATGCGCGTCGCCTTCGGCGAGGCCGGCGAACTTGGCGGGATCGAGCCGCGCATCCATGCAGGTGAGGATGGCGAAGCGCCGCGCCGGCGGCATGGCGAGCTTGGCCTTGTCGCCGAAAGTCTTGGCGTAACTCGCGTTCGCCGCGAGCACCTCGTCATGCAGCTTGGTCATGCGTTTCTCCTTGCGTTCGTCTGCCTCGTCCGGCAGCGCGAGTTGGCACAACAGGCGCGGCCGCGTCACCCCTCCTTCCCCCTGAAAGGCGGCCGGTATCCAGAACCGCTTGCTCAGAGAGGGGTCTTTGCCCCCGGATCGGCCCCCCCGGCTTTCGCGCCTTTCGTCCGGGATGATCGAACGCGCCCCTCCCCCTTGCGGGAGTGACTATCTGCCCAGCATATCACCGCCTCTCGAATCTGCTTACACTCCCCTCGCCTTGTCCACTGAAGGGGCGCGCTCATGAGGCGTCATGACGTGGGACGAGGCGCGGCGCCCGCGGGTCTTGCGCAACAAGGCACTCGGGCGGCGCCAGGGCCCCGCCCGGGACCAATACGAGTCCCTGCCAGGAGCTGGCTGAAGGCTCGGTCGGCGCTGTCGCGCGACGGACCGGACTAAAGCGCGGCCTGACGCCGATCAGACGTCCGCAAATGCGCATGCGTTGAGTTGCGTGATGCGCTACCGGCCTCGCGCTACTTGAGCGCATGTTGGCGCGCCGGAAGGCGCCCGCCGCGATCCCCAAAAGGAACGCGGACACCATAGGTTTGCGCTTTCCGGCGCGCCGCCCCCCTTCCCCATAGCCCGGATGCGTCGCGCATCGCGGCAACGGAGTCGCATGTCTTGTCGAGATGCAGCAACGCGCGTGTGAAATGGGTCGCCCGGTCAAGTCCGGCGATGGCGCGCTGGATTGCGTCAGGCGCGAATGGCGGACCAAACGCCCGAGCAGACACCGGAGGGTCCGGTGCCGTTCCACTTGCCGGTGCCCTTGGCCTTGGTGAACTGTCCGACGCCCTTGGCCTGGCGCGGGCCGGCCACGCCATTAATCTTGGTCGCGCCGGAACCGGAGATGAGCCCGTTCAGAGAAATCTTGTGCATCACGAAACGTCCGCTGGTCGCGGAGATTTTGCCGCCGTTGACGGCCATGCCCATCTTGATCACGCCGCAATGGCCGTTGGTCGTGGTGAGGACCATGTTCCAGCTGCCGTCATACGGGGCCGTCCTTGCGAGCGCGGCGAAAGAGACGAGGGTGACAGCGGCCGCCACAGCGACGGCGTAGAGACGATTGCCGATCATGCCAGTCCTCATCGTTGCGTCGTCCCGATGTGTCATGTTGGCGGTCGGCGGCGCGGCGTGCGCTCCAACCGTCGACCGCCCAAGCTCAGCGCGCGTGCTTAGCGCGCGTCCTTGGACCTCAGATACTCTTCCACTTTTCTCGCCAAGGCGCCGGCGGCCAGCACCGCCTCGCTCAATTCCTGCTCCGAAACGCCGAACCGCTCTTTCCAGTAGGCGACCTGGTAGGATTGCTTCAGGTCGATGCGGGTCTTGTCGCTGTAGTCCCGCTTCTTGGGAGGATTCACACTGCCCATTTCAGCTTCTCCTTAGCGCCAGCGGTGGCGATCGCGTCCGGGCGCTGCTTAAGGTCATGGCGTCGCCCGGCCGGTCGGCGGAGACTCAGCCTCCGGCCTGAGCACCCCCTCAGCATGCCTCAACATTTTTCCGCCGCCAAGCCCCCGCTGGGGACAAATAGCCCCTCGCCGCTATTTCGCCGTCATGGACTTGATGACGCCGACCAGCAGTGTGAGGACGATGCCGCCGACCGCGCCGCCGGCGATATTGCCGACCCAGCCTTCGACCATCTGCCCGGCGAAGGTGCCGACGAGCTGGCCGAGAATGCCGCCGCCGATGGCGCCGGCGATCGCATTGCCCAACGCGCCGAGCGAATATTGCTTGGCCGCCGCGCCCGCCGCGCTGCCGCCGACCGCGCCCGATACGAGCTGAACGATAAGAGCTGTGAGATCCATTTTGCTTTCCCCCCGGTGGCCAGTGCCCGCATCTTAGGCGCGCGGGTTCCCCTCGGCAGCAGCCAGCCGGAACTTATCCCCGCCTCTCGCGGGCCGGCCCGATCACAAATCGAGCTGCGCGGACTGCGGAAGCAGGTGGTGAAAGGTGTTGATGTAGATGACGAACTTCAGGCCGTTGGTTCATTCGAGGCTGGTCGATCCAGCCTCGTTCTCCATCCGCATTCGCTGAATGACAGTGTCAAACGGCGTGTGCGTCAGCCTCTCCGATCCCGAGAAAGGATAATTCATGCTGATCGTCAGAAATAGGGTCGCGCCGATGATTGCGGCGAGCCCTCCAGTCATGAGGATCTGCGCCGCGATATTTTTCGCTGCAAAGAACGCGGGGTAGCCCAGAGTAACAATCGCGCCGAGCAGCAAGACCCCCCAGATCGCCGGTGTCACGTGACCGCCAACATCCGACAACCTTTCCAGTCGATAGTCGGCGATCTGTTGCATGAGATTGATGGCATGAAGAACACTCGGGAGCAGCGCGATATCGTCAGACTTGGTCTGCCCGACGGCTAGGCTCAGCCTGGTGATGGCGTCCGCAGCAGATGGGCTGCCGCGAAGCCCCCTTTCCATCATCGGCCAGTCGCTATCGCGAACCTCGATCGCGTAGGCCATAAGGGCCTGCCGCGTCTTTTGTCCGGCTTCCTCAGGAAAGTTGTAGCTGTTCCGGTGCAGGTTGTAGAACCGTTCCGCTTCCGCGTACATCTCCCGTTCGGTTCGCTCAAAATCGCTCCAAACGGCAATAACGACAAAGGCCAGGAGCACGGCATAGGCGACACCGACCACCGCAAATTTGAACCCCGCCACCTCTTGGTTCGGCACCAGCACATCCACGCCGAAGCGCCAGCGGCTCAAAAGCTGCAGACCGACGCTGAAGCAGACGCAAGCGCCGATGACGATGCAGGCAAGCGCCCAGCCAGGCAGCGCATTCACGATTGCTATGCCGCTCAAGAATGCCTCCCCTTGCAAGATGTCCGCAGATCTAACGTCGCACGGCGAGCGGCAGGTGGTCGAGGCCGGCCGTCAGGGGCTCGTCGGCCGTCGGCACCCCGGCTCGCCGCTAGCCTATCAGTTCGAGTTGTGGCCCTGGAACTGCTGCGACATTTGTGCGGTGCGGCGGGCGAGGCCGCGGAGTGATAGGCTGAGTGCCGGTGAGAGCAGTAATGAGCTGTTCAGCAGAAGTGCTTATTTTGCAGACAAATCGGCCCGAATCGGCCACGCGTTTAGGGCTTTAAACTCGCACGCCCGTTCCGGGCCTGAGAATGTGGGGAGAACAATCGCATGATGTCGAAATCAGAGCTGATCCAGAAAATCGCCGACGAGACCTCGCTGGCGAAAAAAGACGTGAAGGCGGTTGTCGAGTCGCTGGCAAGCGTCGGCTACAAGGAGTTGAAGAAGGCTGGCGCCTTCCTCCTGCCCGGCTTTGCCAAATTCGTCGTCATCAAGAAGCCGGCCACCAAAGAGCGCACGGGCATCAACCCGTTCACCAAGGAGCCGACCGTGTTCAAGGCGAAGCCGGCCCGCAAGAGCCTCAAAGTCCGCCCGGTGAAGGCCGCCAAAGACGCGGTTTGACGCTATCGTCTTTCCGCTCTAGCGCGCCACCGACGTTCCCTCGTCAGCCGGCTTCGATGCTGCGTTCGCCGGCTTGAGACGGCGTGCGAGAGCGGCGAGCTTGTCGTCATCGCTCGCGCCACTCGATACGCTGTAATCCCGGGTTGCTTCCTTGGTCGCCTGGTCGAATTGCTCGAGCTGGGTCAGAATTTTGGTGGCCAGCTCGACATAGTGATGCCGGATCAGGCCCAGGCGGCGCCGCAGCTCTTGGTTGATGGAGCTGAGAGCCACCAAGTCGCGCTGTTGCGCGCTGGTGCAGTTTCGGAGGTTGTTACGGTCGGTGATGATGCGCTGGATGGCTTCCGCTCCAGCCAACGCCACGCTGTCTATGGTCTCGTCGCTTGCGCCCTCGGAGGCTTGTTCCTGGCCGCCGGGGGTCACCCTATTGATCAGTCCTTCGATCATAGCTCTCCTCCCGATGTTAAGCATAAAGAGGGACTACCTGTCGCAAATAGCGCAACTTCCGGATCTTCTGTCCTTCGAGCAGCAAAGCGTATGGTGTCGCGCTATCGGCACGACATTATGAAATGCTTTGCGTCTTTTCTGATTTTTTGTCCGTAAGTCTTAACCTTGAAAGGTCTCGTCGACTTTTAATCAATATAGATTTATCGGACACCACGACGATACGAGCACAATAAAGCAGTAAGACCTCCGGCTGGATCAGCGGAAAGTCTCCCAGACCGTGAAGCAGAGGCTAGTTGCTCGCTTGGGGAATTGAAACCGCGCCAGGACCCTTGCAATCGCCGAAGGCGGGCCCATCGGCATAGGTCAGGCAAGACGATTTCGGGCTATCGCTCGGGCCAAGCGCCATCGGGGTCATGTTCAGGTGGCCCACGGCGCAGCCCGCCAGCGCGAGCGGCAGCAGTAGGATCAGAAGCGCTTTCGACATGGCAATCCCCGTGAGCGAGCGGTCGTTTCCAACCGCGCCTTAGAGATATTGCCGGAAACGCCAAATTCAAGGGTCCCCCTGCCCGTTTCCCGCGCTCCCTGCCGTCAAACCGACGCCGCGGAGAGCATGGTGTTGCTGACCTTGATCTTGTGGGCGAGTTCACGACCCAGCAGTTGATAGATCAATCCGGCCACTTCCGCTTCCTTGTGGAAGAACCGGCTCAGTGCCGATCGCTCGAAAACGAGGGCGCGCACACTGCTCTCGGCGATCACGGTTGCCGTGGCCGGCTTCTCGGTTAGAAAGGCGACCTCGCCGACGAAGTTGCCCTTCGCTAAGCGCGACACCTCGCGGCCAGCGATCTTCACACGCACATGGCCTGCGCAGATGAAGAACAATTTGTCGAGTGGCTGATTTTCCGCGGCGAGCGTCGTCCCTTCGGCGATGTCGCTGAACTGGCCGGCGACCAGCAGCCGCGCAATCTGTGCATCGTCGAGGCCCGCGAGGACGCTGCGAAGCAGCTCGCGATCGGCTTCAGGAAGCCGGAGCGACAGGCGATCCTGCAAGAGCCGGTAAAGCTGGTAGGCGTTAATGGCGATGAAAATGAGGTCCCAGCCCATCCCGGTGCGCAGATCCCCGCCGGAAAAGTAGAAGTACAGGATCTCCAGCGACAGCCCGGCAATGGCCACCAGGCGCAACCAGAACATGTTGGTGAGCCAATAGGAGATCGCAATCAGCAGGTAGGACAAATGTCCGGGCCAATTATTGAAGCTGAAAATCGTCGCTAATTCGTCCATGGAGACGCCCCATCGATCGGGTTGGCTTTCCCTTGCGCGAGCGAGTTTTGCCGGAGCAGTTTATCAGCCAGGCTCGGAGCGAGACTAGCCCGCTGGCGGGGCGGTGATGGCGCGGCGGATCGAGGCCAACGGCGCGCTGTCGTCGAAACTCACCCGGTGCCCCTGCAGCGAAACGCCGAGCTCATGCCACAGCGCGTCGAGATCGGGCGCATCGGGCGCATCGCCCATCTTGGCGTGAAGATCGGTGAGCACAGTGGTTCCGGTCGCCTCGTCGCCGACCTTGAAGATGCGCTCGACGGGCCAGACCTGCTCCATATTGCCGCCCGCGGCGACGATGCCGCGCAGCGCCTGCTGCAGGCCGGCCTTGTTGCCGGTGCGCTTACGGATCTCGACATCCGCCATCAGGCAAAACATGGCTCCGCCCCAATAGGTGCGGCCCCAGGTTGGGGTGCGGTCGAGTCCTCGGTCGCCATCCTCCGGCATCCCTTTCGGCATATCGTGCACCATGTCGCCCCAAATCTTTTCCGCGCTCAGCTGTCCCGCCTCGCCGCGCGCGATCGGCTCGACATAGGTGGCGATTCCCTCGGCCAGCCACAGATACGGGTTGGGGACGTCAGGCAAGGCGAGATGGGTCATTTCATGCACCACGATCCAGTCATGGCGAAGTTCGTCCTCGTCGCTATCGCTGCCGATCACGAGACGGATGGCGGCGCCGCGATAGCCGAAGGTTGTCCCCTTGAGCACGCCGTCGCCGGGGGCCGGGACGAGCAGGATGCGTGCCGAGGCGACCGGAAACTTGCCGTAATAGACCGAGACCGCCTTGGCCGAGGTCTCGAGCCAGGCCAGTAGCGCGCTGCGCGGCAGGGCGAACTCGCCCGGGGCAAACGCGACGTTGAGCGTCGCGCCGCCCACAGTGATGGGCGTGGCCGGCAACGCGTCGAACGCCTGATACGGAAAGGTGGCGCCGAGAAATTCGGACCTCGCGTGCGCGGGCACGACAGCGACGCCGAGCAACACGATCTGCAGACCGAGCCATAGGAAATATTTCACCATGGCCCCAGTCTGCAAATCCGCCTCGGCCGTGACAATTCAACCTTCCGTGTCAGGCGCCGGAGGCGTGTTGCAGGCGTCGCTGTATTGATCCGACAGGCCCACAGACCCGCTCAGTGCTTGTGGCTTTCGTGCTGTTTGCGCGTGGCCGCGGCCTGTTGCGCGGACTTGCTGCGGTCCTCGGCGGTCCGGCCGGTGCTCGGGTGCTTGCCAAGCTCGTGCCAGTCCGTCTCGGACATGTCGATGCCGTAATGCTTGGCCGCTTTTTTGATGTTGGCGAAGGCGAGCTTGCGATCCGCGTCGGAGACGCCGACGGTTTGGTCGAAACGCGCAATCGCGTTCCTGACGTGGCTGGCGTCGGTCATCGGCTCCTTGCGCTGTTTTGGGAAGGCAAACACGCTGTCCGGCAAATCGCTGCGTTCTGTCAGATCGCCGTGCTTCTCGTGGGGTTTCCAAGTGGCTTCCATGATAACGACCTCCTTCGACAGTCCGGTTTGGACGTTCCCCCGTTCAAGACTGCAACGGTCCCGGACATTCGAAGTTCCCGACCTGCGACAACGGTACTCCTGCCGTGTCGCAGGGGGTCAAACGCGTAATCGTGGCGACCTGGAGCGGGGCCTATTTCGCCAGCGCGGCGCGCTTCTTCAACAGCTCTTCCAGCTTTGCCTCTTGCGCCGCGATGCGGTCGGCGTTGCGCGCCTCATCCGCGGCGCCCGAATAGGCTGCGGCCTGCTCGACCAGCTCGCGGAGATTGTCGCGGACCACGGCGATTGCGGCATCGAGCTCGGCGAGGGTTGCGGCGTCGGGCATGGCAGGCTCCTTTTGGGGCTTCGGGACTGGCTCGGTTTTGCATCGATCTATCGGGTCTGCAATAGTCGGCGCAAGTGTGCTCAAACCGGAGATAACCATGAGCGAGGATCGCCCGCCTCTGCCGCCGTTTACGCGCGACAGCGCCATTCAGAAGGTCCGCGCGGCGGAGGATGGCTGGAACAGCTGCGATCCTGAGCGGGTCTCGCTGGCCTATACGCTGGACAGCGCCTGGCGGAACCGCAGCGAGTTCTTGAACGGGCGGGCGGAGATCGTGGCGTTTCTGACGCGGAAGTGGAACCGCGAGCTCGATTACCGGCTGATCAAGGAGCTGTGGACCTTCGCAGGCGACCGCATCGCCGTGCGCTTCGCCTATGAGTATCACGACGATTCGGGCAACTGGTTTCGCGCCTACGGCAACGAGAATTGGGAGTTCGACGCGCATGGGCTAATGCGCCAGCGCTACGCCTCGATCAACGATCTGCCGATCCGCGACGCCGACCGGCTGTTCACTTGGGATCGGCGCGGTCCGCGGCCGAAGGATTATCCAAGCTTGAGCGAGCTCGGCCTGTGACTGCGATCAGAACAGGGGTTCACTTCTTCACCGGCGCATAAAACACGCTGTCGATCTCGGCGATGTCGTCGTCGAACAGGCGCTTCACCTCGAACATGGTGCGCGGCGGATAGGGCGGGCCGCCCCATAATTCGGCCTGCGCCCGTTCCACCATCGGCGCGAAGCGCGGCAGATCGCTCAAATAGACGGTGAGCCGCACGCAATCCTTCAGGCTCGCGCCCTCTGACGCCGCGATCAGCTTGATGTTGAGGAAGGCCTGGCGGATGCGCGCCTGCGGATCCTTTACCAGCCTGTTGGTCTTGGGATCGATACCCTGCATGCCGGCGACGAAGACGAAATCGCCGGCGCGCGCGCCCAAGCTCCAGGTCCCCTCGGCCTTGATTGCGCCGGGAGGGTCGAGCGTCTTCACCCCGTTTGGCGATTGCGCCTGCGCGCCCCCAAGACCTGCCGCCAGCGCAATTGCCGCCAGGCAAGCCAGAGCGAGGCGCCGCGCCATGTCGCGCGCCAAGTTCTATGCGGCGATTTGCTTGAACAGCCGCACGATCACCAAAAGGATCACGGCGCCAATGAAAGCGAGGATGATCGCCCCCAACACTCCTCCCCCGAGCGCCAGCGAAATCCCAAGCACGGGAAACAGGAAGCCCGCGATCAGCGCGCCGAGGATGCCCACGACGATATCGCCAACCAGGCCGAAGCCCGTTCCTTGCACCAGCAGGCCGGCGAGCCAACCCGCGATTGCGCCGATGACACAGGCGATAATGATTGCTGTCAGCATTGTTTTTCCCCCCAGAGTTTTCAATCTCCGATTCGCCAGACTAGCATGAGTCGGGGCGCGCGCGCCTCCTTGCCCGCGTAGTCCCCGGCGCGATCGCTAGCCCGCGCGGTTCGGCGTGCCAAGGATGTGACTCTTCGGCGGCAGCATCACTTGGTCGAAGTCCTGGGTAAACATCGCGGCGGCGAAGAAGGCCACGGCGCGCAATGTTTCCGTGCCGGTGTTCTCGAGGTCGTGACGCAACGGCGTCGGCAGCACGAAGACGCTGCCCGGGCCGACCGCGTGGGTCGATCCATCTTCGAGATAGAGCTTCCCAGTGCCGGCGATGATGTATTGCGTCTCTTCGGTCGCGTCGGTGTGCCAACCGAGCCGCTTGCCAGGCTCGATCTCGTAAACGATGGTCGATGAGGCGGTCGCGCCATGCCCGCCATAAACGGCGAACGCCCCCTGCCAGCTTACTGCCTTGTCGGTCTCGCCCCAGACCTTGCTGCGTGGAAGCTTATCGGACGCGACGACGATGCTCTCACCGACGGACTTGGCCGCGGGCGGCTTCACTCTGGTCGTGGGGGACGGGCTCATGGCCGCTTCTCCTTGGGAGGTGGGGGTCGGGTTCACGAGCTTAGCACGCAAGCACCACACTTGCCGCGAAGCGCTCGCCACGCATTTGATGCAAACTTGCGCGATGCCTCACGAGGGCGCCTTTGCTATCATCCCTGCAAGGAAGGACGACGATAATGCCGCTGTTGAAGCTGCTGCTGCTTGGCTTCGTTGCCGGGTTTCTCGCCACGCTGCTGTTCCATCAGAGCCTCTGGTTTCTGTTCAACCAGCTTGGCGTCATTCCGCCGAGTCAACCTGCCTGGCCGCTCGACGCGGTGCCGCCGCTCGGTGTGCCGTCGGTGATCTCCAAGGCGTTTTGGGGCGGGCTGTGGGGCGCTGGCCTCGCGCTGCTGCTCGGACCATTGAGCGGGCCGGCCTACTGGTCAAGCTGGATCATCCTCGGCGCCGTGATTCTCACGACCGTTGCCTTTTTCGTCGTCATCCCGATCAAGGGCTTGCCAATCCCTCCGCTGTGGCCGCGCTTCGCTCTCGGGCTTCTGCTCAATGGCGTCTGGGGCTTCGGCACTGCGCTTCTGTTGCGGCTGCTGGCTGGGTTGCGTTTCTAGAAACGGCTAGTTCCGATCGAGCAACGCCCCGAGGAAATCACGCGCCTTGGCGTAGATGCCCGGCGCTTCGCTTTCGCGCGGGCCGGCGATGCAGAGCTTGAGACCGCGCTGCGCGCATTCGTTGAGCCAAGCAGTGGCCCGGAGCGGAGCGTCGGCTTCGTCGAGATCGAGCACGAGAACTGGCCGTCCGAGCTCACCCGCATGCAGAATGGCGTGCTCGGTTCCACTCGAGACCAGGCCGCGCCGGTCGAGCAGCACCATCAGCCGCTCGCTGTCGCGCACGTTCCATTCGGTGCGCTGGACTGGATTGGCGAGCGGGGTCTCGTGCAGCTTCGGATAGCGCGCCAGCACGCCCGGCGCGCGCCGCATATCCTCGGCCCTGCCGCCTTTCGGGCACCAGCCGCCATAGTCGATGGAATTGGCGATGGCCGCGTCGAGTGCGGCGCGGTCAACGCCGGTCTGGCCGCCGGAGGCGATCGTCAGCATTCCGGCACCACGCCGTGCCGCGGCAACTCCTCGCGGGTTACGCCGCGGCAAGCTGCTGGTCAAGGGCGGTGGCGCGCTGCAACGCTGGGCGCTGCTCAAGGCGGCCGACATAGGCCATGAACTCCGGCCGGGTCGGCAGTAGGCTGAACATCAAGCCCCAGCGCAGCGTCGAGCCGACCACCACGTCGGCGGCGGTGAACTGCTCGCCCATCAGGTAAGGCCCGGGCTCGACCGCGTTTGCCACCACGTTCATCACCGTGTCGAACTCGCCATAGCCGATCATGCCGCGTCGCGGCTCCTCTTTGCGCGGAGCAGCGCGATCCATGATGGCCGCTTCGATGCAACTCGGGCTGAAGAAAAGCCATTTGAGATAGGGCCCGCGCCGTGGATCGCCCACGGGCACGTTCAGCTTGGCCTCAGGGAATTCGTCGGCGAGATAGGTGCAGATGGCGGCGGCCTCGGTGACGATCACCTCGCCATGCTTCAACGCGGGCACCTTGCCCATCGGATTGGTCGCAAGATAATCCGGCTGATGCTGGTCGCCCTTCATCAGGCTCAAGACGTGCAGGTCGTAGGGTTCGCCAAGCTCCTCGAGCATCCAGCGGACGATCGAGGAGCGCGACGGTGCGGCATGATAAAGCGTGAGTTCAGCCATCGGGGTCTCCTTTTCGCTGGGACCACATCTAAATTCGAGGTTGTGGCGTTAAGATGATGCAGAACCTCCGTCCGGTCGCATCGATGGCAAGCAAGAGACCCGCAAAGACAATGGCTCCGGCGCGACGCTGGTCGCAAGACGTGACCTCGCATTCGCACGCGCTTGACCTGGAGAAAGGCGTTTTCACGCTGAAGGACCCGAAACAGATCGCCGCATCGCTCAAGCGTTCGGCGGAAGCGAGCCATCGGCGTAAGGCCGATCCCTATCGCTCGGCCATGTCGATGCTCGTTTTCTACATCAACCGCGCCGGCAAGGGCCTCAGTCAGGCGGATCGTGCGCGCCTAGAAGAGGCGAAGGACGAGCTGCGCAAGCTGTTCGGCAGGGCGCCGTCCAGCGCCAAATCCCGCTAACCCTGCTCGGCCTTGGCCCAGCCTTCCACTTCGCCGATCCAATGGTCGGCGTGCTGGACGAAGGTCGCGAGCACCGCGTCGAAAGCCGACTCTTCGGCCGCTTCATTGCCGCGGTCGGCCTGCAGATCGGCGAAGACCTGCCGGTAATCGCTATAGCCTTCCATCTCCTCCCGGCGATGCCAGAGGAAATCGCCGATGAAGAAAAACTTGATCCAGGAGAACAGGCAGTCGGTCCAGTCTTCGAGATAGTAGCGGAGGTGGACGCTGGGAGCGCAGAGATAGAGGTCGGCATCGCTGAGCGTTTTGGCGCCGCTGGCCAGGCAGTCCTCCTTGGTGGCGACCTCGACCAATCTGCCGTTGAGAAAAGGATGCTCCGGACATTCGAGAAAGACGAAGCTCATGCGGTCCGCGCTGGGATAGAGCCCGCGTGGGTCGAACAGCTTGAAGTCGAGCCCGCGCAGCCGTGCAGCCTCCACCGCAATCAGCGGCGGAGCCTTCACATCGGGATCTTCGATCAGAGTCACGCCCGCTTCGCGCGCGGTCGCGACAAGAGCCTCGGGGTGCGCGCTGATGAAGCTCGAGATGAGGATGTTGCCCGAAATCTGCTGATCGATGCTCTCGATATTGGCCCTCGCGCGTTGTCCGTCGCGCTGCTGGTGCATCATGTCGAGCACGCGCGGCCGCTCGGGTTGCCGCAGGCGTAGATATTCGTCGCTCCGCGCCGCCAAGCGATGCAGATGAGCGAGCATCCGCTGCCTGATGCGTGGCTCGCGGCAGTTGCCTTTCCAGACAACGGCGACGGAGGGCATGGACGAAAGTCCCCGTGACAGCGTGGGCGCCGAGAAGTTGGGGGAGATTGCCCCGGGGGAGCGGCGCGCGCAAGCGATGTCCCAGAAAAGGGTTGCCCCAAGATTCACTTAGGCGGCGCGCGCATGGCGCGAATAACAGCAAGGTTAAAAGCAAAGCGTGGCAACCCTATCGGGCTGCCACGCCTGCTTAACTTGTTGAGCTGCGAGGCTCGACCAATGGACTCGTCGCGGCTTAAGCCTTGGCGTGATGGGCGTGTCCCATACCCGCCAGCATGCCGGCGAGCCTCTCGGACACGTAGCCGAATACGGCGCCGATGATCATCGACAGGATAACGACGACGACCGGATTCTCCAGTGATCCCGCGGTGAGGCTTCCCGCTGCATCTTTCATCAGCGTGTAAGCGACGACCGAGGCGAAGCCGTAAACCTGCGCTGGGATAGCGGCGAACATCGGCATATTGGCGAGCAGAACCATGGCCGCCACGCCAACGCCGACGCAGAGCCCGGCCCACACCGGCAGGCCGAGCCTGTCGGCCATTCCGGTCTTGGTGGCGACGACCAGGGTAATCCCGGCGATGATGGCGCCGGCGGCGTTGTTGAGAATCGCCGATTGCAGGCCCTGCTCCTTGCCACCGCAATGGAAGAAGCAGCCCCAGGCGATGAACGCGGCCCAGATCGCAAGCGCGCCACCCAGCGGCCCCAGGAAGAGCCACGTGGCAATCGCGCCAAGCACACCAACGCTAATCGCAAGAGCTGTATTCGAGGACATTCTACCCCCCTATGTTGCAAGAGCGGGCAGATGCGCCGGGAGTGCCGGCGGTCCACCGGCTCACTGATCGGAAGCTCGTATTCTTGCCAGGTCGATTCGGCTCCCAGAAGAAGCATAGTGGAAAACTGTGCCATTTTGAACATGGTTTCATCGTTTTGCCCAATTCGTAGTCACCGCCAAGGACTTGGTTAGGCCCGCTTTGGTTGACTTGAGGGAGAGCCCAGACGGGTTTAGCTATCCGGCATGGCAGGCAAGGTTCACGTGATCGGCGGCGGCCTGGCGGGCAGCGAGGCGGCCTGGCAGCTCGCGCAAGCCGGCGTTGCGGTCGTGCTACACGAGATGCGCCCGGCAAAGCAGACCGAGGCGCATCAGACCGGCGCCTGCGCCGAGCTGGTCTGTTCCAATTCTTTCCGCTCCGACGAATGGGAGACCAACGCCGTCGGGCTGCTGCATGAGGAGATGCGCCGCGCCGCCTCGCTGATCATGGCGGCGGCCGACGCCAACAAGCTGCCGGCAGGCGGCGCGCTCGCGGTCGACCGCGATGGTTTCGCCGCGCAGGTGACCCGCGCGCTCGAGGAGCATCCGTTGATCGAGATCTCCCGCGAGGAGATCGCGGGACTGCCGCCGGCCGAGTGGATGAGCGTGATCGTGGCGACGGGCCCCCTCACCTCGCCTGCGCTCGCACGCGCGATCCAGGCGCTGACCGGCGAAGCCGAACTCGCCTTCTTCGATGCCATCGCGCCGATCGTGCATGCCGAATTGATCGACATGTCGGTGTGCTGGCGTCAGTCGCGCTACGACAAAGCCGGTCCGGGCGGAGGCGGCGCCGATTACATCAACTGCCCGCTCGACAGGGAGCAATATGAGGGCTTCATCGCCGCGCTGCTCGCCGCCGAGAAGACCGCCTTCAAGGAATTCGAGGGCACACCCTATTTCGAGGGCTGCCTTCCCATCGAGGTGATGGCCGAGCGGGGACCCGAGACCTTGCGCTATGGGCCGATGAAGCCGGTCGGTCTTTCCAACCCGCATAAGCCCGGCGTGAAGGCTTACGCGGTGGTGCAGCTACGCCAAGACAATGCGCTCGGCAGCTTGTGGAACATGGTCGGGTTCCAGACCAAGCTGAAACATGGCGAGCAGGCGCGCGTGTTCCGCGCCATTCCCGGGCTTGAGCACGCCGAGTTCGCGCGACTCGGCGGGCTGCACCGCAACACCTTCCTCAACAGTCCGAAACTGCTCGATGCCACGCTCAGGCTCAAAGCCGATCCGCGGCTTCGCTTCGCGGGCCAGATTACCGGCGTCGAGGGCTATGTGGAGTCGGCGGCGATCGGGCTCATCGCCGGGCGCTTCGCAGCGTCGGAGCGGCTTGGGAGCGCTCTGGCGCCGCCCCCGCCGACCACGGCGCTCGGCGCATTGCTCAATCACATTACCGGCGGCCATCTCAGCGCCGACGGTGACGGCGCCGCGCGGAGCTTCCAGCCGATGAATGTCAATTTTGGACTGTTCCCCGAAATCGCCGCGCCCACGGCGCCTCGCGGCAAAGGCCCGCGTACATCCAAGGGTTTCGAGCGGAAGCGCGCGCTGGCTGCCCGGGCGCTTGCCGATCTCGAGATTTGGCTCGCACGGAAAGAACCGATCGCCGCCGAGTGAGCCTAGTCGGCGCGACCGATCAGCAGCCAGAACCGCAGCAGCGAAATATCGAAATCGGGCTCCTTATAGGTGCCGTTCAGATTGTCGATGACCATGGTGCCGGCGAGGCCGCCATCTTCGCCCTGCAACTCTATCGGCCGGTGGTCCATGACCTTGGGCCAGCCGCGCCGGTAGACTTCTTTCACCGCTTCGGAGAGGGCGAACGTGACCGCAGCGCCCTCAGTGAGGCTCGCCCTCAGAAGCTTGTCGGACAGTTCAAGCTTGACCGTGCCCAGACCTTCGACCTCCACGCTCTCGGGCGGGATGGCCGCGGGCGACGAGCCCCCTTCGAACACGATCGGGCCGACGATATAAGCGCCCTTCCCCGCAGTGAGCACGGCGGGCACATCCGAGTAATGGGTGAAATTGACCACGCTCGACGCGTTGCCGAGATCCGGGCGAAGCCCGAGCGCGACAAGCAGCGCGCGCGCGGTCTCCTCAGGAGACTTGCCAGGCGCGAAGGGATCTTCGGGAAGACCTTCGAACCACGGCGCGAGCAGGCCGAGCGAATGGTGAGTGTTGAGATACCATTCGATGGCGCGCGCGCGGGCAGCCTCCTCGCCAAGCGGGTTCTCAACAGCACCCTCCCCGCGCGGCACGATCTTACCGTCGACCAGCATGGCCTTGGCGGTGAGGATCGAGGCGAGCTCCGCCTTCTGGCTCAATACCGAAAGACCGATCGCCCCGCCGGGGCCGAACGAGGCCGCAAGCAGGAGCAGTGCCAGCACGCCCGGCAGAAGCCGTAAATCGAAGCGAGTGCCTTGCGCGATGCGTAACGCCGCAAGGATCAGTGCCCAGACGCCGATCAGCACCATCAAATAGCGCTGCTCGGTGAGGCCGTAATCGGCGATGCGTCTCCACACGGCGATGAACAACAGCGCGACAGGCAATGCCGCGAGCCACACCCAATAACGCCAGAACAGGCGAACCAGCGCGCCGCCCGTCTCGCGGATCGGATAACCGAGCAGCAGCGTCGCGACGCCCACGAACAGGTAACCCACCACCATCGCGCCGAGCGTGCCCTTGGGCAGCTCCCAGGCGAGCGCTATTTTGGCGGCATAGGCGTAGAGAATGGCGGTGTAGACGAGGAGAAGAGGGACAGCCACGAATTTTACCAGCGCAGCCGCCGCGCGCATGGTGAAGTCCTGTTCCTCACTTGCCGTGATCGGGTCGGTGAAGCGGCGCGGCGCGAAGGCGAGGAAGCCGACCGGTGCAACGAAGGCAAGGCACACAGTCCAGATATATTCGCGAGCGTGCGGCGAGAGCGTCAGCCCGAACAGGAGCTTTGTGGTCTCGTAGATGGCCGTGAGACCCGCGCTGAGGAGACCGGCGCCGACGCCCGCGAGCAACGCGCCAAGCCAGAGGCGATGGTTGAACAGCCAAACGGTCTCGTTGGTCTCGCGCCGGCAGAGATGCGCCGCCAACGTCAGGGCAAGAACTAAGCTCCCGACCAGTAGCCAGGCGCTCAGCCAGATGGCGGTATCGAGCCACAGGAGCAAGCCCAGCACGGCGATGCCGAGCACCCAGAGCAGAACGCGTGTCTGCGGCGACCGCCGCTGGCTTTCCGCGCAGAGATCGACCGCGACCACCCATACGAACGAGGCCACCAGCCAGGCCATGACCCGAAACTGGACATCGCCGATCAGGCTGCCGTGATAGAGCTTGTAGGCGGTCAGCGCGGCGGCGATGGCGACGGCGAGCGGAAAGCGCGCGGCTGCGGCGCTGATGTCGGGAAGCCGCCGCTGCCACCAGGATTTGATCGAGTGCTCGTGCATCGTCGCCCTTCCTCCCGCTATCCGCGCCAGCGCGCCATGCGCCAAAATCGGGTGAGCGGATTGATCTCGGCAATCTCGCGCAGCGGGTTGCGTGCGGCTTTCTCCAACGCCGCAAGATACGGGTCAACCAGGCAAAGGGGCCGGAAGGCGGCGCGCGCATTGGCATCGAGCCCCGCGACCTGGCGGCCTGCTTCGCCGAGGGCATCCTTCGCTTTGCCGCGCAGCTCGGCCAGCACGGCACACAGGCCTTCGCTCGTCTCTCCGGCAAGGACCGCCTCGGGCGATGTCCCGTGGCGAATGAGATCGTCGGCCGGAAGATAGACGCGGCCGCTCGCGGCATGCACCGGCAGAGCCCGCATCAGTCCGGTCAGACCGTAGGCGCGCCCGGCTTGGGACGCCGCTAGCTCCAGCGATGTGCTCGGGGCGCCGAGGCACTCGGCGCCGAGCGCGAACAATCCGCCGGCGGTGGCCAAAAGGTAAGCCTCGAGCGCGGCCCAGTCGGGCATGATCTTGGTGTCGACATCGAAGCTGCGGGCATCGATCAGCGCGTCGATCCGCGCGCGTGACAGCTTCTGCCGCCGCAACGCCGCGCCGATCGCGTCAGCGACAGGATGTCCCATCGCTTCGCCCTTAGCCGCGCGCTCGACCGCCTCGCGCCACCATTGCAGGCGGATGGCGCCAAGACCTGGCTCGCTCACCTGCTCGGCGATGCGTGCAAGCTCGACATTAAAGGCGATGAGCGCGAAGAGATCGGCACGGGCCGGATGGGGCGCGAACAGCGCAGCGAGACTGCGATCGGGATCGCCTGACCGCGCGATGCGTCTTAGCGTGTCGCCCCGCTCGGCCTCATGCAAGGTCAGTTCGCCTCGCCAGGATTCAGATGCGGGCCGCCGCCGGTCCTCTTCCTTTGGCGGTTGCCGGTGCTGCGCTCCACGCCTCGCGCCGCACGCCGAGAATGAGCTGGAGCGGCGAAGCGACGAAGATCGACGAATAGGCGCCGATGACGATGCCCCAGCACATCGCCAGCGCGAAGCCAAAGATGGTCTCGCCACCGAAGAACAGGAACGGCAGCATGGCGAGGAAGGTCGTGACATGGGTCAACACGGCGCGGGCCAGGGTCTCGTTGATCGACACGTCGAGCAGCTGCACCAACGGCATCCGCTTGTATTTGCGCAGGTTCTCCCGAATCCGGTCGAAGATCACGACCTTGTCGTTGAGCGAATAGCCGATGATGGTGAGGATCGCGGCGATGCTCGACACGTTGAACTCGAGCTGGAACAGCGAATAAAGCCCGATCGTGCCGGTCACGTCGTGAATCAGCGAGGCGATGGCGGCCACGGCGAACTGCCATTCGAAGCGGAACCAGACATAAATGAGGATGCCCAACAGGGCCACGACCACGGCGATGGTACCGCTGGCGATCAACTCGCCGGAAATGGTGGGACCGACGATCTCGACGCGGCGATATTCGACCGTGTCGCCGAGCGCTGCCTTGACCTTGGCGATCGAGGCCTGCTGCTCCTGCTCGGTCGGCTGCGAGGCGATACGAATGAGCACGGCGTCCGGCGCGCCGAATTCCTGAATCTGCACCTCACCGAGGCCAAGCCCACTCACCTTGCTGCGAATGTCGGCAAGATTGGCGGGGCTTTCCTTGGTCTTGATCTCGATCAGCGTGCCGCCCTGGAAGTCGATGCCCATGTTGAGCCCGATCGTGGCGACGAGAATGAGCGGCGCAAGCGTGAGGAACGCCGAGACGATCCACGTGATCGTCCGCAAGCCGACGAAATCGATCTTGGTGTCCGGTGGGATGAACTGGATGCCGCGGAACATGTGGCGTTTCCCTAAATCGGTATGAGCTGCGGCCGCGCCCAGCGCAGCCAATAGGAGACCAAGAGGCGGGTGAAGGTCACGGCCGTGAACATAGAGGCGAGAATACCGACGGTCAGCGTCACGGCGAAGCCGCGTACCGGTCCCGAGCCAAGCCAAAACAACACCAATACGGCGATCAGCGTCGTCACATTGGAGTCGATAATGGTGACCAGCGCGCGCGAATAGCCGGCGTCCACCGCCGCATAGGGCGACTTTCCGGAGCGTATCTCCTCGCGGATACGCTCGTTAATGAGCACGTTCGCGTCCACGGCGATGCCGATGGTGAGCACGATGCCGGCGATGCCGGGCAGCGTCAGCGTTGCGCCGATCAGCGACAGCACGGCGAAGATCAGCGCGATATTCACGATCAGCGCGATGTTGGCAAACATGCCGAACAGCCCGTAGCCCGCCAACATGAAGATCATGACGAGCAACAGTCCCATCATCGCCGCCTTCTTGCCGGACTCGATGGAATCCGCGCCAAGGCTGGCGCCGACGGTTCGCTCCTCGATGACGGTGAGCTTGGCCGGCAGCGCTCCGGACCGGAGCAGCACGGCGAGATCGTTAGCCCGCTGCACGGTGAAATTGCCGCTGATCTGTCCAGTACCGCCGAGGATCGGTTCGCGGATCACCGGCGCGGAGACCACCTTATTGTCGAGCACGATGGCGAAGGGCAGACCCACATTCTCCTGGGTCACTTTGCCGAAGCGCTTGGCGCCGGCGGCGTCGAAGCGGAACGTCACCACCGGCTCGCCGGTGCGGCTGTCGAAGCCGGGCTGCGCGTCGACCAGGTTCTGGCCGGTGACCAACACCTGGTCCTTCAGGACATAGGGAATGGGCGGATTGTCAGTGTTGTAGACGAGCTCGTCGCCGACCGGCACCTGCTTGGTGGTGGCGGCTTGCACCGCATCGACCGCCGGGTCGACCAGCTTGAATTCGAGCTTGCCGGTCTCGCCGATCAGCGTCTTGAGCCGCTCCACATCCTGGATGCCGGGCACCTGCACCAGGACGCGGTTGCGGCCCTCGCGCTGGATGCTGGGCTCGGTGGTGCCGAAGGCGTCGACGCGGCGCCTGATGGTTTCGATCGAGGCTTGGATCGCCGAGGTCATGCGGTGCGCCAGCCCCTGATCGGTGATCGTGAGCGTGACAGCGGTGTCGGTTTTCGCGACGTCGAGGTCGTAACCGGAGAAGCCGGCGAAGACGTCACCACCGACCGGGGCGGCGAGCTTCTTCAGCGCGTCATATGCCTTGTCCATCTCGGCGGGCTCGCGGATCGTGACCGACACGGAGCGGTTATCCAGATTCTGCGCGAGGTCCGAATAACCGATGCGCTCCTTGCGTAACGTCTCGCGTACGTCGCCGCGAATAGTGTTGAGCCAGTCGGCGATCATCTCCTTCTCGTCGAGCTGATAGAGCAGATGCGCGCCACCTTGCAGGTCGAGGCCGAGATTGACTTGCTTGTGCGGCAGCCAGGTGGGCAGGCGCGCCACGGTCGCGGCGGGAAACAGGTTGGGAAGCGCGAACAGGAACCCGGCAATGACGATGCCGATGATCAAGATCACCTTCCATCTTTGGAAATGCAACATTACCGCTCTCGAAGCTCCGGATCAGATCAGTCTTGGTGCGCGTGGACTATGCAGAAACCTTCATGAGGCGGCCTTTGCCTTGGCCGCCGGGGCGGCCTCGGCCTTGCCGCGCACCTCGGAGACCGTCGAGCGTACGACCTTGATCTTGACGCCGTCGGCGATCTCCACCTGAAGCTCGTTCTCGTCGACCTTGGCCACCTTGCCGATGATGCCGCCCGAGGTCACGACGGTATCGCCGCGGCGAATGGAACCGACCATGTCCCGATGCTCCTTCAGCCGCTTCTGCTGCGGCCGGATCATCAGGAAATACATGATGCCGATGATTAGCATGGTCGGGACGATCAGGCTATTCAGCATGTCGAACGCACCGGGGGCGGCTTGAGCGTAGATCGAACCTGGCATTGCTCCTCACTCTCGCTTGGCTTAAGGATGGCCGCCCTCGCCGGGTGACGCCCTTGGTCGTCGCGCGACGGGCAGTTAACCCTCGAAGGTGGCGGGACTATAGCTGCCGCGCGCGCCTTTGCAACGGCCCCAAATGAACTTTCAGGAGCCTCTTTCCGGCCTTTTCGAGCGGATCGCCCGCGCCATCGAGCGGCTTGGTCCGCGCGAGCCCGACCGGCCCGATTTCGGAGCGGGCGATGCCTTTGTCTGGCAGGCCGAGACGCAAAGTTTTCTGCCGGTCAAAGCCGTCAACCGCGTGCCGCTTGCCCTGCTGAAGGGCATCGACGCCGCGCGCGATACGCTGCTCGCCAATACGACGCGATTTGCGCGCGGGCTTCCCGCCAACAATGCGCTGCTTTGGGGCGCGCGTGGCATGGGCAAGAGCTCGCTGGTCAAGGCTGTGCACGGCGAGGTCGCGGGGCTCACGCTCGTCGAGATCCATCGCGAGGATATCCAGTCGCTGCCGCATCTGCTGGCGCATCTGCGCGCGGCGCCGGATAGGCGCTTCATTCTGTTCTGCGACGACCTTTCCTTCGAGGCGCTCGACACCTCATACAAATCGCTCAAAGCCGTGCTGGAAGGCGGCATCGAGGGACGGCCCGCCAATGTGCTGTTCTACGCGACCTCGAACCGCAGACATCTGATGCCGCGTGAAATGGTCGACAACGAGCGATCCACCGCCATCAATCCCGGCGAAGCGGTCGAGGAGAAGCTGTCGCTGTCGGATCGCTTCGGCCTGTGGATCGGCTTCCACAATTGCACCCAGGACGATTATCTTGAGATGGTGCGCAGCTACGCTGGCCATTACGGCCTGCCTGTCGAAGATCAGATGTTGCGCGAAGAGTTGCTCGCCTGGGCGATGTCGCGCGGCAGTCGGTCGGGCCGCGTCGCCTGGCAGTACATCCAGGATCTCGCCGGAAGATTAGGCCGGACGCTTCAGGGCTAGTCGGCGTTGGCCGCCTGGTCGCTCATGTATTTGGTGGGATCGACCGGACGCGAGCCTTTGCGCAGCTCGAAATGAACCTGCGGGCGGGTCACCGAGCCGGTGGCGCCGGCTTTGGCAATGGTCTGGCCGCGGCTTACTTTGTCGCCGCGCTTGACCAGGAGCTCCTCGTTATTGGCGTAAGCCGACACCCAGTTATTGGCGTGGCGGATCAGCACCAGATTGCCGTAGCCCTTGAGCTCGTTGCCGGCATAGGCGACCACGCCGTTCTCCGCCGCTTTCACCTCAGTGCCCTGCGGGACCGCGAGGTCGATGCCGTCATTGTGGCCGCCGTCGGGTCGCGTGCCGAACTCGGCGACAATGCGGCCCTTCACCGGCCAGCGGAAGCTGTTGCCGGACATCGGCTCCGGTGTCGGCAGCTGTTCATTGCTGGCGACGCGCTGGCTGCCTGGGCCGGTGACTTCCGGCGAAGCGGGAATATCGTTGGCCGCGCTGTCTTTGGTCTTGCCGGCCGATTTCGCGCCGGACGCCTGGGCGTCTTCTTCCTCGGCCAGCGAGGTTCCCGGCGCGGGGATGGTCATGGTCTTGACCTTGCGTACGCTCGGCGCCGTGTCCACGGCCGGCTCGGCGAGCGGCGTGTCGTCCTTGGCGGCGACCACGGGCTGCGCGCTTTTGCCAGGAACGACCAGAACCTGACCGATGCGGAGATTGCTCGGGTTGAGATTGTTGCGCTGGATCAGCGCCTTCTCGCTGACGCCGAGCTTGTCGGCGATGCTGTGCGGGGTGTCGCCCTTCTCCACCTTGTAGGTCGATTGACCCGGCGCGGGCGGAGCGGCTTCGACAGGGGTCACTTCGGCGACCTTCGCTTTTGTCGCCCCGGGAATGATCAACTCCTGGCCGATGGAGAGACGGCCGTCAGGCAGATTGTTTGCCGACATGATCCGCTCGACCGGAACGCCGTAACGGCGCGACAGGGTGGAGAGCGTGTCGCCCTTTTCGACCTTGACATGGGCGCCCTGAACATTGGCGCGCAGCACGGCAGGCTCGAGCCGCGGCGCGGCTTGCGCCGGATAGTTTGCCGTGGGGGCGGCGACACGTCCGCTCGGCGCGGGCGAATAGGAGGCCGGGCGTGGCGAATAGTCGGGCGGCGGCAGACTGGCGCGCGTCAGGCGCGCGGGCCCGTCGCCAGAGCTGTACACCGACTCCTCCGGAAGCACCGGCGGCAATGACGAGGTCGAGGCAAGATCGGCGTTGCCGCTGTTAGCCGGGGTATCGTTGCTGGTGAGGTTGAAGGCGGGAAAATCGAAACGGGACACGCCGGAGCTGCAGCCCGCCAGCGTCAAGCCAAGGCAAGCGACCGCCACCACCGTAAAGGTGCCGCGGCCATAGCCAGACAGATACGCAGCCTGCCGCATCCCTCTCTCCGCCCCTCGCTACACGTCCCGAGGAGTAAAGCGCGGATGCGGTTAAAAGGCTGTTAACCGTTGGGATCGCGGGACAAGATTCGAGGCGCGCCGAACTTGCGGTTACGGCTTGGCCGCGCGCGCGGATTTCGGCACGCGCGCGCCGACACCCGCGCGCCCATGCACCAGCGGCACGAACCGCACCGGCAACAGCTCCGTCTGGCTCAAGCCGGCGTCGGTCTTGTCGATCGCCACCAGCATCTGCGTGTCGCGCGTCTCGCCCAGCGGGATGATCATGCGACCGCCGATCTTGAGCTGCTCGAGCAGCGCCGGCGGCGCCTCCTGCGCGGCGGCCGTGACGATGATGCGGTCGAACGGGGCTTGCGGCGGCCAGCCGAGCCAGCCGTCGCCGATGATCGTGGTGACATTGGTGATGCCGAGCTGGGCAAACCGCCGCTCCGCCGCCTTCTGCAATTCGCGCCAGCGCTCGACGGTGTAGACCCGGCGGCAGAGATGCGACAGCACCGCCGCCTGATAGCCGGAGCCGGTGCCGATTTCCAGCACCTTGTGCCGCTCGTCGAGCTCGAGCCGCTCGGTCATGAAGGCGACCACGTAAGGCTGCGAGATGGTCTGGCCGCAATCGATCGGCAGCGCGATGTCCTGGTAAGCGTGGTCGGCGAACGCCTCGTCGACGAACAGCTCGCGCGGCACGCGCTCGATCGCGCGCAGCACCGCGTTGTCGCGGATGCCGCGCCGCCTGAGCTGCATGATCAGCCCGATCTGGTCTTGGGCGGATGCCATGGCTTAAGTCCACCCCCTTTCAGGAGGCGGTTGAAGATTATCCGACGATTCTTGCGCGCTGTCTTAGGCTTCGGCCGCGATCTTGGTGAGCCCGCCCATGTAAGGCTTGAGCGCCTCGGGAATGCGGATGCTGCCGTCCGCCTCCTGGTAGTTCTCCAGCACGGCGATCAGCGCCCGGCCGACGGCAACGCCAGAGCCGTTCAGCGTATGCACGAAGCGGGTGTCCTTGGCGCCCTTGGGCTTGTAGCGCGCATTCATGCGGCGGGCCTGGAAGTCGCCGGTATTGGAGCAAGAACTGATCTCGCGATACATCCCCTGCCCCGGCAGCCAGACCTCGATGTCGTAGGTCTTGTTGGCGGCGAAGCCCATGTCGCCGGTCGAGAGCACCACCGTGCGGAAGGGAAGCTCGAGCCGCTTCAGAACTTCTTCGGCGGATTTGGTCATGCGCTCATGCTCTGCGGCCGATTGCTCCGGCGTGGTGATGGAGACCAGCTCGACCTTGGAGAACTGATGCTGGCGGATCATGCCGCGCGTGTCCTTGCCGGCAGCACCCGCCTCGGCGCGGAAGCACGGCGTCCAGGCGGTGACGCGCATCGGCAACTTCGCCTCGTCGATGATGTCCTCGCGGACGAGATTGGTGAGAGGAACTTCGGCGGTCGGGATGAGCCAGTAGCCTGGATTGACACTAAGTAGGGTCCGCGCCATTGCGCGAAAGTCCTGTCTTGCAAGTGCTTCAGTGGTGCTTTCCAGATCTTCGAGTTCGGAATCCGTGAGCCTACGCGTGGCGGAGAACTGATCTTCAGCAAACTTCGGCAATTGCGCGGTGCCGAACATCGTGTTGTCGCGCACCAGAAGCGGCGGGTTGATCTCGGTGTAGCCGTGCTCGGCTCGTGTGCAGGTCGAGCATGAACTGGGCGAGCGCGCGTTCCAGCCGCGCCAGCGGTCCTTTCAGCACGACGAAGCGCGCGCCTGACAGCTTCGCCGCCGTCTCGAAATCCATCAGCCCAAGCGCCTCGCCGAGCTCGAAATGCTGCTTCGGCTGGAATGCGAACTTCTTCGGCTCTCCCACCTTACGCAATTCGACATTGGCGTCGGCGTCGATGCCGACCGGTACATCGGCGGCGGGATTGTTGGGAATGGTCGCGAGCAGGTCCTGGTATGTCTTCTCGATCTCGCGCTCGTTGGCCTCGCCTTGTTGAATTTCGGTCTTGAGGCGCGCGACCTCTTCTTTCAGGGCCGCGGCACGAGCCGCATCCTTGGCGGCCATCGCCTGGCCGATCTCCTTGGAGGCGGCGTTGCGGCGCGCCTGCGCCTCCTGCAATTGCTGAATCGTCCCGCGACGTTGCTCGTCCAGGCTGAGAATGCGATTCAACGTCGCCTGGGGATCGTCGAAGCCGCGATCGGTCAGCCCCTTGAGAAAGGCGTCCGGGTTGTCGCGGATCCATTTGATGTCGAGCACGGGCTTGGTCCTGGCGGCCTACGGCAATTCAGTTGAGCGCCATCGTATACAATGCGGGCTCGGCAAAGCGAAGCGTCGCCGCGCCCCAGGCATGCGGACCAATGCGGCTAATGGGCGGGCGCCCTCCCCCTCTTCCGCCGCTCGTCGTGGAGATCGGTTCTGACCCGCGGCAGCGCTTCCGGATGGCGCTGCTGCACATAGGCGATCATCTTTTCTCGCACTTCGCAGCGCAAATCGAATGCCTTCGGCGCCGTGCTGGCGCTGACCAGCATGCGGATCTCCATCGCGGTCTCCTTGAGGTCGGTCACCTGGAGTCCGACGACGCGCCCATCCCAAAGCGGCGATTCGCGCGCGATCCGCTCCAGCTCCGCGCGGAGCTCGTCGACCGGGACGGTGAAGTCGACATAGAGGAAAACCGTGCCGATCAGCGCCGAGCTTTCCCGCGTCCAATTCTGGAACGGCTGCTCGATGAAATAGCTCAGCGGCACGATCATGCGCCGCCAGTCCCACAGGCGAATGACCACGTAGCTCGAGGTGATTTCCTCGACATTGCCCCACTCGTCATTGATCAGCAGCGCATCGTCGATGCGGATCGGCTGGGTGATGGCGAGCTGCACGCCGGCGATCAGGTTGCGCAGCATCGGCTGCAGCGCGAGACCGACCACCAGGCTCGCCGCGCCGGCGGAAGCCAGCAGGCTGACGCCGTATTGGCGGACGGCATCGAAGGTCATCAAGGCCGCGCCGAGCGTCAGAAGGACGATCAAGATGCGCGCAACCCGCTCCAGGATGCGCGACTGGGTCACGTGCTTGCGCGCCAGCAGATTGTCTTCGGAGTCCAGCTTGAAGCGACGCAGATAGACGACCGTCCAGACATGCACGGCGGTCGTCAGAATCCAGCCGATCAGCACGACGACGCCCGGCGATCATGACCTGACGCACGACCTTGTCGTCGGAGAATGGCGCGACGGTCAGGACGATCGCTATCGCGGCCATGACGGCGGCGAGGCGTGTGGGCCCTTTGATGCGCGACACGAGCGAACGGCGGAAAAGATCCTGGCCGCTGACCCATCGCTCGATCGCGGCAAAGACGACTGCATGCAGCCAGACCGCGAGCAGAACCGCTATCGCGGCGAGACCGACGCTGACCACCCAATTCGGGAGCCAAGAAACACGAAAATCCAAAGATGAAAGAGTTTGGCTGACGCCGTCCATGCGCGCTCGCGATGCTCGGAACTCGGGTGAGGGTTTATATCCAACCAAATGCGACAGCAAAGGTTGCAGGCCACATTGGTCTTGGCGCGCGTCAGCGAACTGAAGCGTCTCCGCGCTTGTCGTAGGGTAGCAGGTCCGCCGCGTCTGAGCGAATCGGATTGCGTTCGAGATCGGCGATAAGCTGCTTCATCTCGCCAATTTCCCTGACCTGCGCCTCGATAATGCCGTCGGCAAGCTTGCGCACGCGCGGATCGCGGATATGCGCGCGCTCGCTGGTCATGATTGCGATCGAGTGATGCGGGATCATCGCCTTCATGTAGGAAACGTCGTCAACCGTTTCCTGACTGCGAACCAGCCAGAGGGCCCCGGCGAAGGCGAGAATGCTGCCGATAACGATCGCGATGTTGACCTGCTTGTTGCGGTACATACCCAGCATGAAGCCAAGCATGATGACGGCCATCGCCGCGCCCATCACTACCGCCATCCAGGCCCGTGTCTGACTGAACCAGACATGGTCGAGTGCGTAAGTGTTGAGATACATCAGGCCGAACATCACGACCGTCGAGGTCGCGATCATCGCGCCGAAGCGGGCATAGCTCATTGGGATCTCCTGTTCGGATTGACGCAAAGAACCAACGGAATCGTCCCGCGTGCGGTTCCCGCGGCGCTCAATCCGAGCCGCGCAACGTCACGATCGCCAAGCGGCCGTCGGTATGCCAGGGATCGCCGCCGCCGTTCCACCCCTCGAGATGGGTGTGGAAGCCGTCGCGCCAGTCGACCGACTGCGCCACGCCGGCCTGCTGCAACTCGCCGACCAGCCGGTCGCGCTCGGCATCGACGTCGGGCGCGATGTGATGGGTCACCTGTCCGGTGGTGTGGCTGAGGCCCACCTTGGCGTCGAACGTGGCGGCGCCGAACCACCCGTGCCGGCCTTGATAGAGCTTATCCCACTCCCAGAAGCGGACATGGTGGCGCTTGCCCGGCCCTCCCGGCATCGGCTGTTCGAAGGCTAGATCCTGTTTGCGGCCAAACAGGAAGAGATTGCTGACCGGCGCATCGTCGTCGGGGCGGCGCAGCACGGTATCAGCGGCGATGCGCGCGCTGCTCTCGAACGTGATCGGGTCGGCGGGAAACCAGCCTGCCGCCATCATGGCGCGCACCACATCGGCCTCGCTGCCGACCAGGCCGATATTGATCGGATCGCCCGGGTGCCCATCGCCTGTCTGCGTGAGCCGCGCGGTCTGGGCGAAGAAGGGATGACGGCGGAAATGGCGAACCCAGAGTCGCGGCACGATGAGATAGGCCGACACCGCCCAAGCCAGTGTGATCAACAGCAGGCTCTTGGTGTCGAGCAGATGCAGCATGACTCAGTTCAAGCCGGCTTGCCGGCGGGCTTGGGTGCGGCTTGCGCGGCGGCGTGCTTCTTCTCCACCAGCTTCACCGCAAAGATCGACAGCTCGTAGAGCAGAATGGTGGGTAGCGCGAGCGAGATCTGGCTGATCGGGTCCGGCGGGGTGAGCACGGCGGCGACGACGAACACGCCGAGGATGGCGTGGCGGCGGTAGCGCTTCAGCCCGGCGGCGGTGACGATACCGGCGCGGGCAAGCAGCGTCAGCAGAACCGGCAGTTGGAAGCAGACGCCGAAGCCCAGGATCAGCGCCATGATCAGCGAGAGATATTCGCTCACCTTGGCCGTCAGGTGGATCTGCACCTGCGTGTCGCCGGTCTGCTGCATCGACAGGAAGAACTTCATGGCGAGCGGCATGGCCACGAAATAGACCAGCGCCGCGCCAAGCAGGAACAGGATCGGCGTGGCGATGAGATATGGCAAAAACGCCTTGCGCTCGTTGCGATAGAGCCCGGGCGCGACGAACATGTAGATCTGCGAGGCGATCACCGGAAAAGCGATGAAGATGGCGCCGAACATGGCGAGCTTCACCTGGGTGAAGAAGAACTCCTGTGGCGCGGTGTAGATCATCTCGATCGGCACGTCGGAGCCGACCGCGAGCCGGTACGGCCAGAGCAGGAGATTGTAGATCGGCTTGGCGAACCAGAAGCAGACGAGGAAGGCGAGGAGCACCGCCAGCAGCGACCACATCAGCCGCCGCCTGAGCTCGATCAAATGCTCCATCAGCGGCGCTTTGCTCGCCTCGATCTCGTCGTCATCCGTCATGCGGAGGCTCCGCAGGCTTCTTGCGGCGTTTGGGGCTCGGGCTCTTGGGCTTGGTCGAGGCCGCGCGCTTGCGTGGCGGCTTTGGCTTCGGCTTGGGCTTTGCCTCGGTTACGCTCGGCGCCCCTGACACGGCCGGCGCCGGCGGTGTGGCCGCAGGCGGCGTGGAGGGTGATGTCGCGCTCGCAGGCGTCGGTGTGTCGATCTTCGGCAGCATCACCGGCTGATCGAGCGAGGCGGCTTCCGCGCGCACCGACTCCATCGCCTTCTTCACCTCGGCCATCTCGGTGTCGCGCATGGCTTCGTCGAACTGTCGCTGGAAGTCGGCGGCCGCGCGCCTGAGCTTGCCGGCGTAACGGCCGAACGTGCCCATCAGCCTGGGCAGCTCCTTGGGGCCGACCACGACGATCGCGACCACGATGATGACGAGAAGCTCCGACCAACCGATGTCGAACATGTGTGCCGCTTCAGGGCGAGGATTGCGGGAGGCTGACGCCGGCCCGCGACGCGTCGCTACCGCTAGCCCGATTTCCGGCTGCGCGGGGCCTTCGACGCGGTCTTGGTGGTCGTCCGGGCAGGCTTCTCGACCTTGTGCTCGATCACCTTTGTCGGCTCCGGCTTGGCCGGCTCCTCAGGCTCCTCGTCGCCTTCGGCCATCTCCTTCTTGAAGCTCTTGATGCCCTTGGCGAGATCGCCCATGAGCCCCGAGATCTTGCCCGCGCCGAACAGAAGCACGAACACCAGAAGGACCAGAAGCCAGTGCCACCCGCTGCCTAAACCCATGAAATTTCTCCAATGTCCCCAGCGAGCCTATCGGGCCGCACTATTGCAGCAAAGGGCGTCCGGTCGCAAGCCGCGCTTAAGCGTCAAGCGGCGGGCCGCTCGCCGTTTTCGGCCTCGAAAATCAGCACCGCGCCGGTATCGATGCCGACGCCGATCTCGGTTCCCTGCGGCGGCACGTCGCTCTCGCGCACCCTGGCCAAGATCGGCGCGTCGAGCCCTTGCACGGCAAGCTCGACCAGCGCCACGTCGCCCAAGAAGCGCGCATCGAGCACGCGGGCCGGCGTGCCCTGCCCCGCCGCCAGCAGCCGCACGCCGCCTTGCCGCACGCAGACGATGGCCGCGGTGCCATCGGCAAGCCCGTTGGCGGCGAAGCGGCCGATCGGGGTTGGCGCGCTGCCGCCTTCGATGCGCGATTTGATCTCGTTCAAATCGGAAAAGGTGCGGGCGGCGAGAATGTCTTTCGGCGCGCGGTAGAGATCGAGCGCCTTGCCGGCCTGCACCACGCGCCCCTTTCGCAGCAGCGCCACGCGGTCGCCCATGCGCATCGCCTCCTCGGCGTCATGGGTGACGACGATCGAGGTGGCGCGGGTCTCGTGCAGGATGGCGAGCGTCTCCTCGCGCATCTTCTCGCGCAGGCGCGGATCGAGGCCGGAGAACGGCTCGTCCATCAGCAGCACGCTCGGCCGCGGCGCGATGGCGCGGGCCAGCGCCACACGCTGCTGCTCGCCGCCGGAGAGAATATGCGGGTACTCGCCGGCATAGTGGCTCAAGCCCACGCGCTCAAGCGCGGCGAAGGCCTCGGCCTTGGCTTGGCTGCGGGTCAGCGATTTCAAGCCGAAGGCGACATTGTCGAGAATGGTGAGATGCGGGAACAACGCGAAGTCCTGGAACATCAGGCCGATGCCGCGCTTCTCCGGCGGCACGAAGCGGTTGGGTCCCGCCACTTCTTTGCCGTCGACCAGCACGCGGCCCGAAGATGGGCGCTCGACGCCGGCGGCGATCCTGAGCAGGGTCGACTTGCCGCAGCCGGAGGGCCCCAACAGGCAGAGGATCTCGGAGGGTGCGATGTCGAGGCTGACCTGGTCGAGCGCGAAGAGGTCGCCATAGCGGCGCGACACGTTGTCAAAGGCGAGGCTCGCGGCGAAGGTGACGGCGGCCTTGCCGCGCGCTCCCCCACGATGGCCGCTCCGGGCCGTGGCGGCGCCGCGCGCTTTGAGGAACTCGAGCATCGGAGAGGTCTAAGCACTCCCCGCGACGACCGCAACCACCAGAAAGATCAGCTGGGCTCGTCGCCGTCCTCGTCGCCCTCGCCGAGCGGCTCGTCGCCGAGGTAGTCGTCCTCCAGCGGCTCCTCGTCGTCGCGCAGATGCGGCGCGTCGTCGGGGTTCGGCATGGTGAAGCCGGGTGGCAGATTGGAATCGAGCAGGCCTGCCCCTTTCAGCTCGTTCAGGCCTGGCAGGTCCTGGATCGAGTCGAAGCCGAAATGCTCGAGGAATTCCGCGGTCGTGCCATAGGTCACCGGACGCCCCGGCGCGCGGCGGCGGCCGCGCAATTTGATCCAGCCCGTCTCCAGCAGCACGTCGATCGTGCCCTTCGACGTGCTCACTCCCCTGATCTCCTCGATCTCGGCGCGGGTGACCGGCTGATGATAGGCGATGATGGCGAGCGTCTCGAGCGCCGCGCGCGACAGGCGGCGCTGCTCGACCGCCTGCTTCTCCAGCAGAAAAGACAAATCGTCGGCGGTGCGGAACGCCCATTTGCCGGCAACGCGCACCAGACTGACGCCGCGCCCAGCATAGGAGCCTTGCAACTCCTCCAGCAGCGCATGCACATCCTCGCCCTCGACGAAATGCCGGGCGATGGCGGCCTCGGCGAGCGGCTCGGCGGCGGCGAACAGCAGCGCCTCGACGATGCGCAATTTCTCGCGGCGGTCGGTCGATTGCAGCCTGATCACATTGGAGGGGAGCGGCAAAGGCAGGCGCGGTCTCTCGCGCTCCGTCTCGTCTTCCGGCATATCTTCCGGCATTGCCTCTACCCTACTCAATTGCTTCGCTGTCATCCCTGGGCCCCGTTGTTGTTGCTTGGCTAATGAATCGTCCTCATGCGGCACGCTCGCGGCGGCGGACAAAAAGCGGTGCGAAGGATTTTGCCTGGCGGATTTCCAGCGCGCCCTCGCGCGTCATCTCCAAGGTCGCGGTAAAGCTCGAGGCGAGCGCCGTCTTGCGCAATTCGGGCTCGACCAGGAACTCGGCGATCAGCCGATCGAGCGGCGCCCACTCGACATTCATGCCGAGTAGCCGCTCAAGCTCATCGCGGGCCTCTTTCAGCGACCAGACCGTGCGCGGCTTGAGCTGCATGCTGCGCACCGCCGTGCGCTGGCGCTGCTGCGAATAGGCCTTGAGCAGATCGTAGACATTGGCGTCGTAGACGCTCTGCCGCGTGATGCGGATCGGCTCGGGGTCGCCGCGGCCGAACACGTCGCGGCCGAGCCGTTTGCGCGTCATCAGCTGGGCCGAGACCTCGCGCATGGCATGCAGGCGCTTCAGCCGGAACGCCAGCAGCGCGGCAAGCTCGGCGCCGGTCGGCTCGCCCTCCTCGGACGGCTCGGCCGGCAGCAGCAGCTTCGATTTGAGGAACGCGAGCCACGCCGCCATAACCAGATAATCGGCGGCGATCTCCAGTCTGAGCCGGCGCGCCTCGGAGATGAAATCGAGATATTGCTGGGCGAGCGCCAGCACCGAGATCTTGGCGAGATCGACCTTTTGCGTGCGGGCGAGCGCCAGCAGCAAATCGAGCGGTCCCTCGAAGCCCTCGACATCGACCATGAGCTGGTCGCCCGGATCGGCGTCGAGCAGCGCGCCGTCCTCCTCCCACTCGGAGACTTCGCCCGGCCCTTGCGGCTCGTCTTCAACCATCGGCGTCTCGGTCTGGTTCATGCCTGCACCGTCGGATCGGCTCCCAGGGCTGCGACTTGGGTGCCGGCGGCTTCCGTGACAAGGGCCATTGCCTCAGCCACATCAAAGGGTTGTGGCTCGCGCAGGAAGCTCCTTGCATGGGCGAAGCGCTCGGCGGCCATCCCCTCGAGCGGCGGCACGGCGCTCGCGACATCCGTCATCTCGGCAAGGTTGCCGCCGCAATGCAGCGCCACGTCGCAGCCCGCCGCGATCACGCCACGGGCGCGTTCCGCGAATGGGCCGCCAAGGGCCTTCATACCCAGATCGTCGCTCATCACCAAGCCGGTCAATCCGATCCGATTTCGAATCACTTCCCCCATTATAACGGGCGAGATGCTTGCCGGTCGCTGGTCGTCGTAGACCGGCAGCAGCACATGGGCGGTCATGGCCAGCGGCGCATCGCGCAACGCCCGGAACGGGCGAAAATCGATCGCATCGAGATCGGCCTTGGAGACGTCGATGCGGGGCAGCGCAAGATGGCTGTCGGCCTTGGCGCGTCCGTGGCCCGGCACGTGCTTGATCACGGGGAGCACTCCGCCGGCGATACAGCCGTCCATCACGGCGCGGCCCAGCTCAATCACCACCTCGGGATCGCTCGAGAAGGCTCGGTCGCCGATGATCTCATGCGCGCCCTTCTCCGGCACGTCGAGCACGGGCGTGCAGTCGACATTGATATCCAGAGCGTGGAGTTCTTGGGCGATAAGCCGGGCCCCGGCGAAAGCGGCCCGTCTCCCCAGCTCGGGATCGATCTCATACAGGCGTCCGTAGCAGCGCGCCGGCGGCATCGCCCGCCAATGCGGCGGCCGCAGCCGCTGCACGCGCCCGCCTTCCTGGTCTATCAGCACCAGCACCTCATCGCTCTCGGCCGCATCCTTGAAGGCGGCGATCAACGCCTTGATCTGTTCCGGCGTCTGACAATTGCGCGCGAAAAGGATGAGTCCGCAGGGGCGCGTGGCGGCGAAGAAACGCTGCTCGGCGTCGCTGAGCGAAGCGCCCGCGCATCCCGAGATGAAGGCTTTGAAGTCCACGACGCGGGTTAACGTGCGCCGCGGCTCATGGTCAAGGCCGGAAAGCGCAAGCCCTCTACTGCGCCATCACCAGGCAGTCAGGCAGGCCTTGCGACTTCAACTGACCGCAAAGCTTGGTGGCGGTGGTCTTGTCGGCGATCGGGCCGATGCGCAGCCGGTACCAGGTTCCCTTTGTACCAAGATCCGCCTTTTGCACCATCGGCCGATAGCTGGCGAGCAGGCTCGGATATTTCTGCTGCATATCGGCAAAGCTCGCGAGCGCGTCGGTCTGGTTCTTCTTCGAGCCGACTTGCACGACATATTTGGTCGGGCCCGCAGCCGCCGCAGGAGTGGCAGCAGCGGTCTGCTGCGCGACAGGCTTGGCGGCGGGTTTCGGCTTCGGGGCCGGAGCCGGCGGCGCCTGCAAGGAGGCAACCTCTTGCGGCTCGGCCGCCGGGGCGGCGGCGAGTTGCGCGTCGGGGGCAGCGGCTGGCGCATCCGGGGCCGCGGCCTCGGCCGGAGGCTCCGCCATCGTGCCGTCGGGACGCACGACCATGGTTTTCACTTTGCGCGGTCCGCCGTCGGGCATGGAATCGTCGGCGGAGGCCACGGCGATCGGTTCGGCGCCGCCGACGGCTTGCGTCGTCGGCGTGGCGAGATCAGTGGACGCGACCGACGCGGGCATCGCGCCGGAATCGGGCGAAGGCGGCAGCGCGGGCACCGCGACATTCTCCTGCCGCGGCACGAGACGCTCGGACTCGGGCTCGTCGCCATTCTGGAGCCGGTCGTAGATCAGTTTATTTTTGTGGGGAAATTCCTTGCCGCCCGGATCGTCGGGAGCCTCTTTGACCGGCCGGCTGTCGGCCGTGACCAGGGGCGGTTGCTCGCTGCCAAGTCCGCCGCCGCTCTGCTTATAGGCGAAGGCCAGGGCGCCGCCGAGAGCGATAGCGCCGAGCAGCGCGCTGCCCACCATGAAAGCGCTGCGGCCTTTGAACGTCATCCCTGACTTGGCGCGGGCGCCAGGCGCGGGAATCGCCTGAGTTTCGTCGAGGAAATCGGCATCGAGCCGCTCGCCCTCGTAGAAATCCTGCGCGGGCCGGCGGCTCGGCTCGGTCGAGCCAAGCGAAATCTGCGGCGGCTGATCGTAGATGGCGTCGAAGGCTTGCAGCTGCCGCCGCGGATCGCTTTGCGGCACTTGGCCGTAATCCTGCGCGGGCTCGCTGTGGAAGGAATCGAAGCCTTGATCTGCCCGAGCGTCATGACCGTAGTCCATAGCCGGCTCCTGCTGAGCGAAGCCATGGGCGCTCGGAAAGCTCGTGTCGGGGAAGCCTGCGTCGAAGCCCTGCAACTCCGGGAAGCTGGCATCGGCAAAATTCGCCTTGGCGAAATTCTGATTGCCGAAATTCTGATCGGTGAAATTCTGGTCGAAGCTCGACTCGGGGAAGCTCGCATCCCCCGATCCCGGCTCCGGGAAGCTCGCATCGGCATAATTCTGATTGCCGAAGTTCTGGCTCGGGTAGCCTTGCGCGCCGTTATAGCTCGCCGCCGGATAGCCCTGGGCGCCGGGATGTTCGGCGTTTTGGAAGCTCTGCGGACGAATAGGCTGATTGGCGGTTTGATAGCCCGAGCTTGCATAATCAGGCTGCTGACTGGGCATCGCCGGTTGAAAATTCTGATAGGACGGCGCGGCTTGCGGCTGGGCGTTCTGGTAGCTCGGCGCGGCTCCAGGGGCGGGACTCTGATAGCTCGGCGCCGTCGGCTGCGAACTCGGATAATTGAGAGGCGACGGAGTTTGCGGGCTCGGATAGCTCAGTCCCGAACCGGCATGCTGGCTCGGCTGAGTAGGCGCCGGGCCCGGATTATAGGGCGTATAAGCGGGTTGGGGCTGAGGGGCTTGCGGCCGAGGATCGGGTCCGCGCGTTACCGGCGTATAGCTCGGCATTTGTGCAAAGACTGGGCTGCCGCCTCCGAAAATCGGGCGCTGCCCGCCGGCCGGCTGCCCCGGCCTTCCCGGTCCTTGAGCCATCAAGCTTACCTCGCTCTGCTGAGCATTGAGCGCGTTGTTGCCCCAGGTCTGGAGGCTCGGCGCATTGCCCACGCTGTTGGAATTCGATCGCGACGCAGTTTGGGGGTCTGACTGACTGAAGAAGTGCTGAGCGGCATCGAGCGGATGGCCAAAGACTTCATTTCCACGTCCGGACCGGCCCGAGCCGGGTCCTCCCCCGTCATCTTGTGCAGACATGACACTTCCCTCGAACCATCCCCCCTGCCCCGGATTGGCTCAGTGCAACTCGTGCATGGCGTGAACGCCGAGGATCCCTAAACCCGACGCCAGGACGCGCTTCGTCGCGGCCACCAGTGCCACACGAGCACGCGTTAACTCTCGGTCACTCTCGTAAATAAATCGTAATTGTGGCAAGTCTTTGCCTCGGTTCCAAAGTCCGTGAAAGTCGCCAGCTAGATCATAGAGATAGAAGCCGATGCGATGCGGCTCATGGGCGACCGCGGCGGCTTCGACCACGCGCGGGAACTGAGCGATGCGGCGAATAAGGTTAATTTCCGCCTCGTCGGTTAGCCGGCCCAGGTCGCTCGCAACCAAAGCGCCCTCCTCAAGATCGAGATCCGGATAGGTTTCCCGAACGTTACGCAGTACGGAACTCGCCCGTGCATGGGCGTACTGAACGTAGAACACCGGGTTGTCCCGCGTCTGCTCGGTGACCTTGGCGAAGTCGAAATCGAGCGGCGCGTCGTTCTTCCGGTAGATCATCATGAAGCGAACCGGGCCAGCGCCCACCTCGTCCACGACGTCCCTGAGCGTGACAAACGTCCCGGCACGTTTGGACATCTTGACAGGCTCACCAGCCCGAAACAAGCGCACGAGCTGACAAATCTTGATGTCGAGCGTGGCCTCACCGCCGGAGAGCGCGGCGACCGCCGCTTTCATGCGGCGGACATGGCCACTGTGATCGGCGCCAAATACATCGATCATTGTCTTGAACCCGCGTCTGAACTTGTCGCGGTGATAGGCGATGTCGCCGGCGAAATAGGCGTAGCTGCCGTCCGACTTGACCAGGGGCCGGTCGATGTCGTCGCCGAAATCGGTGGAGCGGAACAGGAGCTGCTCGCGATCCTCCCAATCCTCGTCGACCTTGCCCTTGGGCGGCGGCAGCCGGCCTTGATAAATGAGCCCCTTGGCCTTGAGGTCGTTGATGGTCTCGGCGACCTCGTCGCGCGGGCCTTCGCTGAGCGAGCGCTCGGAGAAAAACACGTCGTGGCGAATGCCGAGCTGAGCCAGATCGTCTTGGATCATATCCAGCATCGCTTGCAGCGCGGTGGCCCGCACGATGGGCAGCCATTGCGCCTCATCCATCGCGAGCAGCTCCTTGCCGTGTTGATTGGCCAGCTTCTGCCCGACCGGCTTCAGATAATCGCCGGGATAAAGTCCTTCGGGAATCTCGCCGATGTCCTCGCCGAGCGCCTCGCGGTAACGCAAGAAGGCAGAGCGCGCCAGCGCATCGACTTGGGCGCCGGCATCGTTGATGTAATATTCGCGGGTGACGGCATAGCCGGCGAAGGCGAGCAGATTGGCGAGCGCATCGCCGAACACCGCGCCGCGGCAATGGCCGACATGCATCGGTCCGGTCGGATTGGCTGACACATATTCCACGTTCACGGCCTCACCCTTGCCGATGGCGCTGCGTCCGTAAGAGGCGCCCTGCTCCAGCACCATGCGCAGCACGCTCGGCCAGAAGGCAAAGCTCAATGTCAGATTGATGAAGCCGGGTCCCGCGATCTCGACTTTCTCGATATGCGGGTCGGAGGCGAACAGCGGCACGATGCGCTCGGCAAGGGCGCGCGGAGGCTGGCCGGCGGCTTTGGCGAGCACCATGGCGGCATTGGTGGCGAGATCGCCGTGCGAGAAATCCTTCGGCGGCTCAAGGGTGATGCCGTCGACGCTCGCGTCGTGCGGCACCACGCCGTCATGCTTCAGCTGCTGGACGGCGGCGAGAACCCGCCCGTGGAAGCCTGCAAAAACGTCCATGAAAACTCCGCTGGGGCTTGGCGGGCCGACTAACGCAAATCCGGGGTGGCGTCAAACAAGCGGCGATGCTCGGCCAGCGCATAGCGGTCGGTCATGCCGGCGATGAAGTCGGAGATGTGGCGGGCATGGGCTGGGGTGCCGCGTGGCGGCGCCTGCTCGCGCCATTCGGGCGGCAGCGCCGCGGGGTCGTCGCTGTAGCGCTTAAACAGGTCGCGGACCACGCTTGCGGCATCCCGCATGATGCTGGCGATGCGGGGATGGCGGTAAACTCCGGTCGCGAGGAAAGCGCGGAGTTGGTCGAGGTCGGCCTGCATCGTCTGCGAGAAGGCGACCATGGCCGCGGAGGCATGGCGCACGTCCTGCGCGCTCTGCGGCGCAAGCTTGGCGAGACGCCGCTCGCTCTCGGCAACCGCGTCCTCGATCATCCAGGTGATGAGGCGGCGGATGGCTTCGTAGAGGAGCCGCGTGCCGTCGACGCCGGGATAGGTGTCGCGAACTTGCCCAAGCGCGCGGGCGGCAATCGGCACGTCGCCGAGCTCGGCGAAACTGAACAGGCCGGCGCGGAAACCGTCATCGATGTCGTGATTGTTGTAGGCGATGTCGTCGGCGAGTGCCGCGGCTTGCGCCTCGACCGACGCGAAGGTGGCAAGTTCGAGATCCTGCTGCGCGCAATAGGCCAGGATCGAGTCCGGCACGGGCGCTCCACTGTGCTGCGCCGCGTTGGGCCCGCTCAGCGGGCCGTTATGCTTCACCAGGCCCTCGAGCGTCTCCCAGGTGAGGTTGAGCCCATCGAAGCGCGCATATTTCTTCTCCAGCTCGGTAACGACGCGCAGCGATTGGGCATTGTGGTCGAAACCGCCGCTGCCCTCCATGGCGGCGTCGAGCGCGCGCTCGCCGGCATGACCAAAGGGCGGATGGCCGAGATCGTGGGCAAGGGCCAGACCCTCGGTCAGATCTTCATCGACGCGAAGCGTACGCGCGAGCGCGCGGGCGATCTGCGCGACTTCGAGACTGTGGGTCAGCCGCGAGCGGTAGTGATCACCTTCGTGGTAGATGAAGACCTGGGTCTTGTAGTTCAGCCGCCGGAAGGCGGTCGTGTGCAGGATGCGGTCGCGGTCGCGCGCATAAGGCGTGCGCGTGTCGGACGGCGGCTCGTCGACAAGCCGCCCCCGGCTGGTGCGCGGCTCGACGGCATAGGGCGCGAGGACGGGCAAGCGCCCGCTTTCCCCGCCTTTGGCAGGAGAACTCGCCCCGGTCTTGCGTCTGTCCTCGATTGACAAGCGGCTGCGCCATCCTATGTTCCAGGCAGGAGTTGGCTACACCCAGAATGACCGAAACGTCCACCATCACCATCAGCCCGCGTGCCGTGCGGCGGATCAACGAGCTCGCCAAGGCGGAAGCGGCGCCCACGCTGTTTCGCGTCACCGTCGAGGGTGGCGGCTGCTCGGGGTTCCAGTACCGCTTCGATCTGGTGACGGAGACGGCGCCGGACGACGTGCTGGTCGAGCGCGACGGCGCCCGGGTGGTGGTCGATCCCGTGTCGCTCGGCTTCGTGGCTGGCTCGGAGCTCGATTTCGTCGACGACCTGATCGGCGCCCAGTTCAAGCTCAACAACCCCAACGTCACCGCCTCTTGCGGCTGCGGCACCAGCTTCTCGGTCTGACCGTCGTTTCCTCGCTCTGGTTTCACTCTGTCATGGCCGGGCTCGTCCCGGCCATCCACGTCTTTCATGCCTCTGCTAGAAGAAATTCGTGGATGCCCGGCACAAGGCCGGGCATGACGAAGGCCTTAGGTTGAGGTAGTCCTGCGAACCCCATGAAAATCGCCACCTGGAACATCAACGGCATCAAGGCGCGCATCGAGGCGGCCACCACCTGGCTCAAATCGGCCTCGCCCGACGTCGCCTGCCTGCAAGAGATCAAATGCGTCGACGAGGCCTTCCCCAGCTTCGAATTCGAGGCGATGGGCTATAACGTGGCGGTGCATGGGCAGAAGGGCTTCAACGGCGTGGCGCTGCTCTCCAAGCTTCCGTTCGACGAGGTTACCCCGCGGCTCGCCGGCGACCCCGACGATGCGCAGGCGCGCTATCTCGAAGCCGTGGTCTCGGTGCCGTCCGGCGCGCTTCGGCTGATCAATATCTATCTGCCGAACGGCAATCCGTTCGGCACCGAGAAATATGTCTACAAGCTGGCCTGGATGACCCGGCTCAAGGAGCGCATCAAGACTCTGCTACAGCATGAGGAGACCATGGTCATCGCCGGCGACTTCAACGTCATCCCGGCGCCCGACGACGTCTACAACCCAAGCGCCTGGATGGACGACGCGCTGTTCAGGCCCGAGACGCGCGCGCATTTTCAGTCGCTGGTCAATCTCGGTCTGACGGATGCGTTCCGCGCCTGCCACGACGAGCCGCACCGCTATACCTTCTGGGACTATCAGGCAGGGGCCTTCCAGAAGAACCAGGGCTTGCGCATCGACCATCTGCTGCTGTCGCCGCAAGCGGCCGATCGCCTACAGAGTTGCGAGATCGATGCCGCCCCGCGAAGCTGGGAGAAGCCCTCGGATCACGTGCCGATCTTTATCGAGCTTGCTGTCTAGGGTTTCGCGCTGGTCGCGCCGAAGCCCACGGAGAGGCCGATCGGCGCGGGAGGCGGCGCACCCGGCTTGCTCAACGGAGCCGCGTCGGCGGTCGCCGAGGCCGTGGGAGAGACAGCCTTGGCCGCATCGCCCGAGGCCGGCACGACCATCACTTCGGTTGGCTTCGCCTTCGGGGTCGGCACCAGGGTAGCGGCCTGCACGCCGCCCAGTTCGGGCAGCATCGCCTCGGCATCCTTACGGGTCGCGGTGTCGGACTTGCCGAACGCCTCGCGATAGAGGTCGCCGATCCATTGCGGCTCCTTGCCGCTCGCGACCGCGTTCTCATGAGCGAGGATGATCAGTGCGAGGCCCCTCGCCTGGCGGCGGCGCACATCCTGACCGCGCCACAGGATCTCGCCGAGCGTGGCTTGCGCGGCCGCATGCTGCTTCTTGGCCGCGCTGGCAAGCCAGTTGACGGCAAGGCCCACATCTTTCTCGACGCCACCACCGTTCATGTACAGGCGGGCCAAGCGATACTGCGCCTCGGCATTACCGAAATAGCTCGCGGCGTGACGGAATAAATCAACGGCGTAGTCCGGATTCGGCGCGAGCTGCATGGCGGGAATGCCGTCGACATAATATTGGCCGAGGGCGACGAAGGCCTCCGCCGCGTATTTCGCGATCGGGCTCGACGGGCTGATATCGGCCTGTTGGTTGGCGATCTGCTGGAAGTAGCCGAAGGCCTTGCGGTCGTCTTTCGCCACACCGTCGCGCCCGGTGGCGTAGATGCGCGCGAGCTTGAGCTGGGCACCGAGCACACCGCGTTCGGCGGCATATTCGAGCGCCGGCAGTGACGCCGCGGTCTGACCGGACTTGAGCCAGTTGGTGCCTTGCCGGTAGGCCTCGGTCGCCGAGGTAAAGGGAGGAGGATCGTCTCCCCCAGCTTTGACCGGGCTCAGGCCCAGCACGAGCAGGGCGCCGAGCGCTCCGAGCGTCAGCCTGTTACACATCAGCATAGCACGCCACTTCCACACCACCTCCGGGATGGGTCACCGCGCCCGTGCGCGCCGGCCCAACCTCGTTGGCGTATTTCCACAGATACCCACTCTTGAACTGATGCGGGCGAGCCTTCCACGCCTTCGCCCGCTGCTTCAACTCGGCATCGTCAAGCTCGACGTCGAGCGTTCCCTTCTCGGCGTCGATGACGATCATGTCGCCGTCGCGCAAGAGACCGATCGGTCCGCCAAGCGCGGCCTCGGGCCCCACATGGCCCACGCAGAAGCCGCGCGTGGCCCCCGAGAAGCGGCCATCGGTGATCAGCGCCACTTTGTCGCCCATGCCCTGGCCGTATAGCGCGGCGGTGGTCGACAGCATCTCGCGCATGCCGGGACCGCCTTTGGGGCCCTCGTAGCGGATGACCAACACGTCACCTTCTTTGTAACGCTTGGCGCTCACGGCGGCGAACGCGTCTTCCTCACAATCGAAGCATCGCGCAGGCCCGCGGAATTTCGCGCCGTGCATGCCGGCCACCTTGACGATGGCGCCGTCGGGCGCGAGCGAGCCCTTCAGGCCGACCACGCCCCCGGTCGGCGACAACGGCTCGTCGGCCGAGCGCACCACGTCTTGATCGGGGTTCCATTTCACCTTGGCGAGATTGTCCTTCATGCTCCGTCCCGTGACGGTCAGGCACTCGCCGTGAAGATAGCCATGGTCGAGCAGGGTCTTGAGGACGAGCGGCACGCCGCCAGCTTCGAACAGGTCCTTGGCGACATAACGGCCAGACGGTTTCAAATCCGCGATATAAGGTGTCCGTTTCAAGACTTCGGCGACGGCGAACAAGTCGAAGTCGATGCCGCATTCATGCGCGATCGCCGGCAGATGCAGCGCCGCGTTGGTCGAGCCGCCGGTGGCCGCGACGACGGCCGCGGCATTTTCCAGCGATTTCCTGGTGACGATGTCGCGCGGACGGATGTTCCGCGCGAGCAGGTCCATGACCTTCTCGCCGGCCGCCATGCAGAAGCGGTCCCTGATCTCGTAAGGCGCGGGCGCGCCAGCCGAATAGGGCAGCGCCAGGCCGATGGCCTCGGACACGCACGCCATGGTGTTGGCGGTGAATTGGGCGCCGCACGCCCCCGCCGAAGGACACGCCACTTGCTCGAGTTCATCGAGATCCTCGCTCGACATCTTGCCGACCGAAAGCTGGCCGACCGCCTCGAACAGATCCTGCACCGTGACCGGCCGGCCCTTGAACGAGCCCGGCAGGATCGAGCCGCCATAGATGAAGATCGACGGCACGTTGAGACGGCACATCGCCATCATCATGCCGGGCAGCGACTTGTCGCAGCCGGCCATGCCGATCAGCGCGTCGTAGCAATGGCCGCGCATGGTGAGTTCGACGGAGTTGGCGATGACCTCGCGCGAAGGCAGCGAGGATTTCATTCCCTGATGCCCCATGGCGATGCCGTCGGTGACGGTGATGGTGCAGAACTCGCGCGGCGTGCCGTCAGCGGCGGCGACACCCTGCTTCACCGCTTGCGCCTGGCGCATCAGCGAAATGTTGCAGGGCGCGGCCTCGTTCCAGCAGGTCGCGACCCCAACGAAGGGCTGGTGGATCTGCTCGCGCGACAGACCCATCGCGTAATAATAGGAGCGATGCGGGGCGCGGGTCGGCCCCTCGGTCACATGCCGGCTTGGCAAGCGTGATTTATCGAACGTCTTCGCGTCCATCTGCTAACGCCCGGATGAGGTGCGAGGGGAATATGTGGCTTACGCCAACGCTCCCCAATGGCTCGGCCGGTACTTTTCTCCTGGCTCGTCCCCCGAAGTGAGCCCGGGAAGTATTGCGGCCAACGCGCCTCGTGCAAAAACCCGATGTGTCAAAGTTTTATGGCGCAAACGAGGCACAAATGTCGCATATTGTTGCAATTTAGCTACAGTTGCGAAGATTTTAGGTGAAGTTCGACACCGCTACTTTCGCGCGAGACCGCGCACGGGGGCAATTCGTCAGATTCGCCAGTGAGATTAGGGCGCCTCTTTGGCTTTCCGTCGGCGGCGCACCCGCTGCCTAATGGCCATGGCCAACGCGGATGGAGCGCGAAGCCGATACGCGAAGCGCTCGATCCCCTTCTCAAGGTCGATGTCTCGCATGCGAACAAAGACGCGGTAACAAAGCGCGACGATAAGGGTCGTCAGAACTGCCGCGAAAACGACATCCGTGAAAAAGTGACGTCCAAACGCCACCCGCATCCCACTCAGCCCCGCGGCAAAGACCGTAACGGTCGCCAAGGCGACGGGCTTGACCGGCGCGGGGAGAACGCTTGCAGGCGCAAGCAGCCAAAATGCTTGTGACGCGTCGCCTGAAACGAACGAGCAATTGCGTGGACAGTCCCCGCCGGGGCGCCACCAGGGCTGGAAGTGTTGCTTGCCACCGAACTGCTCCACAAATACCGGCCGTGGCCGTGACCAGACGGGCTTGAGAATACCGTTGGTGACAAGACCAGGGCCGATGGCGAAGGAGCAGATCAGATAAAGCGCGATCGAAGGCCGTATCAGCATTCGCGTGCTCGGAAATATGAGCTTGGCGATAAGCGCGCCGGCGGGGAGCAGCACCAGCAGCCAGGTAATCCAGTCGCCCATTTTGCGGAGCAGATTCGGCAGCCACTTCAATGCGAAGGGAAATCGCTCGCGTACGGGGTCCCAAAACCATCCGGCGATCTGAAGGTCCCACTGGGGAAAGACCGCGAATAGAATACCGACGACGATGCCAACAGCCGCCGCCGCAAGAACCCAGGCACGTCCCATCGGGAAACCCTCGCACTGAAGACCTACTCCTCGGGTAGGCCAGAGAGCAACGGCGCTTTTGTTGCTCTGTCTCCTGGGTAGAGGACGGAGAGAGCGCGCCGACTAAAGCACAGCTTCGAGGCGCTTCAGCGCCTGCTCGAGCTTGGCGGCGATGGCCTCGGCCTCGGTCTTGCGCTCGCGCTGCTCCTCGACGACGTGCTCGGGCGCGCGGCTGACGAATTTCTCGTTGCCGAGCTTGGCGTCGATCTGCCTGATCTCCGAGCCGACCTTGTCGATCTCCCGCTTCAGCCGCTTCTGCTCCGCGTCGACATCGATGATGCCCGCAAGCGGCAGGGCGAGCACCGCCTCGTCGAGCACGAGCTGCACCGCGCCATGCGGGGATGCGCCGAATTCGATCGTCTCCAGCCGCGCCAGGCGAAGCAGCGTCTCCTCGTGGCGGGCGACACGCGCGCGGGTCTCGTCGTTCGCGCCCGAGATCACCAGCGGCACCTTGGCGCCGGCCGGCACATTCATTTCCGCGCGCACCGAGCGCACCTCCGAGATGAAGCGGATCAGCCAGCCGATCTCGGCGTCGGCGTGGGCATTCTCAAGGCCGCGATGCTCGGGCCAGGGCGCGAGCATCAACAGGCTGGCGCGGCCCGCCTCCGGCGCGCGCTTGACCCACAGCTCCTCGGTGACGAAGGGCATGAAGGGATGCAGCAGCTTGAGCGCTTGATCGAGCACATAGGCGGCCATGGCGCGCGTCTCGGCGGCAGCTTCCTCATCGGCGCCGGCAAGGATCGGCTTGATCAGCTCGAGATACCAATCGCAATAGACATGCCAGATGAAATGGTAGATCGCGCCGGCCGCCTCGTTGAAGCGGAAACCTTGCAACGCTTCGGTGACGGCGGCGAGCGTTCGCTCGCTCTCGCCGGCGATCCAGCGATTCAGCGTCACCTTGGCGGTGGCTGGATCGAAGTCAGGCTGCGGCACGCAATTGTTGATCTCGGCGAAGCGCGCCGCGTTCCAGAGCTTGGTGGCGAAGTTGCGATAGCCCTCGACGCGCGAGGAGCTGAGCTTGATGTCGCGTCCTTGCGCCGCCATGGCGGCAAGGGTGAAGCGCAAGGCGTCGGCGCCGTAATTGTTGATCAGGTCGAGGGGATCGATCACATTCCCCTTCGACTTCGACATCTTCTGGCCCTTCTCGTCGCGGACCAGCGCGTGGATATAGACGTCGCGGAACGGCACCTCCTCCATCACATAGAGGCCCATCATCATCATGCGCGCGACCCAGAAGAAGATGATGTCGAAGCCGGTGACCAGCACGTCGGTCGGGTAGTAGCGGGCGAGCTCGGGCGTCTTGTCGGGCCAGCCGAGCGTCGAGAACGGCCACAGCCCCGAGGAGAACCAGGTGTCGAGCACGTCTTCGTCGCGCTCAAGCGAAACCGCCTTACCGTAATGCTCTTTGGCCAGCGCCGCCGCGCCCGCTTCGTCCTCGGCGACGAAGATCTTGCCGTCAGGCCCGTACCAGGCGGGGATCTGGTGACCCCACCAGAGCTGACGCGAGATGCACCAAGGTTGGATGTTCTCCATCCAGTGGAAGTAGGTGGTTTCCCAATTCTTCGGCACGAAGGTGGTCTGCCCGCGCCTCACCGCGTCGATTGCCGGCTTGGCCAAAGTGGCGGCGTCGACATACCACTGGTCGGTGAGGCGTGGCTCGATCACGGCACTCGAGCGGTCGCCATGCGGCACGGTGTGGAGATGCGGCTCGATCTTCTCCATCAGGCCATCGGCCTCGAGCCTCGCCGCGATTAGCTTGCGCGCGGCGAAGCGAAACACGCCGTTGAATTCGAGGATCATCGCCTTCAGTTCGGGACTCGGCGCGATCCCCTGGACGAAGTCGGGATTGGGATCGAGCAGGAGCTTCCCTTCCGGGCTCAGCACATTGATCATCGGCAGTCCGTGCCGCTTGCCGACCTCGAAGTCGTTGAAGTCGTGCGCGGGCGTGATCTTCACCGCGCCGGAGCCCTTCTCGGGGTCGGAATATTCGTCGGCGACGATCGGGATTTTCCGGCCGACCAGCGGCAGGATCACGCTCTTGCCGACGAGATGCTTGTAGCGCTCGTCGTCGGGATGCACGGCGACGGCGGTGTCGCCGAGCATGGTCTCAGGCCGCGTGGTGGCGACGACAACGAAGCTCGAAGGATCGGCCGGATCGAATTTCTTTCCCTCGATCGGATAGCGCAGATGCCAGAGATGGCCTTTGGTCTCGATCTGCTCGACCTCGAGGTCGGAGATCGCGGTCAACAGTTCGGGGTCCCAATTGACGAGGCGCTTGTCCTTGTAGATGAGGCCGGCGCGATAGAGATCGACGAACACCTTGCGCACGGCCCGCGACAGGCCCTCGTCCATGGTGAAACGCAGCCGCGACCAGTCGCAGGAGCAGCCGAGCCGCTTGAGTTGACCGACGATGGTGTTGCCGGACTCCTCCTTCCATTGCCAGACGCGCTTGATGAAGGCGTCGCGGCCCATGGCGCGGCGGTTCGGCTCCTGCCGTTCCATCAACTGTCGCTCGACCACCATCTGCGTGGCGATGCCGGCGTGATCGGTGCCGGGCTGCCACAGCACGTCGCGTCCGCGCATGCGCTCGAAGCGCACCAGCACGTCCTGCAGCGTGTTGTTGAGCGCATGCCCCATATGCAGCGATCCCGTCACGTTCGGCGGCGGAATGACGATGGCAAATGGCTTGGCGCGCTCGCGCCCTGGCGCCCCGGCAGCGAAGGCGTTCGCCTCCTCCCAGGCGCCATACACGGCGTCTTCGATATTTTGCGGCTGATAAGTTTTGTCGAGCATGAAAGGGTAGGACGCAGCGGCGGGAGACGTCGCGGGCGTCCTACGCTGTTGCCTTCTCGGCTGTCAACCTAGAGAGCGCTTCAGTCCTGCTGGAACCGAGCCGGATTGTCCTCGAGCTCGTCCTTGAGGGCGGAGGTGAGCACCCTGGCCATGTTCTCATCGAGCCACTGGCGGAGCATCGGACGCAGCAGGTCCTTGACGCTGTCCTCCAAGGTTCTGGGAGCGGCTGAGGCATAGTCGTGATGCCCATTGGTCCGCGGGGCCTCACGCTCGGCTTCGTGCTCTACGGCCGCGGCAAAGGACGGCGCATCGGCCTCCCAAGGGGGAGCCTGTCGCCGCTCGCTTTCGACCTCTTCGACGAGCACGGGCTCCTCGATGACCAATTCCGTCTCGTACTCGGCGATCACGACCTCAAGCTCAGGCTCGGGTTCAGGCTCTGTCGCGACTGCCGCGGGCTCCGGTGCCGTCACCGGCTCTGGCAGCGGCTGCGTTTCGAATACGGGAGCCGGACTCGCGCTGAACTCGGAGAATGAGGTGGGAAGCTGGCCAGCCCGCAGGGCGGCAATCGCCCGCTCAAGCGCGGAGGCGGCTTCATCGCTTGCCGACATCGGCGGCGGCGGCGCGACCGGCGCAGGTTCAGGCGCGGCGGCCTGGACTTGCGGCGTCGGGGCAGGTTGAAGGTCTTCGGGCGGCGGCGCCTCGGCCGGTGCGGCCTCGGCGACGACTTCGACCATCTCGACGACTTCAGCCTCCATGGGCTCCTCGACGGGCTCCAACCCGCCAAGCTCGGCAGTCAGGTCGAGGATGTCCTCCTCCTCTTCCATCGCGGCCTCAACCGGAGCCTCCGGCGCGCTGGCATTTCCGCTACCGCTCAACACGCGAGCGATGTCGTTGATGATCCGATCGTCGGCCTCCTCTTCCGGGGCCTCTAGACCTTCGTCGTCCTGATCGTTCTGAGGCGCCGCGGCGGCGGCTGGCTTCCGAGATGGATTTTGTTCGTCGTCAGAAATGATCCGACGAATGGACGCGAGAATCTCCTCCATCGTCGGCTCCGGAGCTCGCTCCGTGCTGGTCATGACTTGATCCCTTACCGCCATATTAACCCCCCGCATCGACCGGCGGCTAAAACACCTGGGTCGCTCTTGAGTATGTAACTTAACACAGCATTAACAACCAGTCTCGATTTGGTGGCGCAAACCTTAACGTTCCCTAACGTTGGTTAACGCGCGAGGCCGCTGATTTGTTTCATTCATCTGGCGCCGGCGGCGGCGGCGGGCGCAGGCCAATCCACTTATTCTTGACCATGTCATAATGCTCAAGCGGATCGTAGTAAGGCACTGGTAGTCCAAGAGTTTGCGCGTCCATTCGGCCAATGGCCGCATAAATCGAATATTCGGCCACAATGCGATCGCGCAGCGCCGTGACGAGGCCGATCTGCGAGTTCAACAGCTCCCTCTGCGCATCGAGCACGTCGAGGGTGGTGCGCTGACCCACTTTCTCTTCCTCGCGCGTGCCGGTCAAAGCGATCTTATTGGCGGATACGGCCGCCTGGGCGGAAGTGATCGCCGGACCGGAGGATTGCAGGATGCCCCAATTGCCGATCACGTCGGCATGGACCCTGAGCCGCGCGTCCTCGACCTCTTTCTTGAGCTGGTTGTTGGTCTCCTTGGCTTGGCGCACCCGGGCCGCGACGCCGCCGCCCTGATAGAGCGGCACGTTCACGCGCCCTACCACCGTGGTCGTGAACTCCCCATCAAGACTTCGCGTCGCCGGACCGTGTCGGGGGAATTCAGAAAGCCGAACCGCTGCTGATAACTCGCCTCGAGCGTAGCCTGAGGCAGTAACTCGCCCATGATCTGCTCGACGGCATAGAGCGAGGCCTCCTCATTATAGACGGCGGCGAGGATGAGCGGATTTTCGCCATCGCCGAGCGTCATGGCTTCGTTGAGGGTCGACGGCAGCAGACGGCGGATTGAAGGAGGCGTGACGAGGTTGCCGGGAGGATGGCCGATGATCTGCTCGTAGGCCGCGCGGCTCTGTCTTGAGATTGGCTTGGGCCGCGGCGAGTGTCGCGAGCGCTTCGGAGCGCCGGGCTTCGGCCTGCGCCACGTCGGTGCGTGTGACCTCGCCGACATCGAAGCGGTCCTTGGTCGCCTTGAGTTGCTCGGACAGCACGGTGACGTCGTTCTCGCGCAGGCGAACGATGGCCGTGTCGCGCACGACATTGACGTAAGTGGTGGCGGCATCGAGCAGCACCGTTTGCTCGACGGTGCGAAGCGCTTCGCGCGCCGCCTGCACCGTCGACTTCGCCTGCCTGATGGCATTGAGGTTCTGAAAGCCCTCGAATAGCGGCTGGGTGAGTTGCACCGACCAACCGCGGGGGTGGCTGGTCCCCGTTGGGAATCCACCAGCCACGAGGGCCGCCACGTCTGCGCGGGTTATCGGTCAATTGGCCGCCTGGTATCGGGGAGCCTACTCTCGGGAGCGAGACATCGTTGTCGGTGTTCATGTAGCCATAGTCGGCTGAGCCGCTGACGAACGGACGCAGGCCAGACTTCGCCAGCGCGACCTGTTCGTCGGTCGCCCGCAGCCTTGCCCGTTCAGCATTCAGCACGGGATTGATCAAATAAGCGTCTGCCAAAGCCTGCTCGATCGTCTCGGCGCTAGCCGGACGGCCGAAGACAGTGACGACGAGGAACGCGATTACGACAACAGCCCCGCCATGCAGCCGCCATGATCTACCCGCGCACGACCATTTGTCGTGCCTGCTCACGACGCCTCGCAACGGACTTCTCCGCGGTTGGTGAAGCCCCCCGGCCCCCTTTTTGTTCAGCCCATACATAGCAGCATAGGCGGGCTGCGATACCGGCGGATAGCGGATTGCAGTGGATCGCGGAAATTGCCTAAGCCACTGTGGGATCAGGGCAACAGTGAGAAAAAAGGCCGCGGATGGCGGGAATCCTAGAAACTAAAGCAGGATTTAGGGGCGAAGCCGGGAAGCGGCCTTGCGCCGGCGTCGAAATGTGGCAACCCGCTTAGCTCCGTTCCCACTCTGATGAACAGGTAGGCCCGACCCTGGCCTGCCTGATTCGCGCCGGCCGACAGGATGACCGCAAGCCTGCCACCTTGCGCCAACTGCGCGAGAAGGCTCGCCGGCACTGCGGGCACGCTGCCGTTCAAGACGATGACATCGTAAGTCGCGCTGCCGGGGAAACCGGCGCTGAGCGGCCCCTCGACGATTTCGGCATTGTCGACGCCGAGTGCGCGCAGGCTATCGCGAGCGGCGCTGGCAAGCTCGGGCTCGGGCTCGAGCCCAATCACCCGGCGGCCGAGGCTCGCAAGCACCGCCGTGGAGTATCCCGTGGCGCAACCGATATCGAGCACGCTGTCTTGCGGCTGGATCGCGGCGAGCTGAACGAGCCGCGCCAAGACCATCGGCGCGAGCAGGAAGCGCGCCGGCGAGCCATCGATCGCCGGAAAGACCTCGATCGCCTCATCGATATAGGCAAGGCCGGTCAGCCTCTGCGGCACGAAGCGCTCGCGGGGCAGCGCGCGCATGGCCGCAAGCAGGCGCGCGTCGGTGACCTCGTTGGGACGGAGCTGCGACTCCACCATATTCAGCCGCTGGAGTTCGAAGCCGGTCATCATTGCTCGCTCGATACCCTGCAATCGGGGGCCGAATTGTCGAAAGCCCGCGCGTCTTTAGCATCCCGCCGGGCGCGCGGGTAGCCACGCCAACCTCCAGGCGCTTCATCGCGTATTGACACACTAGGGGGACATTCACTTAGTAAGGGGCATCTCTCCACAAATGGCCACGTGGCGGAGTGGTTACGCAACGGACTGCAAATCCGTGCACACCGGTTCGATTCCGGTCGTGGCCTCCAATTTTCTCTCTCAGCCGGGCTTCTCGTCCGAAGCCCTCTCGACGCCGTCGGTCTCGCCTTTGCGGCGATGCCACCACACGGTGAGCTGACGGCGCCAGCGCCGCACCACAGGCAGATCGACCGACAGCACGAGAAGCCCGAGCGGGATCATCCAGAAGCCGAGCACGGGCAAGAAACCGAGCAGGCCGCCGGCGATCAGCAGAATGCCGAGCCCGATGCGGAGCGGCTTCGATTGCGGCAGGTGCCAGTGGCGATTGAACAGGCGGACTTTGTGGGCCATCTCGGGGCTTGCACTCGCGGCGGGTGATGCCGGACATAAGGGCGATGGCCGGGCGCCGCAACCCGCGCCGTCGTCGCGCCGGGTGCCACCGGCCGCGGATCGGCGCAAAGCTCTGGAAAGCACCGTTGCCTTTTGCTATCTACCAAGTCGTAGCGCCGCTCGAATTGAGCGCGCTCTGCTCCCCGGTAGCTCAGTTGGTAGAGCAAGCGGCTGTTAACCGCTGGGTCGCTGGTTCGAGTCCGGCCCGGGGAGCCAATTAAATCAACGATTTAGCCAAAAACCTAAAAACGGCGATCTGGCCAAGGCTACGCCTAGGCTACAGGCTGAGAGCCTCACATTTGGCCCAGGGCTGGCCAAAGGTCAGGTGGGTTGGCTGAGTGGCCCAGTCCTGAGGGCCGCGCTCAAGGAGAGTGTGGCACAGCGCAGCAAGCGCGGGGGAGGACGTGATCCGAGTTAGGACGACCTCACTCACCCTTTTTATTGACCACACCGAAGATGATCCCCCAACTCGCGCGAAGCTCGGGCTTTAGGTGGCGGTCGAAGTTCTGCAAATCTCGCCAAAGGATTTGGTAGATGCGTTCTAGGTCGGCGCTGTTGACCTTCTCGGCAAGCACTGTCGATCGCTCGCGTGTCAGGTGTTGGATTTGCTTGTTGATCTTCTTGAAGGGCGCGTTGCGCTCCTCGGTCCAGTCCGGCTTCCGATAGTTGGCCGTCGTGAACTCGCTCGCCTTGAGCGTGTCGGCTTTGCCGTTCTCCAGGAAAAACTCGTTGAGATTTCGAGCGTGGACCGCGTAGCTCTCCAGCAGCGTATTCGTGGTCTTCTTGTCGTTGCCGACGATGGCTAATTGCTCGCGCGTCACGCCGAGCATCCAGACCTCGTAGAAGATGTGCTCCTTGATTAGCTCCTTCGCCTTGGCATCGTCCACTGGCCTACTTCCTCGCCGCCCGCCAGAGCTTGCACCAGCGCACAGAAGAATTGCCGCATCTCAATGACCTTGTGATCCGGCCCGATGTAGCTCTGAATCAAACCATAGGCGATCTGCTCCACTTCCGTTTTGTATTGCATCCCTCAACCTCGACCGTGAGCGTGTGTCCCCCCGCTCCTGGCCAGGAATCAAATTTATAGGGACTTTATGCTTTGAGAAATCGCGCGGTCAATTCTTGCCGCGCAAATCTTCAAAGGGAGCCTTGAAGAATTCGCGCCGGGTTGGAATCCGACAGTCTGCAAGCGCCGAATGTGCTAACCGCTCAAGCTCCCGGGCATTGCTGTGATGCCAGGAATGGACAACTACAAAGGCGAACGGAACTCCGGTAGCCCGTGACAGTTCCTCCGCACGCTCTTTCGGCGTTTTAATCGTGAAGCCGACCTTGTAAACGTCCCCCTCCATAAGCGGGCATCTCATCACGTAAAGGTAGCCCGCCTTAGCGTCATTCGCTTCGACCGCTTCATCTGGCAACGACACGTTGACTGGTTGAAGCGTTGGCTTGGAAAGCGCCAAGGCCGCTGCTTTCGCCTTGGCAGCGGACACAGACGACTTCACATAGATGCTCTTTGCTTGCGGAGGTCTATCGCGCCACCTTTAGGTGAGCTTTTGACCCATGTACGGCCAAGTACGGGTTCTCCGTTAAATCCCCGCCCCATAGCATCGTCTTGTAGTCGCCTCCAAAAGCCCTCGACCTCTACCTGATATTGTGGCGGCGTGTATCGCCGCAAAATGGCGTTGCAGCGGGATTAATAATTTCGAGGGCCGCTACCTTCCGAAATCGCTTCCCCTGTGGCGCAGCAGATTTCCGCGTTACTGATGGCTGTGACCGAGAGCCTAAGCGCGTCTCTTTGTGTGTCTCGCGAACAAGCGTGATCTTGAATTCAAAATATGCTGGAAGGGCGCAAAGGCCTTCCGCAATGTTGAACAAAGAACACCCTCTTTGTCGAAAGTGTCCAAGGCACTTTTGACCCGCTCATCAATATAGCTCTCAGGCACGCCGTCATAAACAAAAGGGTCGTCAGTGACGACCTCAAACAAGTTCTCGCGTTCGCGAGCGCTATAGCGGACCAGGTGCTTGCCTGTTTCCACGTCCAGCTACCGAAGACGATTGTCCTCCAAACGTTTTTCGTACCCTCCATCAATACGGGCAACCCGGCCTCCTTACTCCATTCCTTGGCTAGGAATTTTTTTCGCGGGTGTACATCGGTCGGCTCGCGCTCGATCAATTCTTTCCGGTCCGCATTCAATTCGACTTCGCTAAGGCAAGGGCCACCTAGCAAAATCCAGTTCACTTCCGTGCCATAACGAATCAGTGCAAAGCCCCCGATAACAAAAGATGTGCCATCGCCATAAAGGAAGGTCAGTTCCTGCACGCTCCCAGTCGGAGTGTACGAATGCACCACGCCCTCAGGCAATCGGAGCGCCTCTCGCACTGGGTTCTTTGGACCGTCGCTACTTGTGAGGTAATCAAAAAAGTCCGACAGCGAAAAAAGGTGGTCGCGCTCATCGCGAAGCAGATAAATCGGGATGGCACCTTCAAAAATTTTGCGGGGCGACGAATGCCTCCATCACGTTAAAGGACGACGGCATAAGCTTGCGTACCGTGAGTGAGCGACTAAATTGTGTACTCAGTGGCAAACGCTCGGATTGTCTGATCGATGGGAAAGCCAGCCCCATCGTCTTTCAGACCTTGTAAAACCGGACGAAGTCGCTTCCATTGTGCTTGCGTCTCTTTCTGAAGTTTGCGGCGGCGGTGCCTAGAAAAAGTTTTAAGGCGACCTTTTTCATGCTCAATGTGAGCGTCGGGAAAGGAATAATCGCGGCTCAAGTCCTTCATCCGTTCTTTATGATCGGACATAACCGCTCCCCCGATTGCCTCACCCCACTATACACGATGGTCCGCCGTGGAGAGTTAGGGCGAACACCGTAAATTATGGAGGGGCGGCGAACAAACCTGCCCGCCGCCCCTTTGGCCCGCGCAATGACTGAAAAGGGCGGACCACATTCACACACCCCAGGTGGGATGACCTGGGTTCAGCCTAAGGCGAACGCAAACTTGATTTAGGCCACGACAGACATTGCCGCTCGTGCCAGCCGTTCGCTCTTTACTCGGCGGTATCCTTCCAGATCACAGAGTCTCCACGCACCCGATGAAAAGGCCGCCGCACTCCCGATTGATCTGGCTCAAAACATTGGGTCGAAGAGCAGCGTATGGCTTTTCGGGGTTGGTCGATGACCATCTCCCCCAACCCTGGGCGGCCCTGGCCGAACGAAGATCGCTCCGACCGGGGTCGCTTTGCTCCCGACTGAGATGCGCTGGTTCTTTTTCCATTTTCAGCCGCTCGCGCGTGGCGGTCCTCATTGCCGCTCCGCACACTAACGCACTCGCAAGTTCGGGAATTGGCTCGATCGGACAGGAGCCGAGGTAAAGAAGTCATGCAACCCGGATGCGAAACCGACTTAAAATTGCCGTGCTGATTTATTCAATGACCAATGCCGTCATCTTCGGGGCGGGCTTAATCACTGTGCTGAACATATCCGCGCTCCGCGCAACGCTTTCGTTTGGATTCCCATAGTGGTCATTGCGAGCCTTATCCTAGCCGCGCCTTTCGCGTGGTTGATCGCCCCGCGTTTGCAAGCACGCTACGATCGCCGATAAAAAATGCCCTGACTGTATCTAACTGTGCCGCAAAACAATTCTCGACCCCGGCGCGATTTTGCATCGAGCAAAGCGCCGGGACCCTCCGCCGTTACGATGGAGGGTCCTTGCTGGCTTTCCTTATGGTGCAGCCTACATTTTTTTATGCGTGCTGGAGTAATACTCCTGTGCCTTCGCCATGTTGCCCTTGGGGTCCTTCATAAACTCGGTCTTGGCGTCCTCACTGCCGAAGCAATAAGTCTTGCCGTCGATAACGGTGTTGATCGAGCAGTCCGTCTTAATGTCCTTGTGGAGGGCCAGACCCTCCGTGCACATGTTGTCGAACTCTCCGGTAGCTGCGAGGGCCGCCGTGCCTAAGCCAAGTAAGAGAGCGCCTGCAAAAGCGGATGTGTATTTTCTAGCCATCGTTTCCTCCAGGGTGTGGGGGCTTCGGGTCCCTATTATAACGCCCTGGGGAGGCTACTTCCCTGCAACCACCAATCACTTAGGCGTGATTGGGGTCTGGAGATTTCCGCCATCTTTCGCGTGTAGGCACGACCCCCATGCTCGGCGTGGGGGCTGTCCCAGTTCGCGGCTTGCTGCCCTCGCCCAGATTGCTAGAGTCGAAAGGCCCTGCCCTTCGCCAGCTATCCTCGTTGGCGCGGAGTCGCAAATCTCGTCAAGCTGTGCCTTGTCGGTCGGCTCGTAGGTTCGCACCGCTACGAAGCGACGGGCCTTCGGAGGACATTCGTGGGCTGTCTCTATGAACGCCTCATCAATGTATCCGACGACCACGTCTACGGCCTTGACCCACGTCGACCGTAGGGTTCGGAAATGCGCATACCTCAAAACGGGCAGGTAGGGTCTTGTCGGAACTACACGGAGGAGCATGCCTTGGCTTTGCTTGGCTCCTTCAATGCGGTATCCGCGGTAATGAGCCTCCTGCCTAATCGACACAGAGTCTCATAATCGATAGTCTCACCGACGCCAAAATTTGCAAGAAAGGAACGTGGTTAATGTGAGCGCGAAGCGCCATTATGGCGGCGGTCAAGATTGCAATGAGTTGCGGCAGCAAATCCTTGCCCGCGTGACTGACAAACGCGGGGTCGTCTCGCTCACTTTTGCGCGGCGTTGTGTTCTACTCAGCAAGCGTCATAGCCCCCCTGTTTCCGAGACAGCGCTTCTGCTAACCTCCGCAAGGGACCGGAGCGCAGCAATGAGCACAACAGCAATCGTGATACTGGTCGCAATCGGGTTGGTAATCATGATGCAATTAAACGGTCGGGCACATGACCAAGACCAAGTCCAGCCGACCGGACAAGAGTTCATCACTCGCTGGCTATATAACCGCTATCGGGGTTGTCCTTCGGTATCACTGTTCTTTTAATTCGGGCGTGCCAAGGCTCTTTCTAGAGCAGCTTCCGAAATATGGCTCGATGTAAAGAAGGCTGGCAGAGCCTTGTTAGCGCCGCATGGTCGGCGTACAGTAATGTACCATTGGCAAGGGCTAGCAAGGCAGCCGATGGCCGAGAGAGGTAAGTCGCGCTCCCGCCTGAAAACCATAGGGGGAGTCAATGACCTCTCAATATTCCAGACAGGATTTGTATGAGCCAAGGACGCTTGCGGCGATGGATCAAGCGTTCGCCGCTCTTTTGGAAGGCCCTGAGGGCGGATGACCCTTTCCGCGATTATGCCCGCGACAGTGAGCTAAGGCTGGTCATCGGGAAAAAGCTTCTGGACCTGGCGGCGGACGGAGAGACCGACCCTGTTCGGCTTCGTAAGCTCACCGTGGAGAGCTTGCTTTTCCCACAGCCTGAGAAGCGGATTGCCCTCCCATGCCGCGCACCGAAAGGAAGGCGCATGATGACCCTAGTGGAAAGGATCATCCACCGCCAGAGACGGCAGAAACTTTGAGAGGCAACTAGCCGACCGACGACTTGACGAAGAGCAGCGGAGGATGCTGGCGACGCTGTTATCTGAAGAAAGAGCCAAAGCCGAGGGGCATTCGGTGGCGAAGCCAAAACGGCTAGTGTCCGCTCCCTAAAGGCTCTTTTGCCCCTTTGAGTACGAAATCGTACCGCAACCCATTTTGGCAAAAAGGGCGTTATTGGCAAATCAATTCCGGTGTGAACCGTCGTGAACCGGTAGGGAAGAGGTGACCAGCCGTTTCGGAGGGTTCAGTGATGATGGACACTGACGATTGCCATAGGCACGCCGCAGAGTGTGAGCGTCTGGCAGAAATCGCCAACGACCCTAAAATTAAACACGAGCTACGAGCTTTGGCTCAAGCATGGCTCCAAATGGACGTATCGAAATCATCCGAAAGGGAGGGGTGCGAGGGTGGAAGAGCACAGTCGGCGGACGTACAGGGCTGAGACCGCATCGAGTCAGTGCTGATGCGTGGTAACCGCCGCCACGGCGTCGGCAAGGCGGTCACCGTAGACCGGCTTGGACAACACCGGTGCCTCCGGTACCTGTTTGTGGATGCGCTCGACGGTGTCGCGGTCCGTGTATCCGGTGATGAAGACGATAGGCGCCTCGCATACCTTGCGAAGCCACCTCGCGACCTCGATCCCTTCGCGGCCGCCTTCGAGATTGATGTCCATCAGGACAACATCGGGCTGATTGCTCTTTGCAAGCCTGCAGGCTTGTTGTCCGTTTGCCGCTAGATCGCAAATGTCGAAGCCCAGTGCGTGCATATCTGCTTCTAGGTTGATGGCGAAATAGATTTCATCTTCGACGATCAGGGCGCGTCGAAGGTGTGGAGGCAAACGTTGGGCCACGTGGGGCCTTCCTTTCCGGGAGTGCCCCCTTTACGGCCTAACGCCTCAGATCGGATTTGGTCCCAAGCCGGTCGGTGCTCTTCGCTAGCGCGCTACCGCAAGGCACGCCGCCAGCCAGCATCACGCGCTTCTTGTTCGTGCAGAACCATCGTTCGCCCTTGCTCTCATCAATCTTCACACGGCGATAGAAATGCTGGAACGGGTAGATGATAGATGCGCTGGCCATCCTCGTTGATATTACCCTTTATCGCGCAAGTCCGGGTTTTCTGAGCGGCCTCAGCCTCTCCCAATCGCCAATCCCACGGCTTCATGAATGATCCGGCCCATATTCCGACCTTGGCTTTTTCGGCTTCAGCCTGATCTGCGACATAGCGGTCTGAATATTTGACGAACGCTAAAGCCCAACCCCCACGCACCATCGACCCGTTGAGTTCGGTATTAGCCACCGTGCAAATGCCGAGAGCGGGACCATAGGTGTCCCTTCTCTCAATTTCGCATTGAACCGGCTGTCCTGCGATGAGGTTTGCAAGTGCTTTAGTTGCTTGTTTGCCGCAAGCGTAGGTATTGCCGTCGCGCTCGCAAGTCTGCCGATCCTCTGGAGCATCAATACCGTCGAGTTGGACGGGGATGCTTCCCACTTTGATCGTGTCGCCATCCACGATTTCGGCTCGGCCTATCAGCGTAGCTGCCGATGCGGGGCAAACCCGCGACAGCAGCAGAAAAGTCGATAAGGGAGGAAAACTCACAGCGTATGGCACGGCGACCAGATGCCTATTGCGCCGATTGCACGCGTTCAAACTGCATAAGGAATTCCGGTTCAGTCATGGACCCGCTTAACGTGAGACTGCCTTCACGAATGCAATCCGTTTCACTGGGTAAAAAGTTTCCTGAAAATTTGATCCTAGCGCCCTCGCTGAGGCTAGACAGACTTTTGAAAAGACTCGATGTAGGATCAATCAACGTATGGTCGCTTATGTCAGAGAAGCTGTTATTCCAGGTTTTTATATAAACGTCATCGCTGATTTTTATTTCTAAAACGCCTTTGCCTTCGCTGTTCGAGGACAACTGGTAGATTGTTCCGATCCAATCTTGCACATTGAGGGAAGTAAGCAACTTGCAAAGCTCGACCATTCGCTCGTTTCGAGTGCCACCCTTAACTAGGTCGTTGGGAGCCGCACGGAAAGCGGCAGCCTTATCCGTATTGATTGCAACGAACTGCCTTTCATCTGCCGGCTCGACTGGTTGTTGATCGGCGTGGCATGTGGCTGCGGTGTTTGCGCCTGCTCGACTGGTTGTTCGATGGGCGCGGCAGGTGGCTGCGGAGTTTGCGCCTGCTCGACTGGTTGTTCGATGGGCGCGGCAGGTGGGCTGAGAATTCTCCACTTGCTCCGAAGGCGTAGCGACCCTTGGTCCAGTTCCTGGCGTGTTGTGTTCCAAAGTTTGGCCGCCACTACTGTCTTCTCCTGTTTTTGGATTTTATGGCTACGACCTTGACGCGCCAGTTACCCAGAGCGCTGACCTTAAGGTAATACTCCCGCCTCTCGGCTGATATGACGACCCAGAACCTGTTTCGGCCTGATTGGCTACAATGTCACCTAAACCGCCCTCGGCCTTTTCCAGAAAAATTTGGATAAAGTCGTCGGACGACCATTGAACCTCCCATGATCCGTCAACAGTGAACGGTCGTGTAGTGATCATGCCCTTACCACTGAACTCTGCGACCACCACTTCCCCTACACCCTGCGATTGGGTTTGCTGAACCTGTGGCTGGACGGGCGCAGCGGGCGGCGGGGTTTGAGCTTGCTGAACCTGCGGCTGGACGGGCGCAGCGGGCGGCGGGGTTTGAGCTTGCTGAACCTGCGGCTGGACGGGCGCAGCAGGCGGAGAAGTCACCCTCTGTTTAATACCAGTGATTGCCCAAGCGTAGAAAGTTGGTCGTTGGTTAGGGGCGCTCTTTAAGAAGCAGACACTGTGGGCGTGATTATACGTGAAAGCGTTGCACTCACTGTCAGTTTCGCATTGGTCCCTGCACGACTCATAGGAAGAATGGTCGATTCTAGAATAGTCGTTTCCGGGAATTTGCTTAGAGAAGAGGAAGAAGGGACTACCTCCATCCGCCGAACCGTCAGGGTGATTGGTATCTGCGCTCGTTGATTCCTCTGAAGGGGCAAGCTTTATCCCTGTAACTGCGAAGGCGTAGAACTTTGTGAATCGGCTTGCGGCACGCTTTAGGAAGCAAACACCCTTACGCTGGTTATAAGTAAACGCATTGCATGCGCTTTGTTCGTCACACCTGCGTTCGCATTCTTCGAGGGAGGATCCATCCGCCCTTAAGTAATCATTGCCAGGCGAGTCCGCTTGGGGGACGAATACAAAGCGGTTCTCACTGGCCCCCGCTGGTGCGGCTAGTATTATGAGCACGGTCGAGATTATTGCCGCGCAAACAACCCACATTGGTCGGATATGCTGCATAGCTCACCCGATAAAGGTGATGCAAAATAATGCAGTGCGAAGTAGAAGCCTTGCGCTAAATCAAAATAGTGCGGTTAACCTTTCCCTTT
>CAVVSX010000004.1:0-48375 GCA_963750975.1 uncultured Alphaproteobacteria bacterium | reverse complement strand
GCGGATGGGGAGGGATTCGAACCCTCGAGACGCTTGCGCGCCTGCCGGTTTTCAAGACCGGTGCCTTCAACCACTCGGCCACCCATCCTCAAGACTTTCTGAGGATACAAATAGCGAATTGCCATCGGATTGCCACTGGCGAAGAGGGGATGACCGTTCGCGCGGCGTCCCGAGGACGTTCCGCGCTTTCACGAAGAAGAACGGGACCAAAGCAAGCGCTCGAGCGTTAGGCAGCAAAGGCATCTGCCTCTGTTCAGCGCTCAAGGAGGAAACATCGCAATGTTTCGCAACCTTTTCCTAATCGCAGCGATCACTGGCGCGCTAATGCTTCCGCTGCCAGCAGTCGCCGGTCACGGCGGTCATGGTCACGGCGGCCACGGTCATGGAGGTCATAGTCATAGCGGTGGTCATGGCCATAAGGGTGGTCACAGCCACACTGGCTATGCGCATAAAGGTGGTCACGGAGGTCATGGTCACAAAGGACACGGCCACGGGCACTACTACAATCACAACTATAATCGCCACGGCCATGGGCATGGTCACGGTAGGTGGTGGCACGGTCGCTGGTGGGGTTATGGAGTTGGCCCATGCTGGCGCTGGACGCCCTATGGGTACATCTGGGTTTGCTACTACTGAGCTCCTGGAAAAGAGCGCTAGCGGACGCCGACGCTGACGAAGCGAAGCCCCGGTTGGAAGGTGTCGGCCCAACCGGGGCCGGGTCTAAGGTCAGAAGTTCGGCAGCGCGAGTTACCGTGCGGCCACCCCGCGCGAATAACTCGCCACCAATGGTGACTGCGATTTGCTGTAGCGCGAACGCATCGGAACAGAGCCGCGCCGAACTGCATTTTGCGCTTGTCTTTGGGTCCTCCCGCCATCCTTCATAAGTCCATGAGTTGCAAGCCCGATCCCTATGGCCGCGATGCCACGCGACCCGACCGCATCCCGCTCCAGGGCTGGTGGCAGGTGGCGCAGCGGGTGTGGATCGAGACCAGCCGCGACAATCTCTCGGTGGTCTCGGCCGGCTGCGCCTTCTATGCGCTGTTCGCCGTGTTTCCCGCACTCTCTGCATTGATCGCGCTTTACGGCCTGACCACCGACCCCGCCTCCGTCGAGCAGCAATTCAACATGCTGTCTTCAGTCTTGCCGCCGCAGGCCTACGACATCGTCATTCAGCAAATTAGGCATCTCACCCAGAGTTCCAACAGTTCGCTCGGCTGGGGATTTATCCTGAGCCTCGGGCTCGCCGTATGGAGCGTCAGCAATCTAACCCAAGCCATGTTCGCCGCGCTGAACATCGCCTATGAGGAGCCCGAGCGGCGCAGCCTGTTGCGCTTCTATCTCAGCGCATTCGCCTTCGCCGTCCTCGGCATCCTGAGCGGCGTGCTGATGCTGCTCGCCATCGTCTACGTACCGATCGTGTTCGCCTACGCCGGTTATTCGCACGCTTTCGAGCTACTCGTGAGGGTGGCGCGCTGGCCGCTGCTGGCCCTGGTCGTGCTGATGTTTCTCGCGCTGCTTTACCGCTATGGCCCGTGCCGCCGCAGCGCCAAATGGCGCTGGGTGAGCGTTGGATCGCTGTTCGCCACCATCATGTGGCTGATCGCTTCGGCGGGCTTCTCGTACTATGTATCGAACTTCGCGCATTACGACCGCACTTACGGGTCGCTCGGCGCGGTGATCGTGCTGCTCTTATGGTTGTATATCTCATTCTACATCGTACTACTCGGCGCCGAGATCAACGCCGAGCTCGAACTGCAGACGGCGCAGGACACGACACGCGGCAAATCGCGGCCCGTCGGCAAGCGTGGTGCTTTCGTCGCTGACAATGTGGCGGGTGGAGCCGACGGGCTAAAGCGGCCGACGAGTGCGGTTGAGGCCGATCCGCTGCAAGCAAAGTCGAGCGAGACTTAGATCTGGTCGGGGGCGCTACGCCGCATCCAGCGTCGCCGCACCAAACCGGCCCCGACCACCGACAGCGCCCCAAGCGTCGCCCCGATCATCCATACCGTATGCGCCGCGGCGGGATCGAGAGTGGCGGTGAACAGGGGATCCTTGGCGATGATCTCGCCGGCGATCCAACCGAGCAGCGCGGCGCCAGCCCAGACCACAACCGGAAAGCGCTCGAGCACGGCCATGATCAGCGCGGCGCCGGCCATGATCAACGGAATGCTGACGGCGAGGCCGAACATCAGCAGCGCGTAGCTCTGCGGCGACTTGAATCGCTCCGCCACCGCGGCGATGGCGATGACGTTATCCAAGCTCATCACCAAGTCGGCGATGGCGACGATCCTGATGGCGTGGAACAGGGTGTCGACCGGTTCAACTTCGGCGCTCTTGCCGTTCTCCTCCGTCCCGAGCAGCTTGACGGCGATCCACAACAAAAGCACGCCGCCGACGAGCTTCAGATACGCCATCTGCATCAGCGTCGTCACCAAACCGGCAAACATGATCCGGAGAGTGATGGCGACCACGGTTCCGAGAACCACGCCCCAGATGCGCTGGCGGGGAGGGAGTTTGCGGCACGCAAGCGCAATGACGACGGCATTATCGCCCGACAGCAGAACATCAATCCAGATGATCTGCAAAACGGCGAGCCAGAAGCCGGGTTGTTCGACAACCATGAAGCGGGTAGCCCCCCTCTCCCCGTGGGAGTGCTCTAGGCGCCGACTCCGGCCGGCGGTGCATACCTTTTGCCGCCAAAAACGGCAAGGACAAGACGGCATATATGCTTTTCGGAACAAGATGGAAGGTGGCGGCCGGAGTTTAGGCGCCGTTTGTCGGTGCCGGAACCTTGCCTAATTCTTTCCGCCCACGACAAGTCATGGCCGATCGCTTATGCTCGGCCCCGTCTACACAAACGAATTGGGCCTGCCGGCCCTCTTACGGGGAAGCCACGATGACCATTGATCCCGTCGTGATCAGTCCACTGATCGCTCTGATCGCCGGAATTCTGATTCTACTGATGCCGCGCCTACTGAACTACGTGGTGGCGATCTATCTGATCGCGATCGGCATCATCGGTTTGGCGAATCACTTCCATTAATCCGGCACGCTCGAATAGAATCCGGCCTGTCAATGGGTTGATGGGCGGCACGCGCCGGTTGCGCGGCCTGATAAATCAAGTGCGAAATAGGCAAGAGCCAACTGGAACCACGTCTGACGATGGCCTATAGTTTACCTATTCAAGCCCATGACCCTGATGTGAGATCGCACACGCGAGAGAGGACCGATTCCTCTTAGCACCGGGAATTAAAGGGGCAAAGGCTGGAGTCCGCCCACTGCGGCAGCATCATCGCGTTTCGCTTGTCACGAAACGCTGCGGCAAGACAGGGTAAACGAGGTTTGGCCAGATCAGTCGACCACACCAAGTCCGTCCCGCGTCGAGAAGGGTGAGCGTTCCATGTCCGAATTTCGGCTGAGATTGCTGCTTTGCATCCTCGCGGTGCTAGCGGTGCTCGGCACGGCTGGCCTGCAGGCAGGCTTCGCCGGCGCAACTCAGCTCAAAGCCGCGCACGCCTGGCTGCTGTCACCGCCCGACATCGCCGCTGCGCCGGCGGCGGTGCAGGTCGCCGACAAGCCGGCGCAACACCCGGACGGTTATGTCTGGTCGGCTACCCGCATCGAATCCGGCATACGCTTGCGCGGCTCCGTGCCCACCGACGAGGACCGCCGCACTTTGCTCGGCATGGTCAAGGCACATTTCCCCGATCTCGAGGTCGAGGATCGGCTCAAGGTCGTCAAGGGTGCGCCGCCCACGGATCAATGGCTTGGCGCGGTCAGCTTCGGGCTCAAGCAACTCTCGCACTTGAAACGCGGCTCGGCGCGACTGCTCGATGTCGCGCTCAAGGTCGATGGCGAGGCGCGCAGCGCGACCGACTATGCCGAGGTGAAGAAAGCGCTCGCCGGACCGTTGCCGACCGGGCTGACGATTGCCGGCGAAAACGTCAAGCCGCCGATCGCCGATCCCTTCGTCTTCGTCGCCGATCTCGGCTCAAATGCCTTGAGCCTCTCGGGCAGCGTCCCGAGCGAGAGCGCGCGCAAAGAGGTGCGGGATCTGTCGCGGCAATTGTTCCGCCGTCCCGGTCTCGACGATCGGCTCGAACTCGCTTCCGGCGCGCCGAAGAACTGGGACGACGCGGTCGCGGCCGCCTTGCGCGCGCTGAGCCAGCTCGAGTCGGGCAAGATCGCGCTGTCAGGCCTTGCCGTGACGATCGAAGGCGTGGCCCCCGACAAGGGTACTGCGGTCGCGGTTTCCTACCAGCTGAGGCGCGATCTGCCTTCTCTGTTCTCCACCTCGGAGAGCATCAGTTGGAAAGAAGCGGCTGCCGCGCAAGATATCGCCACGCGGGTCATTCCCCGCATCAAGGATACGGCCCACACCAGCGAGCTGCCCAGTGCCGGTCTGCCCAATCTGCTCCCCTTGCTTGACAGCAATTAGAGCGGCGGCCGATCTCCTTGCCATCAATCGTTGGCTGCGAAGAAGGCCCCGATCGCCTCGATCGTATCCGACTCCTTGAGCACGGGGGCGTGTCCCTGCTCGGGGACCGTCATGGTGCGGAGGTTGGGGTGCCGCTCGACCATCGCTTCCAGCGTGTCGGCGCTTAGCACGTCGGAATTCTCGCCCCGCAGCACGAATGCCGGGACTTGGCCAAGCGCGATGAATTGCGGCCAGAGGTCGGGTAGCGGGCGGCTGAGATCCATGGTGCCGAGCGCACGGGCGAGCTTGCGGTCGTAAGCCACGGCCGGCCGACCCTTCTGCTCGTCGAACACGTCCTTGGCGATTTCCTCCCACTGCGCTTCGCTGAAGCCGGGAAAGGCGCGCTCGTTCATCTCGCGTAGGATGTTCACGGCATCGGGCCAGGTCTTCGGCACCGGCATGCGTCCGACATAGCCGATGATGCGCGCGAGCCCGCGCGTCTCGATCACCGGACCGATATCGTTGAGTACGACGGGACCCATCGCCGTCGGTCTGAGTGCGGCCATCAGCATGGTGATCATGCCGCCGCGCGAGGTACCGACGATGCCGACCTTGTGCAAGCCGCGCAGCGTCAAGAAATCCAGCGTGTCCAACAACTCGACGAATGGCGTGTAGTTGCGCCAGTTACGGTCGTATTGCGAGCGCCCACGCCCCCGATAGTCGAAGCAATAGACGTTGCGGGGTTTTTCCGGATGCTTGCAGAGATAAGTGGCGAGCGCGGTGAAGTCCCGGCAATTGCGCGTCAGTCCGGGCAGGCAGATGACGCTGCGAAACTTCTCGTCAGGTGCCGCGTAATGGCGGACATGGAGCCTAAGGTCGTCGAACGACGCATAGTAGATGTCTCGCCACAGCTCGCCATCAGGCTCGGGCATCTTGCAATATCAACCTTGGGAGCGTGTCTGACCGACTGGCGGCGCATCCCCGTTGCGCCTGGCCGTCAGTTTTCCAGCAACTCGCGGAAGGGGCAAGCCTTAGCAAATGGGCCGGGGAGGCCCCTTTTTCGGCCTTACTCTGATTTTGCCTGGACACCTAGCACCGCCTCGACCTTCGGCGCGTCGGTGTGAGGAATTCTGCGGCCGCGATTGAGATCCTGGACGAGTTGCAAAGCCTGTTTCGGCCCCGCCAAACGCGATCGATAGAGCTGAAGCGTCTCCATGATCTTCACCACATACTGCCGCGTCTCGGTGAAGGGGATGCGTTCGATCCAATCGATGGGGTCTACCTGCGGGTCGCGCGGGTCGCCGAACTGCTTGATCCATTCTGCGACGCGCCCACCACCGGCATTGTAGGCGGCAAGCGACAGGAAATAGGAGCCGTTATAGCTGTCGATCAGGTTGCGCAGATGCGCCTCGCCGAGCTGGGTATTATATGAAGCGTTGGTCAACTGGTTGACATCGAATTTGACCTTATACGCCTTGGCCACTGCCTTGGCCGTGCTCGGCATCAGTTGCATCAAGCCACTGGCCCCCACCGGGCTCTTGGCCGCGGCGTTGAACTCGCTTTCCTGCCGCGACAGCGCATGCACCAGCGCCGGATCGACGCGATCCGTCAACAAGCTCCTGAATTCCGGGATCACACCGACGGGAAGCGCATAGTCGCCGACCGGGAGGTCGCGGTTGAACGCGATCTTGGCGAGCCTGAGCCCGACCTGCGGTTCGCCTTCGGCCTTGGCCAACTCGACGAGAAGAACGACTTCCGCCGGGTTGGTCAGCTTGCGCGACAGCGCGAGCAGGAATTGCGGGGTGGCGCCGTCCAGTCCGGAGGCGCGCGCAACCCCGATCGCGCGCACGGCATCGCGCGAGAGGAAGCTCTGGATGTCGGCTTCCTTCGGCAGCGGCGTGGGCGTGACCTCAAGATGCGCCGGACGCGCATCGAGCGATTGGCGGCCGAGCTGGCCGTAAAAATATTGCGGGTATTTCGCCGCGCCATGGAAATGCACTATGGCGGTGGAGCGGTCGCCGAGCGCGAGCGACGTGCGGCCGAGCCAATATTCTCCGAGCGCGATGCTCTTCGAACTGGTGGCGGCGGCGCGCAGCGAAGTGAAATGTTGCATCGCCGTATGCGGCTCGCCCAGGAAACGCAGCGCGATCCAGCCAGCAAGGAATTCGGCCTCGATATAAGCGTCGCCGGACACCAGCCCGTGCTTGGCCGCGATCTCGTAGGCGACGCGAGGCTGCCCGTCGTTTAGCGCGCCGCGACAATTGATGCGCCGCTCCGTCCACCAATTGTTGAGGTCGAGCAGGACGTTCGGCTCGCTCGGCGCATCGAGCAGCATCTTCCAGGCTTCCTCGCGGCGGTCCTTGTTCTTGGTGCGGCGGAGCCATTGGATGCGGTTGAAGCGCAGGCCGACATCGGCTTCGACCGCGCTGGCCGGCAAGGCATCGAGCAGCTTGCCGGCATTGCCGCCGCGCTGGACCACGGCGATGCGCGCCGCGACTTTTTTCTGCTCGTCGGCGGGCAGCAACTTGGCCACGCGCAGCGCCGCTTCGGTTGCCTTCTTGTCGTCCGGATAAAGCAGCCTGTCGATGCGCGCGCGATGAATGTCGGGCGTCAGCATGCTGCCGTAGAGATCGAGGATTTTCTTCTCGACCGCGGCATTGAGTTGATGATCGCGCCAAGCCGAAACCACCAGCGCCTTGGCGCCAGCCTGGTCGCCGTCCTTGATATCGACGCCAGCAAGCGCCGCCTTGCCCGCTCCGGTGAGCGGCGCGGAATTTTTGAAGAATGCCCGAACCTCGTCAGGACTCGCGTCGGTCAGGAAGAGAGACGTCTCCGCCTTCTCCCGTAGTTCGTCTTGCGCCGGCCAGTCCGGATGGGCGAGGCGGAATTGTTCGATAGCCTCGGCATTGCCGGAGGTCGCCGGGCCGTTGCGATATTTGTACCAAAGCGCAAAATCGCGGGCAGCCGGGTCCTTGATCCTCGCCGCCGCCGCGGTGCCCGAGCGCAGCACCTCCCTGATATTGGCCTCGTCGGAATCCGACAGATCGTAAGACAGGATCGGCTTGAGAATTGCAGCATAATCCATCGCCGGAGGCGGCGCGGCGATCGCCGGCGCGAGCGTGCCCTTCATGGCGAAGGGAAGCGCCGCCGTGCGATTGGGATTGGGGTCCGGCGGGGGCATGTCGGTGACGACTTGCGGTGCCGGTGAGTCGGAGGCGGGCGAGAGCGGCGGCATCGCAAGCAGAGTCGGGGTCTGCGGATTGCGCTGGGGCAGGGCGACGACCGAGGTTGCCGTCGTCGCGTCGGATTGCGGCGTGACCGTCGGCGCGGGTGCAGCGGCAGGCGGCGTCATTGCCACCGACGAGGACGCGGGATTGCGGTCGGGCAGTGGAAGCGCATCAGGTGTCGCGGGGTTCCGCTCGGCGTTTGGCACCGTCCCGGTTTCCAGTTGCGCCGCATCCTGCGCGGCAGCCGGCGTGGTTTCGGCGAGCGGCGTGGCCTGCGCTGTTAGCCTTAACGGGTTGCGTTCCGGCAGGGAGGGTGGAACTTGCACCTTTGCCGCTCGTACGGGCTTTGCCGCCGGCGCGCGCGGCGTCTTCGCCACGGCGACCGCCGAAGCGAGACTTGCGAATGAGGCAAATAGTAAGACGTGCGCGCGAATGCGTTTCATCTCGTCGGTCGGTTTCCGGTTACGATCCTGCAGTCAGGACGTCCCCCGAGCCGGGGAGCCGCGACGATGACGGCACTGTAGTGTGCCGGATTTCAACAATGTCTGAAAGAATCCGGCAGAAAAATGACTGGGATGGCCGTCCAGGCATCACAGATATTCTCAGCAAACCATGATAAGCCTATGACGAGTATGCACTTTTACTGATACAATGTCGAGTAGCGTGTGCCGGTCAGGGCTCATGTCAAGCCCGCTTCTCCAAGGGTTTCTGCGGCTTGCCGCCTCAATCCTCAACCCCTATTGTCCGCCGTCCCTGCCGACCCGAATTTACCAAGCGCGACTGCCACAGGAGTTCCTCACGTGCCTATGCCGCCGTTTCAAGGCTCGATTACGGCGCTGATCACGCCCTTCGACCACGGCAAGGTCGATGCCGGGGCGTTCCGGAAGCTCGTCGAGTGGCAGATCGACCAAGGCACGCATGGGCTTGTGCCCTGCGGGACCACCGGCGAATCGCCCACGCTCACTCATGACGAGCACAGAGAGGTCGTCGAGCTTTGCATCGAGGCGGCTTCGGGCCGCGTGCCGGTGATCGCCGGGACAGGATCGAACTCCACCGCCGAGGCTGTGGAGTTGACCCTCCACGCCAAGAGCGCCGGCGCCAACGGCGTGCTCGTGGTGACGCCCTATTACAACAAGCCGACGCAGGAAGGGCTCTATCTGCATTACAAGGCGATCAACGACTGCACCGACATCCCAATCCTCATCTACAACATTCCGGGGCGCAGCGTCGTCGACATGACGGTCGACACCATGGTGCGGTTGTTCAAGTTGAAGAACATCGTCGGCGTGAAGGACGCGACCGCGAACATGGCGCGGGTGAGCCAGCAGCGTGCGGCGCTCGGCAAGGACTTCGTGCAGCTCTCCGGCGAGGACGCGACCGCGCTCGGCTTCATGGCGCATGGCGGGCAGGGGTGCATCTCCGTCACCGCCAATGTCGCGCCGGCGCTCTGCTCGGAGTTCCAGCTCGCCTGCCTCGGCGGCAATTTCAAGCGCGCGCTGGAGCTGCAGGACCGGCTGATGCCGCTGCACGACGCGCTGTTCGTGGAATCCAATCCCGGCCCGGTGAAATATGCCGCGAGTAAGCTCGGGCTTTGCAACGGCGAGACGCGGCTTCCGCTGGCGCCGCTCGCGCCGGCTTCCAAGAACAAAGTCGACGAGGCGATCGCCGCGGTCGGCCTCGTCCTTGCCTAGACCATACAGGTGACCTGATGGCGCCGAAGCGCGAGAGCGGCAAGCTCGTCGCCGAGAATCGGAAGGCGCGCTTCAACTACGAGATCGAGGATAAGCTCGAGGCGGGCATCGCGCTGACCGGTTCCGAGGTCAAGTCGCTGCGCGCGGGCAAAGCCAATATCGCCGACTCCTACGCATCGAGCGAGGGCGGCGAACTTTACCTGATCAACGCCCACATCGCCGAATATGTGCAGGCCGGCCGCAACGGTCATGCTCCCTTGCGTCCGCGCAAGCTTCTGCTGCACCGCAAGGAGATCGGCAAACTGGCAGGCGCCATTCAGCGCGAAGGCATGACGGTCGTTCCCCTCAAGATGTATTTCAACGCGCGCGGGATCGCCAAGGTTGAGCTTGGTCTGGCCAAGGGCAAGAAGTTGCACGACAAGCGCGAGACGGAGAAGAAGCGGGATTGGGAGCGCCAGAAGGGCCGCCTGATGCGCGAGAAGGGTTAGGCCCTTCATGTTGAATGATACTGGCGCCGATCATCTGCAGCCCGGGGCGAGGCTGCCGTCGGTGGCATTGCCGGCGACGGATGGAAGCGATGTCGACCCCGCTGCTCTTCCCGGCCGAAGCCTGCTGATCGTCTATCCCTGGACCGGGCGCCCCGGCCATCCTAATCCGCCCGACTGGGACGCGATCCCCGGCGCTCACGGGTCGACCCCCGAGCTCGAAGGCTTCCGCGACCATGCCGCCGCATTTGCGTCGCTTGGCGTGCGCCTGTTCGGGCTTAGCCGTCAGTCGACAGAATATCAGCGTGAGCTGGTCGCGCGGCTTGGGCTGCTGTTTCCGATCCTGAGCGATGCCGACGGGGGTTTTGCCGCGGCACTCCGTCTGCCGAGCTTCGCCACCGGCGGCGAAACGTTTCTGAAGCGTCTTACCCTGCTGATCGGCGGCGGACGCATCGACAGCGTGTTTAATCCCGTGTGCGACCCAGCGGGGCATGCGGCTGAGCTCTTACGCAAGCTTAAGGGAGCGACCTAAAGCGACTCGTCCTCGGCGTCCTCGACCGAATAGCCGAGCCGATCGAGCCCTTCCTCGAGATAGTCGGGCAGCAGCGGCATGCCGAGCAGATACTCCTCGGTACGGTTGGTGCGCTCGGCGCGGGCGGTGGCGAGCGCCTCGTCGAGCTCGTCTGCCGCAAACGAGCCCCTGCCGATCCAGGCGAGAGCAACCAGGCTCGCCTGCTCGTCGACATTGAGGTCGCGGATGAATTCCTTGAGTTGCGCTTGGGTCGCGTCATCGGAGAAGGATTCGAGGATCGACTCCGCGTCGTGATCGGAGGTGGAGCCCTCGTCCCACGCCGCGACCTTGACCGCGACTTCGCGCGCCTTGACGATGACGAAGCCGACCTTCTCCGGTGAAATCTCTAGCCCCGCCATGGGACCTCGTTCGTCAGCTGTTCGCCCCGCCAACCAAAGCATGCCCGACTTGGCGTGTGGCGGCAAGGCGGCGAAACGCCATTCTCAGCCGGTGCGCACACTGGCCGCAGCCTCCGCCAGCACCGCCTCGAACATCGCGGTGGTGAGCCGCCCCGTATTCGTGTTCTGGCGCGAGCAATGATAGCTGTCGAACAGGACCAGTCCATTAGGTAGCGCGTGCCGCGCGCCATGCGCAAACGGGAAGTCGCGGCGCTTCAGGGCAAGCGCATCGAGGATGCCGTCATGGGCGATGCGGCCGATCGCCAGCAGCGAGCGGAGACGCGGCAGCGCGGCGATGCGGCCGATCAGGAATTGGCGGCAGGTCGCAATCTCGGCAGGCGTCGGCTTGTTCTGCGGCGGCACGCAGCGGACTGTGTTCGAGATCATGCAGTCGACCAGCTCGAGCGCCTCGGGCGCGGCGACGTCGTGATACCCGCGGGCAAGCCTGACCTTGAGCAGCGTGCGGTAGAGCAGCTCGCCGGCATAGTCGCCGAGGAAGGGCCGGCCCGTGCGGTTGGCTCCCTTCAGCCCCGGCGCGAGCCCGACGATGAGGAGCGCCGCGCCCTCAGGGCCAAATGAGGGAACCGCGCCGTTGAACCAGTCGGGATGCGCGTCCCTGTTCGCTTGGCGGAAGGCGACCAGACGCGGGCAGAGCGGGCAGCTCTTGGCAGGCTCGGGCGGACTGGACGGGGTCGCTCCGGTCGGTGGCATGCGACATGCCTAACGCCACTCAACGCTCGACGCCACTCATTCAAATTGCTCAGGTCTCGATCAAATCTTCGGATTCGAACTCATCGAGCGGCTCCGGTTCGGAGCGCCGCCGCTCCCGCTGCTGCCGATCGGCAGGGTCGCGGCCGATCTCGTTCTGCATATAGGCGAGGTCGATGAATTGATCTGCCTGGCGCCGAAGCTCGTCGGCGACCATCGGCGGATTGGTTGTGAGGGTGGACACGACGCTGACGCGCTTGCCTTTATGCTGCAGCGCCTCGACCAGCGAGCGGAAGTCGCCGTCGCCCGAGAACAACACGATGTGATCGAGATGGTCGGCAAGCTCCATGGCGTCGACCGCAAGCTCGATATCCATGTTTCCCTTGATCTTGCGTCGGCCGGTCGCATCGATGAACTCCTTGGTCGGCTTGGTGACCATGGTATAGCCGTTATAATCCAGCCAATCGATCAACGGCCTGATCGAGGAGTACTCCTGCTCCTCGGCGAGCGCCGTGTAATACAGTGCCCTGACCAGTTGGCCCTTGGAGCGGAATAGCGCGAGCAACCGCTTATAGTCGATGTCGAAGGCGAGCGACTTGGCCGTAGCGTAGAGATTGGCACCGTCGATAAAGAGCGCGATGCGCTCGGTCGGATAGAAATTCATTTGAGGTCCGTTCACTGCAAAATAGCCTTATCGAAACACGCAGTCCCTGTCGCAATAACTGACGGGACTATGGGCTGTTAAACAACAGTAAGGGCTGCCTTAACAACATAGGTGTGACAGTGTGACTTCACAATTGCTTGTGCGTGGCAAAGTCCTGGTAGCTCTTGGTGCAAATTGTCCCGGGCCGTGGGGAACGCCCGCGCAAACGATTGCCCACGCTTTAGGCAAATTCGAACGGGCCAGCATCGCCGTGCACGCCGTCTCGCCGCTCTATGAGACGCGCGCGGTCGGCAACGCAAGACAGCCTGCCTATGTGAATGCCGTCGCCATACTCGACACCACGCTCTCAGCCGAATCGCTGCTCAGAGTGCTGAAGCAGATCGAGCGAGACTCTGGGAGACGCGGCGGCAGGCCATGGGGCCCGCGCACGCTCGACATCGATATCGTCGACTACAAAGGGCTCGTGAGACATTGGCGCGACGGGAGAGGGGACTTCGCCCGCGCCGGAGGCCGGCCTCTCGTGTTGCCGCATCCGCTCGCCCATGAGCGGCCATTCGTGCTGGGGCCGCTCCAAGACGTTGCTCCCAGCTGGCGCCATCCCGTGCTCAAGCGAAGTGCCCGCGAACTCTGGGCGCTCGTGGCGCGGAAGCGCGAGGGACGCGTGCTGAAGCGCCGGGACGGCGGCTCTAAGCGGGAAACTGGCGGCGAAACACCGTCTTAATCTCATCCAGCCGTGCGGACAGGCGCTGGGCCGCGCTCCAAAGCCCCAGGCGTTGCGCAAGCGTGATGGCCTCGTGAAGCGATTCCTTCGCGTCGCTATAGCAGGCGGCGAGATCCGACCCGATCTTGGCCTCATACATGCGCGCATAAGCCTCCTCCGCCTGCGCCTGGAAGAAGCGCAACCGATCCAGCATTTCAGCGACTGTTAGGGTTTCCCTGGTCAAGTCGGCACCACCCGTTTCTCTAGCTTTACCTTGCTTGGCTGCAACGAAGCGCCTAAATAGAAGCCAAATCCGCCCCTCTCGCACAAGGATCGCCTGATGGCTCGCGTTACCGTCGAGGACTGCATCGATAAGATTCAAAACCGCTTCGAGCTCGTGCTCTTGGCCGGCCACCGCGCCCGCACCATCTCCGCCGGTGCCCAGATCGCCGTTCAGCGCGACAACGACAAGAACCCAGTGGTGGCGCTGCGCGAGATTGCCGAGAAGAAGATCGCTCCCGACGACCTTAGGGAAGACTTCATCCACTCGATGCAGAAATATGTTGAGGTGGATGAGCCGGAAGCCGAAGCCGTACCGATGCTCTCGACCGACACCAGAATGCCGGTCCTAGGCCAGGACGATCAGACGGTCGACAGTTCAATCGACAAGATGACCGAGGAAGAGCTGTTGCGTAGGATGGCGAGCCAGGCGCCCTCGGATGGCTCCAATGCGGGACCCCGCTCACGCTGACCTTCTTTGCCTTGACCGGATACCGGCTTTCGCCGGCGTGACCGCTGGCGCGGAGCCTACCGCGCCATGACCCGTCAATACGAGCTGGTAGAGCGCGTGCTGAGCTATCAGCCACACGCCGACGAGGCGCTGCTCAACCGCGCCTACGTCTACGCCATGAAGGCGCACGGTAATCAGAAGCGCGCGTCCGGCGCGCCCTATTTCTCCCATCCCGTCGAGGTCGCGGCGATCCTCGCCGAGATGCGGCTCGACGACGCGACCATCGCCACCGCGCTGCTGCACGACACGATCGAGGACACCGACACCACGCGGAGCGAGATCGACGCGCTGTTCGGCCGCGAGATCGGCACGCTGGTCGACGGCCTGACCAAGATCAAGAAGCTTGACCTCGTCACCAAGAAGGCCGAGCAGGCGGAGAACTTCCGCAAGCTCCTGCTCGCCATCTCCAGCGACATCCGCGTGCTGCTGGTCAAGCTCGCCGACCGACTGCACAACATGCGCACGCTCGAGCACATGAAGCCGGCCAAGCGCAAGATCATCGCCGAGGAGACCATGGATATCTATGCGCCGCTCGCCGGGCGCATGGGCATGCAATGGTTGCGCGAGGAGCTCGAGGACCATGCCTTCAAGTCGCTCAACCCCGAGGCGTATTCAGCGGTGGTCGAACGCCTCAAGATCTTGCGCGAGCGCAACCAAGGCTTGATCGACGAGATCGAGGCGGCGCTCACTTCGAAGCTCGACGAGGCCCACGTCGCGGGCGTCGTGTCGGGGCGCGAGAAGAAGCCCTATGCCATCTGGAGCAAGATGGAGCGGAAGCAGATCTCGCTCGAGCAGCTCTCGGACATCTATGCTTTCCGCATCGTCGTGCCCAAGGTCGAGGACAGCTACCGGGCGCTTTCCGTGGTGCACACGACCTGGCACGCAGTGCCCGGGCGCTTCAAGGACTACATTTCCAATCCGAAGCAGAACGACTACCAGTCGATCCACACCACCATCGTCGGCCCCCGCCATCAGCGGGTCGAGCTGCAAATCCGCACCGAGCGGATGCATTCCGTCGCCGAATATGGCGTGGCGGCGCATGCGCTCTACAAGGACAATAACGGCGCGAACGGCAAGGGCGGGGTGCCCTCGCAGGACTCCAACGCCTATCGCTGGCTGCGTCATCTGGTCGGCATGTTGCTCGACGGCGACAACCCCGAGGAGTTCCTGGAACACACCAAGCTCGAGCTGTTCCAGGATCAGGTGTTTTGCTTCACTCCCAAAGGACGCCTGATCGCGCTGCCCCGCGGCGCAAACCCCATCGACTTTGCCTATGCGGTGCACACCGACGTCGGCAACACCTGCGTCGGCACCAAGATCAACGGCCGTCCCATGCCGCTGACCACCGAGCTTCGAAATGGCGACGAGGTCGAGATCATCTGTTCCAAGGCGCAGCTCCCACCGTCGGCCTGGCAAAGCCTCGCCGTTACCGGCAAGGCGCGCTCGGCCATCAGGCGGGCGACCCGCGACGCCGTGCGCGCGCAATACGGCAAGCTCGGCCGCGAAATCCTGGTCCGGGCGTTTCAGCGCCGCGAAAAGACCTTCAGCGAGGAAAGCCTGACCGCGGCGCTCGGCCGCCTGTCGCAAAAGACCGCAGAGGATGTGATGGCGGCAGTGGGCCGGGGGGAACTCGCCTCAGCCGATGTAGTGCGCGCGGTTTTTCCGGAAGAGAAATCGCAGGAGCCGCTAAAGCGCCGGCGCAAGGTGAAACGCACCGACGAAGGCTGGTTCGGGCTCGGCAAGGTGATGGGCCTCAAATTCCGCTGGCCGGGATCGAGCGGCAAACAGCGGGAGAACGGCCCTGCCGGCATCCCGATCAGGGGCTTGCGCGGCGATCTGCCGGTGAACTTCGCCGATGGCGGGGCCGTCCCCGGCGATCGCATCGTCGGCATTCTCACCCCGGGCCAGGGCATCACCATCTATCCGATCCACGCCGAGGCGTTGAAGGCCTTCGACGAGGAGCCGGAGCGCTGGATCGACGTGACCTGGGACATCGATGAGGACAATCCGCAGCGCTTCCCCGCCAAGCTTGCGCTCACCGTATTGAACGAGCCGGGCAGCCTCGCGCAGATCGCTACCGTGATCGGCGAGGCCGACGGCAACATCGACAACATCAAGATGACCAATCGCGTGCACGATTACACCGAAATCCTCATCGACCTCGAGGTCTGGGATCTCAAGCATCTGAACGACATCATCGCCGGGCTCAGGGCCAAGGATATGGTCTCGAGTGCGGCGCGCGCGGGCGCCTAGTGCTGGTGTCAGCAAGGAATTCTTACCTAAATATGCTAAAGCCCAGTCGCCAAAGGGCCACCTTGGTTTGGCCTTTGGTTGGACGTCACGCGTTTCGAGGTGGTGATGCTGTTTAAGCGCCGCGAGTTGGAGAGCTTCCTGGAGCGGGTGCGCGTGCATGTGTGGCCGCGGCGGAGCTGGAATCGCTCGAGCCGCTATGTGGTGTATCGGTTGAGACGCCTGAGCGATACGCCGCACGCTGTGGCGCTGGGCTTTGCCGCCGGGGCGTTCACCGCCGCGACGCCGTTCCTCGGCACGCATATGGTTATGGCCGTGCTATTTTCCTGGGTGGTTGGCGGCAGCGTCGTGGCCGCGCTGCTCGGCACCTTCGTCGGCAATCCTCTCACCTATCCGTTCATCTGGTACTCCACCTACGCGGTGGGAAATCTGATGCTGGGCGGCAAGACCCCCAAGGGAGCCATCGATCTCTCCGGTGGCATCTTTCAGTCGTCGCTCCATCAGCTTTGGCCGATCCTGAAACCGATGACGCTAGGCTGCCTGCCGGTTGGGCTTGCGCTAGCCGCCCTCAGCTACGTGCTCGTGCGGCCGATGGTTGAGGCGTACAAGCATCGCCGCCGCCGCCAGCTTGAGCTCAGATCGGGACGCGAGGCGTTGGGCGCCCAATGAGTGCGAAGACTGCGACGACGGCGACGAGCAGCATGAGCGTTGCCCCGATCCGACTCGGCATCAACATCGATCACGTCGCCACGCTGCGCAATGCGCGGGGTGGACGCTATCCCGATCCACTACGCGCGGCCAAGCTCGCGGTCGAGGCGGGCGCCGACAACATCACCGCGCATCTCCGCGAGGACCGGCGTCACATCCGCGACGAGGATATCGCTCGGCTGACCGCCGCCAAACTCGCGCCGCTCAATCTGGAAATGGCGGTGACGCCGGAGATGTTGGCGATCGCGCTTGATGCGCGCCCGCATGCGTCGTGCCTGGTGCCGGAGCGGCGGCAGGAGATCACCACCGAAGGCGGCCTCGAAGTCGCGAGCCAGGTCGCGACACTGACGCCGTTCATTGCCGAGCTCCGGCGCGCCGGAATCCAGGTCTCGCTGTTCATCGATCCCGAGCTTGAGCAGATCGAAGCCTCCCGCAAGGTCGGCGCCGATGCGGTCGAGCTGCATACCGGAACCTATTGCACGGCGGCGTCGGAAGGCGATGCGCCAAGGCTGAGGCGCGAGCTCAAGCGCCTCGTCGACGGCGCCCGGGCCGCGGCCGAGGCCGGCCTCGAGGTCCATGCCGGGCACGGCCTCGATTATGCTAATGTCGTCGCGGTCGCCGCGATTCCCGAGATCGTCGAGCTCAACATCGGTCATTACCTGGTGGGCGAGGCACTCTTCGTAGGCTTGGCCGAGAGCGTCTCCCGCATGCGCAGGCTGATGGACGGCGCGCGGGAAACCCTGCGGCATAGCGACACGGAAGCCAGGGTCGGCAGGTCGTGATGATCATCGGACTCGGCAACGACATGATCGACATCAGGCGCGTCGAACGCACCATCGAGCGCTACGGCGAGCGATTCCTCGATCGCGTGTTCACCGAGGCCGAGCGGCAGAAATCCGACGGGCGCGCCCAACGCGCCGCCTCTTACGCCAAGCGCTTCGCGGCCAAGGAGGCCTGCGCCAAGGCGCTCGGCACCGGCTTTCGCGACGGTGTTTTTTGGCGCGACATGGGGGTGGTGAATTTGCCTTCAGGCCGCCCCACTTTGCAGCTTACCGGAGGGGCGGCGCGGGCGCTTGCCCGGCTGACCCCCGATGGTCATGAGGTGCGCATCGACCTGTCCATTACCGACGATTTCCCCACCGCCCAGGCGATCGTCATCATTACCGCCATCAAGGTCTCGCTTCGCGATTGACCCTTTGTTTGCCTCCTTGAAGGGGAGGGGCTATAGGGGCGCCTGTGGGGAGCGGACCGAGATTTCAAGCCACGCCTTAAGGAGAGCTTCCGCATGAGCGTCGAAGCCGAAAACACGGAAGCCAAAAGCGGCGTCAAGGATACGGTCCGCGTCATCATCCATGCGCTGCTCCTGGCGCTGGTCGTGCGCGTCTTTCTGTTTCAGCCCTTCAATATTCCCTCGGGCTCGATGATCCCGACATTGCTGGTGGGCGACTACCTGTTCGTGTCGAAATACAGCTACGGTTACAGCAAATATTCGTTCCCCTTCGGCTTTAATCTGTTTTCGGGGCGGGTATGGGCGAAGGAACCCGATCGCGGCGACGTGGTCGTGTTCAAGCTGCCTCGCGACAACGAGACGGACTACATCAAGCGCGTGATCGGCCTTCCCGGCGACGAGATCCAGATGCAGCACGGCGTACTCAACATCAACGGCAAGCCGGTGGAGAAAGTGCGCATCGCCGATTTTGTGGTCAACGAGCCGAATGGTCGTGAGCGGCACATGCCCCGCTATGAGGAGACCTTGCCCAACGGCGTAAGCTATCCAGTGCTCGACCTGGTGCAGGACGGCTTCGGCGACAACACCGAAGTCTACAAAGTGCCCGAAGGCCATTTCTTCATGATGGGCGACAACCGCGATAACTCGACCGACAGCCGTTTCCTGTCGGAAGTGGGTTACGTCCCGTTCGAGAATCTGGTGGGTAAGGCGCAGATCATCTTCTTCTCGCTCGACGAGAATTCGAGTTTCCTGGAATTCTGGCATTGGCCGACCAGCATCCGCTGGTCGCGCATCTTGCAGGTGGTGCATTAGAGCCTTGCCTCGCCCGCGCAAAACGGCGCTTCCGGATCTCTCAGCCCGAATTGGGCATGACTTCGCTGAGTCCGCGCTGCTGCAGCTCGCCTTGACGCATTCAAGCGCGCGGGCGGGCTTGAAGCCCGACCAGGACAATGAGCGTCTTGAGTTCCTGGGCGACCGGGTGCTCGGCCTGGCCGTTGCCGAGCTTCTGGCTCAAACCTTCCCCAAGGCTCGCGAGGGAGAACTCGCCCGCTGGTTCAATCAACTCGTGCGCGCCGAGACCTGCGCCGAGGTCGCGCAACAGTGGGATCTTGGCGACTTCATTCTGATGAGCGGCGGTGAGGCGGGAAGCGGCGGACGCGGCAAGAAGACGATCCTCGCCAATACCTGCGAGGCCGTGCTCGGCGCCGTATTCGCCGATGCCGGATATGACGCCGCCAAGGAGGTGGTGCGGCGCTTCTGGGAACCACAATTCGCCACGCTTGAGCTCGCCGCGCCTGACGCAAAATCCATGTTGCAGGAATGGGCGCAAGGCCGCGGCCTGCCGTTGCCGCGCTATTTCGAAGTAGGTCGCGAAGGCCCCGACCATGCGCCGCGTTTCACCGCCGAGGTGCAGATCGAGGGCGTCGCGCCCCAGCGCGGGCAGGGCGCCAACAAACGAGAGGCCGAGCAGGCCGCGGCTCTCGCCGTGCTGCTCCGCGAAGGCGTGTGGCAGGCACCGCAACAAGATGGCTAACCCCACCGCCGAGGAAGCGCCGCCGACGCGCTGCGGCTTTGTGGCTCTGATCGGCGCGCCGAATAGCGGCAAGTCGACGCTGACCAACGCGCTGGTCGGCGCCAAGGTTTCGATCGTCACCCACAAGGCGCAGACCACGCGCGGCCCCGTGCGCGGCATCGCCTTGATCGGGTCATCGCAAGTCATCCTCGTCGATACGCCCGGCATTTTTCAGCCGAAGCGCCGCCTCGACCGCGCCATGTTCACGTCGGCCTGGGATCGGGCGGGCGACGCCGACATCGTCGTTCTGGTGATCGACGCTCATCGTGGACTCGATCAGACGCTGGACCCGCTTTTCAAACATCTCCCGGAGGTGAGACGGTCGATCGTCGCCGTCCTCAACAAGGTGGATCAGGTCTCGAAGCCGGATCTGCTGCGCCTGGCGACCGAGATTTCGGCGATCAGACATTTCGATCGAGTCTTTATGCTTTCGGCGCTGACCGGGGACGGCGTCGGCGATCTCAAAGCCTATCTGGCCGAGGCGGTGCCGGAAGGGCCCTGGCTGTTCCCGGAGGACCAGCTCACCGACGTCTCGCTCAGGCAGAGCGCGGCGGAGATCACCCGCGAGAAACTCTTCCTCCGGCTGCATGACGAGCTGCCTTATACGCTGACCGTCGAGACCACCGACTGGAAGGAGCTTGCCGACGGCTCGATCAGGATCGAGCAGACCATCTATGTCGAGCGCGAGAGCCAGCGGAAGATCGTGCTCGGCGCCAAGGGACAGACCATCAAAGAGATCGGCAAGTCGGCCCGCGCCGAAATTGGCGAGATGGCGGGCGTGCCCGTGCATCTGTTTTTGTTCGTCAAGGTACGCGAGCGCTGGGGCGACGACCCCGAGCGCTATCGCGAGATGGGCCTCGATTATCCGAAAGACCGCTGAGCCCGACGTGCTGGCGCCCCGCCGCCGAGCGGTCGAAAACTCTGCCTTGAGCCCGCGCGTAACTGGCGTAGCTTGAGCCATGGATTGGAGCGACGAAGGGATTTTCCTCACTGCCAAGCCGCTCGGCGAGGCGAACGCTGTCGCCGAGCTTTTCACCCTCGGCCACGGTCGCCATCTCGGGCTGGTGCGGGGAGGGCGCTCCCGACGCTTGCGGCCTCTGCTCCAGCCCGGCAATCTGCTGCGCGTCACGTGGCGCGCGCGGCTCTCGGAGCATCTTGGCGGCTTCAATATCGAGCTGCTCGAGGCCAACGCCGCGCGCATTCTCGACGATCCAGCGGCGTTGGCCGCGATCGGCTCTTTGACGGGATTGGCCAGGCTTTTGCCCGAGCGCGATCCGCATCCGGAGCTTTACGCCGTGGCGCTCGACATCATCCGCGCCTTCGACGATTTCGGCGCCTGGCCGACGCTGTTCGTACGCTGGGAACTCCAGCTTCTAGGTGAGCTCGGCTTTGGGCTCGATCTCAGCGAATGCGCCGCGACTGGTACCGACCTCGATCTCATTTATGTGTCGCCGCGCTCAGGCCGCGCCGTGTCGCGCGATGCCGGTCAGCCCTATTGCGACCGGCTGCTCAAGCTTCCGGCCTTTCTGCTCGATGAGACGGCTGACGCGAGCGAAGCAGATATCCTGGCGGGGCTCACGCTGACCGGCCACTTCCTCGAGCGCGATATGCTTGAGCCGCATGGCCTCTCCATGCCGCAGGCGCGCGAACGGCTGATTCAAATTCTCGCCCGGGCACCCAAGGCGGCTTAGCGCCTTTGCCACGGCCCGCCGACGTGCCTTGAGCCTGCCGCGCCGATGCGCTAAGCGCGAGTCATGGGAAAAAGGATTCCGCCGCCTGATTCGCAAGGGCCGATCGAGCCAGTGAGTCTGCGCGACGCGCTGGAGGAGCGCTACCTTGCTTACGCACTCTCCACCATCATGCACCGCGCGCTGCCGGACGTGCGCGACGGGCTGAAACCCGTGCATCGCCGGCTGCTCTACGCCATGCAGCAGCTGAGGCTCTCCCCGCAAGGCGAGTTCCGGAAATGCGCCAAGATCGTCGGCGACACGATGGGCAATTTCCATCCGCACGGCAATCAGGCGATCTACGACGCGCTTGCCCGTCTCGCCCAGGATTTTTCCGTGCGCTACCCGCTGATCGACGGGCAGGGCAATTTCGGCAATATCGACGGCGATAACCCCGCCGCAGACCGCTACACCGAGGCGCGGCTGACCGAGATCGCCGCCCACCTCCTCGACGGGATCGACGAGGACACCGTCGACTTCCGCGCCAACTACGACGGCCGCGAGAAGGAGCCGTCGGTGCTGCCCGCGAATTTCCCCAACCTGCTCGCTAACGGCTCCTCGGGCATCGCCGTTGGCATGGCGACCAATATCCCGCCGCATAACGCGGGCGAACTGTGCGACGCGGCGCTGCATCTCATCAAGTTCCCCAACGCCACCGCCGACAAGCTGGTCGATTTCGTGCCTGGCCCCGACCTGCCCACGGGTGGCATCATCGTCGAGTCGCGCGCCGAGATAGTGCAGGCCTACAAGACCGGGCGCGGCAGCTTCCGGCTGCGCGCCCGCTGGACGCAGGAAGATACCGGCCGCGGCACCTATCAGATCGTCGTCACCGAGATTCCCTATCAGATCCCCAAGGCGCGGCTGGTCGCTCGCATCGCCGAGCTGCTCTTGCAAAAGAAACTGCCGCTGCTCGCCGACGTGCGCGACGAGTCGACCGAAGAGGTGCGGCTCGTGCTCGAGCCGAAGAGCCGGAGCGTCGATCCGATCCTGTTGATGGAATTGCTGTTCAAGCTGACCGAGCTCGAGACGCGCGTACCGCTCAATATGAATGTGCTGAGCCGCGGCGTGGTGCCGAACGTGCTCGGCTTGCGCCAGGTCATGCGCGAATGGCTCGACCATCGCCAGGTCGTGCTGGTTCGCCGCTCGAAATTCCGGCTGGCCAAGATCGACCACCGTATCGAGGTGCTAGACGGCTACCTCATCGTCTATCTCAACATCGACAAGGTCATCAAAATCATCCGCGAGAAGGACGAGCCGAAGCCTCACCTGATGAAGGTGTTCAAGCTCACCGACGTGCAGGCCGAGGCGATCCTCAACATGCGGCTGCGCTCTCTGCGCAAGCTCGAGGAGATGGAGATCAGGCGCGAGCACGACAATCTGACCAAGGAGCGCAAAGAGCTGAAGGCGCTGCTCGCCTCCAAGGACAAGCAGTGGAAGACCGTCGCCGACGAGATCAAGGGGCTGAAGGATCAGTTCGGCCAGAAGACCGCGCTCGGCAAGCGCCGCACGAGCTTCGCCGAGGCCCCCGAGGGCGTCGAGACCGAGCTTGCCGAGGCGATGATCGAGAAGGAGCCGGTCACCATCGTGCTTTCGGAAAAAGGATGGATCCGCGCCATCAAGGGGCATCAGACCGATATCGATGGCCTCACCTTCAAGGAAGGCGACCGGCTGAAGCGCGCGGTGAAGGCGCAGACCACGGACACGCTGCTGCTGTTCGCCACCAATGGCCGTTTCTATTCGCTTGGCGCCGACAAGCTGCCGGGGGGCAGGGGCCACGGCGAGCCCTTCCGCCTCATGATCGGCATCGAGGAGGCGGGCGACGCCGTCGAGCTGTTCGTGCATGAGGCTGGCCGCAAGCTGCTTGTCGCCTCGACCAGCGGCCACGGCTTCATCGTGCCGGAGGACGAGGTCCTCGCCCAGACGCGCAAAGGCAAGCAGGTGCTGAACGTGACGGCCGGCGCCGAGGCCGCGGTCTGCGCGGCCGTCGAGGGCGACAGCGTGGCGGTGATTGGCGACAACCGCAAGCTCCTGCTGTTCCCGCTCAAGGAGCTCCCCGAAATGCCGCGCGGCAAGGGCGTGCGACTCCAGCGCTACAAGGATGGCGGTCTGGCCGACGCCAAGGTGTTCAGCAAGAAGGACGGGCTGACCTATATCGACGCGGCGGGCCGCTCCTTCGCCGTCACCGAGTTGCGCGATTGGTGGGGCCAGCGCGCTCAGGCCGGTCGCCTGCCGCCCAAGGGCTTCCCCAAGTCGAACAGCTTCGGCCCAAGGTTTTAGCTCGCCAGCGAAAACCTAGCGCCCGACGACTTCCGCTTTGTGGAGTTCTGGTTTCCGACACCGGCACGTCGGTGCGCACCCAGCCCTTGGAGGTGAGGCGCTCTTGCGGCTCGAAGCGGTTCTTGTAGCGCATCTTGCGCGAACCCTCGATCCAATAGCCGAGATAGACGAAGGGATGGCCTTGCGCGCGGGCGAACTCGACATGGTCGAGGATCATGTAGGTGCCGAGGCTCCGATGCGACTGGGTCGGATCGTAGAAGCTGTACACCATCGACACGCCGTCGCTTAAACGGTCGCAGAGCGACACCGCGATCAGCGGCGACTTGCCGTCGCCGTAAGGATCCGGCTTCAGCCGGTATTCGGTGACGAAGGTTTCGACCACGCTGTCCTCGACCATCAGCGAATAATCGAGCACCGACATCTCGGCCATTCCGCCGTCGGCGTGACGCGCGTCGATATAGGTGCGGAACAGCGAATATTGCTCAGAGCTCGGCGATGGCGACATGCGGGTGGCGACCAGATCGGAATTGATGCGGGCAATGCGCTTCAGCGAGCGCCTGGGGTTGAACTGATCGACCAGGATGCGTACCGGCACGCAGGCCGAGCAGGCGTCGCAATAGGGCATATAGGCGATGTTCTGGCTGCGCCGGAACCCGCCTTTCAGCAGATTGTCGATCAGGAAGCGGGGCTTGTCGCGGGTGAGATGGGTGAACAGCTTCCGCTCAAGCCGGCCGGGGAGGTAGGGACAGGGCTGCGGCGCGGTGATGTAGAATTCTGGGAAGTTGTTCTTATGCTCTGTCACGTGCCACCGGCCCGAAGCGAATCTGAACCGCCTCAAGGCAAGCTTAGAGGATCGAAGGCCGCAAAGGCAATCCGGCACAGATGCCACATGGCCCAAGAATCCGCGGAAATTTAGAAAGATTCCCGACTAGGGCCGATTGACCACCACAACGCCCGCGAGAATGTCGTGCAGGCAGCGCTTGCGCGGGTCGAAAAAGGCCCAGAGCAGGATCGGGCAGAACACCACCAGCGAGAACCAGAACAATAGCGCGTGGAAGGCCGCAACCAACGGGCTGACCTGGCCGCCGAACCACATCTTGACCTCGAGCCCCATCAGCCTCTGACCGATGGTCGCCGAGTTCGGTCCGCCAATCGTGAGCGCGTTGTAGCCGAGCCCGACGGCGGGAAACACAATGCCGAACAGGAGCCAAGCCAGCCCGAGCGTGAGCACGCCGAGCAGCGCCACGACGACATAGGCGACCACCGTCAGAACGAGGATGATGATGGCGTCGACGATGAAGGCAAGCGAGCGCTTGCCGATCACGCCGGCGAACAGTTGCGACTGCGCCACGGGATCGTAGGCGTGCGGTTGGTCGGTGAAATCTCTCCCGATAGGTGGAAGAGTACGCTGTTCGCTCATCTCGTCTCCCATCGGGCCAAGGGATGCAAGCTTGGCCAATCCACGGATCTACATGGTGATTGCCGCCGCGAGACACAAGAATATCGCCTCGTTCCGCCTTGGGACCCTGAATTGGGCAGGCGGGATAACCGCATAGGTTGCCGAGCCCATGCCAACAGGATAAAAATTTCGCCGGAAGAGTGCGCCGAAGCCAGGCTAGCGGGGAAGCATCTATGCAAAGACCAGTGTTGTTGCTCGGACTAGCCGCAATGTTCGCGGCCGTCCCCGCCTGGCAGAAAGCCGTCGCCGCCTGCGACGGTCAGGAAACCATCTTCGAGGACAAGTTCGCCGACGACGCCGGCGGCTGGCCGCTCAAAGAGACGATCGAGGTGAAGGACGGCTTGTTCATCTTCAAGCTCCCGCCCGACGACATGCAATCCAACCTGAACGTCACCTTCACGGTAAAGGACGCCGATATCTGCTCCGAGACGGTGTGGCCGAACGACGAACAAGGGATGCTGGGCGCAGGCCTGCTGTTCTGGGGCGTGGACAACCGCACCTATTTCCAGTTCGGCATTCTCAACAACGGCAAGTTCTGGATCGCGCGCAAGCAGGACGGCAAATGGCTCGGCACCATCGCCGCCAATGTCGATTCCCCCGCGATCAAGAAAGAGCCCGGCGCCGCCAACGTGCTGCGCGTGAAGACCAACGGCAACAGCGTGACGTTCTATATCAACGACACCAAGGTGCGCGAACTGCGCGGCCAGGCGCCGAAGACCGACTGGCGCTTTGGCCTGTCCGGCGACAATTTCGACAAGCAGAAAGACGCCAGAGTGGTCTTCAAGGAAGTGAAGGTCACCAACTAGCCGGAGCGAAGCAGCTTCGCCGCGTCGGGCGCGAAATAGGTGAAGATGGCGTCGGCGCCGGCGCGCTTGAAGGCGATCAGGCTTTCCAGCATGACGCGATCCTTGTCGAGCCAGCCGCGCTCTGAAGCCGCCATCAGCATCGAATACTCACCCGAGACTTGATAGACGAAGGTCGGCAGCTTGAAGGCCTCCTTCACCCGCCAGACGATGTCGAGATAAACCAGTCCCGGCTTCACCATCACCATGTCGGCGCCTTCTTCGATATCGAGGGCCACCTCGCGCAGCGCCTCGTCGCCATTGGCGGGATCCATCTGATAGCTGCGCTTATCGCCCTTCAGCATGGCCGAGGAGCCCACGGCGTCGCGAAATGGCCCGTAGAACGCCGAGGCATATTTCGCCGCATAAGCCAGCAGCTGGGTGTTGGTGAAGCCGTTCGCCTCAAGCGCAGTCCTGATCGCGCCGATCCTGCCATCCATCATGTCGGACGGCGCGAGAATGTCGCAGCCGGCTTCAGCCTGTACCAGGGCCTGGTTGATCAACACCTCCACCGTCTCGTCGTTGGCGATCTCGCCGTCGACCAGGAGGCCGTCATGACCGTGGCTCGTATAGGGATCGAGCGCCACGTCGCAAATGATGCCGATCTCCGGCACCGCCTGCTTGATGGCACGCACCGCCCGGCAAACAAGGTTGCCGGGATTGAGCGCCTCGCTCGCCAGGTCGTCGCGCAGCGAAGCATCGGTATTGGGGAACAGCGCGATCGCCGGCAGCCCGAGCGTCGCGGCATCTTCCGCCGCCTTTACCGCGAGGTCGACCGAGAGCCGCTCGACGCCCGGCATCGCCGCAATCGGCGTGCGTGCTCGCGTTCCCTCGATAAGGAAGATCGGCCAGATCAGATCGTCGGGCGTAAGTGTCGTCTCGCGCACGAGCCGCCGCGACCAGTCGGCGCGCCGGTTTCGCCGCATCCGCGTTGCGGGGTATCCCGACCGTGTCGCGGCTTGTGCCTTGCTGCCGCCGGCCCGCTTCACCCGCTCGGTCCGCAACGAGACTGTCTTGTCCTTGGGGGATGCCACTTTAGCTTCGCCGCGCTCACTGACCTAAGATTGGCCGCAAGCTACCACTCGACGCCACAAAGCTCCAACGTCTCTCGGCGGACATGGTTTGCCGTTTCGGCAGACCTATTCGCAGAAGGCCTTACCTCGCCGCGCCTTCATGTCCAAATGGAAATGGTTTTTATGGGCCTCGTTGGCTGCTGGACCGAGCACCGTGCCGAAGGTCAGGCAGGCGTCGTCATGCACCACCTTCACGAACCGGCTCTTGAGCTCGGCTTCCGGCAGCGCCTCCTCCGACGGCGGTGCCGGCGCGACCGCTTCGGCGGGGGGCGTCGGGAGCGGCGCCTTCACCACGGCCGTCGGCACGACGAAGGGATTGGTCTTGGCTTTGATCGACACCGCAAAGGGATTCGACGAGGCGCTCACCTTGGCTTGAGTGACCTCTACGGCCTCGATCGCCTTGGGACTTACGGGCTGAGGCGGCGTGATCGATCCGGTCGCCTCATTCGGTACGGGTGCCTTTGACGCGCTCGCAACGCGCGGCCAGCTCGCCAGCACCGTCGCCGTCTCGCCCGAGGCGAACACGAACTCCGACACATCGAGCGCATTGGCGAGCGCATGCTCGCTGAGCGGTGTGGTCTCGCCGCCATAACGGTTGCGGCAAGCGTATGAAGTCGCGTTGTGCAGCTTGACGACGCGCGTGCCGAGCATGGCCTGCGCTTCCGGCTGCAGCGTCTTGCTGATCCAGGTGGCGACCCCGCTGGCCAGCGCGCAGGTCATGGTCGCGGCGGGTTCGATCGCTACCCCGCCGATCGATTTGACCAGGATCGGCGCCGGGGCACCGCAGATCCCCTCTTTGAGCGGAGGCAGCGGCTGGTACTCGAGCGCGACGCCTGACAGCAGCTTCGCGCAGTCTGCCTTTGCGGCGGCGACTTCATCTTCGCTCCACGCCACGGTCGGCTGATCGCTGGGGAGCACCGGCTTTGCCGCCGGCTCTTCCGCCACCGTCGGCGTCCTGGCGCGGAACGGATTGCGGTCGGGCGCCGAAGGTGCATCGCCTGTCTCTGCCTGCGCATAGACGGGTAGCGCAACCAGAGCCACGAAAGCGATGCGGGCAAGCAGGTTGAGCATCGTGCGTCTATCCAATTCGCAGTTTGGGAAGCTTGTGGTTTCGGCGATTGGGTGCTAGCTGCCCCGGGCCTTTGTGAGGACAAGCGGGCCTTTTCAAGGCAATGCTTGCATCGCGGGCCTTACCAAAGGCTTCATTTTCGCAGCATCGGGTTGAGGCATTGGTGTGTCGGAAGCGCTTGGCATCACTTTCGAGGAGATCGATCGGGCCGGGGTGGTAACGCTGACCCGTCCCGCAAGACTAAACGCGCTCAACCGGGAAATGTTCGAGGCCTTGAGCGCGCAATATCGAAAATGGGCGCCCAACCCGCAGATCTACGGAGTGGTGATGCAGTCCTCCCACCCCTCGGTGTTCTCGAGCGGCGGCGACCTCAACATGCTCCAGGAATGGAACGAGCAGGGAGCGCAGGGTGCGATCCGCGAGTTCTATCGGGCGGCCTATACCCATGTCTGGGTGCTCGAGAAATTCATCAGGCCGAACGTGCCTCTGATCAACGGCCTGTGTCTCGGCGGTGGCATCGGCATCAGCCTCTACGGCACGCATTGCGTGGCGGGGGAGGGCTATCGCCTTGGCATGCCGCAAGTGGGTATCGGTTTCCTTCCCGACATCGGCGGCACCTATTTCCTGTCGCGCATGCTGGGCTGGACCGGGCTCTATCTTGCGTTGACCGGACGCATCATTGGGCCCGCCGAGGCCTACCGCCACCGTCTTGTCAGTCATTGCGTGCCCGCCGCGCATTTCGGCGTGATCAAGGATGCCCTCCAAGACAACCATCCGATCGACCGTCTGCTCGATGGTTTGCATCGCGACCCGGGCGAGGGCGAGCTCGTGCGGCATACGCCGCTCATAAACCGCGTCTTCTCGCGGGGCTCGGTCGAGGCGATCCTCGAAGGGCTCGATTGCGAGCAGGGCGAAGACCAGGCCTTCGCGCGCGACACCGCGGCGGAGATTCGCAAGAAGTCGCCCACCTCGCTCAAAGTGGCGTTCGGCCAATTTAAGCGCGGTAAGTCCTTGACCCTGGCAAACGCGCTGAAGCTCGAATTCCGGCTGGCCTCCCACCTGATTGGCAGCCACGACTATCGCGAGGGGGTAGCCGCCCGCATAGCGGGAAACGGCCGCGAGCCCAATTGGCAGCCGGCGACCCTCGCCGGCGTCGATGACCAAGCGATCGAGCGCCTGTTCACAACCCCTGCCGAGGACGAGCTCGAGTTCAAAGAGCTCAATCCAGGCCTGTAATCGGCGGAATCCGCCAAGATCACCGAAACTTAATGCTAGAATTTCATGCAATCTTAAGCGTCTCGCTTAAGCAGATTTTAGGCTGCTTCGCCTACAGTCATCATCAAGTTGGGGATTAACAACAACTAACGAGGGTAGGCGATGAGTGTAGCCCTGGATCTAGGGAAGCATGTGGCTGCGGACGAGGCAGAAGACCTCAAGGGCCGCTATCTTGTTTCATTGAAACTCATCGAGCGGCTGCATCGATTGCTGCTCGATGTCATCAAGGACGAGTTCGAGCGCTTGGGCCGTGCCGACGTGAACAGCGTGCAGGCTCTGCTGCTCTACAATATCGGTGACGCCGAGCTGACCGCCGGCGAACTCACCAGCCGCGGCTACTATCTCGGCTCCAACGTCTCCTACAATCTGAAGAAGCTGGTCGATGCCGGTTACATCAACCACCAGCGCTCGACCACCGACCGCCGGTCGGTGCGCGTGCGCCTCACCGACAAAGGGCAGGAGGTGTGCAGGGTGGTGAACGACCTTTATCACCGCCAGCTCAAGTCCTTGCAGCATGTCGGCGGGCTCGCCCCGAACGACCTCGAGACGCTCAACAAGGCGCTGATCCGGCTTGAGCGCTTCTGGACCGATCAGATCCGCTACCAACTCTAATCTGCCGCGCGATTCCTCGCGCCTAAGCGCCCCGGTGCAGCGATGCTTCCCGGGGCGCTTCGCTTTTGGGCAAACGGCGCGCCGCCGATAACAGCCTAAATTCGCCCGATTCAGCCGCTAACCCTTGAAGCATGGCTTCGCGGGCAACATGTACTGCGGAGAGCCTGACCAGGCTTTTCGAGGGACATTTTTCTGTGTTGCTGACGGCGTAGGTTTAGCTCAACTCAAAACTCCACACTGGCTACGTGTTGCGGCGGAGCCGGATAACGCGGCAAAGTTCTGGAATCATTGTGACTAGAGTGGTTAAGGCAAAACGCCTATAGTTGAGCAGGGACAGAAGCCGCAACGGACGGGGAGCGGCCAATGCTGAATTTGCAGAATCGACTGAGGGGCGGGGGCGTCCTCGTCGCCGCGGGTTTGGCCGCGGCTCTTCTCGTCGGTACTATTGAGCCTTCCAATGCCGGCCTCTTTTCTTGGATGAAGGGTGGCCAGGGCGTTCCGGGCGGGGGCAATTCCGACGACTCCTACAACGGTAATTCGGGCGGCGGCCTGTTCGGCGGCCAGGGTGGCCTGTTCGGCGGCGGCCAGCGGCAGCCACAGCAGCCCGGCTCGCACGCTTTCCATGGCGATGAGCTTCCACCCGAGGAAGGCAATGCCGCGACACAGGCCTGGATCACCAATCCGGCGCTCGGTACGCCGACGCTCTCTAGCGCCAACATTCCCGCCACCAAGGCCGCGATCCAACACTATCAGGGCATCGTCGCCCAAGGCGGCTGGCCAATAGTGCCGGCGACGGTGATGAAGCCCGGCTCGAACGGCCAGGCGATCGCCACCTTGCAGCGGCGGCTCGAAATTTCCGGCGACCTCGTTGGTCGCAGCGTGCCAGGCGAATACGATGCCGCCGTCGTCGCGGCGGTGAAGCAGTTTCAGGCGCGACACGGCCTGCCGCCAACGGGCGTCGTCGATAACCGTTCGACCATCGATGCGCTGAACGTACCGGCGGTTATCCGACTTGCGCAATTGCAGTCCAGCTTGAAGCGGCTGCAGAGTTTGGCGTCAGCCGCACCCTCCCGCTACGTCGTCGTCAACATCCCGGCGGCGCAGGTGGAGGCTGTAGAATCGGGCCAGGTCGCCCAACGTCACGCAGCCGTGGTCGGTAAGCCCGAGCGTCCGTCTCCGGAACTGTCCAGCAAGATCCAAGAGATCAATTTCAATCCCTATTGGTACGTGCCGAAGAGCATCATCTACAAAGACCTGGTGCCGAAGGCCCGCGAGTTCACGCGGCGTGGTCAGGATTTCCTCGCCGCCTACCACATGCAGGCTTTCGACGCGGCCGGAAATCCCATCGATGGCCGTCAGATCAATTGGAACGGCACCGAGGTCTACAATTATCAGTTCCGCCAGCTTCCCTGGACGGAGAACTCGCTCGGCTACATCAAGATCAACTTCCCGAACAAGGACGCTGTTTATATGCACGATACGCCGCTCAAGAGCCTGTTCGGCCGGGCGGAGCGCTTCGACAGCTCCGGTTGCGTGCGCGTGCATAGCGTCGACACGCTGGCCGCGTGGATCCTGCGCGACACGCCCGGCTGGGACATCAACCGGATTCAGTCCATGAAGCAGACGGGTGAGCAGGTCGACGTCAAGCTCAGCAAGCCGATTCCGGTCTATTTCGCCTATATCAGCGCCTGGGGTTTGCCGGACGGCAGCGTGCAGTTCCGGCCCGACATCTACAATCAGGACGGCGGCTCGACCACGGCTTCGGCTTACTGATTTCGAACCCTTGCGAACAAACGGCCGTCCGGCGCGAGCTGGACGGCCTCTTGTTTGGATGGAAGGCTGCGGCGCTACGCGACCAGCTTCACCGGGATTTTGAGATAGCGCACCCCATTCGCATCGGCGGGTGGCAGCTTGCCCGCGCGCATGTTCACTTGGATCGACGGCATCAAGAGATGCGGCGCGGCGAGGTTCGCGTCGCGCGCTTCACGCATGGCGACGAACTGGTCTTCACTGATGCCATCCCTGACCTGCGTGTTGCTGGCGCGCTCGGCGGCCACCGTCGTCTCCCAGGCATAATGATCGCGGCCGGGGGCCTTGTAGTCGTGGCACATGAAGAGCCGTGTCGACGGCGGAAGGTCGAGCAATTTCCGAATGGAGCGATATAGCTTGCGCGCGTCGCCACCGGGAAAATCGGCGCGCGCCGTTCCGTAATCCGGCATGAACAACGTGTCGCCGACAAACACGGCATCGCCAATCCGATAGGCGACATCTGCCGGCGTATGACCAGGCACGTGCAAGACCTCGACCTCGAGCTGGCCGATGCGAAAACGCTCGCCGTCGGCGAACAGGTGGTCGAATTCGCTGCCGTCGCCCTTCACGTCGGTGGCGTTGAATACGGGGCGGAAAATCTTCTGCACGTCGCGGATATGCTCGCCGATGCCGACCTTGGCGCCAGTCCGCAGCTTGATATAGGGCGCGCCGGAAAGATGATCGGCGTGCGCATGCGTTTCCAGCACCCAATCGATCGACAGACCCTCGGCGACGGCGGCATCGAGAATGATGTCCGCCGATTTGGTCGCCGCCTTGCCGCTCGCATGGTCGTAATCGAGCACCGGATCGATGACGGCGGCGCGCTTGGTCGCAGGGTCGGCGACGAGATAGCTGATGGTGTTGGTGGGCTCATCGAAGAACGCCCGGACAACGGGTTTCGCGCTCATGGGAACACTCCTTCTGCAATCTCCCGAACTCTCGTTGACATATATATTAGCATTCACTAAATTAGCAAGTGCTGATACATAAGGAACAGCCGATGCCCCGAGCGCCTGCCGATCTCGTCACCTTTGCCGCCAATGCCTCCGCAGTTGCCGATGTTCTACGCGCGCTCGCCAACGAGCGCCGTCTGATGCTGCTTTGCAAAATGGCGGAATGGGGCGAGGCGAGCGTTGGGTCCTTGGCCGAAGCGGTGGGGCTCTCCCAGTCCGCCACATCCCAACACCTCGGCAAGATGCGCGAAGAGGGGATCGTCGAGTTCCGGCGCGAGGGGCAAACCCTCTGGTATCGCATCGCCGAGCCGCGCACCGAGCTTCTGCTCGGTTATCTCCAACAACTTTATTGCCGCGAAACATAAGCGAGGCACTTCTGATGCAAGCTACAACCAGCCTTCCCGTCATCTCGCCCGCTGAAGCCAAGCGTCTCTTGGCGCAAGGCGCGGTGCTGATCGATATCCGCGAGCCGGCGGAGCACGCACGCGAACGCATCGCCCAGGCGCGCAACTTACCGGTCAACGTGCTCGGCACGGTCCGCGACCTGACCGGCCCGGTCATCTTCCATTGCCGTACCGGCAAGCGCACCGGCGACAATGCGCACCGGCTTAGGGCCGCAGCGGGAGGCGAGGCCTATTTGCTTGCTGGCGGCATCGACGCCTGGAGAAACGCCGGTCTTCCGGTCATCGTCGACGCCAGCCAGCCGATCGAGATTTGCCGACAAGTGATGATTGTCGCCGGCGGATTGGTTCTGCTCGGCGTGCTCCTCGGTTCACTTGTTCGGCCGGAGCTCTTCGCCTTGTCGGGCTTGATCGGTGGAGGCCTTGTGTTTGCCGGCGTCTCCGGATGGTGTGGGCTTGCCAAGCTCCTCGGCCTGATGCCGTGGAATCGCGCCCCACGCGGGGTTTAGGGCCATGCCGCTCGGGGTCTTGCCGGTCACGCTCCTGCTCGCCTCCGGCGCACTCATCGGAGTCCTGCTCGGACTCATTGGCGGCGGCGGATCTATCCTTGCCGTCCCGCTGCTTGTTTATGTCGTTGGCGTTCCTTCGGCCCATGTTGCGGTCGGCACCTCGGCGGTTGCCGTGGCGTTCAACGCCGCGTCGGGCCTTGCCTCCCATGCACGGCTCGGCACCGTAAAATGGCCATGCGCCCTGGTGTTTTCCGCAGTGGGTGTCGCCGGCGCGTTTCTCGGTGCAAGTCTCGGCAAGCAACTCGACGGCTCCCACCTGCTTGCCCTGTTTGGGTTTCTCATGATCGGTATCGGACTTTTGATGTTCAGGCTTCGCCCGAACCCTCTGGGCCACGACGTACGCCTCACCCCTGAGACCGCCGCTCATCTCTTGCCGCGTCTGGTGATGATTGGCTTCGGTGTGGGCTTGCTGTCGGGATTTTTCGGCATCGGCGGCGGATTCCTCATCGTCCCCGGTCTCGTGTTGGCGACGGGTATGGCCTTGCAGAATGCCATCGGTACCTCGCTGGTCGCCGTTACTGCCTTCGGCGCCGCCACCGCTCTGAGCTATTCCGCCTCGGGCATGGTCGATTGGCGCCTCGCTCTTCTCGTCATCGCAGGGGGCATCATCGGCACCCTGATCGGCTCCCAAGCCAATGCGCGGCTTGCGCTGCATCGCCGCGCTCTTTCCGTGACTTTTGCCGGCTTTGTCATCGCAGTCGGCGTCTACGTCGTCATCAGAGGCCTCGGCGCCGCGTAGCCCTGGCCGCCGGAACTCGACCGATCATGACAAGTTTTTGCCCACGCCTTGGGTGTTGCTAGCGCGCGCCCGCGACATGTGGTAGAGCCAGCCAAATACCCAAGGAAACGCCGCTTTGGAGCAAAGCGAGCGGCCAAGTTTCCTTGGCCGGCTGGGGCGGATGTAAGCTCGAGGAGCAGTTAGCCATGACGGCAAGTGACGCAAGACGCGCCGAGTTGCGCGAGAGCGCTTTCTTCACCAGGCATCTGAAAGACGCGGACCCGGAGGTCTATAGCGCGGTCGAGCACGAGGCCGAGCGCCAGCAGAACGAGATCGAGCTGATCGCCTCCGAGAATATCGTCTCCCAGGCCGTCCTCGACGCCGCCGGCACGCTGCTCACCAACAAATATGCCGAAGGCTATCCCGGCCGGCGCTATTACGGCGGCTGCCAATATGTCGACGTGGTCGAGCAGCTCGCCATCGACCGCGCCAAGCGCCTGTTCAATTGCAGCTTCGCCAACGTGCAGCCGCATTCTGGCAGCCAGGCGAACCAGTCCGTCATGCTGGCGCTGCTGAAGCCCGGCGATACCATCCTTGGGCTTGGCCTCGCTTCCGGCGGGCATCTTACCCACGGCGCGCCACCGAACCTGTCCGGCAAATGGTTCAACGCCGTGCAATATGGCGTGCGTCCTGAAGATCACCGCATCGACTACGACGAGGTCGAGCGGCTGGCGAAGGAGCACAAGCCGGCCATGGTCATCACCGGCGGTTCGGCCTATCCGCGCATCATCGATTTCGCGCGCTTCCGTCAGATTGCCGATAGCGTCGGCGCCTATCTCCTGGTCGACATGGCACATTTCGCCGGTCTAGTCGCGGCGGGGCTGCATCCCAGCCCGCTTCCGCACGCCCATGTCGTCACCACCACCACGCATAAGACGCTGCGCGGCCCGCGCGCGGGGCTCGTGCTCTCCAACGACGAGGAGATCGGCAAGAAGATCAACTCCGCGGTGTTCCCGGGGCTGCAGGGCGGCCCGCTGATGCACATCATCGCCGCCAAGGCGGTCGCCTTCGGCGAGGCGCTGCGGCCGGAATACAAGCTCTACATCAAGGGCGTGATCGACAACGCCAAGGCGCTCGGCGAGACGCTGGTGAAGGGCGGCCTGGCGCTCGTCTCGGGCGGCACGGACACGCATGTGATGCTGGTCGACCTCCGGCCCAAGAAGCTGACCGGCAAGGCTGCCGAGATCGCGCTCGGCCGTGCCAACATCACCTGCAACAAGAACGGCATCCCCTTCGATCCGGAGAAGCCGGCGATCACCTCCGGCATCCGCTTAGGCTCGCCGGCGGGAACCACGCGCGGCTTCGGCATTGCCGAGTTCCAGCAGATCGGCGGCATGATTATCGAAGTTCTCGATGGGCTCGTAGCCAACGGCGATGAGGGCAATGGCAAGGTTGAGGCGTCGGTTAAGCAGCGCGCCATCGAGCTTTGCCAGCGTTATCCCATCTACCGGTAGGGCTTAAGCGTGACGGTGAGAAAGAGGAGGGCGTTCGCTCATGCGATGCCCCTATTGCGGCAGCACCAACACGCAGGTGAAGGACTCGCGTCCTAGCGAGGACCACACCACGATAAGGCGCCGCCGCGTCTGTGCCGATTGCGGCGGCCGCTTCACCACCTTCGAGCGCGTGCAGCTGCGCGAGCTGACCGTCATCAAGCGGAGCGGCCGCAGAATGCCGTTCGACCGCGACAAGCTGATGCGCTCGGTGCAGATCGCACTCAGGAAACGCCCCGTCGATCCGGAGCGGATCGAGCGCATGGTCAGCGGCATCGTGCGCCGGCTCGAGAATATGGGCGAGAACGACATCAAGTCCGAGACCATCGGCAAGCTGGTGATGGAGGCCCTCAAGGCACTCGACGATGTCGCCTATGTGCGCTTTGCCTCGGTGTACAAGAATTTCCGCGAGGCCAAGGATTTCGAGGCGCTGCTGGGCGAGCTTGCCGCCACCGATGACGACGACGAAGCGGCAGCCGGTGAGGCCTCGGCCTCTGCCGAAGACTAAACGTGCACCCCACATCACAGCGATGAACTCGACCGACGAAGTCCATATGGCACAGGCGCTGCAACTTGCCCGGCGCGGACTAGGCCTGACTTGGCCGAACCCATCGGTTGGCTCGCTCGTGGTGACGCAGTCCGGCGAGATCTTGGGAAGGGGCTCCACCGCGCCAGGCGGGCGTCCGCATGCCGAGGCGATTGCCCTTGAGCGCGCCGGCGCAAGGGCTCGCGGCGCGACCATCTATGTCACCTTGGAACCCTGCGCCCACCCGGGCGGACGCGGACCCGCTTGTGCCGATGTCATTGCCGCGGCAGGTCCGGCACGCGCCGTGATCGCGCTGCGCGATCCAGACCCGCGCACCGCGGGCAGCGGGATCGAGCGGCTGACGTCGGCCGGCATCGAGGTCGAGCAAGGCGTGCTCGCCGAAGAGGCGGCTGCGGTGACGCTCGGTCACATTCTCCGCGTCACCGAAGGCCGTCCCGCCGTGACGCTGAAGCTCGCGGTTGGCGCCGATGGCCACCTGCCGAGAGGCGAGGGCACCCCGGTCTGGATCACCGGGCCGGACGCGCGCGCCCATGGGCATCTGTTGCGCGCCAAGCACGACGCGATCCTGGTCGGCCGCGGAACCGTTTTGGCCGACAATCCGAGCCTCACCTGCCGACTGCCGGGCATGACCTGCCGCTCCCCCGTCCGCGTCGTGCTCGACCGGCGCTTGCGTACGCCACCGGAGTCGCGTCTGTTCGACGATCTGATGGTGCCGGTCTGGCTGATCTGCGCGGCGGACGAGGAGCACCCGAACACCGACGGGCTCCAGGACCGCGGCGCCGAGATCGTCGGAGTCCCGGTCGATGCGCATGGCATGCTGGGCGTGCGCGACGCGTTGGAAACGCTGGCCGATCGCGGCATTACCCGCGTGCTCGTCGAAGGCGGTCCGCAGGTCGCGCGGGCCTTCCTCGATGCCGATCTCATCGACGAGGCGGTGATCTATCAAGGACCGAAACCCGCCGGTCCGGATGGCCTCCTGCCGTTCGTCAGCGAAGGACTTGATCCCGTGACCACGAGCGGGCATTTCATGCAGCTTGAAGCCCGCTCGTTCGGGCCCGACCGGATGGCGTGGTGGCGGCGAGTGCGTCGATGTTCACTGGCATTGTCAGCGGCGTAGGAACGCTGCTTGAGCGGAAGCGGTCGGTCTTTCTGATCGACTGCCCCTACAAGCGGCGAAGCCTCGAAGAGGGCGCCTCCATCGCGTGCGACGGCTGCTGCCTGACCATCGTCGGCATCGGCAAGGATAAGCGCAAGGGCGCCGTGTTCGCCGCGGAGGCATCGAACGAGACCTTGGCGCGCACCACGCTCGACACGTGGCACGAGGGCCGCCATATCAATCTCGAGCGGCCGCTGACCTTCGGTGATGAGCTCGGCGGCCATCTCGTGACCGGCCATGTCGATGGACGGGCGAAGATTGTGGCGCGCGAGCCGGACGGCGACAGCGCCAGGTTTCTGATCGAGAGCCCCGACGCGCTCGCTCCTTTCATCGCCGAGAAGGGATCCGTCGCACTCGACGGCGTCTCGCTTACCGTTAACAGCGTCGACGACACGCGCTTTGGGGTGAACATCATTCCTTACACTCTTGCGCATACCACATGGGGAGACCTTGGCCCCGGCGATCTGGTAAACCTTGAAGTCGATCTCCTGGCGCGCTACGTCGCGCGCTGGAGAGAGCAGGAAGGCGCATCGCGTGAACCTCGTTAGCCAGGCCCGGCGGCATCAATTCCTCTCCTCCATCGAGGAGGTGGTCGAGGATGCGCGCAACGGCCGCATGTTTATTCTGGTCGACGCCGAGGAGCGCGAGAACGAGGGCGACCTCGTCATTCCCGCGCAGATGGCAACCCCTGACGCCATCAATTTCATGGCCAAGCATGGCCGCGGACTGATCTGCCTCGCGCTGACCCCGGAGCGCGCCAAGCAGCTGCATCTCGAGTTGATGTCGCGTTCGAACCGCACGCGCCATTCGACCGCATTCACCGTGTCGATCGAGGCGCGGGAAGGGGTCTCGACCGGCATCTCGGCGCACGACCGCGCGCACACCATTTCCGTCGCTATCGATCCGACCAAAGATTATCGCGAGATCATGACCCCGGGTCATGTCTTCCCACTGGTCGCCAAGGATGGCGGCGTACTGATCCGCGCCGGTCATACCGAAGCGGCGGTCGATCTCGCTCGCCTCGCCGGACTTTATCCGGCCGGGGTGATTTGCGAGATCATGAATGACGACGGTACCATGGCCCGGCTGCCCGACCTGATCGCCTTTGCCCAGCGCCATGGATTGAAGATCGGCACCATCGCCGACCTGATCGCCTACCGGCTGCGCTACGACCACCTGGTCAAGGTGGTTGCGGAGAGCAAGGTGGAGAGCGCCTTTGGCGGCGAATTCGCCCTCAAGGTCTATGCCACCACCGTCGACCCCGCTGAGCATGTGGCGCTGGTGAAAGGCGATGTCGCCTCCGGCGGACCGGTGCTGGTGCGCGTGCATGCCCTTAACACCGTCGACGACGTGGTTTCGACCGGAGCGCATCGGGAGACGCTGATCCACAAGGCCATGGAGATCATCGGCCGCGAGGGGCGCGGCGTGATCGTGCTGATCCGTGAATCCCGCCCCGACGCGATCTCAGCGCGGCTCAAGCAGGAGGCGGGCGGTCAGGGTCAGCAGCGCCTCATCGAATACGGCATCGGCGCCCAGATCCTGCTCGATCTCGGCGTGCGCGAGATGACGCTGTTGAGCAATTCGCCGGCGCGCAAGATCGTCGGACTCGAAGGTTACGGACTCAAAGTGGCCGGCCACCGGGGCTTGGATTAAGCGCATGGCTCGCAAAGGTCCCCGTTCGGTTCTCATTATCGAGGCGCGCTTCTATGAGGATATCGCCGACGAGCTCGCGCGGGGCGCTATCGACGAGCTCGACTCCCACAACATGGCCTATGAGCGGCTCGCCGTTCCGGGCTCGCTCGAGATCGCCCTGGCGCTGAGCCTTGCGCTCGCCAATGGCTTCGTCGGCCGCGCCGGGCGGCACCGCGGCTGCATCGCGCTCGGCTGCGTGATCCGCGGCGAGACCACCCATTACGACATCGTGGCGCGCGAGTTGGCGGCGGGCCTGCATCAGCTCGCCGTGCAGCATGCGGTTCCCATCGGCTTCGGCATTATCACCTGCGAGAACCGCGAGCAGGCCTGGGAGCGGGCGAGCGTCGACGGCCGCAATAAGGGCGGAGACGCGGCGCGCGCCTGTCTCACCCTGATGCAGCTGGAGCAGCATTTCTCCTCGGCGAGCCGGCGCTAGCCGCCATGGCCAAGAAAGCCGAGACGCGACCCCGCGCTTCATCGCGAAGTGCCGCAAGGCTCGCCGCCGTGCAAGCGCTCTATCAAATGGACATGACCGGCATCGACCTCAACGAGGTGATTGCCGAGTTCGAGGCGCACAGGCTCGGCCAGGAGATCGAAGGCTGCCAATATGCCGACGCCGAAGCCGCCTTCTTCCGCGACCTCGTCAATGGCGTGGTGCGCGAGCAGCTCAAGATCGATCCGCTGATCGACAAGCAGCTCGCCGAGGGGTGGCGGCTGACCCGCGTCGATTCCATCCTGCGCGCCATCCTTCGCGCCGGGGCCTATGAGATCTTGCAGCGGAGCGACGTCCCCGCGCGCGTGACCATCTCGGAATTTGTCGACATCGCGCATGCCTTCTTCGCCGAGGACGAGCCCAAAGTCGTGAACGGCATTCTCGACGGGATTGCGCGAAAAGCCCGCCCGAAGGAGTTCGCTGCCGAAGGGACGCGCGATGATTAAAGACGCCGGACACGTTGAGGGGAGACACCTTGGCGAGTTTGAGCTGATCGCCCGCTATTTCGCCCCGCTCGCCAACGACGCCGCGTCGCTTTCCCTACGCGACGATGCTGCCGTGCTCAGGCCGCCCGAGAGCCGGGAGATCGTCATCTCGTGCGACACTGTCGTCGCCGGCGTGCATTTTCTGCCCGACGACCCTCCGGAGACGATCGCGCATAAAGCGCTCGCGGTAAACCTGTCGGACCTGGCCGCCAAGGGGGCAAAGCCTTACGTCTATCTCCTGGCTCTAACGCTTCCCGCCGAGCCCGCACCCGCCTGGCTCGAGGCCTTCGCTTCGGGCCTGCGTCGGCTTCAGGAGCAAGCCGGCATCTGCTTGGTCGGCGGCGATACTACGCGCACGCCCGGGCCTCTCACCATTACCATCACCGCGCTCGGTCTGGTGCCGCAAGGCCATGCCGTGTTGAGGCTCGGCGCCAAGCCGGGCGACCGGCTGTATGTGACCGGCAGCATCGGCGACGCCTGTCTTGGCCTTCGCCTGCTGAAGGATCCCGCGCTCGCCGCTTCGTGGGATTTGTCGGAAGCGGACACGTCCTTTCTCATCGGCCGCTATCGGCGCCCCGAGGCCCGCAACACTCTCGCTCTCCTCATACGCAACTTCGCGCAGGGCGCGATCGACGTGTCGGACGGACTTGTCGCCGACGTGGAGAAACTCGCGCAGGTCTCCCATGTCGGCGCATCGATCGAGACCGCTCGCGTGCCGTTCTCGTCGGCGGCGCGCAAAGCCCTGCAACGTGAGCCGAAGCTTCTCGAGACTTTGCTCACCGCAGGCGATGATTACGAGATCGTGGCGGCTGTGCCCGAGGCCAGCGCGGCGGGCTTCGAGGCCGAGGCTGCGGCGAAAGGCGCGACTCTCAGCTTGATCGGCCGCATCGAGGGGGACGCTGGCGGGGTGAGGGTGGTGGGTCCCGACGGCAACTCGCTCGAGTTGGGACGCTCGGGGTTTGCCCATTTCTAGTGTCAGATCAGGGCCTTAACGAAAAGTGCCTGAAACTTTGACGCTCTGTTGCGTCCGCCCTGTAAGTTTGGCATTTTCCGCGCGCATCTTTCCTCGGGGGCTTCAGGCCGGGGGGCATGATTCTCGTGCCTCGCTCTGGCGGCCTTATGTCTCCGCCCATCCCAATCGAATGCTGAGAGGCAGCCGACATGACCTGGGTTCTTTATGTGATCATCGCTTGCGGAGCGCTCTCGATCGCCTACGGCGTCTACACGACACGAGCCGTTCTCGCCGCCGACCCCGGCACGCCGCGCATGCAGGAGATCGCCGCCGCCATTCAGGAAGGCGCGCAAGCCTATCTCGCCCGCCAATACACGACGATTGCCATTGTCGGCGTCGTCATCTTCTTGATCCTTGCCTATCTGCTCGGCATTCCCCAGGCGATCGGCTTCGCCATCGGCGCGGTGCTGTCGGGGGTGGCCGGCTATATCGGCATGAACGTCTCCGTCCGCGCCAATGTCAGGACCGCACAAGCGGCAACTAAGAGCCTGGCCGAGGGCTTAAGCCTCGCCTTCCGCGCGGGCGCCATCACCGGTCTGCTCGTCGCCGGCCTCGCTCTGCTCGGCGTCTCGGTCTATTTCCTCATTCTCACGCAGTTCGTCGGTTATAGCCCCGCCTCGCGCGACGTGGTCGACGCGCTGGTCTCGCTAGGCTTCGGCGCCTCGCTCATCTCCATCTTCGCCCGTCTCGGCGGCGGCATCTTCACCAAGGGCGCCGACGTCGGCGGCGATCTGGTCGGCAAGGTCGAAGCCGGCATTCCCGAGGACGATCCGCGCAACCCGGCCACCATCGCCGACAATGTCGGCGACAATGTCGGCGACTGCGCGGGCATGGCGGCCGATCTGTTCGAGACCTATGTGGTGACCGTGGTGGCCACCATGGTGCTCGCCTCGATCTATTTCGCTGGCGGCGACCGCGTCATGCAGATGATGCTGTACCCGCTCGCGATTGGCGCCATCTGCGTCATCACCTCAATCATCGGCACGTATTTCGTTCGGCTCGGCAAGAGCCAATCGATTATGGGCGCGCTCTATAAAGGCGTGCTGGCAACCGGCGTCTTGTCGCTCATCCTGCTTTGGCCTTTGACCGCGTGGCTCGTCGGCATGGACACCGCCATGAAGGTAGGCGAGGTGAGCTTCACCGGCAAATCGCTGTTCTATTGCGGCGCCGTTGGCCTCGTCGTCACGGCGCTGATCGTGGTGATCACCGAGTATTATACCGGCACCAACTTCCGCCCGGTGCAGTCGATTGCCAAGGCCTCTGTCACCGGCCACGGCACCAACGTGATCCAGGGCCTGGCGATCTCGCTTGAATCGACGGCGCTTCCCGCGATTGTCATCATGGGGGCCATCATTATCGCCTACGGGCTTGCCGGCCTGTTCGGCATCGCCATCGCCGTCACCACCATGCTGGCGCTGGCCGGCATGATCGTAGCGCTCGACGCGTTCGGCCCGGTCACCGACAATGCGGGCGGCATAGCCGAGATGGCGGGCCTGCCGAAGGATATCCGCAAGACGACCGACGCGCTCGACGCGGTGGGCAATACCACCAAAGCCGTAACCAAGGGTTATGCCATCGGTTCGGCTGGGCTCGGCGCGCTGGTTCTGTTCGCGGCCTATACCGAGGACCTAAAATTCTTCTCCGCCAACGCCGACAAGTTTCCCTACTTCAGCGGCGTCGATCCAACTTTTTCGCTGTCAAACCCCTACGTGGTGGTAGGTCTCTTCCTTGGCGGATTGCTACCCTATCTGTTTGGTGGCATCGCCATGACGGCGGTGGGCCGCGCAGCGTCGGCGATCGTCGAGGAGGTGCGCCGACAATTCAAGGAGAAGCCCGGCATCATGAAGGGCACCGAGCGCCCCGACTATAAGCGCGCGGTCGATCTCCTGACCCGCGCGGCGATCAAGGAAATGATCGTCCCCTCGCTGCTGCCGGTGCTGTCGCCGGTCGCCTTCTACTTCATCATCGATTGGATCGCAGGTAAGAGCGCGGCCTTCTCGGCGCTTGGCGCCATGCTGCTCGGCGTCATCGTTACCGGCTTGTTCGTCGCCATCTCGATGACGGCGGGGGGAGGCGCCTGGGACAACGCCAAGAAATATATCGAGGACGGCCATTACGGCGGCAAAGGCTCTGACGCGCACAAGGCGGCGGTGACCGGCGATACAGTCGGCGATCCCTACAAGGATACGGCGGGGCCGGCGGTCAATCCGATGATCAAGATCACCAATATCGTCGCGCTGCTCTTGCTCGCGGTGCTCGCCCACCAATAAGGGCGCGAAGAGCTCAGGCGATCAGATGCCGGGGATGCCGCTGCCGACCTGCGGCCGGTCGCCACCCGTCCCCTTGAGCTGGCCGCGATTGGCGAGATTGCCGAAGATTTGCTCGAGCAGGCCGAGATCCTTGCCGCGGGCCGGCGTCTCGCCCTTATAGTAATTGACGACGATGCCATCTTTCAGGCCGTAATGGGCGACCTGCTGGACAGCCTGGCCTCTGTCGAAATAGACCGCGACCACCTGCCGGTCGATCTCTTTCGGTTTGAAGAAGGCCACCGTCTTGGTCGTGGTGGCGATATAATAATAGGCATCGCCGCCGATATTGCTCGTCGTGTCCGGCGAGCCGAGCACGGTCGCGACCTGATCCTTCGTCATACCGGGCTGAACTTGGTTGAGGTCGACATCGATGAACACATGCCCGTGCCGGTCGACCTGGCCGCCGCAGCCCGAAAGCAGGGCGGCGCCAAGCACCAGCGCGGCAAGAGACGGTCGTGCGGCAAAGACCGGCTTGAGCGTGCGCAAAATCGGACGTCCCCTCGAAATATCCCGTAACCGGAACCGCGAAGCCCCGCGCATGACCGGGTCGAACGTGGCAAAAGGCTAGACCAAATAGGCCGTCCTTTGAACCCTATGTCTTTACTCAGCGCCTGGCGCCGCGACGATACGAGCGCAACCAAACTCTATGGCGCGATTGTGGCGCAGGCGCGGCTTCCGTTTTTTTATCAAGGCGTTGGAGTGCCGGATACGCTGCAGGGGCGCTTCGTCGTGCTGACGCTCCAGTTGTTTGCCGTGTTGAACCGGCTGAGGGCCGAGGGACCTGCGGCCGACAGCCTGGCGCAAGACCTCGTCGACCGCTTCGGTGCGGACATGGAAACGGTACTCCGGGAGATCGGCGTCGGCGATCTCAGCATCCCAAAAAAGGTGAGAGCCCTCGCCGCCTCGAGCGGGACCTTGCTGCATTCCTACGCGGAGGCCCAGGCAGAAGGCGAGGCGGCCGTTGCCGCCGTCATCGCCGAGGCATTGCCACTCGAAGTAGGGCCCTCCGGGGCTGTCGCCGGGCGTCTGGCACACTATCTAGGAGACACCCTAAGCCTGTTGCGCACGCAAGACTTTGCGATGCTGCGTGCGGGCGAGGTGAGATTTCCGGGGAACCATCCCCGGAGCGAAGCTGGGAGCGATTTGGCATGACGAGCGAGGCTGAGCCCGCACCGCTGTCGCGCATCTTCAAGGTCGATGAGATCAACGATAGCGCGAGCGGAGAGATTGTTGCCACCAAGGCCGAGCTGGACGCCATCGCGCGCCTGCTCGATCTGGTGCGGCTTGAAGGACTGACCTTCGCATATCGTTTTACGCATGGCGGCAGCGGCCGCTTGCGCCTGACCGGGCGTCTCAAGGCAGACGTCACGCAGACCTGCATCGTGTCGCTCGATCCCGTCGATGCGCGGATCGATGTGCCGGTGGAACTCGAATTCTGGCCCGAGGCGCTGTTGGAGACCGCAGAGAGCAGCGCCGAGTTGCCTGGCAGTGTGGTGTTGCTCGATGGGCCGGAGCCAATCGTCAGTGGGCGGATCGATCTTGGAGTGGCCGCGTACGAAACCCTCGCCACGTCGCTTGATCCTTATCCGAAGCGGGAGGGGGTAAGCTTCGATTGGTCGCAAGGCGAGCCAAATCAGGCCCAGGAAGCCCAGAGCGGGCCATTTGCGGCCCTTGCGGCCCTGAAGCGGGGGGAGCGGAAAGCCTAGCGCCAAAATCCGGTTGTCACTGCCGGCCTTTTTCAGTCTATTCGGGTTTCATTTCCGGGGGTTGCCGCGGCCGGGCCACGGCATGGGCAAAGTCTTTCCTGATCGGCACAAAATATGGGTTCTCCAGTCACCATAGCGCTCGACGCCATGGGCGGGGACCACGGCCCAAGCGTGGTCATTCCGGCTGCCGCGATTGCGCTGGTCCGCCATCCCGAGATGCGCTTTCTGCTGGTCGGCGACCGAGCCATCATCGAGCCAGAACTGAGCGCCCATCCGGCGCTGGCGGCCAAGGCTGAGCTCCTCCATACCGATGTGGCCATCGCCATGGACGCAAAGCCGAGCCAGGCGCTGCGCAAGGGCCGCTATCATTCGAGCATGTGGCTCGCGCTAGAGGCGGTCAAGGACGGGCGCGCCGACGCGGCCGTATCGGCCGGTAATACCGGCGCGCTGATGGTCATGGCCAAGTTCTGCCTGAAGACGCTCGAAGGCGTCGACCGCCCGGCCATCGCCGCGATCTGGCCGACCATCGAGAGCGAATGCATCGTGCTCGACGTGGGCGCCAATGTCGGCGCGGATTCCCGTCAGCTTGTCGAGTTCGCGCTGATGGGCGCCGGCATGGCGCGCGCCCTGTTCGGCGTCGACAAGCCTTCGGTCGGCCTCCTCAATATCGGCGTGGAGGAAGTGAAGGGCGTCGAGGAGATCAGGAAGGCGGCCGCCGTTTTGAAAGAGTTGCCGCTGCCCATTCGCTATCATGGCTTCGTCGAAGGCGACGATGTGGGGAAAGGCGTGGTTGACGTCGTCGTAACCGACGGTTTCACCGGCAACATCGCCTTGAAGACCGCGGAAGGAACCGCTAAGCAAATCGGCGAGTATTTGCGGGCCGCGATGGGGCGATCGTTGCTCGCTCGGCTTGGCGCCATCTTGGCGCAGGGCGCGTTCCGCGCACTCAAGGAAAAGATGGATCCGCGCCAGTTGAATGGCGGCATCTTCCTTGGGCTCAACGGCATCGTCGTCAAAAGTCACGGGGGAACCGACGCGACCGGCTTCGCGAGCGCGATCGACCTCGCCTATGACATGGCTTCGAACAGTGTGGTGAAGCGGCTGGCGAGCGACGTCGCTGGCTTTCATACCAAGTTGGAACTCGAGGGCGCCGCGTAAGGCGAGGGGTGGCGACGTTGAGTCTGGTGAGGACGGTCATTAAGGGAGTTGGCGGCTACCTGCCCGCGCGGGTGGTGACCAACGCGGACCTCGCCAAACTGGTCGACACCTCCGACGCTTGGATCACCGCGCGCACCGGAATCAAGGAACGGCGGATCGCCGCCGAGGGCGAGCTCACCTCGACGATGGGCGCGATCGCCGCACGCGCGGCCCTCGACGATGCGGGACTCGCGCCAGAAGACATCGACCTCATCATCCTTGCCACCTCGACCCCCGACCAGACCTTTCCCGCCACGGCCGTGACCATCCAGGCCGAGCTCGGCATCACCCAGGGCGCAGCCTTCGACGTGCAAGCGGTGTGCTCGGGCTTCGTTTTCGCCCTGGCAACCGCCGACAATTATCTTAAGGGCGGCATGTTCAAGCGCGCCCTCGTCATCGGCGCCGAAGCGTTCTCCCGCATCCTCGACTGGGAGGATCGCTCGACTTGCGTCCTGTTCGGCGACGGCGCGGGGGCGGTCGTGGTCGAAGCCCAGAAGCTGAACGGCGTCATGACCGACCGGGGCATTCTCGCAACCTGCCTCAGATCCGACGGCCGCTACCGGGACAAGCTCTATGTCGACGGTGGGCCGTCATCCACCGGCACGGTCGGCCATCTGCGCATGGACGGCCCCGAGGTCTTTCGCCACGCAGTGACGAAGATCAGCGAAGTGATCGGTACGACCCTGGACCAGGCCGGATATAAAGCGGCCGATATCGACTGGTTCGTGCCGCATCAAGCCAACAAGCGTATCTTGGACGGTGCTGCCAAGAAGCTCGGTCTAGACAAGGACCGCATCATCATCACCCTCGATAAGCATGCCAATACATCGGCGGCCTCCATACCCTTGGCGTTGAATGTCGCCCGGGCTGACGGACGCATCAAAACCGGCGATTTGGTGCTGCTCGAGGCCATGGGAGGGGGCTTTACCTGGGGAGCGGTGCTGGTACGCTGGTAAAGACGCAAACAAGCGAGTGCCGCGCGAAAGCCACACCTTGATGGAAAAGGGTGCAATATCAGGAATTTGATCGCGAGACAGATTGACCGCCTCGCACTCGCTCGATTAGCATCTTGATTAGTCCCGCGACTGGGGGAGCGTAGGCATATGAGCGGGAAGACACTTACGCGCGCCGATTTGGCGGAAGCAGTGTTCCAGAAGGTCGGTCTGCCGCGGAACGAGTCCGCTGAGATCGTAGAACTGGTGCTGCGCGAGATCGTGGCGAGCCTCGAGCGCGGCGACACGGTTAAGTTGTCGTCGTTCGGCTCTTTCGGCATTCGCGACAAGGGCCAACGGATCGGCCGCAATCCAAAGACCGGCCAGGAAGTTCCCATCACGCCGCGGCGGGTGCTGGTATTTCGCGCAAGCAACATCATGAAACAACGTATCAATGATGCGCTCTCGCGAAGAAAGGCGGCCGAATAAAGCCGCCGGCGGTTTGACGCGAGTGAGGAGGACCGGCGTTGGACAAGGCGCCAGAGGCGTTTCGCACCATCAGCGAGGTTGCTGACGAGCTTGAAGTCCCGAAGCACGTGCTGCGCTTCTGGGAAGCTAAATTTGCCCAGCTGAAGCCCATGAAGCGCGGCGGCGGCCGGCGCTATTACCGGCCCGAGGATGTGCAGCTTCTCCGCGGTATCCGCTTCCTGCTCTACAACGATGGCTACACCATCAGAGGTGTGCAGAAGATCCTCCGCGAGCACGGGCCGCGTTTCGTGATGGATTACCGATCCATCGCCGAGGACGACGAGCAAGACGAGGCGATGCTGGCGCACGAGATTCCCGACATCGCCGCCGAGGCCGCGCAAAGCGGGGGACATGCGCTCAGCCGCGAGCCAGACGCGCGACCGGCGAAGCTCGACGCGAAGACGCTCAGCACCCTGATCGAGGAGCTTGCCGCCTGCACCCGTGTGCTCACTCTGGCCGGGGAATAGACCTCTCCCGGCCGGTGATGGCTTGTTTCGACAGCCTGACCGTGTATATCCAGGACAGCCCTGAGATAGGCTTCGGAGCGTAGCGCAGCTCGGTTAGCGCACCGGTC
>CAVVSX010000003.1:0-84582 GCA_963750975.1 uncultured Alphaproteobacteria bacterium | reverse complement strand
TAGCTCGCGCGCTTGAGCTGATCGGCGGCGGCCACCTGGCGCAGGAAGTTCTCCACCGTGTGGCGGAGTTGCTCGGCCTGGCGCGAGAGATCGCGCGACACCTGGAGCATCTGCGTGGCCGACTGGCTGGTCTCGTCGACCGCTTTAGTCACGCCCGGCATATGCGCCACCACGTCCTCGGTGCCGCGTGCCGCCTGGCGCACGCTGTGCGAAATCTCCGAGGTCGCTGCCGATTGCTGCTGCACGGCGCCAGCGATCTCCTGCGTGTTCACGTTGACCTCGCCCATGGTGGTGACGATCGACTGCATGGCATCGACCGCGCCATTGGTGGAGGCCTGAATGGCGGCGATCTGGTGCTTGATGTCGTCGGTGGCCTTCGCGGTCTGGTCGGCGAGCGTCTTCACCTCGCTCGCCACCACGGCGAAGCCCCTGCCCGCGTCGCCCGCGCGCGCCGCCTCGATGGTCGCGTTGAGCGCGAGCAGATTGGTCTGCGCCGCGACGTCCTGGATCAGGCTCACCACGTCGCCGATCCGCTGCGCGGCGGCGGCAAGGCCCTCGACCTTGAGATTGGCAGTGCGGGCGTTCTCTGTCACTTGGCTGACGATGCGGCTCGCGGTCGAGACGCGGGTGCCGATCTCGCCGACCGATACGGCGAGCTCCTCGGCGGTCGCGGCCACGGTCTGCACGTTGGCCGATGCTTCGTCGGAGGCGGAGGCAACCACGCCCACCCGCTCGTTAGTGTCGCTTGCCAGCGTCGACAGCGAGCGCGCCGTCTCATCCATCATCCGCGCGCTCTCGGCGAAGGCGCCAAGAATGCCGGCGATCGAGCCGCGGAACTGATGGATCAACTCCTCGGTGCGCTGTTGCGAGGCGAGCCGGCCCTGGACCTGACTGTCCTGCTCGCTCTTATGGCTCTCGCTCCATTTGATGGCGTCGTTCTGGAAAGCCTTCAGCGCCTTGGCGATGTCGCCGACCTCGTCGGCGCGGGCCGCGTGCGGCACGATGCCGTCCATGTCCCATTTGGTGAAGCGCAGAATGACATTGTTGAGATCGGCGAGCGCTTGCGCGGTTGCCCCGCCGAACACATAGCCGGAGCCCGCGGCAAGCGCGCCGGCGACGACCATGGAGAGTAGCGCCGCGAGAAGGGTGGCCGGCACCATGGCGGCGAGTCCGAACGACACGACGACCGCCATGACCGCCGTGGCGGCAAAGGCGAGCATGATCTTCAAGCGCAGAACCATCTGAAATCTCTCTCGAATTCGTTGCAGACGCGGTGCCGATGCCATCCCGCTCGGGAGCTTCGCTCCTCAACGGAGAGACGAATCTCGAATCCAAGCTGTGCGGCGTAAGCCTCTCCGCTTGTGGTTAAAACTCCCTTAGGACCGCCTGGAATTTGGGCAGCGAGACAAGAATTCCCTAGCGCAGCGCGGCGGCGATATTGCCGCCGTCCACCGTCTCGATATGCCCGGTGGTCTTGCGGGCCTTGGCCAAGGCGACGAAAGCCTGAGCCACGTCGGCGGCGGTGACTTCGCTCTGCAGCAGATTGCCGCTCATATAGTCGGCTTCCGAGATGCCGCGCGCTTTCGAACGTGCCGCGATCATCGCGTCAGTCAGCAGCCCACTCCTGACGCGATCGGCATTGACGCCGTTCGAGCGGATGCCGTCCTGGCCGTAGTCCAGCGCATATTGGCGCATCAGCAGCATGGCGGCGGCCTTGGGCAGGCCATAGGGACCGAAATTCGCGCCGGGATTGACCGCCTGCTTGGAGAGATTGAACAGCAGCGCGCCGCCGGTGCACTGCTTCAGCATGATGCGCACGGCTTCTTGCGCGACGGTCTGGTGCGCGAAGAAATTGAGCTCGAAGCTCTTGCGCAAAAGCTCGTCGGAGACCTCGCCGATCCGGCCCTGCGACGCCGCGCCGGCATTCGACACGACGATATCGACGCCGCCGAAGCGCTGGCAGACCGCCGCGAATGCCGCCCGCACCTGCTCAGGCTTGGTCACGTCGCAATCGAGCCCGAAGCCCTTCACCGCGGCTGCGGCCTTGTTTGCCGCCTCGCCGTCGATGTCGAGAATGGCAACGGCCGCGCCATCAGCGGCAAGCGCCTTGGCGGTCGCGGCGCCGATCGCTCCGGCGCCGGTCACGAACGCAACTTGCCCGGTGAGCGGCTTGACCACCGCGCCTTTCAGCTTCGCCTGCTCGAGGCTCCAATATTCGAGCGCGAACAGATCGCTCTCGGGTAGCGGCTCGTAACGGCCGATGGCCTCCGCCTCGGTGACGACCTTGACCGTGTTCTCGGCGAGGTCGGCGGCGATCGCGGCGTCCTTGGCCGTGCGGCCTAGACCGAATAAGCCGACGCCTGGCACCAGCACCACGCGCGGGCTGCCGTCGAGCTTGGATTTGACCCCTCCCACTCGCGCGTTCTCGCGGGCGAAATAGGCATCGTATTCGGCGACGAATTTCGCCACGGCCCCGCGCACGGCAGCGGCAAAGTCTTCCAGCTTGCCGGCTTGCGGGGGGGGCACCACCAGCGGCCGGTTCTTGGTGCGGATGATATGGTCGGGCGTCACCACGCCGCGCTGGCTGTACGAGGCGAGCTCGGTCCCGTTGACATAGGCCAGGACTTCGGGGCCAGTGCGGAAGTCGGCGATGAAGCGCGTGGGTTCGGCGCCCGCGTGCTTGATGGCGGCAGCGCCTCGAATGATCGGCGCAATCTCCGCGGCGCTCGCGATCGCGCTGTCGAGCTGCCGCGCTTGGAACACGACGGGGCGCCCCTGCCGCAAGCGGCTCTCGGCGAGCGACACCATCTCGATCATGCGCTCATAGGCCTCGCGCGCATCCTTGCCGAAGGTGAAGATGCCGTGCTTGTGCAGGATCAGCCCCTCGACGTCGGGCTTTTCCTCGAACACGCGTGCCGCTTCCTTGGCGAGGCCGAAGCCGGGTGCGATGTAGGGCACGATCCCCATGCGCCCGTCATAGACCTCGCGCGCCAAGGCCTCGCCGTCAGGCTGATCGACCAGCGACAGCACGGAAGCGGCGTGGGTGTGGTCGACGAATTTGTGCGGCAGGAAGGCGTGCAGCAGCGTCTCGACCGAGGGGTTGGGTGCGGCGGAATCGATTAGGTTCAGCCGCTGCACATTGACCATCGCCTCGTCGGACAGCGCTTCGAGCGCGCGAAGCTTTCGAAGCGGATCGAGCTTCACCGCCGGCAGCCCCCACGGCTCGATGTCGGCCATGTCGGCGCCTGAGCCTTTGACGGCGATCACCTCGTGCTCCTGCCCGAGATCGTCGGTCCCCTTCGTCTTCACCGACGTGTTGCCGCCGCCATGCAACACGAGGAGCGGATCGCGACCCAACAGGCGCGTGGTGTAGACCCTGAGCGCGATGTCTTGGCCGATGCCCTTGGCGGCGTACGCCTCGACCATCTCGCGCGCGGCGCTGTCTTTCCATTGGCTTTTCATGGCGCGCGTTGTTGCAAGTTTCGTCTGCTATCGCAAGTGCTGCTTGCGGCGGTTGACGCGGCTAGCCACGCAGCGCGGCCTGCACCGCATCGAGCACGCGATGGAACTCACCGAACACCCAGTAATGGCCGCCGCCCTGGATCACGTCGAGGCGGCAATTGGGCAGCGTCTCGGCAAGATGATAGGCGGCGCCAGCGGGCACGATGGTGTCGTCGCTTCCCTGCCAAATGACCGCAGGCACGTCGAGCTCCTCGAGCCGCAAGCCCCAAGCCGCGCAGAAGAGCCGCAGATCCTGACGCGCGCCGGCGATGCCGGGCCGCAAGCCTTCCCGTAGCGCGGTCTGGAGATTGGCTTTCACTTCGCCTCTGAGCAGCACGCTTCGATCACTCGGCGCGACCCGCTGCATCAGCCCGCGATAGGCGAGGTCGGGGGCATAGCGCACGACATGACGCAGCGACCAGAAGAAGGCGGCGCCGGACGAACGCGACGGGCCGATCTTGGTGAAGATCAACCGGTGCAGCTTCGACATGCGGATCTTGCTCCGGCACTCGGCGATCGGTCCGACCGGACTGATCAGGGCAAGCAAAGCGACGCGCTCGGCCATCGCCGCGGCGGCGGCGACCGCGTAGGGACCACCGCCCGAGACGCCGATCACGGCAAAGCGTCGCAACCCGACGGCATCGGCGAACCAGCGCAAGTCGTCGGCGGCCTGCACAAGACCGTCCTTGCGGCGAAAATCGGAGAGCCCGTAGCCAGGGCGCTCGGGCGCGAAGATGCGCAAGCGCCTCTCGCGCGCGGCCTTGTCGGTGAGCGCGAACATGAAGCGCGAGCCCGGCGTGCCGTGAAGAGCGAGCACGCTCGCACCTCGCGGATCGCCATACTCGGCGTAGCCGATGCGTCTGCCGTCGGGGAGGCGCAACACCTGCGACGTTCGGTCCGGCGCAATCGGGCGTTCGGTTCTGACACCGCTATCCATGGCCACGCGGTTTTTTGAAGCTTTCGCGCCTCATCATTACCACAAAGACCGAAGATCACCCCTCGACCTATCGACGCTGCAAGGAGGCCAGATGACCAAGTGGGAGATCAAGGGGCGCGAGTTCGGCAATTGTAACTGCGACTATAGCTGCCCCTGCCAGTTCAACGCACTGCCGACCAATGGCCATTGCCGCGGTCTCGCCGTGTACGATATCGACAAAGGCTTTCACGGAACGACACGGCTCGACGGCTTGAGAAGCGCTGGCGTCTTCCGCTGGCCGGGCCCCATTCACGAAGGCAAGGGCGAAGGCGTCCATGTCATTGATCGGCGGGCGACGCCGGCACAGCGTGAGGCGCTGCTGCGCATCCTGCGCGGCGAGGACACCGAACCGTTCGCGACGGTGTTCAGTGTGTTCTCCTCCACCTGCGAAAAAATCCACGATCCCGTCTTCGCGGACATCGAGTTCGAGCTCGATATCGACGGCCGCATGGCCCGCGCCAAGATCAAGGACGTCTTGGAGATGCGCGGTGAGCCGATCCTCAATCCTGTGACCGGAGCGGCGCATCGCGTGCGCATCGTGCAGCCTGAGGGATTCGAGTTTGCCGAGGCCGAGATCGGGCGCGGCTGGTCGAAGACCGAGGCGCCAATTGCCTATGAGCTGTCCGACAGTTACGGCCAATTTGCCGAGATTCATCTCTGCCAGAGCGGCATGGTGCGGTGAGGCGGCATGTCAGCAACGGCTGTCGAGCGCATATTCAGGCATGACGGCATGGTCGTTGCCGCGGCGCTTGGCCTCCTGACCCTCCTTGCCTGGCTGTTCCTCCTGGCGGGCGCCGGCACTGGGATGGACCCGCTCGCCATGAGCGGCTGGCTGCTGCCGCTTCAACTGCCGCCGGCGCTGAGCGGCGACTGGACACCGCTCTACTGGCTCGCCGCCTTCTGCATGTGGGTCGTCATGATGGTGGCAATGATGCTGCCCTCGGCCTCGCCGACGCTACTGCTCTATGCCCGCGTCGTGCGCCAGGCGGAGAGCCAGGGCCGCGCCGCGCCCGCCGCAGCGTCGATCGCCGCCTTCGCCTCGGCCTACCTAAGCTTGTGGATTCTTTTCAGCCTGTTGGCCGTCGCCGCTCAGTGGGCGCTCGAGCAGCTCGGCGTCATGTCGGCCATGATGAGCTTGCGTGCGACCGTCCTGGCGGGAGCGGTGTTAATCGCAGCAGGCCTCTACCAGCTCACGCCGCTGAAGACGGCGTGCCTCAAGCATTGCCGGGGGCCGGTTCAGTTCATCGCTGCGCATTGGCGTCCGGGCGTGCGGGGCGCATGGCGAATGGGCCTTACCCACGGCCTTTACTGCCTCGGCTGCTGCGCCGCGCTGATGCTGCTGCTGTTCGTGGGCGGGGTAATGAATCTCGTCTGGATCGCGGGGCTCACGCTACTGGTGGCCATCGAGAAGCTTGCGCCAATGGGCGCGGTCACGGCGAAGGCGATCGCGCTGCTGCTCATCGCCGGCGGCGCGACCCTGCTCGCCGCCGCGCTGTGAAAGCGCGACCCGCCACAGGCGCTCTTGCTCGCGGTTAGCGCGAATAGAACTCGATGACGAGGTTCGGCTCCATGATCACCGGGTACGGTACGTCGGAGAGCATGGGCACGCGGGTGAGCTTCGCCATCATCTTGCTGTGGTCGACATCGAGATAGTCGGGCACCTGACGCTCGGGACTCTGCGCGGACTCGAGCACCATGCCGGCGTCTTTGGCCTTGTCCCTGACCTCGACCACGTCGCCCTCGCGACAGCGATAGCTCGGAATGTTGACGCGCCGCCCGTTGACCCGCACATGGCCGTGGCTCACGAATTGCCGCGCGGCGAATACGGTCGGCACGAACTTGGCGCGATAGACGATGGCGTCGAGGCGGCGCTCCAGCAGGCCGATCAGCTTCTCCGAGGTGTCGCCGCGCAGCCGCGCCGCCTCGTGATAGATCGACTTGAACTGCTTCTCGGTGATGTTGCCGTAATAGCCCTTCAACTTCTGCTTGGCTCTGAGCTGCTGGCCATAGTCCGACAGCTTGCCACGGCGGCGCTGCCCGTGCTCGCCGGGTCCGTATTCGCGCTTATTGAAGGGGCTTTTTGGACGGCCCCAGATATTTTCGCCGAGCCTTCGGTCGATCTTGTGCTTGGCGTTAATGCGTTTCGACATGCGTTCAGACTCCAAAGCCAATCGAGCGTTTCCGCGGGCCTAATCCCCGCGCCTGCTCTAAAAAACCCTTGCTGGTGAAGGCGGCGGACCGCCGGGGCCTTCTCCGGCGACCTTCAAGCCACTCGGCTCAAGGCTTCGCCCGACGCTCTGTTACACGCGAATGGCGGAAAGTGTCAATTGGAGCCGGATGAGGCCGGAGCCGCCGGGGACGGCGCCGGCGCGGCCGCCTTGGCCGACTGCACATAGGCGTTGATCGAACTGATGACCTTTTGCTTCTGCTCCGGAGGGCAAGCGGGGCGCTTCGGCGCCACCAAGGCGGTTCCTTGGCCTGCGCCGCCGCCGTCCGCCGCATCGCCCTTGGCGGCGACGCTGCCGGTCGCTGCTCCGTCAGGCGCTTCGGCGATCTTGACACCGCCCGAGAAATACGAGGCTGAAAACATATGCAGGGCGTTGATCATCAAGAGCTGCTGGTCGCTCCAGACTTTCTTGGCGGCCTCGGTCTGCATCAAGGTGTTGTAGTTCGCGCGCGCAAGATCGCCCAACTCGCAGGCCTCGGCGTAGGCCGAACGCGTGGCGGCGCGGATGATGCGGCGCGCATCTTCGTCGGGAATCATGAACGCGTTGGGATCGGATTTATCGACCTTGGCGGGCTTGCCGTCGGATCCCGTCGTCGTTTCGGGAATGATAGAGAAGGCGTAGGTCAGGAGCACCCGCACGGCGCTGTCGCTGAGGCCGCTTTTCTGCTGGGTTTGGGGAGCGGCGGTGGCGGCGGCGGCACGCTGGCCAAGCTCCTCGGCGACGGGCCTTACGCCGGAATTGTCCGCAGCGTGGAGCGGCGCCGTCATCAGCAAGGCGGAAAGCGCGGCGGCGGCTCCGCCCGACTGCAACAACGCCTTTTTCATCGATTGCCCCTCTCCTCCCGTGCCCGAAAGCTAATCATCGTTTCAGGCCATCGCAATAGCAGAAACGGGGCGGAACTATGACACCTTCTTCCCCCGCGGCGCGTGCTTTCGGGTGAGCGAGGCCACGATCCCGCGCCAGGTGCGCACATCTTGCTCGGTGGCGCCCATGCGGTGGAACATGTTGCGGATGGCACGCACCATGGAGGGCCGCTTCTCGGGGGGATAGAGAAAGCCGGATCGATCGAGTTCGGCCTCCAGATGCAAGAACAAGCCAAGCAGTTCCTCCCGCGTGGCCGGTCGCGTGTCGGGAAAGGCGATGCCCTCGGTGGCGGGCCCGTTGAAGGCCGTGGCGCGGCCGAGCGGGAGCGGCGCGCTTTCCGCCTTGAACCATTCATAGCCGAACAGCAGCACGGCCTGTGGCAGGCTCAGCGACGCAAAATCCGGACTCACCGGCGCGGTGAGGATCGCGTCGGCGAGGGAGATCGTGTCGTTGTCGAGACCGCTGCGCTCGGGCCCGAACAACACGCCGCAGCGCTCGGCGCTGTGCCCTCGCCGCCTGAGCTCGATTGCCGCGCTCTGCGGGCTCAGCACCGGCTTCACCATCTCGCGCGGCCGCGCGGTCGATGCCAGCACGTAATGCAAGCCGCCGATCGCGCTCTCCACGTTGGCATAGACGCTCGCTTGCTCGACGAGGAAGGCGGCGCCGGCGGCGGCCGCGTAAGCCTTGTCGTTGGGCCAGCCGTCGCGCGGGCCGACCAACCGCAAATCGGTGAGCCCGAAATTGGCCATGGCGCGCGCGGCGAAGCCGATATTCTCGCCAAGCTGCGGATTGACCAGAATGATGGCCGGCGGCGCGACCGCACTGTCAGGACCGGTGCCTCCGGCACGGGCAGCCTTGCCCGAAGTTGAGGCACGCGCGCGTTTCGCTTCTCTTGCTTTCACCATTGAACCACGATGCTATAGAGGGGCGGCCGCCCGCAATGGGGAACGGGGGCCGTTAAGCATTGCGTCACGCCAGTCTTCCCGCGCCGGAGATTCTTAGTCCGTGAAGAAGATCAAAATTGAGAACCCGATCGCCGACCTCGACGGGGACGAGATGACGCGGGTCATCTGGCAGTTGATCAAGGACAAGCTGATCTTTCCTTATCTCGATCTGCCGCTGCTGTATTTCGACTTGTCGATCCAGAACCGGGATCTGACCGACGACCAGGTCACTATCGACGCGGCGAAAGCCATCCAGACCTGCGGAGTCGGCGTGAAATGCGCGACCATCACGCCTGACGAGGCGCGGGTGAAGGAGTTCGGCCTCAAGAAGATGTGGAAGTCGCCGAACGGCACCATCCGCAACATCCTGGGCGGGGTGATCTTCCGCGAGCCGATCATCTGCAACAACGTGCCCCGGCTGGTGCCGGGCTGGACCAAGCCGATCGTCATCGGCCGCCATGCTTATGGCGACGTCTACCGCGCCACCGATTTCCGCGTGCCCGGCAAGGGAAAGCTCAGTATCGCCTTTCAGGGCGAGGACGGCACGCGCATCGAGCACGTGGTGCACGAGTTCGACGGCCCGGGCGTGGCGCTCGGCATGTTCAATCTCGACGAGTCGATCCGCGACTTCGCCCGTGCCTCGCTGAATTACGGGCTGCACCGCAATATGCCGGTCTATCTCTCGACCAAGAATACCATCCTCAAGGCCTATGACGGCCGCTTCAAGGACATCTTCGCCGAAGTCTTCGCGGCGGAGTTCAAGGATGCGTTCGCCGCGCGCGGCCTCACTTACGAGCATCGGCTGATCGACGACATGGTGGCCGCGTCGCTGAAATGGTCTGGCGGCTACGTGTGGGCGTGCAAGAATTACGACGGCGACGTGCAGTCCGACACGGTGGCGCAAGGCTTCGGCTCGCTCGGGCTGATGACCAGCGTGCTGATGACGCCGGACGGCAAGACCGTGCTGGCCGAGGCGGCGCACGGCACCGTCACGCGCCATTACCGCCAACATCAGCAGGGCCGCGCCACCTCGACCAACGCCACGGCCTCGATCTTCGCCTGGACCGGCGCGCTCAAGCACCGCGCCAAGCTCGACGACAATGCGGAGCTCGCGAGCTTCGCCGAGACGCTGGAACGCGTGGTGGTGGGAACCATCGAGGCGGGCTTCATGACCAAGGACCTCGCGCTGCTGGTCGGCGCCGAGCGGAGCTGGCTTTCGACCGCCGGCTTCCTCGACAAGATCGACGACAACCTGCGCAAGGAGATGGCAGACCGCGCCGCCGCCTAGCGGTCTTGTTCACTCCTCGGTCTGGCGCGGCTCGGCCGAAACGGCGCGGGACTTTTGCTTACGCTTGTTGCCGCGCGCCGCTTCGTCGGCGGCGGCGCGCGCCTGCGCCACGCTGCGGATGTGGCGCAGGATCTCCGGATGGCTGCGCGCCAGGCGCGACAGCGAGCGTGCATCGAGCAAATAGACGCTGCACCTGGTCTTGGCCACCACGTCGTGCTTGTGGCGCCGGTGCTCCAGCAACGCCATCTCGCCGAAGAAATCCCCCTCCTTCATCAGCACATGCCGATGATCGATGGTGGCAACCGCCTCGCCGCTGCCGATGAGAAACATGGTGTCGCCGGCGTCGCTGGCGCGGACCATGGGAACGCCAGGCAGATAGGTGCGGGTGTAGAGCAGCTTGGTGATCTCGGCGATCTCGCTCTCGTCCATGCTGGCGAATAGCGGCACCCGGGCCACCATGCTCCAGGTCACCACGAATTGGTGGCGGCTCGATTCCTGATTGAAGCCGGTGGCAATGATGGCGACGGGAAGGGCGATCATGCCGACGCCAAGCAGCATGACCACCCCGCCGAGCATCTTGCCGAGCGCGGTCACCGGCACGATGTCGCCATAGCCGACCGTGGTCAGCGTGGCGAGCGCCCACCAGGCGGCGGCCGGGATCGAGCCGAATTTGTCGGGCTGCGCGCCGCGCTCCAGGAAATACATCGCGGTGGAGGCGAACAGCAGCAGCACCATGATGACGAGCAGCGCGCCAAGCAGGGCACGGTACTCGTCGGCGAGCACGCGGCCGAGCGTCTGCAAGGCCGGCGAGTAGCGCACCAGCTTGAGCAGGCGGAACAGGCGAAGCACCCGCAGCACTCTCAGGTCGACCGGAAAGAGCGGCCGCAAATAGAATGGCAACACGGCGAACAAATCGATCAGCATGATCGGCCGTGACGCGAAGCGCAGCCGCGCCCGCCAACGCGGCATCCGGCTCAGCATCGGGATTTCCACGGCGCTCCACAGACGCAGCAAATATTCGATGCTGAAGACGATCACCGAGAACACATTGAAGGCCCAGAAGTAAGGGCCGTAGCGCACGGCGAGGCCGTCGACCGTCTCGGCGGCAAAGGCGACGGCGTTCAAAACAATGAGAATGACGATGAAGCCGTTGACCAGGCGGCCGGCGGGATTGTCGTCGCCGCCCACCTCGAGGATGTCGTGGACCTTACGCCGCCAACGGCGCCAGTCGTCGGTGGCGCTCATGCCCTAGGCGCTTTCCGCGCGGCGCTTCGACTCGGCGTCCTCGGCGGCGCCCCCTGCGGCAATCTTCGCCGCGATCGCCTCGAGCGCCTGGTCGGCTTTGCCGCCGTCGGCGCCGCCGGCCTGCGCCAGGTCGGGACGACCACCGCCCCCCTTGCCGCCGAGAGCTTCGGCACCGATGCGCGCGAGCTCGACGGCATCGTAGCTTCCCGTGAGGTCGGCGGTGACGCCGACGACGAGCCCGGCTTTGCCCTCTTCGCTGACGCCGACAATGGCCGCAATGCCCGACCCCAACTGCCTCTTGGCATCGTCGATCAGGCCGCGCAGATCCTTCGGCGCAACGCCGTGCACGACGCGGGCGAGCAGCTTCACGCCGTTCAGCTCGCGAATGAGATTGTCGGCCGCGCCCCCGCCGCTGCCGCCGCCCAACGCAAGCTCGCGTTTGGCGTCGGCCAATTGGCGTTCGAGCTTGCGGCGCTCGTCGATGACGGCCGCCAGCCGCTCGATCATTTCGTCGGGAGAGACCTTGAGCAATTCGGCCGCCTCGCGCACGCGATCATCCTGCGCGGCGAGATAGGCGCGCGCGGCATCTCCGGTCAGCGCCTCGATGCGGCGCACCCCGGAAGCAACCGCGCTCTCGCTGACGATCTTGAGCAGGCCGATGTCGCCGGTACGCCGCACATGCGTGCCGCCGCAGAGCTCGATGGAATAAGCATGGCCCGCCCGCTCGCTCTTGGCGTCGACACCCATCGAGACGACACGTACCTCATCGCCGTATTTCTCGCCGAACAGTGCGAGCGCACCTTTGGCGATCGCCTCGTCGGGCGTCATCAGATGCGTCTCGACAGGCGCGTTTTGCAGGATCATGGCGTTGGCCAGATCCTCGACGGCGCGAATCTCTTGATGCGTCATCGGCTTCTGATGCGAGAAATCGAATCGGAGCCGCCCGGGCTCGACCAGGGAGCCCTTCTGCGCCACATGCGCTCCCAGCACCTGGCGGAGCGCCTCGTGCAAGAGATGCGTTGCCGAATGATGCGCCCGGGTCGGCGCGCGGCGTGCGCGATCGACTTCGAGGGCGACCTCGTCGCCGACTTTCAGCACTCCCTTCTCCAGAGCGCCCTCATGCAAGAAAAGGCCGTGCAGCTTCTTCTGCGTATCATCGACGACGAAGCTGGCCTTCTTGGCGACCGTGATCCAGCCGCGATCGCCGACCTGGCCGCCGGATTCGGCATAGAACGGCGTCTGGTTCACCAGCACGACGCCGCGCTCGCCTTGCTTCAGCTCTCGCACGCGCGCGCCGTCCTTGATCAGCGCGACGATCTCGCCCGAGGCGGCTTCGGTCTCGTAGCCGAGGAACTCGGTGGCGCCGAGCTCCTCCTTCAATTCGAACCAGAGCGCGCCGGTCGCGGCCTCGCCAGAGCCTGCCCAGGATTTGCGCGCCTCCGCGCGCTGGCGCTCCATCGCCGTGGCAAAGCCTTGCGCGTCGACGCCAAGCCCACGCGCCTTCAGCGCGTCCTCGGTCAAGTCGTAGGGAAAGCCGAACGTATCGTAGAGCTTGAAGGCGACTTCGCCCGGCAGTATGTCGCCGCGCTTCAAGCCCTTGGTCGCGTCGTCCAGCAGACGCAAGCCGCGCTCGAGCGTCTCGCGGAAGCGGGTCTCTTCGAGCTTCAGCGTTTCCTCGATCAGGCTCTGGCCCCGCTCGAGCTCGTGATAGGCACGGCCCATCTGCCCGATCAGCGCCGGCACCAGGCGATAGAGCAGCGGCTCCTTGGCGCCGAGGATATGCGCATGCCGCATGGCGCGGCGCATGATGCGGCGAAGCACGTAGCCCCTGCCCTCGTTCGACGGCAGCACGCCGTCGGCGATGAGGAAAGACGAGGCGCGCAAATGGTCGGCGATGATGCGGTGGCTTGGCGCATGCTCGCCGGTCGCGGGCACGCCGGTCAGATCCACCGAGGCCGCGATCAGCGCGCGGAACAGATCGATGGCGTAATTGTTGTGCGTGCCCTGCAGCACCGCGGCGATGCGCTCGAGCCCCATGCCGGTGTCGATCGAGGGCTTGGGCAGGTCGATGCGCTCGCCGCCGGGAAGTTGCTCGTATTGCATGAATACGAGATTCCAGATCTCGACGAAGCGGTCGCCGTCGGCCTCGGGGCTGCCGGGCGGCCCGCCGGCGATCGACGGACCGTGATCGTAGAAGATCTCCGAGCAGGGGCCGCACGGGCCGGTGTCGCCCATCGACCAGAAATTGTCGGAGCCTGCGATGCGGATGATCTTCTCGTCGGGGAGCCTGGCGATCTTGCGCCACAGCGCCGCCGCATCCTCGTCATCGGCGAACACGGTGATGAGCAGGCGGCTCTTGTCGAGCCCAAAGTCCTTGGTTAGCAGCTCCCAGGCGAGCAGGATCGCGCGCTCCTTGAAATAATCGCCGAAGGAAAAATTGCCGAGCATCTCGAAGAAGGTGTGGTGGCGCGCGGTATAGCCGACATTGTCGAGGTCGTTGTGCTTGCCGCCGGCGCGCACGCATTTCTGCGCGGACGCCGCGCGCAAGGTTTTCGGCTTCTCGGCCCCGGTGAACACGTTCTTGAACGGCACCATGCCGGCATTGGTGAACATCAGCGTCGGATCGTGGCGCGGCACGAGCGGCGCCGACGGCACCACCGCGTGGCCGTTCTTGGCGAAGAAATCGAGAAAAGCCGAGCGGATGTCGTTGGTGCTCGCGCTGGCGAGGTGGGTGTGGCTCACGCCGCCGCCCGCGTCACCCGCGCGGCCCGTGTCTTGCGGCTTGGCGCTGTGCTGTTTCGCACCCTTGGTCTTGGCTGAGGTCATGGCAGGTTTGAGGGAGACCTTACAGTCGAGCGGAACCGGCGCTGCTAGACCGTAGCCGATTCGGCCATGGTTTAAGCGCCGTTAGCCCTCTCCCAGCTCAGGGACAGGGCTAAGGTTTCGCGCCAGACATAAGGTGGGCCAAGCGCCCTGTCCAGCTAGCCGGCTCTATCTTTGCGCTACCGCGCTTCGCGCTGCTTGAGCGCGGTAGTTCAGGCGCCACGGCGGCCGCGCCGCGCCGCGCCGCCTGGGAGCGGCGTCACGCCGGCTTCGCCCTCGGCGAACCCGGTCTCGCCGCCATCCGCGGCATCGGGCTCAGCCGCGCCCTCGAGGATCTTGCCGGCGATCAGGCCCGCGCTTTGGCGAATCGCCCGCTCGATCTTCGCGGCCATGTCGGGATGCTCCTTGAGATAGGCCTTGGCGTTCTCGCGGCCCTGGCCGATACGCTCGCTATCGAAGGAGAACCAGGCGCCGGACTTCTCGACGATGCCGGCCTTGACCCCGAGATCGACCAGTTCGCCGGTCTTGGAAATGCCCTCGCCATACATGATGTCGAACTCAATCTGCTTGAAGGGCGGCGCCACCTTGTTCTTCACCACCTTGACCCGGGTCTGGTTACCAACCACCTCCTCGCGCTCCTTGATGGCGCCAATGCGGCGGATGTCGAGCCTGACCGAGGCGTAGAATTTGAGCGCGTTGCCGCCGCTGGTGGTCTCGGGACTGCCGAACATCACGCCAATCTTCATGCGGATCTGATTGATGAAGATCACCATGCAGCGGGATTTCGAGATCGAGCCGGTGAGCTTGCGCAGAGCCTGGCTCATCAGGCGCGCCTGGCTGCCCATTTGCATGTCGCCCATCTCGCCTTCGAGCTCGGCCTTGGGCGTGAGCGCCGCCACCGAATCGATCACCAGCACGTCGATGGCGCCGGAGCGCACCAGCGTGTCGGTGATCTCGAGCGCCTGCTCGCCGGTGTCGGGCTGGGAGATCAGCAGCTGCTCGAGATCGACGCCGAGCTTCCGCGCATAGACGGTGTCGAGCGCGTGCTCGGCATCGATGAAGCCGCAAATGCCGCCGCGCTTCTGCGCTTCGGCCACGACATGCAGCGCGAGCGTGGTCTTGCCGGAGGATTCGGGCCCGTAGATCTCGACGACGCGGCCGCGCGGCAGCCCGCCAATGCCGAGCGCGATGTCGAGGCCGAGTGAGCCGGTCGAGACCGCTTCCACCTCGACCGCCTTCTCGTTCTGGCCGAGGCGCATGATCGAGCCCTTGCCACAGGCCCGTTCGATCTGCGAGATCGCCGCTTCCAGCGCCTTCTCTTTATCCACTTCAGCTCCTTCGACGAGGCGCAGCGCGACATTCACCATGGTGAGTCTCCCTTATTTCACAAGCACGCTCTGAGTCGCAAATCGAGTGCTCCGCCGCACCCTCCCCGGGAGTGCCATGCAGCCTTGGTCGGCTTGGGTCGCGAGGAGAGATGCGAGGTGCGAAGTCAGAGAACTGTACATGTTTTGTTCTCACCTCGCAATGTTCTTTTTATGTTCCGTCCACAGGCGCCGGCCGCGGAGGCGAGCCGTGGGCAGGATTAATCGAAGCCCGGCTTGCGGATGGCCCGGCGGCGCTGCTGCATCATGCGCAGCACCTCGGCGTTGGGGACGGCGCGGCCGAACAGATAGCCCTGGCATTGGGTGCAGCCTGCGGCCTTGACCTGCTCGAACTGCTCGCGCGTCTCGACCCCCTCGGCGGTGGTCGGCACGCCGAAGCTCACCCCCAGCCCCGCCACGGCACGTACGATGGACAGGCTTTCGGGATGCACCAGGACCTCGCTGACGAAGCTCTTGTCGATCTTGATCTTGTCGAAGGGGAAGCTGCGCAAATAGGAGAGCGAGGAATAGCCAGTGCCGAAATCGTCCATGGCGATCTTGACGCCGAGCTTGCGCAGCTGATGCAGCGTGGCGAGCGTGGCACTGTTGTCTTGCAACAGCGCCGACTCGGTGACCTCGAGCTCGAGCCGGTCGGGCGGCAGCCGCGAGGAGGCCAGGGCGCTCACGACGGTCTGCGTGAGCGCCGGCGTGCATTGCGCGGGCGAGATATTCACCGCAAGCCGCGTGTAGGCCGGCCAGTCCGCCGCATCGTCGCAGGCCTTGCGCAGCACCCATTCGCCGAGCGGGATGATGAAGCCGACCTCCTCGGCGATGCCGATGAACTCCGACGGCGGCAACAGCCCCTTGTCGCGGTGGCGCCAGCGCAACAGCGCCTCGAAGCCGCAGGTCCGCTCGGAGCGGATGTCGACGATCGGCTGGTAGTGCACCTCGAACTCGCCGCGCGCAAGCGCGTTGCGCACCGCGCGTTCGAGAGCGCGCTTGGCCTCGAGATGATTGTCCATGCTCGGATCGTAGAGGCGGAAGGCGTTGCGTCCGTCAGTCTTGGCGCGATAGAGCGCCACATCGGCGTTCTTCAGCATGCGGTCGGGGTCTTGGCAGTCCTCGCCGGCGACGCTGACGCCGATGCTCGCGGTCAGCGTCAATTGGCTGCCGCCAACGTCGTAGGGGCGCGCGATCGACTGCACCAACTCGTTGGCCAGCGTCGGCAGGCTCTTGCTGGCGGGCGAGATGGGGTGCAGCAGCGCGAATTCGTCGCCGCCGAGCCGCGCCACGGTGTCGTCTTCCTTTCCGCAGCGGCGCAAGCGGTCGGCCAATAGCCGCAGCACGGCATCGCCGGTCGGATGGCCGAGCGTGTCGTTGAGCCGCTTGAAGCCGTCGAGATCGATGAAGAACAGCGCCACGCCGCGCCGCGTGCCGCGATACTCCGCCATGGCGGCATCGAGACGCTGGCGGAACAGGGCGCGATTGGCCAGGTCGGTCAGGCCGTCGTGATGCGCCATATGCCTGATGCGCTCGGTCTTGCGCTTCTGGTCGGTGACATCTTCGGAAATGCCGACCAGATATTGCGGCGCCTGCTGGTCGTCGCAGATCACGATCATGCGCGTGCGCAGAAAGCGTAGTCCGTTGTGCGGGGTGTGGACCGGCTCCTCCTCGATGATCTGCACATGCCGCGATTTCAGCACTTCGAGGTCGCGCGCGACGAATTGATCGGCCTCCTCCTTGGGGAAGACGTCGTGATCGGTCTTGCCGATGATGGCTTGGCGGGAGACGCCCAGGAACTCCTCGCCTGCCCGGTTGAGCAGGATGAAGCGAAAGTCGCGCGCGTCCTTGACGAAGACCACGGCCGGAATGTGCTCGATGACGGCTTCGAGAAACTGTCCGGCGCCGAGCAGCGCGCTCAGATCGTCGCCGGCCTCCGCCCGCGCGGGATTCGGGACCGATGTCGCTCCGTATTGTCGGCCAGTGAAAACGGAGCTGCGCTGCATCGATCTTCCCTTGGGGTCTCTCCGATCACCATGGCGGAAGTCGATTGAGGAGGCGTGTAGCGAGACGGTTAAATTGCGGTAATCGGGCCTGGTTGCGTCAAGTGAAAGCACGCGCGTGACTTGCGACCGGAACGTCTCTTCGTCCGGACGGCGGCAATCACTGCCAAGACGCCACTTATTCGGCGAACAAAGGCAGCATTTGATCCCGCATCACGTGCACGGCCTCTGCGACGGTCCGAACATTGGTGCGCGACTCCAGGCATTCGATACCGCTCTCGAGAATGGTGCGCACATCCGTCTTGGAGAGAATCTTCTCTCAACCATCAGTTCAAGAAGCGCGAGCGTCGTCACACCATTGGCCACCGCGATGCCTTGTGCACTGCAGCCGAGAAAGTTGAGCATGGCTGTTCTCCATCCACCCCAGATGGCTCCGACGATTCTATAAGCCCCCATTTTGCGGAAGTCACAACCGGCATGAGCTGGCTCGGCACGCCGAGGCGCGGCCGACGACGGGAGCAGGCCGGCGTTGGCGGCTTGCCGCGGTTACCTGTCTGTTAGGGTCTTTTGTTAGTCTGGTGGGGATGCAAAACGCAGCAAGAAGTATCCTGCTCGTGATCATGGCCATGAGCGCGGGTCTCGCGCTCGGCGCGGTGACGAAATTCGGATTCGGCTACGACATATCCCTTCGGGCAGAGACCATCGCCCAAACGCCCTAGCTCGTCCGCTGGGGCCTCCCGAACGCTATGGCGCTCAGTTATATTTTTGCGACTTCTTGTAGATCTTCCACTGATCCTTGCACCAGTGCTTGAAATCCTTGCGCGCCGCGTGATCGTCGGGGAACTGAACCTTGGCGGCGTCGGCGCAGCCACTGTGCTTGTATTCCGCCGCGCCTAAGGGGCCGAGCGCAGGACCCACCAGGAGCAGACCCGCGGTTGCCGAAACCAACATCACCTTCTTCAACATAGGCAAGTCCTCCTCCTGCGAAATTGTCTGACCGGTGCGGGCAATTCCACCGCCTCGCTTAGTTTGCCATCAACCGGGGCATCGAAGGGTGAGCGATTTGCCGCGCGGCTGAAGCCTCAACGAGGTCGCTCTGCCGGCGGCTCGTGTGCGACTATCGTTCCGCAGTGAAACCAGCGCGGCTTCGATGCCGACGGAGGCAACCATGAAATACGTTATCAGCTGGCGCGAGAGACCGGCGGCCTCCTTTGGCGACTACGAAGCCGCGCAAGAACGGGTCCTGAAGATATTCAGCAAAGACTGGAAAATGCCCGCGAGCTTTACGATGCATCAGTTCGTGATCCGGGTCGGCGACTACGGCGGCTACATGATCGTCGAGACGGACAGTCCAACAGACATTCATTATTTCGCCAGCGTGTTTGCGGTTTTCGAATTCAAGGTGGAACCGGTCATCGATGTGATGGACGCGGTGGCGGTCGAGATCCAAGCCATCGAATACCGCAAGAAGAACGCTCCCTAAGCGGCCGCCGCGCCTCCCCGACTCCGTCCCACCGGGACCGATCGCCAACTCTACGAGCGAGCGTCCATCGGCACGTAGGTGCGCTCGGTGGCGCCAGTGTAGAGCTGGCGCGGCCTGCCGATGCGCTGCGAGGAATTGTCGATCATTTCTTTCCACTGCGCGATCCAGCCCACCGTGCGGGCAATGGCGTAGATCACGGTGAACATGTCGGTCGGGAAGCCGAGCGCCATCAGGGTGATCGCCGAGTAGAAGTCGATGTTGGGAGGAAGCGTATTGTCGATGAAGTATTCATCCGAGCGCGCGATACGTTCGAGCTCGAGCGCGACCTTGAGAATCGGATCTTCACGGTGGTGACGGCCCACGGTTTCGAGCACCTCGTGGCAGGCCGTCTCCATGATCTTCGCTCGTGGATCGTAGTTGGTGTAAACGCGATAGCCGAAACCGACGAAGCGAAACGGATCGTTCTTATCCTTGGCGCGCTTGATGTATTCCGGAATGCGGTCGACCGAGCCGATTTCCTGCAACATCATCAGTACCGCCTCGTTAGCGCCGCCGTGCCCAGGGCCCCACAGCGAGGCGATTCCGGCTGAGATGCAGGCGTAAGGGTTGGCTCCCGACGACCCGGCAAGACGTACCGTGGACGTGGATGCGCTCTGTTCGTGGTCGGCATGAAGAATAAAGATTCGCCTGACGGCGTTGGCCAGCCGAGCGTCGACCTCGTATTCCCGGTCCGGCGTGGCAAAGCACATATGCAGGAAATTCGCCGAGTATTTCAGCTCGTTCCTTGGATAGACGAACGGCCGGCCAGTCGAATATTTGTAAGCCATAGCGGCGATGGTGGGCATTTTCGCGATCATGCGGATGCTCGCCATGTCGCGCTGTGCCGGATCCCTGATGTCGATCGAGTCGTGATAGAATGCCGACAACGCGCCGACAACGCCGACCATGATCGCCATGGGATGCGCATCGCGGCGGAACCCGGAGTAGAACCGGGTCATCTGCTCATGCACCATGGAATGCTTGACGATGCGGTTGTCGAAAGCCTGGTGCTGCTCGGCCGTGGGCAGATCGCCGTAGAGCAAGAGGTAGCAGGTTTCAATAAACGTGCTGTGCTCGGCGAGCTGCTCGATCGGATAGCCGCGATAGAGCACGATGCCTTTGTCGAAGTCGATGAACGTGATCTTCGACTCGCAGCTTGCCGTGGAGGTGAAACCCGGGTCGTAGGTAAAGCAGCCCGTCTCCTGATAAAGCGCACTGATGTCGATGACGTCGGGTCCTAACGTCCCCTTGCGAATCGGCAAGCTGTAGCCGGTGCCGCCGATCGAGACGACTGCCTCGGCACTACCCTTCTCGACAGCGCCTTTGCTGCGGAGATTCTTTGCAACGGTCATCTGACGGAATCCTCCATCCCTCTATCGGCAGCCGACAAGGGAGTACAATGAAAATTCGGGCGCCTCGATGGCACGAGCGACTGCGGCCCGCCGCAACCAAGGCCGACAGAAAGAAGAGCCTGATTTTGGGCGCCTGCGCTCGAGGAGCGTGTTCGAGAAGCCTACTTCCCCAGCGCGCGAGGCTCAAGCCGTGTCGCGCCGCAGTGTCCGCATCCTAGGACGGCTCGCGCTCGCGCACCGGCGACTTCGCCGCACCGCTGGCGAGCGAGGCTTCGACCGCGGCGCGATAACCGAAGCGGTCGATATAGGGCTTAAGGCGATCGATCACCTTCCGCTTCAGCGATGTCGGCATCTCGTAGCGCGAGACCTTGTGCTCGGAGCGCTCGGCGAGAAAGTCCCGCATCGGCGCCTCGGCCTGCTCGAAGTTCGGAAATATCGAGCCGCTGGTAGATGTCGCGCATTGAAGCGACCGGATCCTTGACAAAATCCTCGTAGCGCAGCTCGACCAGCCGATCCTTGGGAATGAGGTGACGATCCTCCTCATAGTCCTCGGTCAGTCGGGCGAACATGTCGAGCACATAGTCGTCGAGCCAGGGATCGAGATCGGGCGGATTGTGCAGGCCCTGCACCGAATAGAGCGCGCGCCAGAGCTTCACCGTCGACGGGAAGACATTGAGCGGGTTGCGCGCGAGATAGACATAGCGCGCGTCGGGAAACAGCTTGGTGAGCAGCTTGAGCCGTGCGGCATTGGCGGGCGTCTTCATCACCAGCCGCTTGCCCCCGTGCTTCAGCAGCAGCCGCCGGTAGAACCACATATAAGCCTCGGCCCATTTCTTCTGCTCGGCCTCTGGCACGCCCTTGAAGTCGAGATACTCGGTATCGGCGGGACCGAAGCGCGGCCAGGCATGGGTGAGGTAAGGCGTACCCTCGCCCAGCATCATCATGCCGAACTCTTCTTCCTGCGGCCGGTCGAAGCCGACGGGCACGTCGTCCTGCGGTCGCTTCTTGGGCAACAGGCCCCGCATCACCTTGGACAGCGCCGGCTCGGTCAAGAGGAAATGATGCGGGAAAAAGCATTCGAAGGTGGTGGGATAAGCGAGGTTGGGATCGACCGAGAAGAGGTCGTGCAGCAGCGTGGTGCCGGTGCGCCAATGGCCGATGACGAAGATCGGCGGCGGCGTGAGCGGGAGCGCCTCGGCTGCCTTCTGGTATTTCGCTTCGGAGATCCAATAGAGCACCGAATTCCACGGCACCCAGAGGAACAAGAGCAGCGTGTCGGGGATGCAGTTGAGCGTGAAGGCGTAGTTGCCGCGCTTGAACAGCTTCATCAGCGCGCCGAAGCGCATGCCGAACCAGAAATAGATCAGCCGCCCGCCATAACGCTCGATGGTGAACGTCGGCATGCGCGGCTTGGCACGGCGGCGTCTGGAAACTTGGCCGGTTTCTTCCTCCGGTACGACCTCGTAGTCAGGCACGCTTACGCTCCAAAAGCTCAAGTGATCGGGATCGGTCTTGTCCCCGCGTGGTAGACGCGATCAATGGCGAAGGGAAGGCCTTTCGGCGCGACGCGCTAGCCCTGCAGCGCTGCCTTGACGGCGGCGGCCAGCTCCTTGAGATCGAAGGGCTTCTGCAAAAACATGAAGTCCTCGTTCTCGGCGAGATGCTGACGGAAGGCGTCCTCGGCATAGCCGGAGATGAAGATGACCTTGAGGTCCGGGCGCTGGCGGCGAAGTTGCGCGAACAGAGTCGGGCCGTCCATCTCGGGCATCACCACGTCGCTCACCACCAGATCGACCTCGCCTTGGTAGTTGGCGAACACCTCGAGCGCCTCGATGCCGGTGGTGGCCTGGAGCACGTTGTAGCCACGCTGGCCGAGCGCGCGTGCGGCGAAGCTGCGCACCGCATCCTCGTCCTCGACCAGCAGCACGGTCCCGTGCCCGGTCAGGTCCTTGGGCTTTTCGGGACGCCGCTCGATCCTCTCCGGCTCGGCCTCGGCTTCGGCGATCGCCTCGATGTAGCGCGGCAGGTACACGCGCATGGTGGTGCCGCGGCCCGGCTCGCTCTCAGGGAAGATATAGCCGCCGGTCTGCTTGACGATGCCGTAGACGGTGGAGAGGCCAAGCCCGGTGCCGCGGCCGATCTCCTTGGTCGAGAAGAACGGCTCGAAGATCTTATGCATCACCTCGGGCGTCATGCCGGTGCCAGTGTCGCTCACCTCGATCAGCACATATTCGCTGGCCGGCAAATGCTTGTTGCCGAGCTCGCGCGCTTCGTTCTCGCTGACATTGGCGGTGCGGATCACCAGCTTGCCGCCCTCGGGCATGGCGTCGCGCGCATTGACGGCCAGGTTGATGATCACCTGCTCGAATTGATGCAGATCCGCCTTCACCGGCCAGAGGTCGGACGCCTGCTCGAGCTTGAGCTCGACATTCTCGCCAAGCAGGCGGCTGAGCAGGATGGACAGCTCAGACAGCACGTCGCCGAGCGCGAGCTTCTGCGGGCGCAGGGTCTGTTGGCGCGAGAAGGCAAGCAGTTGGCGCACCAGGCCCGCGGCCCTGTTCGCATTCTGCTTGATGTTCATGATGTCCTGGAAGGCGGGATCAGTCGGGCGGTGATTCATCAGCAGGAAGTCGGAGAAGCCGATGATCGCCGTCAGCATGTTGTTGAAGTCGTGGGCGATGCCGCCGGCGAGTTGACCGACCGCCTGCATCTTCTGCCCTTGCGCGATCTGCATCTCGAGCGCGCGCTGCTCGGTGGTGTCGATGGCATAGGCGATGGCCGACTCCCCTTCGCCTTCGGTCTGCTCGATGGGGCTCAGATAGATCCTGCCGCTGCGGTCGCGGTCGCCGGCAAAGGCGATGTCGACGGGCTCGATCAGACTCTGGCCGGCGAGCGCGGCGTCGATCGCGCGGCGCAGCGCGGGATGGCTCTCCGGCTCGACCAGCGATTCCAACCGCACCTTCCTGCCCTCGTCGGCGGCGCCGAACAAACGCATGAAGGCGGCGTTGGTCGCGCTGATGCGGCCTTCGCCATCGACCGTGGCGATGGCGATCGGCGCCGAATGGAACAGGCGGGCAAATCTGAGCTCGGCGGCGCCGGCCTCCTCGGCCTCGCCCGGGCCGCGGCTCAAGACCAGCGCATGCGCCAGCGCGCCGCCCGAGCCTGGGCGCGGCAGGCGGTGCAGCACGCGTACCGGCAAGCTCGTGCCGTCGGCCTTGACCAGATCAATGTCGAAGCGGCGGGTGGCGCCTTGGCTCTGCCCGCGGCCGCTGCGGGCGATCAGCGCCGCGCTGTCGGCGGACATGATCTGTTCGAGCTTGAGCGCGCGGCCGGCGACCTCCGAGAGGTCGAGCCCAAGCCACTGAGCGAGCGTCGCGTTGAGATATTCGATGGTTCCGTCGGCGTCGGCGGTGAAGAAGCCGGCCGGGGCGCTGTCGAGATAGGCGATGGCAGCCTGCACTTTGGCGAAGCTCGCCTCCTCGCGCGCGCGGTCCATGGTGATCTCATCGACCTGCCACACGGTGAGCGCGCCTTTGCGGCCAGAGCGCGGATCGGGCGGCATCGGCTGCACGGAGATGCGGAACCAGCGCGGCGCGACGCCCGTCTCATCCTCGACTTCGCCGGGCGGCGGCAGGCGGAATTCCTCTTTCAGGCTCCTCCCCTGCTGCGCGGCGCGAGACAGACGGAAGATGCATTCGGCAAGATGCGGGTTGCCGGCGAAGGCGCGGTCGGGCGCCGGCACGTTCGCTTCCGTCTCGAGGCCGAGCAGATCGCGATAGGACTCGTTGGCGTAGAGCACGCGCCCGGCGCTGTCGGCGATCAGCGCGCCTTGCGGCAGGTTGTCGACGAAGGCCTTGGTGACGTCGTTCCGCGCATGCCGGCCGCCGAAATGCAGAATACCGACGGCGCCGGCGAACAGGCAGAACACGCCGACCACGGCCAGGCCGGCAAGGATGGCGAGCACGAACGGCTCGGCCATCTCGCGCGACACCATGGCGAGGCCGACGGCAGCCACCGCGAGCGCCAGCGCCAGCACCACCACCAGGCCCACGCTACCGTCGCGCTCGGTGCGGTCGGCGGCGGGCGTGGCGTAGCGCATGGGCACGTCGATATCGGTCATGGGCTTCGCAAAATAGCCGATTCGGAAATGTCTTGGCCGAACATTGTCATACCCGGCTGGTCTAGCCCATGCGGCCTTAGCGCGTCGCGCCTTGGAACGATCGCCGCAAGCCTTGCCTTATTCGTTGCGCGGATGGTGGTTAATGCACTGTTAACGCCGAACGCGTAGGACCTCGTGCCATGCTCGATTTCAACACTCTCATCCTTGCCGTCGCGGCAATCCTGTTCGTCGTCGCTCTCGGCTCGCTGGTGGCCTGGGCCTTTAAGACCTTCTTCGGCGGTTCGCCCAGCGGCCCGGGCTTCATGCGGCCGCGAGACAAGCGGCTCGGCGTGGTCGAGACTGCGAGCGTCGACGCCAAACGGAAGCTGTTTCTCCTGCGCCGCGACGACGTTGAGCATCTGGTGATGATCGGTGGCCCCATCGACATGCTGATCGAGACGGGCATCAAAGGCCGTCCGCACCTGGAACCCCCGCTCGAAGACGTGATCATCGCCAAGAGCGAGACCAGGCCCGCCCCCGATTTTAGCAAAACCTAGAATTTAGCGCTGTTTTTTCAGTTGACTGTTGCGGAAATGCCACAGGCGGTTTCACTTGGCATAGGTCTTAAATTGAGGTAAACAAACATTTCGAGCTTACGGTGGCCCTGTGTAGTTGGGGCAGGCGGAGAGGCGACGCCGGTAATTTCACCGCTAGTACCGTAAGAACGCCGGCAGTTCCCTGCTAATGGTCCGACACCGACTGGTTCACGCCAGTCATGTCAGTCCCCCAAACCTCTTCACTCCCCGCCCTCCAGCGGGGAGTTTTTTTATGTGAAAACTGGACGGTGGTAACCTCATCGCCAACAGTGCCGCCCACCATGTCCTATTGGAGTCCTTAGTTTGAAACGTCTCGCGTGGGTCCCGGTCTTCATCACTCTGATGGCATCGCCGCTGAGCGCTTCCGACATGCTTAAGGACTTCGTCTATCTCCGTGATGTCGATCCCTCGATCCAGCAGGACATGCGCTACGCGCAGAACGACAATTTCACCACGAAGCCCGTGCCCGGGTACGAGGCGGCCGAGTGCGTGCTGGTGCGGGAGGCGGCCGAAGCGCTGAAGGCGGCCCAAGCAGAGCTCAAGCCGATGGGTCTCTCGCTGAAGGTTTACGACTGCTATCGCCCCACCCAGGCCGTGGCCGCCTTCGTCGCTTGGGCCAAGGAGCCGGACAACCCGGAGGCCAAGCTCACCCACTATCCTGATCTGCCGAAGAGCGCCTTGTTTCCGGAATACATAGCCACGCGGTCGGGCCATTCGCGTGGCGCCACAGTCGATATCACCCTCGTACCGCTCGACACATCACAGGCGGCCGATGACAAGGGCGAGCCGGTCGCCTGCACCTCCGCCGCACCGTCAGACAACAGCCTCGATATGGGAACGAGCTTCGACTGCTTCGACCCGAAGGCCAACACCGCTGCTCCAGGCCTGACCCCGGAGCAGCGCCAGAACCGGCAAATGCTTCTCGACGTCATGAGCCGCCACGGCTTCAAGAACTACCCGAAAGAGATCTGGCACTACACCTTCGAGCCCGAACCCTACCCCGACACCTTCTTCGATTTCCCCATCGAGCCACGGCCGAGCGATGACAAGGGGTGACGGCTGAACGCCACACCGCGCTGGTCGAGACCGCCGTCCCGGCGCGGCTCGACCGGCTTACCTGGGGACGGTTCCATAGCCTCGTCGTCGTCGCCCTGGGCATCACCTGGATTCTGGACGGCCTCGAAGTCACGCTGGCCGGCGCCGTCGCCGGAGCGCTGAAAGAGAGTCCGGCTCTCAAGCTGACCAATGCCGAGGTCGGGCTCACCTCGAGCTTCTATCTCGCCGGCGCCGTGCTGGGCGCGCTGCTGTTCGGCTGGCTGACCGACCGGTTCGGCCGCAAACGGCTCTTCTTCATCACGCTCGCGGTCTATCTCGTGGCCACCGCCGCCACGGCCTTCTCCTGGAATTTCGTCAGCTTCGCCCTGTTCCGGTTCCTCACTGGCGCCGGCATCGGCGGCGAATACACCGCGATCGCCTCGACCATTCAAGAGTTCATTCCGGCGCGCTATCGCGGGCATACCGACCTCGTCATCAACGGCAGCTTCTGGATCGGCGCGGCGCTCGGCGCGGCCGGCTCGATCGTGCTGCTCGACCCCGCGCTGCTTCCGCCCGATTACGGCTGGCGCGCGGCGTTTTTTATCGGCTCAGTGCTCGGCTTGGGCATCCTGGTGATGCGCGCATGGATTCCGGAATCGCCGCGCTGGCTGATGACGCATGGCAGGCCAGACGAGGCGCACGAAATCCTCGATGTGATCGAGGACAAACATCGGGCAAGCGGCCATCAGGTGCCTGAGGAGGAGCCCGCGCTGTTCCGTCTCAAGTCGCGGCGTTTCACGCCTCTGCACGAGGTATGGCGCGCGCTATTCCACCTCCATCGCCGCCGCACGTTGGTCGGTCTCGCCCTGATGGCGGCGCAGGCCTTTTTCTACAACGCGATCTTCTTCACCTACGCGCTCGTCCTCACCGATTTCTACGGCATCAGCGCCAATCAGGTCGGCTGGTATCTCCTACCCTTCGCCGCCGGCAATTTTCTCGGACCGGTTCTTCTCGGGCGCTTGTTCGACACGGTTGGCAGGCGCCCCATGATCGCTATCACCTATGTACTCTCGGGCGTGCTGCTTGCGCTCACCGGCGCGCTGTTCGCCGGCGGCGTTCTGTCGGCGACGGGGCAGACCGCCTGCTGGACGGTGATCTTCTTCTTCGCCTCCGCCGCTGCAAGCTCCGCCTATCTCACCGTGAGCGAAACCTTTCCGCTGGAGATCAGGGCTCTCGCGATTGCCTTCTTCTATGCGGTCGGCACCGGCATCGGCGGGATGGGAGCGCCGTGGCTGTTTGGCGCCTTGATCGACACCGGCTCCAGGGCAAGCCTGTTGGCAGGCTATTTGCTCGGCGCTTGCCTGATGCTGGCCGCGGGCCTCATCGCGGCGCGCTACGGCGTCGCCGCCGAGCGCAAACCGCTCGAAGTGGTGGCGACGCCGCTATCGGCTGCCGATTAACTACTCGTCGCGGTAGACGCGCTCGCGCCGCTCGTGCCGCTCCTGGGCCTCGACACTCAGGGTCGCAATGGGCCGCGCGTCGAGGCGCTTCAGGCTGATCGGCTCGCCGGTCTCTTCGCAATAGCCGTAGGTGCCGTCGTCGAGGCGGGCAATCGCGGCATCGATCTTGGCGATCAATTTGCGCTGCCGATCGCGGGCTCTGAGTTCGAGCGCGCGCTCGGTCTCCGAGGTGGCCCGGTCGGCGATATCGGCGTGTTGCGCCGAATCATCGTGCAAATGCTGGAGAGTCTCCTTGGTCGAGCGGAGAATCTCGTCGCGCCAGTTGAGCAGCTTGCGGCGGAAATAGGCCCGCTGCCGATCGCTCATGAAGGGTTCGTCCTCGGATGGGCGGTAGTCTTCGGCAATTTTTCTTTTGGCCCGCATGGTCGTTTCCAGACGCATCCGTTTCCTCTTTGGGTTTAAGACCCTGCTCCCCTTAACCGGTTCGCGCATATTCAGCGACCCCACCCGGGCAGCCACGTATTTACGGAAGCGAGTCCACAAGTCAAGCGGCAAACTCGCTTGACAAAAGCGCGAAGCACCGTCAGCGCAATCATTGCAAATCCGTCATATTTTCCGAGGGTTGGCGGAGCCCGTTTGTTAGGCAGGCCTTAGCGGGCCGTGCGATACCCCTTGGTGGGGCAGAAGCGCAAAGGACACTTCCCAGTCGTGCCGATCTCGAGCTACAGCCAGGCCACCGGCGACGCTTTCCGCAGCATCGGCGACTTCGCCAGCCGCCTGGTCACGCCTTCCCTCAAGCTCGGCGTCACCGGGCTCGCCCGCTCGGGCAAGACGGTGTTCATCACCGCGCTCGTGCACAATCTCATTGCCGGGGCGCGGCTGCCCTTTTTCGACGCGGCGGCGCAAGGGCGGATCGCGCGCGTCTATCTCGAGCCGCAGCCGGACGATGTCGTGCCGCGCTTCGAATATGAGAAGCACCTCGCTGATCTCGTCGCCAATCCCCCGCGCTGGCCGGAGAGCACGCGCCGCATCAGCCAGCTCCGGCTCACCATCGAATATGCTTCGGCGCGGTTCTGGAAACGGCAGCTCGGCCGCGAGAGCCTGCATATCGATATCGTCGATTACCCCGGCGAATGGCTGCTCGATCTGCCGCTGCTTCGGCTCGACTATCGGGACTGGTCGCGGATCGCGCTCGAGCAGAGCCGGGCGGCGGCACGCAAGACGGCGTCGAAGCCATGGCGCGAGGCGCTCGCCGAGATCGATGCCGCCGCGCCAGCCGACGAAGCCGTCGCCGAGACGCTGGCCAATCTGTTCAAGGACTATTTGCGCGAGGCGCGCGCCGACCTTTACGCGCTGTCGACGCTGCCCCCGGGACGTTTCCTGATGCCGGGCGATCTCGCGGGCTCGCCCGCGCTGACCTTCGCTCCGCTCGATGCCAAGGATGGCGGGAGTTTTCCGCGCGGCTCGCTGTGGAGCATGATGGAGCGCCGCTACGAAGCCTATAAGAGCTACGTGGTGCGGCCCTTCTTCCGCGATCATTTCGCGCGGCTCGACCGGCAGATCGTGCTGATCGACGTGCTCACCGCGCTGAACGGCGGCCAGCCGGCCGTTGCCGATCTCGAGCGCGCCATGACCGAGATTCTCGAATGCTTCAGGACCGGAGCGAACAGCCTGTGGTCGAGCCTGTTCGCCCCTCGCATCGACCGCATCGTCCTCGCCGCCACCAAGGCCGACCATCTGCATCACCAGAGCCATGACCGGCTCGAGGCGATCCTCGCCAAGCTCGCAGGCCGGGCGATGGCGCGCGCCGAATATGCGGGCGCCGAGGTGAAGGTGCTGGCGATGGCCGCGATTCGCGCGACCCGCGAGGGCGAGGCGAAACGAAACGGCGAGAAGCTGCCATGCATCGTCGGCTATCCGCTGCCAGGGGAGATCATCGGCAAGCGGAGCTTCGACGGCAACGAGCAGTTCGCGATCTTCCCGGGCGATCTGCCCGAGGACCCGGAAGCAGCACTGAAAGGCTGGCAGACCGAGCATGGCGAGATGCGTTTCGTGCGCTTCAGGCCGCCAAATCCAGTACCGCTCCCTTCCGGAGGCTTCGCGCCCTTCCCAAATATCCGCCTTGACCGCGCCATCGAGGCGCTGCTCGGAGATCAATTGGCATGAGCAAGCAAACGCACCGCAAGCCTGCGGCCTTCCGCGTCGAGGAGGTGGACGTGTTCGTCCCGCCGGCGGCGCCCGATCTTGCGGCAGAGCCGGTGCCGCTTCCGGTTGCGCGCAGCCGCGCCATGCCCGATCTCGGTCGTGGCTTGCGCTGGGGCAGCATCTTCATCGGCGCGCTCGGCGGGCTCGTCAGCCTGCTCGCCTCGCTTTGGCTCTACGACTACGTGCTGGCGCTGATCGCGCGCGACGATTGGATCGGCTGGGCGGCCGTCGGGCTGCTCGCGCTCGTGCTATTCGCGCTGGCGATGATCATTCTGAGAGAGATCGCCGGACTCGCGCGGCTCGGCCGGCTCGGCAAGATCAGGCACGAGGCCGACAGCGCCGCGCGCCAGAACGACAAGCCGCTCGCCATCGATGTGGCCGATCGCTTGAAGCGCTTCTATGCCGGACGCAAGGATCTCGCCTGGGGACTACAACGCCTCGCCGAGCACGAGCACGACATTATGAACGCCGGAGAGCTATTGCGCTTGAGCGAGCGTACGCTGGTGGCGCCACTCGACCCTTACGCCCGCACCATCGTCGCGGCGTCGGCCAAGCGCGTGTCGGTGGTCACCGCGGTGAGCCCCGGCGCGCTGATCGACATGCTGTTCGTGGCCACCGAGAATTTGCGCATGCTGCGCCAGCTCGCCACGCTCTATGGCGCGCGGCCAGGCACGCTCTCTTTGCTCAAGCTCGCGCGCATGGTGGTCACCCATATTGTGCTGACGGGCGGCATCGCGCTCGGCGACGACGTGATCCAGCAGGTGATCGGGCACGGGTTGACCGCCAAGCTCTCGGCCCGGCTCGGCGAAGGCATCTTCAACGGCGCGCTCACTACAAGGATCGGCATCGCCGCGATCGATGTGTGCCGGCCGCTCCCCTATATCGAGAGCCAGAGGCCGCGCTTCCGCGAGTTGGTCGCTGAGGTCGCCGGCGTGCGCTGAAAGCTAGCTCACCAAACGGCAGCCATCGACGGCCACCTGTTGCGATTGGCCATCCTTGTATTTCAGCGTGATGGTAACCTTGTCGGCGCAGGTGAGGCCGCCGGCGCTGACGCGGAAGCCGGTCTTCCCCTCGTTCGACACGAGCGCCTGCGGCATGACTGCGGGCGTATTGAATTCGTAGGCTACCGCGGCGAGCCGTTGCTTCACGCTGTCAGGCGCATCGAGCCAGAATTCGAAATGAAACAGCGCGCGGCTCTGTTCCTCGCCCTTGATCTCGGTCGCCTTGGCCTTCACCCACCCCTCGACCGCGCTCGGCTTCGGCAGGGCGATCGGAATCGGTGGTGGGCTCGGCGCCTCCGAGGCGCTCGGCGATGGCAGCGAAGCCGTGACGTCAGCCGCCGCGCTCCCGGCGCCGTCGGACGAAAGCCGATAAGGCTCGACCGCGTCCCAAGGCAAAGCGTCGCTCGAGCTGGCTTCCAGCGGCCGGGTCTCATCCGGCTTGGGCTCGTCTTCCGCTTTGGGCTTCTCGCTCACCCAAGGCTTCAGGGGAATGTCGGCGAGCCCATCGAGGCGCGGCTCTCCGGCGGGAGTTGTGGATGCAGGCGCCGCCGCTTCTTCAACGGGCTTCGGCTTCACCGGCTCGGCCGGTACGGGCACCTTGGCAATGAAGCTCTCGCCGCCAGCAAACGCGGCGACGCTCGGCATGGCTACCCCGCCGCCGTCCTTATCCGCGAAGTGGACGAGGAGCACGCCAGGAATCCCGACCGCCCCCGCGCCAAACACGAGGACTGCCTCGAACGCGGCCAAGCCCGCTACCAACGCAAAACTAGTAGTGCGAGCGCCACGGTGGTTGCCCACAGCACGCATGGTTACCCGCAATCAGCCACAGTCTCGCGCGGACATTCCGCGCGATTCCTCTAGTGTAGCGATATCGGTCGCCAAGGGAAGGCCCACATCGGTCCACCGGCCAAGGACAAGCCCCGGTGGATAATGGGGATAAGCTTCCCGCGCACGGATGCGCCGGGGCCGGGCTCATGTATGCTCTCAGTGTGAGTGGAACGGTTGTGGAAGGGGTCGGCGGAGAAATCCGACGGCTCCGGGAAACAAACGGAAAGCTCACGGGGCAAGGCAAGCCCGCGGTCGCTCATTGCCATGGGCGGCTAAAGGCGGAGGGGTGAGTAAGCGCAACGTGCCACGGTCTGGCGGCTTCGCCGCAATACCGTGAGGTGAAGTCGACAGGGCACCGCGCGCCGCAAGTCCCACCGCTATTTGGCTTCAACCCGGCCAGGGAGGGAGTCACGTCGTAGCAACGCGACGTAAAATAAGGACCGTGGTCGGATCACGCCGCCGCTTCATGGGCAACCATGAGGCCGAGCGCGTGACAAGAGAGACCGAAAGGTGTCTCGCGGTTGCCGGACTGAACGTCCCGAACGGGCGGGAGGCTCGACATTCGCACAGGGAGGCGGGGCCCCAAAGCTCCGCCTTTCCTGTTTTTGGCGCCCTGCTTCGGCCCCGCTCTCGCCTCTTTACCGCGTCTGCGCCACGGCTAAGATCGCCCCGCCATGCGAGGGACGACAAAAAAACGCGCCGCTTACGCCGCTGTTGCCGTCGCCACGGCGCTGCTCGCGGGCCCGCTTTCGAGTTGTGGCACGGTCGGTTCCTTGACGAGCAAGAACCCCGAGCAGGAAGCGCGCAACATCGCGTTGGACGATCCTCTGGCTCGGCCCACACAAGTCGCATGGACCTCGGCGCGAGCAAGTTATTGCGGGTTCGTCTTCGACCCCGCTCAGCTCAGGGCGAACTTCATGTCGGCGGAGATGCAAGCCGGCAATACGCCGGAGCAGATGGAGAAGGTCGAGCGCGCTTACGACTACACGCTGCAATCGGTGGCGGCGACCATCAAGGATGACCTGGGCTACTGCACCACTGAGCGGACGGCCGCGATACGGGTCGACCTCAATCGTTATCTTGGCGGAGACTACACGCCGTCGGCGCGTTTGGCCCGCTAGGACTTCGCCTTGGGCTTAGGCTTTGGCAGCGGCGGTGGCAGCGGCGAATAAGCCGGCGCAGCCTTGACGGGTGTGGTCATCTCGACCCTGATCGCGTCGGCGAGCTTCGTCAGCGACGCCTCGTCGCCCTCGCCGGCGAGTAGATAAGCGATGCCGGTCTGCGCCCACGCCACGCTGCCAAGCGCGCCGTAACGCTTGAACGACGGCGCGGAAGTCTCCTCGCCTTTCTTCGCATAGAGCGCGAGCGGCGCGCCGTTCGCGCCGAGATAAAGAATCTGCGCCAGAGGCTCATTGCCGGACTGCAAGAGCTGCGCCCGCATGAAACGCAATCCTTGGCCGGAGAGGTCGGGCACCGCGAGATTGGGACCGATGGCCTGCGCGAGCTGGAATGCCACGAGGTCGCGATTGCCTTGACTGTCGAGACCCACTTCCAGGCTCTCGCGGCTCAGCAAGGCTTGCGCGCGCGCGGCGTCTTCCTGCCAACTCGGCGGAATGCTGCCGACATAGCCCGGGTCGGCGGCGCCCGAGGATTGGAGCGGGAATTCGGGAGTGGCGAGAGGCCAACCGAAGCCCGCAAGCAGCATGACGAACGCCGCCGCCAATCCTGCGGTGGCCAGACTGACTTTGGCGAGCGTCGACCAGGCGATGAAGAGACCGGGCGGATGCGGCGCGGGCGTTGCCGCGGCATCCGCCTCTTCGCCGGTCAGGATGGCTTCGAAGGCCGCTTCGAGCCGGCTATGCGCGTCTTTCAGAGACGCGACGCGCTTGGCGATGACGTCGTCTTGCTCCAGCACCCTCTCGACGGCCTGCGTCTGCTTGCACGCGAGTTGCCCATCGACATAGGCCACCAGCAGTTCGTCGCTGAGTTCGGTCATCAGGCAAGCTCTGGATAGAGTGGCTCGACGGTGGCGCTGACGGAGCTCGGCTCGCACGCGCTCAAGCGATCGGCGAGACTCGCGCTGACGCGAACCAGCCGCGCGCCAATCGTATCAGCCGGCACGTCGAGCACGCGGCCGGCGTCGATATGGTCGAAGCGCTCGGCATAGACCAGCAGCAAGGTGAGGCGTTGCTGCGGCGGAAGGTTGCGCAGGAAGCTGGTCGTGAAATCATCAACGGGCTGGCCAACCTCCGGGCGGAAAAGCTGCGCGAAGCTCGCATCGTCGGCCTTGGCTTGACCCATCGGATCGGCATGGCCGCGCAGTTCGGCAAGCCAAAGCTGGTAGATCTCGGCGAAGGCCCAGCGATCAAGCGCGGTCCCGCGCTGATAACGGTGCTGCTCGGCAAGCATGAGTTGCAGCGCGCGGCGCAACAGCGCCTTGCCCTGCCTGCGCCCGCCCACGAGAAGATCGGAAAAGCGCTTCAACCGCGGCAGCATCGCAACGAGGCCCGGCCTGATGGAATCGTGGAATTCTTCTGCCTGCACTGAAATCGTCCCCCGCCGCTTGGGTGAGTGCTGGCTGCGCCGGGAACACCCCTCGCGAATCAAGAGGATAGCATATTTGGCGGAACCCCAGGACAGCGGACCGCAGTGAATTGCGACAAAAAGCGCTTGCGTCCCGAGGCAAGCTGCCCAATCCTTGCGCAAACGCGGGGAAAAGGTTCAATGTCGGTCGTGCCCCACCGCTCCGATAAGCCGGAGTCGCAGGCCGCTCCACCGGCGCGCCAGCGCGCGATTAGTATTGCCGCGAGCATGGCCGAGCGGATCGCCAAGCTTGCCGACAAAACCGCGACCCAGACCAAGAGCGCGACAACCACGGCGGTCGAGGCCAGCAAGACCGGGCTCTCTCGCGCTGCGGAGATCGGCCGTGAGAGCGTGCTGCCAGAGATCGAGCGCACCGGCAGCAAGCTCAAAGAGCGCACTCGTCCCGAGCGGCTGAAGCAGGACTACAAGAATTATCTCTTCTGGCTGCACCAACGCGTGCTCGATCCGCCGATCGAGACGCTGTTCTTCAAACCGACGAAAGATCCTGTGCCGCTGGCTGGACTGACCATCCGCGGCAACAATCGCGAGTACGGTCACGACTACCGGCCAACACCCTGCGCCCTGTTCGAGTGGCTGGTCGGGGCCATCAATTACGATTTGTCGCGACTGACTTTCGTCGATTACGGCGCGGGCAAAGGGCGCGTGCTGCTGCTCGCCTCACAGCATCCCTTCCAGGCTATCGGTGGCATCGAGTTCGCCGAGGAACTGCATGACGACGCGATCATGAACATCGCGCAGTTCCCGCGCAGCCGCATGAAATGCCGCAATGTGGAATGCGTGCTCGACGACGCGAGCCAGGTGGGTCCGCCGGGCGGCGAGGCGGTGCACTATTTCTTCAACCCGTTCTCGCGCGAGGTGTTCGCCGAAGTCCTGCACAATATCGTGGTGTCGTATCGCCAGCGGCCGCGCCGGCTCTATCTCATTCTCGTTGAGCCGGTGGCGACCGACCTGATCGACCATAGCGGAGTGTTCCAGCGGCTCGAGCTTCCGCTCGTCGAACGAAGCAAGGTACGGCTGCTCAGCCCCTACGAAGTCGCGATCTACCGCTCGCTGGCGTGAGCCCTCGAGCCGCGCGAGCCTACTTCACGCCGAGCTTCTTCTGCAGATTCGACGACGACGTGGTGTACTGGAAGATCAGCTTCTTGTCGGGATAGACATATTTGTGCGCCTGCTGCGCCATCAGCGCCGCCTCGTGGAAGCCCGACAGGATGAGCTTCAGCTTGCCCGGATAGGTGTTGATGTCGCCGACGGCGAAGATGCCCTTTTCGCTGGTCTCGAATTTCGCCGTGTCGACGGGGATCAGATTCTCTTCCAGATTGAGCCCCCAATCGGCGACCGGACCGAGCTTCATGGTGAGGCCGAAAAACGGAAGCATGACCTCCACCGGCTGCTCGAAGCTCACCCCGTCGGCGCCCTTCACCGTCACCGAGTGGAGCTTGCCGCCCTCCCCGTGCAGCTCGGTAACCTGACCGAGCTTGAAGTTGATGTCGCCCCGCTCGACGAGGGCGAGCATCTTCTGCACCGAGGCGGGTGCTGCGCGGAACTCGGAGCGGCGGTGCAAGAGCGTTAGCGACTTGGCGACCGGCTGCAAGTTGAGCGTCCAATCGAGCGCGCTGTCGCCGCCGCCGACGATCAGCACCTCGCGATCGCGGAAGTGATCCATCTTGCGCACCGAATAGAATACCGAGGTGCCTTCATATTGCTCGATGCCGGGGAGCGGCGGGCGCTTCGGCGTGAAGGATCCGCCGCCGGCGGCAATCACAAGCACCTTGGTTTCGAACACCTTGTCGGCATCGGTCTTGAGCCTGAAGCCGCCCTCGACGCGCTCCAGCGTCTCGACGCGCTGATTGAAATGGAACTCGGCGCCGAACGGCTTGATCTGGTCCATGAGCTTGTCGGTCAGCTCCTGGCCGGTGACGATGGTCAGCCCGGGAATGTCGTAGATCGGCTTCTCAGGATAGAGCTCGGTGCATTGCCCGCCTGCCCGATCGAGAATGTCGATGACCTGGCATTTGATATCGACCAGGCCGAGCTCGAACACGGCAAAGAGGCCGACGGGGCCGGCGCCCACAATGACTGCATCCGTCTTGATGACTTCGGACATGAGTGTCTCAGAATTGCTTATCGGGAATGCGGACCACGAGGCCATCGAGTGCCTCGGTCACTTTGATCTGGCACGAGAGCCGGCTCGACGGCCTGATGTCGAAGGCGAAATCGAGCATGTCCTCCTCCATCTGCTCAGGCGCCCCGGTCGCCTCGCGCCAGGCGTCGTCGACATAGACATGGCACGTGGCGCAAGCGCAGGCGCCGCCGCATTCGGCGGCGATGCCGGCAATCGAATTCTTCACCGCGGCTTCCATCACCGTCATGCCGGGCTCCGCCTCGACAACCCGTTCCTTACCGTCGTTCTGGATAAAGGTAATCGTGGCCATGACATTGGCGGGCTTCGAGATATTTGCCGATCTTGGAGACCGGGCAGCGGGAGAGGCTCGCGCCCGATGAATAAAGGCGCGAGAAGGGGTTCCCGCTCGCGGCCCGTGCTCTATAGGGCAATTGACAATGAGACTCCAGAGGCTTCGCGCGGCGCCCTCGCCGGGCGATTACGCTGCTCAGCGGTCCGCCAGCAGCCCTGCAATATAGTCCTCCGCCTCGCGCACCGAGGACTCGATCTCGCGCAGCCGAAGCGCCCTCGCCTCGGCAGGCGCCTCGCTCGACAGCGCCTCGGCGTTCGCGGCCGCCGCGGCAGCGCGCCAGGCGCCGATCGCCGAGGCCGAGCCTTTGAGCGAGTGGGCGGCGTCCTTCCAGTCCTTGTCGGATCTGGCCGCCTGGAGCCGCTCGATATAGATCGGGGATTGGCTACAGAAGAGTTCGAGAACTTCGCGCTCAAGCGCGCGCTCGCCAAGCGTATAACGCGAAAGATGCACAAGATCGACCGGCCTTGAGGAGGCCTTACGTCCCGCCTCGGCTTGCGGATGATCGTCCCAAACTGCCAATTCGCTGGTCATGAGGTCGCATTCTCCCCCGTTTTTCCCAGGTCTCACGCGCTCACTAGCAGTATTCTCAGGACCCTTTTTGGGTACCGAAAGGGAGGCCACGCGGCGATTATGTGACGGCTTTGCGCAGGTGCCCCCTGTTACCTTCCTGCAACCAATGCTATCCGTCTTAGCCGATTCGCACCCCTAAGGCACCAGAATCTACAAGCAATATTAAAGTCTTAGAGCGCGTCAACCATAACCGCCGATTAAGCTTTTTTTAGCCTTAAAAATTCGTTAACGATTACAGGAGAGGGGGAAATGCGTCGGGGGCCCGTCCGGGTCGTCTTTGTCCGGATTCCAGGGCTGTTTTTGCCATGACGCTCCGTGCCGCTGCTGGTGGGTCTCGAGTAGCAAGGCGCGCAAAATTCTCTCATGAGTTTTCGTCGGTTGCGAGGAACGCGTGATGGCGCAAGAGCAAGCGAAGTCTGGAAGCGCGGCAGCGGGGGCCAAGGATCAAAAGCCTCTTGATGCGATGACCCGGCCCCGAGATGAAAAGTCCGGCGACGGACTTGAGCGGGGCCTCCCGAAGCGAACCTCCCTAGCCGAGCGGCTCAAGGCCGAGCAGCGCAAGCGCGAGGGAAGCGTCGAGCCAAAACGCGAGGAGCCGCCGAAGCAGCAGGAGGAGACGGTCGCCGCGAAGCCGCCGATGGAGTTCGCCGAAGCGCCCGGCCCGAGTGCCGCACCAACGCCGCCACGTCAGTTCGTTCGCACCAAGCGCCCCGCTGGCCCTCCCCCGCAGCGCCGCCTCGCCACGCCGGCCAATGACGACGTTCCCTCGATCGGCGGGCTGATCTTTGCGCTTCAGCAAAGGCCCTCGCGCACGCCGTTCCTGATCGCCCTCGCCGCTTCGGCCCTCTGGTTCATCGTCGGCGGCTTTTTCGCCTTCGGCTTGATTTCGACCCAAGTCGCCTCCAACGGAATGTCGGGCATGCTCGGCAGCGCCTCCGCGCTCACCGCAGCCGTCGCCATTCTCGTGCCGATCGTCATCTTCTGGTTCCTGGCGCTGCTGGTCTGGCGCGCGCAGGAGCTGCGCCTCATGGCCTCGGCCATGACCGAAGTCGCGGTCAGGCTTGCCGAACCGGACAGGCTCGCCGAGCAGTCGGTCGCCTCGGTCGGGCAGACCATCCGCCGCCAAGTCGCCGCCATGAACGACGCCATCTCCCGCGCCATCGGCCGGGCGAGCGAGCTCGAAGCCATGGTGCACAGCGAGGTCGCCGCGCTCGAGCGCTCCTACGGCGAGAACGAGATTCGCGTGCGCGGCCTGATCAGCGAACTGGCCACCGAGCGCGAGGCGCTTGCCAATAACAGCGCGCGGGTCAGCGAGGCTTTGAAGGGCGTCGGCCAGCAAGTCGCTCGCGACATCGCCACCGCGTCGAGCTCGATCGACAAGAAGCTCTCCGAGCGCGGCATTCAGCTGACCGAGTTGCTCGTCGCCCGCTCGAGCGAAGCCGCCGAGCAGGTGCACAAGGCGCAGAACCGGGTGGCCGAAGCGGTGCCAGGGCTGCTCGAGCGTTTGAGCAAGGAACAAGGGCGCCTGTCGCAGGTGATCGAAGGGGCAACGCAGAACCTCGCCGCGCTGGAGAGCGTGGTGGTGCAGCGGACCTCCGCCCTCGACAAGACCATGAAGGAGCGCACCGAGGCGTTGCAGACTACGGTCGCGAGCCGCATCAAGGGGCTTGAGACTTCCGTCGCACAAGGCGCGATCCTGCTCGACAAGACATTGAAGGATCGCACCGAGGCCTTCACCGTCTCGATCGGCCAGAGCGCCGATGCGCTCAACGCCACGTTGAAAGACCGCACCGCGGGCTTCACCAGCCTGCTCTCTCAGGGCGCCGTCCTGATGGACAACACGCTGAAGCAGCGGACCGAGACGCTAACGGCGACGATCGGCCAAGGCGCTGTGTTGTTCGACAATACGCTGAAGCAGCGCACCGAAGCGCTGGCGACCACCATCGGCCAGGGCGCGCAAGCTCTCGATCAGACGCTGAAGAGCCGCACCGAGGTGTTTGCGGCGACGGTCGGCCAGGGCGCGGGCATTCTCGACAGGACGATGAAGGACCGCACCGAGGCGTTCACCAATCTGGTATCGCAGGGGGCCGTCGTTCTCGACAAGACGTTGCAAGAGCGGACCAATGCGCTCGCGACCGCGATCGGCCAGGGCACCGACGCGCTCAATAAGACGCTCGCCGACCGCACCGGCCAGTTCAACGCGGTGATCGATCAGAAGGCCGCGCTGCTGGACAGGGCGCTGGTGGAGCGGGCCGCCGGCTTCGCCGTGGCCGTGGACCAGCGGGCTTCGGCCATGGACAAGTCGCTGCATGACCGCACGGCGCAGTTCATCTCCGCGATCAATCAGGGCGCGATCGTGCTCGACAAGACGCTCGCGGAACGGTCCGAGAGCTTCACCAATTCGCTGTTCCAGCGCGTCAAGGCGCTCGAGACCGCGATCAGCCAGCAGACCGGATCGCTCGACAAGACCATGACCGAGCGGGCGCAAGCCGTCATCATCGCCCTCGCCGAACGGCTGAAAGCGATCGACATGACCTTCAACCAGCGCGCGACCGAGACCGACCGAATGCTCGGCGAACACGCGCGCGCGACGGCCGAGACCTTCGGCAAGCAGACGGCGCAGCTCAACCAGGTGCTCGCCAATAATTCCGCCATCATGCAGCAGACCGCCAACCAGGTCGGCACGCAGTCGAAGGAGGCCGTCTCGATCCTCACCAGCCAGACGCAGACCCTGCGCGAGGTCTCACGCGGGCTGCTCGACCAGATCCACGGGCTCACCCAACGCTTCGAGAATCAGGGTCAGGCGATCCTCACCGCCGCCAAGGCGCTCGAACTCGTCGAACACCAAAATCGATTCGATCCTGGAAGGCCGCCATCAGGCGATCATCGCGCTGTTGCACACGGTCAATACCAAGGCGCAAGAACTCGACAACATCATGCGCTCCTATGCCGGCATGGTGGAGAACGCGATGGGCAATGCGGAGGCCCGCGCCAAGCAAGTCGGCACGGCGCTCGCCCGCGATACCGCGGGTCAGGCGCAAGCGGCGCTGCAGCAGATCGAGCGCCTGCGCGACGAGGCGCAAGCCCATACCCAACGCGCGGTCGGCGAACTCAAGTCGAGCTTCGAGACGGTCATCACCCAGATCGGCCGGCAGCTCGAGCAGATGCGCGGCCAGTTCGACAATACTTCGCGCGGCATGCGCGAGACCGCGCAGAAGACGGCGAGCGATCTCGACAGCCTGCGTCAGGAGATGCAGAAGCGGATGGAAGGGCTGCCCGAGCATACCGCCCAGGCGACCGCGGCCATCCGCAAGGCATTATCAGAGCAGCTGCGCGAGATCGAGGCGATCACCGCCCCGGTTCTGTCGCGGCCGGCGGCGCCGCCGCAGGCCCCTGCCCCAGACCCGTTCCGGCAGGCCGCGGCGCAGCCGCGGCCACAAGCCTTCCAGCCCGCGCCGGCCCAACCTGCCCCGTCCCAGTTCGATCTCGGTCCGCTGCCGCGGTTCGATGCCAGGGGGCGCCCGGTCGGCTCACCGGACGGCGATATCGGTCAGGTGGCGGGCGGACTTGCCAGCCAGCTCACCAATGCCGCGTACATGCCGCAGCAGAACTTCGGCACGCAAGCGGCGCCTCCTCCGGCGCAAGGCGGCGGTCAGCTCCGCCTCGACGAGATTGCCCGCGCCATCGACTACCGGACCGCGGCCGACGTATGGCAGCGCTTCAGGGCCGGAGAGCGCGGCGTGCTCGGCCGGCACATCTACACCGTCGACGGCCAGGTCACGTTCGACGAGATCGCGCGCCGCTACGATCGCGAGCCCGATTTCCGCATGACGGTCGACCGCTATATCGGCGACTTCGAGCGGCTGCTCGGCGACGCGGAAGCCTCCGACCCCGATGGACGGATGCTGCAGAACTATCTGACGAGCGAGTCGGGACGCGTCTATCTGCTGCTCGCGCATGCGAGCGGCCGGCTGCGCTAAGCGAATATCCCAGAGCTAAAGGCTCCCCCAAAGCCTTGGCCCCCGCCCTCCCTGAAGAGGAGGCGGGGGCCGCTTAGTTTTGGGAGCACTCGGCGCGCGCTCGCCCCCTGCATTGTACTGCGGACCGACACTCAACCGTCGACCTAAGCGGCCGCTTGTGCCAGAACCAGAAGAGAGTTGGCGATGCTGTGCCAAAGTCGTAGCGACCGCAGTTCGATGACGAACCCAAAACTACTACAGGGACGAATTGCTATGTCGCTGGAAAGCGCGCATGCTTGATCGTCCGGTAGCCGTTCCTCTCCCCCAATTCCGTAAGCTGCGATCTCCGTCAAAAGGCGTGGGTCTCGATGGTGATGCCGCAACGCCAGAATTGACGCCGTCGCATCACCAACACCTAAGGAGTGACAATGGGAAAACTGTGCGCCTCAGTGGCCGCATGTTGGATAGTCTTTACGCTAGGGATTGCGTCAGCAAGTCTGGCCGGGCCACGCGAGCACGGGAGTTCTATCGGCGACTCCCCTCTTGTTATTCAGGTTAAGTCTGATCACAAATGCAAGTGGACGCGCGTGTGTGACTACTTTGCGCCTGCGACGTCGTGTTCTCATCCTCCGTGCTGCAAAAAATCGCACCATGAGAAGGTCTGTGAGGAAACCGATAAGGGGACGCCCCCAACCCCACCGCCAGCTCCAAAGAAGTCGGCCTGTTTCATTACGAAGGCAGGCCAGGGTAGCGGAATTGGTTGCGCCTCAAACAAGTCCAGCTGCGAAGCACTGACTAATGGCGACACGCTGTGTTGCTGCCTGGAATGATCCCAAAAAACCTAGGGCTCGAAATCCCGCTCAGCTTGGGGTGACAGGTCTCCACCAGCATCGGGCGAAGCGGCACCGCGAAACCCGCTGATCAGCTTCTCCGATTTTGGGAAACCTGAACGTTAAGCGCGGCGGGACGCGACCCAGGTGGTGGTGTCTTGCAGCACCTCGGTGAAGGCCTGGTTCATTGCGGCGATGGCATCGGTCGGCGAGTCGGTCGTGGCCGGCACGCGCGCGCTGAAGCCCTTGGTCGCCATCACCTTGCCGGTGCTGGTGTTGACCAGCTTGGCGAAGATCTCAATCTCGGCATAAGCCTTGCCGCTCGACACGTCGATCTGGAAGGCGCGCATATCGGTGACGAGCGCGTATTGGCCGACCGTCGCGCTCACGGACTTGACCGCTCCGGAATTCTGGAAGGTTTCGATCATGCGTGTTTGCACGAGGCGCGGCAGCCGATCGCTCCACGCAATGCCCTTGTAGTAGGACACCTGGTCGGCCTGCGGGCGCACCATCAAGCGGCTGGTATCGAGCGCGGGCACCGCCGTAGGCTCGTAAACGATGAGCTGATAGGGGGCAGGCCGCTTGGTGCCGGCAAAGGAGTGCGTCGCCACCAAATCGTAGGTGGTCGGCGGCCTAGAGCCCGCCAGGGCGCAGCCCAACAGGCTCAGGCAAAGCAAGCCCGCAGCGAGCGTTGGCGCAGATCGCGACATGACCGATCGCCCCCGGTTTTGGAGACACTCCCCGTTGGCCCTCGAGGGTGCGTTATCTTCCTTTCGGAGTGTATTCCGGGAGTTGGTTTCCACCAAGCAAAAAGCCCTTGGGATCAGCCTCCAACTTCTCCAGAATCCGGTTCAGCGTGACTGCCACACGACGGCCCTCGCGCATGAAACCTCCGAATTCCTGAAGGCTATCCTTAGCCTGGCGGGTCAAGCCATCCATGTTATCTCCGAGCGAGACTTCGAGCTTGCTCGACAAGGTCTTGAAAGAGTTGGCGCCGTCTTTCACGTCGGTAATGGCTTGGCCGATATCTTCCTTCTTTTCGGCCAGCATGGTGGTGAACTGCTCGACATTGGTCATCGTCGTGTTGATCGACTTTTCGTTCTGATCGATCAGAGCATTGAGCTTGGAAATGAACACATTGGCGTTGTTCAGCGCGGCCGAGCCCGCTTCGAACACGCCTTGGCCGGAGCCCGAATCGGCCTGGATCGCAGGAATTGGGTTGTCGGCCGTGGCGACCAGGAAGGGCGAATCGGGCGAGCCCGGCGTGATCTGCACGCCGCTGCCGCCGGTGAGCCCCATCGACTGGATGGTGGCATGCGAATTCTCGCGCACGGGCGTGTCGTCGCGCACGCTGATCAGCACCTGAACTTTGCGCGCATCTTGCGGATCGAGCGCAAAGGATTGCACCTCGCCCACCCTGATGCCGTTGAAGCCGACGCTCGAGCCGGTGGTCAGCCCCGCCACCGAGCTCTCGAAGACGATGTAGTAGCGCTTCCCGCCGCCGCCGAAATTACTCATCCAAAAGATGAAGACGAAGGCGAGCGCCAGCACGCCCAGCACAAACCCCCCGATCATCAGGTAGTTGGCTTTGGTTTCCATCCAATCGGTTCCTTAGGACTCGCTACTCATCAGGCTGGGATGCGCGGCCGCTCGCCGGGTGTCGCCGCGCGCGCCCGTTCGCCGCAGAAATATTCCTTGATCCACGGATGATTGGGTTGGCGCTGCAACTCGGTCGGCGATCCCGTCCGCACGATCTTCTTATCGGCCAGAACGGCCACCCTGTCGCACACGGTGAAGATGGTATCAAGATCGTGGGTGACCATATAGACCGTGAGCCCAAGTGTCTGTTGCAGCTTGCGAATCAGGTGGTCGAAGTCGGAGGCGCCGATCGGGTCGAGACCCGCGGTGGGCTCGTCCAGGAACACGATCTCGGGGTCGAGCGCGAGCGCTCGTGCAAGCCCCGCCCGCTTGCGCATGCCGCCGGAAAGCTCAGAGGGAAATTTATGCGCGGCGTTGGGTGGCAATCCGACCATGGCGAGCTTGAGGAAGGCGAGATCGTCCATCATCGCCTGCGGCAGTTCGAGATGCTCGCGCATCGGCACCTGGATGTTCTGCAACACGGTCAGCGAGGAGAACAGCGCGCCGTCTTGGAAGAGGATGCCCCAGCGTTTTTCGATTTCCAGGCGATCCTGTGGGGAAAGGGTCTTGGTGTTGTGCCCGAACAGCCCGACATCGCCGGCGTCGGGCTTCACCAGCCCGGTAATGACGCGCATCAACACCGACTTGCCCTGGCCGGAGCCGCCGACGATGGCGAGGATCTCGCCGCGATAGACGTCGAGGCTGAGTCCGTCCCAAATCTGATGGTTGCCGAAGCTCTTGGCGAGCCCGCGCACGCGGATCACGACCTCTCGTCCGTTATCGACGATCACACCCCGATCCCCGAGAGAAACATGGCGAAGACGGCATCCAAAATTATCACCAGGAAGATCGCCTTGACCACGGCGCTGGTCACGTGCGTGCCGAGGGATTCGGCGCTGCCTTCGACCTTCAAGCCTTCGAGGCAGCCGACCAGCCCGATAATCACCGCCGCGAACGGAGCCTTGATCATGCCGGCCATGAAGTGTTGGAAGTCGATCACGTCGCGCAGCTTGTCGAGATAGTTCGAGGCATCGAGGCCGAGCACGGCGAAGGCCATCAGCCCGCCGCCGGCGAGGCCCATCAAATCGCCGATGAAGGTGAGCAGCGGCAACGCCACCACCAAGCGCAAGGATGCGCGGCAGCACCAGCGTATCCATCGGGTCGATGCCGAGCGTGCGCATGGCGTCGATCTCCTCGCGCATCTTCATCGAGCCGATCTCGGCGGTGAAGGCGGAGCCAGAGCGGCCCGCCACCATGATGGCGGTGAGCAGGATCCCCACTTCGCGCAGCGCGAGGATGGCGACCATGTTGACGGCGAACGGCTCGGCGCCGAACGGCTTCAGCTGCACCACGCCCTGCTGCATCACCACCGCGCCGATCAAGAAGCAGATCAGCGCGATGATCGGCACCGCCCTGAAGCCCGCATGGTCGAGATGGTGGATGAAAGAGATGGTGCGGAAGCGCCAAGGCTGGCGGATCATGCGCGCGAATGCAGCGGTAACCTCGCCGAGAAAAGCGGTGAGCTGGACGCCATCGGTCCAAGCGCCGGTCACGGCCTTGGTCATGTCCTCGGTGAATTGGGTCAGCGCGCCGCGCTTCTCGATCTTGGGCCGCTCGCCGCGACTGCGGCTCTGTACCTCTTCGATCAGAATGCGGAAGCTTTCGGTGGCGCCGGCATAGCGGGTGCGCAAGCCGCTCTTCTCCCAGGCGGCGGCGGTTCGTTGCAGCAGCAGCGCGCCGGCGGTGTCGATCTCGGCGATGCCGGCGATATCCATCTCGCCGGTGAAGTCGGGCGTGGGCGGGATCGGCACCCGCAGGCGTTTGAGAGCGATGTCGAGTTGGGTCGCCTCAGCCACGGTCCAGGCGCCGGTCGCCACCAGGCGGAAGGTGGTGCCCCTGAGCTCGACACGAAAGCCCGGCGCGCGGGCTTGGGTCGGCAGGACAACCTGATGGTCGCGCTTGAGCATCGAAGGGCTTAGCTTGCTGGAGGTGCCATGCCAGGCGCCATTGGGAAGTCCTCTGTTTTTGAACGAAAATCCCGGAGAAAGAAAGGCGTCATGGCGGGCCTCGGCAATGAGCGTGGGGATGAGCTTAATGCCCCAGCGAACCGCGGCGGCTTGGATCTTAAGGTCGTCGTCGAGGCATGGCCGATCAGAGGAGGCTTTACCATCTCCCGCGGCGCAAAGCATGAGGCTATCGTGGTGGTCGCATCGGTCAGCGACGGCCTCCACACCGGGCGCGGGGAATGCGTGCCTTATGCGCGCTATGGCGAGAGCGTCGAGGCCGTGGTTGCCGCCATCGAGGCCTGCGCCCAGGCGATCGCCGGCGGGATCAGCCGGACGGAGCTCGCTTCCTTGCTCCCGGCCGGCGCCGCCCGAAACGCGCTCGATTGTGCCTTATGGGACCTCGAGGCTAAGCGGGCCGAGCAGCAGCGCCGCGTCGCTCGCCGGGATCGGCGCCCTCCAGCCTGTGCTTACCGCCTTCACCCTCTCGCTCGCCGCGCCCGACGAGATGGCCGCCAGAGCGCGCGAGGCGAACGCAGCCCATCCCTTGCTAAAGCTCAAGCTGGGCGGCGACGGGGACACGGACCGGCTCGCCGCGGTGCGGGCGGCCGTCCCTCGAGCGAGGCTCATCGTCGATGCCAACGAGGCCTGGCAACCCGATGATGTCGAATCGCTTCTTGCCGCAGCCGCGGCTGTCCGCGTGGAGCTGGTCGAGCAGCCCCTCCCCGCCGGCGGCGATGATGTTCTGGCGCGCATCGAGAGACCCGTCCCGGTCTGCGCCGACGAGTTGGTGCATGACCGGGCTTCGCTCGCAGCGCTCGCCGACCGCTACGACGCGGTGAATATCAAGCTCGACAAAACGGGCGGCTTGACCGAGGCGCTGCTGCTTGCGGAGGAGGCCCGCAGCCTCGGACTCAAGATCATGGTCGGCAGCATGGTCGCGCACCTCGCTGGCCATGGCCCCTGCCCTGCTCGTCGCGCAAAATGCAGACTGGGTCGATCTCGACGGACCCCTCTTGCTCGCCAGCGATCGCATGCCGGGGCTCCGCTATGAGGCCGGCATGGTCCTCCCGCCGCCGCCCGCGCTGTGGGGCTAGCCGAACCGGCTACAGAGCCGCGACCACCTTCTTGAGCTTGGCCTGGACCTCGTTCGCGACTTCGGCGAGGCCGGGATTCTCGATGGCCCGCATGGAAGCGACGGGGTCGACCGCCGAGACCTCGACGACGCCGTCGGCGTGCTGCTGCACGATGACATTGCAGGGAAGCATGGTGCCGATCTTGTCTTCGAGCATGAGGGCGCGGTGCGCGAGTTGCGGGTTGCACGCCCCGAGAATCCGGTAAGGACGGAATTCCTCGCCGAGCTTAGCCTTCATCGTCGCCTTCACGTCGATGTCGGTGAGCACACCGAAGCCCTCGCGCTTCAGCGCCTCGATCACGCGCGGAACCGCCTGATCGAAGGGGACATCGAGCCGCTTGGAGAAATGGTAGCTCATCCAGCCGCACCTCACATACCGCAACCGCCGACCAGTAACTGATCAGCCTTCTTCTTCTGCTCGTCGCTCAGCGCCGCATAAAGCGCCTCGACGGTGGGCTTTAGGGCTTTGAAGCCTTCGACCTTGCTCTCCATGGCCTTGATGCGCGCGTCCATCCGCTCGAGGGCGTTCCCGCTCTCTTTGGCTTTCATCATCTCAGCATGCATGCTTTCCATTGTGCCCTGCCGCGCCCTGACCGCATCGGCATAAGCATTCCAGGCCGCCAGCTGGGCGTCGGTGATCTCAAGATCGGCTTTGATGTAGGCCAGCCGACCTTCCATCATCGGGACGGAGTGCATCATCGCGCCGTGCCCCATCCCCTGCTTCATGCCGCGCCGGAAGCCCATGTCGCCCATCATCGGGCAACCGCTCTTGCCCTGACCTGCCGAGTCCTGGCCCATCATGCCGCCTCGACTTATCATGCCGCCCTGGCCACCTTGACCCATCATGCCGCCTTGGCCGCCTTGACCCGTCATCGGCGCTTGCTGCTGGTCCTGTTGCGCCATGACCGGAACTACGCCGGCAGCCACAGCCAGGCCGCTCGCAAGCGCTACTGCGTGGAGAATCCGCATCGCATCCTCCTTCCAGGCCCCGAAGGGGGCGCTGCTCCATTGTGAATATCGGGACTTTACGGCGATCCCCACGCCTTGCCTTGAGAAGGATCAAGCATCGAGCTGCGGCCAAACGTCATGCTGCGCCTCTAGGCGTCGGGCGTCCGCTCCGCCGCCCCGGCGACCAGCCCGCCACGCCAGCGCTGCATGAGGAGATAGGCGCATCCCGCCCCGATCAGCGCGAGCAGCGCCATGGCCGCATAAGCCTCGCCCGCAAAGGTCCGATATAACGGTCCGCAGGCGATGGTGACGAGGCCAAGCACGAGTCCCGCGACGACCGCGGCATAAAGTCCTTGCGCGGTGGCGGCACGATCCGGCGGCACGGCGTGGGTCATGAAATGGATAGCGGCGAGATGGGCCGCGCCGAAGCTCATGGCATGCAGGGTCTGCAGCAGAGCCGTGACGAGCAGCGGCGGGTCCATCGCCATGCAGGCCCAACGCAAAGTCGCCGCGAGCCCCGCCAACATCAGCAGCCGCGCCGTGCCGCAATAGGCGATGACACGGCCTGAGACCGCGAATAGCGCGACCTCGGCGACGACGCCTAACGACCATAGCGCGCCAATCGCGCCGGCGGGGATGCCTTGCGCCCGCCAATGCAGCGAGCCGAAGCTGTAATAGAGCGCGTGGCTCGCTTGCACCAAACTCGCCGCGAGCAGAAACAAGAGAAAAAGCGGCGCGCGAAAGAGGTCGAGCGCATCCTTCAGTTTCAGCCGTCGGGGCGCGGGAGTCCCCGTGGTCGCCGAGTCCGTGAGTTCGCGCGGCAGGAGGTGGACACCGAGGATCATCAGTGCGGTCGCCGCCACCAGAAGCGGCATCACCACGCCCGGACCCAGCTGCCCGATGACCAAACCCGCACCAAGGCTCGCCACGATGAAGCTGACCGACCCCCAGAGCCGCACACGTCCATAATCGAGCGCGCGGAAGCGGATGCCGCTCACCGCGACGGTCTCGATCAGCGGCATGATCGTGGTCCAATTGATCGCGAGCAGGACCGTGGCGAGCAGCATGGTGAAGAAGCCGCCCGCGGCCCACAGCAGCACAAATGAGACTAACGACCCCCAGGCGAGCCCGATCAGGATCTTGCGGCGGTCGCCCAGCCGGTCAGCGGCAAAGCTGATCGCCGGCGTGAAAAGGATACGGGTGAACAGCGGGGCCGCGAGCAGCACGGCGATCTGGTCGGGACCGAGGCGGCGCCAGCTCAGCCAGACCGGCAGATAGGGCAGATAGCAGCCCACCACCAAGAACAGCGTGGCGTAAAGAAAACCGAGCCGCCACGCGAAGGAAAAGCGGTCGCCGCGCGGGCTGGGCAGGCTCGCCATGGGGGTTAACGAATCCAGAGTTGTTGCCGGCTACATTCGGCCGTCTACCCCGAATCACGCTAGCCTCGCTACCCATGCCGGAACGCGCCCCAGACGGCACCAGCCCATCGCAGCCCGACGCGCCGCGGAAGGTCGGCCTCGCCGAGGCCTACGCCGCGCTCGAGGCCTTGCTTTGCGCGAGCCCGAGGGGTCGGTGGTTCCTGGCCGAATTTGCCCGACGCAACCGCGCCGCCGAGACCGACATGTTGCTCGAAGCCATCGGGAGGATCGAGCGGGCGGTGCTCAAGCCCTCGCCCCGACATGCCGCGCCGAGCAACGTCTTCGTCGAGCTTGTCGAGATGAGCGAGGCGATCGCGCGGACGCGACGCGAGATCGCCCAGATCAAGCCGTCGCACAATTTCGATCAGCAGCTCGTCGACGCCTCCGCCGAGCTCGAGCACATCGTCGAGGCCACCGAGAAGGCCACTTCAGATATTCTCGGAGCCGCCGAGGTGATCCAGGAGGTCGCCTGGATGCTGCGCGAGCGGGGCACCGAGGTCGAGCTCTGCGACAAGCTCGATCAGCGCGCCACCGACATCTACACCGCCTGTTCGTTTCAGGACATCACCGGACAGCGCACGGAGAAAGTGGTCAAGGCGCTTCGTTTCATCGAGCAGCGGATCAACGCCATGATCGAGATTTGGGGCGTCGACGACATCGCCTTCAGGGTCGACGACATCGCGGCGAAGATGAAGGCGTTCGCCGATGTCACGGTGCGCGAAGACGACCGGCTGCTGCACGGGCCGCAGCGCAAAGGCGCGGGCTTAAAACAAGCCGAGGTCGATCGCATGCTGACAGGCCGCGACGCGCGCGCGCGCGCGGCGGCCACCATCGCCGCGGCGTCGCTTCAGGAGGGCACCGCGCCGCCCGGGACCGCGTCCTCCGCGCCAACGTCAAGCGCGTTCGATCGGCCTGAGCCGTTGACCTTCGCCGAGCTCGACGCCATCAAGCGCGCCGCCTTGTTCGGATAGCTATTTCTCAGCATTATCAGCGCGCTAGGTCGCAGCGGCGAAGATTTTGAATTGCCCTCTTGAAACGCAAAAGCTCGCTAACCATCTTTAGGCGGACGCGATTTCCCCCAAAGCGTCCCCCAAACTGACGCATGAGAGTGAGACGGCCCGGTTCCCCCCCAACCGGGCCGTTTTCTTTTGCCCGCCCCGCTTGCCGGGCCAGCGGCGAAAGCGGGCGCGTTTCGGCGGCAGGCCGAGATTGTGGGCCACCATCATGTTTTCGATGAATTGGCGGGCGGAATTCTCCCAGCTATAGAGCAGCGCATGTTCCCGTGCCGCCTCTCGGCGAAGCACAAGCGCCTGTAGCGCGGCCTCTCGGAGATCTGCGCTCAGCACGCCGGCCTCAGGGTCGGTCAGCACGTCCTTCGGACCGCAGACGGGATAGGCGGCCACCGGCACGCCGCAAGCCAGCGCCTCGAGCAGCACCAGGCCGAACGTATCGGTCAGGCTGGGGAACACAAACACGTCAGCCGACGCATAAGCCTCAGCCAGCGCCTCGCCTTCGCGCGGTCCGGTGAAGATGGCATCGGGATAGAGTCGGCTGAGCTCGCGCGCCTGCGGGCCGCCGCCGACCAGCACCTTGCGGCCGGGCAGGTCGAGGTCGAGAAAGGCCTTGATGTTTTTCTCGACGGCGATGCGGCCGACATAGAGAAAGACCGGCTGATCGCCAAACAAGCGCACCTTGCGCGGCCTGAACAGCTCGGTGTCGACGCCGCGCGACCAGGGCATCAGCCGCTCGAAGCCGCGAGCGGCCAGATCGTCCAAGACGGATTGCGTAGCGACGAAAGTGCCGGCCGAGCCGTTATGGAACCGCCGCTGAAGAGCGTAGCACCAGTCCTCGGGAATCGGCAGGCGGGCGGCGACATATTCGGGAAAGCGCGTGTGATAGCTGGTGGTGAACGGCCACCGCGTCTTGCGGCAATATCGCCTGGTCATGAGCCCGATCGGTCCCTCCGTGGCGATATGGATGAAGTCGGGGCGGAATTCGGCGATATGCCGCGCGATCGCGTTGGGGCTGGCAAGGGCGAGCCTGATCTCAGGATAAGTCGGACACGGCAGTGTGCGGAACAGAGGCGGGGCGAGAAAGCTGACCTCGAAGCCCAGCTTCGGCGCTTCCAGAGCCAGCCGCTCATAGGTGCGCACCACCCCATTCACCTGGGGGTGCCAGGCATCGGTTGCGACGAGCACCCGCATCAGGCCGCCGCCTCGAGCTCCTCAACGAAGGGTTCGGGCGTACTCATGCCGTGGGGCGGATGCGTCCAGCGGATGATCTCAAAAATCCCCTCCTCGGTCTCGGCGACGGCCGTACAGCTTTCGACCCAGTCGCCGGTATTGATGTAGATGACGTCGCCGACTTGGCGCATGGCGGCATGATGGATGTGGCCGCAGATCACGCCTTGTGCGCCGTGGCGGCGCGCTTCCTGCGCGAGCGCCGTCTCGAACTCGCCGATATAGTTCACCGCGCGCTTGACCTTGTGTTTCAAATAGGCCGACAGCGACCAATAGGGCATGCCGAACCAGCGGCGCAGCACGTTGAAATGGGTGTTGGCCCAAAGCGCGAGCTCGTAGCTCCAGTCGCCCAGCAGAGCGAGCCATTTGGCGTAGCGCACCACCACGTCGAATTCGTCGCCGTGGATGACAAGATAACGTCTGCCGTCGGCGCCCACATGGACGGTATTGCGCTCAATGGCGATGCCGCCAAATTGCAAGCCGCAATATTCGCGAAAGGCCTCGTCGTGATTGCCGGGAATGAGGACGAGCTCGGTGCCCTTGCGCACCTTGCGTAGCAGCTTTTGCAGGACGTCGTTGTGCGATTGCGGCCAATAGATGCCGCGCTTGATGCGCCAGAAGTCGATGATGTCGCCGATCAGGTAGATTTGCGGAGCGTCGTGGCAGCGCAGGAAATCGAGGAAGGCTCCGGCCTGGCAGGCTTTGGTGCCCAGATGAAGATCCGAGATGAACAGTGCGCGGTGACGCCTCACCCCGGGCTCATGCTGCACGTCGTCTTCATCCTGTTTTTTCAACACGATGGTTGCGGAGTTAAAGTGATTTTGTATCAGGCTTGTGACATTGGCGGCGCCCAGCGTTAACGGCGGCACGATGATCGGCAGCGCGCTCAAAGCTGAGCTGGAGACGAAGCTAGGCTCGGCTGTGGTGGAGGCTAGTTCCCTCCCCGTCGGGTTCGGCCTGACGGGACTGCGGATCGCGCTTGCCGACGGCCGGCGCTTGGCGGTGAAGGCGCGGCAGGCTGGCGAGGGCGGCAGATCGCATCTCGAGCTTGAGGCTTACATGCTCAAGGAGCTCGCGCGACTCTCAGATCTCCCTGTCCCACAGGTCCACTATGCCGACGGCGATCTCCTCGTCATGGACTTCATCGAGACCGACAGCGGCGGCATCACCACGAGCGTGGAGCGGCACGCGGGCGAGCTGATCGCGAAACTGCACGCGACCAAGCGCGAGCGATTCGGCTATGCGCGGGACACGCTGATTGGGCCGCTGCACCAGCCGAACCCTCCGTCGTCAAGCTGGGTGCCCTTCTTCCGCGATCATCGCCTGCTGTTCATGGCGAAGGAGGCGCAGCGAGAGGGGCGCTTGCCGCCGGAGATGCTTCACCGCATCGAGCGCCTGGCGGAGCGGCTCGACGAGCTTCTGATCGAGCCCGCCTTCCCGAGCCTGCTGCATGGCGATCTCTGGACCGGGAACGTGCTTACGCGGAGCGGGCGGATCGCCGGATTGGTGGACCCCGCGATCTATTGCGGCAGCCCTGAGATCGAGCTCGCCTTCACCACTCTGTTCGGGACGTTCGGAGCGGCTTTCTTCGAGGCCTATACCAGCGCGATGCCGCTAGAGGCGGGCTTCCACGAGCTTCGGCTGGGCCTCTACAATCTCTATCCGCGGCTGGTGCATGTCAGGCTATTCGGGTCCAGCTATCTCGCGGGAATCGACGCGACGCTGGCCAAACTCGGTTTCTAGCGCGCAAAAAAGAACCGGCCCGGATGGACCGGGCCGGTCTTCCCTGCGAAACGAGCCGAGCGCCAAAGGCATGGCCTTAATAGCGGGCTTCGGCTCGCCCCCCCATCATATTCCTGAGCCTCACGTTTTCGGTGTTCGTCAGGTCCCTCTAAGCTTCCCCGTTCGGTGTTGAACTAGGCCCCCCAGCCCCGTCCCCCATCTATGAAACGAGGCTAGCCTCCCGCTCTGGACGCTTCAACATTGTGCGATGCCCAACACGAAAAACGGCGGCGACTGTTGCGCAAATGCAAAATCGGGCAAGCGAAGGGTCCGTGTCAGATCGCTGGTAGGACGGATTTATATATATAACTCAACGGCCTAATGCTCGCCGTCGATCAACGCGAGGCCGTGACGCCGATGCCTCCGCACGAAGCACCGCCGCTCGTAACACGGGTGTTCGGCGCAAAAACTTTGTCGGATTCTGTTGCAGTTCCGCCACGTGCCGGGTCACTCAGCCACAAAGCGCTCGAAGTGATTCACTCTCCTACCCCAAGCGGTCCGTTGCCGCGCCCCGTGCCCACGTGCATCATGCAGAAAATCGCACCGGGGGAGGATCGATGAAGCTGCTGCGCTATGGCGAAATTGGCAGGGAAAAGCCGGGAATTCTTGATCAAGGCGGCCGCATCCGCGACCTCTCCAAGATCGTGCCGGACCTCGCGGGCGAGGCGTTGGGGCGGGAAAGCCTGAATCGTCTCAAGGCGCTCGATCTCTCCGCGCTGCCTTTGGTTGAAGGCGAGCCCCGGCTCGGACCGCCGGTGGGCGTCGTGCCGAAATTTCTCGGCATCGGCTTGAACTATCGGGACCATGCCGAAGAAACCGGCATGCCCCTTCCCGAAGTGCCGATCGTCTTCGCCAAGGCGAGTTCCTGCGTCTCCGGGCCCACCGATCCCGTACTCCAGCCCCCGAGGTTCAAGCGCATGGATTTCGAGGTCGAGCTTGCCTTCGTCATCGGCACGCGGGCGAAGAACGTCCCCGAGGCCGAGGCGCTCGACTATGTCGCCGGCTATACGATCTGCAACGATTTGTCGGAACGGAGCCTGCAAAAGGGCGGCCCCGGCGAGTGGATCAAGGCCAAGAGCTATGACAGTTTCGGTCCGCTCGGGCCCTGGCTCGTCACCACCGATGAAATCCCAGACCCGCAAAAGCTCGAGCTGACGCTCGATCTCAATGGCACGCGCATGCAGACCGGATCGACCTCCACCATGGTCTTCAGCGTCGCCGCCCTCCTCGCCTATATCAGCCAATACATGACGCTGATGCCCGGGGACGTGATCACCACGGGAACGCCGCCCGGCGTGGGCATGGCGCGCAATCCACGGGTGTTCCTGAAGGCAGGCGATGAGCTGCGGCTGACCGTGTCGGGCCTCGGCGAGCAGCAGGTGACGGTGGTGGCCGAGAGCTAGCCCATCACTTCCGCGGCCACAGCGCGTGGAAATGATGTACGGGCCCCCTGCCCTCGCCAATCTCAAGCGCGTCAGCCGCTTCGATTGCCGCCGTGACATAGGCCTTGGCGGCGACCACCGCCTCGCGCAGGGAGACGCCTTTGGCGAGCCCCGCGGCGATGGCCGATGAGAGCGTGCAGCCGGTGCCGTGGGTGTTGCTGGTGGCGACGCGCCGCGCAGTCAGACGCAGTTCGCCCTGTTCGTCGAGCAGAAGGTCGACCGCCTCGACGCCCTCTGCATGGCCGCCTTTGACGAGCACGGCCTTGGCGCCCAGCGCTTTGAGCTGGCGCGCCTGCTCCGCCATCTCGGTTTCGGTCTTGGCGTCGTCAACGCCGAGAAGCTTGGCCGCCTCGGGCAGGTTTGGCGTGATGACGGTGGCGCGCGGTAGCAGAACGGTGCGCAGGGTGGCGATGGCATCGTCGTCGAGCAGCACGTCGCCCGAGGCCGCGACCATGACCGGGTCGAGCACCACGGGCACGCCCGGCAACGCTTCGAGCGCGCCGGCCACGGCCTCGATCACCTCGCTCGTCGCCAGCATGCCGATCTTGACGGCGCCGACTTTAAGGTCTCGCGCCACCACCTGGACCTGACGCGCCACGAAGTCCGGCGGAACGACCAGCACCGCCTCGACACCTTGGGTGTTCTGCGCGGTCAACGCCGTGATCGCGCTCGCCCCGTAGACGCCGAGCGCGGAGAAGGTCTTGAGGTCGGCCTGGATGCCTGCGCCGCCGGAGGAGTTGGAGCCGGCGATGGTGAGAGCGATGGCGGTCATGACCACTCAATATCGGCGTGGACTGGCAAAAGCGAGCGCGCCGCGTCAGCCGATGCTGGCAAGCCCGGGGAACAGCTCGATCATCCAGGAGGAGATCAGCGTCATGGAGTTGGTGAGGAAGAGAATCCCGGTGAGCACCAGGAAGCCGCCAAGCACCTTCTCGACGGCTGCCAGATGGCCGCGGAAGCGCTGCATGGCGCGCATGAAGGGCCTAATGGCGAGCGCGGCGAGAATGAACGGGATGCCGAGGCCGAGGGAATAGACCAAGAGCAGGCTGACGCCTTGGCGCATCGAGTCTTCGCCGGCAGCGACCGCGAGGATGGCCGCGAGCACAGGCCCGATGCAGGGCGTCCAACCGAAGGCGAAGGCAAGACCGATGACATAGGCACCGATGAGGCCGGCCGGCCGCGCATCGGCGTGGTAGCGCGCTTCGCGGTGCAGGATCGGCAAATGGATCACGCCCAGGAAGTGCAAGCCGGCAATGATGATGATCACGCCGGCGATCTTGCTGAGCAGCGGCAGATTGGCGGCGACCAACTGGCCGGCCATGCTTGCCGTGGCGCCGAGAATGACGAACACCGTGGTGAAGCCGAGCACGAAGGCGACCGACGAGAGCACGACGGTGGTGTAGACGTGGCTCGGCGTCTCGTCCTCGCCGGTCAGCTGGTCGAACGTGGTGCCGCCGAGGAAGCAGAGATAAGGTGGAACCAGCGGCAACACGCAGGGCGAGAGGAAGCTCAAGAGCCCCGCAATCAGCGCGCCGACATAGGTGACATTCATGGCTTCTTGCTATGGCCGTTGCGGTCGGAGAGCAAGGGCTGCCACCAACTCGTGATGATGATTGATGATTAAGCCGCAGCGGCGCGGGCGCGCAAAGCCGCGGCCCTGATGGCGGCGATGTTCTCTTTATAGGCCCCGCCCTTGAACACGCCGTTCCCCGCCACGATGACATTGGCGCCAGCCTCAACCACGAGAGGCACCGTCTCGGCATTGATGCCACCGTCCACTTCGAGCTGAATTGGTCGCGCGCCGATCATCTTGCGGATCGCCCTGATCTTGTCGAGCTGGGACGGAATGAAGGCCTGGCCGCCGAAGCCCGGATTGACCGTCATCACCAGAACGAGATCGACCTTGTCGAGCACGTATTCGATGGCGTCCTCGGGCGTCGATGGCGTGATCGAGACGCCGGCCTTGTTGCCGAGGCTCCGGATCAGCTGCAGCGAACGGTCGAGATGCGGGCCAGCCTCGGCATGCACGGTGATGATGTCGGAGCCGGCTTTGGCGAAGGCCTCAATGAAGGGGTCGCAGGGCGCGATCATCAGATGCACGTCGAACAGCTTCTTCGAATGCGGTCGCAGCGCCTTCACCACGTCCGGGCCGATGGTGATGTTGGGCACGAAATGCCCGTCCATGACGTCGACATGGATCCAATCGCAGCCGGCGGCATCGACGGCGCGCACCTCCTCGCCGAGCCTGGCGAAGTCGGCCGAAAGGATCGACGGGGCGATGATGATGTCTCTGCTCATGAACTGACGGCCTAAGCTCTGGGACCTGGCCCTGTTTTAGACCACATTCGGCTTAACCAAAATTGTCATGCCCGGCTTTATGCCGGGCATCCACGTCTTTCTGTGGATATGGAAAAGCATGGATGGCCGGGACGAACCCGGCCGTGGCAAGCGGACTAGCCGGAAGCGCAGGCGCCGCTGCGGGCAAGCGCTACTACACCCGGCAACTGAGCCCCGCCGAGCCATTCCAGGAACGCCCCGCCCGCGGTCGAGACATAGCTGAAGTCGCCGGCCACATGCGCCTCGTTCAAGGCCCTGACGGTATCGCCGCCGCCGGCGACGCTGATCAGCTTCTCCTCCTTGGTCAGTCGGGCGACCTCGCGGGCGATGGCGAAGGTCGCCTCGCCGAAGGGCGCGGTCTCGAAGGCGCCGAGAGGGCCGTTCCACAGCACGGTGCGGATGCTCCCAAGGCGGCGCTTGAGGTCGGCGATACTATCAGGTCCGAAATCGAGGATCATCGCACCCGGCGGCACGGCGTCCACGGAGCAGACGCTCCAGGCGACGCCCGGCTTCAGCTCCTTGGCGACCACCGCGTCGGTCGGCAAGACGATCTCGCAGCCGACCTGTTTGGCGCGCGCCATGATGTCCTTCGCGGTGGCGACAAAGTCCGGCTCGGAGAAGGAGGCGCCGATATTCACGCCCTTGGCGAGCAGGAAGGTATTGGCCATGCCGCCGCCCACGACGAGAACGTCCATGCGCGAGACAAGGTGGGTCAGGACGTCGATCTTGGTGGAGACCTTGGCGCCACCGACAATAGCCATCACCGGCCGTTCCGGATTTTCCAGGGCTTCGCCGAGCGCGGTGATCTCGGCCATCATCAACAGGCCAGCATAAGACGGCAGCAGATCGGTGATCGCGTCGACCGAGGCATGCGCCCGGTGCGCCGATGAGAAAGCGTCGCCGACATAGAGATCGCCATGCTCGGCGAGGCTCTTGGCGAAGCGGGGATCGTTCTTCTCCTCGCCGGGGTAGAAGCGGACATTCTCGAGCACCGCCACATCGCCGGGCTTGAGCGCGGCCAACCCGCGCCTCACCTCCTCGCCCATGCAATCGCCGATGAAGCGGACGGTGGTCCCAGGCATCAGTTCTTGCATCTTCTTGGCGACGGGCCGCAACGAGGTATCGGCAGAGATCGTCCCCTTGGGACGCCCCAGATGCGACAGCACGATCACCTTGGCCCCTTCCCGCGAGAGCTTGGCGATGGTGGGCAGAACGCGGGTAATGCGGGTCGGGTCGGCGACGACGCCGCCTTCGATCGGCACGTTGAAGTCGACGCGGATCAGCACGCGCTTGCCATGCACGTCGACCCCGTCGATGCTCCTGATCCGGGAGAGGTCGAGCCCTGCGGGCGCGTCCACCTCCAGAGCGGCGGGCGTCGCCAGCTCGTTCATAGCAGCCGCCCCATGGCGACCGCCGTGTCGCTCATCCGGTTGGAGAAGCCCCATTCATTGTCGTACCAGGACACGATGCGGCAGAATGTGCCGTCGACCACATGCGTGCTCTCCAGGTCAAAGATCGAGCTCAAGGGATCGTGGTTGAAGTCGGTCGACACCAGCGGTTTCGCGTTGACGCCGAGCACGCCTTTGAGCGGTCCTTCAGCGGCCGCGGTCATGGCCTTGTTGATCTCCTCCTTGCTGGTCGGGCGCGAGGCGGTGAAGGTCAAGTCGATCATGCTGACATTGGGCACCGGCACCCTGATCGAGGCCCCGTCGAGCTTGCCTTTCAACTCGGGCAACACGAGGCCCACGGCCTTGGCGGCACCGGTCGAGGTCGGGATCAAATTCACCGCGGCGGCACGCGCCCGGTAAGGATCCTTGTGCAACGTGTCCACGGTACGCTGGTCGCCGGTATAGGCATGCACCGTCGTCATGTAGCCGTGCTTGATGCCGATCGCCTCGTGCAGCACTTGCGCCACGGGAGCAAGGCAGTTGGTCGTGCAGGAGGCGTTGGAGACGACGTGGTGCCCCTGGGTGAGCTTGTCGTGGTTGACGCCATAAACCACGGTGAGATCGGCCCCGGTGCAGGGCGCCGAGACGAGCACGCGCTTGGCACCCGCGGTCAGGTGCTTGGCGGCTGCATCACGGTCGGTAAAGCGGCCGGTGCACTCCATGACGATATCGACGTCGAGGTCGCGCCACGGCAGCTTCTCGGGCGTCGCTTCCGAGAGCACCGCCACGTCCTGGCCGTCGGCCTTGAGCTGCTTGCCGGCGACGGCGATCTTGCCGGGAAACCGCCCATGCACGCTGTCGAACTCGAGCAGATGGGCGTTCATCTCGGCCGAGCCGAGATCGTTGATCGCGACGAAGTCGAGATCCTTGCGCCCTGATTCCAAGAACGCCCTGAACGTGAGCCGGCCGATGCGGCCAAATCCGTTAATGGCGACGCGCTTATTAGCCATCCTCTCCTTACCTTTTCGTCTTGCCGACCAGATCACGGCCTTTGGCGGCGACGGCCTCGGCGGTGATGCCGAAATGCTTATATAGGTCTTGCGCCGGGGCTGAAGCGCCGAATCCGTGCATGCCGATAAAGGCGCCGTTGGGGCCCAACCATCTCTCCCAGCCGAACCCGACCGCGGCCTCGACCGCGATGCGGGGGACCGAGCCCAGGACGGCGTTGCGGTAACCCTCGTCCTGCGCCTCGAACAGCTCGAAGCAGGGCATGGAGACGACGGCGGCGGCGATCCCCTCGCCTTCAAGCGCCTCAGCGGCTTGGACCGCTAAGGCCAACTCCGAACCGGTGCCGATCAGAGTCACGTCGCGTTTGCCCTTCGGCTCGATCAGCACGTAGCCGCCCTTGGCCGAGAGATTTTCGTCCTTATGGGTCGTGCGGAGGACCGGAACGCCCTGCCGGGTCAGCGTGAGGATGGTCGGCGTATGCTTATGTGAGCAGAGCAAGCTCCCAGCATTCGGCGCATTCGATCGAGTCGGCCGGACGCATCACATAGAGATTGGGAATGGCGCGGAGCGCGGCCAAATGCTCGACCGGCTGATGCGTCGGGCCGTCCTCGCCAAGGCCGATCGAGTCATGCGTCATGACGTAGATCACGCGCTGCTGCATTAGCGCCGAGAGCCGGATCGACGGGCGGCAATAGTCGGAAAAGACCAGGAAGGTGCCGCCATAAGGCACGATGCCGCCATGCAGCGCGAGTCCGTTCATCGCCGCGGCCATGGCATGCTCGCGCACGCCGTAATGGATGTAGTTGCCGACGAACTCGCCGGGCTTGATCACGACGCTCGTCTTGGTGAGCGTGCCGTTGGAGCCGGTCAGGTCGGCCGAGCCTCCGACCAGCCCGGGGATGATGGGCAGCAGCTTCTCGAGGACCTTTTGCGAGGATTGCCGCGTCGCCAGCTTGGCATGCTCGCGGGTGAAGTCCGATTTGAGCGCGGCAACGGCGGCGACGATCGCGGCGCTCACCTTGTCGTCGATCGGATCGGTGAGGCCATCGCGCGCCGACGCATCGAGCCGCTTGGCGGCTTGCGCCCAAGCATCATAGGCGGCGCGGTGCCGCGTGCCGGCGGCGCGCCAGCTGGCGAGCACCGGCTTCGGAAGCTCGAAGGGATGGTGCCGCCAGCCGAGTTTCTCGCGCGCGCCCTTGATCTCCTCCTCGCCGAGCGGCGACCCGTGGGTCGCGGCGGTGCCCGCCTTGCTCGGCGCGCCATAGCCGATGATGGTGCGGCAGGCGATCAGCGACGGCCGGTCGGTGACAGCACGCGCGTTCTCGATGGCCAAGGCGACGGCTCTCCGGATCGTGGCCGTTGACCCGCGCCGTATGCCAGCCCGACGCCTTGAAGCGCTCGATCTGGTCGTCGGAGACGGCAAGGCTGGTCGGCCCGTCGATCGAGATCTGGTTGTCGTCGAACAGCACGATGAGACGGCCGAGCTTGAGGTGGCCGGCAAACGAGATTGCCTCGTGGCTGATGCCCTCCATCAGGCAGCCGTCGCCCACCACGCAATAAGTGTAATGGTTGACGATCTCGTCGCCGTAGCGGCGATTGAGCAGCCGCTCGGCGAGCGCCATGCCGACGGCGTTGCCCAGCCCCTGCCCGAGCGGGCCGGTGGTGGTTTCGATGCCCGGCGCATGGCCATATTCCGGGTGCCCCGGCGTGCGTGAGCCGAGTTGGCGGAAATTTTTCAGCTCCTCGAGCTCCATCTCCGGATAGCCGGTCAGATAGAGCAGCGCATAGAGCAGCATCGAGCCATGGCCGGCCGAGAGCACGAACCGGTCGCGGTCGGGCCAATCCGGGTGCGCGGCATCGAACTTCAGAAAGCGCGTGAACAGCACGGTGGCGACGTCGGCCATACCCATCGGCATGCCGGGATGGCCGGAATCGGCCTTCTGCACGGCGTCCATGGCGAGCGCCCTGATGGCATTCGCCATGTCCTGGTGAGTCGCCTCGGGTGTCGCCTGATTTTGCATCAGGGCTTCGGCCATCGATCCTTCCCCCAAATTCGTGAAATTCTAATACGCGCGGATGCCCATCGCAGCCTTGACTGCGTGATACCCCACGAGAAGCTGGGTCAGCGCCAGGGGATGGCTCTTTGCGCCGTTGGCCAAATCGATGCGGCCGACTTCGTCGCGCAGATGTCCCGCCTCCGGAATGAGGTTCCATAGCAGATCTTCGATCCGCTCGGCCCTCTTGTCGGAGATATTCCCATTAATCTCAAGTACGTCGACGGGCTTGCCGTCCCGGTCGCGGGCAAGCTCCAAATGCAGCCCGGCATTGCTCGACCCGTCGAACAGAGGGGTGAAGTCGGGATGGGGCAGAGTCGGCCGGAGGATATGCCGAACGTCGAGCCTGGTATCGGAGCCGTTGGCATCGGCAGGGCGCTGGAAGCGGATGACGATGTCGGCAAAGGTGCGCTGCGGATGCACGAAGTTCGCGGCGTGGCTTTCGCGCCGGTTGAGCTGCGCCAGGACCTGCTCCCTTGAATAGCCGCGCTTGGTGGTGTCGCGGTGCATCTTCCACCTCACCCTGAGCTCCTCCTCGGGGTCGAGATAGATCTTCACATCGTAGCAATCGCGCATGGCGCGCGTGGCGAAGCCGAGCAGACCTTCGGCGATGACGAAGCCCTTCGGCCTGACATATTCGGGCGGCTCCAGCGTGCCCTGCCTGTGGTCGTAGACCGGCTTCAGGATCGGTTCGCCGTGGCGCAGCAGGCGCAAATGCTGCTCGAGCACGTCGACATAGTTCGAGCGCGGGTCGAGCGCCGACAGGCCCGCAGCGGCGCGCGCCTTGCGGTCATAGCGATGATAGTCGTCGGTGCAGATCACCGTGCAGTGTTCTTCGCCCAGGATTTGGGCCACACCCGCAGACAGTGTCGACTTACCCGACGCAGAATCACCGACGATGCCGAGGATGATCGGATGATCAACCCGTTTCGACATTTGGCACTCCAGGCACTCCTCCCAAGATCGGGAGTCAAGCGACGTCGCGGGCCGCGATGCTCGCCGAGCGCTCGCTCGGCATATAGCTCGTCAGGATTTGCCGCTCGCCAGTTGCTCCCGTTATCATCATGGTCTGCACCTTATAGTGGGTCCGTGTCCGCTCGACACCTTCGAGCATCAGGCCGGTGGTGATCCCAGTGGCGCAGAAAAACACGTTATTGGATTTGATAATCTCGTCGCGCTCATACCATTTCGCGGTGTCGATGCCGGCCTCCTTGACCGCCTTCGCCTCGGTTTGCAATTGCGGATCGAGGCGAGCCAGAAACTCGCCGCCGAGCGCCCTGACGGCGCATGCAGACATAACGCCCTCGGGTGTACCGCCTGTTCCCATCAAGGCATCGATACCGGAGCCGGGAATGGCCGCCATCAGCGCCCCGGCGACGTCGCCAGCGGGATAAAGCGCGACCCGCGCGCCGGTCGCCAGGATGCGATCGACCAGCTCGCGGTGGCGCGGCTTCTCCAGCACGAACACCGTCAGCTCGAACACATCCTTGCCGAGAGCCTCGGCCAGGGCGGCGAGCTTCTTCTCGACGGGCCAGCTCGGGTCGATCTTGCCGCGGGCAGGCGCGCTCGCCACGAACTTCTCCATGTAGAAGGCGGGACCCGGGTTCAGCATGGCGCCACGCGGGGCGACTGCGAGCACGGCAAGCGCATTGGTCTGGCCGCGCACGAGATAGCTCGTGCCCTCCACCGGATCGACGGCGATATCGGCCTTGAACACGGCACCGGGGCGGCCTAGCCGCTCGCCGCGCTGGGGCTGTGGCGCCTCTCCACGCGTCGCCTCGCCGATCGCCACCACGGCATCGATGTCGACATCGGCAAGCGCGCCGCGCATGGCCTCAAGTGCAGCACGGCCGCCATCTTGGCTGTCGCCACGGCCGATCCAGCTGAAGGCGGCCATGGCCGCGCGCTCGGTCACGCGGCGCAAGGAAAAGACAAGCTCCGGATTGGCCGGACTTGTAGGCATGAGGCGCTCCTTAACGGCAATTCCGGCCGGGTCCAGCCGGGGGTGAGGCTACCCACTATACCTTATGGTTCGAGACAGACCTACCTTTCAAGGGCTTAGGGATAACTGCCTGCGATTTTGATTCAACGGGCGGTCCCGCGCGGATCAAGCGCATCGCGCAAAGCGTCGCCAAGTACATTGATGGAGATCAGAACGGCGATCAGCACGAGCCCCGGAAGGACCGTCACCCACCAAGCGCCGGCGAAAATCAGATCGTAGCCAGAGCGGATCAGCGTGCCGAGCGACGGCTTGGTCACCGGCATGCCGAGGCCCAAAAACGAGAGCGCCGCTTCGGCCATGATCGCGCCCGCCACTTGCGTGGTCGCCACGACGATCAGCGGCGAAAGAATATTGGGGAGGATGTGGCGCCCCATGATGGCGAAGTTGGTGGCGCCGAGCGCCCTCCCCGCCCGCACATAATCCTTGGCGGCCTCGACCTGGGTGGCGGCCCTCGCCGTGCGCGCGAAATAGGGCCATTCGGCGAGCCCAATGACGACAACGAGCAGCGGCACGGCGTAGCGGCTCAAGCTCTCCCCGCCGAGGCCCGCGCGGAACAGGGCGAGCGCGATGATGGCCAGCATCAGGGTCGAGAGCGAAAGCTGGATGTCGGCGGCACGGCTGACGAGGGTATCCGTTCGCCCCCCGGTGTAGCCCGCCAAGAGGCCAAGCGGCACGCCGATCCCCGCCTGGATCAAGACCGCCAGCACGCCCACGGTGAGGGAAATGCGTGTGCCGTAGAGTATGGCGCTCAAGAGGTCACGACCTTGCGCGTCGGTGCCGAGCAGAAATCGGGGATCGCTGCTGTCGAGCCAGACCGGCGGCAGGGTCGCGTCGAGCACGTCGAAGGAGGCGAGATCGAACGGGTCGTGGGGGGAGATCAGCGGCGCAAGAAGCGCCGCCAGAGCGACGATGCCAAGGACAAAGGCGGCCAGCGCCGCCCCCGGCCGCTCGGCGGCGAAAGAGGCGACGGCGCGCGGGCTTGCGCGCAAGGCTCCGGCGATCATCGTGTGCCCTCAAGGCTGATACGGGGATCGAGCATGAGGCTCACGATATCGACAAGCGTGTTGGTGACGACGAACAGCAGCCCGACAAAGACGAGATAGGTGGTGATCAGCGGAATGTCGGCGCGGGTCACCGCCTCGAGGAAGAGGAAGCCCATGCCGGGCCATTGGAACACCGTCTCGGTCAACAGCGTGTAGGCGACGAGCGTGCCGATCTGGAGCCCGCCGACCGCCGCGAGCGGCAGCAGCGCATTGCGCAGAGCATGGTTGAGCCAGACGCGCGGTGGCGACGCGCCTTTGGCGCGCGCGGTGCGCACATAATCATGGCCGAGCTCGTCCAGCATGGCGCCGCGCACCAGCCTGATGAACAGCGGCAGCATGATCGAGGAAAGCGTCAGCGCCGGCAGCACCAGGTGCTTGAGCCCGTCCGTGGTGAGCAGACCCGTCTCCCAAAAGCCAAGACGGATCGTCTCGCCGCGGCCGAACGCCGGAAGCCAGCCGAGCCAGACCGAGAAGATGGTGATGAGGAAGATGCCGGTCAGAAACACCGGGATCGAGATGCCGAGGACGCTCAAGCCGAGAACCAGCCTCGCGCCGAGCGAGCGCGGACGGACCGCGCCATAGATCCCGGCCGGCAACGAGAAGAGCAGCACGATCAAGCTCGCGCCGAACACGAGCTCGAAGCTTGCGGGAAATTTCGCCAGCACGATTGCGAGCGTCGGTCGCTTGTAGATGAAGGAGGTGCCGAGGTCGCCTTGCACCGCGCCACCAAGATAGCGCGCGAACTGCACGGGCCAAGGCGCATCGAGGCCGAGTTCATGCATCAACTTGGCGCGCTCGGCTTCGGGCACCGCCTCGCCCATGATCTCGCGCAAGGGATCGCCCAGCGCCGAGCGCACGGCAAAGGCGATGATCACGATCGCCAGCATGACGAGCGCGGCCTGCAGCAAGCGGCGCGCGAAGAAGGTCAGCCCCGCGGCAAACGCCTTCATGCCCCTGCTTTCGGTCCAGAACTAACAGGAGTCATGCAGTGTCGCGGCTCAGGCCATAGCCGATACAGGCGGCGACCGCCGCCTGCCACGGCACGAAGAGAAATGCGATCAGGTCCAGATTGGCGGCGGGGTAGAGCAGAAGACCCAACAACGCACCGGCAAGGACAATCACGCTCCAGGCTTCGGGACGCCTGATAGCTTGGGCCGGGACGCCCGCGCCAAACGCGGTGAGACCGCCCCCGATCGCGCCTCCGACAAGTCCTGCCAGGATCCACCCCACGACCTCCCGACTCGCCTTCGCACCCTCGACCGTGCCGAACAGATCAGAGCTTACGACGGCCGACATCACGTCGTTCGCGGTGTTCACAGCGGCAAGCCAGCCCATCAGGATCAATGCCATAGCAAGCAGGCATTTGCCGGGATCACGATTGGCCCAGAGCCACAACATGATCGCCATCCCCACCCCGAAGGCAATGCCCGCATGCAGCGGGATCCCTGCCGCATTGATCAGGATGTCGGGATTCTCGAGTCTGAGATCAGGCAGAGGCGAAGGAAGGCTGGAAAGAACGCCGGTCAATACGCCGACGCCAGCCATGATCAAGACGGCGCGGGCGCCGGCGGCCGGCTTCACAAGTAGATCGGCCCTCAGGGTTCCCCAGGTCATCCCAGTCGAGGCAAACTCGAAACGCTCTGCCCCTCCCATCGTGGTCCTTGCGGCAAGCCAATGCCTGGCGGCTCGGCCGCTCGCACGCCACGCAAGTATATCACCGTGCAGTCGCGAAAGGCCGATCCGCCTCTCGGCCGTGGCGCGCTCGGCCAGCGCCGCCTACTCCGTGCGGAAACCTAAAGTGATACAACCTATACTAGCAGTATGCTATGCTTTCGCGTTTTTGGGGCAATGTTGTCGGAGGTTCAGATGCGTACATTTCTTGTTCTGCCAGTCCTTGCAGGCCTTTTGATCCTGCCGCTCTCCCCGTCCTTCGCAGCCACAGAGGGGGAGACCTGCGACGGCATCGCCGCCATCCATTGCGATAAGGGATTGTGGTGCGAACACCCCGCCGGCCAATGCGACGTCATCGATGGCGCGGGCACCTGCGTCAAGGATTCGCCGCAGGTCTGCACCAAGGAACACATCCCCGTTTGCGCCTGCAGCGGCAAAGAGTTCCCAAACGATTGCGAGCGTAGGAAGGCCAAGCAGCAATTGGACTATGCGAGCGTCTGCAAGAAGTAGGCGCCGCTGCGCCTGATGGGCTGCGGACTTAGGATTTTTGCTCGGCGAGCGATTTGAGCTGCGCCAGGCCCTTCTCCAGGTCGCCGCCAACCATCTTCTTGCCGTTCATCACCAGGCAGAACGCCTTCTCGATGAAATTGTGATGGGCCGACATGGTCCAGGTTACGGCCGTGCCGTCTCCCTCCGGTTTGAAGGCAAACGTCGAATTGCTCGTGCCCTCGAACGGCTTGACGAAATCGACCTTGAGGACGATAGCATCGTTGGGCTTGCTTTCAACCACGGTCATCTTGCCTTCGCCGACCTTATCGTTGCCGGACCAAGACATGGCCGCGCCCTGCCCTGCCTCGGGTCCTTCGAACGTGATCTTCGCGTTCGGATCGAGCTTCGCCCAAGGCGACCATGCGTCCCATTTGTGTAGGTCGCTGACCTGAGCAAACACGTCAGCGGGAGGCGCGGCGATCGTGGCCGTACGCTCGACCTGAAACTCCGACGGCTGCATGGCGACGACGATGACGAACAGTGCCACCAGCACGGCGAGACCGATGAGAATTTTCCTAAGCATGCTCCGTCTCCTGCGAGCTTGAAACTTTCCGCTCCTACTCGATCACCAGATCACCGAGATAGGGCATGTCGATGACATTGACGACCTTGTCGATGCGAACGTTCTTGCGCGCCGCCCAAGAAAGATGCGGCCAATGCAGCGGCAGCAGAGCGGCATCGTCGTAGAGGATTTGCTCGATCTTCTGCAGCACTTCGGCGCGCGCCTTTGGATCGGTCATGGTCTGGGTCTCTAGCGTCAGCCGGTCGACCTCAGGGTTGGAGTAATTGCCGGCATTGTATTGGCCGTAGCCCGTCGACTTGTCCGGCGTCATCACCAGGAACTCGTAGAAATTCGCGGAGTCTTCGGTGTCCGATTGCCAGCCGATCATCATGACGTCGCCGGCGCGCTCGTCGAAGCGTTGCCAATATTGCGCCTTGGGCATCGTCTGCAGATCGACCTTGATGTTGATCTTGGCCAGCATGGCGGCGACCGCCTCGGCGATGCGCGCATCCTCGATATAGCGGTTGTTGGGCGACATCATCGTGACGGAGAAGCCGTCGGCGTAGCCAGCCTCCTGCATCAGCGCCTTGGCCTTGGCGAGGTCGTAACGAGGGACCAGCGCGGGATCGTAGCCGGCATAGCCGGGCGGGCTGAGTTCGCCCGCGGCGGAGGCGAGCCCGCGCATGATCTTCTGCGCGATCCCCTCGCGATTCAGCGCATAGGACATGGCAAGCCGCACGCGTTTGTCCTTGAAGGCGGGGACGCGATCCTGGTTCAGCTCGAAAGTGATCACCCGCGTGCTCGGCATGGTGATCAGCGTGCAGCACGCATTGTCCTTGATGCGGGCGAGATCGGTCGGCGGCAACGGCGCGATGAAATCGACATCGCCGGCGAGCAGCGCGGCGACCCGCGTGGCCGGTTCCTTGATCGGCGTGAAGACGATCTGATCGACATTGCCGGGAGAGGCCGTATCCCAATAATCGGTAAAGCGCTTCAGCTCGAGCTTGACGCCCTGCTCGCGCTCGGTGACGACGAACGGTCCGGTGCCGCTTGCGTGGCTCGAAGCGAAGGACGCGCCCGACTTCACGATCGCGTCCTTGGGTTTCCCGCGCTCGTCGGTGCCAGAATAGAATTCGCGGTCCATCGGAAAGATGTAAGTGGCGAGGTTCAGCACCAGCGGGTACGGACCCTTGGTGATGAGATCGACGGTCAGATCGTCGACGGCCTTCGCCTCGCTGAACGGCTCGAACAGCGCCTTGAAGTCGGGACTCTGCTTCAGCCGGTTGAAGGTCCACACCACGTCGTCAGCAGAGAGCGTGCGCCCCGACTGGAACTTCACGCCTTCGCGCAAATGGAACCGCGTGGTGCGCTCGTCGATCTTCTCCCAGCTCTTGGCAAGCCGCGGCTCAAGCGTGAGGTCCTGCCGAAATCGGATCAGCGGGTCGAACAGGAGATGGGACAGCTGGAGCGTGGCGCCTGACAGCTGCTCATGCGGATCAAGCGAGGTGGGGTCGGAGTCATAGGCCATGCGCAGCGTCTTGGCCCCCGCCGCCTGGAGGGGGAAAAACGCGACGAACGCAACGAGCGAGACGAGGAAAAAACGGCGCATGGGTGACCCATGTCACCTGAAACCCGCGCCGGCGTCTACTTCCTTTGCCTCGATGGCGTTCGCTCTATACAGTCTCGCCCCTATTACGGAGGAGCCTCACAAGGGCGTAGAACAAGGTGGAAGGTTTTTTCGTCACGGGGACCGACACCGACGTCGGCAAGACGGTCGTTTCAGCTTGGCTCGTGGCGCGCCTCGGCGCGAATTACTGGAAGCCGGTGCAGGCCGGCAATCATCCGGAAACGGATTCCGAGGTCGTGCGCCGGCTAACCGAGGTCGCGCCCGAGCGCATCCTACCCGAAGCCTATGTGCTGCCCGAGCCGATCGCCCCGCATGAGGCGGCACATAGGGCTGGCCTCAGCATCGACATGCAGAAGCTGGTCCTGCCCGCGAGCGACAGACCGCTGGTGGTCGAGGGCGCCGGCGGCCTGCTGGTGCCGCTGACCGATACGGCCTTCGTCGTTGACCTCGCCGACCAACTCGAGCTGCCGATCGTGCTCGTCACCCGGTCGACGCTCGGCACCATCAATCACACGCTGTTGTCGATCGAGGCCATCAGGCGTCGCGGGCTGCCGCTCGCCGGCGTGGTGGTGAACGGCCCGGAAACGCCGCATAATCGCGCCGCGATCGAGCGCTACGGCCAGGTGGAGATCATCGCCGAGATTCCTTGGCTCGATCAGGTGACGCCGGCGACGCTCAGGGCCATCCAGCCCGAGCTCGATCTCGCTAAGCTCGCACGGGCGGCCGCATGAACGACGATCCGAAATCGCGCGCGCGATCGCCCGCGTCGCTCGCCAAGCAGGTGCTGGCGCGCGACCGGCGCTATGTCTGGCACCCCTACACCCAGCATGGCGCCGAGACCGAGCCAATGGTGATTGCCGGCGCCAAGGGCGCCTCCCTGTTCGACGCCGACGGCAACGAAATTCTCGACATGGTGTCCTCCTGGTGGACCTGCACGCATGGGCATTCGCATCCGAAGCTCAATGCGGCGCTCGCCGCGCAGGCGGCGAACTTCGAGCATGTGATGTTCGCCGGCTTCACGCACCAACCCGCCGCCGATCTTGCCGAAGCAATCGCAAAAGTGCTGCCGGGCGACCTCTCGCGCGTGTTCTTCTCCGACGACGGATCGACCTCGGTCGAGGTCGCGCTGAAGATCGCCTATCAATACTGGATCAATGTCGGAGAGGCCGGTCGCCGGTCGCTGGTCGCCTTCGACGGCGGCTATCACGGCGACACGCTGGGCGCCATGTCGCTCGGCCGCGGCTCGCAATTGTTCACGGCGTTCCGCGACCTGATGTGCAAGGTCGTGGTGCTCCCCTGTCCCGCCACCTTCGCCGGCGACGATGCGGCCGAGGAGCGCGAAGCTGGTGCGCTGTCGGCCTTCGAGGCGCTGCTCGCCGACCGCGGGCATACCATCGCCGCGCTGATCATCGAGCCGTTACTGCAAGGCGCGGGGGGCATGCGGCTTTGCCGCCCAAGCTTCCTCAAGCGGCTGGTGAAGCTGGCGCGAGACGCCCGCGTGCTCGTCATCTTCGACGAGGTGGCGACCGGTTTCGGACGGACCGGGACGATGTTCGCCATGGAGCAGGCGGATATCGTCCCAGACCTAGTCTGCCTGTCGAAGGGGCTGACGGCCGGCTATATGCCGATGGCGGTGACCGTGGCGCGGGAGCCGATCTTCGAGGCGTTCCTGGGAGAGAGCTTCGAGCGCGCCCTGCCGCATGGCCATTCCTTCACCGCCAATCCGCTGGCCTGCGCCGTGGCGCTGGCCTCGCTGCAGCTGTTCGAGGAAGAGAAGACGCTGGAGCGCATCGCGCGGATCAACCGGAGGCATCGCGAATTCATGGGTGAGCTTGCGACGCGGCCCGACGTGACCAGGCTGCGCGTGATCGGCTCGATCCTCGCCTTCGACGTCAACGCGGGCGGCGGCTATCAATCCTGGGAGAGCCGCGCCTTGCGCAACTGGTTCCTCGCGCACGGCCTCAATATCAGGCCGCTCGGGCAGACGATCTACCTCATGCCCCCTTACTGCGTCACCGACGAGGAGTTGGCCCGCGCCTACGCCGGTATTGTCGAATGCTTGGATGCGCTGGCGTCGGGCGCATTGAGCAGCCCATAGACGATGTGCCAGGTAATGTGGCCGCCGTGCGCAGCGTCGGTTGCGCGGATGGCGCGGCGAAGCGCGCCTGGAGAAAGCGGCGTATAGCCCTCTCTTGGCGTCAGCCCTCCCACCGCCTCCATGCGGCGGAGGAAGGCGAGGGCGTCGGCATCGGGCGCCAAGCGCTCCTCCGCGACAAGTCCGGGAAGCGGCTTGATCTCGGCAAGCCCGCTGGGCAGCCCCTCGTGCGCGAGCGCGCCGCGCCATTCGGCGAAGCTGTCAGGGCCGAGCGTCGCGTACAGCAGGACACCGCTCGGGGCGAGTAGCCGCCGCAAGCGCTCGAGGCTTGCGGCAGGGTCCGCCAGCCAATGCAATGTCATGCTCGACACGATCAGGTCGAGCTCGGCATGGCCTCCCGCCTCGCCCGCATCCATCACCTCGAAGCTGATCCGTGATTGATCCGCGGCTGCGAGATTGCGCCGGCATTCGGCAATCATGGCCGGTGCCGCGTCGGTCAGAACGAAACGTCCTTCGGGATAGCGCGCAAGCAGATGGCGACTGAACAGGCCCGTGCCGCAACCCAGCTCGAGCACGTTCGGCTGCTTGCGCTCGGGCAGCAGGCGTGCGAGCCGGTCGGCGACCGCGCGTTGAAGCCCGGCATGGCGCTCGTAGCTTTTCGCGTGAGCGCCGAAGCTTGCGGCGATTTCCGCGCTACGACGGGAGAGCACTGGCGAATTCAAGGACATGACGCGCGCACCATCGCGGGTGCCTCAAGGGCAGGACATGACCCCCGTCTTGTGACCAGATGATGCCGGTGTCCTCCCAGATCGCCTCGCTCATCGACGCCGGCACGATGGCGTCGTCGCGGGCGGCAAGGGCAAGGACGGGGCAGGCGAGCTCCTGTTTAGCCTTTCGCCCGTCCCAATGCATCAACCAATCGAGTCCTTCGTCGAGCCGCGCGACATTCAGCGCTTGCGGCAGAGCGAAACCCGCCGCGCCGCAGGACCGCCAGAAGGTCTGGAGCGTGCCTCCAGGCTCCCGCTCAAGGCCCCGCTTCAGCGCGGCGATACGCGAGGGGGAGATATGACGGCAAAAGCAGTCGAAGCCCTGGATGCTGACGAGGCCCCTGAAGCGGCCACCCCCCTGCTCCAGCAACCACAGCAGACCGAGCGAATGGCCGATGGCGATGGCGTCAGTCGGCCAGTCCGTCGCGCCCTTAGGCCCTCCGGACACAAAGCCGAGATCGATCAGCGTGGTCTCGGCGCCATCGAGATGTCTGACGAGATCGGCAAAGATGCCGGCATGGAAGCCCCAGCCATGAACGAGGACGAAACGCATGTTGCGACTTTACATGGCGCTGGCGGGGCGGCGCGCATCCTCGCTGGTCAGCACGTCCAAAAGCCGATCGATGTCGGACTCCTCGTGCGCCGCGGTGAAGGCCACTCTCAGCCTGGCCGTCCCGACCGGGACTGTCGGTGGCCTGATGGCCGACGCCCACAGCCCGGCACGCTTCAGGCGTCCGCTCATGGCGATAGCAGAGTCCGGCGATCCCAAGATGACAGGCACGATCTGGGTGGTCGAAGCGCCGGTATCGAGCCCGATGGCGCTGGCGCCCGCGCGAAACCGCTCGACCAAACGCGCGACATAAGCCCGCTCTGCATCCATGCCGGGCACGAGGTCGAGCGCGGCGTCGATGGCGCCGAGCACAGGCGGCGGGAGCGCCGTGGAGTAGATGACGCCGCCGCAGCGATTGATGAGATAGTCGCGCATCGTCTCGGTCGAAGCGACATAGCCGCCAAAACCGCCAAGCGCCTTGGAGAAGGTGCCGATGACGATATCGGCGTCGCCGGACAGGCCCGAACCCCCTCGCCCGAGAATTCCCGTGGCATGCGCGTCGTCAACGACGAGGCAGGCGTCATGCTCACGGGCGAGACGCGCGATTTCGGCGAGCGGCGCGACGTCGCCATCCATCGAGAACACGCTCTCGGTCAGGATGAAGCGCGGCCGCTCATCTCCTTGATATTGACTCAGAAGCTCAGCGAGATGGGTGGCGTCGCAATGGCGGTAGCGGAGCTGCCGCACGCCGGCGGCCTGGCAGCCGAAATGCATGCTCGCGTGATTGAGCCGGTCGGCGAAGACGAGAGGCTCGGCACCGAGCACAGTCTGGTCGAACAGCGCCTGAAGCACCGCGGCGTTGGTCTGGAAGCCTGACGCCATCACCAGCGAGGCCGGCTTCCCCTTGAGTGAGGCGACCTTGGCTTCGAGTGGCGCAAACAGGTCGAGATTGCCGGTGACGAGGCGCGAGGCGCCGGAGCCGACACCGTAAGTTTCGGCCCATTCGACCGCGCGGGCGATCAGCGTCTGGTTGAAGCGAAGCCCGAGATAGTCGTTGCTGGCGAAATTGATGTAGGAGCGTCCTTCCGCGCCGATCACCCGCGCATCGCGCGCTGCGACCGTCAGCAGCGATCGCCGCAAGCCCTCGCGCGCGCGGGCGTCGAGAAAGGCCCTGTACCTGCTTTCGTTTGCCGCCATGATCCTGTATTAGCGAAGCGTTCAGGGCCCAGCAACCAATCCCGATACATGCCAGAGCTGCAAAAAAGCGCGAATCCTTTCAACGGCAACGAGCCCGCGGCTCAGCAAGCGGGCGAAAGCCCTCCCAAGGCCGTAACGCGCCACGACTGGCAGCGGGACGAGGTTATCGAGCTGTTGTCGATGCCGCTCCTCGAGTTGGTCGACCAGGCCCGCGCGGTCCATCGCCGCCATCACGAGGACGGCACGGTTCAGCTGGCCAGCCTGCTCTCGATCAAGACGGGCGCCTGCCCCGAGGACTGCGCTTATTGCCCGCAATCGGCGCATTACGCGAAAAAGACCGGGCTGAAGCGGGAACAGTTGCTCGACGTCGACGACGTGCTGGAAAAGGCGAAGCTGGCCAAGGATGCCGGCGCCACGCGGTTCTGCATGGGGGCGGCATGGCGCGAAGTGAAGGACGGCGAGGATTTCGACAGCGTGCTCGTCATGGTGAAGGGCGTGCGCCAGCTCGGCATGGAGGCATGCGTCACCCTCGGCATGCTGACGCAAGCTCAGGCTGACCGGCTCGCCGAGGCCGGACTCACCGCCTATAACCACAATCTCGACACCTCACCTGAGTTCTACGGCGCCATCGTCACCACGCGCACCTATCAGGAGCGCCTGGATACGCTGAAGCGCGTGCGGCGCGCGGGCTTACAAGTCTGCTGCGGCGGCATTATCGGCATGGGCGAGAGCCTGAAGGATCGCGCGCGGCTGCTGGAAACGCTCGCCAATCTCGATCCGCATCCGGAGAGCGTTCCGGTCAATGCGCTGGTGTCGGTGCGTGGCACGCCATTGGAAGACACGCCACCGGTCGACCCGCTCGACCTCGTGCGCATGGTGGCGGCGGCGCGCATCATGATGCCGCTGTCGCGGGTTCGCCTCTCGGCAGGACGGCAAGCCCTGACCAAGGAGGCGCAGATCCTTTGCTTTCTCGCCGGTGCCAATTCGATCTTCTACGGCGACAAGCTACTCACCACCGCCAACAACGATGTCACCGACGATCTTGCGCTGATCGAGGAGGCGGGCCTCAGCATCAAGGCCCCTGCCCCCGCCGAATGAGCCAGCGCTGCTAACGCGGCTTGGGCATCTGGCCAGGATGAGTGTGGTAGGTGATCATCAGCATCGCCATCAGGATCGAGGCAAACAGGCCTGCCAAGGTCCCGATCCAAACGGGCGAGTCCTCAAGATGGCTTTGCTGCGCGATCTCCAGCGCCGCGGCGCTGGCCGCCAGCGAGGCGACGGCGGCATAGACGATCACCAGTACAGGAGTGCGCGAGTTGTCCGACCTCCCCGATCGGAGGGCCATGATGAAATTGCGCGCCAAGGCGCCGATGATGGTGCCGAGAAAGCCGGCGAGGATGGCGAGATATAATTGGTTGCCAAAGTAGCCGCCGAGCCCGAGTCCCGTCAGGGCGCCGACCACGGTGCCGACAATAATAACGATCAACAAATTTGCTGAAGTCATCTTTAAGTCCCCCCCTTGCGCCAGCACCGTTCTTGATGCCGATGCGCCTCTTAAGGCGGTGGAGTATGCCCTAAGCGCCGAGTTGGGAAAAGCAAGCAGCTTCCCCGGGGCCGTTTTCCCGAGCTTGCGTTCGGCCCGAGCCGGCGCTAGGCAAGTCTTTCACGTTCCTCACTCTTCCTCCCCATGTCCCGCATCGTCTATGTGAACGGCTCGTATGTGCCCGAGGCAGAGGCGAAGGTCTCGGTCTTTGACCGCGCTTTTCTGTTCGGCGATGGCGTTTACGAGGTGACGGCGGTGCTAGACGGACGTCTGGTGGATTTCGAGCCGCATCTCGCCCGCCTCGACCGCTCGCTCAAGGAGATCGCGCTTTCCCCGCCTCTTAGCCATGACGATTTGCGCGCGCTGCATGCAGAGCTCGTCAAGCGGAACGGCGTCGAGGAAGGCATCGTCTATCTGCAGATCACGCGCGGCAGCGCAGACCGCGATTTTGCCTACCCCGAGAAACCAGCGCCGAACGTGATCGCCTTCACGCAGACGCGGCCGCTGCTCGCTAACCCCTATGCCGAGACGGGGGTCAAGGTCGTGACCATCCCCGATATCCGCTGGAAACGCCGGGACATCAAATCGACCTCGATGCTGGCGCAGGCGATGGGCAAGCAGGAAGCCAAGATGAGGGGCGCTTACGAGGCATGGATGGTTGAGGATGGCCGCGTCACCGAGGGAACCTCGTCGTCGGCGTTCATTCTCGATCAAGACGGCGTGATCCGCACCCAGCCGCTTGGCCACCACATCCTGCCGGGCGTGACGCGCCGGGCCGTGCTCCGGCTCGCCGCGCTGGAGGGGGTGAGCCTGCAGGAGCGCCCTTTCAGCGTCGCGGAGGCACTGGCCGCGCGCGAGGCGTTCATGACCGCGGCCTCGGCTTTCGTGCTGCCGGTGGTGGAGATCGAGGGCGTCAAGATCGGCGGCGGACGGCCAGGACCGATGGCTCGCAAGTTCCGTGCGCTCTATATCGATGAGGCGCGCAAATCGTGACCAACCGCCTTGGAGCGGTCGTGAAAATGTCGGAAAACGCATGCAACCGACTGGCATGCGACGCCATTATCGGACTATGACCACGCTGCTTTACTGGCTCGTCTACCATCTCGACCTCGGCCGGTTCGGGACGAAGGCGCTCGATTTGGCCGTGCGTGGCTGGCTCCAAAGCGCCAAAGACGAGGAGCCGGTCCCAATCGTGCGTCGCTTGAGCTTCGGCGCGCTCACTGTTCTTCACCTCGAGCCCAGGATTTGAGGGCATTGCCCTTTCGCTACCCGTTCGCTCGCTGATAGTTTCGCTCGGCTGCGAATCCAGGCGGCAATGAGAGGCCCATGGCGGACGCATCAACGCTTGACCTTGCTCCAGAGCCGCCTGTGAAGGTCACGGTGAAGCGCGTCGTGGCGCTGATGAATGCCGGGGCCGGCGCCTTCAACCAAAAGCTTGCCGACGATGTGCGGAGCGGTCTCGCCGCAGCCTTGGCGCATCATGGCGTGACCGCCGAGATCAGATTCGTCGAAGGCGAAAGCCTGCATGGCGCCGCCAAACGGGCGTTGACCCAAGCCAAGCGCGGCGAGGTCGATGCCGTGGTGGTCGGCGGAGGCGACGGCAGCATTCGCACGGTGGCAAGCGTGCTGGCGGAGACATCAGTGCCGCTCGGCGTGCTTCCCCTCGGCACCCTCAATCATTTTGCCAAGGATCTCGGCATCCCCTTGCACATCGAGGAGGCGGCCGCGACGATCGCCGCCGGGACACTCCGCGTCGTCGATCTCGCCGAGGTGAACGGCGAGACCTTCATCAACAACTCCTCGATCGGCATCTATCCCTACATGGTCATCGACCGCGAGCGGCGACGCGCCCAGCATAAGCTCGCCAAATGGATGGCCATGGTGCCGGCCTTCTTCCGCATGCTGCGCCATTTCCCACGGCGGAGCTTGCGCATCCAGGCCAAAGGCTTCGCCCGGCCCTACCGCACGCCCTGCCTGTTCGTCGGCAACAACGAATATGGGATGGAGCTTTTCACTTTCGGCAAACGCGATCGCCTCGATACGGGCGAGCTTTGGTTCTATGTGGTGAAGCCGCGCAACCCGGCGGAGTTCTTCTTGATGGTTTGCCGCCTCTGCTTCGGCCACCTGGACCAGGCGCGCGACCTGGATAAATTCGAGCTCGCCAAGGCGGAGATCTCGGCCAAGGCCAGCCGGTTGCCCGTGGCCCTCGACGGCGAGGTGAAGATCATGCACACCCCGCTGCATTATCGCTCGCGCCCCGGCGCGCTGCGCGTCCTCGTTCCACAGCCGACGCAAGGCTAATCGCCGGAGCCCGCGCATTGCGGGCCCCGGCTTGAGACACTAGCGCCGCGCAGTCTTCTTCTTGACGGCGGTGCGCCGCTTGGCGGGCGCGGTCTTGCGCTTAACCGTGGTGCTCGATGCCGCAGCACGGCGCGCTGGGCTCTTGGACGCGGCCCGCCCAGTTGCGCGCCGGTTGACACCGCCTTCGGCCAGACCGTTCAACTTCTTGTCGGCGGCCTTTTCCTGCTTGAGATTGGCGCTGAGCAGGCTCACCACGTTGCCGTGGCCGAGCGCCTCGGCCCAGGCGATCAGGGTCCCGTACCGCGAGATCTCGTAATGCTCGACCGCCTGCGCGCTGCCGATGATAGCGGCATCGAGCACCTTCTTGTCGGCCACCTCGCCGGCCACCTCGTCGGCCTCCTTGATCAGGCCATCGATGGCCGGGCAATCCACGCCTTTCGGAGTCTGGCCAAGCTTCTCGAAAACCCGTTCGAGTCGCGTAACCTGGCCCTCCGTCTCGCGAAGATGCTCGCGCAGCCCCGCGGCGAGTTCGCGACTGGTCGCCTTATCGATCATCTTCGGCAACGCCTTCACGATTTGATTCTCGGCGTAATAGACATCCTGCAAGGTATGCAGGAACAAGTCGTCCATCGTTTTGATGTCTTTGCTGAACAGCCCCATGGGGTAGGTCCTTTCCCGGTCGGTTCTTGGCTCTTGAGATTGGGGGGCGTTTCGGAGTTGAGCCCGAAGCGCTTGGCCTGTTAATCGCCGAGAGGGGCGAGCGGTTCCCGTCGCGCATGCTCATGCAGCGGCGAATCAGCTATGCTTACGGCCATGTTCGCTCGCCCCCATTCGAGTTACATCAAGCGCAAGCTGATCGAGTTTGCGCCTGAAATCTGGCTTGCGCTCGAGATGCTGGCGAAAGACACAGGCCGAAGCGTGCAGGAGTTGGCGGACGAGGCCTTTGCCGATCTGCTCGGCAAATATCAGCGCCCGGCCTCGTTGAAGGAAGCGCTCCGCGAGAGCGCACGCCGGCTCCCAGCCAATGACGACGCGCCGCCGACGCGCTGACGCGCCGCTCCCTGCAAGCCACCCTGCCTCGCTGGCGTTAGGGCTGGCTTGGCGCTAGAACGTTGGCAGCCACATCGAGCCTGGAGGGAGTATTGCCGGAAGACAGTATTGCGTCAGCAGTCGCGCATTTCGACGGTGCCGACGCACGCCTCGTTTGGTCGATTCCATTCGTCGGCCTCCTTCTCTCCATCGCCCTCCTCCCCCTCGTGGCGCATCGGTTCTGGGAACACCATTTCGGCAAAGTGGCCGCGCTCTGGTCGCTTGCCCTGATTGTTCCCATCGCATTGGTCAACGGGTTTTGGGGGGCAGCGGCCGAAATCTTGCACGCCGTGCTGCTCGACTATCTGCCCTTCATGGTTCTTCTGTTCGCGCTGTTCGTAGTGGCCGGAGGCATCAGGATCAGCGGCAACCTCGTGGGCACACCCGCCACCAATACGGCGATCCTCGCCTTCGGCACGCTCTCAGCAAGCTTTCTCGGCACGACCGGCGCATCCATGGTGCTAATCCGCCCGATCATCAGGGCGAACCAGGATCGCCGCTATCACATCCACGTCTTTGTCTTTTTCATTTTCCTGGTGTCCAACATTGGCGGCTCGCTCACGCCGCTTGGCGACCCGCCGCTGTTTCTCGGCTTTCTCAAGGGCGTGGACTTTCTGTGGACGCTGAAGGCCATGCTGCTGCCCATGCTGTTCATGAGCGGGGCCCTGCTCGCGCTGTTCTATCTGATCGACCGAATCGCTTGGGGCCGAGAGTCGGAGGAGGTGAGGTGCAAGAGCCGCATCCCGCGTCACATAGAGATCGATGGCCTGCACAACGTCCTCTATCTCATGGCCATCGCGCTGACGGTGCTGATGAGCGGCATCTGGAACAGTAACGCCGTGGTCCCAGTCGGCCTTGGGCTGGAGATGCCAGTGACCAGCCTTATCCGCGACGCGACGTTGATCGTCATCAGCCTTTTCTCTTGGTGGACGACGCCGCAAAATTTGCGCGTCGAGAATGCGTTCACCTGGGCGCCGATGCAGGAGGTGGCGATGCTGTTCGCGGGCATCTTCATCACCATGATCCCGATGCTGGCCATGCTGAAAGCCGGCAGCGAAGGACCATTCGCGCAATTGCTCGGCTTGGTCTCGACGCCCGAGGGACTGCCAATCGAGGGCGCCTATTTCTGGATGACAGGGATCTTGTCGGCCTTTCTCGACAACGCGCCGACCTATCTCGTGTTCTTCAATCTCGCCGGCGGTGACGCGAAAGCGCTGATGGGGCCTCTGGAACTGACGCTGCTCGCCATTTCTACAGGCGCGGTGTTCATGGGTGCCCTGACCTATATCGGCAACGCCCCAAATTTCATGGTTCGGTCGATCTGCGAGGAGCACGAGATCAAGATGCCGAACTTCCTCGGCTATATGCTGTGGTCGGGAGCGATTCTTTTGCCGCTGTTTGGGCTCGTCACCTGGATTTGGTTCCTGTGAGCCCAGATTTCAGCCCATCACCCGGGTGCCGCTTGCCACAAAGCCGCAATGGCTAGCCCGCGCGGTGCCCTAGAGGCTCAGGGTTCCAGCCAAGCAACGCGAGGAGCAGGGCAAACCCGGCGACATAGGCAAGGACCACGGGCCACCCCTCTTTCAGCCAACGGGCCGTGGATCTCGCTTCCGGCATCAGACCCGCGACCGCGACGCCGGCGGACGACCCGAACCAGATCATGGAACCACCGAAACCGACGGCGTAAGCCAGGAAACCCCAGTCATAATTGCCTTGCTTGATGGCAAGCGCGGTCAGCGGAATGTTGTCAAACACGGCTGAAACAAAACCGAGCCCAAGAGCTGTCTCCCAGCTCGGCGCCGGGAGGGATTTGACGGGCATCATCGACGCCGCGGAGACGAGACAGATAAGAAACAGCGCGCCGCGCGCGGTGTGGGGAAGGATCGACCAATCCGGCCGCGCGATCGGTGCAGTCAGGAGAATGGCGGCTGCGACCGCGAGTCCTATCAAGGGGATCTCGTCCAGAATTTTCGGGTCGAGGAGATGGGCCCCGACATTGGCGGCAATCGCCGACGCGAGCACGACGCCGACCACGGCGAGGTGCCGAAAAGAGATGCGCAGGCCCGACGGTGGATGTTTGACGATCGGGGCGTATTTCTGTTGTGCCAGCGATGCCGGAATACCTGCGACGAAAAGCGCGCACACGGCGCCGACATAGGCGTGAAGCACCTGAAGGGGGCTCACTCCGGAGATCCAAAGCATCGTCGTCGTCGTGTCGCCGATGACGCTGCCCGCGCCGCCGGCGTTGGCCGCGGCGACAACCGCCGCGAGGTAGCCGATGCGAACGCGCCCCTTAAACACGTGCCTCGCCACCGTCGCGCCGATGAGCGCCGCGGCGATGTTGTCGAGAAAAGATGAGAGCACAAACACCAGGACCAAAAGCAGGAAACCGCCGGTCCAATTGCTCGGCAGAACGGCCGGCATCTCGTCCGGTATGCGGCTTGCCTCGAAATGGCGGGCCAAGAAGGCAAAGCCGATCAGAAGTAGAAACAGGTTCGTGATGAGAACCCATTCATGCGCGTAATGCGCATAGAGGCCCGCCAGCCCGGCGCCTTCGTTGAAGCCGGTGCCCAAGAGTTTCTTGAGCGTGATGACGCTGAGGCCGGTGAGAGCGGCGGCAAGCGTATGGTGATGGAAGATGGCGACGCAGGCGAGCGTTGCGGCGAACAGCAAAAAATCGATCAGCACTGAGACATCGTGAGCGCTGAGATTGGAAACGGTGCTAACCGCCACGTCGAAATCCCCCCTGCGGTCTGATTATTGGTGCAACTGGATAAAAGACACCGCGCGTAGGCCCGGCCTTACCCTTTCAGCCGGGTGACGATCGCCTCCAGGGCCGCGATGGCCTCCGCCCGGTCTCGCTTCTGCAAATCCAGCAGGACCTTGAACCCGTCCGCCTCCTCGCGAATGACGGTGCCCTGCTTGGCGAGGTCGTCGTAAAGCCCAAGCACCCTGTAGCAGCGGACCGGTTCGGCGAAGCCTTTTACCTTGATCGGCGTCTGCTCCTCGACCGCGACCTCGTCCTTCACCAGAGAATAGGTCTCATGGCCGAGCAGAATACCGTCGATTTCCGAATGCGACTGGAGCCGCGCGGTCAAGTTCACCGCGCTGCCGATGATCGTATAGTCCATGCGGTCGTCGCTGCCGAAATTGCCGACCGTGACGTAGCCGGTGTTGATGCCGACGCGGAGATGAAACGGCTGCACCGCGCCCAGCTCGAGCCATTCGGCTTGGAGCTCGCGCAAGCGCCTCAGCATGGCAACTGCCATGCGCACGCAAGCCCGCGCATCCTCCTTCACGCCCCGCGTCTCCGGGTCACCGAAGAACACCATGATCGCATCGCCAATATATTTGTCGATGGTGGCACCGTGCTCAAGCGCGATGTTGGTCATCTCCGTGAGATAGCGGTTGAGCAGATTGGTGAGGTCCTCGGATTCGAGCTTGTCGGTGGTCTCGGTGAAATTGACCACGTCGGAAAAGAAGATGGTGAGTTTCTTGCGGCTTGAGGCGATCTCGACGTTCTGCGCGCCGGTGAAGATCGAGTGGTAGATTTGCGGTGAAAGATATTTCGAAAGCTTGGTTGAGAGCGCGTCGAGCTCCTTGTTCTTTTTGGTGATGATCTCGTTGGCGCGGCGCTGCTCCTGACTCAGCGCGTTCAGCTGCTGCTCGTTGCGGTCGCTGAGTTTCATCAGCCGGCGCGTGGTGCGGAACAGCTTCTGATAGTCCTTGAGCAGCTCCTCGTAGAGCTTGCCGTCGGCGCGATCGGCGAAACGACCGTTATCGAGCAGTTGTTGCGCGGCCGCGATGATCTGCTCTTCGGCCGCGAAGAGATCGTCGGATGACATCAGCCTGGCATTTTCTCGAGATGGAACTTGGCCTTTTCGAGGTCCTCCCCGAATTCCTCACCGAGCTCCTGCATCGTATCGTCCTCTTTGTCGTAGTACCAATAGACATCGACCGCCGCGCCTTTCTTGGCGGCGGCATCGAGCTTGTCCATGAGCATCATGATCGCCTTGGCGCTCGAGCTGTTGAGATAGATGAGTTCGAAATCGAAGCGGCAGCTGCCGCCGCCAAGTTTGCTCAGATAGGAGTCGAGGGCGGTGAATACTGGACCGTAAAACTCGGTGACGTCCTCAGGATACGACTCCCCGGCGATCTTCAAATGGTTCTGGATGAAGTCGAAGCGCACCGCCGGCGTGCGGGAGGTAGCTTCGATATCCAACTTGTCTCGCATCGCTCCGGCTTTCAGATGGTCGCTTTGAGGGCAAAGAAGGCGTGGTTTGCGTCAACGTCGGTGAAATCGAACTCGATCGGCTTAGAGGCGCGGCGCGCGATCTCCATGAAGCCAAGGCCGGCGCCCTTGCTGCCCTCCTCGGGAGCGGCCCTGAGCTGCTCTTTATAGAGAACTTTCAGCTGGTCCTTGCTCATGTCCCTAATGCGACTGAGTTTGGCGCGCAGGCGCTCCACGTCGGAGCGCTGGATAAGATTGCCGGCACAGACCATGTAGTCGCGCCCTTCCCTGCCGATGGTGAGAATGCCGTAGCGGATCTCCATCAACGCGCGTGGATCCAATGCGGGGGCAAGTGGGGTTTGTGCCTTCTCGGCGGAGTAGCGGATGATGTTCTGCATCTGCTCAACAAACACCGCGAACACGCTGCGCAGCGTCTTGGTGTCGGCGTCGTCGATGGTGAGCTTCTGCTTGAGCGCTTCGCCGACTCCGCTCAGCACCGGCTCCGTCACATAGCCGCTATAGGCGAAGATGACGCCCTGGCTGTGCAGCATCCCGCGCAGATCCATCAGTTGGGAGGCGAGCATCGACGTCTCCTAGGAATGCGGGACGAAACCCAACACCGTGAGGTCATCGCGACGAATTTGCTGACCTTGATAGGTGGCGAGGGCTTTACGGAAGGAGTTTTCCTGCTCGGCCATCGGAGTTCCGAGATTTTTCTTGAGCAGCTCATGGAAACGCCGCTTGCCAAACGAGCGGCCGCGCGGACCCCCAATCTGATCGATCAAGCCGTCGGTGGTCAGGTAGAAGCTGTCGATGTCCTCGAACGGCAGCGCAACGTCGGTATAAGTCGTTTCCAAAGGATAGCGCCGGTAGCCCACGCCTCTGCGGTCGCCCTTGATCTCGATGATGCCTTTCCGATTGGCGCGCCATAGCGAGAAGCGGGCGCCCGAGAATGTCATCTTCCGCTTCTTCGGGTTGATGAAGCAAATGCCGGCTTCGAGCCCGTCGTCGGTCTCGCCCTGCGCCTCGTTCTGGCCGAGCAGGCTTTGCACCCCGCGATGCAGGCCGGTAAGGACCTTGCTCGGATTGTCGCCATCGGCGCTGCGCAGCATGCGGTCGAGCAACCCCCAGGCGATCAGGGTCATGAACGCGCCCGGGACGCCGTGACCGGTGCAGTCGCCGACCATCACGGCATAGCCGTCATTGATGGGCTGAAACCAGAAGAAATCCCCGCCGACGATATCGCGCGGCTCCCAAATGAGGAAATGGTCGGCGGCGATACTATCGAGCTCGCGGCGCGCCGGCAGCACGGCAGACTGGATACGGCTGGCATAGCGCAGGCTTTGCAGGATCAGCTGATTGGCGGCGGCGGCACGCTGCTCGCTTTCCTTGACGTCGGTCAGGTCGCTATAGACGGCGACCGTGCCGCCCGTCTCGGTGCGCCGCTCGCTGATTTGCAGCCAGCGCCCATCGGAGTGGCGCTCCAGCAGGGGCTCGCCGGGGTGGCGATGCGCGGCGAGCCGCTGTCGCAGCCAGCCTTCCTCCCTACCCTTGGCATCCTGGATCAGACCGTGCGCGGCCGCGCTGCGCATAATCTCCTCGAAGGTCGTGCCGGGCTTTGGCGCGCCTTGGCCGAAGTCGAACAGTTCGGCATATTTGGAGTTGCCGAGAACCAGTCGGTCCTCGTTGTCGTAAAGCGAGAATCCTTCCGAGACAGTCTCGATGGCATCGGTCAGCCGCTGTTCGCTTTGCGCCAAGGCTGCCTGCTCCGCCGTCTTGCGGGCGGTGACCTCGCTCCAGGAGCCGATCACTTCCAGCGGCTTACCGTTCTGGTCCTTGACCAGATGCTGCTCGTCGCTCACCCAGCAATAGATGCCGTCGGCCTTGCGGAAGCGGTATTCGGCGACGTTGCGTTCGTCTTCGAACAGCTTTGCCTGACCTGCTTCGACCTCGGCAAGGTCCTCGGGATGCACCCGCGCACGCCAGAAGTCTGGGTCCTTCAGATATTGGTCGGGCTCGTAACCAAGCACGCGCTTGATGTTCTCGCTGACGAAGGTAGGCGCGTAAGAGCCGCCGGCCTCGAAGCTGTAAACCACCGCCGGCGCGCCATGCAGCAGGAGGTCGAAGCGAGCGCGGGCGGCGTTCTCGGCCTGCTCAGCCTGCTTGCGCGTGGTGATATTGCTCCAGGAGCCGACGATCTCGGCGGGCTCGCCATCGTCCCCACGCAACAAATATTGCTCGTCGCTGACCC
>CAVVSX010000002.1:0-364653 GCA_963750975.1 uncultured Alphaproteobacteria bacterium | reverse complement strand
CGCGATGGCCCGGAGTCCGTCAATATCGGCGCGATGACGCACTTCCCCGTCCCCCGGAAGAGGTCGCAGACAGCTGCGATATTAGATGTTCGCCGCTACAGCCTGTCAATCTAGGGCTGCCTCGCCCCAGGCCCAGGCTTGTCGAGCCAAGCCTTCAGGGGATGAGCTTGGTCCCTTGGGCATGCATGGCGAATAAGAAGAGGCCCCGAGACGGGGGATGCTCGGGGCTCTTCGGTTCCTCGGGGGAACAGTGATGGCGGGGGAGAGCCATCATGTGGTTGGAGTAGTCGTCCCGGCTTACGGGAAGATGACGCCTGGCAGCTGTGGCCCGGTCAAATCGCCGCGTTATTCGCGAGGTGACTTCCGCAATCCGCTCCTGAGTAGGCTGCAAGGATCCAGCACCGCACGTCCGGTTCGCGCCGATAGCAAGAACGACTCGAGCGGGCTGTAGAGGCGCGGATTTCTCGCCGCCAAATCATCGATTGGATGGTGCCGTCGGGTAGGATTGAACTACCGACCCCGTCATTACCAATGACGTGCTCTACCACTGAGCTACGACGGCTTGGAGAACCGGCCGAGATTCTGGAGGCGGCATAGCCGCTCCCCGAGAATGCCTTCGTTTCCGGGCGCGACCCTGCCATAGCAGGCAAGCGCATGCAAGGCGAAGGCCGGGATCGGACTAGATATGGGCGTGCTATAAGGCTGTTGCAGCAGCGGGAGCGAGCGGCGTGAGCGCGGAGTCCAAAGACAAACCCGAAAAAAAGACCGACGCCGAGGCGCGCCGGGCGCGGCTCGAGGCCGAGCTTAAGGCGAATCTGTTGAAACGCAAGGCCCAGGCCAAAGCAAAGCAATCCCTACGGGATCGTAATGAGGGGAGACAGAGTTAAGCCTGGAGGAGTAGATTGGTGTGTTGGCGGCGGCCTGACGGGGGTCCGGCCGCCCGCGAAGACGGGGGTCTTCACAGCAAAAAGAACAGGCAGGGGCGTGAGGGAGTATAACGCCATGGACCGTATCCGCATTTTCGGCGGCCAGCGTTTGACCGGCACCATACCCATCAGTGGCGCCAAGAACGCTGCGTTGCCTTTGATGATCGCCAGCCTTCTCACGCGCGAGACGTTGACGCTGAACAATGTTCCGCGTCTCGCCGACGTCAATCTGCTGGCCCGCATTCTCGGCAATCACGGCGTCGACGTGACCATTGCCGGCAAGCGGTCCGGCCAACGCACCAGCGACGGCCAGACGTTCCGGCTCACCGCGCCCGAGATCGTCGATACCACCGCGCCCTACGAGATGGTGGCGCGGATGCGGGCGAGCTTCTGGGTGCTTGCGCCGCTCGTCGCGCGCTGCGGCAGGGCGAAGGTGTCGTTGCCTGGCGGCTGCGCCATCGGCACGCGACCCGTTGATCTGCATCTGCAGACGCTCGAGGCGCTCGGCGCCGAGATCGAGCTTGAGGGCGGCTATGTCATCGCGCGGGCGCCGCGCGGGCTGACGGGTAACAAGATCACGCTGTCCAAGATCTCGGTCGGCGCCACGCACAACGCCTTGATGGCGGCGGTGCTCGCCCGGGGCGAGAGCCTGATCGAGAATGCGGCCCGCGAGCCTGAGGTCGTCGATGTCGCCAATTGTCTGGTCAGGATGGGAGCCCGCATCGAGGGGCTCGGCACATCGACCTTGTGGATCCAGGGACGTGAGACCCTGTACGGCGCGGAGCACGCCGTGCTGCCCGACCGCATCGAGACCGGAACCTATGCCATGGCCACGGCCATCACCGGCGGCGATGTGCTGCTCGACGGGGCCCGTGCCGACCTCCTGCAAGAGGCGTTGCAAACCTTGCGCTCGTCAGGGGTCGAGATCGAGGAACGGCCGACCGGCATCAGGGTCGCGCGGAACGGCGGCGGCTTGCGTCCCGTGTCGGTTGAGACCCAGCCTTTCCCGGGGTTCCCTACCGATTTGCAGGCGCAGTTCATGGCGCTGATGTGCATGGCCAACGGCACCTCGGAGGTGCGCGAAACCATCTTCGAGAACCGCTTCATGCATGTGCAGGAGCTCGCCCGGCTTGGCGCCAAGATCGAGCTGAAGGGCGATACCGCGCTGGTCACCGGGGTTAACGGCTTGCGCGGGGCGCAAGTCATGGCCACGGATTTGCGTGCCTCGGTGTCGCTCGTCATTGCCGCCCTGGCCGCCCAAGGCGAGACCATGATCGGCCGAGTGTATCACCTCGATCGCGGCTTCGAGCGCATGGAGGAGAAGCTCAGCAATTGCGGCGCGCAAATCGAGCGTTTAGCGAGCTAGGGATCGCCCGAAGTTGACAGTTTCATGTCGTGGCGTGGCGTGCTAGCCCTACGCCGTAACGAGTTGGCCACCCCTGCCGCCATGCAACCGCTCAAGCTGATCGCTCTCGATGAGGAGGACCTCGCCGTCGTCTCGTCGCATCTCCAAGATGCGGTGATGCGCGTTGGCGACATGGTTTATCAGCCATCGAGGAAGCGCTTTGCCGCCGTGCTCAACCGCTTCGACTGGGAGTCGGCCCAAGGCGCCAACGGCAAGGACTTCAAGCGGCGCCGCGCGGCCATTAGATTCGAGCGCGTGTTCGGCGCAAAGCTCAAAAACGTCAAGCCGAACGCCGAGGAGAGGGTGCTGTCGCTGCTGGCGGTGCGCTTCGAACCGGACGAGGCTCCGGCCGGTAGGATCATCCTCACTTTCTCCGGCGACGCCTCGATCCAACTGCAGGTCGAATGCATTGAGGTCGAGCTCAAGGATCTCGGTCCCGCCTGGAGCACGCGCTCGAAGCCCGAGCACCCGGGCTCCGAGCCCGGCTCCTGAACGCGCCTTCCCATGGCCGCGTGGCTCAAGACCGCTGATCGGGATTTCGAGGACCGCTTCAAGGCGCTGCTCGGGCTGAAACGCGAGCAAGCGGCCGACGTGAACGCCGCGGTGGCCGAAATCATCGCGCGCGTGCGCGCCGAGGGTGACGCGGCATTGATCGCGCTGACGCGGCAATTCGACGAGCTCGATCTGGGCAAAGTCGGCCTCAAGGTGACGCCGGCTGAGATCGAGGCGGCACACGAGAAAGTTGAGAAGACGACGCGCGAAGCGCTTGAGCTGGCGCATGACCGCATCCTCGACCACCATAAGCGGCAGCTGCCGAAGAACGACCTCTATCGAGACCGGCTTGGCGTCGAGCTCGGCACACGTTGGACCCCGGTCGCCTCGGCCGGGCTCTATGTGCCGGGCGGCACCGCGAGCTATCCGAGTTCGGTGTTGATGAATGCGGTGCCGGCCAAGGTCGCGGGGGTGCCCCGCATCGTCATGGTGGTGCCGGCGCAGAAGGGTACGCTCAATCCGCTGGTGCTGGTCGCGGCCAAGCTTGCCGGCGTGAGCGAGATTTACCGCGTGGGCGGCGCGCAGGCGATCGCCGCGTTGGCCTACGGCACCGAGAGCATCGCTCCCGTCGCCAAGATCGTCGGACCGGGCAATGCTTATGTCGCCGCCGCCAAGCGGCAGGTGTTCGGTCAGGTGGGCATCGACATGGTGGCTGGCCCGTCGGAGGTGGTGGTCATCGCCGACGCCGATAACGATCCGGCTTGGATCGCCTCGGACCTGCTCGCGCAAGCCGAGCACGACACGGCCGCGCAAGCGATCCTCATCACCGACGATCAAGCCTTCGCCCGCGCGGTCGAACAGGCGGTGGAGGCGGAGCTTGCCGTGCTGCCGCGGGCCGCAACCGCGCGCGCCAGTTGGCGCGATTTCGGCGCGGTGATCCTGGTCGACAGCCTGGACCAGGCGCCGTCTCTCGCCGACCGGCTCGCGCCCGAGCATCTGGAAATCGCCACCGGCGATCCCGACACGCTTGCGGCCCGTATCCACGATGCCGGCGCCATCTTCATCGGTCGCTACACGCCGGAAGTGATCGGCGACTATGTGGCAGGCTCGAACCATGTGCTGCCGACGGCGCGGAGCGCGCGCTACGCTTCGGGTTTAGGCGTGCTCGATTTCATGAAGCGCACCTCGACGCTGAAGCTCGACGCGGACAGCCTCGCCGCGCTCGGTCCCGCCGCGATGGCGCTCGCCGAAGCCGAGGGGCTCGACGCGCATCGCCGCTCCGTCGCCATCAGGCTCAATCCGAGAGACTAGGCCATGGCCACCGAGGAGCACGACGCGGAGGATCAACTTGATTGGCCGGCAGCGGCGCGCCTCACCGAGGTGACGCTGGATGACGCCTCGATTGGCCGCCACAATGCCGAGGTCGAGCATGAGCGCGAGGTCGCCATTTTCGATCTCCTGGAGCGCAACCGCTTCGCGCTGGAGAACCATGACGCCGGCCCCTATACGCTGCGCCTCTCGCTTGCCGACAATCGCCTCGTGTTCACCGTCGGCGACAGCGAGCGGGAGCCGATCCAGCATGTGATGCTGTCGCTGTCTCCCTTCCGGCGCCTGGTGAAGGACTATTTCCTGATCTGCGAGAGCTATTTCCAGGCGATCAAGACGCAGCCCGCGTCCAAGATCGAGGCGATCGACATGGGGCGGCGTGGGCTGCATGACGAGGGCAGCCGGCTCCTGCAAGAGCGGCTCAAGGGCAAGATCGCCGTCGATATCGCCACCGCCCGCCGCCTGTTCACGCTACTCTGCGCGCTGCACTGGAAGGGATGATCTCTTGGGGGCAGCGGGCGATCTGCCGGGCGCGGTATTGTTCGCCTGCAATCACAACGCCCTGCGCTCGCCGATGGCCGAAGCGATCCTCAAGCATCTGGTGGGCGGGCGCATCTATGTGGATTCGGCGGGTGTGCGCGCCGGCGAGCCAGACCCGTTTGCCGCCGCCGTGATGGACGAGATTGGCATCGATATTTCGCGGCACAAACCCAAGTCGCTCGATGCGCTCAAAGACGGTTCGTTCGATCTGATCGTGAGCCTCTCGCCCGAGGCGCATCACAAGGCGCTTCAGCTGACGCAAGGCTTCGCCGTCGAGGTCGAATATTGGCCGACGCTCGATCCCTCGCTTGCCCAGGGCAGCCGCGAGCAGATCCTCGACGCCTACCGTACTCTGCGCGACGCGCTCTTCCGCAAGATCAAGCAGCGCTTCCCGCTGATGGGCGCCGCGGGTGTCTGAGGGCGCTTTTGACCGGGCGCAGGGCGCCGTCTATCAATGCGGGCACGGAGCGTCGGTCGAGCATGAGCCGAGAGATTAGTCTGCTGCTTGCCGGCGACGCGTTGATCACGCGGCCCTGGTCGCATGTGCGCGACGCCGACTTTCTCGGCTTGATCGGGGAAATTCGCGGCGCCGACGTGGCCATCGCCAACCTCGAGACCGTCATTCATGAGTTCAAAGGCCACGCCCAGGCCGACTCCGGCGGGACCTATATGACGTCACCGCCAGGCATTGCCGCCGAACTGAAATGGGCCGGCTTCGACATGCTGGCGCATGCGAACAATCACGCGTTCGATTACGGCGCGTCCGGCGTGTTGGAGACGATCGACCATGTCGAGCGCGCGGCCCTGGTCATCGCCGGATCGGGACCGGACTTGCAACGCGCACGCGCGCCGCAATATTTCCAGTGCGACGGCGGCAGGGTGGCCTTGGTGGCGATGGCCGCCGATTTCGTGAGCTACGGCAAGGCATCCTGTACGCGGCCCGACCTCCACGGGCGCCCTGGGGTCAATCCTCTGACGGTGAACAGCGAACGATCGCTGACGTTCCGGCCTGTCCAAGCGGCGGGGCGCACATGGGAGTATTGCCGGCGGATATTGCGGGCCCCAGCCTGGCGCGAGCCTCCGGGCTTAGAGATCGCCGTCTCCTGGGGCCGGGAGATTGTCGCGGCGGACGCAAAGGCCAATCTTGAGTCCATCGCCGAGGCTGCAGCCAACGCCGACATCGTCGTGGCGTCAATTCATGCGCATAGACGGGGCAAATGGCTCACGCAATTTGCGCATCACGCCATCGAGCGGGGGGCGAGCGTGATTGTCGTGACGGGTCCCCACCAGGTTCGCGGCGTGGAGCTTTATCGCGGCAGTCCGATCTTCTACTCGATGGGGGATTTTGCTTTCGAAGCCGAATATATCGAGCGCTTCCCTGCGGAGGTTTATGAATTGGCGGGGTTTGCGGCCGACGCATCGATCGAGGAGCTGCGCTCCCGGCCCGGACCTTTGACGGGGCTGTTGCGAGATCGCCGAACGTTCGAAGGCTTTGTAACGCAACTCTCGTTTGCCGATGGTCATCTCACGCGAATTGAGCTGATTCCGGTCGATCTGCAATTCGACGGCGACGAGGAGTGCCGCGGTCGGCCGAAGCTCGCGTCCGCTCAATTGGGAGAACGGATCGTCGCGACCGTCGCGGAAAAGTCGAAGAAGCTCGGCGCGCGGGTCGGCTATGAGCCGGGCAGCAATCGCGGCGAGGTCTGCTTGTAGTCCCATGCCGGTTGTCTATTTTCTCTCCTTGAACTCAAACAGAAGCTGCTTTTCTTCCTCGCCAATTTTCTTGCAAGTGACATTGTCGATGCGCGGAGCCTGTCCCGTCAACTCGATGCTCGGTCCAGGCAAAACCGGACCCTCCACGTCGTAAGCGAGCGGTTGACAGCTTCCAAAATAATCAAAAATTCTCCCGACATATTTTTGTACTGGATTTTGGTCCGATGCATCCACGGTTTGTTGAATGCGCCCTTCGAATAAGAGCGTGCCTGGCAGAACACCCCGCTCAAGCATTTCTTGGCTAACGTCCACAAAAAAGAACTGCCGTTTATCCCCCGTTGGCTCAAGGTACACAGTCGACTTGTCGACACTCCAATAAGCGCGGTTGGCCGGTGGGGCCCACAAGCGTTCACCCGCCGCGATATTCGGTCTCTCGGTAAGCCATCCCGATCTTAGGGCTGCCGTAGCCAGCAGCGCCAAGCAGGCGGCCAGGGCAGCAACAGCGGCCCAAGACCCTCCTCGAAAGAGCTTGGTCCAGGCTCTCGTGCCGCCCGCAGCTGGGCTGCCACCCAATATTTCGTCCATTTGTTGGATCAATCGATCCATGTGCAGGCGAAAATCCCGACCTGCGTCGACAACCGCGGCATTATGGTAGGAGAAATTCTTGATGTCCTTCGGCAAGTCGTTGGGCTTGGGCATCGCTGCGCCGTTAACCAGCACAGGCACGACTGGGATGTCCCGTTCCATTGCGACTTCGAGTTCCGAGCGAATGGGATCCGTTGCCTCTTTGATGCGGCTGCTACCGCCTCGCTTTGGGCCGCGCCATTTAGGACCAACGATAACGATAAGAAGATCGGCACCGTGAATTGCTTCGCTAATATGACTGCGAAAGTCTTTGCCCGGCGGTATGCTTTCGAGATCCCGATAAACGGACCCGTCGCCGTAGTGCTCTGTCAGGCAATCATGGATCCTGCCAGTCATGGCTTCAGAATCCGCCCGCCGATAGGAGATCACGATCTTTGACATTGGCCCAATCGTGCTTTGGTTCCATTAAACTCCAGGGAATTGCCTGTCGCAACCTGTGATGGATCGTCCAGCAGACGCCTAATGCAGGAAGAGAAAGAGAACCACCGAGCGCTTGGGTTGGGCAGGTTCCTGCTCTCGGCCTTTCTGTGCGCGCTCGCTTGGACGCTGACGAACGGTGCGTCGTCAGCAGCATCATCGAGCGATCGGACGACACCGATTCAAACCGAATATGGCCGGTATCTGCCTGAGATCATTACGCGCGCGATGTGGCGTGCCAAAACTGCGTTGCCCGGCGGTGTCAGACAAGAACCGAGCGCTATCATGCTCCATCACACCGGAACGGGAAGCAATACCACGGTTTCCATCGAGACCAAGATGCGCAACCTTCAAGCGTTTTCGCAAAATCATTTGGCTGTTACCGGGGGGGACCGAAGTCTCACTTGGACTGATGTGCCTTATCACTTCTATATCGATCACGCCGGACACATTGCTCAAGGACGCGATGTAGGATTCGTCGGCGATACCAACACCAATTACGACACGGCCGGATACATTCAGATCGTTGTGGAGGGCAATTTCGAGAAGGAAAAGCCCGCACCGGAGCAACTGGAATCCCTGAGTGGCCTTCTGGTTTGGTTGATGTTGGCTTGGAATCTGAATGAGGGCGAAATCAGCGTGCATGGGGACCACGCTGCTACCGTATGTCCCGGCGAGCATTTTATGGAGGTGCTGCCGAAGGTGCTGGCCGACGTGGCGGAACGTCGCCAATCTGCCGTTGCCGATCTTTGCGTGGGGAATCCGAGTGCGGAGTTCATGCAGTTATACTGCGGAACTCGGCGATAAACTCTCGACCTCGGCGACGGTGCTGCGGGGACAATGCCGTTGACGTCGCCACCCCCAAGACGCCGCTTAAACTCCGTCCATCCCTGGCCCATGAGGGATCGCGTGTCCGGACCGTTCGTCACTGGGCACGGTGCGGCGCCCGAGGAAGCCGTGGAACGAGCGCGAGCCGACAGCTCACAGCGGGTTCGCGGCCACGGCAGAAGTGACGCGATCCGGCCTCGGGGGTCCTTGGCCTCGCCGTTGAGGTGTCGTCCGGCGTTGCGAGGTTCGGGGCTTGAATATCGCCGCGCGCGGGGCGCCCATAAGGACGCCTTGAGGTCGAGCAGGATCGCGCCCTTCGGGCGCTCCGCGCATTCCTTGCCTTAACTCGCGGCGCGCGCCGGCGAGAAGTTTCCGCGTGACCCCAGTCTCCGTCAGGCCTGGACGTGATCCGGGCATCCATGCCGTGACGGCGCAGTGGGTGGATGCCCAAGTGGCCTGGATTGCCGGAGTCAAGCCCGGCAACGACAAGGAAAGATGGGGCCGGAATCGGCCTTGATTTTGTGCGCCCCTGCGACCATTCTCCGCCGAACTTCGATGCGGAAGGAGCCTTATGGCGAAGGAAGAGATGCTGGAGTTTCCGGGAGTCGTGACGGAACTCCTCCCGAACGCCACGTTCAGGGTGAAGCTCGAGAACGAACACGAGATTATCGCGCACACGGCGGGGCGAATGCGCAAGAACCGCATCAGGGTGCTTGCGGGTGACAAGGTTCTGGTCGAGATGACACCCTATGATCTCACTAAAGGTCGGATCACTTACCGCTTTAAGTAGCAAGCTCGGGTTGAAGCGGGCCGATCCCGCCAAGGCCGAGCAGCAGGCGAGGCCCGAGCCGAAAAAGGCGAGGGCGCTGCCGCCGCCGTCGCACGCGCCGCGCACGACGCGGGCGCAACCGAGCGCGTTCAGACCGAAGCTCGTGCTGGCGTCGGCTTCGCCGCGGCGTCTGGCGCTGCTCGAGCAGGTGGGCATCACCCCCGATGCGCTGCGCCCCGCCACGATCGACGAGAGCGTGGCCAAGGGTGAGGTGCCGCGGCACATCGTGCGGCGGCTGGCGCGGGCCAAGGCGGAGGCGGCGCTCAAGCTGATCCGCGGCGACAAGGACTATGGCAAGGCGTTTCTGCTTGCCGCCGACACCGTGGTGGCGGTCGGGCGGCGTGTGCTCGGCAAGGCCGAGCTCGAGCATGAGGCGGGCGATGCCCTGCGACTGCTGCGCGGGCGCGCGCATCGCGTGCACACCGCCATCTGCCTGCTGACTCCCGACGGCAGATGGCGCGAGCGGGTGGTCGAGACGCGCGTCAGGTTCCGCAATCTCTCCAACGAGGAGATCGGCAATTATCTGGCGAGCGGCGAGTGGAAAGGGAAGGCCGGCGGCTATGCGATCCAGGGCATCGCCGGCTCTTTCGTGGTGAAGCTCGTCGGCTCTTATACCAATGTGGTGGGCTTGCCGTTGACCGAGGTGGTGAGCCTGCTGCAAGGCGAGGGCTTTCCGGTGAGCCATCTCTGGCTGTCGAAAGCCGAGGTGGAGACCGAGTGAGCGCGCGCTCCCGCGGGGCCCAGGGGTCCGGCAAGACCGCGCGCGCAACGGCTAAGGCGCCCAAGTGCCCGATCTGCCGCAAGCAGCGATCCGAGGAATTCAGGCCGTTCTGTTCGAAACATTGCGCCGATGTCGATCTCGGCCGCTGGCTTGGGGGCCGCTACGTGGTGCCCGGCGCGCCGGTTGCAAGCAACGCGACGGAAGAGGACGAGGAGTAGCGGCGAGGGGGCAGAATTGCTGCCCTCGACAGGGGGGAGGCGATTTTCTATAAGCCGGGGTCTTGCCGTTAGAGGCTATGGCCTCCCGCCTGGCGGGTGCAGCCACGCCTCACTAAATGCCCAATAGGCCCAGGTAGCTCAGTTGGTAGAGCAGCGGACTGAAAATCCGCGTGTCGGTGGTTCGAATCCGCCCCTGGGCACCACTCCCTTTTCATTCCACTTCACTATCAAAGGCTTGGGAGAAGTGGGACAGTCCCGAAGACAATGGTGGGACACTCATTCGTTCTGTCCCTGTTCCCATTTCTCCATGGCGCTCGCTGCAAGCTTTTTCTGCCGAGCACCCCGGGTATAGCGGTCAACCTCCTTTGCGGTTTGATGGCCCGTGATTGCCATGATCTCGCGGTCGCTAGCTCCAAGTTCCGCAAGCCGAGCAGAACCGGCCTTGCGGAGTCCGTGCGCCGCGCAATGCGGTAACCCAGCTTCGTCACACCACTTGCGGAATCGATTCCCAAATCCAGCCACGGAAAAAGGGTTGCCAAACTCAGTGACTAGGTACGTATCCGCTCCGAGCGGAGTTGTAGCATTGATGATCCGTTGCAGCTCTGGGAGGATCGGAATCTCCAGACAGACGGGCTTGCGGTTGGCATTCTTGGACTGGGTGAATTTAAGCCAACCATCATGAACCATCTTGTGACCGAGACGCACGACGTCTGACCGACGCTGAGCCGTATAGAGCAGCAAAGCAAGCGCGAGACGAGCGCGCGTGCCAATGGGATGACGCTCCTCATATTGGCGCACTTCATCGATGGTCCACGAATGAAAACCCTGCGAGCCAGTACGTATGTAAGGCACTTCTTTGGCAGGGTTAGTATCGAGGTGTTCTGCTTCAACGGCCCATTTGAAGACTTGCCGCAGCGCCTTCACGAGAGCATTAGCTGCCTCAGGCGCATGCGCCTTCGCGTCCCGAAGCTTTCGCACATGCTTCGGTTTCATGAGGAATGGCTTGTCTCCATGTTCATCCGTAAGCGCGTTTAGAATGCGCCGTCGAACATACTGCGTGCGGTCGCCTAGCTCATTTTTGAACTCAGGGGAGGCATAATATTTTTCAATGAGCCAGCGAAGAGTGCTGTGCTCAATCTCACGTGCCACACTTCGCGACTGGTTTTGTAAACACTCCAGCGCCGCACGGTACTCCCCGAGAAACTCAGGTGTGTCTCGTTTGGCTTGGATTCTTATGCTTCGATTTTTTCGCCTGACATAGATGCGCCAATTGCCGTGGCGGTCTTTGTCCTCCCGAATGTACGGCAGGTCCAATTTCATGAGCTCAACTCACCATCCCATGGATCGGCTTCGTCCTTCTTGGGCAGTGCATCAAAGGCGACGTCAAGTTCACGGCGATCCCAGATTCTGCGGGCATTGGCGACCTTCGGCGCTGGCATCCTGCCGTCCGAAATCAGTTGGTCGAAAAGCGAAGGTGATACGCCGACATAAGCCGCTGCCCTAGCCCGGTCGAGGCCGCGCGGTTCAATGGATAGAACATCGGCGGACCGTGGGGAATGTCTGCCCGCCCGCGGCTCTACCTGATGGATGGAGCTAGATCCCATCATCCGCCCTTTGGACACGTAGACCAAACCACCCATTTCCCGAATTAGCCCTGAACGATTGGAGACCTCTCCGGCCTAACTCTCTACCAAATGAGTGGCTTGGCATTGCTTCTAAGCCGCTCTCACGGCACCATTCATCATATGCGTGATGCAGTCGTCTGGTGGTCTCCCTCCCTTTAGGGTCCCTGATGCAGCAAGCCTCGATGAACTGGCCAACTGAATCGTTTTCTGTTCGGTAGCTGTTAGTGGCCAACATCACTTCTTCAGGCGGGTTTAGACCTTGCAGCTTCCATTCAGCATAACCCTGCAATGCCCAATTCAAAATTCCGGGTGCTTCGTTCAGCAGCCGATCTTGCAAGCCATGGTCCCGCGATCCCTCATCAAAGGTGATGCTGAACGGGACAACTCGGATTCTTCTGGAAATGGAATGATCGCCTCCTGAGAATTGAGGTGCGTCGTTGGTGGCAAGCCAAATCTTGAACTGAGGCTCGTACTCGAAGAGATTTTTGTATAGCTCCCGACAGGCGATTCGATCCCCGCCGGTTATGCGTTTGATTTTGCTTTCAGCGAGTTGTTGTCCCTTCTCAGTCTCGGCGGCAGTCACGAATCGAATGCCTAGTAGCTTGGCTAGATCATTCGTCTGTTCGCTTCCGTGTCGGTTCACCATGAGTGTTTGGGCCGGTGTCGTCGCCGCGTAGTCGCCAAGCACGCATTGCAAGACGTTGAGAAGGGTGCTTTTGCCGTTCGATCCCTTGCCAACGAGAATGAACAAGCATTGCTCGCTGACGTGACCGCACAAGCTGTAGCCGATGGCACGCTGCATGAACGACATGAGAGTCTCGTTCTCTGCGAATATCTGGCGAAGAAACTTCTCGAACTCAGGGCAATCTGCTTCCGGGTCGAAGTGACAGCGCACGGCTTTTGTAACGAGCGGACCATCGGAAGTGAACTGCTGAGTATCCAAATCGAGGACGGCGCCGTCTGCGCACCCGATCAGATGCTTGGACGCATCTAGTAGCTCGGGGTCCACTCGAAGGTTGTGCCGAGACAGCGTGAGCAGATTGTCGATCTTCCCCTTGCTCAAAAGAGAACGTGTGGAACCGACGATCCCCCCCGAACCCACTTGGCACTGCATAAATCGCTTTGCCTCGCCCTGAACTTGCACGTAGCTGATGGGGCGGAACAGTTGGTTATCTCGTCTGAACCAACGATCCTGTTCGTCCAGATAGATAAGCTGTCCTTGCATTTCGTGCGCAAAGGCATCAGCGGCGCCAGCATCAGTGCAGATATCGAAGTCAGAGGTGGTGCCGGTCGTTAGTGCGGGTGAGGGGGCTTGAAGGTAGCCAGCGGCCTTGGACCATCTCTCCATGGCACACAGAGCATCAGTAGGTAGGATTGCTTCCAAATCATACCGACCAGAAATCGGCTGTCGCTGTTCAAGAGCCTCGTAGGTGGTCTCGACGCAGGTCAGTCTGTCAGATAGTTCGGAATCGTTCTCGTGCCTGCAAACCGCTGTTATGACCTCAAGCACGTCATTTTTTGCCCATCCTCGGCTGAGTAGGAAGCCAGATGCGGACAGAGCTAATCGGTGTCGTGATCCCTCTGACCATCCTTTGCTGAGGACAGTGGCGGTAGCGGTCTTAAGCAGCGCATTATGGAGTCCAGCCCATTCCGTCAGGCCCGGATCACCATCGTAGCCGTCCTCAAATTCGATGCTCTCGCCGGATGGATGGATGGAGCCAGGGAACACTGTGAAATGACCATTCCCGCGCAACTCCAAGATGGTCTTACCGACAAGGTCGAATCCCAGGTGTCTGCCGGGTGTGGCCACTTGATAGAGACGATGGCTTCTCGGATTGGAGAGATGACCGAACGCGCAATCGGTGTTCGGTAGGAAACGGTCAGCAAAGGGGATCGCGTCAGGATCGTCTATGTCAACATCGACTAAGTTGCTGGATGCATCCCCAAGCACGACACCGATGTTGACAGGGCCCGATCCAAAATAATGATCAATTGCTTCTGAGCTAAGCCTCGTGTTCGTCCAGCCATTGAGAACCGGACACTTGGTCTGATACCAAACGGGTGTTACGGCCCAGCCTCTGTCCAGATACTCCTTCGCAATCTCACTCGTATCCGAATCAGCGACGTTGGGAGTATCGCTTTCTCCCAACCCATAATCGTCAATTCTCATTCTTGTATCCCTCCTATTGTTAAATTGTGGAGGGTGGATGCTCGACCCGAAACTTCTAATAATAAAATCTCTATCTAAAAGTTATCGTTCAATGTCCACTCCTCCACACTTCGAAAAGGCAAAAGGTGAAGCAGCTAAAATGGTCGTTGCTGCTCAACCCAATTCAAATATGCGCTCACGATGGATCGAAGCAGTTCGGTAGCTGACCTTCGTTGTGTGTCGGCTACCCGGAAAATTCGCTCTCTCATTCGGCGCGGCATTCTAAACGTAACTCGGCAGTCAAATTGCTTTTGGATCAATGGACACTCCTCTCTGTCTGTTGTTCCTCCATCTATTTAGTGTCGGACGGTCTGCCAACGATGGAGCTGAGCAAACAAAGCAAGTCTCACCAAAGGATGGAATTGATGAGACCGCTTCGATTGCCCCGATACGTGGGTGAGGTTAGGTCCACGTTTCGAGTTTCATATCGTAGCAATGGATCGCCCCCAGTCACACCAAATGCCGGTCTCACTAACTATCGCTTTTTTTGAGACTTCAGTTTTGGCGGCTTGGTGATGCCCTTGTTGATGCGCATGATGGTTGCACGGCATACACCGTATTCCTTCATCAACGCGTCTACCGTGCTTTCCTGTTTGATCCCATCCTTCCTCCCGAACCGAAGTCTCATTTCGATGGCGCGTTCGGTTTCTTGTTTGGCCGGATCAATCGGTCTTCCCGGGCGCCGCCGTTTAAACTTGAGTCTCCAATCAAGGCGCGTGTTGGAGTTGCTCAAGGCGGAAGCGGTCAATTCGAGCAGTTCGCTTAGGTCTCGCAGGTACCATCCTAGTACCTGAGTATCGCCATCCTTCACCGCTTGCTCCAACTCACGACCAGTGCCGTCGAACTCCTCCTCAACGACTTCCTTTCGCTTCTCACCATCACCGTTGTTGGAGAGCAAAGATAGTTTAGGCGTAGCGCCGTGAGCAGGGTCAGCTAAGTCACCAAGAAGTCTCGTTGCATTGGCGGCGTCGTGCAGATAGGCGGCGAGCATCCACTCTCGTCCGTCTCGAATGGCTTGTCTGGCGAAGAACGCATCAACCTCCCAGGGGTACGGCTCTAACTCGGAGTTCGTCATGGTTCTCATCCACGGCTGCAGGCATTTCTAGTGTCGGAAAATAGCGGAATTGGCGAGACCGGCTTTGCTTAGGCTGGTAGTTGGCTCGGTGCTAAAATGCGACTGTTCAAGAGACAAACTAAATACTGAAAACGCATATTAGAAGGAGAATTCAGAATGAACACCGAAGAATGGCTCGCTATCCGCAAAGAAGAGGGCACAAAAATCGACCCAACTGCCGCGGAAGTTTTTTGGAGGCACACCTATGTGCTTGACCCCTATGGCGTATACCCTGACCTACCAGAGGATTGTCGCTGTATTGGTCGCACCTACTTTGCTCGTAGGCCGGATAGTGAAATCTGGGTAGCCTTTGAGGATCTGCCCGACGAGACTCGCGAGGCGCTTTGGTGCCAGCACAAATCGGAATTGGCTTTTCCCGCTGGCTTGGAAGGATTTCCTCTTGAAGACGAGGACAGTGCGCGATGAAAAAGAGGTTTGTTAGTATCCGCTGCACTCTTCAGCACGAAACCCCAAAAGCCATATTACTTATCGCGGGATACAGGACGTTCTGGCTGCCGAAGTCTCTTATCGAGTTTGAGAAGAGGCCGGATGATAGAATGGCGGACGTTACGATTCCTGAGTGGTTAGCAAATGAGCACGGGCTGACCTAGGCCCGCGGCGTGCGCGGGGCGGCCTCTGCTTAATTTGCAAGTATGCCGAGCGACCCATTCGAACGTATCGGCTATGAGTGGGGTTCTTGGCGCACGGGTGCAGCCAAAATCAAGGCGCTATGTCGCCTTTTGGCCCATAACGGACATCAACTTTCTGCCCGGAAATAGAGGCCGCCTTGCACACCCCTACAGCGCAATCTCACTCGGCTTGACTGGCTTCGCGCTCTAGTCGAACGGTCAGCGAACCTGGGCGGTCGAAAATTGAGACGTCGCCCCTCACCTTACCGAGAATGACGATGCCCGGCTGAGGGACGCGGCCGCTGCGGTAGTAGAGGACGAAATGATCAGGACCCCAAAGGCCGAGTGTTCCCGCTGCGAAATCCCGCTGCTTGGCGATCTCCGGCAGCGGCGATGGCAGGTTGCCCGTCTTTTCCTGACGCAAATGGTCGCGCATGTCGATCCTGATTGGCAGCATCTGGATCAGCGAACGCGCTGCGGGGTTGTCTTCCAGCTCAGCCGTAACATTTCCCCAGTCTGTTGAAATTTGAATGCGTTCTTGAGCCATGGTGGGATAACCCATCGGTAAAATTGCCAGAGCAGCCGCGGCGATTTGAAGGAGTCGTATGGACGGCCGTTTCTCGTGATGTGTGATCGCAGTCACCTAGCTCTATAGCGACCAGCCGCCATCGACCACGATTGCCGACCCGGTCACGAAGCCGCCGAGGTCGGAGCACATCCACAGCACGGCCTCCGCGATCTCTTCGGGTTTTCCCAGGCGACCGACCGGCTCCAGGTCTATCGCCTTCTGAATGTCGCCTCCTGTAAAGCGCTCCATCATCGGCGTTGCGATATTGCCGGGCAGGATCGCGTTCACCCGGATGTTCGACTTGGCATAGTCGAGCGCGGCCGATTTGGTCATGCCGATGATCGCGTGCTTTGAGGCAGCATAGGCGCTGCCGCCCGCCACGCCTCGGATGCCGGCTCCAGACGAGGTATTGACGACAACGCCGCCGCCCTGTTTCAGCATCTGGGCCAGCTCATGCTTCATGCAGACGAACATGCCCCGCAAATTGATGTTAAGGATGCGGTCCCACTCCTCGATCTCGATCTCTGCAAGCGGCGTCGCCTTGTTCTCTACGCCGGCATTGTTGAATGCGCAGTCAATCCGGCCGAAGGTTTTTACGGTCTGTTCGACTGCGGCCCGGACTTCTTCCGGTTTAGACACATCACAGGTAATCGCCAGCACCTTGGCAGCCGCCCCTTTTAAGTACTGTGCGGTCTCCTGCAGCTCAGCCACGCCCCGGTCGGTGATCGCCAAGTGCGCCCCTTCGTTCGCGAAGGCGATAGCGGTCGCGCGACCAATGCCGCTCGCGGCTCCCGTAATGAAAACGCTCTTACCTTCGAAGCGTTTTGAGATGGCCATTATGCTGCTCCTACCCAACCCTAGTGGTCATATTGTTCATCGCTGACATGCTCCATCCATTCCACGACATTGTCGTCCAAAGCCTCTTGAATGGCGATGTGCGTCATTGCGGTAGTGGGACTTGCACCGTGCCAGTGCTTCTCTCCCGGCGAAACCCAGACCACATCCCCCGGTCGGATTTCCTCAATAGGACCGCCCCATCTTTGCACCAGACCAGCGCCGAATGTGACTATTAACGTTTGACCGAGTGGATGCGTTGCCATGCGGTGCGCGCACGGGGCTCGAACGTGACACTGGCTCCGCGCGCACGTGCCGGTCCGGGTGCCTCAAACAGCGGGTCAATGCGAACTAAACCGGTGAACCAATCCGACGGCCCTTGACCGGACGGCTGCGACCCGCATCTCTTAATTTCCATTGTTGGTCCTTCCGCATCGACATTTGCTGCGCGTAGACAAGCCAAGACTACGTGCTTAGGTAAATCGCCCTAGCTTACAATTTTGTACGATGGTTTTCTTTCATGCTGTCCTCCTGAATGGGCTGTGCATCTTATTTAGTCGAACCATGGCGGCCAACCAGACCGCATCCCGTAACAGGCTTGGGGGGAAGTACCTCACTCAGCCTGCCGTTCCACCCTTTGACGAAGCTTCCGCTTTGCTGAGCTTGCGGGAAGGAATGCGCTGCGGTCAGTCTGTCAGTTACCGCCTCTCCAGCTTTAGTGCCACCTGCTATTTCGTGCGAGGCGTAGCCTTGTACCTACTGATCAGCTTTCCCCGCCCACTGAATCGCTAGAACACCAGCTAGCTGCAAATCCTTGATGCGCTGCTCTGTCTCAAGCAGCTCGTCAGCCAGTTCGATGTACCTACGAGCAACCGGCAATCGGTCCTGTTCGGGCAAGCGGCTTAGGTCGAACTTGCCGGTGCTCAGGCGTCGCTCAATCTTCTCGACGGCTACATCGCGTTCTGCGTTCAGAGCATTCACCCGCGCTTCCAAATCGTATCGGGGGAAGGCAACCACGAACTCCTCTGCGATTGACCGTGCCTCAAAGGCCAGCCAATGAGCATGAACCGATGTCTTGGGCGGGAGATAGTTTCGGGTTCTGACGAGCCGGACTGTGGAGCAACATTCGGTAACCCAAGCAGCACATCGACGGCCCACCAGTTTCGGCAATTGCATCAGATCGAGCGGCGTACACTGATCCTCACGCGAAGTGGGATCGGGCATCTCAAAATAGGGGATGTTCAGATACTTGGGACCATCGACTAGAACGAAAAATGGTGCGGGCATAAAAAAACCTCCTGTGGCCGTGCATCCAGGAGGGTTTCGTTACGACCGCTTCGTTGCCGATCACTGGCCGCATCCCTTAACGGAACCACCTTGCCCGGTCGGCAGGTTGGTGAGGGCGAACCCTTCTCTTGATGCCCAACTCACATGGGAAATTAGAAGCCGACAGTCAAGGATCTAGGTTTGACGCTGGCATCTATGCGGGTTTGCAACACTCAGGAACCCGTAAGGTCGTCCAATGTTGACAAACTGATTTTGGAGAGTGAGGAACAGGCATGAACACCGCGAACCTCCAATTGAAAGGCATCGTACTGGCTCTGCATTCGCTGCTGGAAGCCCTCAAGAGCAAAGGTGCACTGTGAACCAGCTAGAGATAGACGATGCGCTGCTAAAAGCTGAGGCAATGGCTTGTGCCGAGGGGAAAGCACGGGACGAACTCAGCAAGTCGAATGCCGAAGCGATTCTGTTCCCGATTCGGTTCTTGCGCGAAGCCAATTCAGATTCGAACCAAGCCAACAGTTTTACGTCCATCACACAGCTTGTGGCCGAGAGGGTCAACGAAGGTGATTGATGACACCCAGGGGAGTGCGTCTAGTGCGTGCGTGGCGATTGATCGTGATTGGGTTAGCAGTCCTTGCTTTCGCGGCGCTGGTATTTCCGCTGGTCCTTAGCCAAAACCGATTGAGGGCAACTCACAGCGAATTGGTGAAAGCCAGGAAAGCCGTCACTGAATTGGAATTGGCTCTTTCGGCTTCAAGGACCGAACTCGATATTGCCAACAAAGCCCGCAGTGAATCGGAAACAGACCGAAAACTGGCAAACTCGCAAGCGCAGGAGTTCAAAAAGAAGTTTGAGGATGCCCAATCCGAACTCAAGGAAGCGAAGTCACAGATCGCACGACTTATGCCTCAACTCGAAGAAGCCAATCGAGTTCTAGAGCAATCAAAGTCCGGCGCGGATGAAAATGCTAAACGGATTTCCGACCTAGAAGGCAAAGCCCAATCGGATGCCTCTCAGATTCAAAAGCTAACAGCCGATAAGGACACGGTTCAAACGCAACTGGATGCCGTGAAGGGTGAGTTGGAAAAGGCCAATCAAACCGTCGGTGACTCGAGCGCTAAAGTCACGGAGCTAGAAAAAAAAATCGCTGAGGCCGAGGCGGAGAAGGCCAAGCTTCAGGCCAATCTTGATGAAGCCAATTCCGAGATTGAACGACTCAAAACCGATATTCAGCCGAAAGCGACGGTCCCTTCCGAGGACGGCAATTCACTCTCGGCACCACCTAGCCAGTAGCGAGATTTTTTGGAGCCGGAACTCGATCATGGGTCATCCGCGGATCATGCAAAAGCAATGGAGTTTGGATGAGGTTCGGCAACTCCGGGAACTCGCAAAGCAACGGCTTCCTCTCATCATCATTGCGAGGAAGCTTGGGAAGTCACCTAGCGCGGTCGCATCTAAAGCCGGTCGTGAACGAATCTCACTCGCGCAAAAAACTAATTCGCTAAAGACCATAATATAGGGCGATGGATGCTTCGCCGCCGATCCAGGAGAGAAATATGGCGCTCACAGGTGGCTGCCTTTGTCGTTCAGTTCGTTACGCGATTGATGCCCAACCAGTTGCGGCGCGTCATTGCTGGTGCCGAGATTGCCAGTACATCGGCGCGGGTTCCGGCACCGTGAATGTGTTCTTCCCCTCTGAGGCTGTCAAAGTTGAAGGCAAGTTGGTGGACTACACAAGCTCGGCAGCCAGCGGCAACATTATGCACCGGCAATTCTGCCCCAAGTGCGGAACGCCCCTGTTCACTCAAAGCGAAGCGCGACAACAGGTGATCGGCGTTCGAGCTGGGACGTTGGACGATCCAGAGGTTGGCAAACCGGGTAAGACCCTCTGGACTTCGAGTGCGCCTAGTTGGGCTGTATTCGATCCCAACATTCCGCGTGATGAGAAGCAACCGGTCCCGCTCAGGTAGTTCGCGTTCGGTCCAGATGCCTGAGCCGGTTCGGGTGACGCATAATTGCCGGTCCAGTCGTCCCATTCCACGAAAAGGGTGCAGCGTCTTAAGCTGCCTCCGCGATGGCTTCAACAATGTCATCGGGAATGTATGGCTTGGTGAAGAACACGCTGTCGGGAACTCGTCGCTCGCCATCGTGATAGCGGCCCGAGGCATAAATCACCCGAATGTCAGGGTAGGCTCGGCGGAATGCCTCAGCCACATCCCAACCAGTGAGTTCTCCGCCGAGTTGAATGTCAGTGAACACCACGCGGATAGGCGGGTGCCGTTCGACATGCAACAGCGCGAGGGCTTCCTCTCCGGTGTCAGTTTCTACAACGGGGTAGCCTTGGTCCCGCAGATACCCGGCAATGAAAACTCGCACCATGGGATCGTCTTCAACGACGAGGACGCATAAATCGGTTTTGTTGGCCATTTCACTCACCACGCTTTTGCGAAGATCGCTTCGCGTCGGGCCAAAAGGACTTAACCGATTACATTTCTGTACGTTCCCGTACAATTGGAATAATTGAAAGCAAAGGGTCGGATTGGGATGACCGCGATTGAGCACGTGAAAGAACTGATCGCACTTGTCGGTGACTTCTACACTGTCACCAGTGCGCCTGTGAGCGGCCCGTGACGAAAGCTCCGCCCGCGCTGAGGTTGCGGAAGGGAATTCGGCGGGTCGTCCCCTATGTCTTTATGCTTTAGCGGATGGTGGGTTCGGCGGCTTTTCGAACTTAACGGTGTTCAAAAATGCTGGCGTGCTTTCAAGTTCTGCGGCGAGTTGGTCCCACAGAAAGGCCAATCGCAAGAAATGCTGTTGAGCCTCGCTGTCGGTCGTCCGGGTAGCAAATTCACGGCAATTGGCCGCGTGCTCTTTACATTCGCTCGGGGTCCCTGGCATGGCCGCTCCCTCAACGTGTTTTTTATGACGTGGGCAGACAAAAGAAAAGGCTGAACAACGTCAGGTTATTTCACGCGACTGATCGTATTTGGCGCACTCCGTATGATCGCGCCAGGAAACGACCGGACTCACCTAGTTCCTTGTGGGCGGCAGCAATGATGATCCTAGGTCGCCGCCCCCAACGAGTGAGCGCGGAACAGCCACGTAGATATAGCGCCTTCTTGGACCGAGTGACTGGCCGCCAGTATCCGGACGCTCTGTTCGAAAGCGTACAGCAACCTAACAACCCATTTGAGAATTAATCTCCCAAATTTTGGAGGTTCACCATGTCGGGCGATCCCCATCAATGTCGCTGCCATTCGGAACGCTGCTTGGCACTGGCGAGGCGGTCCAAGAAAGCTAAAGATCGCGAGACTTTTCTGGCTATGGCTAACACATGGCGCAAACTCGCTGCCGAGAATGAATCCGATGCGGCGCTTCTCCGCGCAATCTCTGAAATGGAACTCGGTAAAACTTTCGACGCTCCAGTTGATGAAGAAAGGATATGACCATGCCCCTCAAAAAGGGTTCCTCTCACAAGACTGTTAGCTCAAACATCAAGACAGAAATGAAAGCAGGAAAGCCACAAAAACAAGCAGTCGCCATCGCCTTGAAGAAAGCGGGTAAGAGCAACAAGCAGCGCGGCCATTCTAAATCGAAGTAGGCCAATTGATGGCCGCCCGCCAGAGAGCCGTAGTAAACGGAAGGCCAAGTGCTTATATGTTGTCTATCGTCTGCAACTGATCCGGGCGCAGACGGCTGAGAGAGTTGCACCGCGCTCTTGCCCCCTACCGGGAAGAGCCATGCAGCAGAAGACCTCGGCTTCCACCAAAAATCGTATTCTTTCGCGCTTATCAGCCGCCGATATGGCTTTGCTGACGCCCAATCTTGAAGCTGTGGAACTACCGCTTCGTTATGTGTGCGAAGAGGCGAACAAGCCAATCACACACAGCTATTTCATTGAATATGGATTGTGTTCCATCATTGCGGGCAACGGACACAAACGGCTGGAAGTGGAACTCATCGGCTGTGAGGGCATGACCGGCCTTCCGATTGTGCTCGGCCATGACAGGTCTCCGAACGAAACCTTCATGCAGGTGGCGGGGAACGGCATACGCATCGCTGCCGACAAGCTGCGCGAAGCTATCGCACAAAGTCGATCACTTGAACGCGAGTTTCTAGGTTTCGTTCATGCCTTCATGAATCAGACCGCCAGCTCCGCACTGGCGAATGGCACTGCTACTGTGGAAGAGCGATTGGCAAGATGGCTTCTGATGGCCAACGACCGGCTCAGGGGTGATGAAGTTCCACTTACCCACGAGTTTCTATCGCTGATGCTCGGCGTGCGGCGGGCTGGTGTGACCGTAGCCCTAAATTATCTTGAGCAACGGGCGATAATCCGGCTGGCGCGAAAGCAGATCGTGATTACGGATCGAAAGGGATTGGAAGCTGCCGCTAACGGCAGCTACCACGAGCCCGAAAAGCAAGCGTAGCGTAGCCTTGTCGCAAAGGAATTGTGTCAGGTGATCCAGCCAAATTCCCGTGCCTTAGCTAAAGCAGCTTCCCAGGCCATCGCCTCAAATTCGCGACGCCGGATGGCAGCGGATTTGTCGTTACTCATGTACGCGGTTTGCGTGAGCCCTGGAGCCTTTGGCGATTTGACATAGGTCGTCCGAAAGGAAGAACCGGGCATGGTGACCACGATATATTGCCCTTCCGCGTCGACCTTTAGCTCACTACGCTCGGACATGAATGGCGCCCCATCAAGCAACTCGTCCGTGGGGCGGTGAAGGTTTCTCTGCTGGAAATTCCTCGCCCAACGCCTCTAAAAACCTCTTGCTGGCTTCTAGCTCGCGTGCAAGCCGCGTCCAGGTTTGCGCAAGGCTGAGGAAATTGTCACGCACCATGGGTGATGACGCGGCGGCTGCTAGCTCTAAGCAGCACCTAGCGTTCTGTCTGCACTCTCTCGGATCACCCGGCATGTGAACTTTCTCCACACACCCCGTGCTTTGATTCGATTCCAAAAGATGATTAATCCGTCAAGCGGAGAGTCAGTACGCTGGCGAACAAGAGGGGCTGTGTTCTAAATATAATTTTTTGTACGGGAACGTACCGGATACCCATTGGTTGCCCTTAGACAGTGGGTGCTCCTAAGCACCCTTCACCATCATTGACGAAAAAATGGACGCAGTTTCAACGGAGGTGCACATGCGCATCCTCGCGGGTGGCCGTGTCATCGGAATCGACCAATGCCCAGGGTTTGAGTGCCCAAGCGAACGGCAGCCTGAAAAGTTGAATATTTTGCTGTGCCTCATCGATGGTGCTGAGCGACGCCGTAAATTGGCGGCCAAGCTAAACGACGAAACCCCCGCTATCACTTCAGGTGACAGTTATGCCAAATCGCACGGCTAATTATCGTGGGTATGCAATCGAGGGCGCCATAAATGGTCGAGGTTGGTCGGTCGAGGTTCACCCACGCGCATCCGATTTTCCCATCTTAAGTAAGGGCACATTTCGGGTCGCTCATCCTTCTTGGAATTCAGCACTAGCCGAGGCAACTTCGCGAGTTGACGCTGTCCTGGACGGCCGACTGGACCCGGAACCCAATCTCCCCACACCACTCCAAGAAGTCTTGGACGCAGCCTGGAACATTGTCACGTCCCGCGTTCCTAACTCTCGTCCGAACGTTCAAACGCAACTTCGACTCGCTTTGGCTCGTTGCATTGTCGCCTTAGCGGCAAATGGTATTACCGATCCCACTGAGCTACGGCGACAGGCCGTAGAAAGAATTGTCCTTGGGGAAGAAGTAGACTCATCTGCGGGCTCCAGCTGGGTCGCGCAAATGAAAGAGATTTGCATCGAATTCGGCAGGAGTGCTTCTGGAAGGCCGATCCAGGAACGGGTGCTGGTCACTTTGAAAGCGAACCCTCGACGAGGAGTTGCTCTGATCGTCGAAGATGAGATTACCGTCGCTCTGGATTTAGAGCGAGCGATGACAGCCCTAGGCTTTGATGTATGCGGTGTGGCTGGCGAACGATAATAGGGCGCGAACGATTGCAATGCGCGACCAGCCAGAAGTTGTGCTCATGGACGTTTGCCTTTCAGGTGGCCGTGGGGGGATAGAGACGGCCCGATGGTTGTGCGAGGTTTGCGGCGTCTCAGTCGTTTTCGTGACCGCGTACACGGATGCTGAGACTATCGAGCGCATCCATGAGCGCGTGCCAGGAGCGCCAATTCTGCGCAAGCCGTTCTACTCAGACTCATTGTCTAAAGCAGTTGCTGCCGTTTCGTAATTGGTAGGCGAACCCGCTTAGCCGTTCACCTGACGCGCTAATGTAAGGCCAGGGCTGACTCGAGAGATTGGTTATCTAACCCTGCTAATCGTATTTGCTGAAACGCCATAGGACCGCGCCAGGAACCGACACGACTCACCCTGTTCCTTGCGGCGTCTAACTTCCTCTATCTGATGACGGTTGAGTTTTGGCTTAGGCCCAAATCGCACCCCCGCATTCTTAGCGCGTTCACGACCATCCGATGTGCGGAGAGCTATTAAGTCCCGCTCAAACTCAGCCACTCCCGAAAGCACCGTGAGCATTAACTTGCCAATCGCTGTTGAAGTGTTGGCCCACGGCTCAGCCAACGACAAGAAATTTGCTTCCTTCGCTGCTGTTGCCTTCACGATGTTGAGTAGGTCGAACGTGGATCGAGCGAGTCTGTCCAAGCGAGTGACGACCAGAATGTCATCGGCCTCCAGGAATGCCACCAGCTTCGCCAACTGAGGCCGATCAACTTTGGCCCCGCTGATCTTCTCCTGAAAAATGCGTTCGCAGCCGTGGCCGGATAGCTGCTCGATTTGCGCCTCTAAGCTCTGCCCAACCGTACTGACCCGCGCGTACCCGATCTTTCTCATACCATAAGTTGACACGGACTCATGACACAGTCAATGGGTTGGAATGGCTGAGGAGAGCGAGCGTGTCATGACTTCTGAAATGTGAGACGCCTTAGACCGGGAGGTAACTCAGTATGAGAGCGTCCCTGATTTTGCATTACTCTGCTGGCGACGACGCTGCGGTTGGGGGGGAGCAATCATGGCTTCGTGGCGAAGCTTGAGCCAGCTAGTGCCGTTCCAGTGCTGGAAATGCGGGAGCAACTGTCCGTCTTCCGAGATTTAAAAAGTCCTCACGCATGGACCGGACATTTCCGAGGCTCTCCTGCGCGATGGAAGAGTGCAGATGGTCAGGCAGTTGTTGCAGCCGTGAGCGAAGCGGTCAGCAAACCGATTCACCGACCATTTGATCCCGCCAAACTGAAGAAAGTTCCTCCAATCCTGAAGGCAAAAACACTCGGATCGGTGGTCATACCTGATGATGAAGATGAAACGGTCAAATCAGAAGCGACGGTTTCACTCAAAGCGAACGCTGACTCCGAAATCGAGCAGAAGGCAGCAACCGTTCATACCGAGATTCAGTGGTTGCTCCTAAAACTCGGTGGCGACATGGGCTTGGACGTATGGGTTGCAAGAAACGACCGCAGCAAACACTTCAACGGCCAGAGCCTCGGGTCAGTCCAGAATTTGAAGCAGACACTGCCTCTGCAATTCGATGAGGCGACTACTCGTACCATTGAGCTAATTGACGTGCTCTGGCTGAAGGGCAATTCCATCCAAGCGGCATTTGAAATAGAGAGCACCACGTCAATCTTCTCGGGGCTGCTTAGAATGTCGGACCTAATCACCATGCAGCCGAACCTCAATATTCCTCTCTACATCGTCGCGCCTAGTGAGCGGCGAAGTAAAGTGATAGCCGAGGTTAATCGACCTACCTTTGCGTCGCTAAAGCTACCATTGTCGAAAGTCTGCCGCTTCATCCCTTCGAGGGTTTGCGAGAACGCTTCGAAACCGCCAAGGACTTTTTGCAATTTTTGAAGCCGGAGGTTTTGGATACCGTTTCCGAGGGAACCGCAATCGAAGAAGTCTAAGTTGTCCCTATGGCCGACTTACACGAACTCATCGATTATTGCCGAGACAATGGGCGTGTATGTCCTATGCCACAGCAATGGACTTCGCTTTGGGAAATGCTGCCGGATAAGCGCCAACAAGCTAACGGAGGATGGGAAACCCGCTTTACCACTGACATTGGGCGGATGGTGGGAATCATCGGATGACGAAAAACAAGTTCGGTTGGAGTGCCATCTTTCCTGGGCTTCAGAGCACCGCGTTCTGAAGCAAATAACGGAATACGTCCGGTCACTGCCTGAGTCCGACTGGCATCACCGCTAAAGTGTTCCCGCCCGCTTAGTGATAAGGGTCAAAATCGGGATCGCTGTCCAAACATGCTTGGAGGGCAGTAAGCGCGTCTTCGCTGTACTTCCACAGTGCTATCTGACCTTTACTACCAAGGACGCCGACTGAGAATTTTTGGTCGTCATCTTCATCCTCCAGATCGTCCTCATCTTCCTCACCACCTGGCTCTCGGATTGGCTTAGGCGGGTCTCTGGGGTCGAGTTGCATGCTCTAGTTCCCTTCATTGGGATACCGAAAAAGATGCTGGCTCATTCTGTTTTGGGTCGGGGCGCGGGGCAGTCATTTCGCTGGTGGCGTGCCATGTTCAAAAGTTCATCGGAGGGTTTGCCTTCGGTATCGATTCCGAGACGCTTCAGCTCGGTCCTGGCATCAGCCACAAGCTGAGCAATCTTGGTCAGAGCTATGTCCATGCTTTTCTCGACAACCAGCGGGCCATTGAAGTCAGGGCAAGGGAAGGGCGGTCGCAACTAAGAGGCCTTTGGAGTAATCTCGCCTTGAGCGACGCGAGCCTTCTTATCTATCTCAGCGATGAGTCTCATCTTCCCTGTGTCAGCGTTCCCCATAATGATGATTTCGTCGTTGCCTTCACAGAGTTGGATAAACCGCTGCCAAGAACGGATTGGTGTTTTTGCGCTAAGGCCATCGTCTTTGTCGTTCCCGCTGTCTGAAACGTAGATTTTTCTCATCGCGTTCGCCTCCTTGGTCTCAACACGTATAGCAGAAGGGCGAGTCGGTAGCGGGTGAGTTTGAGTGTGCATGACCCCATTATGAGAGCGTGTTATTTTGGAAGGCTGGACCGTGCTGCGCGATAAACGAGTGGAGGTGGACGCCTGTTCCTTGAGGACGGCGCGATCAATAGGCTCGTAGCAGTGAAAATCCGCCGCCCTCGGTCGACCCAGTGCGGCTCTCGATGATGCAGCCTGTCAGATGAAGGCGGCGTGAACCAACACTGCGCCGTGCGAGCCTCCTAGCGACGATGGCCTAAAGGAATTCCAAGTACGCGAGCCTTTTGCCTTAGCGCTCCGGGTGTGCGCTTTGTCTTCTTTGAGATTATCGCTACGGATGTTTTGCTTTTCGAGTGCTTTTTTAGCTCCCGAATGTCTTGTGCCGTCCATTCACGACGAATGCGGCGCTTAGCAGGTCTGGCCATCTTGATAGTCCCCCCGGTTTGTTTGTGAGGCGCGTATATCAGATGTGGGCCTCAATGAAAACCGCCCAGGGCTTGCTCAGCTCATCGTCAGCTTGGCGATGTTACTCGCAACGCACGCGCTTAGCTTGTGCCGTATGATCGCTTGCAGGAAATATCAGCCACGAAAGGATGCGTGATGTGGTCATTGATCGTGTTCACACTTGCCACAAGCGGCGCGGCATCTGCCACCGTGACGACGCTTGAGTTCAGCACGGAGCAGCTTTGCCTCGTAGCGTCTAGAGAGCTTCAAGCACTGACGGAGCCGATCACTTCTGAGGGCCTTGCTAGGTACAAGGTCGCCGGGACATGCGTTCAAACCAGTGAAGCGACGAAGAAATGAGGGCGGCACTTCGTCATCGCCCGTGCCTGGCGGTAGCGATAAGGAGCTTCTCTTGTCTCAACTCGGTCTGTGCGTCGCAGGGTGATTTGAAGCGGCGCGGCATCCGTTGGATTAACACTTCATTGAAGGTGAATTTGATTCGAGTTTTAGCTTTCGACACGCGGAGACTAAGGTCAAGACGGCCTGACGGGGGAAGGAGCGAACCAATGCGCCTTCTTACTGGCTTTCTACTAGTTGTCGTCGTGGCGCTCGCTGTGCAAGGCGCGCGGCCGCAGTGTTCGATGACTGATATGCTCGGCGTGGAATGGCTTGAGTGCGTAGCGAGATAAGTGAGCCCCTTAAAAGCGTCGCCACTTCCCCGGGGACCAGGCCGTGGTGGCCGCGCCATTCACACCCTAGGCCGATGCGTGGCCGGCAATCCTGCGACAAGTTCACTAGGGAAACGCGTGTATTGTGACACGCCAATGCCCCTAAGAGCGCCAGATAAAGAGAAAGCCCCGGGATTGGCCGGGGCTCTCTTTACTCACCACCATACTGGGGCAATAGCATTAGCTGACGGGGGGCATCAGGGAAGCCGCGCCATTGCCATCAGGAGTAGAACCATCTGGCGCTTACTTAGTTCCGGTGACTGGGCAAAGGGTCGGATTGCAAACCAACGCGCACCTTCCCACATTTGTGTGCAGCGGGGATTGGAGGCGAGATGCCAGCGAATCCTCGTTGCCGTTTGAATGCAGACCGTTGTTTGGCGCTGGCAAAGCGCGTGCGGAAGCCGGAGACGCGACAACTCTTCATCGAGATGGCTGAGACGTGGAACCGATTGGCCGCCGTAACGGAATGCGATCAGACGCTATTCCAGGCGATTTCTGAAATCGAACGTGGCGAGCCCTATGATGCTCTGCCCAGCGCTCTCAGGCTTCGCTTAGGGGACTACGCCTAGGGCGACCGAGCCAGAGGGCAACGCGCCTCCTTAAAGCGTTCTATTTCGAGCGCCTTTACGATGGGTGGTGGTCACATGGGCGGCGGAGCGCGTTTCAGCGGGGGTCACATCGGCGGCGGCCATATCAGTGGAGGCCGAATAGATGGTGCTCACATCGCCAGTGCCGGCGGATGGAGCGGTAGTCATTGGCATGCCAACTCCGCATGGCACGGGAATAATTGGCATAGGCAAAACTGGCACGGCCACAACCACGATCACGATCACTTCGCCAGTAACCACCACCACTTCAATAATCGCTTCGTCGGTGTAGGGGTGGGGTGGTGGCCCGGCTATTATGGCAGTTACGGATACGGAGGATGTGCCTGGTTGCGGAATCAGGCCGTGATTACCGGCGATCCTTATTGGTGGGACCGGTACTACTCCTGTGTGAACTACTATTAAGCAGCTCGGTGCGAAGCGAGAGCGTGGCACCCAAGTCATGCACGCTCTCGCAAGCATTCAGAGTAGATGACGCGCCGAAGGGAGCGCCCTGATTCGAGTGGAATGGCGAGTTAGAAGCCGATCCACACGCCCTTATTCCAATAGCCGCGACCTTCATGTTCGCGCCACCGGTAATTGCCGCCCGCGGGCCAAGCCCAATCATCACCGTAAACGTGGACACCGAATTCAGGACGATAGTCGTATTTCTGCTTCGTGTGCCAACAGTCGCCCTCATCGTTGCAAACGATAGCGGCCGACGCACCGGTGGCAGTGAGAGCGAAGACGCCCAGGATAGCGGCGCTTAACAGATACTTTCGCATAGTGGTTCCTTTCACTTCTTTTCGAGGTAGGGCGAGAACGTCTCCCCATCGCTTTGGTTCGAGTTGCGCGTCAGGGAGAGCAACAAAAAAAAATTGGAACTATTCAACGCCGGTGCTTTCGGCCCGGAAAACTCACGCCGGCGGCGCTGCTCTGCTCAGAATCCGAATGTGAAGTAGTTGATCGCCTGACGCCGCAGCTCGGGCGCGCTGGTTACACCGCTGCTCGACAGAAGGACGAGACGCCTCGCGAGGGCCATTCGCATCTGCTGCTCGGCCTTTGAACCGAGAGTGCCCTGCTGCCGTATCTCCTCCCACACGCTGTCGAAGATCAACTCAAGCTGGGAGGGAACATAAGGGGTATCGTCACCGGACCTCATGGCAGGCTCACGCGCTTGGCCCACTTCCGAAGACCTAACGCACAGCACCAGGGAAATGCTCCGCGGTAGACCCACTTGCTTTGAGAGGTCTGTCCAAAATCCCTCCTGAGCGTGCTCGCGCGATACTTGCCTTGGGAACCAAAGTGAAAGACCTGCACTTAGTCAGCCGGACGCCGCACCATAAGAGGATCGCTGCATGAGAGCGCTTTTCTCACGCTTTGCCGGATGGTCTGCCTGGGCTACCGGTCACCCCTTGGCTTTCGTTTTGGCAACGAGCCTATGCTTGCTTTGGGCGATAACTGGGCCGGTCTTTGGTTACAGCGACACCTGGCAGCTGGTGATTAACACTGGCACCACCGTGCTGACCTTCCTCATGGTTTTTGTGCTCCAGCACTCGCAAAATAGGGATGCCATTGCCATTCAAGCTAAGTTAGATGAGCTCATTATGCATACTAAGAATGCACGCAACGATCTGATCGAGGCCGAAAAGCTGACGGAGGAAGAAGTTGAACTCCTTAGGCAGCATAGGGCCGAATGCGGCATCCCGGCCGCGACGGCGAAGCAGGCAAACGGGGCAAGCGAATTATCGCAATGAGGTCTGCCGTGGCGAAGCGAGGCATCGGTACTTTGAAACACGCAATCGAGATTGCCAGCGCGGCTCACCGTGGTCAGGTGGACAAGGCCAATGAACCTTACATCATCCATCCCATGCGTGTGATGAACCAAATGCAATCCAGGGATGAGAAAATCACCGGGATTCTTCACGACGTAGTGGAAAAAAATCCAGAGTGGAGTTTGACTCGGTTGGCAAGCGAGGGCTTCGACTCGAATGTAATAGAAGCCGTCGATGCCATGACTCGCCGCCGTGATGAGAGCTACGAGGATTTCGTTTTGCGAGCTGCCGCCAACCCAACAAGCAGGGCTGTAAAGCTGGCCGACCTAAAAGACAACATTCACATGGCACAAATGGCAGGGCTGGAGGATTCCAAGTACCGCCGCGCACTTGAAATCATTGGTCAGCGCTTTCCTCGATGAAAGTGAATATCCTCGGAACCAAATTCGGGTTTAGCCAAGGCGCAGTTTTCGCTCGCCTTCAATCGTGAGGCGAAACGATACGAGGCGATGACTTACTGACCCCTATAACCAATCAGGGAGGCGGAAGCCGCATAAAGTTTGGAGACGATCATTTCGAGCATAGCGGCGGTTCTAACGACCGCCGCGTTTATCCCCCAGGCTTACAAGATCATCCACACAGGCGAGACGAAGGGTGTGTCATTGTGGATGCACATCACTTTTGCGATTGGGGTGGCGTTTTGGTTCACGCTCGGAGTGATGTTGTGGAATTGGCCGATGATGATTGCTAATGCGGTCACCTTTTTTCTTACCGTGGTTATTGTGGCCATGAAGGCTCGTTATGGCTAGACGGTCGTGAGAGTTGGACGCTGCGGCAAACCGATCAATGCGTGGCGACGAGAACATCAGCGCAGGCCAGTTGGACTAGGTTCAGATCGACGCTGAACTGGTTGACGCAGCTATTCGCACTCTCGACGCTCTAAGGCGAAATGGCCTTAGACTGGCAGTTGCTGAAGCCTGTGCGGGAGGACTCATCGCGACCGTTCTCAGCGAAGCCCCCGGTGCAGCAGAACATTTTGAAGGAGCTTTCATCGTCTACACCCCGACGCAAAAGCACTTCGCTCTGAAAATTCCGCCGACCTTAATAGAAAGGTGGGGAACAGTTAGTGCCGAAGTCGCCGAGGCGATGGCTGAAGGTGCTTTGCGCAACTCAACTGCTGATGTGGCGTTAGCTGTGACTGGCGTGGCTGGACCAGACTCTGACGAAAAAGGCAATCCAGTAGGTCGCGTATATTTCGGCTGTGCCCGACGCGGTCTTCGCACCTTTCATGAGGGAATTGAGTTCGGCAATCTGGGCCGCTCTACAATACGACGCGCTGCGGCGATGAGGGCAATGTCGCTTTGTGTCGAGTGTGTCAGGCGGAGCGAACGAGTTGGTTAAGGTCAAGCTCTGAACGCTCAACGATCAAACTAGGCGCCGGCGCGAAAGCACCGTGATTCCGGATCGAAAGGGAAGAGCCGACGCCAGGTATCGTCGAATAGTCTGCGATCCCGCCTATACGCGACGGCCATTGACCGTACATCGAGGGCGCCGGGAGAGGAGGCTATCTATGCGAGTCATGGCTTCACCAAGCGCCGCTGTTTCGGTGTCCGCAACGGATGCATCGATATAGCGTGAGAGAATTGGTAGGTCGGGTGTCAACGGACTCGCACTAAAACGCCAAGAAGAGTCTGTTCCGAAGGTATAAATACGAAATCCCCGGTAGAGCGTTTGAGTGGCTCGCATAGCTTCCTCACCAGGTGGCGCATTCACTCTGGCCATAAACCCCGTCTAAATCTTCAATATCTGATTTATTTTTCTGTACGGGAACGTACCAGAGCGCTGCGGGTTGCCTCTAGAGCGGCACGCTTTTCAGCACCGCACCACAAGCATCAAAGAACGCAGTCTTTAAACGGTGGCGTACATGCGCATTCCGGTCGCGAAGTGCTTTTCACAGGCCGGTATCGGTGCCCAGAACTAGACCCTTGTTGGGAGCCGCTGCCCAAAAACTTGGAAGTTTTACTGGGCCTTGCGGATGGCGCTGAGCGACGTAGGCAACTTCAAGCCAAGCTGAACAATTCTAGAAGCACCCCTGCCACGGGCGCTGAGGGAGATTACAATGGGGAGACTACGCAAACTTCCGGTTAGGACACGGGTACCGAGTGTCGTATGGGCGTTTGCCGGGCTGGTGACACTCTTTTCGTTAGCATCTTCCATGACCCATATCAGTTTCGCTGCCGAACCCCTGGCACTCGTGGCGATCAAATTTGGCGACGGATGCGCACTGTGCAAACCTGAATGACAGGAGGAGCATATGGCCAATCGTTCGTCCCCGAGACAACCGGTTAGGTCACGTTTCTGACTCTTGCTCAATTGCCATACTACCATCCACCCGAGCTCTCGCGCCCTTGCCATCGATGCGGCGCTTCTCCGCTGCAATCTCCGAAATGGAACTAGGCGAAACTTTCGACACTCCAGTTGATGAAGAAAGGATATGATCATGCCACTCAAAAAAGGTTCCTCTCACAAGACTGTTAGCTCCAACATCAAAACCGAAATGAAGGCAGGAAAGCCACAAAAACAGGCTGTCGCCATCGCCCTGAAGAAGGCGGGTAAGAGCAACAAAAAGCGCGGCCATTCAAAATCTAAGTAGCGCAATAGTGGTCGCCCGCAGAGCCGCGTCTGCGTTAGAACGGTCTCTTCACATGCGCCTTTGCGGCTTCGTCGCGTGCATGGGGATTGAGGCCGATGGTCAATCGCTGTGGGCGCATGGTGGGCGGCGTCAGGACAAAATGCCGCGAATGAGGCAGCGCGAACTACAAGACAGCAACTGCCCGAAGGTCGCCTCCGAACCAATCGCTAATGGGTGCGTTTATCGAGCGCCATAATGCGTGGAGACGAACATGCCACTCGGAATAATTCTGCTTATCATTGGTGCTGCTGCTCATTGGTGCGCTACCGATCCCCTCGATTTGGAAATCATCGACCGCGTTTATGGAGCGGCCTGGGCACAGCTGCTCGCGCGAAACCCGATACAGGACGAAATCGAAGAGGCAGCGCGGCAAACAAACCTTCGCCAGCGACTGTTCGCGCTCTCGGACCCAGGTCGGGTGGACTTCGACGTGCTCTACGGTGAGGTTTTGTCCAGCTACGACAAGCCAAAAACAATCACGCTGACAACGTGAGCAAAGGCGACGTTGGTGTGGCTGTCATAACCGACGACAGCGGGAACAGTAAATCAGGATGCGCTATCGGTAAGCAGAGCGGAAAATCAGGAACCGGGCGGAGTTAGGCTTCAACACGGCAGGGTAATGACGCATTCTTTCATTGCTGGATCAACGATGAGTTGCCGGATGCGCCCGCACCTTCACCGAGGCTAATTCTCTCAACCGCTTCTCTGCGGAGTTCTTTAGGATCGGTGACACCGCGAGCCGCCAGTCCTACGATGCAGCGAACCAAAGCGCGGCGAAGTTGCGTGCGCACATGTGGTCCTGACTTGATCGCTCGGTCGCTCGACGCCACGATTTGCCATGCCCCTTCAAAAGCGTTTTCGAGCGACTTGGGAAGATGCGGCTCACTGTCATGGTGGTTATCGAGGGCCGCATCTACGCGCGAATACGCGTCGGCCAGGACTGAATTCCAAGACGGATGAGCGACTCTAAAGCTGCCTTGACTGAGGATGGAAAACTCTGGTCCACGCGGATGCACTTCAACCAACCAGCCGCGTCCATTGGTTGAGGCTTCAATTGCGTAACCGCGATAATTAGCTGTGCGTCTGGGCATAACTCCTCCTCCGAACGGTTGTCGTGATTCTTATAATTGTGCGGTATCGCACAAATAAATAACTCCCGGTCAGACCGGTCGTTCAATGGCTAAACAAGAAACTTGGCAGTTGGCCGCGATCAGCCATTTCCCCCCCAGTGCTCGCGGCCCAACTTCCCCCACAGTCGAACGGCAATTAGAATCTTGCCTGACCCGGATCGGGTATAGAGTGGCGGCATCGTCTGCCATAAATATTTGGGCGTAGACGGCTGAGAGAGATTGCTTGTGCTCTTGCCCCAAAGGGAAAGAGCCATGCAGCAGAAGCGAACCTCCGCGCCTAGCAATCAAATCCTCGCACGCCTATCTGCCGACGACCGAAAACTACTACAGCCCGATTTTGGAAGCAGTTGCCCTGCCGGTTAGGCAAGTTCTGGAAGTACCGAACACACCGATCAGCCACAGCTATTTCATTGAATTTGGCTTGGCCTCGATTGGCGCGGCGAATAAAACCAAGCGAATCGAAGTTGGACTGATCGGGTGCGATGGAATCACCGGGATACCGATCATCCTTGGCAATGATAGATCACCGCATGAAACCTTTATTCAGGTGGCAGGGGATGGTTTCCGCATTCGCGCTAAAAAGCTCCGCGACGCGATTGCGAAGAGTTGTTCCCTGGAACTTGCACTTCTAAGCTTCGTCCACTCGTTTCTCAATCAAACGGCCAACACGGCACTGAGCAATGGTACGGCCACGCTTGAGGAACGGCTTGCACGATGGCTTCTCATGTCCAGCGACCGACTGCGCGGTGACGAAATCCCACTGACGCATGAATTTCTATCTCTCATGCTCGGGGCGCGCCGGGCCGGAGTTACAGTCGGCCTACATTACCTAGAGGCCAGAGGAGCCATCAGTCTCGCCAGAAAGCAGATCGTTATCACGGATCGAGCAGGACTGAATGCGGTGGCAAACGGGACATACCACGAGCCGGAGACGGACTTAGGCCTCGGATAGGGTGTCTTTGTCAGTTCGAACGGCTGACCTTACTTCAACAAACTCGAGCCCCGCTGCCTCGAACGCTCTCCGAATGGACGACTGCGTGCTCCTGAACGGAGTGTGCTTGCCCATCTCAATATTCGCTACGGTGCGGCGATCAATATGCGCTCGCTCCGCTAAATCCTGTTGGGGACCCGCGAGAATTGCGACGACGCGCAATTTTGAAGAAATATCGCTCACCACGCCATAGCGCGATGGGATCCACCCGCTTTGGCCAATCAAAACCCCCTTGGCCGGCTTCACCTCTCAATTGGATCGACCCATCAAGCGAGCACACAATTCAACGGGCCACCCAAGATTGATTGATGCCATTGTCACTTAGGCCGCTTGGGCATCCTCATCTCAACGTGGATCAAATCGGCAATCTGCGTAACTTGATCACAGAGAAGCCGTTCCTGTACCAAACCAAGAATGCTCGCCGCTTCGTCCAACTTGCCGACAGCCCGCGTTAGCAATTCCGCTCGCTACGCTTTTGTCATAGCTACCTTCACTTACGCTTCTGGTCGCCCTTATCGCCTTGCCCCGGTTTCACCACTGTTTTTGCTTTGCGCCTTACGTGCTGAGAAGCGAACGGCCAACATCATCGGACTCTTTGAACTCGCCTCTCTCGTTTCGCCGGACGTATCGCTTGTCAGTGCCGGGGGAGATTGCCTAAGACAACTCACAATGTCGGCAAACGAGCATGGAGTGGATTTGCGCAAGATAGGTAGTCGCACCGCCCATTAGCTTGCTGAACGATCTTGATAAGTTGGGCACGCGCGAGGGGCCGTGCTCGATTGGCAACGATCCTGACAAATTCGAGGCAGCGGCGCGGCGTCGGGCCGCTCTGCCGAAGTCTTAAACGTAATCTCTGTCGGAAGTCGGAATGCTTAGTGCCTGCGGTAGGTTCGCAAGCACTCTGTCGAGCAGAGTGTCGAAATCAACGCCGCCGTCTCCAGCCAGAGCGAAGCACTGCTTCCGTAGTGAATCCTGCCGATCCTCATCGTGGGCCGCGTCTCGCGCTGGTTCGCGCGCTGATATCTGTTCCCAAGCGACCTCGTAGACCAAATCAATGATTTCCAAGTCGAGAGGATCGAAGGCATGAGGTCTTTTGAACGATCCCATGACTGCCTCCTTGGTTTAGGAACCGCCGATTCCAGCACGACTTTGGCAGGAGTCAAGATAGTCAGTGTGCGTCGCAAAAAACATGCTGCGATTGCGTGTTCGCAATCGTACCAGGGTGGCTCAGCGACCCTTCAAGCTAATCAACTTCCACCGATATTTCTCGGCGGTTAGACCACTACGGATGTCGTTCAACTGCTTCTGGATGAAGGGCATCTTCGTGCCGCCACGCTCACGCGGTATCTCGATGAACCGGGGTGTGGTGCGGGCTGCGCTCTCTCGTGCCAACTTAACTCGGTCACTCATCGACCTTCGATAGCCCATGCCCCGACTCGAAGAAAGAGCCCCAACGTGTCACGGCCCGGGGGCTCTTTCCAGACCAGTATGGCGTGACGGGGGGTGACTGGCCTGACTTGAAATACAAGCTCAGTTCACCCCCAGTTTTTCCTTAGCGACTCTTCTTGATCACCCGCGCCTTCTGCCTGAGAGTAATGAGCTTATCCGGTTGGCGCTTCACCGCCTCGGCGTAGGCTGCGCCTGCGCTGGCGAAGTCAGAGGTGAGTGCGATCACTTCTTCTATGCTGTCACTTCTTTTATGTGTCGGTCGGTGTCCTCCCAGAGCTCAATACGAAATGGGAGAGCGTTCTCCGACATGGGTCGGCATGTGAACGAAACGAGAACTCAGTCAGGGCACGAAATCCCTCGCCAGACGTTTATCTGCGATGAGACGTGACACGAAATACGAGGCGCAAGGCAGTCCGACTGACCTGTTGGCCGGTCTTTTTCTGCTTCTGCTGCTCGGGGTGACCGTGCTGGTGGTCGTATTGTCTGTGTTTGCGCCGTCCTAGCCCCAAGAATCCCTTGATTGGATTCTAGTTTTTTGGGTGGCACCCTGCGCCTTAGGAGGGCCGGGCCCGGCGCTGCTGTGTTGCGTATCTGCGGCGCTGGGCCTTTCGTTCTCGCGTTTGTCGCTGGCACCAAACATTGCCGTCTGCGTTTAGCGGCTATGGACCAGGAAGAGAAGTACGACCAAAGGCAGCGAGAGGCTTCTGCAGCGGGAGTATTGGCTACCGTGTTCCTACTGTTCCTCGGCGCCGCAGTACTTATCGCCGGCATCGCACTCTTGCCTGCCATTCAAACACTCAGCCCAAAGGTGCCCACGTCTATGCCCCAACAATCTGATTAGGCTCTCGGCTTCGGGGCTGTCCCTTTCTGCTTCGTAGCAAAGAAACGCTCGAAGGGTTTGTGCCATGAAACCCGCTCATGAGACCAAACAATACGATGCCTTTGACGTGACAATCGCGGCGATTTTCATTTTATTCGTGCTTCTTGGGATCGTGCTTGCATTCGTGCTCTGACAAGGCAGAGAGGGCTCGCTGCGAGTCTTCGAGTGAAAGAACCTATCGAAGGAAATGCCATGCGAACAACAGCGATTGCGGCGCTTCTGTTCGCCGCGATGATTTTTCCGTCGCAAGCCGTCCAGCCGGTCAAGGGCGCAGTCAAGGGTACGGCCACTGTCGGGAAGGGTGTCGTCAAGGGCACGGCGGAGGCTGGTAAAGGCGTGGTGAGAGGCACAGGCACTGTGGTCCGCGGGACGGGCCGAGGCTTGCGCTGTATCTTCACCCTCGGCATCCGCTGCTAGGATTAGCGCCAGGGGTAGGAGGGAGCGCAACCGGAGCAAACTCCTCGCCACGCTTCGACCTCCACCAACGCGCTTTAGCGACGGACCAACGAGGAACGGTAGCCCAGCGACGGCGTCACCGTTCCGCAGCCGAACTGGTGTCTCGTCCACATGCGCGGCGAGGCCATTCTTAAACGCATTCGGTGCCTCGCTTTGCTATTCGGGCGGCAGGAAGTCAGGGGACAATAGTCCCTCTCGAAGCCTGCGCCGCCTACTCAGCGGACCCGGGCCGCGCCTCCCCGTCGAAAAAAATTCTTCGTCCGCCGGCACATCCGCGTAGTCTCTTGGCCGCGGTGAGATCTGAGAGGGCGGTCTCAGTATCTTCTTTGCAAGTTTTGGCTTTGCGGGCTTTACCTGCCCGGTGTTTATCGCTTTAGGCACGGCTACGCCCTCGACTTCTTTCGCTGACGCGGCTGCTAATAGTGAGGACTGAATCCAGCCGGTATTGCCGGAGGACGGGTCAACGAATTGCACCCAGTCTTTTTCGCGCGCTTTGACATGCAGCTCGGCCCCGGCACTGGCCGTCCCAATTTTTTTGGCAGCCGGGGATGGGGCGTTACGTATCGTGGCTGCGGATGTAACGATAAGCATTTCGTTGGGTCGAACTTCTACTACATCCCGAGCCGGTTCCGATGGCACGGCAGTGGCAAGCTCTTCGGCCGGTGAGGGAGTGGACGGGACCGGCTCCGAAGAAACCTGAACGGCAAGCGGTGCCTTTAGCAATGGAGAGGACGGCTCGGAGAGGGGCGGGGATTCGTGCAGGAGTTGGTCCGGCGTTATTGCGTGGCGTCGTTCGGACGTCGCCATAGGTTGCTCGTTTGCTTGTTCAGTCGTGGTAGTGACGCTCGGGACGTTCCGAACGGACTCAACTGATTGCTTAGGCTTATCCGTTCCTAACAGATTGACCGCGTTTGTGAACAACAACGTGCTGATGAGATAAACCGCCGCGCCAGTTATCCAAAGCGTTGTCAGGAACGGGGCCGTTGATCGCCATGACCATCCCTGGGAGCTAGGCTCAAAATCCAGAGGGCTCGGCGCGGCGAGTTCATGTTCGTTATCCGGTCGATGAGCTCTCTCGCGTTGCGCGAGAAACCGGAACCAGTCTGCCTCCTTGGCGAGATCCAGCCGCCTCTCCTCCGGTAAGAGAGGGTCGGCGGATGCCTTCTCATAGCCTTCGGCTATTTGGGCGTATTGTTCTGCCGAAAGGGTCATCTCGCTGCCTCCGGTTTTCGCCACCCCCGGTTAAAGGCCACGCGGTCTCAAGCCGCGCCTTAAGTCGCTCAAACGAGCAGGGCGGGTCAGCGTTCCAAACCCGCAGAAATATCTTCGCGTGGTTTGCCTCTCCTCGGAACATTGCAGCGGAGGTTGCGGTTTTGGGAGAATGAAGACGATTTTATCTCTGTTTGGACAGCTGTTTTGGGGGGGCATCCTGCTGCTGATGCTGGCGAATCCCGCGGCTGCCTCTCTAAAGCGGGTCATTATCCTGGAGCGTCCCAACATTGGCTTTCCGCCAGTCACAAAGACCGCGGAACAACATAGGCTGAGAATCTCTCAAATTCCTGCAACGGCACCGGAGAAGACGAGGGTGAAAAGGCGAGGCGAATTTGGTTTATAGTCCGCTCCGAGCCGCAATCTTTGGAGCGGTGCTGGCAGGTGCGGCTCTAGTTGTCGCTTTACCCGTTGTCGCCGAGGCATCTCGTTGGGTGTCGCAGGCTGACCCCGAGATCGGCTTCAGATACTCCTATCCGGTCGACCTATTCTCGCCCATCCAGGGTGACGGGAAACCGTACTTCCATTATTTCGAGTCTGCCTCATCTGACGCCAAGTTTCTGGTAGGCGGGTGGAACAACACCCGGGCACAGTCACCGGAAGGGCTAAAGAGATGGCTCATCGAGAATGTTGGCGGCTACGATGCGACCACCTACCGTCCGAGGGGTCGGTCTTGGTTCGTGCTGAGCGGCTATCGTGGTGACTCGATCTATTATGAGAAGGTGATGTTCTCTTGCGGCAGCAGTCTGGTGAACGTGTTTGCCATTAGCTATCCCGTCGACCAAAGAAATATTTACGATCCAATTGTAGAGCGAATGGAAGACACCTTCAGGCCGGGTCGACGCTGTTCTTCCTAATCTGCTCGATCCGGCTGCTTGGGCTTTCCGTCTCAGAGCCTCGGTCCCGCGCCCTCTCAAGCAAGTTTAGCAGTCCCACGGGAATTAACTGCGAAAAGCCCTTTAAACCACGACTTCGCCTTCGTGCTCGCCATCCCAATAATGGATTCGGGTCGCGCGGACCTTGATCAGCACAAGACCGGGGGTGTCCACACCGTTTTGGAACCAGCGCCCCAGGTCCTGAACCCAGTGCGCCTTGAACTCGGCTCTGTCGCGTATGAGTTCAGCTTTCCCTTGCATGCAAATGAAGACCGGTGGCTGGCCAAGCAAACCCTTGTTTCCTGCATAGGAGAGGGCGACTTTCGGGTCCCGTTCGATATTGCCGACCAAGCGCGTGTTCTCAAGCGTAAAAAAGAATGAGTCGCCCTCATATTCCGCGTCTCGATTGTTGCTCATCGGCCGTCCAGCAATGTCGCCGCTTTCCGTGTGCGTCAGCAGCATTGCAAAATCGATGTCACGCACCTTTTCTGAGATGTCTCTCAAACTCCAATCGCTCACGGGTCTTCTCCTTACCGGCAGCATGAGATGAAACGCCTGGCCAGTGGATGGGATCGGTGGATACTGTTCTACAAGCAATCCCCTCGTTGGCTCCAAACCAAAAGTCCTCGCCAAACACTCTTACTCCCATTGTCCGTTTCTGAGTCTCGCCGGCCTATCGTGGACTTGCAGGGTATGGCGGCCGCTTAGGAGGTTGACGGTGACCTCCGCCTGATTGGCCAACGTAAGCCAGCATCTTTCGGCCTGCTCCCAGTAGAGACGTGAGGCCGAGTCTGTAGCCTTCCCAGCCGCCTCGCGGCACCTTGTTGCCTCTAAGCGATAATGCGCGGCCTCATGCTTATTTGCGTTCATGCCGCATACAACGCCGAGGTAGGAAAAAAGGATGCGGAAGGACTTCCTAGGTTCCCTCAGGCGTTCGTTTCAGCGCGGGTTGGCTCGTTCACGAGCCCTTGCCCTTCCCTCATCGGATTTTCGAAGCCTTCTGCGCGCGGGCTTTCCCGTCTTTTCCTTGGGCAGCCTTCTCTTGTTTGCGGGCGGGACTTGCTAATGCAGTTCCCTTTTGGCTTCTGGACCTCCGCACACTGCTGCCGAGCGGCCCGACGCCCAGGCTTCTGTATTTGCAGGGGAGTGGGCGTCGAGCCTAACCAGCCACGGTTTGGGGCGTTGCTGGCTGCGCGATAAACGAGTGGAGGTAGACGCCTGTTCCTGAAACGATGGCGCGATCAGTCACTCTGGGGGAGCGAACTACAGGGCGACCGTGAGATTGAAATGAAAGGAAACGTCAAGCTCAGCAACGAAGCCGGCCCCGTCGATCCAAGTCAGTTCTGACACTTTAGTTTCCGTCATTTCCGGCCAAATGAGCCCACGGGTTTTGGCGAGGGCTTACTTACTGAGTGAGCCGTCAGAAGCTCTCGTTCCAGACATTGCAGCCTCATCTCTGGTCATGAGTGCTTGCCGCACACGGAAGCTTCGCCGCGGCCCCAGGAGGACGATTGGAGTGGGCGGGGAGCCTCTTTATGTCTGCTGGCAAGTCGTGCCCGAAGCATCTCTGCGGTGGAACTATTGCGGGCCCATCCGGTTGCTCTTCAAATTGGAGGTAAAATTATGAGCAACCAAAGTTTGGGCCGCGTCGGCGGCACAGAAAAAAGGGAAGCTCGGAAACGTGCGGGCGACACTGCCGTTTCCATGGCGTCCCACGCAGCCTCAGACGCGGCAGAAAAAGTGAAACAGGCAGCTTCGGAAACCGCGTCGTCAATTGCTGACCAGGTGAAAGGGCTACTCGACGAGCAGGTGGGAAACGGTGCGAACGTAGTTGTTCATTTAGCCGATTCCGCCAAACTCGCCGCTGAGGATCTCAATCGAAACGCACCGCAGCTCGCTGGACTCCTTCAGGGAGTTGCGCAGCGATTAGAGGATTACGCCGACAACTTGCAGGGGCAGTCCATAGATCAGCTCTGGCATTCTGCCTCAAATTATACGCGGCGCCAACCGGCTGTGGTTTTTGGATTAGCTGCGCTCGCGGGCTTTTTCGCTCTGCGAACCTTTAAGAGCACACCTGCGAGAGGGCCCAACCCCCTGAGCCAGAACCAGCAATCTGGTGAATCGTCGCCGGGCAGGAGAGTTGAATGACTGGCGAGCGGTCTAGAGGGTCGGTTGTGCCGCGCGCATTCGCAGACGTTATCTCGGATTTCGCGGATTTGGTCCTCAAGGAAGTGCGGTTAGCTAAGGCGGAACTGAGTGCCAAGCTGTCAAATAAATTGCGAGCCGGGATTTGGATGTCGACGGCCGCCGGCTTGGCTCTCATTGCCGTAATCCTCTTGGCTCAAGCACTGGTTCTTTGGATAGCGGCAGCTTTTGGCATTTCGATCCATCTGTCCTGTTTAATTGTCGCAGTAGGCGTCGCGGTCGCGGCATCTCTGGCCTACTACCAAGGTCGGGAAGATGCGCGGGAAGAGCTAACCCTCACACGGACCATGCACCAGCTGGAACGGGACATAACCACGACTAAGGAGCAACTTAGATGAGCAACTATTCACACAGAGAAGATGTGGGAGCGGGCGAACGGCTTCTTGGTGCGGTGCGCCGCAATCCCGAAGGCTTACTCCTCCTCGCCGCGGGCGCCGCACTTCTGATGCGCAGTTCTGGAACCGCAGTATCTAGAATACCTCGTCAGAACGAGTTTCGCACCGCTAAGCAGGACCGGGACAGTGCTCCCAGCGAAAATGGAAGAAACCTCGGCGACCGCGTGGCGGAGGCGACCCAAGCGGCAGGGGAGTATGCCTCCGATGTGACGCAAAGGGTAAGCCGAACGGCAAGTGCTTACGCGTCTTCGGTGTCTGATTATGCAGACGAGGCGGCAGACCGTTCAAAGCGATTTGCTCAACAGGCCCAGTCATCTTTGCAGTCAACAGCACAGCAGATACTTCAAGAGCAGCCCTTGGCGGTCGCGCTTGTTGGTTTTGCCGCTGGGGCGGCCGTTGCTGCTGCCTTTCCCGCGACCGAAGTTGAGAAGCAAGCGCTTGGGCCAACCGGCGAGCGATTTATGAATGCCGCGGAAAGAGCTGGCGACCATCTGAAGGAAGCCGGCGCGCAAGCCGGCGAAAGCCTGATGAATGCCGCTGAAGAACGTGGCTTAACGAGCGAGGGACTTAAAGAGGTTGCTCGCGAAGTGGGAGACGCCTTTAGCAATGCGCTTTCCGGCGAACAGTCGCCCAAGCAAGCATATCGGGCGGCATCTTCACAGAACGAGCACAAGCCCCGTGCGCAACGAGCTCAGAATGCGACCGCACCATCCGGCGGCCAATCCAACCCGGGCGGAAGACGAGGCGCCTGATGAACGAACTCGCCAATCTTGAACGCGAAGTCGAGCTGGCCCGAGCCCGACTAGCGGGCAACCTCTCCGCGCTCATCTCCGCTGACACCTATGCTGAGTTTAAGGAAGATGTGAAGGCTACCGCGACTTCTGCGGTCGCTAAGATGGTGGAAAATCTAAAGGCTAGGGCTGCAGCGAACCCCACAGCTGCTCTCGCCATCGGTGCAGGACTCATGTGGCGATTGCTGCAGCGCCCCCCCATCACGGCAACCTTGATAGGCGCTGGCATAATCAGTTTATTGCGGACGACGCCTATTAGCGGCAATGGCCACTTTGAACGCGACTACCTCTCGGAGGGAAAGGAACGTCTCAAAGAACAGGTCGGCGATCTCATGGATGGTGCGAAAGACCAAGCGGCAGAAGTGGCGCAAGTGGTAGGGGAGCACGTTAGTGAATTTGCGGACACTGCTACGGAGAAAGTACAAAAGTGGAGCGCCCATGTCGCCACCGAAGCGAAAGAAGGAGTCGCTTCCCGATCCGTCAGGGTCGTTGACTCCGTAGGCGAAGCGTCGTCTGCGGTTCGATCCAAGCTAAATCAGCCGGATGTCCGCGATAGCTTTCTGCTGGGCGTTGCCGGCGCTGCGATAGCAGCGGCTTTCGGGATTGCCTATCAGCGGCGCAATGCCTGGCATGAATAGCTGTCTCCTTCCCGCTGGTTCCGGCAAGCCGAAAAGGGACTTATGAAAAATCTCGTCCGTGGAATGGTAGGAAAGGGTGCGCAGGTTTAGTCCGATTCTGTCGGTTTCCACACGCGTACATATCTTCTGGTGAATGTGTGGCCGTTTTGACAATCTCATCGCTCGGGATGCGTATCGCGGCCTGTTCAAGGCTCAACGCATGCCGAAGTCCAATTTTCCCCCTCGATATAACGTCGCTCCCACTGACCAAATCCCGATTGTGCGGATTGATCCGCGCGATGGCGAGCGCGAGGTGGTGATGGCACGCTGGGGCCTGATCCCCTTCTGGATGAAGGAGAAGCCCAAGGTCCCCCACATCAACGCACGGGCTGAAACGGTAAATAAGTTGCCGCTGTTTCGAGAAGGCTTCGCTAAGAGGCGATGCCTCATTCCGGCGACCGGATTTTATGAGTGGCAACAGCGCGAAGACGGCAAGCAGCCTTATCGGTTCCGCCGTAAGGACCTCGAGCCCTTCGCGTTCGCCGGTATTTGGGAGTTTGCCCGATTGGCTGGCGAGGAAATCCTTTCCACGGCGATGATCGTTGGAGAAGCAAACCCGCTGGTCAGCGGAGTGCATGATCGTATGCCGGTGATGCTGATGTCGGAAGACTATGATAGCTGGCTTGGCCCCGCCACGAGCACCGAAGACCTCATGGCCCTGTTCAAACCGTACGACCCGGCTTTGATGGAGGCATATGCGGTTAGCCGAGCCGTTAATAGCGTCAAGAACGATACGCAAGAATGTATCTTGCCAATCGGCGAACCAGTGCTGGAACTAAAAATAAGCGAGTAGCTGTGCGTGCGAATGGCCGGGCCATACTCATCGAGGTTGGGATAGGGATGGAGGTCCCCCGTCTGGCCGCGCCCCGTCAAGTTGACCCAGCGACTGGAGGCCGCCTGCATCGATCTCGCATCCGTGATCGACGTGGCGCTCACCTACAATCACATGGGCCGTTGTGGCGGTCTGCTCGCCGCAGTGCGACTAATTGGCCAGCGACGTCCCAATCGGCTAAGGCTGCAAGCGCCGCTAAATCTTGGTGAGGCAGCATAGCGAAGCTGCTGTCGAGCGTAGGACCTTCATGTCCACTTCCTTCGAGCCCGGCGTCGATTGGAAACTTTCACCCAGGGTGACAGACTGTCGAACCGTTGGGCTCTTTCTTTGCGTGCTGCCCTGCTCCCGGTCGTCAATTCGCCGATTTCACCCGCAATCATTGAGCAAGAGGAGGGCACTCAGTGTGCCTGACCTCGGCGGCCCTGGCCGTTTTTAGACGGGGGATGTCGGGCTGGGGCCGCTTGGGGGGATTGAAGAAGCCCCAGAGACGGGGGACTCGGGGCTTCTTCGGTTCCTAATGCGGGGAACCGTGATGAGGAGGGAATCCCATCACTATAGGGACTTAGTATTCCAGTCTGAAAATTCAATTCGAAAAGAGAAGCCCCGACCGCAAACCAGGGCTTCCCGAACCAACCGGATCATATTTGGAGGGCGTGTTGGGGAGGGATGATCCGGTCGCCGCTTTCAACGCAACCGCACCGATTTTTGTTCCACCTCGCGGAAGCCCCTCAAAGTTGCGTGGCGCAAATTCTTCACGCCGGCGAGATGGCGAACGCGGGCCTTGATCTGAGGCTTGGTCCACTGAGCATGGGCAAATCAAAGCCGCGGGATTGGAGGCTGAGCGATCCTCGCGCTTTCTAAGCGAGCAAGGAGTTCTCCCCTCTCGGCCGCCGGCAGCGTGATGAAAGCACAATCCTTCATCTTCGGACCGGGCGAGCAATGCCAGCAAGGCACTCGTCTTACGATCTCGCTCGGTACCGATAATCACGAACGAGCTCTCGGTAAAACACTTGCACTTAAGCCAGGTTTTGCTGCGGCCGCTGCGATAGCGCGAGCTTGCCAGTTTGGAGACCATGCCCTCAAGCCGGTGGGTCGCGCAGGCTTGGAAAAATGCGGCGGCATCGCCAACGAATTCCTCGCTGAATTGCAGTGCAGGTGACTTGTTGGTCTGAAGGAGCTTTTGCAGACAGCCTCGACGCTCTATCAGCGGTAGGTCCCGCAGATCCTTGCCGTCGAGATGCAGAAGATCGAAGGCATAAAAGATCAGCTTCTGTGGCCGCCAGCGGATCGCCGACATAAGGCCATCGAAGTCAGAGACGCCGTGGTCATTTTGAATGATGACCTCGCCGTCGAGGACGGCGGAACGGCATTGCAGACCGGAAGCAGCTTGCAAGATGCCGGGATAGCGGTGGCTCCAATCAAATCCGTTCCGGGTATAGCAACGGACCTCACCTCGCTCGATCACCACAATCGTGCGGTAGCCGTCGTGCTTGATCTCGTGAATCCACCCGCTCCGCAAGGGGGGCTGGTTTACGGCAGTTGCGAGTTGAGGCTCGATAAACAGATGCGAGCGCACGCGACACATGCGTTTGCTTTAGCAAATACTAAGCCAAAATTGCGAGTTGTTTTGCATCCAGGTGCAGGACCTAATTCGCAACACGCTTTCTCAGGGCTTCGAGTTCATCTTCTGGCAGAGCTGAAATTACGCTTGGGCTGGTCGGCCAACTCCAGAGGTTGCAGACCACACAGCCGATGAGCCGCTCGCTCGGTCAATCTCGATGAGCGCTCCATTGCAGCGGGAGCACAAACCATTCGGGGGTACAGCCGTCAGCGGCGAACTCGTCGATGGTGGACGTGCAAGAGGTCCATGACATGAAGTTACAGCACTACTCCGGTGCAAGCTTTCAGTGATCGCGCTCACGCTTTTCTAGCGCCTCAAGGGCTGCGCCGATCCTCCCCAGGCAAGCAAAGATGATTAGGAAATGAAGGCCTCGATCAGATCCACCGCCCCCCCTCGGAGTTCCAGGCCGACTATATGCGGTGGCGTGTCGTGTGCAGGCGGGCGACGCGGGACAGTCCACAAGAAAAACGGAACTCAAAAAGGCCCCGCGAGGTGTGTCGCCACTCGTTGGGATGTGGGCAGAACCTATTGCCCCTGGACGAGTTATATCTCGAAGTTAGATGGATTAAGCACTCAAGGAGGCGACGATGCGAAGTTCTCTGGTCGTGGGTATGCTCGCGCTGATGGCAGGAAGTGCGCTGATGCACGGACGCGCCCAGGCCGCACCCCTCGGCATTGCCACTGGGGAACTTAGGACTACAGCCCAGAATTTGAATTTATTAGAGGACGTTCTGTACGTTTGGGGCGGACGAAATTATTGCTGGTACGACGATGGCTGGCAGGGGCCGGGTTGGTACGTATGCAACTATGGTCCTTGGGTGTCTGGTCTTTGGTGGGGTGGCGGTTACCGCTGGAACAACTGGCACGGGGGACATTCGCATGATTGGTATGTCGACCATGGGCACCGCGATCATCACAATGGCCATCACCATGGCGGCGACCATCACAAAGGCAGTGACCACAAAGGCAGTGACCACAAAGGCAGTGACCATTACAAAGGCAGTGCCCACCACAGAGGCGGGGACCACCACAAAAGTAGTTCCCACCACAAAGGCAGTTCCCACCACAAAGGCGGCGGTGGAAACAAAGGCGCGATGCACACAGGTGGTGGACATAAAGGTGGAGGCCACAAGGGCGGTGGGCACAAGGGCGGTGGGCATAAGCATCGCTAAGAGCTTCTTCGGTGGCGCTGCGCGGCAAATTCAAGGTGGAGGCGTCGATCCACCATGGGTTCTGAACACCGGTTAGCCTGACTGAAGCCTCCAGCGGCGTCCCTCAAACCAGTCCTGTGACGGGGGTTGCCACTAGCGGGAATGGCGGACTGGTCTGCAGACGGCGCTAAAGCGACGCACTTTTTGTTCCCGGCTTCGCAAATAAAAAGGGCGCCGACCGGAGCCGACGCCCTGGGATCATGAATTTACATATTGCCCTTCGAGCAGGTCTTCGTCGTGGCATCCCACTTCATGTGCTCTTTTTCACAAGCCGACTTGGTGGTGGGCATTTTGTCAGCGGCTAGGACCGGCGCGGCGAAACCAACTGCGATGCCCAACGCTACGGTGATGGCTAGGAGCTTACTCATCTACAGTTCCTCCTGATTAACTTAAGGCTGCTTGTTGCAGCCCAGGAGGAACGCTCTAGTATTCGGGTTAGGGGGTGCGACAAACTAGCCGCGGCAGTAGCGCGAGCGCCCACCAAGTTCGCATCTCCAAGGCAGAATAAATCAACGGCGGCACATGAGTCCGACGCGGAGCGCAATCAATTCGTCCTCGATTGCTGCCTCGACAGCGTCGGCCTCCTTTGGCGAGAGCGTGTCTCCACGCAAGGGAGTCAGCGCGTCCAGTAGGGCAGTTCGTGCCCTCTCAACCCGAGAGTCGATTTCATCGCGGTCTTTAGCTCCAGCGTCAGCCATGGGAAGCCTCCTCTAAGGGCCCGCCTGACTAAAGACGTTTGTCGAATTGCCTTTGTTCCCCTTGCATTGGAATGCCACGCGACCAGATTCGGACTCTTTAGTCATTGGTTTTGAGTTGGAAATCTCCGATTGTCACTCGTCTTGATCCCGGTCAGGCTCGTGCCCGCTGTTTCGACCGAGGACGCGATCAGCTTTCGCCAGATCCATGAGCCCTCTGGTAAGGCCATCAAGTATTTTAAGGGCGTGCGCGATGGGGACACCTTCACCGAGGTGCTGATGAGGAGATCATTAAGGGCTACGAGCACGCTAAGGGGCACCACGTTCTGATCCACCCGAAGAAATTGATGAGCTGAAGCTGGAGGCCAAGCACACAATCGACATGGTGCGCTTCGTTGACGAAGCCGAGATCGACAGCCGCTATTTTGAGAAGCCTTATTACCTCCTGCCAGACGGCGACGAAGCCGACGACGGCTATACCGTCATCCGCGATGCACTGAAACAGACCCGCAAGATTGCCGTCGGCCAGATCATCATGCAAGGCCGCGAGCACTTGGTCGGCGTTAAAGCACTGGGTCGTGGTTTGGCGCTGTACATCCTTCGCTACGCCGAAAGCTGATTGCGCTGATTGATAGCGGGGCTCATATAGAGTGCTATCAGGAGCAGTACGCCTACGAAGCACCACACGGCCCATATAGGAATTTCCCCACTCAATGGTCCCCGTTTAGACGCTCTGCGGGATGGGTACGGAGGGCCTCCCCGTGTGCGCTTGAAATCCGGTCGGATGATCGAGGCCATGTGCAGTTAGCTTGCAGAGGAAGAAGCGCGATCTCACTAGCAGTTCAAGGCAAACAAATCATTGGTCCCGTAGAAAAAGCGCCCCAGTCGCAGCTAAAATTGCGGGTCCCATGGGGCTGAACCACGATGTCCTCGCCCTCATCCTCCTACGGGGAGTCTGTGCTTTCGCACCTGGAGAAAGTTCAGGAGCTTCCCGCCGAAGTCCAGGCGCAAATTGCCGGGGGCGTGGACAATTACATCAAATTCGCTAGGACCGCGAAGGACAACGCTCTACTGGCACGGATCGGCTCCATGGCCATGGAAAAGCAAGCCAAGGCAATCGGACAGGGCGCCAACACAATGGACCCGCGATGGGCTGTACCGGCCATTGCCGAGGCATGGTGCTATGCCACGATCAGCCTGTCGGAGGGCTATCTGGATCGATTGCATGCGGAAGCGATTATCGCAGCAATTGAAGCCTTCACATCCAGCCAGAATGGTTTGCGAGCCAAGCCGACTAACGACGCGGGGATTACTTGATAGCAACTGCGCTAAGATCGTGAGTCCGCGTGCCTTATCTCAATAGCAGAACATCCGCGCTCGCTCGCTTGAGTATGAAGCCACTTCGTGGCCTGCAACTCAGTAGCGAAAATCTCAGTGTCGCCTTGCTGGGTAAAAACCTCTCCCGGCACTCGCAGACGAAAAGATGTTCGCCATCCATCCGCTAAGCGTTCGATGATGCCCACGAAGCGAGGGCTTTCTCCAGACTTTGATGCAGCATTCATTGCCGAGCCCGAAGCCAACGCAAACAAAAAGCCCCGCTAGGACGGGGCTGAGTTTGCATATGGAGACTCCCAATTGCGGAAGTCCCGAAATCATAGATACTTTATCGCAAATCTGGTGTCGTTTCCCTGCATCACCTTGGCGGAAATGTGGGCATTGACAAGAAAGCGGCTGCCCCCAAAGAAGCCCCGACTAAACCCTTCCTTGGGGCCAGAAGGTTGAAGTAACGCAAGGTTCTACCGGGCTGACAGTTTGGGCGCATGCTTCAGTGTGAGAGTCGAGGTTGAGGAGAACAAGGCGAGGCGATATTGTCTTTGGCAGGAGCGGGGGTGTTGGTCCTCTACGGGAAGCTCTGCGACAATCCCAGTTAGTGGCTTAGCGTGGCGTAAGTTGCGTACCTGGCGCCGGTCCGGGCGCTGCATCTCAGTGTTGCAATGGAGGTACCAGTATGTTCACGACGAAGCCCGAGGCGGGCGAGAAAATCACCAAATTGGGTGGAGGCGAGCCGAAGACGCCCTTCACCGAGCGGCCGGCAACTTATGCTTCCAAGAGCCCCGGCCCAAATGCGAGCAAGATGGTCCCGTCGATTATCGGCGAGGACCTGACGATCAGAGGCAACGTCACCTCTAAAGGCGAGATCCAAGTCGATGGCGAGATTGAGGGCGACATCCGTTGCGGCTCCCTTCTGCTCGGCGACAAGTCGAAGGTGACGGGTAGTGTTGTGGCCGAGGACGTAGTTGTGCGTGGCCACTTAGTCGGATCAATCACGGGCTTGCGCATTACGCTACAAGGGCAATCCCATGTGGAAGGCGACATCTTCCACCAGAGCCTTGCCATCGAGCAGGGTGCCTATTTCGAAGGAAAGTCACGCCGCTCCGACAATCCACTCGCCGAGATCAAGGCTCCAGGCGCGAATGGCTCCGCGAACTTCGGGTCCCATTCCGCAAGCTCACCGAGCGTGGTGGCTCCCGTCGCGGCGGAGTAGCAATGGGCTATTGAAGGATACTTCGGCTTCGAGGACTGCTATCGAAGCCGATCCTCATGTCAGATCAAGGCTACAACGATCACGCTGAACAGGTGATGGTTGATGGTGGGACACTCGCGCCAGAAAGCATAATGATCATGTGGGAAGATTGAGTGTCCCACTTTTGCGTAAGTCATTGAGTTTATTGAGTTGGCGTAGTCCGCCCCTGGGCACCATTCTTAAGACCCTTATTTCAATGGCTTGAGGTCGCAGAGCGCTCGCTCCCGATGGCAACCGAATTGGGTGTGGGTAACAAATTGGGTAACAGCGGTGAATTTTGCTGGGTAGAATGTGAGCAGACGATTAGTGGTACGAGTACGAAGCGACCATGCATTTCTTTAAAAAGTTTTTTGACGCGGCGAACCAAAGCGCTGAGGCGGTAAACCGCCAGATCATTCGCATCACCCAAAGGAATTTTAATGCAGGTCTCGATCTAGCCAAGCGCCTAGCAAGCGCTCGGGACCCGTTTGAGATAGCGAATTTGCAGGCGAGCTTTTGGTGGAAGCAACTCAATGAATTTTCCACCCAAGCCGAGGAAGTCCACAAGCGGCTGTTCGGATTTAGCGCCGTGCCGGAGCGTACGCCCGAGCCAGACCTAAGGGCGCCCGCCCAGGAATCACGTACTACTCCGCAACCGGAGAACCGTCTCGCCGCGCAAGATCCCGCTATCCCGAGGGCAAAGCAAAAGCCTGCTAAGCAAAAAGTTGAGACGCCTACGCTTGCGGCTCAAACCCGTAAGACTCCTGAGTCAGAAGGTGGTCGGCCGAAAGCCGGGCTTCGAAGAAGCACTGTAGAAAAGATATCTGCGAGACCTACATCCAAATCCCGACGTCCAGCCAGGCAACAGGGGGATCAAAAGCCTCAAGCGACGAGGACACCTACACGCCAGATCGTTCGCGCAGATGCTGTTCGGCCACATGGGAGACAATCCGGAACTCCAAAAAAGGGTGCCCCTCACAAGCCTGCCCCGCAAGTCCTTCCCATGGGCGTCAAATTCGGAATGCTCGATGGGAACGCTGTTCGCTTCACCAACATTGAAGCTTGGTGGCTCATTGATGGCGCTTGGAGGCCGATTTCTCCAGGCGAGGTTCTCTCCAATGCCGCTGTCATGAGGGAAGCGAGATTCAAGGAGGCGTTCCCTCAGCTGCCTATCCTTCCACGCAAAGCCTTCCAGTCGGATCGGCGCGGGGAATCATAATCCGGCGTCCCGGGCCGGACTCGAACCAGCCGCAGCTCAATGGCACTTCCCTTGCTTCCATTCTGCCGTGGAGCGAGTGAGCATGCGCAGCTTCAAGCCGCTGTGGGTCGACCTGGCTAGCCGCTGTTTGAGAATGTCTGCTCTTGGGGGGAAAGCGGGCATCCCTGATCCGCTCGTCAATGTCCGCTAATGACCCAAACCGGACATCTTTCTCGCTCAGGCTCCAGTACCAAAGCCAAGGGATGTGAGTATGAGCTGGCAACCAGCAATTGATCCCCAGCCCGGTGACACTTGGGCCTGCGACGCAATTGACATGGTGATCGTGCCGCGTGCCAGGGACCTCGGGGGCTTTTCGGTGCGGCGGGCCCTGCCATCGAGTCAGCGACAAATGGTCGGGCCATTCATTTTCTTTGATCAAATGGGGCCGGCCGAATTTCTGCTGGGCGCCGGCATGGATGTTAGGCCGCATCCCCATATTGGCCTATCAACTGTCACATACCTTTTTGACGGGGAGATCCTTCACCGGGATTCCCTAGGAACGGTGCTTTCGATCCGGCCGGGTGAGCTAAACTGGATGACGGCAGGACGTGGGATCGCGCATTCGGAGCGCACGCCGCCAGAGTTGCGCTCGGCCCGCTCGAAATTGTTCGGTATCCAGAGCTGGGTCGCGCTCTCCGCGGCCGATGAAGAGGCCGAACCTGATTTCGCTCACTATGAGACCAACGCTCTCCCGGTGTTGGAGGACGAAGGGAAAGTTGTGCGGGTCATCGCCGGGTCGATGCTCGGAGAGTCCTCGCCCGTGAGGACATCAAGCCCAATGTTCTATGCAGATATTAGACTTAGCGCCGGCGCATCGGTGCCGCTCGATCCTGAGTACGATGAACGAGCTATCTACACCGTGGCTGGCGACGTTGAGATTGCGGGCGATGTGTTTGGCCCCGCGCAACTGCTTGTCTTTCGGCCCGGCGACCGCATCACCATCCGGGCAAAAACTGACGCCCGCTTCATGGCGCTTGGAGGCGAGCCAATGGATGGACCCCGGCACATTTGGTGGAATTTCGTCTCTTCGAGAAAAGATCGCATCGAGCAGGCCAAGGCCGACTGGCGGATGTCGCGATTTGACTCGGTACCCGGAGAGTCAGAGTTCATCCCACTTCCAGAGCCTGAACCCGAAGCGGTGCGGTATCCCTGATCCGTCCGACACCAGGCCCGTTATCCAGTCTGCAACTACTCACCTCCCTACCCAAATCCCCGCCGCCAAAGTATGGCCCCGTGATGCGCAACTGTTCGAACCTGCTGAGGGTTATAGTTCGGCGGTCCGACTTTCGCGATTAACTCCTGATATGGGAGGCAAGGTAATGCGTCGTTTTCTGCTTGGTGCTGCAGTTGTGGGTATGGCTTGGGCAATACCGGCCGAGGCACTCCCACTGGCAATGCCGGGAGTAGACAATGTTGAGAGCAGGCTGGTGACCAAGGTTGGCTGGCGTCGCCACTATTGGCGCCATGGGTATGCGGCACCTTATGTCTACCCTCCAACTTATGGGTACTACGCGCCTGCCTACCCATACGCATATTATCCACCCGCACGCGGCTACTACGTGCCTGTGCCGCCGAATGGCGGCTATCCTTTAGACAACGGCGAATACGCAGATTATCCCCCCGTCGAGGGCGACTATGCGGCTCCCGATGGCGAATACGCCGATGGTCCACCTCCCGGTGGCTACTAATCGAGAAGTGTCCGCTCCTGGCACAAGGCGGACATGCGTGCCCGCTGAACTGGTGTCGGCTCAGACAATTCCGGAAGTACTGCAGGTACATCAGCTCTTAACGGGTCGATGTGAACATGACGCGATGAACGAAGATCAAGAGCCAGGCTTCCCGAGCCTAATTTCCATCATCGCGGTATGTGGCTTTGCTCTGCTCACCGCATTGACCGCTCCCCTATGGGTGGGGCCCGCTCAGAATTGGCTCCCAACGCTGGAAAATTGGCTGCCTATAGCGCCGTCGGTAGAGAAGGGTGGCACTCAATCGCCTCAGACGCCAGCGGCCGCTTGGACAGACGAGGAGATCCAGACCGCGCTCATGCAATGCGTTAAAGCGTTGGCGCCGATAAGCGCCGATGTGGCTCCGTTACCCCCGATCCGAAGCGGCGATTGCGGCGTGGCCGCGCCGGTCCTTGTGAACAGCATCGGCGGGATGGAAAAGGTCTCATTCGATCCGCCTCTGGTCCTCGACTGCGCCATGGTGGTCGGGCTCGATCGCTGGCTTACGGAGAGCGTGCAGCCCGCAGCTAGAGAGGCGTTCTCATCGCCAGTGTCGAAGATCATCGGTTCGTCATACGCGTGCCGCAACGTCTATAACCTGCCCAATGGAAACCTCAGCCAACATGCCTTTGCCAATGCAGTCGATCTGCCGATGTTTGTCCTTGCCGACGGTAGAAAAGTCGACGTCACGCACGGCTGGGGTTCTACCCAGCGAGATCTGATTGCAGTTGCGAAGGCAAGGAAAGCGGCTGCCAGTGTTACAGCTTCTGTCGACCAACAGAAGAAAGAGAAGAGCATCAAGGGCTCAGTGAGCGACGTGGTGAAGATCTCCGCGATCTCAAGCGGCACGACCAGCGCCAATCAAAGCACGGCGTCCGGGGTCGATCCTAAAGCTGTCGCCGAAGGCAAGTTTCTACGCCTCGCGCATGACGGTGGCTGCAAGGTATTCTCGACGGTCATGGGACCCGAGGCCAACGAAGTCCATCGGACCCACTTGCATTTGGACCTCCAGGACAGAAAGACGATGGTCTGCGAATAGGCCTTGCACGACATCCGATTCGTGAATCGCCTATGTCTGCTTATCGCACTTAGCGGACATGGCGACTGTTTAGCGTTAGGTCCGCTACTGACCCAGAGCGGACATTAGGCCACCCATCGCGTTGGGAAGCAGACACTTCGGCAGGGGCTCCGGCCAAGGACGCGCGGGTGGCGGGCTGGTGCGGTGACTCTTAAGAGCTCGCCAGTTCCAGCACGGGCCCCGGGTTTCGCTGCATCGCCAAGACTTCCTCGGGGCTAAGCATCAGGCGATAGCGTCCGTGCAGAGCGAAATAGGCGCATCCGGCCGCGAACCACAGGATGACCCAAAGGACGCCCTTGGAAAAATTGGGGTCTTGCAACTGATAGAAGAGCGTAACTGCGGAAATCGCGATGACAGCGGCGGCGCCGTATTGGCCGAACGGACTGGTGAAGGGCCTTGGCATATCCGGGTTCCGGCGGCGTAAGACGATGAACGAGATCGCGCGCAGGATGTAGGACAACATGGCGCCAAACACCGCCATGTTGAGGAGGACGCTGCCGATCACCGGCGCGGCCGCCTTGCCGCCGAGTGCAAACCACAACGTCATCATGATCGCAAGGCCGAGAGCGGAGCCGGTGAAGAGTGCGACGTGAGGCGTCTTGTGCACCGCGTGCGTTGTGGAGAGGACAGCCGGAAAGTAGCCGGACCGGGACAATGCAAAGATCTGGCGTCCTAGGCCATAGAGAATGGCATGAAAACTCGCGATCAGACCGGACAACGCGACGATGCCGAGCGGAAGAGCGCCGGCATTGCCGTACAAGGCTCGGAAGCCATCAAGGATCGGTTCGCTAGACGTGCTTAGCCTGTAAGATCCAATACCGTTGAGCGCGGGGTTGATCGTTGTGATCAGGAAGGCCGTCGCAATAAGCGTCGCAAGCGCCAGCAGGATGCCCCTAGGCATGTCGCGCCGCGGGTCGATAAATTCTTCGGCCGCCAGCGGCAGCTCCTCAATCGCCAGATAGAGCCACACCGCGAATGGCAACGCGGCGAGCACGCCCTTCATCCCGAAAGGAAATAGTGGACCGGAGCCGCTGGCGAGTTCCTTTCCATCCGTCCCGATGTTCAATGCCCAGCGGGCGATGTCGACATGCGGGAATGAGAGACCGCAAAACAGCATCAGAATCGCGAGCGAGATAACCGTGATGACGACCGTGACGCGAAAGGACAGCGCGATGCCGCGGATATTCAGCACGAGAAAAAAGCCAAAGGTTGCAATCCACCAGCACCAATCGGGCAAGCCGGTATCGAACATGCTGCTGAGGTAGGAACCGATGAAGAAACAGATGACCGCCGGGGTTAGCACGTACTCAACATTGTCGCATAGCCCGGATAGGAAGCCCCCCCAAGGGCCCATCGCCCGGCGGGCAAAGGCATAAGTGACGCCCGCATCGGGAAGGGCTGCACTCATCTCCGCGATGCAAAAGACGAGGCAAAGAAACATGAAAGCCATTATCGCCGCGGCGGCCAGCAGGCCACCCCATCCGGCGACCGCGAGCCCATAGTTCCATCCGGAAAAATGCCCGGATATCACGGCGCCGACGCCCAGTGCCCACAGCGACCAAATGCCGGCATAGCGCTGAAGCTGCCGCTTCTCGAAGAAGCTCGCTTGGGCTGGCTTGAGGCCGGTGCCCGAAGGCTCGCTCAGCATTGCTGCTTCCTCGCCGGCTCCGACCCATTGCCGTTATTGTGGCGGGCCTCGACGGCGGTGTCGGGCTCGCCGACCACGAAGTGAGGTGGCTCTAGCTTGATGACGAAATTGGCGCGCTCCCGATCGTAAACGAGGCGAGTGTTCTGTCCTCTGATTTCCTGGAAGCCTCTCATCGCGGATCTCCTTGTCGGGTTACGGTGCTGTCGTTCTTCGAGTTGTCTCAACGACTCGCGTTCCACCAGGCCAGGTAGTCGGAGATGAACCGGTTGATCAGCGTGTCGGTAACGTTCGGCATGACGATCGCGTGCGCCGCGCCCTTGTTGCAGGCGAGTTGATAGGTGCGCACGATGGCTTCGCTAGGTTGGGGAAAGACCACCGTGAACGAGTAGGGATTGCACAGCACGGGCACATCGGCGGCGCGTAATGCCGCAACCAAGCGCTCAGTCCGAGCGAGACACGCGCGCACATCGGCCCGATAGCCACTCTCGCCGTGACCAATGAGCCGCGACCAGACCGACAATACGGCGTGACCGTTGCGCGATCCCATGAGCGTCGTGTCACTCGAGCGCAGATAGGCAATCGCCGAGGCGATTCGGTTCACATGGCCCCAGCGGGCAACGAGCACGCCGCAGGGCATCGGCGTTCCGATCATCTTGTGGCCTGAGGTTGAAACGCTGTCGATGCCATGGCGGAAGCTCGGCCGGATCGCGAATGGCGCTTCGGCGGCGAAGGGCAGCACCATTGCGTTGAGGGCGCCGTCGACATGGATAAATCTCCGATCGGGGCCGAGCCCCGCGGCATCGAGGCATTCGACAACGGTCGCGATATCATCGTGCGCTCCCTTCACCGTTGTGCCACAGGTCAAGGCCACGATGACGGGACTGCCATCGAGCGCATCGAGCGCTTTCGCGAATGCCTCGATGTCGATGGCGCCACCCGTCTCGCAATCGACAGCGACGGCCTCAATGCGCAGGATGCGCGCGGCCTTCGGGATCGAGTAGTGCGCCTCCCGGCTATAGAGCATTTTGGCGGCCGGGAAGGCTTCGCGCGCCAGGTAGAGCGCCCAGATGTTGCCCTCGGTGCCGCTCGCGACGACCGAGCCCCAAAAATTGTCCAGGTCGTCGCACTCCCAAAGGTCCATGAGCCAGGCGACGGCCTCGCGTTCGAGATCGCACACATGCGATGCGTAATGCGATCCGGCATAGGGATCACCGAGATTGTTGACGAGATAGTCGTTGAAAGATGCCGGCACCGGCGAATAGCCCACCAGATTGTAGGGATAGCCTAGATGGGTGGCGTGCGCCGATCGCATCCGGTTCTCGGTTTGGCGCAGAACGTCTTCGATCTTCGCTGATTGCCCGGTGCGATAGGTCTCGCGCTTGAGTGTCACGACATTGGTCATCTCTTGCCTCCTTAGACGACGTGGTTGGTAGGATGTTGAGTAACCGGACCCGACGCAGCGCTCAGTGAGAAAACCCACACCTGACTTGATTTCGGTGACGTGGAAACGAGATGTCCACGCCATGACATCTGCCGCCGAGAATGGCAGGACGTGCCGGGTTGGTCGTAGTATGTTACCGTACCTGACGGCACCCCTAGGCCGCCGCGGCTGGCGCTTTCTCAGCGTTTTTGGAGTTGGAGCGTGACGTTAATTGCGCTCAACAGCTGGAACGAATCCGATCAGAAGGCCATTCGTGACCAACTGGACCGCATCCTCAAGAGCGGCCCGTTTCACCAGTCGCGGCGCCGGCAGCGCTTCCTTGAGTACATCGTCAATGAAACGCTGGCTGGGCGCGGCGAGCGGCTGAAAGGCTACAACGTCGCTCTGGAAGTCTTCGATCGCACCAAGATGTTCGATTCCAACATCGACCCCATCGTCCGCATGGAGGCCGCGCGACTGCGTGACAGGCTTCGCGAATATTACGAGGTCGACGGCCGCGACGATCCTGTTCGCATCGAGCTGCCGAAGGGTACCTACACGCCGCACATCGAGTTCAGGCAGGTAGCATCACCCCCTTGGCCGGATCGACTGGACGCGACAACATCAGATCGACCCGTGAATCCCTCTCAGGTCTCTCTTGCATCCCAGCCCCGTGCTCGGACTCCGTTCGGAGTCCTAGCGGCCTTCATAATTGCTGTCTTGCTTGTGCTGCTTGCAGGTTTCAGCGCTTGGAGGTGGTGGGTTCCATCCACTCCATTACCTGAGAAAGCGTCCATCGCGGTCTTGCCGTTCAAGAGCATTGGGAACGATCCTAAGTGGGATCGCTTTGCCGACGGTATCACCGAGGACATCGTTACCGATCTATCGCACTCCAAGGACCTGTTTGTCGTTGCCCGAAACTCAACTGAAGTTTACCAAGGCAAGCCCGTAGACGTTAGAAGCGTTGGCCGCGATCTCGGCGTCCGCTACGTGCTCGAAGGCAGCATTCAACCGAGCGGCGACCAGATTCGGGTGACCGCCCAGCTTATTGATGCACTAACGGGCGGCCACGTTTGGTCCAATCGGTATGATCGCCCGGCAACGGACCTGTTCAAAGTGCAGAGCGATGTTACCGGGAAAATTGTCGCGACCCTCTCCGGCTACGAGGGCGCCGTTGCCGAGGCCGAGCGTTCCCTCATCCGGCGGAAGCCCCCCAATGATTTGACGGCCTATGAGACCTATCTCCTTGGTATGGAAGCCAAGCATAAGGTGACGAAGGAAGGTCTCGACGAAGGAGAACGCTTGTTGCGAAAGGCGCTCGAAATCGATCCCCAGCTCGCTCGAGCATATGTCGGTTTAGCCGACATTTATCAATATAGGATCGACTTCGGTCTCGGAACTTCGGTTGCTGATAATTTGACAAAGATGATGGAGGCCGCGCGGAATGCTGTTCGGTTAGATTCGAATGATGGAGAAACTCAGCTCGTTCTGGGACAGGCCTTCGCATACCAGGGAATGGCAGACCAAGCCCTCGAGCAATTTGCCAAGGCCGAGGCCCTGGCTCCCAATAACGCCGACCTTCTAATTCTCATTGCATGGTTCCTTCCTCAATTTGGCCAACCCGATCGGGCGGTCGAACTTACAGAGAAGGCGTTGAAACTGAATCCCAACTACCCGTCCTGGTACAACCAGGAGCTTCGGGACGTATATTTCTTCGGGCGCCAGTTCGATAAATCTGTGAAGTACGCAAAACTGGTCACCACCCCTTTCGCAACGAACTACGCATACTTGGCAGCGGCAAACGCCATGACGGGCGACATGACGGGGGCGAAAGTCGCCGCGGCGGATGTGGTTCGGCTCGATCCCAATTGGAGCGTCGAGAAATATGTGAGTGATGGCGGCGGCTATCCAGACGATGCCGCCATGCTGTTCATCGAGTCAGCGAGGAAAGCCGGCGTTGCGGCATGCGTGCCGGTGGACAAAATTTCGTCAATGCCGAACCTTATTCATATCAAGACGTGCGATGAGGAGCGGGTTCACTAAGCCGCTGGCTAGAGTCTTAGGCCTGCATACCAAAGCTCGCGCCTTACTTTTGCGAATGTCCGCTTATGGCACTTAGCGGACCTTGATCCCCACGCTGAGCGTGACCGCGTAATGGGGCAAAGCGGACCTGCCAAATCCACGATCTAATGTCCGCTAATGACCCAAAGCGGACATCGGCCAAAGTTTGGACTTTGCGACGGCCTGCGTTTAGTCACTGGGCGTCTCCTATTTTAGTCACTGGGCGTCTCCTATTTAAGGCATAGCAGGCGGTCACCTATTAGTTACCGACCACCTTTTTAATTTGACCTGAGTCTAACTGCGGAGTCAGTTTCTAGGCCAACGACGCCCCCCAGCCTACGGTAACGATGGAGCTGCGAGGGGGCCCGATACCGGGCGCCTTGACATCTTTAGCTGGTTGCATTCAGCGCCCGAGATGACAAGGAATCTTACGCCAATGAAGTACGAAAGTTCTGATCGGGGCCTTGCCTCGATCGCGCACATCGCCGCGATGGCAGTGGTGTTGAGCTTTTCCGCTTTAGCCCCCTCGATGGCTGCCGATCAACGCCAAACCCCCGCGCCAGCAATGACACCTACGCCGGCGGCGGCTCCCAAAGGCGAGTTCGATGATCAATGTGCCATGGGCCTCGCCTCAGGCCAGACGGTCAAGACCGATTGCTCGGTGAACTGGACCGCACCCGATGGCAAGATCTATTGCTTCTCCACCGAAGCCTCGAAAGAGGCCTTCCTCAAGAACCCCGACGAAAACATTCAGAAGGCCAAGGAATTCTTCGTCGCTAAGGGCCTTAGCGAGGACAACGCTGCCGCTCCCTCCGGTTCTGATCAACCAACTGCCGAGGAAGTGAAACCGTCCAAGGAGTTCACTGAGCAAGATGTCGACAAGCGGGTCCAGGAGGTGATCGCCGAGCGCTCCAAGGACGGGGCTTTCGTGTTTCACGATCCCAAGCTCGATGCCGATCTCAACCTGGTCTTCGAGCAGATTAAGATCGTGCGCGGCATGGAAGGCTATGGCTGGTTCGCCAATGTCATCTTCCACGATAAGGACGAGGCCAAGAAACAATACGCCATCGATTTCTGGTTAAAGCCCGAAGGCGACAAGCTCACCCTCATGGATATCAGGGTGCAGAAAGGTCCGAAGCAGGATGGCGACAGCTACTATATGGTGACGCGCATGCCGGTCGCCTGGTGGTGGCTACCGGTGCAGGAGCATCCCGGCGACATGGAGGTGACCCGCGCCTGGCAGGTGATGAGCGCCATCCACACCTACATTGCCACCCATAAGGACGCCGATGGTCGTCTTCCGATCAAGGACGACAAGACCGGCGAGGTTCTGCCGCTTGATTTCGTCGAGATCCACCAACCGGTGCGACATATGAAGAAGGACGGCGAGTATTTTGTCTGCACCGACTTCCGCAAGCCGGGGAGCACCGACGAATATTATGACATCGATTTTTGGGTAAACCAGAAGACCGGCAAGCTCGAAGTCGACAACGTCAAGGTGCACAAAGTCCCGGTGCAAGAGGACGGCGTCTGGACGCAAGTGCCCCGCTATACCTTCGAGGGCATGGATTTCGATGTCACCAATTAATCGGATCCCAAGGGTGAAACCGGCTGTGGCTCTTCAAACCTAGTCTTCCGTTAGGGAGCCAAGGCGTCATGGGGCAAAGGGCCCTCGATGCGGGTTAAAAGTAGAGCCTCACCTATCTGGGTTCGGTTCGGGCAATGGCATTGTCATGGGTGAGGCGTTTCGAATCATCGCCTGCCGCGCAGCAGTATCGAGCGTGGGGGGGGAGGACCGGATTCTTTGCTACTCAGAGCCTTAAGCAGCGCAGGAGGAATGGCGTCGGCATTGGCAGGAGGCTCGAAGCCGCCCGACGTAAGGACTGTTCCGCATTCTCTTGGTAGATCGGTCATTTGAAGCGGCGCCTTGCCCGTCGATGGTTGGGCTTCAGGTGGCACCGGCTTCGTCAATTCGATCGCGGCCTTCTTCAGCATCGCATACCAATTCGCGAGCTCTTGACCGCAGCCATCGTCTCCGCTGACCGGCTTCTGACCTTCGCAGCCTTCGGCTCCCGGCGGGCAGGCGAGGCGCACGTGGAAATGATAGCAGTGGTTCCACCATGGTCGCACCTTGGCGAGCCAGGCGAAGACTTCTCGCGGCGTGAGCGCGCTGCCGACGACATCGCTGCCGACTCTGAGCATGTCCGCTTTAGGGGGTAAAGCAAGACATCCCAGATCCGCGCTCTAGTGTCCGCTAATGACCCATAGCGGACATTGAGGTGGGTGATTCGGGATGTGTGATCCGATATGCCCGGATGTCATCTAGTCTGGCTGTCGAGAAGGGGTTTGTTCGATAGAGCCGTTCCAGAAGAGTTCCAATCAACGCTATTTTTCTCCGGCAAGCCCGAGTGCACGAGATCGAGAGCGTAGCGGTCGAGGATGGCAGGGTCTCGGAAGGAGTATCCCAGCCGCCATGCTTGCAGAGTGATCGCAGGATTGATCTTCATCATTTTCCCCACTTCTGCTCGGGCATCGGCCAAGCGGCCAAGGCGCACGTAGGCGATCGCTAAGAGCAGATGAGCGTCGCCGTAATCGGTTTGCGTCAGAGCATCCACCGCCTCTGCAAATCTCCCCAACACCAAATACGCCCATCCCCTACCGTAGTTGTAGGACCAACCCAGTGCCGGGTCGCGCGCCGCAACTTGGTCAGCCCAGTGAAGCGCCTGATCCGGTCGACCAGCCTGCACAAGTATGATCATCAAATCAGCGAGCACAAACGTGTCATAAGGCGCCAGAGCGACGGCTCTGTCCGCCGCGGCGAGCGCACTGTCAAAGTCTCTCTCCTGAACAAGAACGTAACTCATGAGCCAGTTGGCAAGCCTCGCCACCTGCGGAGAGAGATGCTCATTGGCTAGAACCTGTCGAGCTAGCTCGCCTGCTTTTCGAAAATCGGCCGGTGGATTGTCACTGACGAAGTTGACCGCCCGAGTCAAATGGTACCAGCCGAGTTTCACTTTGAGGAGCGGTGAACTCGGAAACTTCGCCAGTCCCTCTCTAAAAATCTCGCCCGACCGCTCGATCCCCTCCTTATCTCCTTGGACGTACTTCATGAGCTCCTCGTGCCCACGAAGATAGTAGTCATACTCCGCAAGAGTCGTCGTATCTTTTCCCCACGCTTGCCGATACTGCGCACGCTTCAATGCACCCGTCTCCCCAGTCATGGCGCTCACGATCATTCCAGTCACCTCGTCCTGGAGTGCCCATGGGTCTGTACCAGTCCTGTCAAAGCGCTCGGCCCAGACATGCTCGCCATTCTTCGTGTCGATGAGCTGGGACACGATTCGAATTTTGTCACTGTCCTTGCGTACGCTGCCTTCGACTACGTAACCGACGCCCAGCTCTTTTCCGACCTGCCGCAAATCGACAGCCTTGCCCTTGTAAGTGAAGGAGGAACTGCGGGCGACAACCACCAAGTCCGGGAAGCGCGAAAGCGCCGTAATGATGTCTTCGGCCACCCCGTCACCCAAATAGCCAAGGTTCTGGTCGGCACTCAGATCATCGAACGGAAGAACGGCTACGGAGGGGACAGTGGAGGAGACTTCTTCGGTCGGAGGCGCCTTCAACCACTGGAGGGCGAACCACGCGCCGGAAACAACGACGAGCGCCACTGCCAAAAATACAGCCAATTGCCGCGGACCGATCGCCTGCCGGCGAGCCATGCGCCGCCGTGGAGCACCATCACCTCGGAACTCGATGTGAGGAGTGCAGGTGCCCTTCGGCAGCTCGATGCGAATAGGATCGGCTTGGCCGGCGGCCTCATAATATTCGCGAAGCCTGTCACGCAGGCGCGCGGCTTCCAGGCGCACGATGGGGTCGATGTTGGGGTCAAACGTCGCGATGCGATCGAAGACTGCCAGACCGACGTTATAACCCTTCAGCCGCTCGCCGCGGCCATTTAGCGTTTCATTAACGATGTACTCCAAGAACCGCTGCCGTCGCCGCGACTTCAGGAACGGGCCGCTCTTCAGGATGCGGCCCAGTTGCTCGCGAATAGCCTCCTGGTCGGATTCGCTCCAGCTCTTCAGCTCAATGACCGTCACGCTCCGACTCCAAGAACGCTGAAAAAGCGCCGGTCCCGGCGGCATAGGGGTGCGGTTAGGTACAGTAACACACTGCAACCGACCCCGCACGGCGTGTCACGCTTCAGGAATGATCGCCAATTGGTCATCGACGATCAGAAAGGAGACCTAACCATGAAAACGACACTAGCAATCGCGCTCGCAGTCGCAGCGTTGACAATCGGCAGCGCAACCGTGACGCCGATTTCGAGCACCGCCTTCGCGGGCGGGGGCGGACCCGACAAGTGGTGCGGGGCGGCCGTGTGCCCACCGAAGCAGAAACCGTCAGCAACCTATCGCAGGCCGTAAGCTGCGATAGGCAGGCCAGCCGGCCCCCTCACGCCCGGAGAGGCCGACTGGCAGTCCCTTCGATCGTGGAGGTCCGCGATGCGGCGACGGATAGCGAATTGGATGAACGATGACCCGTGGATGATGGGAGTCTTAGAGCCCATTCTCCTGCTCCTGTTTATAGCGGTGATTGGTGCTCTTCTGAGATGGCTCTAACGGAAGAACGGCTACCGCGGGAACAGTGGAGGAGTATCGCGTCCGTCAACGGACGGGGGGAAGAGCGGACGCATCGCAGACGCGCCGCCACTTCCGCTGATGACTCAAAAGGGACATGACATCGTGGTGTTATACTGACGTTACTTCAGTGCACATCGCTGGCCCAAGATCGCCAGTTAGACCGTAGTCAAGAAAGGAGTACCGCTATGAAATCGATGCTCGCTTCGATGGCTGTCGTACTCACGTTCTGCGCGGCTCCAGCAGCAGCTGCGGAGTTTCCGAAGACTGGCAGCGCGGAATACGACACGTACTATGTGGATAACACTGTGGCAAAAATCGATAGCGGAGCCGGCACGGGAGCAATCGTTGACGAAACTGGAATCACCCGCAATGTCAAAGGAGAGGGCCCGTTCAATGACATGTCTGTTCGCTGCCTCTATCACACGGGCTCGGTGGGAGAGACATTTCACTACAACGGGAGCTGCGTTGAAACCGACAAAGATGGTGACAACGTATTCACGACCTTCGACGACAACAACCACTACCTGATGGGTGGTACGGGGAAATACAAAGGTATCACGGGAACGGTTCCCTACACTGTGGTGGAACTTCACGAGACGGTCGGCGGCCGCCAGGCCATTATCGTCAACCACAAGGCCACTTGGGAGATCAAATAACTGAAGCAGATGCTGTCTGACCAGCGAGCCAATGCCAAGGTGTTGACGCGCGCGGGTTCAACGGGCCCGCCACACTCAAGGCTGTAAACGACCGCGCTGAACAGGTGATTGTTGATGTCCGCTATTGGCACTTAGCGGACATCAATCCCAACGCCGATACATGTCCGCTCTTGGGGGTAAAGCGGACATCCCCATAATGGCTCAGCTGGTGCCTTTACGGCCTAGCTCAAACGTGGTGACCAACGCTGCGTCGAATTGCCCTTTGGTAGCGGGGAACCGGTCAACGTTTTCGGAATTAGCGCCTTACACCATTAGGAGGAGGGCGCCCTTGGCGCTCTAACCCAACGAGTCTCCCGACGCGATCGTTGGGGTTGCTCTGAGTTGTCGCTTTCCTCGTTCGGATGGTTGGACCCCCTCCGCGCGTCGCTATACGTCACGCGCGGCCCGACCAAGATGGAGGAAGTCATGAGCGTTATCGACCAAGCGCTGAAAGCAAACGAACTGTATGCCAAGACGTATGACCCGAAGTGGGGGGCCGGGCCCCCCAAGCCGAAAATTGCGGTCATCACTTGCATGGATCCTCGGCTCTCCGACCTTCCCGGGATTCTCGGATTGAAGCACGCCGACATTGACGTGATCCGAACTGGAGGGCCTGCCGTTACCGAGGATGTTCTGTCAGAGCTAATCGTCTCAACGCGCGTGCTTGGCTCTAAAGAGATCATGATTCTCAATCATACTGGATGCGGATTTACCGGCTTCACCGATGCCGAGTTGAACGCAAAGTTGTCTAAGCTGACCGGAGATTCAACGCCGGCACCGATGCGCTTTTTTGCCTTTAAGGATCCTGAACAACATACCAAGGAGCAGGTCAAAATGGTCAGGTCGCATCCGTGGATTGCAAAGGATGTCCCGGTGCGAGGTTTCGTCTTCGACGTGGCCACTGGCCGGTTACGGGAGGTGACGGCCTATTCACAAGCAGCGGAGTGATTTTGGCGGAGCCTGCCCGGATCAGATCCGTTCGCTGCTAGAGTTTGACCGAGTTCGCCGTCTCGCTCGCGGCGTTGGGGGGTGTTCGCGGGATCTCATCTGGGCGCCAAGTCGCGCTTCATTCGATGATCGCTAACATAAGGAGACAGTCATGAAGATTCTGATGGTCCTCACATCCCACGACCAACTGGGTAACACCGGTCGAAAGACGGGCTTCTGGCTCGAAGAGCTCGCTGCTCCCTACTTCGTTTTCAAAGATTCTGGGGCCGAGATTACGCTCGCGTCCCCGAAGGACGGCCGACCGCCGCTTGATCCCAAGAGCAACGAACCCGAGTTCAGGACTGACCTTACGCTCCGGTTCGAGAAGGACGCGGCTGCGGAAGCTCAGCTTGACAAAACCGTTCGCCTTGACAGCGTCAAGCAGGAAAGTTTCGACACAGTCTTCTATCCGGGCGGCCATGGCCCGATGTGGGATCTCGCCGAAGACAAGCACTCCATCAAGCTGATCGAGTCCTTCCTTGCCGCCGGTAAACCCATAGCCATAGTGTGTCATTCCACCGGCGCGCTGCATCACGTCAAAACGCCAGACGGCAAGCCTCTGGTTCAGGGCAAGGAAGTTACCGGCTTCACCAACGGCGAGGAAGAAGCCGTCGGCCTCACCAAAGTGGTGCCCTTTCTTGTCGAAGATGAGATGTTAAAACTGGGCGCCATCTTCTCGAAGAAGGCGAACTGGGCGGTTCACGTCGTCACCGACGGCCTGCTGATCACCGGACAGAATCCCGCGTCCTCGGGCCCAGCCGCGAAGACCCTGATGGCGGCGCTGAAGCAAAAGGCCAAACCCGCTGCAAGCGCTCGGGCTTCGTAGATCGAAGGATCTATCGAGCGATTGCGGATTTACTTGTGAGCAGGCCTGCAGCAACTAGCCGTCTCGCCGCAGGTAGGGGGAGGAGCGCATGGTTCGAACCCATCAGCCAGGGCAAACTGTTTTCAGATCGATCCTGCCCGAAGATATCGACTGGAAGCCGTTCCCTGCATTCCCACCTTCGGTCCGCCTCGCCGTCGTTGTCGGTCAGCCCTCGGCGCCGGGCCTTTACACGATAAGGGTCAAAGTGCCATCCGGCGTGAAACTCATGCCTCACAAGCACCCGGAGGATCGTATCTACACGGTCCTGTCGGGCGTTTTCTACATCGGTCTCGGCGACAAGTTCGACGGCGATAAGGTAGATGCTTATCCGCCCGGTAGCGTCGTCGTTCTGCCGGGCAACACGTCCCATTTCCACTGGGCAAAGTCTGGTGAGTACATCACCCAAGTAACGGCCATCGGTCCGCTGGGCATCGATTACGTGGATCTCGGCGACGATCCCCGTCAGCTTAATCCCGGATAACTGGACGAACCTCCCACTCGGCGTTCGGCTCTTACCGACTTCCGATAATGGCACTTAGCGGACATCGGTTCAGACCCTCGGAATGTCCGCGTCTGACCCAAAGCGGACATTCCCTGTTCTTGACTTGCTCGACCCGTGGGGCAACCGCATCGAAAACGGATAACCATCCCTATCTGCAGCATGCATAAGAGACGCAAGCGCAGATCGAGGCGGGTTGTTTTGTTCCGAAAATCCAGGATGCGCGCTCACCGTTGAGCGGCAGAGCCTCGAAAGAGGTTAGGATCTCGACCCAAGCCCCACCAGATGGCAAATAAATTGGCGGGTCGCATCCAATATATTTCCCCTTTTTTTACCTGCGTGACGACGGCGAAGTGCTTGGCTGCGGCTTCGATTTCCGAATGAGAAAAGTTGAACTCTGCCTGTCCACGTTTGACAAGGTCGGCCACACGAGCAGGCCCGCTCTCCAGATTGTTGAGAACGTAGCTGTGAACCAAAGCGCGACGAGGAAGCCAACTCATGACACCGAAGTCCCTGCTCAGCGTCCACTTCTTCGGTTGGACGTCTAGCAGTCATTCTCGCTGAAATGAGTTGCGTCTCGGTTATTCCAATCCGAAAGATTGCGACTATCCGTGGCCTCAAATCCGGATTTTTGGCACAGCTGGTCCGCCGCGCAGAGGACAAATCGACACTCTCGCGAGGCACCTAGTGACAGTGGGTAACACGGGGGTGACGAAGGGGAGTGTGGTTGGGCGTGGGGCGTCGCCACGAGATGAGGCGCTCGAGGATCGAACTAGCGTGTCAACTCAAGACCTTCGACTTACAGGTTGTGGCGACATGAGGCAGGTGATCATGGTTATGAGCCTCACTGAAAATCCGCGTGTCGGTGGTTCAAATCCGCCCCTGGGCACCATTTCCCTCAAGGGGTGCTATTCGCTCGATCCCCGGTGATAGACGTCGCCGTATCTGACGATGTCGTCCTCATTCAAACAGGCGGCCGTGAGGGGCTTTCAGGCGCGACAGACGCCGAGAAGCCAAGCGGAATCTGAGTGCTGGTTTGGTTAAATTGGCCTGGAGACGTTGGCGAGGGCGACCCTTTGCCGCTCGCCTCCCTGCTCACGACTTTATGTCGTGACAATGTCGTCTGGGCTGAATAGCTTTTGCGCTGCAATATGACTGAGTTGTCACCAAACCAACACTTGTGAATTGGTCTTGGCCAAGAGGGGCTGGCTCAAGCCGCAAGCAACGAAAAAACTCCTAGGGATCAAAGCCACTGCCAACCATGACGGAAAGCGCCACGAGCGAGTTGATCGTGTTTGTCATCGACGACGACCCATCTGTGCGCGCCGCCGTAAAGGAAGGCTTGGAGTCCGTTGGCCTCAGGGTCATTGTTTTCGGGTCGGCTTCCGAGTTCCTCGAGAGCACCATCCCGGACGCATCATGCTGCATGGTGCTCGACGTACGCATGCCTGAGATGAGCGGCCTCAAGTTGCAGGAGGAACTGTCGAAGGCGGAGGCTCACGTTCCCATCGTGTTCATCAGCGGCCACGCTGACGTCGCCATGGCGGTTCGCGCCATGAAAGCGGGTGCCGTCGATTTTCTTGCCAAGCCATTCAGCACCCAGGATTTGCTCGATGCGGTGTTCGCCGCGTTGGGACGGGATCGCGCCCGACGCACGCAAGAGGAGTTGCTGTCCACGCTCCGAGAGCGGTTCAGCTTGCTCAGCGTTCGCGAAAAGGAAGTGCTGTCTCATGTGGCCGCCGGCCGATTGAACAAGCAAATCGCTGGAGATTTGGGCGTGAGTGAAGTCATGGTGAAAGTGCATCGCGCCAACGGCATGCGAAAGATGCATGCGAAGTCGGTCGCCGAGTTGGTTAGGATGACCGACCTGCTGCGGGCAAGCCATTCCCTGACGTGAGCAGTGGCGGTTACGCCGCTTTCCTTTCGAACCGAGCCGCAATCTCGACGGCCGGGTCGTGGCCGGTCAGGCGCACGAGATCGCGGTAGGCGGATTCGGACTGGATGCTGGCGGAGTCCGCATGGTCGTTCAGAAAACAATGCAGGCCAAGCTTCACAGCCAATCCCTGCATGCCTTCGGCGGGCGTCTCGGCGAGACGCGCCTCGATGTCCGAGAGCCTAGTTTGCGCCGTCACGATGGCTCCCTCGTCGGATGCCACTTGCACGTCTTCGAACGCCGCTAGCCAGTCTTCAAACAAGCCTGAAATTTTTTCGTCCATTGTCCCCTCCCGACGCGTTTCGTGCATTGTCCCCTCCAAACGCGTAATGAACTGGAAAGTTGCAATTCAGCGAGCAAAGGCGTGTAGCGCAAACAATCGGTTAAAGCGTGCCGAAGTTAATCATGGGCCGCGCATGTTCGTCGATGTCTAAAGGAACGTACCCCGGATGGGTCGGCTCGCGCCTGGTGGCGAGTTGGGGAACCGGTCTCGAAGGTCCTCTCATGAGGCGATCCCGGCAAGCTGGGCCACGTGCTCGCCGATAGCGAGAGACGCGGTGAGTCCGGGAGACTCGATGCCGTACAACGATATGTAGCCCGGATGTCCCGTGAGCGTGGGCCCTTGGATGACGAAATCGCCGGGCCCCGTCGCCGCCGTTTTTGGCCGAATCCCTGAATAGGCGGCCACCAGAACGCCGTCGGGAAGGTCGGGCCAGTAACGTCGAATGGCGGCGTAGAAGCGCTCTCCCCGCTTCGGATCGACCGCGTAATCGACGCGGTCCACCCACTCGACATCCGGACCAAAGCGGGCCTGACCCGCCAGATCAAGCGTCAGATGGATGCCGAGACCGCCAGGCTCCGGCACCGGGTAAATGAGATGGTGAAACGGCGCTCTGGTGCCGGTGAGCGTGAAGTAATTGCCCCGGGCGAGATATTTCGGCGGGATTGTCGCGGGATCGAGCCCGTTCAGCCCAGCTGAAAAATCCCAGGCGTCGAGTCCGGCAGCATTGACGACGAGATCGGCCTCGAGTTCGGCGGCTTCGCTCCCGCCAGTCCTGAGTTCGATCTTGCGTCCGGCTATCGTTCCCGCGACGACCGGCGTGCGAAATACGGTCGTGCCGCCGGCTGCTTCGGCGTCGGCTTGGTAGGACAGCATCAGCGCATGGCTGTCGATAATCCCCGTGCAAGGCGAAAGGAGTGCGCTCGAGCCATGCAGCTGCGGCTCCAGCCCGCTCAAACGCGCGCCGCCGACGCGTTCGATTCCCTCGACCTCGTTGTCTTTTGCGCGTTGCAGCAGATGATCAAGATAGGCGTCTTCCTCGGGACTGGTCGCGACCACAAGCTTGCCGCACTGGCGATGAGCGATCCCGCGTTCGTCGCAATAGCGATACAGCGCGCGGCGCCCGCTGACGCAAAACTGGGCCTTGAGGCTCTCGGGCTCGTAGTAGATCCCCGAGTGAATCACCTCGCTGTTGCGCGAAGACGTGCCGCTCCCGACGACTCGTTCCTTCTCGAGGACGACAACCTGGACGCCGCGGAGGGCCAAGGCTCGGGCGATGGCCAGACCGATTACGCCTGCGCCGACGACGACGGCCTCGACTTTGAACATCGCTCCCCTCCGAGCGGGGCTTATCAGGCGGAAAGACGCCGGGCGTTGTTAATACGCAAGGCGATCGAGCGCCAGCCGCAAACGCCTCCCGGTCTGCGGGCGCTCGTGCGGCTGGAGCCTAGTGGGCGGAGCCCGCGCTGGCCCGATTATTCCAGTCGGCTTCGTTGACGTGATTGCGCGCCCATATGGCCGCTTGCGTGCGATTTTGCAGACGCAATTTCCGCAAGATGGCCTTCATGTGCACCTTCACCGTGGACTCGGTGATGACCAAATTACGCGCAATCACCTTATTCGATGCGCCCTGCATGAGCATGCGCAGGATCAGCATTTCTCGGCGAGACAGAGATGGGACATCGCCGGTCTGGTTCTCGTTCGCTGCCTCTACGGCCGTTGCGAGGGAGGATCGTGGCTGAAAGCGCTGGGTGAGCGGTGGTTTGCCATTCGTCGTGACGAGGGCATCGGACGCGCCGTTGGTCGCGGCGTCTCCGCTAGCAGGCGCGTTCCAGCAGAATTGGGGATGCACGATCATCTCGCCGTGCGCGATCAATTCCAAGGATCGGAGGAGCGTGTCGCCGGGAAGGTCCTGGCTCAGGAACCCGCAAGCCCCGGCACGCAGCGCAGCGACGATGTCTTCGGGCTTCTGCGAGGAGGCGAGAATGACCGCCTTCACGCCGGAATTCGCCGCAACGATTTTTCGCACAAGGGTATTGGTGGAGGAGACGCAGCCTTCGACGCCGGTCAACCACACGCAGCTCTTGAGCGATTCGAGGTACTTCTCCAATTCCTCGGTCAACGAGGTGGCGATGCGTACCGGCCGAAAGCGGGATTTGCTAAATAGCTGACGCAATCCGTTATGGAATAGCGTGGATGGATGCGTCACCACGATAGGGAGAGTCATACGCTTTACTCCTACTACACACCACTACGCTCCCCCCGACTCTCGTCCCCTTCACTCACTCGGAAGCGGACGCTGCTGCACACCGACCCGTAAAAAAAGGCTACATTCGATTCTAAGTTTAGAGAACGACGACTGTCGTTAACGATTAATCGATCGGCAGGACTGGTGGATGTTCCACTGAGATCGAGCGTGGTTATCCACTGAGGTTAATCGAACTCGTTTTCCTCCCCGTGATTTGCGCAACCAGCCCGCAGGGGGCGATGCGAGTATGGTTGGTAAATATTGCGTTAATTTAACTTAGCGTCTCGAGCGGACAATGCGTCAGTTAGCCCTTGGTCTAGTGGTCGTGTACCGACGTATACCGCGTCGTTGTGATGCGCCGTTTTCGAGTGAGTACCTCTGATGCGCCAGCCGCGTGCACTTCTCTTCTAGCCTTACGCGTTGCCCGCGCGATCAAGCTCTCCGCTATCACCATTCGTCGGCCTGATTGATCGATTGTGGAATCGCATCGATCTTTGCGAGGCGGACGTTCGCATTTGCGAGACCTCGCTGATGTCGAGTCGGAAGAGGCAGATAACTTCGCGAGCAGATTTGCCAAGAGAGCAGGTGAGCGTGCGCTCTTGGGTCTGCTTGGTGATCCGCGAAGCCGGGGCGCGTGTCGGGTGGTGAGACGCGCGGACAAGCCATTGGGAGTACCGCCCCGGGTCGATTGACCCGAGTCGAAGCGCGGGACGACCATTCTAGCAACAAGTGTGGGTGCGCCAGTTCCTATCGCGATGAGGCACAAGCCGATGAAGACAGTTCTGTTCTGCGGAGGTCTCGGCACGCGTATCCGCGACTACTCCGAAAACATCCCGAAGCCGATGATCCCGGTCGGCGGCAAGCCGATCCTCTGGCATTTGATGAATTACTACAGCCAGTACGGGCACAAGGACTTCGTCCTGTGTCTCGGCTACAAGGCGAACGTTATCAAAGAGTTCTTCCTCAACTACCAGCCGCACATTTATGCCGACTGCGTCGTGTCGGCGTTCGGCAACAAAGTCGAGACCCTCGGCGATCCGGTGCAGGATTGGCGCGTGACGATGATCGACACCGGCGTGTGGCGCAGCATCGGCGAGCGTCTCTTCATGGTCCGGGAGCATGTCGAAAACGAGGAGATGTTCTTCGCAAACTATAGCGACGGACTCTGCGACGTCGATCTGGACGTCATGGTCGAGGCGTTCAAGCAAAGCGGGAAGGTCGCGTGCTTCGTCGCCGCCCGTCCAAACATCAGCCTGCACCTCGTCGAAATGGACGGGGACGGGCGAGTGAGCGGCATACGCCCGACGCAAGATGCCAATTTTTGGATCAATGGCGGGTTCTTTATCTTTCGCTCGGAGATCTTCGACTATCTGCACGATGGCGAGGAGTTGGTCGAAGAACCCTTCCGCCGGCTGATGAAGGACGATCAGCTTCTGGCCTTCAAACATGAGGGCTTCTGGCGCCCGATGGATACGTTGAAGGACAAGGAAGTGCTCGAGGATCTAGTCGAGCAGGGGCGGATGCCTTGGCGGATCAACGGGGCGGCAGCGGCGGTCAAGACGGCCGTCGACAGGAAGGCCGGATAACGTTTGTCAACGCACCGCAGTGAAGGTCCCAAGCGGTGCGGCGGCGGAACCATATCGACTCGCGCCATTCAATAGCGATGGGGCGTAGGAATAATCTCAGCGGCGAGGAGTAATTGCGATGCGCGTTCTGGTTACCGGACATCTTGGCTACATCGGAACCGTTATGGTGCCGGTGCTTGTGAAGGCGGGTCATCAAGTGATCGGCCTGGACAGCAACCTCTATGAGCGCTGCACATTCGCCGCCGGCGGCAACGTCGCGGTCGTGCCGCATATTCGCAAGGACACGCGCGACGCTTCGGCGGAGGACTTCAGAGGCATCGATGCGGTCATTCACCTTGCCGCATTGTCCAACGACCCGCTCGGCAATCTGAACCCCGATATCACCTACCAGATCAATCATCGCGCCAGCGTGCGGCTCGCCCAGCTCGCCAAGGCAGCCGGGGTAAAGCGCTTTCTGTTTGCCTCCTCTTGCAGCAATTACGGCTCGGCGGGCGAGGGCATGGTGGACGAGAATAGCCCGCTCAATCCCGTCACCGCTTATGGCGAGTTGAAAGTAAATTCGGAGCGGGACATTGCGAAGTTGGCGGACGATGGATTCTGCCCGGTCTATTTGCGGCCGGCGACCGCTTACGGCGTGTCTCCGCGCATTCGCTTCGACATCGTCCTGAACAATTTGGTGGCCTGGGCGGTGACCACCGGAGTCATCCTGCTGAAATCCGATGGCACGCCTTGGCGACCGATTGTGCACATCGAGGACATCTCGGGCGCTTTCTTGGCTGCTCTCGAGGCGCCCGAAGATAAGGTGTTCAACCAAGCCTTCAACGTCGGCTCCACGGCCCACAATTATCGCATGCGCGACATCGCTGAGATCGTCGCCGACGTCGTGCCCGACTGCCGCATCGAAACGGCGGCGGATGCTGGCCCCGACAAGCGGTCTTACCGTGTCAGCTTTGACAAGATTGCTCGCGAGCTGCCGGCGTTCAAACCGCGATGGGATGCGCGCCGCGGCGCCGAGCAGCTCTATGCCGCCTATCGGCAGGCTGGGCTGATGCTCGAAGAGTTCGAGGGGCCACGCTATCAGCGCATCAGCCACATCCAGCGCTTGATCGCCGACGGCGTTATCGCGCCTGACCTAAGACATCAGCGTGGTTCTGCCCGTTCTCTGCATCCGCAAGCCGCGGAGTAAGCGTCGCGTGCTTTTCAGGAAGGGCTTCCCTGTCAGTAGCTTTGCCGACCGAGGCTAGCCTGAAATGTTCATCGTTCACGTTGTCAGGCAGTTCCACCCCAGCGTTGGTGGGCTAGAAAATGGCGTTCTCGACTTGGCGTTGGCACAGATAGCCGCCGGGAATCGCGTTCGCGTTGTTACCCTTGACCGGCTGTTCGATGCTACGAGGCCACAAAAGCTGCCAGCGGGCGAAGACCTAGGCGGCATTGAGATTGTACGCATTCCGTATTTCGGCTCACGCCGTTACCCAATCGCCTTGTCCGTGCTCCAGCACATCAAGGGAGCGGAAGTGGTGCATGTCCACGCCATAGATTTCTTTTTCGACTATCTCGCCTGGACGAAGCCGATCCATGGCCGCAAGCTCGTGGTCTCTACGCATGGCGGGTTCTTTCATACGCCCTATGCCGCTGGTCTCAAGCGCCTCTGGTTTGCGACCATCACGCGGTGGTCGATCAAATCTTACGCGGCCGTCGTCGCCATCAGTGCGTCCGACTTCGAGCGGTTTCGCTCGGTACGCTCTAAAGGGATGGTGTTCATCGAGAACGGCGCAAATGTTGACAAATTCTACGACGCGTCGGCCAGGGTCTTCCGAAAATCGATTGTTTCGATCGGCCGCTTTGCGAGCAACAAGAGGCTCGACCGGCTTGTCGCGTTTGTCCAGACGCTCCGGAAGCATGATCCCGAATGGAAGCTTACGCTCGCCGGTCGGCCTGGCGATTTGACCAAGAACGATGTGAGTGCGCTCGTCCAGAACGCGGGCCTCCGCGATGCCGTCGATGTCATCGCTTCGCCCAGCGATGAGACGGTCAAGACGCTCATGCGCAACAGCTCTTTCGTCGCGAGCGCGTCGGACTATGAGGGTTTCGGCATGGCGGCCGTGGAGGGGATGTCTGCCGGTCTGTTGCCAATTTTGAACGAGATCCCACCGTTCCGCCGACTGGTCGCTCGCACAGGGCTTGGCGTGGTCCTCGACTATTCCAATCCAGAGATGGGGGTGCGCTATTTTCTGAAGAACTTGGTGAGGATTGTCTCAGGCTATGCGCAGCAACGCGAGGCGTGCATGCGAGCGGCCGTCGCCTATGATTGGCGCCACGTTTGCGAGAAGTTTACATCACTCTACGCCGCGGCCCTCGGCACCACGGTTCGCGTAATTCTCGATGTCCCAGTGCAGGTTGGCAGCTTCGCGCACGCCGTGGACGCTATCGATGAGCGCTTCGCGAAACGGGAGTCGACCGCGGTTGCTTTCGCCAACGCCCATACGCTGAATATCGCTGCTGGGAATGCGGATTTCCGCATGGCGTTGCAGAACGCACTGGTCCTCAATGACGGAATCGGCGTCGACATCGCGAGTCGCATTCTCTACGGGCAAGTTTTCCCGGAAAATCTCAACGGAACCGATTTTGGCCCGAACTACTTGCGGCACACGAAGCATCGCTACCGGATCTTTTTGCTCGGAGCGGCCCCAGGCACTGCCGAGCGCGCGGCGAACCGTCTGAGCGCCTTGTGTCCACGGCATAAGATCGTCGGTTGCCACCATGGGCATTTCGAAGCCGGCGATGTTGCCGCCATTACCGACCTCATCCGCCGCTCGGGCGCCAACGTCTTGCTCGTCGCGATGGGCAACCCGAAGCAAGAGCTGTTCATCCACGACCGTTTGCCAGCGACTGGATGCGTTATTGGGATTGGGGTCGGAGCCCTGTTCGATTTCCTCGCCGGCAACGTGCGGCGTGCGCCGCCTTGGGTGCAAAGACTACGTCTCGAATGGGTCTATCGCCTCGCTCAGGAGCCGCGCCGTCTGGCCAGTCGCTACTTGGTCGGCAATCCAATGTTTCTGGCGCGGGTCTCGCGGCAATGGTGGTCCGGCGCGCGGGTGAATTCCACCGGCCCCGACAACGCCGTCTGCCAAGTTCAGCCCATTGGCACGGCCGCGATCGACCAGGCTATCGCCGCGCAAGAGGCGCTCTCCGCCTGAAATCGACATTGGAGTTTACCATGGTACAGACGAAAAGCCGCTTATACCCCCAGGCCCTAGACCTCAAGGGAACTCAAAACGGCACCGCACTCGACTTCGTGGCACGGCACTTTGCCGAGTTCCGCCGCGTGCTCGAGAAAGCATGCGGCTCGCGCGAATTCGCCCAGACGCTGGTGTCGATCGCCGACACCATCACCGCCTCGTTGAGGCGTGGCGGCCGACTTTACCTCGCCGGCAACGGCGGCAGCGCCGGCGATGCCCAGCATATCGCCGGCGAGTTCCTGTCGCGTCTGAATTATGATCGAGCGCCGCTTCCGGCTATTGCACTCACGGTCGACAGTTCGGTGCTCACCGCCATTGGTAACGACTATGGCTATGAGCAAGTCTTCGAGCGTCAGATCCGCGGCCTTGCTAGGAAGGGCGACGTGTTTGTCGCGATCTCGACGTCTGGCCGTTCGCCGAACATTGTCCGGGCGCTGCAGGCCGCGCGAACGATCGGAGTCACCACGGTTGGATTTACCGGACATTCTGGTGCAGCGATGATCGAGCATTGCGATCTCGTGCTGCATGCGCCATCCGATGCGACCCCGCTCATTCAGCAAATCCACATCACCGCGGCCCACGCGATTTGCGGACTGGTCGAGCAGGCCCTGTTTCCCCAATAGCAGCCGCGCGGGTGTTGGGCGCTCGCAGCTCTTAGCTACGCTGGCGCTGCAGCCCCGGTAAATTGGGGACGCGCTGCGAGGCACCCCGCCACGAAGGCATCGAGATTTCCACCGGAATAAAGGAAACCCGCTATACCGGCGCGGCGCGCCGCTTCTATATCGGTATGCTTGTCGCCCACGAGGAAGCTCCGCTCAAGATCGAGCGGCCAGGCCTTCATCAGATCGAGAATCATCCCAGGCTCCGGTTTGCGCCAGGGTGAGGGCTTCTTGTATTGCGGCTGCAAGGCCTCCGGATGATCGGGGCAATAGCGAATGTCGTCGAGATGAGCACCCTCTGCGCGCAGCGTGTGCTGCATCCAACGATGCAGTTCTTGCACATCGCGCTCGCTATAATATCCACGCGCGACGCCCGCTTGGTTGGTGACGAGAAACACATAGTAGCCGCTCTCGTTGAGGCGCCGGACCGCGGACAACGCGCCGGGCATCCACGTAAAGCGGTCCGGCGATCCGACATGGCCAAAATCGTGGTTCAACACGCCGTCGCGATCAAGAAACACGGCGGGCTTTGTCAGCCGAACGGGAATCTCCTTTTGCGCCGCCGCATAGGCCTGCGGCACGCCGATATCGATGAAGAAGCCGCCGAACGGCAGGCCGGCAATCCGTCCTCGGCTCGCCAGTTCCGGCAGCGCTTCGAGTTCCAGCGATCTCTTGCCCGCGAACGAGTCGAGAGCGTCGCGACGAATGAAGTAGATCCCCCCGTTCACGAAGGCTGAGCCAGCGGACTGGGCGCGCGAATCGTCAAAAGCGAGAATCCGTTCGCGGCTTAGCTTTGCGACCCCATATCGCGAACGGTCCCGCGCGCGGCGAAGCGCAATGGCGACCGATGCGTCCGGATGGCGCGTTCTGGCAAACCGGCAGAGCTCCAAAAGGTCGATATCGAACCAGGTGTCGCCATTAAGCAGCACAAAGTCTTCGTCAAGCGTGGCCTGGGCGGCACTGAGCGCCCCCGCCGTGCCGAGAGGCTTAGCCTCGACGACGACATCGATTGAGAGGGCGAAGCGCTGCGCGGCCGGACTCTGTTTGGCGAAATCGGCAATCTGCTCTCCCTCGAAACCGGCGAGCAGGGTGATGCGGTCGAATCCCTGGCGGCCAATCTCGCCGAGGAGAATCTCGAGAAAAGGCCTCCCGGCGACCGGAAGAAGCGGCTTCGGCACATTCGCCGTCAGCTCCCCCAGGCGGGTGCCCAGTCCTCCGCAGAGGATTACTGCGCGGCGGGGAGTCTCGGCCATTCCTGATTCAGCGGGCGGACAACCGGTCGTGCCGAATAATCGACCGTTCCATTGGCCACGGGCATTCGAGGCTCAACCGGGGCAATCCAGGTTTCGCTTCCATGCGGCGTCAGATGGACGGGCGATGCCAAGGCGCCTTTCACATTCAGCGCGCGGATGACCTGCTGCCGGTCTTCCGGAGGGACCATGAACATCATGAAGCCTCCGCCGCCGGCCCCTGAGACTTTGCCGCCGAGCGCGCCGCTTGCCATGGCGAGATCGTACAGCTCGTCGATTAGCGCCGTCGTGACCGCGCCCGCAGTTTGCTTTTTCGCAATCCATGAGCGGCCAAGGAGCGCGGCCATCCCGTGCATGTCGCCCGCCAACATCGCACCCTTCATCGACAATGCATCAGCCTTGAGCTGATGCAAAGCGTTCAGAGTTTCCTCGGCGCTCCGCTTGATGCCGATGTTTTGCTCGCGGATGATCGTCTCAGACCCGCGCGACACGCCCGTAAAGCATATGACCAGCGAGGTCTCGAACTCATTCAAGACATCCTGTTTCAGACGCAGCGGATTGACGATCGTGCGATCGTCGGGGAGGAATTCGATAAAGTTAACCCCGCCGAAGGCCGCCGCGAATTGATCCTGCTTGCCGCCGGCAAGCCCGAGATCCTTACGTTCGATATCATGCGCCAACTGCGCCACGTCATAGCGGCTGAGCGGCAAATCCAAATACGCGCGAAACGCCTCGACCAGGGCGACGACGAGGGCGGACGACGAGCCTAAACCGGATCCGGGCGGTGCATCGACTGTCGTCGAGACCGTGATGGCCATAGGCTCTCCACCGCGGAATTCGCGGATCATCCGGTTATAGACCCCCCGAAGTAGGACCAAACCGTCGGTCGGAGCGATCTCCGGGGCGAAGTCATGCGTTTCGTCGGACGATAGGTCGCGAGCCCGAAAGACGATCTTGCGATCGGTCCTCGGGCTGATGAAGGCATAGGCGTAGCGATCGATCGTGCAATTCAGCACGGCGCCCCCATAAACTTGGCTGTAGAGCGCAAGGTCGGTGCCGCCGCCGGCAAGTCCCAAACGAAGCGGAACGCGCGAGCGAATGGTCTGGGCTTCATTTCTATTCATGTTGCCAGCTCCATTCGTGATTCGGTCGTAGGTCCGGGGCCATCCGCACTACTCCGCTGCAATAGGAGGCCGGTGCTCGTCGCCATCGGCAACTGCAAACGGGCAGGCGGCAAGAGGCTGCGTTTGATCCTGCTCGCTGGCCGGAACACGCTCCAGCCAGACTTCGCGCCACCAAGAGAAGATACTGCGCGGGCAGTACATGCGGTGGTAGCTGTAGCGCGCCCGGCAGAAGACGTTGTCCAGGATCACTGCGGGAGTTCTCAATGTCTTCATTTTCCCGGTCTTCTCGTCGACGAACCTCTCGACCCGGTTCCGGACGCGATACGTGCGGCCACAATAGGGCATCATTTCTCCGTCGAACGACATGCCGCGATTCCTCATGTCCCTGCTAATAGTTGTGAGGATCTCTTCGTACGGTTTGACGCGCACGAGTTCGCCCGGCTGAAGATTGAGCGCGCAGAGCGGGCCCGGCTCGCCGTCGGGCAGTGTTCCTCGGTGCCGCGGGTAGGGCAGACCGCCCCACAGGGCTTGGAATCGATCGTAGATCCAACGCGCCGGGCCGCCGAACCTCCGACTGAAGGAGAGGGTGCCGTAAAAGTAGCAGGAATAAATCGTGCCGCGCACAATCCGCCAGAGTGAGGCGTTGCCGGAGGTGTAGTCTTCGACATATTGCCTGGCATCCCACCACGAAAGAGGCTTGGTATAGTCGAGCAGTTGCGTGGCCTGGCAGACATAGACAGGCTCGTCGCCCGGCTTCAGGTTCGGCGCCAGCGTCGCTTTGCGGACGTCCGCCTCCGTGCACCCGCCGTGTCCCGCTTCAATCTGAGCGAACGCAGCATCGGCGCTTTGCGGAAAGTCAGCGACTTCGCTGACGGGCTCGAGCCATTGCTCTTTCCAGAAAATCAAGCAGGCGGCTTGACAGCCGCTAAAGGCCTGTCCGTCGCAGCGCAGGTCGAGATGAATGCCGTTGGGAACGCTTCGCCCGGGATAGTCCCACTTGATGGCGATCGTATCGCACGTCTTATGGGCTCGCTTGAAGACTTGGAAGCGCTTCCCGCAATATTGAAACATCTGAGGCATGAATGGCATGCCCTCCAATCGGCCCTGCTTATCAAGCGTGCGCAGGATTTGGTCCTTGGTGCGGACTTCGACCCAATCACCCACTCGCAACTTGCTCATTATCGCCTCCAATCGAGACGGACATTTCCCTTGAGACACAGTCGGGAGAACGTCCTGGTGCCTTCGAGTTATGAATAGGCAACGGGTTGCAATTCCTTTGCCTCTGACGCTGACGGGCCGCTAAGCGATCGCAGCAGATGCAAATACGAGTCCTTCTGCCCCATCACAAAAAGGAGGATGCCTGCATAAGCGCCGAACATGACGCCGCCCTCCAACAGGAATCTGGCGAGTGGCGATTGCAACGGGCCGCAATAGGATTGAACGGCAAAGGCGATTGCCGCGGCTGCGCCTGCCGCAATCAGCGGTCGGCTGCCAGTTCGAAAGAGGTCCCACGGAGACACTGCCGTGCCGTGCACGGCCCAGATCACATGTGGCACCAGCCAGAGCATCATTGCAGTCGAAAATGCGAGTGCAACGCCTTGGGGACCGTAGGGCAGTCCGATGAAGTACGCGGTGATCACCAGCACGGCAATGATGAGCGCGAGTTTCAAGCTGCGCGCCTGGCGCCCGCTGGATAGCACGAGCCACGCCAGCGGATTTATCATCCCGAAAACCAGAATTGTCGGTGACAGCAGGCGGAAGATAGGGACGGCGTCCGCCCATTTCGGGCCCAGGATGACGAGAACGATATCCTCGGCAAATGTGGCCGCGAACACGGTGATCGGCAGCGTCATTGAGACGACGAGACCGTAGCCCCTCAGGAAGTAGTTCCGGAATCGGACAACATCGTTCTGTAGGCGAGACAATGCCGAAAATGCCACTTCGCCGACCACCCTATTGAGAGTAGCCGTCGGCACATTGATGAGCTGCGCCGCCATCGAGTAATAGCCTAGGGCCGCTGCACCCCAGACGCGGCCCAATAGAACCTTGTCTAGATTGTAGGCGACATAAATGACCACTCCGTTCAGAGTAACCGTGCCGCCGAATCGCAACATCGAGGGAAGCTCGGTATCCCAGCGCGGGCGGCTCGGGATCCATGCTGTGACCACCCACAAGCAAACCGTCATAGTCGCGGGCAACACCACAGCTGCTCCAACAAGAGCCCAGTACCCGTAGCCGGCAAAGGCGAGGAACACTCCGACGCAGACGCTTGTGAGTTGCGAGATGACTTCGATCGCTGTCAGCGCGACGTAGCGCATCTGTCTCTGCAGCAGCGCGTTTTGCTGCACGCCGGCGGAGCTAAAGATGAAAGCCGTGCCTATCGCCACGGTCGGCCAGAAGAGCCGCGGCTCGTGATAAAAGGCGACCAAGAGCGGTGCGAGCGACCAGCACAGCAACGCCAAAATGACGCCCACCAAAACATTGATCCAGAACAAAGTAGACTGTTGATCTTCGGTGATGGTCGCCCTTTGCACCGCGGCCGACGACAGCCCGGCAGTCGTGAAGAGCTCGAGGACTGCGGTGACGCCCGTCACCATCGCTACGAGGCCGAAGTCGTTCGGCCCCAGCAATCGCGCCAGGATGACCAGAAAGCCGACGCGAAGGCCGGACATCGCGCCTTGCCCGCACAGCTTGGCAAGGCCGCCGCGAAGCACCTTTCCTTTGATATCCTGCATGCCGACCTCCGGATCGGAGCATAGCCGGATCGGTTCTAATTCTGTGGCGCGTGCGAGGTAGGTCCTAAGGACAATTGGCCCTCCAATTCAGATTGTTACACTCACGATTCTATGCTCGGGGGCTACGCCTTCAGAGGGTGTCCGGGTAATCCCTTTGGATATCGCCGCCGATCGGCCGCCTGACCGACACTGGACGGCGTGACACCCAAGGAAAGCCAATGATGGTTACTGACACCCGGGATGCGTCTGGGGCTAGACCGCTCGTTACTATCGCCATCCCGACCCGGAATAGAGCAACCCTCTTGAGGGAGTGTCTCGCGAGCGCGCTCGCGCAGACTTGCTCGAACTTTGAAGTGTTGGTCTCCGACAATGCGTCGACTGATGATACCCCGGCCGTTTTGAAATCATTCCATGACCCGAAGCTGCGTGTACTGACAAATTCGGAGAATATCGGGCTCTTCAACAATTGGAACCAATGCCTTCGCGAGGCTGCCGGCGAATATTTTGTCGGCCTGTCTGACGACGACACGCTGCAGCCGACCTTCGTTGAGAAGTGCGTGCGGTTGCTAAGCGAAGAACCAAATCTTCCGCTGATCGCCGGGGCTTATGAAGTTGTCATAACTGCCGAAAATCGAACTATTCCCGCTGTCCTCAGCAAGCGGCTGCAAACCGGAGTTTGGACGGGTACGGATATTCTGAAGGAACAGCTTCGGGGCAATTTTACCTGCGCGTTGCTCAGCATGGCGATTAGGACGGATATCTTGCGCCGCAACGGAGGGTTCGCGGAGCATGTCCACGAGGAGTTGGTATGGGGGCCGATTTTCCTCGAAGGAAGAGCCGGTTTGATCAATGAGCGGTGCGCGTCGCACGTCTTTCACACTCACCCCACCCGCAGGTTTGGCACCGGTGTCGACATGGACGCGCGCTTCAAGGATGCGTGCTCCATAATGGAAGAGCTCTCGGAAGCCGCCGGTCGCGTGGTTGGCAGCAAAGCCACTTGCCAACAGATTCAAAGCCTCACGAAGAGATATGTCGCGCACAGGGCCTATCAGGAACTCGCGTTCTATCGCCGCGAAGGCGCGAGTTTGCTTGACGTTGTCCGGCATCTGAGGAATTGGCGCAAGCTTCTCGCCAGATGCACCGTCTTCGATTTCGTGGCCGCATCGCGGTTGCGGCTGATCGGTCGCATCGTATCACCGACCCCGGTGATCAGACTCGTTCACTTACTAGAAGCGCGTTGATTTGCGGGGAGCAGGATCGTTGACAAGCACCGATATAGTGGGCCAGCGCGACCGAGTACTGGCTGACGGTTCCGATCTCAAATGGGTTGCCGGTGCGCTGGTGATCGGCGCGATCACCTTCAATGCCGGATTGTGCTTCCTGAACACCCGTGGCGTGGCGATCAGAAACGTGCACGTGATGCTGTCGGAAGTCATGTTGATTTCCGCCGCAATGCTGACGTGTCGCAACCATCTCAATTTCTTGCACGTATCAGTCCTGGCGCTGATAGTTGGATTTGCGGGAGCGCTATCGACTCTGAGGTATCTCCATGTCCCGGCAGGAGGGTTTGACCCAAAAATCATCCGGGACCTCATTATCCCAGTGGTCTTTTTCCTGCTCGGGCAGGCCGTTCGCGATGTGAAGTCGGCAGACAGGATTGCTGTCACCGCGACTGCTATCCTGTTGATTTTTGCTGCCTTTGAATATTTTTCGTTGGCCTCCTTCCTGAAAGTCTTTGGTGTGGCCGAATATTATATCGCCCGGGGCACCTTAGAGGTGTCGGACTGGGCGCTCGATGTCTCGCAAGGTCTCATGGTCAGCGGCTTCCGTCCTGGGGACCAAGGCCGCACGTTGCTGCCGTTCCTCGGCGACCATCGCGTATCATCGCTCTTTCTCGAGCCGAGCAGCCTCGGCAATTACGGTACGCTGGTCGCATTGTGGGCTGTCGTCAGGTCCCGTATGGAGGGCAGGCTTTTCCTCTGGTGCGGCCTTGGCGGCTTGGCGCTTCTGGTTCTATCGGACACCCGCTTTGACGCTTATTTCCTCGTCTTGGGGGTGCTGGTGTTGATCATGCCGCCGAGGTGGACCACCCCGGTCATGTTCCTGCTTCCCTTCGTGACAATACTGGCTCTCTATTTTCTCGGAGCGTCTCACGCAAAGTCGCCCAACGAAATTCCCATGGTCGAAGGGCGCGAGGTTTACGATCGGTTGCTCTATTCGGGTAGAGTGCTGTTCGACTTTAACGCTTACAGCTGGTTCGGGCTGGAAGCTTCGCGCGGACAAACCTTCGACACGGGCTACGGTTACGTCATCAGCAATGTGGGTATTATCGGCTTCGCGGCGCTTTGGACCTTGTTCATGTCGCTGCAGGGATCGAACCGGTATTTCTATGCTTTTCGTAACGTCACGGCGCTCTACTTCACAACGCTGCTCTGCATCTCGGCATCGCAATTCACCATCAAGATCGCCGCGATGCTTTGGTTTCTGCTGGGAGTGCTGTCCGTGGTGAAAGCCGCAGACAGTCTTAGGCATCCCATCGGTGGGAAGTTAGCCTTAAGCGCCAATTGAGATCGGAAATCAAAATGTCATTCTACACGCTTCGCCGACTGTTTCGTCCCGGTCAGTTCCGCAAGGTCCTGGTGGAAAGAGGGACGGAGCCCATCCATCTCAACCTCTTGTCCGCGATCGTCGCAGCGTGCGGTACGTATCGCGCGAAGGTCGACTTCGACCTTGTCGTCAGGCAACAATACGCGTTTCCAATACTGTACGCCGCCGACGCGGCAAAGCAGTATGGCTACAACACTGTGACGATCATCGAATTCGGTGTCGCAGGCGGAGCCGGCTTACTGAACATGTGTCGAATCGCGGAACGCACGCAAGCGGCAACAGGTATTGAGTTTCGCATCTTCGGCTTCGACACCGGTAAGGGTATGCCCGCTCCCATCGATTTTCGTGATCTTCCGGAATCGTTTCAAGCGGGCGACTTTCCGATGGATGTAGAACGTCTGAAGCGCGCCCTGCCGCGGTTCGCGGAGCTTGTCATCGGCGACATCGCCGACACGGTGCCTCAGTTTCTCGACTCACTCGGCGAGGAGGCACCGATCGGATTCGTAGCCGTCGACGTGGACTATTATTCCTCGGCCAAAAAGACGCTAAAGGTTCTCACGGGAGATCCGCGCCTCTATCTGCCGGTGGTTCCAGTTTATCTCGACGATATCGGAGTTGACGGCTCAAACCCATGGACCGGCGAGCTGCTTGCGGTGGAGGAGTTTAATCGCGAAAACAAGCTCCGCAAGATTGCGCCGTTTACCTTGCTTCGCTCCCGCCGAATTTTCAAAAACACTCAGTGGATCGATCGAATGTTTGCGGCGCATGTACACGATCACGCCTTGAGGTCGCCCGCGCGACGGCGGCAGTCACGCAACATCCTGCCGAATGAATATATCAACTGGCGCGGCGCAAGCCCGGAGGATGCTCCGCAACCTGAGCTATTGTCGCGATGAGCCACCGCTGCTCAAATACTTTTGCAGGACGGAAAGCTGCGGCCTGTCACGCCCGTCGCTTGGCTGGATATTGGTGAAGTAGTCGGCGGGCCACCATTCGCCACCCGCCCAATAGGTCCAGCCTAGCCAAACGTCCTTGTTATCATTTAGGAACCGCATCACCCGATCCAAGGCGGCGAGGCAGGTGCTGCCTGGCCCTACTCCAAACTCGCCAAGGAAGGCGCGCCGCCCGTGTTCCCGCGCCCATTGTGTGACCGGGGTGAGTGTTTCGACGCCGATGTCGACGCTTTGGCAGTCCGCGGTCGTTCCGGTGAAGTCGGAATCGAAGTACTGGTGCACCTCGTAGGCAAAGTTGTTCGACGGGTCCTCTACCTTCAGCATCACTTCGCTGTTGGGGGTGCCGTAGCCGCCGCCTCCCCAGTCCCGAGCGGACGACCAGCCATTGCCCGGCACGAGGATCAAGTTCTGCGCGCCCGTCTGTCTGATCCCGGCGATGGCGACATTGGTCGCGTCCAGCCAAGTCTCGGTCGGCAAGCCATTCGGCTCATTCATGAGTCCAAAAATTACGTTTTCGTTGTCCTTGTATTTTTCACCAAGTCGCCGCCACAGATCGGCGAGGGCGTCCGGGGGCAGTTCTTTCGAGCCGATGACCAGGCCGTAGTAGCGGGCATAATTGTGTACATCGAGGATCACCCGCATCCCCTTGGATCCGGCATAGTTGATGACAGCGTCTAGCCGCCTCATCTCCTCATTGTCGAGGTCGCCTTGCATCCGATGCTGCAGACGCTCCCACAGCACCGCAACTCGAACGATATTCATGCCTTTGCTTGCAAAGTAGTCGAGCGTGGACGGCTGCGGATAAGTGTAATTCGTGCCAAATTTACCCGGAACCGAATCTGCGCCGAACGCTGCGACGGGCAGATTGACGCCTGCATATTCAACAGATGTGTCGGCTGGATACGCGAGTTGCGAGGTGCCGGCAGTTAGGACGAGAGCAAACCGGATGATGCGAAGCACGGCGTTCCTCGGCGAGCTAACGAACGATGCTAGACGAACTTGTCCAATCCGAGCGAAATTGCCCATCTGGCGAACGGCGCCGGCATCAGGATGCGCCCCAATGACCGGAGTCGCAGCGTTGCGATGACATCGCGCCACGTGCACCGGCTCAACATTGGACGCCAATCCCTCAATTTCCGCGCGACATCAGGCAAGCTCGCGCCCGCCCGACGATAGAGAACGAGAGTGATCATGGCCTGGTAGGCCAAATACCGTATTGCGAGTTTCTGGATTTGATGCCGCCTTGGCAGGTCTGGAATCTTCTCTCCTGCAATGGCGGAAATCTCTTCCATCACCTTGCACAAATCCATGAACCGACTGTCTGCTGTGAGCGCCGAACTGTGGCTTGAGCCATGCACCAAATAGGTGGCGCATCGTTCGTTGACCAGCCCGGCACGCCCCTCGAGCAGAACCGGGATCCAGGTCGCTTCGTCGCCGGCGATGGGGTGTATTGCAAAACCATTGCGACGCAGGATGTCGGTTCGAATGATGCTGCTCCAGAGTTGTGCGGAAATTCTGCCATTCAGATATTCTTCCAATACATCAGTCCCCTCCCAAATTCCGGTCGAAAGTTTCTTGCTTGCGACGGCGGGGACGACGCGTCTCTGATTTTCTGAAAATTCGTCGATGACCACGATTTCATATGTGGCCAGCACGATTGGGATGCCCGGTTCCCTTCTTACGAGACGAACACATTTTTCCAAGAAATCGGGATCCAGAATATTGTCGTCCGAAACAAGGACGAGATAATCCCCTCTTGCCTCCTGAACGCACTTGGCGAAGTTCTTGCTGTGCCCAATGTCTTTCGGGTTGCTGAGGACTCTTAGCCTCTCGTCATCGATGGCTCTCAATGTCGCAAGCGTGCCATCTGTCGAGGCGTTGTCCGAAACCAGCACCTCGACGTTCCGATATGACTGCGCCAGGGCGCGGGTGACGCAATCCTTCACGAGCGCCGCTCGATTGCGTGTCGGGATGCCGATGGTAATCAGCGGATGGCTCGGGTGATCGCTGACAACACGCCGTTCGCGCTCCCGCAGCGCCATCGATGCGAGCGATCTTGGCGTTGCGCGTCGCGAAAGGCAGGTCTGCTCCAAACTTACAGGGTCTTCAATACGCATTTCGACCGCGCACTAGTTCGAAGCTGGTGAGGAGAAGGATCCGCAAGTCGAGCCAGAAGCTCCAGTTCTTGATGTACCAAAGGTCACAATCGATCCGTCGCTCCATCAGCTCGAGGCGAGTCGTCTCTCCGCGATAGCCATTTACCTGTGCCCAACCAGTGAGACCTGGCTTCACGTGTTGCCGAAATGCATATTTGGCAATGAGCGTGGTATATCCGTCGTCGTGAGCGATGGCATGCGGCCGCGGGCCGACCAGTGACATGTGCCCGCGCAGCACATTGACGAGCTGCGGGAGCTCGTCGATGCTCGTGGCGCGTAAGACTCGGCCAATACGGGTTACACGGGTATCGTTTCTGCGAGCCTGCGTAATTACCTCCCCGTCCTCGAGCACATTCATCGTCCGAAACTTGAAAATCGTGAACTCGCGCCCGTTGAATCCTTTGCGCCTTTGACGGAAGACGAGCGGGCCGGGTGTTTCTAGTCTGATCAGAATGCCAACCACGGCAAAAAGGGGCGCCAGGGTAACGAGCAAGCAGCTTGCCAAGACCACATCCAAGGCGCGCTTCAGCGCCAACTCGCTTGACGACAAGGGTGGGCGCTGAATCTCGATGGTAAGTTCTCGGCCGAGTTCTCGTCCCCGAGAAAAGATGGATTCCACATGCCGATCCGGCAGAAGCCGCACTGGAATTGGTAGCGCTTGCAAACGCTCGCAGATCAAGTCGCGGCGGCGCTCGTCGCTCCACTGCAAGGCAAGCAGAATGCAATCCACACGGTTCGACCGGGTAAAGTGGATTGCCTCGTCGATGAGGGAAAGACCCTCCCCGTAATCAAATTCAGAGAGAGGCGGCAGCAGATAGCGGTAGATTTCCCGAGCGCCAGATTTCTGCAGGATGCTGTTCGGGGAGTGCTCTATCAGGGTTTCGCGATCGCCGATGGTAACGGCTCGATCCCCCGCAAGGGTGCCCCGCTTGAGAGCGTCTTTAAGAGCTGCAGACAACCAAAGATGCGAAACAAGTAACAATATCAATCCGAGCATGCCGAAAATGATTATGGTTCCACGTGAGAAATCTGGACCAGACTTCGCCAGGAACAGGAACAAGGCAAAGCTCAACAGTGCTAGGGACCAAAAAAATACGATGGTCCGAACCTGGAAGCGCCCAGAAACGATTTTGATCGGGTTGTAGAGTCCCTGGGAGGCGGCTCCGAGAACGAACAGCGCGGCAACGATATTGCCGGCGCCGACATACTGCATGAGACTTGAAACTCCCCCGCGCTCTCCAAGAACCAGGGAGTGATAACCGATTCCCGCCGCCATGCAGGCAGTCACGATTAGGGCATAGTCCAGAGTCCCCGTAAGGTAGCCGATGGTTTTGTAGTGAATCCAACCAAAGGCGCGCGATACCTGGGCTTCGCTCTGCCCGTGATCGAGTTGTCCAGGCGTTTTGGGACGCAGGAGGGGTGCGTCGGCGGAAAATTCTCTCCTCATGATGGTTCGCCTCTAGCCTAAGCGGACGGCGCTGCTCGGGTGGGGGGTGCGAGTTTGCTTCCATACCTGATGCCTATCTCCGCTCGCCTGGAACCCACGCATTGGTAGTAAGGCCTCCGATGCGCGGGTCGTTTGCAGTTCGCTTGGGAGTAACCCTTTGGCGCTGTCCGTTCGCCAATTTCATCCTCTACTGTGACGTCAGACTGCCAACCGGGCTCAATCCCGCTTCGCTGAATTTGTCCTCAAGAGGAATGGCAAACATCTTGCTGCCGCACGGAGCAAACAGCAGGCCGCTGAAATCGTCAGTCGAGCGTTTCGACCGAGGCCTCGATAAGAGGTCTCCCGGGCTCGACCAACAGGCGGCAACCTTCAAACCCCAAAAGGTCGCGCCTCATGTCCAGCAACTTTGATTCCGTCCAGATGCAGCACTCCTCGATAGAAGTTCGTTCGGGGAGGCTCCTGCACGCCGCGCTTCTCAGTCTCTGGCGGCGAAGGCTGCTCGTGGTGGCGATCGTCGCCGCAGCGCTTGCGCTTGGAATAATGACCATATTCCTGATGCCTGCGCAGTACACAGCTGAGACGTACATTCGCGGAGTAGTTGGAGGCTCGAACACGGTTGCCAAGGATGACACTGACGAGGCCGACCGGCGCGCAATCGGATTGGACGCAGGGCGCGTCCTCGAGACGCAGACGCACCTATTATGGTCTTACCAACTAGCGCACCGGGTCGTCGAACATCTCGGGCTCGAACGTTTGCGAAACGAGCTGGACGGCGGAACGTCGCTGCTGGCTAGGTTATTCGGTCATGCAGCGTCAGATCCCCGAGGACAGCTTGGCGAGGTTGATGCGAAGACGCAGACTGACGCGCTTGCCGGGAAGATATTGCGCAACTTGTCGGTCATCAGCGACCCGCGCGCCTATCTAATCACAATAAGTTATACAGACCGGGATCCTGAGCTCGCAGTCGTCATATCGAATGCGTTTGTCGCCGAGTTTTTGCGGAGCACCAGGCTGCAAGTGCTGAGCCAGCAACGTTCCGCGGCACAAGCCCAACTATCGAAAGCGCTTGTTCAATTTGGCGACAAGCATCCGAAGGTCGCAGTGGCGAAGCTGGGACTGGCCACAATAGATGACCTCTTGAAGGAGCAACTCAACGCGTCGCCCGATGCAGTGCTGCAGGCTGCCGGCGAGAACGTTACCGAGGCAAGAGCCGCCCCTTCGAGCCCGAATTCCCGCTTTGTCATCGGTCTTTTTCTTCTCGTTGGTCTTATCGCCGGGTTTGGGGTTGTCCTTTGGCTCGAGCGAGACCGGTGGTGGCGGACGTTTTCCCAGTATTACACCGGGCCCTTTGCTTGAGCGCCTTGTTATCCAGCCGTTGAATGGTTCACGCAGCGTCTTCGCGACGGTCGCATGAATTGCTCCATGGCAGCGACTAGGCAACGACCTTTCTGACATGAAAGGCTTCGGCGAGGCGAGAGGGAGCGTTACACTCGACCCCACGCAGCCGGAGCAGCGACCAGAAGGTTTCCTCGTCGAACCATGGCCGCTTGGCTTGCGAGGGGAACGCCTCAAACAATCCGGCTATCTTGTCGCGGCACACGTCCTCCGCAAGAGGCACGTAAAAATTGGGGCGCCCAAGGTCGCCGTCGTATTTCATGATCTCGTATTCGAGGATCATGTGGTCGCGCCAGGTGTTCCACGTCAACTGCGAGACCAGCTTGTGGTCCTGATGCCGATCGTCGTCATGATGGGTGAGGATCAAGTCCGGCTTGAAATTCGCTTTGAGATCCTCGAAGGCCTCCTTCACCAGCTCACCCTGGAACGGTAGAAAGCCGTCGCGGAATCCATAGATGGAGATTTCGCTCGTGCCGGTCCCGGACAGGAAAACCTCGGCGGACCGACGCGCCTCCTCGACCCTCATGGGGTCTTCGCCCGCCAATATGACCCAGCGCACCTCGATCTGCGGGTAGGCTTTGGCCAGCCGCATGATCGTGCCGCCGGCGCCGATCTCAATATCGTCGCAGTGAGCTCCCAAGCAGAGCAGGCGCTTCACGCGAGTCATATCCAAAATAGATAACATTGTTGCCCAACCACCATGTTCTGCCAACACCAGGCGTGTGCTCGCATCGCGCCAGTCACGCAGCAGTGAACTTGGCAGGAATGCGAACCGGATGGATACGGATCAATCGGCTAGTGCTGGCCAGAAGTGAGTACTTCCTTGCGGGTATTGTCGCGAGTTCGATGGTCGCTGCACAGTGGCTTACCTTGCGGCGCACAACCCGCAGAGACACCTGCGCTTGCGTGCGCCAAAGCACAGGGCACTTGACGACGGAAATAGGGAGTCATCCGTGATCTTCACTGAAACCAAACTCAAGGGCGCCTTTATCATCGATCTAGAGCCGAGAAGCGACTCGCGGGGCTACTTCGCGAGAGGCTTTTGCCGGAAGGAATTCGAAGCCCACGGCCTCAAGCCGACGATCGCCCAGGCCAATCTCGCGCACAACATCCGCAAGGGAACCGTGCGCGGAATGCATTTCCAATTTCCGCCGGCGGCCGAAACCAAGCTGGTCCGCTGCACCCGCGGCGGGATCCTCGACATCATCGTCGACCTGCGGCCGGAGAGTCCGACCTATCTGCAGCACATCGAGGTCGAGCTGAACGAAGACAATCAGCGCGCGCTCTATGTGCCCGAGCGATTCGCGCACGGCTATCAGGCGCTGCGCGACAATACTGATACGAGCTACCAGGTCGGTGAGTTCTATACGCCGAGCGCCGAAGGCGGCCTGATGTACAACGATCCGAAGCTCGGCCTGAAATGGCCGCTGCCTGTGTCGGTGATCTCTGACAAGGACCAAAAGTTCGAGCTGCTCGCCAAGATCGAGTCTGAAGTGAAACGAAAAATGGCCCGCGAGTTGGCCATGGCGGTCGCTTAAATGATCCTCGTCGACACCGCACTTCAGGAGCGCCAAGCGCAAGGCAAGCCGATCCGCGTCGGCATCGTCGGTGCGGGCTTTATGTGCCAAGGCCTGACCAATCAGATCGAGAACAGCATTCCCGGCATGCGGGTCGCCGCGATCTCCAACCGCAAGGTTCAGCGCGCGGTGGACGTCTATAAATATTCCGGCCACAAGGATGTCGTCGTCGCCGACACGCAGAAGCAACTCGACGACGCGATCCGCGGCAACCGGCCGGTGGCCACGGAAGATGCGCTCCTCTTGTCGCGCTCGGGGTTCATCGACGTGATCTGCGAGGTGACCGGTTCAGTCGAGTTCGGTGCCCATGTCCTGCTCGAGGCCTTCAAGCACGGCAAGGACGTGGTGCTGATGAACGCCGAAATCGACGCGACCATCGGACCGATCCTGCAGGTTTACGCCGAGAAGCATGGGGTGATTCTTTCCGCCTGCGACGGCGACGAGCCTGGCGTCCAGATGAATCTCTATCGCTGGGTCAAAGGGCTCGGGTTGACGCCGCGGGTGATCGGCAACATCAAGGGACTGCAAGACCCCTACCGCAACCCGACAACTCAAAAGGGGTTTGCGGAGCGCTGGCAGCAAAATCCGGCGATGGTAACCAGTTTCGCCGACGGTACCAAGATCAGTTGCGAGCAGACAATCGTGGCAAATGCCACCGGATTCAAGGTCCGCTCGCGCGGCATGTCACGCGGCCTCGAATACAAGGGCGACGTGATGCGGATCGGCGAGCTTTACGACATCGACGAGCTGCGCTCGCTCGGGGGCATCATCGACTATGTCGTCGGCACGCCGCTGACCAAGGTTTATGTCCTGGCCGAGCACACGGATCCCAAGCAGCAGCATTACCTGAATCTGTACAAGATGGGCGAAGGGCCGCTGTATTCGTTCTTCATCCCGTATCACCTCGTGCATTTCGAAGTGCCGAACTCGATCGCCCGGGTCGTGCTGTTCCGCGACAATCTCGCCAAGCCGCTCGCCGGTCCGGTGGTCGAGGTGTGCGCCGTCGCCAAGCGCGATTTGAAAGCCGGCGAGATCCTCGACGACTACGGCATGTATATGACCTACGGCGAAGCGGCGAATGTCGAGGAGATGAGCGCGGGGCAGTACCTGCCCGAGGGCCTGGTCGAGGGCTGCAAGCTTGTCCGCGACGTAAGCAAAGACGCCGTCCTCACCTATGCCGACGTCGAACTGCCGGCGGACCGTCTGGCTGACAGGTTGCGGGCCGAACAATACCGGCATTTCCGCGGAGAAACTTGGCTTGACGACCTTCTCAAAGCGGGACGTGAACCGATCAACGACAGGACGACACCGAGTTTGCGTCGCGGGCAGCATTTGTTCGAGAACGCAGAGTTAACTTGACCTCCGGGGCTGCCGCCAACCGCGGGGCTCGAGCAGATTAAACCGTTGGATAAGGGGCAGTAGATCATGCGCGTTCTTGTTACTGGGCATAATGGCTATATCGGCTGCGTTATGGTGCCGATGCTACGCGCTGCGGGTCACGACGTCGTGGGCCTCGACAGCGATCTGTTCAGGGCGTTTCAGCTCGTCCCATACAAGTCCGGGATTCCCGAGCTTCAACTGGATATCCGGGATGTTGCGCCTCAGCACTTGGCGGGCTTCGACGCCGTTATTCATCTGGCGGCCCTGTCCAACGACGCGCTTAGCAACCTGAATCCTGAGGTGACTTACGACATCAACCACGCCGCCGCGGTACGCCTGGCGCGGCTCGCCAAGGATGCCGGCGTCGAGCGGTTTTTGTTCTCTTCGTCATGCAGCATTTACGGCAAAGCCGGCGACGACTTGGTCGGAGAGAACGGCGCCATTGAGGTGCTTACCCCTTACACAATCTCCAAAGACAGGGTCGAGCGCGAGGTGGCAAAGCTGGCCAGCGACACGTTCAGCCCGACGTTTCTCCGCAATGCAACGGCGTACGGCGTCTCGCCGTGTCACAGTTTCGACCTCGTGCTGAACAACCTCGTCGCGTGGGCGCATGCCGTCGGGCGAGTGATGATCAAGAGCGACGGCTCGCCGTGGCGACCCACTGTGCACATCGAAGACATCTCGAGGTCATTCATTGCTGCCTTGGAGGCACCCCGCGAGGTGGTTCACAATCAGGCGTTCAACGTTGGCCAAACCGAGGAGAACTACAGCGTCACCGAGCTGGCTGAGATCGTTCGCGAGGTGGTCCCCGGTTCACGCGTCGAATATGCGGAAGGCGGCCGTCCCGACCCGCGCTCCTACCGCGTGGATTTCAGCAAGATCCGCCGCCTGCTGCCAGCTTCGAAGCCGCAATGGAATGCACGGCGCGGCGCGGAGCAACTTTACTCGACCTATTGCAGCGCAGGTGTCGCCGTAGAGGATTTCGAGGGACCGCGGTTCAAGCGCATCGAGCACGTCAAGCAGCTGCGCGCCAGCGGGCGCTTGGATATGAGTTTGCGATGGACTGCCGCCGCGAACACCAATGACGCAAACGTAAGGGAGATAGCATGACCGCGATCATGAATCCGGAGCAGTCCGGCAAGATCAAGCAGTACTGGGATGAGCGTGCCAGGGGCACCAAACCTGCCTCGGTACAGGCTACCACTTTCGACGTTCACCTTCGCGATCTGGAGATCGCGAAGTTCAAGCAGAAGATCGCCGAGGCGGCCCTGCCTGACGGCTCTACCGTCGTCGATCTGGGCTGCGGAGACGGGCACGCTACCGTGAACGTCGCCACGGCGTTCCCGACGCTTCGCTTCATCGGTATCGACTGGAGCGACGATATGTTAGCCCTGGCGAGACAGAGATGTTCGGGTCACGCCGGGCTGGCGGAAAGGATGTCGTTCCACCAGGGGGACATGCGGCGCGTGTCCGACGTGCTCAAGGGAAAGAAATTCGAGGTCTTCCTGACCTCACGCAGCCTCATCAACCTCATGTACTCGGACGAGCAATATGGCGCTATCGAACAGATTGCCGAGCATCTCAAGCCGGGAGGTTACTATTTCGGCATTGAGAACTTCATGCAGGGGCAGAGGAACTTCAATGCGCTACGCGAAGCGATGGGGCTGCCCGAGATCCCGGTGAGGTGGCACAACCACTTCTTCGACGAGGAAGAATACGCCGCGAGAACCGCGAAGCATTTCGACTCGCTCGAGTTCGAGAGTTTTCTGAGCTCCTACTATCTGGCGACGCGGGTGATCTACTCCGCCGGTTGCCACGCGATGGGCGAGGAGCCGGACTATTTCCACCCGATCCACCGCACCGCTGGACGGCTGCCCGTGATCGGCGACTTCTGTCCGATCAAATTGGTGAGCATGCGGCGGAAGTTCTGATCACGCGACAGGGCGCGCTGGCTGGGGCGGTCATCCTGGTGATACGGGCTGAGTGGACGCCAAGGCAACATGAGAGTGCCCATTACACTCCAGCGTTGCTATTGCCGATTCCGCCTAGTCGCCGGCGATCGAGACGAGGCTTCGTCGCCATGGTCGTCGCAAACCAAGCGATCACCAAAACCACGACGCAGTCCAGGATCACCCGCTCAATGCCGCCAGGTCGTTCGACCGCGACGAACAGGTTGAGCATGATGCTCAGGATCGCGCCCAGGCAGAAGATCTGAAGCGAGAGCCTGCCGCTCTTGATCAAGACGCCGGCGCCCGGTGCGCTCAGCAGGGGGCTGCTTGGCCCGATGCAAATGGCGACGAGAAAGGCGACCGCGAGGAAGTGCAGCAGGCGGATCGCCGATAGGTTTTCTTTCATCTGGACCAGCGTTGCGTCCGACAATGCGAACGCGCCCAAATCCAAGAGCTGGTGATGTGCGAGGTCCTGTACGAGGTGATAAATAAGTCCGCCGCCTACGATGGTGCACGCCAATAGCACCCAACAGCGTTTGTGGAGAATCTCCACCGACATGTTATTTGAATTGTACCATGTGCCCACGAACATCCCGATGCAGAAGATGAATTGCCACGCCATGGGGTTGAAATACGAATGATCGGCGAGGCGCGGGAGGAGATTGGGATAAAACTGAGCCAGCAGCCATAGACTGCCGCTTGCCAATAGCGACAGCCCCGCGCTGCTCCAGGCGGCGGTGAGAATGAACAACGGCACGAAGAAAAGCGTCAACTCGAGGTAGAGGACGAGAATGCCGGGCAGATCCGGTGGTGACACCAAGAAAATCGCCGACCGGATCGCAGCTAGCGGATACTCACGCAGCGCGATGAATGCCTGATGGTTGTCGGGAATCGCAACGACGTCCTTGGCGCCGACGATTAGCAGGATCGTTACGAGGCTGGCTATCAGATAATATGTATAGATCTGCAGCGCACGCCGTGAGACGCCTCTAAGCAATCCACGTATGCCCTGGCGCGCGAGAACACGCGAATAGACAATTCCGCACGAGATTCCGGAGAGGAAGACAAATATTTCGGCGGCATCGGAGAAGCCGAGCCGCGCGTAGGTCACTTTGCTGAGCGGGTCACCGGGAATATGATCAAAAATAATCATATACAGGGCGAGGCCGCGGAAGAAATCGATGCGCAAGTCGCGCGTGGTTGCGCCAAATTCAGCCGCGGTCCTGACCATTAAGGCGGTACCCTAGCTCGTCAAATTCTTCTCCCCCCGGTTGGTCTCGCGTGGACGACGCGTTGTTCTGCGCTGCTTACCTGGAAGCGGGCTGGATACCCTCTGCGAGGGATGATGTCGGATCCAGATCGCGCACCGCCTGGTTCGAAGGCAACGGCGACGGTGACGGCGCGACATTCGAAATTCGCCGCCTCAGCTTGACCTCGACGACATCGCCTGGAGACAACATGGCGTCCTCCGTCGCGTCGACGGTGACCATGCTGCCGTCGCGAACTCGGCTGATGCGGATGGAGAATTCGGGCTCGTCGAAATCGCCCGAGGCGCCTTGGGCCTTTACATCCAGGAGTCTCCGCGCCGGGCCAATGCTGTTCTCGACCTCACGCAGGCGCTGGGATGTGTCCTGGAGCTCGCCTAAGGTCTGCCGAACATAGTTCGCCTTTACGTCGCTAAGCCTGATGTCCAGCTCACCCATGCTCTGCCGAAGACGTGCGACTTGAGCCTGGAAATTCGACAGCTGTCCCTCAACCAGCGTCTTCTGGATCTGCTCGTTGAGCAGCACTTCCTTGCGCAACAGACCTTTGCTGAACAGGCCTTCCAAGTCGGCGATATGACTATCGACGATATCCAGATGTTCCTTCTGCTTGGCGATCTGGCTGGTCACGGCGTCGATCTCGGATTGAACGCGCGGCCGCTGGTTCTGCAGGGCTTGGACTTGCGAATGGTACATCTCCGCGAGCCGCGAAAAGGTATCGCTCTCGGTGGAGTAAGCCAGCTCGAAATCCACGTTGCGGCGACTTAAGCCGACAAGCATCGGCATGACGAAATTTTCGTTGCCATCGCGCTGTGCTTCGAGACGCGCCTTGCGCATGAGCAGGGTCGAGTGATCAGCCTCAAGCTGACGAACGCGCTGGTCAGCGGTGATGTAGTCCGAGACGGCGCCGTTGAAATTCTGCTGGAATGGCTCGCCTTCGCCTCCCGCCGCGGCGATCGCGGCCTTGACCGATTGACCGATCATGAAGCGATAGCTTCCAGGCTTTCTGACATTGCCGGTGACGAAGATCGGTCGATATTCGGTGATGCGCACGCTGATGGCCGGCTGCACCAAGACGCCGTCGGCGAATTTTTGCTGGATGAGCTGTTGAGCCTCGGCGAGGGTCAGGCCGCTCAGGCTGACTCCCCCGGCCAGCGGCAGGAGGACGCCGCCGCCGCCGTCGATGATAAACTGCCCGGAGAGTTGGGGCTGGTCATATACGACGATGGTGAGACGGTCGCCCGGAGCCAGGTGGTAGTCGGCCGTCGGAGCCTGGGGGGCAGCATTCGCCGAGACTTGAGGGTCGCCCGCCGTTTCCGATGCTTGGGCGGTGAAATTCATCGGTGCGAAGGCCGCCATGGTGACGGCGAGGAGCAAAGCTAGCGGCCGTTCGGCGCGGACGGGGCGGGCCCATACTAGATTGAGGCGTGACGCTTTTTCAGGGGTTTTCATCGGTTACTCCCACACAACGTACGACTGCGGATCGCGTTATCCGCGCAGGCCAAAGGTGTAATTTGGATCAAAGGTTACCCGGCTCCGCTGCGGCAGAGGGTGATATTTCCGGCGATCACGCGAGCCAAAAGGTGGTACCTCAGAAGATTGCCCGTTTTTTGAGCAGGAGAGGGATTCCTGACCCTCCTCGGTAAGCGGTGGAGCAGGAAATGCAGTCCCGGCGAGCGGGCGAAGCCTTCGTCTGCCGCCGACGGGATGGGTACCTCATCAATCTCAAGCCGGGCGCGCGACTACGCCCGCATTATCGAGCATGTACCGAAAGCGCCCATCTCGCCGCAACGCGATTGCGTTCTCGCGATTTGCCTTTGCCGGCCTCGTAACGCTGGCGTTGCCAGCAAATGTCTCAACCGCCGCCGAGAACGGGCCGGCGATCGGCGAGCTGCTGAAGACGGGCTGGCAAATTGCCGGTTACAGCCAGGCCTTCGACAACCGGTCCACCTTCATCCTGTTTCATCATCCGGACCAGCCGTATCTGGTGCAATGCCGGGTGGGCTACGATGTGACCAGGACTCCCAGCACTTACTCGATTTGCTACAAGCTGCAGTGAGACGGGCCGGTGAGGACAGGCCGCACGCTTAACGATGTCGCGTCATTTTGCTTCGATTTTTCGCGTCGCCCCCTAGAGTTGCCATAGCAAGGACGGGTGGCCGAAAGGCGAGGCGCCGACCGTGCATGGCCGGAATCATGGAGGTTCGAATCCTCCCCCGTCCTCCAACCTCTCGCGGAGGGCATGGAGGCGCTGCTTGCCAGGCGATCCCCATCAGTATCGACAGCGCGCGCTCTCCAACGCAAACCGCGCGGCCGCTTCCCCTTCATCCGCCGGCGGTCGGAAATTGGCCGACCTCGCTTTGGTCTGGCTGATGCTCGCCATGCAATTGGAGGAGCAGGCTTCGAGCGAAGAAAGGCAAAGCGATCGCGGGAGAGGCGCCGGCTGACCGAGCGCGTAGGCGCCGACAGATTTCCGCACGCAATATGAGACCGATCCCGCTTTGCCGTGGATCAGCAATGGACTTTCGCCCGCAAGGTGAATGGGCTGGGGCAGGGCCCCAGCCCATTCCGCGGCTTATAGGGGGGCAAGCCGCAAGCCACTGAAGGCGGCGAACGCGTTACGAGACTTGCCGCCGCTGTCAGCCTTCTAAGTCTAGCAAGGGTTTAGGTTCGATGGCTGAAGCTTCGCGCGTTGGGTTAATGCCCCAACATCCGGGGCCGAGAAATACGGAGGTGGCAGAGAAGCGACCTTCGGCGCTTGGCTTGGATCGCCGTGCTGCTAGTCGTGGGAAAGCTATCTCTCGGCCGACTTAACTTCTAGGCTTGCAAGGCCCAACGACAAGTTTCCGGAATCGGGCAAAGCCTCACCGGTTTGGAATTCGACGATCACACGCCCGCTATTTGCTTCGATCAAATGATTGGGCACGGTGAGATCGAGAGAAACCGGCTCTGGCTTGGTGTAACTCTGCGTCATCAGTTGTGCATCATTTGCGTAGACCGCGAGGGTTTGCGCCGCCACGCGACCCTTTAGCGTCAGTTTGACGTCGCCGGTTCGATACTCAGGGGGCAGATCGAACACGACATAATTTACGCGGCCTACCGTCCATGTTCCCCAGTCTTCCGGTGGACGCCACTTTCCATAAAGAAAACGTCGCGATGGCGCGTTCGCCTTGTCGAACAGGACAGGATTTGCGTCCAGCTCGAGGTTTCTCTCGGCGAGAGCGTAGGTCTTGTTCAATTTGGTAATGTTCACCCAGCTTCTATCGGTCTTTCGGTCGTCTTTATGTATGAGGAACTTGGTCCGGGCCGGGGGACTGCCCGGCGCATAGGTGGCTTGGGTTGCCGTCAGGGTTCGCGCTGGGAGCAGCAGCGGAGCAATCGAATTCTCATACAGGTTTCCGAGATGCACGTTGACCGAATCCAGAGCAGCGATGCGGCGCGAGTTTTCCAGTGCCAACAAGTCTCGACCGATAACGTGTTGGATGCCAAAGCCAAGCTTGAGCGAATACGCGAGACTGGATACGGCCAGCCCCATCAGCAGGACTTGCGCGGCAATCCTGGGTCGCCCTTGGACTTTTGAAATGCCGTAAGCGAGGATCGCCGGCATCGCGAGCGCGATGAAGACCGCCGTCCACTTGTGGACGGTGTAATTGTTCCAGCCGAATTCCATGGCGATCGCCAAGACATTACCTAAGGTCGCGACCAACAGCAGCGACTCCGCCAGCTGCTCTCCACGCGTCGCAGCAGGTCGAACCCAGATCAGCAACAGCAGGATCGCCACAACAAAGCCCCAGCAGAGCAGTGTTGTCGTTAGGGATCCGCTGGAAAGCGAAGCTTGCTAATGGTGGCGCTAAGCATAAATGCGCTGCGGAAATCCAGTCCCGTAACATACGGCGAGCAGTTCAGTGTCTCGCTTCAGTCAAAGTTTTCGCGGCCTGGCACGGCAATTGCGATGTCGACTAGGTCTTAAAACGGCGGCCGAATTGGCTACTTCGGATGCGTACAAAGTTGGGACAGGTGTTTCAGTATATGAACCGTCCTCTCAGTCTAGCACATGCGTCGCCGGCAAAGCGGACCTCCGGCCTCTTCACCCCGATTCCAGGAGCCTTGAGCAGTCATGCCTGATTCAGATCTTCCCAGCGATGTTGGCGGTCAGTGGAGCGACGTCTTCGACTGGCCCATCATTGGCATTGAGTCAATATTAACGCCGGATGGGAAAATCCTGAGCTACGGCACCGACGAACTTGGCCAGCAAGGGGCCGCACTCATCTACGACGTTTGGGATCCGACGACGAACACCCACTACACGCTGCCGAACAAGACCCCGACCGATATGTTCTGCTCGTCGGCGATCGTCGTTCCTTCGACCGGCGAAATTGTAATTTCCGGTGGCGACTGTAGGCCTCTGGGCCATGTCAACGGAGGCGTCGCCGACGTCAACGTGTTCGACTACCGCGATATGAGCATCTCTGCGTCAGCCGACGGACCGATGACGTACCAGCGCTGGTACCCCACGGTCGTGGAACTCGCGAATGGCAAGGTGTTGATCCTCGGCGGTTGCGATGCGAACTACAAAGGCATTGGGATGCCTGAACTTTACACTCCCGGGGCTGGATGGAAGAGCCTGACGGGAGCTTATAGCGCCGCGATTGGCGACGGCTGGTGGTACCCTCGCGCCTGGTTGCAGCCAGACGGCAAAGTCGTCCTGTTAAATCACACCGGCCTGCTGCAACTGGACCCCTCGGGCAACGGCACGCTGACCAAGGTCGCCGACATTCCCTTCACGACGAACGGAGACTTGCCGGCAATCAAATTCGCCGCGGATAAGGTCCTCATTCTCGACGATCAGGGCGGCGCCTGGGTCATGGATATGAGCGGCGATGTGCCGACATTCCAACAGACGGGCAGTCTTGGTGAGCATCGTAACTGGTCGAACTTGGTCGTGCTCGCCGACGGTGAGGTCATGGTCTCGGGTGGCAGCGAGGTCTCGTACACGCTCACCGGCGTTCACAACGAAGTGCAGATTTGGAATCCGCAGACCGGTGTGTGGACGACGGGAGACGAGGCTGCCATCCCGAGATTGTATCACTCGACCACGATTCTTCTGCCTGACGCCACCGTGCTCTCGCTCGGGGGCGGCGCTCCGGGACCGCTAACCAACACCAACGGTGAAATCTACAAGCCTAGCTACCTGTTTAACGACGACGGCTCTCTGGCAACCCGTCCCGTGATCACCGACGCTCCGGAGTCCATCAAGCAGCGCGGGGACACCTTTACGATTACGGTGGACGATGCGGCCGATATCACGCGCTTGACCTTCATCAAGACCGGAGCCGTCACGCACGCGATGGACATGTCGACCAGCATGCTGGAGCTGGACTTTAGGCAGGGCCCTGACAACACCCTTATCGTAACCTATCCCAGTAACGCCAATGTGCTCGCACCGGGCAATTGGATGCTGTTTGCGTTCAACGACCACGGCACGCCGTCGGTGGCGGCGACCATTTCGGTTGGACTTGGCGGCGAGGATTTTTCGCCCGGCGTTCAAGGCTACGTGACGGAATCAGGCAACGCGACCTACGATGCCGCGTCCGATGTTTTCACATTGACGCCGGACGCGGCAGGCAAGACCGGTGCGGTCATGTCCAATGATCGTATCGACTTGACCCAGAATTTCACGATCACGTTCAGCGCGTTTCTCGGCAGCAAAGACGCCGGAGGCAGCGGCATCGCCTTTGTTTTGCAGAACGACCCCTGGGGCGGCGACGCGGTTGGCAGCGGCGCGAATTCACAGGGAACAAACGGCATTGCCAACGGCTTAGCCATCAGCCTCGATACCTTCAGCGACAAGGGTGAGGTGAGGTCCGATCATACGAACTTCTTCGACACGGACGCGGCAGCCGGCACCACGGAAACGAAGGCGGTATCCCTGTCGAACCTCGAGAACTCGCAGTGGCACGACGTGACGGTTTCCTGGGATGCCGCCACGCAGACACTGACGTATTGGGTCGACGGCAAGCAGGGCGGGACACTCTCGGGCGATCTCGCGAGCCAGTACTTCGCCGGGTCCGACTACGTCCACTTTGGTTTCACCGGTGCAACGGGCAGCGGCAAAGTCAGCAACCTGCAACAAGTGAAGGTCACAAGCGTCAGCGCCACCTCTGCACCGGCAGATGCGCCGGTAAGAATTGAAATCGCCCAAATCGACGGAACCGCGCGGGTGAACGGAAACGCCGGTTTCGATGCAGATAAGCAGGTCTTCACGCTCACGCCTGACGGCGCGTCGAAGACGGGCGCCGTGATGGCCAATACCCAACTCGATCTGAGCTCCGACTTCGACATCACGTTCAACATCTTCCTTGGATCCAAAAATGGGGGCTCAAGCGGCGCGACGTTTGTCCTGCAAGCCGATCCGAACGGGTCGGACGCGATCGGCAGCGGTGGTGCCGGCCTTGGTGCCAGCGGAATCCACAATGGGCTCGCCATCGCCTTCAACACGGCGAAACGTGGATCCGACACGACCAGTTTGGTCGATACGGATGCTGGATCGAAACTTAAGGCGCTGACGTCTAAGGTTTCTCTCGGGAACGTCGAGGACGGCCATTGGCACCAAGCCCACGTCGTGTGGGATGCCGAAACTCAAACGCTGCAATATTGGGTCGATGGAAAGCTCGGCGGCACGCTTACGGGCGACCTCGCTGCCAAATACTTTGGCGGATCCGATCTCGTCCACTTCGGATTCACCGGGGCCACCGGCAAAGGCGGTAATCTGGAACAGGTCCACGTAACGCAAATCGCTGCCAATGGGGGCCACCTCGCGTACGGCGACTTCGCGGCATGTGATTGCTTGCCGTTCATCGATCCGGCTAACGCCGACCACGTCGCGTCTACCGGCAGTGCATCGATCCTGCCGGATATGATCATATTGACCCCGGACGCCCGGTCGACCGCAGGGGCGGCCTTCACGACGTGCGCCATCGACCTTCACACCGATTTCAGCGTGTCCTTCACTTTCTATGCTGGCAACAACGATGTTGCCGGTGGCGGACTATCATTTGTCCTTCAGAACGATCCCCTGGGCGGTGATGCCCTTGGTGGAAACGGCACGGCTCTGGGAGCCGGCGGCATAGGCAACGGGCTTGGAATTGCCCTGTCGATGACGAAGGGCGCGGATTCCACCTACTTCTTCGACACGGACCTCGGGACTTCTGCCGGAAAGCTCTCGCCGGAAAACTCACTCTTTAACTTGCAGGATGATATCTGGCACACCTCGCAGGTGACGTGGAACGCCTCTACGCAGACGCTGTCTTATTGGGTTGACGGGGTGCTTGGCGGCACGCTGACGGGAGACCTTGCTCAGCAATATTTCGGCGGTTCGGATCTCGTCCATTTTGGCTTCACCGGCAGTACCGGCACGGCAGGGGGTGATTGGCAGTTGATCCACGTCGCCGAGGTTGACGCCAATCTCCTCTGTGCCGAATGCACTTCCGACCATAGTGAAGCCGGTCATTCCCATGGCGACGCCCTGGTTGCCGACGAACCCATCACTGGCGGTCCTGGCAACGATATTTTGGTTGGCGGCCCTGGCAACGACACTTTGACAGGCGGCCTTGGCGCCGACACTCTGACTGGCGGTGCCGGACAGGACCACTTCGTTTATCAGTCGGCCACCGAAGGCGGCGATACCATCAAGGATTTCTCCGTCGCCGAGGATAGCTTGAACTTCTCGGCATCCGGTTTTGGCGGTGGACTAGTCGCCGGGCAGCAGCTCGTGGCGGGCACAAACTTCGTTGCCGACGCGAACCCGGCAGCCACGAGTGAAACCGGCACCTTCCTCTTTAATACGGGCACGCACGATCTCGCTTGGGACTTCGACGGATCGGGGGCCGGCGCCCCCGTGCAGATCGCGCATTTCGATACGGATGTCAGCCTCACCATCACTCACTTCGAAATCATAGCCTAGGCGCAACTGGCACATCGAACGGTCCACAGGAGCCTACTGAGTAAGCCATTGAATCAGCGCATAGAGTTGGTCGCGTTATCGCGCGCCCCGGCAGCGCGTTGACGCCCCCAGCGTTTTGATTTTAACTATCGCGGGGGGCAAAATGCTGACGAAGACTGAGGCGGGGATTGCCGCAGTTTCTGACGTTGTCGAAAGGCGAATTTCGCCTCTCGGCTTCATGGCATGTCCGGCCTGCGCGTCCGATTACGTGGCCTATGTGCAAGAGGTTCTCGGTCGGCGAAGCGGGAAACGGTTTCCCCAATACGCCTGCCTGGACTGCCGGACCTACTTTCATCGCTCCGGATACCGTGAGGATGACACACAGCAGAGGTCGGATTTCGACTACCTCGTAAAGCAGCGCGACAACCACAGAGCGATCAGCGGTCAACTCTGCCTCGAGTTGATAACGCGTCTTCCGCACATCCACAGCGTCCTTGAGATCGGCTACGGGATGGGCTGGTTCATGGACGCCTGCCGCAACTACAAAATTCCGCGCATCAAGGGCTTCGAGGTCAACCCGTATGCCCATGAGCACGCGACCAAGACGCTCGGTCTAGACTGTACGCTGGGCTTGTTCGACGAGACCCACCATGATCGCTACGATCTCATCGCCGCGATCATGGTGTTCGAGCACTTGGAGAACCCGCGGGAGTTGTTCAGGGACATGGTCGGCGCGCTTAATTCAGACGGCGCCATCTATCTCAGCGTGCCATTCTTCGAGCGGCGCGACTGGCCATTCCTGCGCACCGCCGGCACGAAGCCGGGTGATTTGCCGGACCTTATGCACGACAATGATGTGCACATTAATCATTTCAGCGTCGACGGACTGGAGCGGCTGGGGCTAAGCTTGGGCGCGCGAACCGCCGAGGCGTTCGTCTCCAAGGACACGTTCTGGAAATCGCCGGGCGCCTTTCCCGGTATGTTGTTCCGTTTTTAGAGCGCCGACCGGGGCGACTGCCGAAAACAGGCGGTGGTTCTTCAAACCTTCTTGAGGCGAACCCCTTGCGGTGGCCTGCTAGGCTGACGTTTCGCTAGCGTGATACATGCCTTCCGCAATCCCCGTTTTTGCCTTTTGGGAACCCCCAGGGACGATGCCCGAGTATGTCCGTCTCTGCATGGAGACGTGGGCCAACATCGCCGAGGGTGAAATATTCCTCCTCGACTACTCCAGCATGGGCCGGTTTTTCAAAAACCGATTCTCGGAGAGATTGTTGGATTATCCGCTTCCCCAACAAGCCGATGCGATTCGATTTGCGATCTTGGCGGAGAATGGCGGCTTATGGCTCGACGCCGATACGATCGCCATCAAACATCCGACGGCGTTGCTCGATACCTTAAGCCAGAGTGAGATCGCGATGTTCGGGGAGCAGGGAGAATATGCGTCTATCAGCATCATTGCGTGTCGAGGCCCGGGTTCGAGCTTCGTCTGCGAGGTGCTGGAAGAGCAGATCGAATTGATCGCCGGCGAGCCACCCGTTCAACCGCCGCCCTGGGATTACATAGGTCTGCCTGCCTACCGCCGCATCAAGGACGTTTCGCCTCCAGCCGTGACGATCCTCGACTGGAGAGAGCACGGCGTCTTCCAAGAGGCGCTCAACGGGCGGGACTACGGGTCCAAATCCTATCGGGAATTTTGGTTCGGCAAGGGCGGCTTCGATCCTCACTCACTTGCCGGCTGTTCCGGGCTGATCACCCTGCACAACAGTTGGACGCCTGAGGACTATAAGAAGCGTAGCCGGCGGCAAATCCTAAAGTCGGGCGACGAGCGGTTGTCCCTGACGCTCAGACATGCGTTGTCCGATAGGCGTTGCTGAAGCCGCGTTTAGCTGCGCCCATAGATGTCTTGATAGCGAACGATGTCATCCTCGTCGAGATAGGGGCCCGACTGGACCTCGATGAGGAAGGCCGGGATCTTGCCGGGATTGGCAAGCCGATGCTTTTCACCAATGGGAATGTAGGTGGATTGATTCTCGCTAAGCAATTCCACCTGCTCGCCGCGCGTGACCTCCACCGTGCCGGTGACGACCACCCAGTGCTCCGATCGGTGATGGTGGCTCTGTAGCGACAGCTTCGCCTTGGGCTTCACCATGATGCATTTCACTTGGTAGCGGTCGCCCCGGTTCACGCCTTGGTACCAGCCCCAGGGTCGATAGACCCGGGCATGCTGCATGGCCTGGTAATGACCGTTGCCTCTGAGTCGGTCGACGACTTGCCTGATCGATTCGGCCTCCTCCTTCGAGGCGACGAGAACGGCGTCTTCCATCGCCACGACGATCAGATCTTCCACGCCTACCAGCGCCACGCAGCCATGATCGCCATAGACGTAACTGTTGCGGACATTCTCCAGCATGATGTCGCCTTGGCCTTGGACGACGTTGCCGTCCTCGCTCTTCTCCAGAAAGGACCAGAGCGCCGACCAGGAGCCGACGTCGCTCCAGGCGGAGGTCAGCGGCACGCAGCGCAAATTGGTGACCTTCTCGGCGATAGCGTAGTCGAGCGAGATGGCAGGCGCTTGCGCGTAAGCGTCGCCCAGAACCTTGAAGTTCATATCCTCGATCGCGCCGGCAAGGGCTGCGCGGCACGCGGAGAGAACCTCCGGCGCATGCGTCTCGAACATCGCGATGAGGGTCGAGGCCTTGCAAAAAAAGATGCCGACGTTCCAGAAGAAATCGCCGCTATCGAAATAGCGCTCAGCGACCTCCTGCGATGGCTTCTCGACGAAGCGCTGCACGCCCAAGGCGGCGAGATTGCTCGGCTCGACCTCGATATAGCCGTAACCCGTGTGCGGGCAGTCGGGCTTCACCCCGAACACCACGAGCATCCCGTCTTGTGCGGCCTCGACGGCGGTCTCTACGGCCTGGGCGAAGGCCTTAACATCGGCAAAGATGTGATCCGCCGGGGTCAGCATCACCACCGTCTCGGCGTCGCGCTGCGTGGCAATCAGCGCGGCAATGCAGGCGGCCGGGGCGGTGCTTCGCGCGACAGGCTCGAGCACGATGTTTGCGTCGCCGAGGCCGATCTCCTCGAGCTGCTCGGCGACGAGGAAGCGATGCTTGTGGCCCGACAAGACGATCGGCGTTTCGGCCAGGCCTTGAGTCACGCGGCGACAGGCCTGCTGGAACAGGGTCTCGTCGCCGGCGATCTTGTGGAATTGCTTAGGGAAGGCTTCACGCGAAAGCGGCCAAAGGCGCGTGCCCGATCCTCCACAGAGGATGAACGGCAAGACCTGACTCATGACGCCAAACTCACGATTGAAATGCCTTTGCGTCTCCTTAGCATGAAAGGCGGTGGCGACCCAATGCGGGTTAGCGCCTGGAGCGGGGTTCGGCTGCGGTCAGTCTTTTAGTCTTCAGGCTGAATTCCGGCCGCGAGTTTTTTTTTCGCAAACTCAAGACCGCGCCGCACGCCATCTTCGAGACTTATGCTTGGTGCCCAGTCGAGGACTTCGAACATGTGAGCAGGGTCGCAATAGCGCGCCGCAACCCCGACCGGCATGCCCTCTTTGCCTTCGACCTCGGCTGCATAGCCTTCGATGTCCACCATCAAGCGGGCAAGTTCCAGGAAAGTGACCGGACGGCCGTTGCCGATGTTCACGGCGGAGCCGTCGGAGATCCGGCGGCAGGCCCGCACACAAGCTTCCGCGGCGTCGTCGATATGGACGAAGTCGCGGCTCTGCTTGCCGTTTCCCCAAACGATCACGGGATTGCGGTGGGCGGCAACGCGCAAGGCTATCGCCGGGAATGGATATACCGGCTCTTGGTCTTCGCCGTAGCCCGAGAACGGTCTGACGACCGCGACCTGCAACCCATATTTGTCGACGGCGATGCGACCGAGATATTCCCCGGTCAACTTGCTCCAGCCGTAGGTGTAGTCAGGTTTGCCGATGACGTCGCGAAAATCGATCATGGATTCGCGCAGCTGCACCGCGCTTTCGCTGGTCTGCTGGTGAATCGGATAGGCGGCGCTGGAGGACGCGTAAAGGATGCGGTCGGGTCTGGCGATTTTTGCCGCCCAGAGAAAAAAGATGGAATCAATCGCCAGGTCGATGCCGACCGCGAGCGGGTCGTTGTCGATGACCTTGCGGCCGCCGACCACGGAAGCGAGATGATAAACTTCATCGAAATGGGGCAGTCGAGCGAGACCTGTCGGCGCGGTCTTTCCAAGCTCCGACAGAGCGAGGACGGCGAAGTCGGCCTGAATGTAGATTACGCGGCAGGCGCTGTCGGCCAGCCTGAACTCGGCAGGTCCGGATCCGCCTTCGGCGATCGAGGCGATCTTGGGTCGCTCCCATAGAGACGGGTGCTGGCCGGTGGAGAGATCGTCGACAATCCAAATCTCTGCGTCGGGTTCGAGCGCCAGCCGGGCAAGCAGGTGTCTACCGACGAAGCCGCAGCCTCCCGTGATGAGGTATCGCCTTTGCGGCACGGATTACACCTTCGCCGGCGGGCAGAAAATCATTTCGATGTGCGGATTGATGAAAGAGACGGCGGTGGAGATGTTGCTGACCACGTGCAAGAGCGCATCACATCGCGCCATGGCATACGCATCGCGTATCACTTCCCACGCCAAACGGCTCGACCACGAAGCTGGATCGGCTGCGGCGAGATGCTGGACCTGGAATCCCTCCTTAAGCTTATCGGCCTCGTCCAGACTTTGGTATTGGCCGTCGTCACGCGACTGCGTGCGCCTGACATCGCCGAAGAAGCATACGCGGTCGCCGAACTCGGATCGGAATTCCTTTACGACGCGCTGTTGATCAGTCGCCAGGAACAATCCCCATTGCTCGGAACTCTCACGAATGTTTCGTTCGCGTAACAGCTCGCGCACTTTGTCGAGGTAGACTTTGTTGCTCGCCATCGCGCCACCCGGTTGCTCGAGGGAATGACTCGGATGACGCACATGGGCTGCGATCATGAAGGGACGCGTCAATGTCGACTCTGCAAAGAGGTCGATTTCCTCCTGCAGCGACGGTTGGAGGTGGACGTGCTGTGAGAAAATGCGGTGATAGTGCTGCCGCCACATGGCGAACCGCTTGGTCTTGTAGAGCTCATAAGCGTGGATGTAAGTGAGTTGCGGTTCCCGGTGCTGATTGTGCTCGGACTTTGGCAAGCTCGAACGCGCGTAGAGGATCTCGGGATCGTCCATCTCCGCATCGCTCAATCCGAATAGCGGTCTAAACAGCTTCACCCAGACGTTGCCCTCGCCGGGCTTGCCGTAGCAGAAGCTCACGAATTTACTCACTTTCTGCCGTTCCATCATGCGCGCGACGTTCCAGTCGGGGAGCACGGCGTGGCAGCGATCTTCCTGAAGATCCCAAACCAGATGAACTCATGAACGAGTTGAAGACCGAGAAGAAGCCTCCGTCATGCGCGGGAACCACGGTGTGACGTTTGAAGCGCAGCCGCGAAGCCCGTTGCCCCAGTGCCTTGTTGACGCGGTCTCGAAATTCAGCCGGAACATTGACGCCGATGGTGGGCTGCTTCGGCACGCGAAACAGGCCGATGTCCGTATTGAGCAATTCGGCATAGCTGGGGGCCAACTTGCTGAAAGCGAAGTTGCGCGCAAACCGCCTGCGTTCGGGCGCCTCGCGGAGACAGGCCTCGGATCCCGCATAGCTGGCCGCCTTCTCCAGAGCCTCGGCCATGTCGGAAACCCTGACCTTCCGCTGCTCCCCATAGATGAGGTTCTCGATCTCCGGATAACGCGCGGGAACGCTAATGTCGGCGGCGACCATAAACACGCCCGGACAGTCCCGCAGGCCTTTGTGACCGCCTACATCCGAAAGCACGGCCGGTTTGCCGAGGGCGAGCGCTTCGCGTGGACCGATCGAATAACCCTCTCCGCGGGAGGCACTTAAGAAGACGTCGCTGGATTGGATGAGGTCGTTCTTCTTGTCTCGCGAATACGGGCCGCAGGTCGCGTGGACATTGGTCAAGCCTTGGTCTTCGATCTGTTGTTGCACTGCTTCATAGCTGCCTTTGAAGTTCAGATTGGAATGCAGCAACAACTCCGCGTCCGTGCGATGGCGGAACCGCTCGGCAAAGGCCTCAACCAGGATCGGAATGTCTTTGCGTGGATGAAACGCGGCTACGGACAGGAATCGAATCTTGTCAGCGCGGGGCGGCTTATACGGCGACGCAAGCAAGTCATCGATATCGAGAGCGAGAGGAAGGCACGCAATCGGCGTCTTCACGCCTGACGCAAGCGCGGTCGATACCAAATGCGGGCTCGATACAATCACCACGTCAAAAAGGTTATTGAGCGCGGAGACCCATGGTCCAGGCAGTTCGTTGGAATCGAAGATGGCGAAGCCGTATTTTAGCGTGTGGCGAGGGACGTGGTTCAGGTTGCGATCCCAATGGCCGTTCCACAGCACGTCGCAGAAAATGGATGCCTTGAGAGACGACGTGTTCGTGCAAACAGGAATCTTGCGACCGTTGGGCAGCGTAATATGCTTTTTCTTTCGCTGCTTCTCCTCGGTGGGCAAGATGCAAATCGGATAGCTGCGCGCCAGCATCTCGCAAAAGTTATAGGTGACGGCCCCCATTCCGGACGTGAATGAGGTTCGGCCGATGACGCAAATCTCGGCGTCCCTATTGGTAAAATCCAGCAAGGGTCAAACTCGTAGGAATCGTCGCATCAATCGCCGCGCGGCGTTCATGACGCGCGCCGAAGGGCGGGCGGCCATCGCTTTGAGCTTCTTATTTTTCTGCTGCAACTCCACCTGCTCATCCAGCAAGTTCTGTCTTTGCGCGACGAGAAAGCCGATATAGCGTTCACTCTCGAAAAGGCTCTGCTCGACCTCGAGTTTCTCAGCGCGTAGCTTCTCAAGCTCGCGCTGAGTCACGAATGGATCAGCCGAAGTGCCTTCCACGAGGTGGTTTTCATCTTCAGAAAAACGCCCTGGTCCGGCTTTTTGTAGCACCGTACCCTCACAAAGCTTGCTTCGCCCCGGAAATCCCCAGGGTAGCGCTGAGGAGAATTTCCCGCACCGAAGAGTGCACTGCAACGGTCATTTTCGCAAGTCCTGGTCAAGAAGCGACGTCGCGCTCAAGATGCGCCGCATTGGATTCCATTCGGTGTTCGCAGCAATAACCGAAGATGGGCTCCGTCGTCAGCCAAGACCGGCTCACTTGAATGCTCGTTTCACGAAATTGGCCAGTGCGCGCACCGGGCGGGTGAGTCGCCAGGATGCCGACTCAGAGACCGCTGCGAGTTGACTTCGAATAAGCGCGTTGTTGGTTTTGAGCGCTTTCAATTTCGCCGAAAGCGTGGTGTTTCGGGTTTCGAGCGCTGCGTTTTGAGCTTCGAGCGCTAAGAGCTTCGAATCAACAGTGCGCTTCTCGTCTTGCAGCTCAGCGATGATAGTGTTGAGCTTGATGGTGTATGGGGCATTTGCTTGGCCGCTTAAGGTGAAATTGTCGAATAGGTTGGGACCGGGTCCGAACTGAGCCTCCAACTCGAGATGGTCGAGACTCACATAGAAGCGGTTGAGTCCGTCAAAATAGGCGAGCTTGTAACCGAGTTCCTCGAGGCTTGAATGCCAGTCGGCGTGACTTGGATCGGAGGACAGCGGCGCCGTGCTTTCGACGACGACGATCCAAGGACGCAGTCCCGATGGCCGCCAGCTCTCTATGACCTGCTTCTCCATCCCTTCGACGTCGATCTTCAGCCAGTGGATGTCGCTGGGACACCGACTGTCGAATATCTCCGCGAGCGTGAGGGCCTTTACCGAGATGGCTTTTACGTCGCGTCCGGCAGTGGAATGCCTATCGGCAAGTCGATGATCGCCCGTACTCAACTCCGTCCAGGAGGGCACGCTAAAGAAAATGAGAGTACCCGGCTCTTTGGCGACGGCCGCCTCGACCACCTCCTCATCGGGACGAGCTTGCCGAAGTTTCGCGGCGTAATCAGGCAGAGGTTCAATGTGAATGCCGCGCCAGCCTCTCTCATAGAATGCAAGGCTTACCGAATCAACGACCGGGTCGGCAGCGCCGATGTCTATGTAGAAGCCTGCGTGGATATGTTTCAACGCGCGCCAAAGAATGACGTCCTCGAAATTTTGGGCGTAGGACGTGAACAGCGGTTCCGGCACGGATTTCCTGACCTTGGGGCGCCTGGGGTTCGGCGTGGTCTGTCAGTGCGCCACGCAATTCATGCTATTTCGCGTCGATCTTGAGCTGCGGTGGCTCGCAAGGGAAAGCCCGGTCCCAAGTTTTGAGCGAGCGCGCCGGGATTCGGGCCACGATTGGTCGATGCAGAACGGCCTTTCAAAACCCGCACGGTGTCACTTATCCTTCAAACGGGTGCGACGCGCTCGCGGCCACTGCGGGGACGGATCGTGGAGGAGTTTCGCAGAAGCGGTTACGCGGCGATAGCTGGGGCCTGGCGCCGCGTTCTTAGATTCTGTGGCCTTTCTCAAAACCCAAAGAAATACCCCCTCCAGCGCGCGGCGGATTTGAAAGGTCCAAAAAAGAAGGTCGCCACGCGCTACAGCTTGGTTGTGCCGTGCCATAACGTCGAGATTTATCTCGACGATTTTTTCCACTCGATCTTCGCACAAACCGTCGACCCCGAGTGCCTGGAGATCGTCGCGGTGGATGATGGGTCGACGGACGGGACAGCTCTCCGCATCAAGCATTGGGCGGATCGCTTCCCGGGGCGGATTCGCTACTTGCATCAAAGTAATCAGGGGCAAGCGGCGGCGCGTAACGCCGGATTGGCCGAGGCCAGGGGCGACTGGGTCAGCTTTCCCGATTCCGACGACTTCCTATCCTTGAACTACATCGAGAAAGTCGAGGAGGAGATAGCGCCGGCACGCAGTCGGAGTTTGTCGATGGTCTCGTGTAACCTGATATATTTCAAAGAACTGAAGAACAGATATGAAGACAACCACCCCTTGCGGTATCGGTTCGAGCAGGGCCGTACGGTCCTCCCTGCGGGCGATCTCCAGGATTTCATGCAGTTATCCGCCGCCACGGCTTGGTTTCGACGCGACCTGATCGAGCGACATGGGCTGCGCTTCGACAGCCGCATCCAACCCACATTCGAAGACGGCCACTTCGTCAATAAGTACCTGCTGCTCAACGAGCGGACCGACGTCGCGTTCTTGAGGGACCCCGTCTACTACTATCGTAAGCGTGAGAATCAGAGCTCAAGCTTGGATTCGGCCAAGCAAAGGCGGGAGTACTATCTCGACTCCTTGCGTTATGGCTATCTCGACTTGCTCCTCGCGGCCGAGCAGTTGGCCGGCAAGGTTCCGCGTTTCATCCAACGCACCGTGCTTTACGACATCCTCTATCGGTTCTTTCATCTCCTCGATCATCCGGAGCGCGCCGCGTTCTTGACGGAGGAAGAGCAGAAAGGGTTTTTCGGCTTGCTCGAACAGATATTCGCCAAGATCGATAGCGCGACGATCAACACGTATAACGTGGAGGAGAAGCACAAGGTCGGCTTGCTGAATTTGACGAAGCAGGCGCGCCGGCCCGTCACGACGATATATGTCCGGCAATACGATGAGGCGCAGCAGCTCATTCAGTTCTCTTATTACTCTAGCGATCCCCACAATTCAGCGACAGTCGAGGTCAATGACACGGCCGCCCCGCTGTATTTCAAGAGCCGGTGCGGGAGCAGAATTCTGGACCGGGCCTATTTTTACGAGCACTTTTTTTGGGTCGCTTTCGGCTCGCACGATTATGTGACGGTCCGCGTCGATGGGGAGATTTGTCCCCTGCAATGCCGTGAAACTCAGCTAGGCGCGGTGGGCGCGCTGTCCGAATTGCTGCATGGCCTTGCGCCGTCCGCGGTTGACACGAACGCAATGCCGGCGGCCATCCGTGATGTGCGCCGCGCGGCCGTCCAGGACGCGGCGAAAGCAAAATACGGCGCTTGCTGGCTCTTGTTCGATCGCGACGACAAAGCCGACAACAATGCGGAACATCTCTACCGCCACCTGCTGGCGATCGGAAAGGCCGACAAGGCGTTCTTCGTGCTGCGAACCGATTCGCCGGACTGGCAGCGGCTCGAAGGTGAGGGTTTTCACCTGATCCCATTCAATTCGCAGGAACACATCATCGCCCTGATCAACGCGAGATTTTTGATTAGCTCGGACATTGTCGACAGCGTGATCTCGCCGATATCGCAGGACTATCTTCGAGACTTGGTCCACCATCGCTTCGTGTTTCTGGCTCACGGCGTTATCAAGGACGACATCTCACGCTGGCTAAACAGCAAGGAAATCTCGTTGTTCGTGACCTCGACGCCGCCGGAATTTGCCAGCGTTGCCGACGAGGAGTCGGATTACAAATTTTCCGCCAAAGAGGTTGTTCTGACCGGGCTGGCCAGGCACGATTCGCTTTTGTCGCTGCCAAAATCAGCCACGACGCTGCTGATCATGCCAACGTGGCGCCATTACCTCGCCGGCAAACTCGCCAAGGTCGGCGCCAAGCGAGCCGCCTCAGCGTCATTCGCCACGTCTGACTACGCTATCCGCTGGAAGTCCTTGCTGCATTCGCCGATGCTGCGAGACCTCGCGGCAAGGCACGCACTGAAGTTGGTGTTTTGCCCGCACGCTAATCTCGCTGAGCAGCTCGCCGACCTCGATCTCCCCACCTATGTGGAGGCAGCCGACCCGTTGGCGGCCCAATCGCTACAGCCATTATTTGCCGATACAGCCGTCTTCGTGACCGACTACTCCTCCGTCGCATTCGAGATGGCCTATCTGGAGAAACCGGTCGTCTATTATCAATTCGATGCCGAGAGTTTCTTCTCGGGGGGGCATACATCGCTGACCGGCTACTTCGACTATGCGCAAGAGGGGTTTGGCCCCGTCGCCGCGACCGAAGAAGACCTTCTCTCCAGCCTGGAAGCGACTCTATCCGACACCGCTTCTTCGCCATACGCCGAGCGCCAGCGTGCTGCTTTTCCGTATCGAGATGGAAAATGCTGCGAGCGCTTGTACCGGAGCATTCTCGCATTGGATGAACCACGAAGAGGCGATGACGTTGCGTGAGCGAGGGGGCATGCGAACTCGCTTGAGGACGCTTGCCAAAGTGTCCTCGACTGCGGCACAGCTTGGTTCGAGGCAGGGAGTGGCATGGCGAAAACGGCGCTGATCACCGGGATTTCAGGTCAAGATGGGGCCTATCTCGCCAAGACGCTGCTGAAAAAGGGCTATCGCGTGGTCGGTGCCCAACGCCGGAACGCCGGCATCAATTCGGGCAGGCTCGAGGAACTTGGTATCCTCGCCGAGGTCGAACTTGCCGACATGGAGCTTCTGGAAGAGAGCAACATCCGCGCGGCGCTGAGGAAGCTTCAGCCCGACGAGATCTACCATCTCGGCGCCCAGAGTTTCGTTGGGTTGTCGTTCGAGCAGCCAATCTACACCTGCGATGTTAATGCGCTCGGAGTGTTACGCTTGCTCGAATGCATGCGAGAGGCTTGCCCAGGCGCGCGCTTTTATCAGGCGTCGACATCGGAGATGTTCGGCAAGGCTCAGGCCATACCGCAGAGCGAGACGACTCCTTTCCATCCACGCAGCCCGTACGGCGTAAGCAAGCTTTTTGCTCACTGGATCACGGTGAATTACCGCGAGGCCTACGGCGTGTTCGCTTGCTCGGGCATCCTGTTCAATCACGAATCGCCACTGCGTGGCCGGGAGTTCGTTACCCGCAAGGTGACGCTCGGGCTCGCACGCGTGGCCCTCGGTCAGCAGGACGCCGTCTATCTCGGCAATCTCGAAGCGTCACGGGATTGGGGCTATGCGGCGGAATATGTCGAAGGCATGTGGACGATGCTGCAGCAGGATCAGCCCGACGACTATGTGCTCGCCACGGGGCGCACTCATTCGGTCAGGGAGTTCGTCAATGCCGCCGGCGACGCCCTTGGGTTCAATCTCGAGTGGAGCGGCGAGGGGCCGAATTCCCGAGGCATCGACAAACGAACGGGCAAGGCGATCGTCGTCGTGACGCCGGAGTTCTATCGGCCGGCGGAGGTCGACCTCCTGATCGGCGATCCCAGCAAGGCAAAGCAGAAGCTCAATTGGGAGGCGCAAACGAGCCTTGAACAGCTCGTGCAGATGATGGCAAAGGCCGATTACGACCGCGTGCAGTCCGGCGTGCTGCGGCTTTGAGAGAAGGCCCCCCGCCGGGGGAGTCAGGACGGCAGCGCCGTCCCGGCAGTCTCCTAACGCTCGCGGAACGCCTTCTTGATCTGATCGCTGAGCGGCTTCATCAAGTATGACACGACGGTGCGATCGTCCGTGCGGATGAAGGTCTCAACCGGCATGCCCGGAACGAGGGTCAGGCCGAGGTCGTGAATTCTTGGCTGTGGGATGGCGATGCGCGCCGAATAGTATCGCTCGTTGGTTCTTGGATCTTGCACGAGATCGGCCGAGACGATGGTCACGGTGCCGTCGATCTCCGGCGTGGTGCGCTGGCTGAAGGCGGAGAAACGCAGGACCGCAGTCTGGCCCACATGCACCTGATCGATCGATGCCGGCGGGACTTTCGCCTCGACGTCGAGAGTGTCGCCCACGGGAACGATCTGCATCATTTCTTCGCCGGCCGCGACCACGCCGCCGACGGTGTGTACCGACATCTCGTGCACGGTACCGTCTTGCGGGGCGCGGATCTCGATGCGCGAGAAAATATCCTCCGCCGCGACCTTCTGTTCGGTCGTTTCGGCAATGTCCGCGCGTATCGTGGCGAGCTCCTTGCCAACCTCGGCGCGCAAATCCTGGTCGACCTGGATGATCTGCAGCTCGATCTCGGCGATCTTGTTCTTGTTTTCCGCCGTCGAGGCGATCAGCTGGCCGCGGTCGCCTTCAGCCTTGGCGAGGTCGCGTTGCAGGGACACCACCCGGGTAAACTGCACGAGGTTTTTCTGCCAGAGAGTCATGATGCCCTCCAGTTCCTTGCGTATCCAATCGATCTCGTTCTCCTTGGCGGCTTGTTGCGCAACCAGCCCAGAGACCTCTTGCCGAAGTTGAGCGATCCGCTCGTCAAGCTGCGCCTTCTGACCCTCGCGCGCCTTTCGCCGGATATTGAACAGCCGCTCCTCCCCCGCGATGAGCCGCGCCACCTCTGGATCGGCAGAGCGATCGGTCAATTCCTTCGGAAAGGCGATGTCGTCCGCGCCGTCGCGCTCAGCCTCGTCCCGCGCCTGACGCGCCATCAGCTCGTCGAGACGTTTTGAGTGGATCGCCAGGCTGGAGCGGGCCTGGGTATCGTCGAGCCGCACGATCACTTGGCCGGCCTTCACAACGTCGCCGTCGTGAACGAGCAGCTCTTTGATGATGCCGCCGGTCGGGTGTTGAATCTTCTTGACGTCGGAGTCGACGACGACCACGCCAGGAGCCACCACGGCGCCGGCCAACTCCGTGGTGGCAGCCCAGCCGCCTACGCCTACCACCAGCAAAGCGACCGCGGCCACTCCGGCAATAAGATGTGCCCGGATCGATCCAAGCCGTATGTTGCGCGCCATTGGCATGTCTTCTCTTCCTCGCTAAGCAACTTTCCGCTGCGGAACGGCATTGGGTGCAGGATGTACGTTGGGAACGACTTGCATTGGGGCCAGCACCTCGTCCCGTTTGCCGAACGCGCGCGTTTGCCCGTTGACCAAGGTGAGAACGAGATCGACGGTGCCGAGCACGGTCGGTCGATGGGCGATGACGATGACAATGCCGGCGCGCTTGCAGACGCCGAGAATTGCCTTCCCGAGGGCCACCTCTCCCTCCATGTCCAGATTGGAGTTGGGCTCATCGAGAATGACGAGAAATGGATCCGCGTAGAGGGCGCGGGCGAGTCCAATCCTCTGGCGATAGCCCGCCGACAGCGTCTCGCCGCGCTCACCGATCGGGGTGTCATACCCGTTGGGCAGGCCCAGAATGAGCTCGTGCACACCGGCTGCCTGCGCCGCGGCGATAATCGCGTCGGGCGAGGGATCGGTTTCGAAGCGCGAAATATTTTCGGCCACGGTTCCGTCGCAAAGCGACACGTCCTGGGGAAGATAACCCAAATGACGTCCGAGAGCATCACGGGACCATTGGCCAAGCTCGGCGCCGTCGATGCGCACGGTCCCGAAGGACGCCGGCCATACACCCAGCAAAGCCCTCACTAACGAGGACTTGCCTGAACCACTCGGGCCAACAATTCCAAGTGCGGTCCCAGCTTCGAGATTGAAGCTGACCCCCTGCACCACCGTCTTCTTCGAGCCGGGCGGAACCACGGCCACGTTCTCGACCGACAAATTGGCCGATGGCTTCGGCAGCTGTAGGACCTCGGGCTCGACCGGAAGGGCGGCAAGCAACCCGTTGAGCCGCTGCCAACCCTGCCGCGCGGCGCCAAACGACTTCCAGTTGGCGATGGCGATATCCACGGGAGCCAGTGCCCTGGCTGTGATGATCGAGCTCGCAATGATGATTCCCGCGGTCGCCTCGTTCTGGATGACGAGATAAGCGCCAACGCCAAGCACGGTCGATTGCAGAATGAGCCGCAGGACTTTGGCGAGTGAGCCGAGGCCGCCCGTGACGTCGGAGACGCGCTGCTGGGCGTTGCTGAATTGGGTGTTTGCCTCGCGCCAGCGCGCGCCCATCCTTCCCGTCATGCCCAGGGCGTGAAGCACTTCGCTGTGAGTCCGGCTCGATTCGGCAAATACGCTGCGGGCCGCGCTGAACTTCGCCACATCGCGAATAGGACCGCGTGAGGTGATCTCGGTGATAACGGTGATTGTAACGATGATGATGGCACCCACCGTCGCGGCGAGGCCGATATAGAAATTGAAAGCGAAGCAGAGCGCGAGATAGAGCGGCATCCAAGGCAGGTCGAACAGGGCAGTTGGCCCCAGGCCGGTGAGGAAGGTGCGGACGGTATCGAGGTCACGAACCGGCTGAAGGGCGTCAGCCGCCCGCGCGCCCTTGAGGGGCAGCTTGAGGACCGCGCCATAGACTCTTTCTGAAAGCGATTCGTCGAAGGCGGAGCCGATGCGCACCAGCACGCGCGTTCGGATCAGGTCGAGAACGGCTTGAAACGCGTAGAGACCCAAAAAGATAACCGCGAGCCCGATCAGGGTCGGCACGCTCTTGCTGGGCAGCACGCGATCGTACACCTGCAGCATGAACATCGAGCCGCTGAGCATCAGCAGATTGATGAGCGCCGAAAAAAGACCGACGCCAATAAAGGCGCTGCGGAATTGGTGAAGCACCTGGGCGAGCAGAGAGCGCGGGTTCGCCCTGACCGGCTGCCGGGTTGGATGAATTTTGCTCATCGTGTTAACCGTACTCACTCGTTGGACTGCCAAGCGGGACTACTAAGCAGTCCGAACGCAGGAACTGTGCCAGGTCTTTCGTGCCAGATTGGAACTTTAAGGGTTAACCCGGAATCTCGCCGCGGCCGCAGCACATGGTGACGTCCAATGTAGGTTCGGCAATTTCATGCGAGGCGCTGGTTGCGGCCGTGCGACAGCTCCGCTCCGGGCTTGCGATCTCAAGCCAGAAGACCCGCAGGCTCTACTGCACTTGCTGATTGAGATAGGTCGCCACGTCGTCGTGCATTTTGAACACGGCGTTCTTCACCTCGTCCTTCGAGGCTTTGCTGTTCACCGCATTGACGACATCGAGCCAGAGATTGTTCGGCAGTCCGGCCTCGTTGCAGCGCGACTCGATTACGCTGGCGATGCCCTGGTCGTCGCCGGGCTCATAGAGCAGGATCAAGAGGTTGGATTTGACCGAGATCTCGAACAGCAGCCCGGCATTCTTGCCGAATTGGGCGCCGATCTGCCGGCCAATCTCGGCGCCGTCACCCTTGATGAGGTACTCGATCACCGCGGCATAGGTCGCCATCGGCGTTTCGGCGCGGGGCGGGAAGGGCTTAACCTGGATTTTGATCGCATCGGTCAGCGGCGTGATGCTGTCGAGCAGCTGCTTGACATTGTCATCCTCGCCACCTTGCGAGTAGAGCAGGCCGGCGAGACTGAGCTGGTCGCCGATCTTCCATGCGGCGGCCTTGGCGACAGCGCTCTCCTGCGTCTGAGCCGCGCCGATACCGAGGACAAGCACGATTGCGGCTGCGGCCGCCCATGCAAAACCGTGCTTCCGAACTAAAAACTCAACTTTCATGGCGCGCTGGCGCTCCCTCACTGACTTGGCGCGAATATCGGCCTCCCGACGTCGGGCACGATACGCCAGGGGCTCGGCCGAAGTCGTGAGGATTTACGATACACCGGGCGGTTGCCGTCTCGCAGCTATCAACCCTAAGTGTTCCCCGAATGACAATGGTTGTGGATAGCGTGCGTCGGACGCGCTTTTCCGCCGAAATTTGCTAGGCGATCTTTTGCCCCGTCTCCTACGATTTCATTTGGGGACCGAGCCTGCGCCTTGATGCGCGCGGGGCTCGTCGGGGGGTACCAATTGAAACGTCGGCATCAGCGCCGCGTGGGGCGAGCTTTTGCGAGTCCGCTCAGCGCGGGCTTCGTCTCTCCGATCGCGCCGAATTTCTCATGCCGAGCGGAGGCTACCGGCCGGTGCAGATTGCTGCTTGGCACCGCGCTTGCGTCGACGCTTCTCGCATGCGGCGTCCTTGTGCCTAGGCCAGCCCAGGCACAAAGCATCATCGAGACGCAGGCCAACACCCGCGGCGATACCCAACACAAGACCAACAGCAACAAGCTCACGACCACGCTCGACACGATCATCCTGAATGTCGAGCCGGCGCTCGATAATTCCTACTCGGCCTCCAACGGCCTCGCTGCAAGCCAGCTTATCGACCTCACCCAACGTAACTCCCTTGCGAGTGACATCGTCATCACCAATAGCGGGTTTATCGATCCGTTGATCGGCATTTCGAGTGTGATCACCAATGGCGTCGGCAGCTTTTCCAACAATGCCGCAATGAGCAATGCCTTTGGGGGCTCGGCCGTTGACGTCAGCCAGGAGTTGAAGCTCACTCAGTCCAACATCGTCGCGAGTGAAATCACCAAGAACAACAGCGGCAACATCACCGCCGATCTGATCGGCATCTTCGCCGAGATCAATAACCTGCCGATCGGCAGTCTCGCGAACAACGTCGTCGCTTCAAACGCCACCGGCGCGGCCACGCCCATTTCCTTTGGCGACATCACTCAGTCCGCGGATTTCATTCAAACCAACACGATCGGCAGCGACATCACCATCGTCAACAGCGGCGTTCTCGCTGCCGCAACCGGCATCGAGGCCCTGATCAACACGGACTTCGACGGCAGCCTGGCAAATAGCGCGGCGATTTCCAACGCGAATGGCGGGGCCGCCGCCATTACCCTGCTGGACCTCACGCAGTCGATCGATCTCGTGCAAGCCAACGCCATCGGCGGCAGCATCGAAATCCATAATTACGGCGCGACCACAGGAGCGGAAACAGGTCTCGCCGCGCAGATCAACAATCAGACGATCGGGAGCCTCGCCAACAACGCAGACCTGTCCAATGTCAACGGCGCGACCGCCGCGGTGAATTTTGCGGATCTCTCACAGCCCATGAAGCTGCAGCAGAGCAACGAGATTTCCGGCGACATTTCGCTCTACAACTACGGCCAGATCGGCAACGGCAATTTCGGCATCAACGCCGAAATCTACAATCGATCGATTGGAATTATGGCGAACAATGCGCCATTGATTCTGGCGCCGCTCTCCAACGCAAACGGCGCAGTCGAGGCAATTAGCCTCACCGACCTCGATCAGACGTTAGATCTCGATCAAGCCAACACGATCGACAGCGGGATTAGCATCTACAACCACGGGGAGATTGGCTCCGGCATCGGCATCAACGCGTCGGTCGAAAGCCAATATTTCGGCGGCCTTTCCAACAGCGTCGCCGCCGTCAATGCCAATGGCCAAGTCGCCGCGGTTACGGCTGACGACGCGGTGCAAACTTTCGACCTGGGTCAGGAGAATCTCGTCGAGAGCCAAATTGTCATCGCCAACTACAGCGGCGTGAACTCGGGTAGTTTCGGCATCCACGCGACAATCCTCACCTCTGATATCGATGCGTTGAGCAACAGCGTCTATGTGGAAAATCTCAACGGCATGGCTGCGGCCGTCACACTTGGAAGTCTCGAGCAGTCGGCGAACATCGCCCAGTACAACACCGTGTTCAGCCAAATCATCATCAACGATGCCGCCGCGACCGACGCGCAGACCGGTATTCAAGCCGAGGTTGGAAGCCAAAACCTCAACTTGGTAAACCAGTCTGAAGTGAACGCCATCAATGCCGACGTCACGTCCATCAATGATGACGATCTGGTCCAATCCGCGGATATCGTTCAGCAAAATCAGGTCACCAACGACATCTCGGTGCAAAACGGCGGTAGCCTGACGGCAAGCGGCACCGGCATCCGCGCGCGCATCGATAATGACGGCTTGCAGCTTTCGAACACCGCTTTCTTCAGCTTCCTTAGCGATGCTTCAGAGGTCGCGGGAGACGTGACGCAAACGGCGACCCTGCAGCAGAGCAATATCGTCAGCAGCACGATCACCGTCATCAATACGGGTAGCGTGCATGCCGGCGACGTGGGCATTTCGGCGGAGATCCGCAACTACTCGCTGTCGCTTAGCAACGAGGCCGACGGGACTATAGGGAGCGCTGGCGGTGTGGTCGGCGCGACGAGCCAGGCGGCTACCGTTACTCAGCTCAACGAGGTCGAAAGCAAGATTGCCGTCAACAATAGCGGGAGCATTTTCGGCGCCAATCGCGGCATCTCAGCTTCGATTTCGCAAACCGCGCCAAGCTTCACCAATGAGGCTATCGTCGACGAAGCGTCCTTGAACGCCAAATCGATCGTCGATAGCGCCATCAGCATCGACAATGCGGGTTCGATCGGCGCCGGGAACTTGTTCGCCATCGAGACAGACGGGGCAAGCACAACGGTTACCAACCGCGCGGCTGGTGTCATCACCGGCTTTGTCGACCTCAGCGATGAGGACGATCTATTCGACAATCAGGCGGGAGGCACATTCGAAGCGAGACTGAGCAGCGATTTTGGCGGCGGCGACGATCTGTTCACGAATGAGGGCATCGTGCACGCGGTCGCCTCGGGTGGCACCCAGCCCTCATTCGTCAATCTGGAGCGCTTTGAGAATTCTGGTGTCATCTCCACGGTGAACGGCAGCGTGGGAGATATCTTCACCCTGTCGGGCCCGGGCTTCGAATTCGATGCAAACAGCGGCTCGACGCTTGCCGTCGATGCCTTTCTCGGCAAGCCGGGGTCAACCGCCGACAATCTCGTCATCAACGGCAATGTGAGCGGCCAAACGGAGCTGACCGTCAACAACACCAATCCGCGCGGCGGCGCTTACAACAAGCAAGGCATCCCCGTCGTGTTCGTCAACGGCAACGTGAACAAAGATTCCTTCTTTCTGCCCAAGCCGATCGACGCGGGGTTTGTCGACTACGATCTGTTCTTCGTGCCGACCGGTAGCGGCTATTTCGAGCTACGCAGCCTTCCCGGCGGCGGCGCACAACACCTGCCTCACCTCGTAACTGCGGTGCAGGACGTCTTCCACATCGGCACCGAGACTTGGTTCGATCGCACTGCGGATCTGCGCGTGCTGCTGAATGGCGGGGTGCCGTCCGACGGAGGCGAGGGGGGCAAGCTTTCCGAGAGAGCGCCGCAGGTCTCACCCTCGCTCACGCCGGCGACCTGGATCAAGGGATCCGGCACTTGGCTCAACCAAGACGACAAGGCGAGCACCTCGGCCTATGGCCGCACCTACCGCTACGATCTCAGTCGCGCTCTCGATGTCTGGAACCTCGAAGGCGGCATCGATTTCGGCAAGAAGGGCGTGTTGGCGGAACGCGATGCGCTCATCTTCGGCGTGTTGGGTGGCTGGGTTCAGGGCGGTCTCGATTACGATCACATTCTCAGACAATACGATATGCAAGGCGGCGAGGCCGGCGCCTATGGCACCTATCTCAATGGCGGTCTGTTCGTCGACACGCTGTTCAAGACCACGTTCCTCGAAATCGATCCCAACTCTTCACCCGGCTTTTCGGGTTCGTTCGATGCGATGGCCTGGGGCGTCAGGACCGATACCGGCTATCGGTTCGGCGGGTTCAGGGGAGGGCCCTTCATCGAGCCACTCGGCACGATCGCCGTGGTGTGGAGCGCGCTCGACAATTTGACCATCGACGACAACAAAATCTCGTTTGATGAGGGCACCAATGTCAGGGGCCGGCTTGGGCTGCGCGCCGGCCTGAGCTACGACATCTGGTCCGGCATCAGAATGGAACCGTTCGTGATCGGCAGCGTCTGGAGCAATCTCTCGGGCGAGAACAAGGCAACGTTGACCTCGCTTGACACGACGTTCGTAGACTTCACCGACACGCCTGACAGGCTGTGGGGTGTGGTCTCGGCCGGTGTCAATTTCTTCAGTCCCTCCGCATCGACCAGCCTGTTCGCCAAACTTGATGTCACCTTCGGCGAGGAGACCAACGGCATTGGGGCCAAGGCTGGCGCGCGGGTGAGCTGGTAGCGTTGGCCGGCGCGTGTTTCCCAAATCAGCAGCGCACGGAGCGACTGCTCGGAGCGGCGCCTTGGCTCGCAAATTTCCGTGAGATAGGCTGAATTGACGCGGGTTTATCATGGGTTTGGTGCCGAATTTTTAGGCGCTAAAATCTTTGCCGCTCGCGTTTGCAGGCGGCTTTGGGGTAGCGTCTGTCGGAGTCGCCCTTGCAACAACGGCGGGGGCGGCACAGATGGGGCAGACAGCCCGGCATGAGATGCGGCATGGTCGAGAAGCGAAACCGAAACGGCGGTAGAGATCGCGAGGACGATCGCGATGACGATCAGGACTCGGTCGAGGCCGAGGCTCGCCACGGACAAGAGGCGCCGACGACCAAGCCGGCGGTGCAAGCCAAAGAGGGCATGGGCAGCGGTACGCGCCTCGTCCTGCTGCTGCTGCTCATTGCGCTCGCCGGGCTCGGCTATCGCTATTGGGGTTTTTGGCAGACTGGCCCGACCGAAGCGACCGCCCCGCCGCCACCGGCCGTCACCGTGGCCAAGCCGTTGGTCAAGGAGATGGAGGAGTGGAGCGATTTCACCGGCCAATTCGAGGCGTTGGAATCGGTCGAGGTGCGCCCGCGGGTGAGCGGCTACCTCGAATCCGTCAATTTCACCGACGGCCAGCTGGTCAAGAAGGGCGATCTTCTCTTCGTCATCGAGCCGCGCCCGTTCGAGCTCGCGCTCGAAACCGCCAAGGCGCAGCAGGCCCAGAACGAAGCGCAGCTCGAGCTCGCCAAGGCGCAACTCGAGCGCACCGCGCAACTGCGCAAGAACGACTATGCCACGCAAGAGACCTATGACGAGCGCGTGGCGCAAGTGAACATCGCCACGGCGTCGCGTGACGCGGCGATCGCCGCGGTCAATCAGGCGCAGCTCAATCTCGATTACACGCGGGTTACGGCGCCGGTCTCCGGCCGCATGGGCCGGCACGAGGTGAGCGTCGGCAATCTGATCGTGGGCGGCATCGGCGGCTCGACCACGCTGCTCACCACCATCGTCTCGCTCGACCCGATCTGGCTCAGCTTCAATGTCAGCGAGGGCGACGGCATGGCCTATAAGCGCCTGGTGCAGAAGGGCGAGGTCAAGAACGCGCGCGACAACGCTGTCGAGGTACAGGGCCAGCTGATGGACGAAAAGGACTGGCCGCTGAAGGGCACCATCGACTTCGTCGACAATCAATATGACCGGTCGTCCGGGACGATCCGCGTGCGCGCGGCCTTCCCCAACGCCGATCTGTTCATCACGCCTGGCCAGTTCGGTCGGGTGCGGGTGCCGATGTCGCTGATGAAGCCGACGCTGCTGGTGCCGGACGCCGCGGTGGTCACCGACCAGTCGGTGAAGATGCTGTTCGCGGTGACGGCCGACGGCACGGTGGTGCCGAAGCCGGTCGAGCTCGGCCCCGTCACCGACGACAATCTTCGCGTCATCCGCTCTGGCATCACCGCGGACGATCAGGTCATCGTCAGTGGGCTGTTGCGGGCGCGGCCGGGTCAGAAAGTGACTCCGGAGCAGAGCACGATCGGCGCCCCGCCTGTGCCGCCCGGCGGCGCGACCCCGGCAGCCAAGAGTTACTGATGAATATCTCGCATTTCTTTATCGACCGGCCGATCTTCGCGGCGGTCATCTCCATTCTGATTACGTTGATCGGCGGCGTGGCCTATTTCAGCCTGCCGGTGGCGCAATATCCGGACATCGCGCCGCCCTCGATCTCGGTCACCGCGTCATATCCGGGCGCCTCCGCCGATATCGTCGCCAAGACCGTCGCCACGCCGATCGAGCAGGAGGTCAACGGCGTCGACGACATGCTGTACATGACCTCGCAATCGACCAGCGACGGCGCCATGTCGCTCTCCGTCACCTTCAAGCTTGGCACCAATCTCGATACTGCGCAGGTGTTGGTGCAGAACCGGGTCGCCATCGCCCAGCCGCGTCTGCCGGAAGAGGTGCGCTCCATCGGCGTGACGGTGGTGAAGCAATCGCCGGACCTGATGATGGTGATCCATCTTTCATCGCCCGACGATTCGCGCGACCTGCTCTACATCTCCAACTACGCCACGCTGCACGTGAAGGACGTGCTCGCGCGTATCGACGGCGTGGGCAATGTCACCATCTTCGGCGCGCGCGATTATTCGATGCGCATCTGGCTCAATCCGGAGAAGCTCGCGGCACGCAATCTGACCGCCGGCGACGTCGTCACGGCACTGCGCGGGCAGAACGTGCAGGTGGCGGCCGGGGTGATCAATCAGCCTCCGGTGCCGCAGCCCGGCGCCTTCCAGCTCAATGTCGAGACGCAAGGGCGACTCGCCGATCCTGCCGCCTTCGGTAATATCATCGTCAAGTCCGATCCGGACGGGCGCGTGGTGCGCGTCCGCGACATCGGCCGGGTCGAGCTCGGCGCCGCCGACTACAACCGCAACGGCTATCTCGATGAGCGGGTCGCCATTCCGATGGGCATCTTCCAGCGCCCCGGATCCAACGCGCTGCAAACGGCGGCCGCCGTGCAGGCGGCCATGGCGGAATTGTCGAAGTCCTTCCCCAAGGGCCTCCGCTACGACATCGTCTACAACCCCACCGTATTCATCTCCGAATCCGTCGACGCGGTGATCACCACCATCTTCGAGGCGGTGATCCTGGTGGTGGTGGTGATTATTCTCTTCCTGCAGACCTGGCGCGCGTCGGTCGTGCCGATCGTCGCCATCCCGGTGTCGTTGATCGGCACCTTCGCCATGCTGGCCGCGCTCGGCTATTCGCTGAACAACCTCTCGCTGTTCGGGCTGGTGCTCGCCATCGGCATCGTGGTCGACGACGCCATCGTCGTGGTGGAGAATGTCGAGCGCAATATCCGCGAGGGGTTGAGTCCGCGCGACGCTGCCTATCGCACCATGGAGGAGGTTGGCGGCGCGCTGATCGCCATCGCGCTCGTGCTCTCCGCCGTGTTCATCCCCTCGGTGTTTCTCTCCGGCATTCTCGGCCAGTTCTTCCGCCAATTCGCCGTCACCATCGCCACCGCAACCGCCATCTCGCTGGTTGTCTCGCTCACCTTGAGCCCGGCGCTGTGCGCGCTTCTGTTCAAGCCGCACGATCCGGAGCATCGGCCCAGCAACATCTTCTCGCGCGCGCTGAACGGCTTCTTCCACGGTTTCAACCGCGCCTTCGAGTGGGTGTCGTCGCGCTACGGCGCGCTCACCGCGCGGCTGGTGCGCGTCACCACCGTCATGCTGCTGATCTATGCCGGCCTGATCGCCTTCACCGTGTACCAGTTCCGCTCGGCGCCGACCGGCTTCATCCCGCAGCAGGATCTCGGTTATCTCATCAATATTATCCAGTTGCCGCCGGGCGCCTCGCTGGCGCGCACCGACGAGGTCGCGCGGAAAGTGACCAAGATCGTGCTCAACACCCCTGGCATCGCGCACGCGGTGCCGATCGTGGGTCTGGACGGCGCGACCTTCACCAGCGCGCCGAACGCCGCCGTCGTGTTCACCCCGCTCGATCCGTTCAAGGAGCGCGCCGAGAAGGGGCAGAGCGCCAACGCGCTGATCGCCTCGCTGAATGTGCAATTCGCCGCGATCCAGGAGGCACTGGTCATTAGCGTGTCGCCGCCGCCGGTGCGCGGCATCGGCACGACGGGCGGCTTCAAGATGGAGGTGCAAGACACCCGTGGGGGCGACCTCTCGCAGCTCGAGGCCGTGGCGCAGTCAGTGGTTGGCCAAGCGAACCAGACGCCGGGTCTGATGAACGTGTTCACCACCTTCAACACGCGCACGCCAAAGGTCTATGCGGATATCGACCGCGTCCGCGCCGAGATGCTGGGCGTTAATACCGACGACGTGTTCCAGACGCTGGAGGTCTATCTCGGCTCTCAATATGTAAACGATTTCAATTTCCTAGGCCGGACCTACCGGGTCACGGCGCAGGCCGACGGCGAATTTCGCCAGGACCTGCACGCCATCGGCGAACTAAAGACGCGCAACGCCAAGGGCCAGATGGTGCCGCTCAGCTCGGTCGCCTCGTTCCGCGACATCACCGGGCCTTACCGCGTCGAGCATTTCAACCTGTTTCCCTCCGCCGCCGTGCAAGGCGGCACCAAGCCGGGCTATTCGACCGGCTACGGGCTCCAGGCCATGGAGCAGATCGCGCAGAAGCTGCTGCCCGACGGCTATTCCTATGCATGGACCGAGCTCGCTTATCAGGAGAAGGCGGCCGGCAATACGGCCATCTATGTGTTCGGCGCGTCGGTCGTGTTCGTGTTCCTGCTGCTCGCCGCACAATATGAGAGCTGGGCGCTACCGCTCTCGGTGATTCTGATCGTGCCGATGTGTCTGCTCGCGGCGGTGAGCGGACTGCTGATGCGCGGCATGGATGTGAACATCCTGGCGCAGATCGGCTTCGTCGTGCTGATCGGCTTGGCGGCGAAGAACGCCATCCTGATCGTCGAGTTCGCGCGACAGAACGAGGAGCATGGCGAGGACCGGTTCCAGGCGGCGACCGAAGCGGCGCGCGTGCGCTTGCGTCCGATCCTGATGACATCGTTCGCCTTCATCCTCGGCGTGCTGCCGCTGGTGATCGCCACCGGCGCCGGCTCCGAGATGCGCCAATCGCTCGGCACGGCGGTGTTCTTCGGCATGATCGGCGTCACCGTGTTCGGCCTGATCTTCACGCCGGTGTTCTACGTGGTGGTGCGCAAGTTCGCGGCGAAGCCGCATGCGCATGGCACGCAAGCCGCACCGGCGGAATAACCTCAAGGCACCAGCACGACCCGGAATCTGGCCTTGCCGCTCAGCATGCGCTGGTAGGCCTCCGACGCCTTGGCCAGCGGATAGGTCTCGATCATCGGCGCCACGCCGGTCAGGGCGCTGAAGCGGAGCGTATCCTCCGAATCGGCCGAGGTGCCCGACGGCCAGCCTCTGACGCCGCGCCGCTGCCCAAGGATGTGGAACGGGTTGACCTCGATCGGCTCGGGCGAGGCGCCGACCACCAGCAACGTGCCGTCGGTACCGAGTCCGTCGATCAGCGGCGTCATGGCCTTGCCGCTGGTCACCGTGGCGAGAATCACCTTGGCCCCGCCGAGCGCCATCAACTCTTTCGCCGCGTCCTCAGTCTCGCTGTCGATATAGTGATGCGCGCCGAGCTCGAGCGCGAGCTTCTTCTTGTCCTTGCCGCGGGCAATTGCGAGGGTGTGGAAGCCCATCTTCGCCGCGAATTGCACGGCGAGGTGGCCGAGGCCGCCAATGCCCAGAATGGCGACGACATCGCCCGGCCGCGCACCGGCATTACGCAGCGCGTTGAAGGTGGTGATGCCGGCGCAGAGCAGCGGCGCCGCTTCGGTCGCGTCGAGCTCGTCGGGAATCGATGCCAGAGCATCGATCGGCGCGATCATGTATTCGGCATAGCCGCCGTCATAGTGGATGCCGGGGACTTTGAGATTGCGGCAGGTAATAAAGTCGCCGCGCCGGCAGCGGTCGCAGACGAAGCACGCGCCGCCGAACCAGCCGACACCGACGCGCTGCCCGACTTTCCAGGTGGTGACCTCGGGGCCGACCGCGTCGATCCGGCCGGCGACCTCATGGCCCGGCACGGCGGGGTAGTGGACGCCGGGAAAGCTGCCGGTCGCCACGAAGGCGTCGCTATGGCAGATGCCGCAGGCCTCGACCTTGATGCGGACCTGGCGGGGTCCTGGCTCGGGAGTGGGACGCTCGACGAGCTTGAACGGGGCGTTGGGTTTCGCGATCTCGACAACGCGCATGGGTGGAACTCCTTGGGGGCAGGGGACTGAACTCAACCGAAAATATGCGCCTCGCTGAGCCCATTGAAAATCGATTGCACCGCGAGCGCGGCCAGCAGGACGCCGAACACCCGCACGATCACCTTCCGTGCCGTTACACCGATCCATTGGTGGATCTCCTGGGCGGTGAGGAGCAGCACGAGCGTCGCCGCCATCACGGCGATGATCGCCGCGACGACCGCGCCAAGCAGGGTGAGGTCTCCGCGGGTTCCGGCCGCGAGTACGATAGCCGATGTCATGGCGCCAGGCCCGGCCAGCAGGGGGGTGGCCAGCGGGAAGACGGCGATCTCGGCATGGCGCTCGGCCTTGTCTTCGACCTCCTCGCTCTCCTTGTGGGTGAGCGCGACCGGCGCCGGACGTTTGGACAGCGTCATCTCCAGCGCGATCATGAAGAGGATGATGCCGCCGGCGGTCTGCAACGCCGCGAGCGAGACGCCGAGCTGGCGCAGCACGGGGCCGCCAAACAGGGCGAAAAGCAGGATGATCACCGTGGCGATGAACACCGCCTTGACGGCGATCGCGTGGCGCTCCTCGCGCGTCATATTCGGCGTGAGCGAGGCGAGCAGCACGGCCGTGTCGATCGGGCCGATGACGGCAAAGAAAGTGGTGAACGCCGTAAGCGCGGTTTCGAGCATGGGGAGCTAGGGGTTCATCTTAATCTAGCTTGATTGAGAGGTATAAATATCACCACGTCACCGCGGCAGAATCGGATCGCAGAACATCATGCATGAGTGGCTAACTACGTTGTTAGAGCAAGGTGCTGCGGTTATAGCCGCCCCGGGCCCCTTCCCCCGATGAGGCCAAGGCAAAAATTGATGCGCTCGAGGAAAAGGTTCGGCAGACGATTGGATCTCGTTGGGAGCCGCTTACGAAGGAGCAAGCGGCTCAACTCACCGAAGCGGTCGCAAATTTGCCGAAGCGAAAAATCCAAGTGATGTACTCGAACTATTTGGGTATCGACCTCGCCCAGAGTATAGCCGACGCGTTTAAAGCGGGAGGATGGGACGACTTAAACTTCAGCGAGGGCGGTGGCCTCGGAACCGGCGTCTCAACCGGTCGCGGCAACGGCATGGCAATGACGCTAAAGAAAGCGATTGAGTCCACCACCAAATTCAAAGTTGCATCCTTTGGTCCGGATGAACCAGACCGTGAGGGATCGGTTTTTGTCGCAGTTGGCATCAATCCAAATTGACGGCCCCCTTTCGCCATTAAGCACGACGCGGTGCCCGACCAAGGGCGTTGCTCAAAACGCAAGCATCGGATTAAGATGCCTGAAAATAGAACAGAGGAAGCGCGCCGAACTTAGGATTGGGGCGGATTTTGAGATGAGCCAGGACGGGCGCGATTGCCGCAGGGTGCTGAAAGGGTAAGTGTCGAGGCGAGGGCGGATGAGCCCTCCGTGCTTGCCCGTAAATTTTTCAATGAAATGCGCGACGAGGCGGGCAAGGTCCGGTCGCCTTATGCCGACTTTGCCCGGCTGCTCGACGCTCTCCCCATGGAGTCCCTCGTCAACAAGCAGAAGGCCGCCGAAGAGATTTTCCGGCGGCTCGGCATCACGTTTGCCGTCTATGGGGAAGGCGGCTCGACCGAACGGTTGATCCCCTTCGATCTGATTCCGCGTATCCTCGACCGCTCCGAATGGGATCTGGTGGAGCGGGGCTGTATCCAGCGGGTGAAGGCGATCAACGCCTTCCTTTACGACGTCTATCACGACCAGGAGATCGTCAAGGCCGGGCTCGTGCCGCAGGAGTTCGTGCTGCTCAACTCGGCCTACCGGCCGGAAATGCACGGCGTGGAACCCCCCAACCGCGTCTATGCGCATATCGCCGGTATCGACCTGATCCGTACCGGCGAGCGGGATTTCTTCGTGCTCGAGGACAATGTGCGGACGCCCTCCGGCGTGTCCTATTTGCTCGAGAACCGCGAGATCATGATGCGGCTCTTTCCCGAGGCATTCGACAGCCAACGCGTCTCTCCGGTGGGCAACTATTCTGAACGGCTGCTCGCGAACTTGCGCGCGGTGTCGCCATCCGCCGCCGACGATCCGGTGGTCGTGCTGCTGACGCCGGGGCGCTACAACAGCGCCTATTTCGAGCATGTGTTTCTCGCCGAGCAGATGGGCATCGAACTGCTCGAGGGTAGCGATCTGTTCGTGCGCGATGGCTTTGTGTGGATGCGCACCACCGAAGGTCCGGTCAAGGTCGACGTCATCTATCGGAGGGTGGACGACGCCTTCATGGACCCGCTCGCCTTCCGCGCCGATTCCGCGCTCGGCGTGCCGGGGCTGCTAAGCGTGATCCGCTCGGGCCGCGTCGCGCTCGCCAACGCGCTCGGCACCGGGGTCGCCGACGACAAGGCGATGTATTGCTACGTGCCGCGGATGATCGAGTTCTATCTCGGCGAACACGCCATCCTGAACAATGTGCAGACTTACATGCTGCGCGATCCCAAGCAGTGTAAGCACGTCATCGACAATCTGCACAATCTCGTGGTCAAGGAGGTCCAGGGCTCGGGCGGCTACGGCATGCTGATCGGGCCCGCTTCCACCGCCGCCGAGCGCGAAGCCTATAAGGCGAGGGTGATGGAGAACCCCGCGAATTACATCGCCCAGCCCACGCTGGCGCTGTCAACGGCTCCCACCCTCGTCGGTAGGGAGATCGTACCGCGTCACGTCGATTTGCGGCCGTTCGTTCTAAGCGGCAAAGAGACCAGCCTGATCGCGGGCGGGCTCACGCGCGTGGCCCTGGTCAAGGACTCGCTTGTGGTCAATTCGAGCCAGGGCGGTGGCACCAAGGACACGTGGGTAATGGAGCGCTCGGCATGATCCGGAAAAGTGAGAATCGGACTTCCGATAAGGTCATGCTCCAAAAGAGAGTAAAGTGATGCTGAGCCGTAGCGCCGAGAATCTATTCTGGATGGCGCGTGACATGGAGCGGGCAGAGAACTCCGCACGCATGCTCGACGTGAGCTTCCGCATGTCGCTGCTCCCCTCGACCATTGATAGGCAGGCCTTGCATTTTGAGCCGATTCTTTCCATCGCGCCTGGATCGGGGCGCTTCCACGAGCTCTATGACGAACTCAATCACGAGTCCATCATCCGCTATGTGGCGCTCGAGCTGGAGAATTCAGGCAGCATCTGCTCACTGATCCGCCAGGCGCGCGAGAACGCCCGCGCCCAGCGCTCGTCGATTTCCAGCGAGGCGTGGGAGAGCCTCAACTCGACATGGCTGCAAGTGCAGAATCTCGACTACGAGGGCCTGTGCCGCTGGGGCTACCGTGACTTCTTCGACTGGGTAAAGGAGCGTTCGCATCTCTTCCGCGGCGTGGTGTTCGGCACCATGCTGCATGACGACGCGTTCCGCTTCATCAGGCTTGGCACCTTCATCGAGCGCGCCGACAACACCGCGCGGATCCTTGACGTCAAGTATCACGTGTTGCTCCCAGATGACGAACAGGTCGGCGGCTTCGTCGACTATTATCAATGGGGTGCGTTGTTGCGCTCGGTGGGCGCGTTCCGCGCCTACCGCAAGGCCTATCACGACACCATTGTTCCGTGGCGCATCGCGGAGCTGCTTATCCTGCGTGAGGACATGCCGCGCTCGCTGCATCATTGCTACGAGAACTTGGCCGGCTCCCTCGACCAGCTTGCCGGCAAGCATCAGCTGGAATGCCAGAGGCTCGCCGGGCGAGCCTATGCCGGGCTGAAATACGGCCGCATCGACAGGATCATCCAGGCGGGCCTGCACGAGTTCCTCACCTCCTTCATCGAATCGAATGGCGCGCTCGGTTTGCAGATTCAGGAGGACTTTCTCATGGTTCCCGCGGCGGTGACGATGTTGGGGGCGGCGTAACAGATGCTGGTCTGGGTTGAGCACACCACCGCTTACGCCTACTCGGAGCCGCTGCTGACGAGCACGCAATATTTGCGCATGACGCCGCTTTCCGGCAGCACCCAGGCGGTGGAGAGCTGGAGGCTGACCTGTCCCGGCGCTGTCACCACGCCCTGGCAGGATCAATACGGCAATCTTTGCCACACGCTAACGGTGGCGCAGCCGGTCGATGAGCTCGAGATCAGGGTGTTCGGGCTGGTGCGCACGCGCGACACCAGCGGCGTGGTCGGCTTGGCGTCCTCCGAGCTCCCCTCCGCCATCTATCTCCGCGAGACGCCTTACACCGTCGCCTCGGACTCGATCCGCGACTTCGCCCAGCCCTTCGCGCCGAAGCTCGCACGCGACACCATCGCCACGCTGCACGAGATCATGATGAAAATCGGCGAGACGGTCGAATACCGCAAAGGAGAGACGCATGTGCACACCACTGGCGCCGAGGCGCTGGAGCAGAAGAGCGGCGTCTGTCAGGACCACGCGCATATCTTCTGCGCCGCGTGCCGAGTGCTCGGCGTGCCGGCGCGCTATGTCAGCGGCTATCTGACCCACGGCGAGGGCCACGCGGCGCACGCTTCGAGCCATGCCTGGGCCGAAGCCTGTATCGAGGATCTCGGCTGGGTCGGCTTCGATCCGACCAATCGCGCCTGTGCGACGGATGCGTATATTCGCACCGCCATTGGTCTCGACTATGCTGAAGCCAGCCCGATTCGCGGCGTGCGCAGCGGCGGCGGGATCGAGACCATGACGGTGAAAGTCAGTTTCCCAAGCCAACAACAGCAAAGCCAATAGTGGAGGACACGTGACTTATTGTGTCGGCATCCTGCTCGATGAGGGCGTGGTGCTCGCCTCGGACTCTCGCACCAACGCGGGCATCGACCGGGTCTCAACCTTCCGCAAGATGTTCACCTTCGAGAAGCCGGGCGAACGCTTCTTCGCGCTGGTCACCGCGGGCAACCTCTCGCTCACGCAAGGGGTGATCAGCCTGTTGAGCGAGTGGCTCAATACCGAGAATCCCGATCGGGACCTGTTCGCGGTGACTTCGATGTTTGGGGCGGCGCGGGTCGTCGGCGCGGCGCTGCGCGAGGTCCACAAGATCGACGGCGGCTACCTCCAGCAGCGCGAGGTCGACTTCACCGGCTCATTCATCCTCGCCGGGCAGATCAAAGGCGGTCAGCTCAGGTTGTTCCTGATCTACGACGCGGGCAATTTTATCGAAGCGATGGGCGACACCACCTATTTCCAGATCGGCGAGGTGAAGTACGGCAAGCCGATCCTCGATCGCATCATTAAGCGCGACACCAGCTTGAACGACGCCGCAAAATGCGCGCTGATCTCCTTCGACTCGACCATGCGCTCGAATGTCTCGGTGGGGCCGCCGATCGATCTGCTGATCTATCGCCGCAACTCGCTGAAGAAGGACTTCGTGACCAGGCTGGAGGACGACCATACCTATCTCCAGGCCATCCGCGAAGGCTGGGGCGGCGCCATCCACAAAGCCTTTCACGCCATCAGTCACGATCCCGGCTGGGACTTCTAGCCCACGCTAATAGGTGCGGCCGGTTTCACCAGGGGTGAAGCTCGACGACGGCGCATAGGACGATCCCGAGGCGGCGGTCCTGACGCCGGCATCGGTCTGTGCCGTCGGATTTGCCTGCTGGATGATCTGCGCGGCGAGGTCGCGCATCTCCTCCAATTGATGCACGAAAATGTCCATCTGCTGTTTGGCATGCTGGCTTTGCAGCTCGATCGCCTGAGCGATGTCCTTCGCCTCGGCGAGCTTCGCGGCCAGCGCGAAATTCGCTTCGGCGCTGAGCCGGGTGATCTCGACGATCTTGGCATTGAGCGCAAACAGGCCGGTGCGCCCGCTTGGCGAGCTGGTCTCGAGCGAATTCCAGGCCTTCTCGCTGGTCGCGACGAAAGCCTCGAACGCCCGCTTGGCCTGCTCGATGCTCATCTTCATGAGTTCGCGCAGCGCTGGCGGAATCTCGGCCTTCATGAACGCGTCGTTGGCAGCCATGCCGCTCACCTGATCGCGGGCGATCCCGCTGTCGCGGATCTGCGAGGCAGGCGGCGGTTGCGGTGTGGACCGCGGCGGCGGCTCGGACTTGGCTTGCGGCGCTTGCGGTGGCGATTTCGGCCGGTTGGCTACCGCTTGGGTGGCAGCTTTTTCCATCGCCAATAACATCGTGTAATAGGGCCACCAGGCGGCCCACATGGCATTCTTGAAAAGCAATAACAGCATGAACCCGTTCCTCGCGGGAGCGACCCACGGCTTGCGCCGGCAAAACATCATGGCCTAAAGCAAGGTGATCCGCGAGGGTTACCGCGAAACGTGCTTTCCAAATGCCCGGTTTGTCCAGTCGCGGGCGGCGCTAACCTTTGTACAACCAGACGCGCAGTACAACGCTTCTTCCAGCCATGCGGAGCCGGCACGACAATGAACATCCACATTCACCATTTTCATTCCAAGGGCGCGATCGCCGACCAAGCCGCGCTGGAGCAGTTCCAGAAACAATGGGCGACGTATCAGAAATTGGTGGATGCCGACGCGCTGGCGCACAAAGAAGTTGGCGCGATCCTGCACGGCGCGTTGGCCGCGATCGCCAAGCCGTTCGCCTTCGTCGACATCGCTTGCGGCGACGCCGGCCAGATGAAGGCGGCGCTTTCAGGAACCAAGGCGAACCACTATCACGGCATCGACCTGTCTGAGCCGGCGCTCGAGCTTGCCGCGAAAAATCTCGAAGGCGTGCCCTTCGAGGTTGAGCTCGACCATCGCGACTTCGTCACGGCTAGAGCAAGAATCGGGGCTGCCGGTGAAGTGGCTGTAGAGTGCGAGCGCGCGGTTGACGTAAGAGGCCTCGGGAATCAAGAGCTGCGAGGACATGGTCTCGCCGGCCCAGGCCAAGCCGTAATAGCTCCACCTTCCTTGCGCCGTCCGCTGCAGGTAATGCACCGATTGCAAATCGCCGGGCGCGAATAGCGGAATGAGGAAGCTACGAACGGCGGTGACGTTCTCGATATCGATCACCAGTCGGGAAGCATCCGCCTGCACGACGTGCATGCGGTAGACGACGTCGCCGGACGTGCGATTGTCCGCCTGCGCGAAATAGAGCTCCGCTCCTCCCTTCATCTCCGCGAGGGTGAAGTCCTTGCGGGGATGGTCGAGATCGGGTCCCTCGAGGGCGGTCGCGTGCGTGATCAGAGTCCGCCAGCCGGATTCCGTCACGGACCAATAGCGGAGGCCCTGAAGGCGAGAGATCGATCCGAAGCGCTTGAGCAGATCCTCGCTGCTACCATCGGAAAAACTGCCGGCGACGGCCACGAGCACGCCGCCTGCCTTTCGCGGCCCAGCCGGTGCATGCGGGCGGTACCCAGGGAGCGGTCTGTGCGCGGCGATTCCAAACTCGAATATTGGGAGTGTGGCCCGCGGCCGCATAATCAGGGGCGGGGGGTGAGGCCATGCAGGGCGGCCTCGGCAAATCTTCCGCGCGTGCCATGCCGCCCGAGCACAGCATCAGACCAATGGCAAACAGGACCGGATATGGCAGGGACCGGAACCAGCCCATACCGGGAGGCGCCTATTCGGCGGCGAGCCTCACATACTCGCCCTTGCCGACAGGGCAAGCCGCCCACAGTTCGCTCAATGCGCCGATCAGAAAAGCGATCTCGGCGTCGGTATGTACGGGCGAGGGGGTGAAGCGCATGCGCTCGGTGCCGCGCTTCACGGTCGGATAGTTGATCGGCTGCACATAGATCCGGTAATGCGTCAGCAGCGTGTCGGTAACCGCCTTGCAATGCACCGGATCGCCGACCATCACCGGCACGATGTGGCTCGGATTCTCCATCACCGGCAGGCGGGCCTCCGTCATCAGCCCCTTTACTGTGCGCACCCGCTCTCGGTGGCGTGCGCGCTCCATCTCGCTCCGCTTGAGATGCCGGATCGAGGCAAGCGCTCCGGCGGCGATCGCCGGCGCCAGCGAGGTGGTGAAGATGAATCCGGGCGCATAACGACCGGATCGCGTCGCAGCAGGCGCGGCTCGCGGCGATATAGCCGCCCATCACGCCGAAGCCCTTGGCGAGAGTGCCGTTGATGATGTCGACGCGATGCATCACGCCGTCGCGTTCGGCGATGCCGCCGCCGCGCGGGCCGTACAGGCCGACCGCGTGCACCTCATCGAGATAGGTCAGCGCGCCGTATCTCTCGGCGAGGTCGCAGATGGCGGCGACCGGGGCGATATGCCCATCCATCGAATAGACGCTCTCGAACACGATGATCTTGGGGGTCCCGGCGGGAACCTGCTTCAGCAGCGCTTCGAGATGCTCGATGTCGTTATGGCGGAAGATGTGCTTCTCGCCGCCGCCCCTGCGGATGCCTTCGATCATCGAGGCGTGGTTCTTCTCGTCGGAGAAGATCACCAGCCCCGGCATCAGCCGCTGCAGCGTGGAAAGCGTCGAATCGTTGGCGATATAGGCGGAGGTGAACAGCAGCGCCGATTCCTTGCCGTGCAGATCGGCGAGCTCGGCCTCGAGCTCGACGTGATAGTGGCTCGTGCCGGAGATGTTGCGCGTGCCGCCTGAGCCGGCGCCGACTTCCTCGATCGCCTCGTGCATGGCGGTGCGCACGATAGGGTGCTGGCTCATGCCGAGATAATCGTTCGAGCACCACACCGTCACGTCGCGGATACCGCCTTCGGCGAAATGATCGGCGGTTGGATAGGCCCCGCAGCGGCGCTTCAAATCGGCGAAGACGCGATAGCGGCCTTCCTCATGCAGCGCCTCAAGGTGTTGGCGAAAACGGGACTCGTAATCCATCTATGCCTCGATCATCTCAACCTTGACCGGCCTCTGCCCAGGCCGGGGGACACTCGGATATCGTTGTCAGAATGCCGAGCGCAAGCCCTTAATTCCCACGTCTTCCCTATGAACACCCCGCGTCGCGGGCCCGTTCAAGCAGGTTAGTTAGCATCAATCGCAAGACCCTCACAAGGCGGCAAGCCCATGGCCTCGCGGCACTTTTTGCCGCATTTCTGGCAATCGTTCTAGCCTTGGGCAGGACCTGCCCCCTCGCGGCCTCTCCCATAGCGCCGCTGGGGCGAGGGCGTGTTGATCTGCCTCAAACCGGGCGATTTTTCCAGCGAAGAGCCAAGCTTACTTCTTCGCGGATTTCGTCGCCTTGTCGGCGGGGGGAACCTGCGTCAGCCGCTCGGCAACGGCCGCGGCAAGGCCAAGTATGGCCTTAGTGGGCACGCGCACGGCGACCAGGTCGAGGCGCTGCTTCTCTTCCTCGATGGCGGCGATTCGATATGTCGGCGGGTCTTGCCCGTCACGCCTGAGAACTTCGCCGGTTACCCGAGAATCCTCGATGTAAAAGGTAATGACCAGATGGTTGTCGACGATCTTGTGCAAGGTGCCGTCGGCGGAAATCTCCTTATAGTCCGAAGCTCTAATATGCTTCAGGTGGATTTCCTCGGGGGACTGCTCGGCCATTGTTCCTCCCCTTTAGCGCTTCGGACCGCTCCGCCTTCGACTGTTTAACAGGGACCGGCCCCTTCACCAAGTCGCGCCGCCCGCGCCGATAACCCTTATCATTCGCCGCGGAAGCCTGAAGAATCGCCCCGCGAACTCCGTCCGCGCGCTTCGCGCCCCTCCCCCGGCCTGCGTAGATATTAGGCAAGCACAACCTCGTTGCGAGGCGAAATGGGGCATGCCGACGGTCGCGGCGAAGAGGCTGCCTATGGCCTCTGCCCATTCTGCTAATCAATTGATTTAACTATGATATTTCTCAGCCGAACGGGCCTCTCGGTCTGCCTCAAATTCGTGGCGGAAATGTCACAAACGGATCAAAAACGCCAGCGCCTGCTTTGACAGCAATTTACCTTCTTGCCGGAACGCGTATAACCGAATGCAGAACTCTCAGTCGGGGGATTCTGCTTATTTCGTCGCGGGAACTCTACCGGAAGGTGGCCGAGAGGCGAATTCGAAGCGAGAGTTTGGATTAGGCAATTTATCAGGGAAGGTGGAGATGGATATGTTTGGGGGACTGACAAAAACATCCAGCCGCATCGCCATCGCAGCCGCACTCGGCTTGGTGGTTGGGGGGTTTGCATTCAAGGCGACGCCTGCGCGAGCGGCGGATCTGGGCGGCGATTGCTGCGCGGATCTCGAGGAGCGGGTGGCGGAGCTTGAGGCGACGACCGTCCGCAAGGGCAACAAGAAGGTCTCGGTGACCATCTCCGGTTGGGTGGTCAAGAGCTTCAACGTGTGGGATGACGGGCATCAGACCAGCGCCTTTGTCGGCGACAAGGGCTACGACCTTGGCTCTCGCTTCGCCATCACCGGCTCGGCGACGATCGCTCCCGGGTGGTCGGGCGGTTTCAACTTGACCATCTCGACACCTCTGGCACCTGTTCGCCACGTGCGGGCACGCTGGCCGCCTTCCAATCAGTTCAACGAATCGGGCGGCACGTGCGGCGCGGATCAGCACGCTCTACTCGTTCATCTATATCAAGAGCGACAAATGGGGCACCCTGAACTGGGGTCAATCTGAGCCCGGCGTCTGACAACCCGGCGGTTCTCGCCGACATCTCCGGCACCGTGATCGAGTCGAACTCGGTGTTCTTCGAGGGCGCGAGCTTCTTCATGCGGCCTAAAGGCGGCGGAAATGGCTCTTGGCAAGACTTCGGGCTGGCTTGGCAAGACTTCCTGCTCTGCCAGGGCCTTGGGCTCGGGATCGGCACGGACTGCTTCGGCGCGGCGATGCCGGCGGTTCGCTACAACTCACCGACTTGGGGCGGCTTCAGGTTCGAGACCTCATGGGGTAAGAACGACCTGACGGCTCCGAACGATTCCGCGAATCCACGCCTGAATCCAATTTCTGGGACATCGCGGGGTTCTACACGGGTGACTGGAACAGCATCAAATTGTCGGTCGCCGCTGCCTATACTTGGCAGGAGAATGCGGCGCTCACTGGACTCGACGAGACCGACCTCTTTCAAGTCGGCGCCAGCGTCATGCACAAGCCCTCAGGGCTTGGCGTCTACGCCATGGGTCAGTGGGAGAATAGCAGTGGTCGCAAGCCAGCGGCCTAGGGATGAACTCCGTATGGCTTGAGGCGCTACCCTTTCTCTGCCGGTGTTCCCAATGCCTGCCAGCCGTCAATATCGACCTAAGTTATGGAGGAGGCGCGGTCTCCTTTCGTCACTCAGAGCAATCCCGACACCAATGTTTGGTACATGAAGCCGTTCTGGCGGAAGACTTGGACCCCGGCCGGCGCTACGACGCTGTTCGGCGAGTACGGCCAGTATAACGACCAGTTATGCCGCCGGTACGAATCTGCTATTCGGCAGATTCCGGCGGCAACCTTGCGCTTTCTGCGCCGAACCGCGATGGGCCCTGTCAATCTCGGCCCGGTCGATTTGAGCGCCACGTCCATTCCCGGGGACATCTTCAAGGGCGCCTTTGTGACCGGCTCAGAAGTGCAGCGCTGGGGCCTGGGCGTGGTGCAGGAGATCAACTCCGCCGCCATGCATGTCTTCGCACGCTGGCAGCACCAGACGCTGACGCCAATATCGACGGCATTACGTGAACGACCAATTTCATGCTCCGCTGGAGTGGGAGCATTTCGGATCGGGCGACTGCTCCGTCAGCAAGAAATCGGTCAGAGCTTCGACGACTGGGATCTGTTCCAGGTCGGCGGCATCATCTTCTTCTAAGCCACCACCAGAACGCACATCCATCGGAAGCCGCCCCCTTCGGGGCGGCTTCTTTTTTGTCTGAGGCGGCCTGAGCTTGTTTGCATCAGCGGCACCACGAATTCCCTCCTCCCCTTGGGGGAGAGCATGCGCGCCATCTGGCGCGCGGTGAGGGGTAAGCGGCGAAGCCGCATCGAACAGTGGGATTATCTCTCACCCTTTTCCGCCGTGCGCCTTGCTTCGCAAGTCGGGCGGGAAGCCCTCTCCACCAGGAGGAGATGGAAGAGCCTCATGGGCGGCCGGGGACAAGACGCTTCTGGACGGCTCGGGGCAAGACCCTCGTGGCGGAAATGTCACAAGAAGCCGAAAACCTTCGCGCCCGGCTCGCGGCCGATTTCCTTGGCGCGGAAACCGGTTTAAACAAGGGATGAAACTCTATCCACGACACTTGGGGGAGATGGATATGTTTGGGGGACTGACAAAAACATCCAGCCGCATCGCCATCGCAGCCGCACTCGGCTTGGTGGTTGGGGGGTTTGCATTCAAGGCGACGCCCGCACGAGCGGCTGATCTGGGCGGCGATTGCTGCGCGGATCTCGAGGAGCGGGTGGCGGAGCTTGAGGCGACGACCGTCCGCAAGGGCAACAAGAAGGTCTCGGTGACCATCTCCGGTTGGGTGGTCAAGACCTTCAACGTGTGGGATGACGGGAATCAAACCAGCGCCTTTGTCGGCGACAAGGGCTACGACCTTGGCTCGCGCTTCGCCATCACCGGCTCGGCGACGATCGCTCCCGGGTGGTCGGGCGGTTTCAACTTGACCATCCTCGCCACCTCTGACCTGTTCGCCACGGCGGGCACGCTGGCCGCCTCGAATCAGTTCAACGAATCGGGCGGCACGTGCTTGGCGCGGGCTGAACCCGCTCTATTCGTTCATCTACATCAAGAGCGACAAATGGGGCACCCTGAACTGGGGCAATCTGAGCCCGGCGTCTGACAACCCGGCGGTTCTCGCCGACATCTCCGGCACCGTGATCGAGTCGAACTCGGTGTTCTTCGAGGGCGCGAGCTTCTTCATGCGGCCGAAGGGCGCCCAAAATGGCACCTATGGCAACCTTTCGGGGCTGGCGTGGCAAGACTTCCTGCTCTGCCAGGGCCTTGGGCTCGGGATCGGCACGGACTGCTTCGGCGCGGCGATGCCGGCGGTTCGCTACGACTCACCGACTTGGGGCGGCTTCCGCTTCGAGACCTCGTGGGGCAAGAACGACCTGACGGGCCGTCCGGCGACCCACGCCTGAATCTAATTTCTGGGACATCGCGGGCTTCTACACGGGGGACTGGAACAGCATCAAATTGTCGGTCGCCGCTGCCTATACCTGGCAGGAGAATGGCGCGCATTACTGGCTCGGAGGATCAACCTGTTCCAGATCGGCGCCAGCATCATGCACAAGCCGTCTGGCCTTGGTGTCTACGCTATGGACCAGTGGGAGAAAGCCAAGGGATCGCAAAGGCCTTCGAATAACTTCGTTCGCTTTGAGGCGCAACCCTTTCTCTGCCGGTGTTCCCATTGCCTGTCAGCCGTCAATATCGACCTCAGTTATGGAGGAGGCGCGGCTCCTTTCGTCAAGAACAGCCGGCCCGACACCAATGTCTGGTACGTGAAGCCGTTCTGGCGGAAGACCTGGACCCCTGCCGGCGCGACCACGCTCTTCGGCGAGTACGGTCAGTATAACGACCAGTTTGCCGCCGGTACGAATGCTCCTCCGGCCAGCCGGCGGTAACCTTGGCGCTTTTTGGAACGACATCGATCAGCGCTTTCTGCTACTCGGGATCTCGGCGAGGGCAATTTGAGCGCCACGTCCATTCCCGGGGACATCTTCAACAGCGTGTTCGTCACCGGGTCAGAGGTGCAGCGCTGGGGCTTGGGCGTGGTGCAGGAGATCGAACTCCGCCGCCATGCATGTCTTCGCCCGCTGGCAGCACCAGCAAGCCGACATCGATATACGGGCTTCCATGAACAACAATTTCATGCTCCGCTGGAGTGGGAGCCTTCCCCGGATCCGGCGACTCTCCGTCAGCAAGCAAAGTCGGGCAGGGCTTCGACGACTGGGATCTGTTCCAGGTCGGCGGCATCATCTTCTTCTAAGCCACCAACCAGAACGCCTATCCATCGGAAGCCGCCCCCTTCGGGGCGGCTTCTTTTTTGTGGTGACCTTCCTCAACTCCGTAGCCAGAGCCGCGCCATCCCCTCAAACCCCGGACGCGCGAGGCGTCGCGGCGATAGAGACGCATGCGCGGCGACAGGGTTGTGAAAGCCGAGCCACGGGGCTATCTGTGGGGCGAGACTGGAGCTCAAAGAAGACCACGGCCTCAGAGCCGCCGCCCGGAAACCGCCCATGCAAAAAGAAGCCGGAAAGGACGGATCGTCCCGGAGCCCGGTCCTCACCGTGAAGGATGTCTCCTATTGGTATGGCGCCAAGCGGGCGCTCGACGATGTGAGCTTCGAGGTCTATCCGGGCCGGGTGACCGCGCTGCTTGGCCCGAACGGCGCCGGCAAGACGACGCTGTTCTCGTTGATCACGCGGCTGTTCGACGCGCCGACCGGCCGCATCGAGATTTGCGGCCGTGCGGCGTCGGAATGGGGCGCCAAGGCGCTCGGTCCGCTCGGCGTGGTGTTCCAGCAGCCGACGCTCGACCTCGATCTCACCGTCAAACAGAACTTGCGCTATTTCTCGGCGCTGCGCGGGCTCAAACGCAAGGAGGCTGACGAGCGCATGCTGCGGGCTCTGACCAATCTCGACATGGCGGAGCGTATCGGCGAGCGGGTGCGCTCATTGAACGGCGGCCATCGGCGCCGGGTCGAAATCGCCCGCAGTCTGTTGCATAGCCCTAAACTGCTGCTGCTCGACGAGCCGACCATCGGGCTCGACGACCCCACGCGCCGCGCCATCGTGCGCCACGTGCATGAGCTGGCGCGCAGCGACAATATCGGCGTGCTGTGGGCGACGCATCTGTTCGACGAGGTGCAACCCGACGACGATCTGCTGGTGATCAATCGCGGGAAGATCGTGGCGCGCGGGCTGGCCAAGGACGTGGTGGCGGAGACGGGCGCCAAGGATCTCGGTGGGGCGTTCACGCTGCTGATCGGCGGCGATAAGGAAGAGGACGTCACCGCATGAGCTTGATGCATTACGTCCGCGCGTTCTACGGCATCGTCTGGCGCGAGCTGCTGCGTTTCCTGCAGCAGCGCGAGCGGTTCTTCGCGGCCCTGGTCAGGCCTCTGATTTGGCTTATTATTTTCGCCGCAGGCTTCCGCGCGGCGCTCGGCATCTCGATCATCCCGCCCTATCAGACCTACATCACCTACGACGTCTACATCACGCCCGGTCTGCTGGCGATGATCCAGCTGTTCCAGGGCATGCAGAGCTCGCTGTCGATGGTCTATGACCGCGAGATGGGTTCGATGCGGGTGCTGCTGACCACGCCCTTGCCGCGATGGTTCCTGCTGGTCGCGCGCCTGTTCGGCGGCGTGATCGTCTCGCTGTTCCAGGTCTACACGTTTCTTCTGGTCGCATATTTCTGCGGAGTGGAGCTGCCGCACTGGGGTTACCTGGCGGCGCTGCCGGCGCTCGTTCTCACCGGACTGATGTTCGGCGCGCTGGGCATGCTGCTGTCCTCGACCATCAAGCAGCTCGAGAATTTCGCCGGCATCATGAATTTCGTGATCTTCCCGATGTTCTTCGCCTCATCGGCGCTCTATCCGTTGTGGAAGATGCGCGAGGGCAGCCTCTGGCTCTATTACATCTGCCTCTACAACCCGTTCACCTGGGCGGTCGAGCTGATCCGCTTCGCCTTCTATCTCGAGATCAATTGGCAGGCGCTCGGCATCGTCGGCGGGTGCACGCTGTTGTTCCTGGCGCTGTCGGTGTGGGCTTACGACCCGTCCTTCGGCATCCAGCAGCGCAAGGTCGGCGCGGCCGCGGCGGCGGGCTAGCTGTTGGAGAAATTGCCTGGGAAACGGCGCAATAGATCGGTGTGAATCGCTTCCACCACGTCGTGATCGCGCTCGGCTTGCGGCACCTTGATGGTCTCGACCGCGACCACGCGGGTGGGGCGGGGGGCAAGCAGGACCAGCTGGTCGGCGAGCGTGATCGCCTCGCGGGCATTGTGGGTCACCAGGATCGCCGTGGTCGGTCTCGCCTGCCACACATCGAGCAAAAGCTTTCTCAGCCGATCGGCGGTGCGCTCGTCGAGCGACACGAACGGCTCGTCGAGCAGCAGCAGGTCCGGCTTGGTGGCGAAGGCGCGGGCCAGGGCGACGCGGCGCGCCAGACCGAGCGATAGCTCCTGCGGATAGCGCGGCAGCATGTCGGCGATGCCGACAGAGTGCGCGAGTTTCTCCAGCTCTGCCTCGGTGAAGCTCGGCGCCGCGACCAGCTCGATATTCTGCCGCACGGTCCGCCAGGGCAACAGCCGGGGCTCCTGGAACATGAGCCCGATGCGCGTGTCCGGGGGAATGCCGACATCGCCGACGAAACGCTCGTCCAGGCCGGCGACGATGCGCAGTAACGTGGTCTTGCCGCAGCCCGACGGGCCCATCAAGACCGTCATGCTCTCTGGTTCGACGTCGAGCACGAAGTCGCGGATGGCAAGGAGCTCCGTGCCATCGGCGCTGACGTGCGTCTTCTCCTCGATGCGAATTTCAAACCGGCTTGTTACGCCAGCGTGTTGAATGTCGTTCAATGGGTTGCACCAATAAATATTCGATGGCCAGCATGACCGCGACGAAGGCGAGGGTATAGCCGAGGATCGCCGTCACGTTGAAAAGCTGGAAGTTGAGATGCAGCTCGAAGCCTACGCCGTTCGGCCGGCCGAGCAGCTCGACAACCAGCACGATCTTCCAGATCAGCGAGATGCCCGTGCGCGAGGCCGCGGCGAAATAGGGCTGGAGTTGCGGCAGCGTGACGTTGCGCAGCTTGCTCATCGGCGAAAGCCGGTACGCGCGCGCCATTTCGTCGAGACCGGGATCGAGCGCGCGAGCGCCTTCGCGCAAGGTGACGACGACGTTGGGTATCTTGTTAAGCGCGACCGCGCCGATCGCCGCCGCCTCGTTCAACCCGAACCAAACATAAGCAAGAATGATGATGACGAGGGCGGGAAGATTGAGCAGCACGATCAGCCAGGGATCGAGCGCGCGGTCCAGCGCCGGCATCTGGCCCATGGCGAGCCCGATCACGCTGCCGATCGCCATCGCCACGACGAACGATGCTACGACGCGCCACAGAGTGATGCCGAGCTCGGTCAGGAGGTCGCCATGCACCGATTCTTTGTAGATGTATTCAATTACCGCGACGGGTCCTGGCAGAAGCCGGCTTTGTGCGATCTCGGCGGCGATGAACCAGACGAGCAGGAAGCCCGCGACCGAGAGCACCGAGACCAAAGGTCCGCGCAGCAGGCGCGACCTAGGTACGGCTTCGGCGCGGGCAAACGTCACGCTCACGGCTTGCCCCCATGCCAGAACGTGCCGGGAGCAAGCTCGGTGCCGGGACCGACCAGCTTCTCGCCGCCAAGCTCGCGCAGGAACTGATAGAGGATCTTGGCGTCGGACTCATTCTCGGCGGCCGACCGCTCGGGGATGCCCTCGCGATAGCGGCGTCGCAACGCGTCGAAAGTCTTGTCGTTGAAGCTGGGATCGTTCTCTCCCATGATCGGCTTCAACCGGTCCCACTCCTCGTTGGAGGTCGCAAGCAACTCGTCGGCCTTGGCCGCCGCCCGCAGAAATCCTTGAATTGCTTCAAGATTTTTCTTGGCCCAGCTCTCGCTGAAGACATAGCCGACCATGGCGACCTCGCCCTTGGCGCCAAGCTCGCTCACCACGTCCTCGACCCCGATCAGCTGGGTGAATCCGTCGGCCTCGAGCCTCGCCGCATAGGGCCAGAAATTCAGAACGGCATCGAGCTCGCCCTCTCTCGCTCGTTCCGCCAGGAGAGGCGGCGCGCCGTATTCCTGCGTGGTCTCCTTTCGCAAGTCGAGATTGGCGGTTCGCAGCGCATAAGCCACGAGCAGAAGCCAACTCTTGTCGAGCGGACCGCCCGCAACGCCGAGGCGCTTGCCCTTCAGATCACCGAGCGTCTTGATCGGCGAGTTGGGCGGCACCATGATCGCGCCAAGCGCGGTGGTGAAAGGCGAGAAGGTGAAGTCGCCGCCGCTGCTTCGCTCGCGCGAGACCCACAGCCAGTCCGTGGCGATGATGTCCACCGAGCCGGCTTGCAGGCCCACGGTGGTTGCCTGGGTACTCGCCAACGGCACGACGTCGAGTTCGATGCCCTCGGCCTTGTCGAGACCGTTGGCGTGAATAGTGTCGAGCGCCCAGCTAACGGTGCCGAATTTCAGTACGCCGACGGTAACCTTGTTCGCCGCATTCGCAGGCTGCGCAAGCGCAAGGCTCGCGAAGGCACAGAACAGCAAAGCTAACAGACCTGACCGCAACGGGTGCTCCTTCACGGTGTTATGGCTCATCCACTGACGTTGGGGCTAGCCAGGCGACGAGGGCGCGGGAATTCTGCCGCCGGTTGTGGGGCAAACGCGACCGTGGTCCTCTGGCGAGGCCCGGAAAGACTATGGCGCGTCATCGTCCAGAGTGGCGGCGCATACTCTACTGATCCGGGCCCGGTTAGCAAGGTTCCATTGCCGGATTGGCAAATCTTCCTTGGCAAAGATTGTTGCCGGTCACATACGCGCATCACGAGGGCGCCTTCATACGGTAGCCGTGCCCGCGCACGGTCTCAAGCAAGGGGTCGCGGCCGGGCGTATCGATCTTGCGCCGCAGCCTAGCGATATAGACGTCAACGACATTGGTCAGCGGGTCTTCGCTGTAGCCCCAGACCTGATTGAGGATGCGGGTGCGGGAGAACACGCGGCCGGGCGTGCTCATCAACAGCTCGAGAATGGCAAGCTCCTTGGCGGTGAGCTTGATGGTGTCGTCGCCGCGCCTCACTTCAAGCAACTCCCGGTCGAGGACGAGATCGGCAACCTGCAAGATGTTCGAGTTCGGCGCGAAATGGTGCGAGCGGCGTACCAGGGCCTCGATCCGGGCAAGCAGCTCATCGAAATCGAAGGGCTTGGTGAGATAGTCGTCGGCGCCCAGCTTGAGACCCTTGATCTTGTCCTCCAGCGCGTCCATCGCGGTCAGCATCAGAATGGGCGTATGATCGCCTTCGAGCCGCAGCCGCTGGCAAACATCGTAGCCGTGCATGTCGGGCAGCATCAGATCGAGCACGATCACGTCGAACTCGCCGGTCTTGGCCAAGTCGACCCCCTCGCTGCCTGACGAGGCGACCGTGACGCCGTGGTTCTCAGCCCGGAGGCCGCGGTCGATGAAGTCGGCGACGCGCGGCTCGTCTTCAACGAGAAGAACGTTCACGTGGCCGCCTCCGCGGTGTCGGCCGGCAATGCGACCGTGACTGTCGTCCCTTCGCCCGGACTGCTCGCCATTTCGATCCTTCCCTTGTGCGCCTCGACGATGGCCTTGGCGACCGGCAGGCCGAGACCTAAGCCTTCCTCGTTCATCGCCGCGGCCCGGCCGCCCCGGCGGAAACGCTCGAAAATGCCTTCCAGCTCCTCCGGCGGTATGCCGATGCCGCGGTCGGACACGCGCACCGTGACCTCGCCGTTGGCGCTGCCGATCTCGACCTCGACGGCTCCCTTGGATTTGGAGTAGCGCACCGCATTATCAAGCAGCACGAGGAAAAGCTGCCTTAACCGCGCCGGGTCGCCACGCACCATGTCGTGCGCGGTGCCGTTGACGAAAGCGACATCGACGTTCTTGTCGTGGGCGATCACCTTGGCGTCTCCGCAGACTTTCTTCAGCAAATCGCCGAGATCGATAGGCTGCAGATTGAGGCGCGCAGCGCCGGCGCCCTGCCGGGCAATGAACAGAAGATCATTAACCAGAACAGAAAGATGCTTCGCCTGCTCGACGATGCGCTCGATCGATCGCTTGTATTCCGCGATTCGCTTGTTGGCTCCGCGCAGTGTGATCTCGCCCTCGCCGCGAATGATGGTCAGCGGTGTGCGGAGCTCGTGGCTGATGTCGGCGAAGAAGCCGCGCCGCGTCTCGTCGATCTGACGCAACAACTCGTTGGCCTGACGCAGTTCCTCGGTGCGCTCCTCCACCTGCGTCTCGAGATTGGCATGCGCGTCCTGCAAGGCCTTCTGGTGAGTCTGGAGGTCTTCAGCCATGCGATTGAAGCTTCGGCCGAGACCGGCAAACTCGTCGCGGCCGGTAATGGCGATACGGTGCGAGAGATCGCCTTCGGCGAGCTTGCCGGTGCCGCGCATGAGTTCCGCGAGCGGAGAGCGCAGGCCGCGCAACAACAACACGACCAGCGCCAGGGTCGCCAGAATGGCGAGTGCGGCATGGATTTGGCTAATGCGCTCGAGCCGGCTTAGGAGCTCTGTGGCGTCGGCGTCGATGCTGATCACTTGAGCGGTCTCGTAGGCTACCCCTACCTCAATCAGCTCGTTCAGCTTCTGGTCGATGCCGCCCTTGAGCAGATCGATCAAGCGTTGCCAGGCAATATCGGGACGGCCGCGGCTGCGCAATTGCTCCACCTCGCCGAGCTGATCCAACGTGTGCCGGAATTCCTGCTTGATCTGATCCAGGCGCTGAAGCTCGGCGGCCTTCGCCTTGCGCTCTTCAGGCTCGACGAGGTCCAGCTCCTTTTTGGTGAGTTCCTGCAGGGTCGCGAGATCAGCATCGATGACCTTGAGCAGATAGGCGGCACCGAGGGGCTTGTCGGTGATCCCGGTGAGCAGTGTGTCGGTCCAGGCTTTGAACAGCTGTTGGGTATGGCGCGAGAGCTGGAGCTGACGCTCGAGCTGATCGTGAGCGAGGCGCGAGCGGGTGAGGTAAGTGTGCGACTGGGCCACGCCCCAATAGGCGAGGGCGGCCGCGGAGAGCGACATGGCTAGAAGCAAACCCGCGGCGATGAGGAGCTTCGTCTGGTAACGCATCGTAATCTCGAGGCCCGCTTAGCCCTCACGAGCCCAAAGCGGGGTGTAATTTGCTTGGGCGGGGAGCAAGAAGCCGTCCCGCGCCGCCAAAGAATAGCCAAAGCCTCTATAGCGCAATTCCCCCGATACTTGAGGGTGTCTTGGGGCGCCCCTCATGATTTTTTTCATCTCGCTGTCAGGTTCTTTTCATGTGACCTCCTGCCAGGCATCGCGATCGGCCTTGGACTGGAAATCTAGGCATCTTTTTTGCCAAGGGTGCCGGCGCGAGATTTGCTAGTCTCGGCGGATAAAAGATTCGGGGCGCTGCAAGGCTTGGGTTGGGGGCGGCTCTTGCGATATTCTTCAAGCGTACTGCGCCGGGCGCAGTACTTGATGTTGACGGCCGCGGTCTCGGCGCTGGCGATGGCGGGGCTGACGATCGGCACCACGCAGCCTGCTCGTGCCGAGTTCCAGATCCAGGAAGCTCAGATCGAAAAGGGCGAGGTCCAGCTTTCATATCGAGGCGCCGTTCATTGGGGCCTGCCGGCGGGAGAGGAGGAACCACCACTCGATCAGAGCCACGAGTTTGAGGCTCAGTATGGTTTAACGAAGTGGTGGCTATTCTCTTTCACGCTCGGCACTGATCAGCCTGATAGCGAGGATTTCAACGTGAGCTCTGTGGAATTCGAGGCTCAGTACCAGTTGATCAAACGCCAAGGCGACGGTATCGCCCTTGCCATCCAGGGCGGATATGAGAAGGCCATCAATCACAGCGAGGAGCAGAACGCCGATGAGATCGGCTTCGGCCCGATCCTTGAGCTGGCCAAGGGGCCGTTCCTGTTAACCCTCAATCCTCTCTTCACCGATCAAGTCGGCGATAACGCACAGACCGAGAGCCTCGGGTTCGGATATGGCTGGCGCGCCGAATATGACTTCGCCAAGCACTGGGGAATTGGGGTCGAGATGTTTGGCGAGATCGAGGACCTTGCCAATGCCGGCTCCTTCAACGACCAGAATCACAGCCTGGGCCCGACCCTGTTCTACAATTCCGGCGAGAGCGGCGCCGATGAGGGCGAGGAGAAAGAGGGCAAGGTCGCCGGTCCGCCTGCAATGGATTTCTCCCTCAACGTCGGCCTTCAGTTTGGCTTGACCGACGCCACATCGGACACCGCACTCAAATTCCAGGGTGAACTCAACTTCTAGGCGCTAGGAATTCCAAAGGAGAAAGCGGTCTTCGCGGCTTGCGAAGGCCGCCTGCTTTTTGCCTTGACGGGGCAGGTCATCCATCGCCATTGGTTCCAAGCCATGGTGATCAAGGTCCTCGGTTCAGCGGCAGGCGGCGGCTTCCCGCAGTGGAATTGCAACGGCCGCAATTCGGCTGACGTGCGTCAGGGCAAAGCGGGGCTCATCCCGCGTAGCCAGGCGTCGGTGGCGGTCAGCGCCGATGGCCGCCAGTGGGTGCTGCTCAATGCCGCCCCCGATTTGCGCCAGCAGATCAACGCGACCCCGGAGCTCTATCCGGACCCGAACGAGGGGCCGCGCAACAGCCCGATCAAGGCGGTGGTGCTAACCAATGGCGATGTCGACGCGATCGCCGGCCTGCTGTGTCTGCGCGAAGGCCAGCCTTTCACCATCTACGGCACGGCCCGTGTGCTCGATGTGTTGGCCTCCAACAGTGTGTTCGACGTGCTCGACGCCCGCTTAGTCAAGCGTCTGGCCATGACCTACGATCGGCCGTTCGCGGTCGAAGGCCCCGGAGGCCCCGTGGGCATGACGATCGAGCCCTTTCCGGTGCCGGGCAAGGTTCCGCTTTATCTCGAGAACGAGAAGGCCGGGGGGGGCTTCGGCACGCAGGAAGGCGATACCACCGGCCTGAAAGTCACCGAGACCGGCAGCGGACACTATTTCTTCTTTATCCCGGGATGCGCCAAGCTCGACGACGACCTGCGCGCGCGGCTCAAAGGGGCGCCGCTGCTGTTTTTCGACGGCACGCTCTACACCAATGACGAGATGATCGCCCAAGGACTTCATGAACAAGACGGGCGAGCGCATAGGGCATATGAACATGTCGGGAAGCGCGGGCTCGATCGAGCAGATCGCGCCGCTCGGCATCGGCCGCAAGATCTTCATCCACATCAACAACTCCAATCCGGCGCTACGCGAGGATTCGCCAGAGCGGGCGGCGATCGAACGCGCCGGGTGGGAAGTCTCCTATGATGGGATGGAGGTAAGGGTCTGAAAGCATGTGCGGCATCGCCGGCTTTCTCGAGCTAGAGCGCCGCTCAGGCACGCAGGCGCTTGAAGCGGTCGCGCAGGCCATGGCGGCGAAACTCGCCCATCGCGGCCCCGATGCGCGCGGTATTTTCGTCGATGCCGACGCCGGAGTCGCCTTAAGCCATACGCGGCTCTCCATCGTCGATTTGTCGCCCGCTGGCGCGCAGCCCATGCCCTCGTCCTGCGGCCGCTATGTCATCGCCTATAATGGCGAGATCTACAGCGGCCCCGAGCTCAGGCCCGAGCTTGAAGCGCTCGGCCGCCGCTTCAGGGGCCACTCCGATACGGAGATCATCGTCGAGGGGATCGCCGCATGGGGCGTGCGCGCAACGGTCGAGCGGCTGATCGGCATGTTCGCCTTCGCCGTGTTCGATCGCAAGGAGCGCAGGCTCAGCCTGGTGCGCGATCGGCTTGGCATCAAGCCGCTCTATTGGGGACGGCAGAACGGCCGCGTGGTCTTCGCCTCCGAGTTGAAGGCGTTCGAGGCGATCCCCGAGTGGCGGCCTGAGATCGATCACGACGCACTCGCGTCATATCTCCGCTTCGCCTATGTGCCCTCACCGCATTCAATCTACCGCGGCATTGGCAAGCTTGCGCCGGGCACTGGCGTCAGCATCGAGGCCGATGGCAAGGTCGATCTCTGGACCTATTGGAGCCTGATGGAAGTCGCCACGCGGGGCAGGGCGGCGCCACTCGATCTTGGCGCGGGCGAAGCGACGGATGTGCTGGAATCGCTGCTTGGCGATGCCGTCGAGCGACGGCTGGTCTCTGATGTGCCGCTCGGTGCGTTTCTCTCCGGCGGCATCGACTCATCGACCGTCGCGGCCATGATGTGCGCGCGCAGCAATGCTGCGGTGAGGACCTATTCCATTGGCTTCGCCGAGAAGGGCTATGACGAGGCGCCGCATGCCAAGGCGGTCGCCGCGCATCTCGGCACCGAGCACACTGAACTTTATGTCTCGCCCGGAGAGGTCGAGGGCGTGATCCCTGCGTTGCCCACGATCTACGACGAGCCGTTCGCCGATTCCTCGCAAGTCCCAACCTACCTTTTGTCGAAGCTCACGCGCGAGCATGTCACGGTCGCATTGTCGGGAGACGGCGGGGACGAGCTGTTCGCCGGCTATAACCGGCACAGATTTGCGCGCCTGCTGACGGGAATGCCGGAAGTTGCGGGGAGGGCGCTGGCCTGTGGACTCAGCATGGTGGGTCCGACGCTGTGGGAGCGCTTGTTCGGGCTTTTGCCGGAGCGCCAACGCGTGCCGCATCCGAGCGAAAAGATTTTCAAGGCCGCGTCGATGTTGCGCGAAGGCCGGCAAGGGGCCTATCGCGCGCTGGTCAGCGCTTGGCAGGAGCCGGGGGCGCTGGTGAGACACGGCGCCGAGCTGAAGGGTGCGGTGTTCGACCGGAGCATCGCCGCTAAGCTCCCTGACGCACTCGATCGCATGCAATATCTCGACGCCGCCACCTATCTCCCGGACGACATCCTCACCAAGGTCGATCGCGCGAGCATGGCGGTTGCGCTCGAAGTGCGGGTGCCGCTGCTCGACCATCGCGTCGTGGAACTGATTTGGCGGTTGCCGTCGCGCCTCTTGATGCATCGCGGCGAGAGCAAGTGGCTGCTGCGTCAGGTGCTTTACCGCCATGTGCCGAAGCATCTGGTCGAGCGGCCGAAGATGGGCTTCGCGCTGCCGATCGGACAATGGCTCAGAGGTCCGTTACGCCCCTGGGCGGAGGAGCTGTTGTCGGAGAAGCGCCTCGCCGCCGGCGGCCTGCTCGACCCGGCTCCTATCTTGGCGCGCTGGCACGAGCATCTCGACAGGCGCCGTGATTGGCATCAGTCGCTGTGGACGGTGCTGATGTTCCAGGCGTGGCGCGAGGCGAGGGGACTCTAGATCTGAAGCCTGATCTTATCGAGAGCCGGTTTCCAGCTTTCCGGATCTGCTCTAGCCGGCGCGCGGAGCCCGCAGATCGCCGAAGGCCACCACGTTGTCAGGCCGTGTCTCCGCCGCGGGCTCGATAATGCTGCTGGCGGCGATCTGCCAATAGGCCTCGATCCGCTCGGCGAAAGGTCGCGACCGCTCGGCGAAAAGCCTTTCGCCAAGGGCGCTCGCGTCTTTGCGCAGCGCCTTGTGGCGTCTGCGGCAGCGCTTCAGAAACGCAGCGGTCTCGTCGGGGCTGCCGAATGTCATGGTCGGCGTGGACACGAGCCGCGTCAGCAACGAGATGTCGTGGTCGTCGCCAAGGATTTGCGAGAGGGCGCGCGCCGCTTCGGCCCGCGCGTTAAGCTCTGAAGGCCAGCAGGGTGCAAGCAATTGCATCTGCCGCCAATGATGCTGCACGCCCTTCCTCCATTCGTGGAGGTCTTCGTCGCGATCTTCGGCGAAGCCATGCTGAAACGATTGCCGCGCCGTGCGGTAGCAGCGCCGGAGCCCCTTAGCGACGGAACGGAAGTCGTCGGGATAGACGGCCAGCCCGGCAAAGGCCGGCCGCACCTCGAGCAGCGCGCGCATGGCATCCGATGCCGCGCTCCGTTCGAGATTCTGCTCGGCCGCGTGCCGTCGTTTATGCAGCCAGCCACGCAACGATTGGATCGGACCTTGTCCAGGTCCCGGTCCCGTCTCGCGCTCGAGCTTATCGACGGCGTCGATCAGGGCATGGGCGTCGCGTGCAGGTGCAAGGCCGCGCGCGATGACGGCAAGACGATCGGTCAAATTGGCGAAGACCGGTTCAGGCATGCCGGGCCGCACCAGCAGAAGCATCGAACGCAGGCGCTTCAGGCATTTGCGGGCGCTATGCACGCCGCTGTGCCGCTCGGGCGGGGTCGCCAACGCGCCATGGGCGATCTCAAGCTCGCCAAAGGCCACGCGTCGCACTGCCTCGCTCATCGGCATTGCCGGATCGAGACGATAGCTCATCACGCCCCCTGGATGACCAGTTGACCAACCCCCGTCAGGCAGGATGATCCCCGGCCGAAGGGTCGACGGTCAAGCCCCAAACTGCCCCGCTAGCCTTGTTGACGGCCTGTGGATAAATTTCGCCATGGCGCGGTGGCTTCGATCCAGTTTTCCACACGCGCTTCAGGGTCTTGGCTTGTCATGATGTCGGTAATGACCGCCACGGAATCGGCCCCCGAGGCAAGCACCAGGGGCGCGCGGCCAAGCGTGAGGCCGCCGATCGCCACCAGCGGGCAACCGATTCGCTCGCGCCATTCGGCGACGCGCGGCAGGCCCTGCGGCGGCCAGGGCATCTGCTTCAGCGTGGTCGCGTAGATAGGGCCGAGCGCAACATAGTCGGCCTCGGCTTCCAATGCGGCCTCCAGCTCCTCAAGGGTATGCGTGCTGACGCCGATCTTGATGTTCGCGGCGCGGATGGCGCGAAGATTCGCGGCAGCGAGGTCCTGCTGGCCGAGATGCACAAAATTCGCGCCGAGCTCGATCGCCTCGCGCCAATAGTCGTTGATCACGAGCTGGCAGCGATGCACCGCGCACAGCCTGACCGCCCGCTTGATCTCTCCCTGAACCACGCCGCGCGGCTCGTTCTTGATGCGGAGCTGCACCAGCTTGATGCGGCGCGGCAGCAGCCGGGCGAGCCAGTTGGTGTCGGGAACGATGGGATAGAAGGGATCGAGGTTGATCAAGGCGGGGCAAGGCCGGGTCGATCAGGACGCGTGATCGATCTTGAAGAAGGGCGTGCCGGCGACGGGGGTCGACGGCGATGCCATGTCGCGCGGCTCGAGCGGACCGGCCTCGAAGGCAAGCCGTCCCGCTTCGATCGCGCGCGCGAAGGCCTCCGCCATCCTCACCGGATCGCCCGCCTTGGCCACGGCGGTGTTGAGCAGGATGGCGTCGTAGCCCAACTCCATCGCCTCGGCCGCATGCGAAGGCGTGCCGATCCCGGCGTCGATGACGAGGGGGATGTCGGGGAAATAGGCGCGCAACGTCTTCAGCGCGTCCTTGTTGATCAACCCGCGCGCCGAGCCGATCGGCGCAGCCCACGGCATCAGCACGGTGCAGCCTGCGGCGACGAGCCGCTCGGCGGCGCTGAGATCCTCGGTGGTGTAGGGGAGTACCGCGAAGCCGTCGGCAGTTAGGGCGGCTGCCGCCTCGACCAGGCCGAACAGATCGGGCTGCAATGTGTCGTCATTGGCGATCACTTCCAGCTTGATCCAGTCGGTGCCGAACAATTCACGCGCCATCTGCGCGGTGGCGATCGCCTCTTTCGCCGTGCGGCAGCCGGCGGTGTTGGGCAGCACGCGGCAGCCGAGCTCCTCGATCAGCGCCCAGAAGCCTTGGCCGGTTAGCGCGCGCGCGGATTCGCGGCGCAGCGAGACCGTAACGATCTCGGCGCCCGACGCCTTGACCGCCTGCTTCAGGCTTTCGGGCGAGGGATATTGTGCCGTGCCGAGCAGCAGCCGGGAGGAAAAGCACTGGCCGTAAAGCGTGAGCATCAGCCGCCCTGCCTCGGCGCCACGATCTCGATCTCGTCGGACGGCGCCAGCGCGACGGCCGGGCGTGCCGTGGCGGCGACGAAATTACCGTTGACGGCGGTGGCGATCTTCGCCTCGGCGAAGCCGAGCCGCGCGCAAAGCTCATCGAGCGTCTTTGCGTCGGTGGCGTGAGCCTCACCGTTGAGCAGGATCTGCAAGAAACACCTCCGGGTGCGTGGCGCCGGTGTCGATATAGGCCGTGACCAGCTCGGCCAGAACCGGCGCGAGCAGGAAGCCATGCCGGTAAAGACCGTTGACGTAGATATAGCCGTTCCGCGGGATAATCCTAGGCCGATTGTCGGGGAAGGCGGGGCGCGCGCCGGCGCCCTGACGCATGATCTCGGCCTCGGCGAAGGCGGGGTCCAGCGCGTAAGCTGCCGACAGCAGATCGAGCGCGGAGCGGAGCGTGATGGCGCCGGTTTCCTCGCTCTCGATCACCGTCGCGCCGATCATGTAAACGCCGCTGCCCCAGGGGACAACGTAAAGTGGAAAGCGCGGATGCAGCAGCCGCACGGGCCGCGCCAGATTGACCTCGTGGCTCTTGACGACGATTCGCTCGCCACGCACGCCGCGCAGCGTCGGGAGGTCGTCCTTGGCGGCGAGGCCGCGGCAATCGATGACCAGATCGGCACCTTGCGGCATCTCGCCGTCGCCGAGGCGCAAGGCCACGCCATCGGCGATCGCCGCATCGAGCAGGAAGCGCAACGCGGCGTCCGGCGCGAGATGCGCTTCTTCTTGGTAGAGCAGCGCGCCGGCGAAACGGTCGGCCAGACCTGGTTCGGCTTCGGCCAGCTCGGCGGGAGTCAGCCGCCGATGCCCTCCCGTCATGCGGGCGAAGCGATCGAGCTCGGCGCGATCGCGGTGCAGCGCGACAACCAGCGTGCCATTGGTTTGGGTGCCGGGATAGGTCTCTTTCCACAGCGCGATGCCGCGTCTGCCGAGCTCGCCGATCACGGTCTCGGCGCTTTCCTCCTCGCAGCGCGGCGCAAGCATGGCGCCGGCATAAGGGCTGCATGCCTCGGTAAAGGGTTCTGCCGAGCGCTCATGGAGCGTCACGCTGTGACCGCGCCGTGCCAGCAGCAGCGCCTGCCACAGTCCGACCACGCCTGCACCACGCACGGCGATCGTGAGGGTGCGACGTGGCATCAATCCCCCAGCGCCACGCCGTCGCGGCGGGGGTCGGCGCCGCCTTCGAGCCCGTTAGGTGTCACGGCGATGACGTGCTCGCCGCTCGTCATCGGCACACGACGAACCTCATGACCCATGGCGTTCAGCGAGGCGGCGAGGGAGTTCCATTCGTCGCCGGGCTCGAGCAGAACGACATCCTCGGTGCTGCCGAAATTGACCAGCGCACTCGCCTGCGCGGGGTCGAGCCCCCAATCGATCAGCGCGAGAATGGTCTTAACGTTGTACAGAATGATCGCCGGGCCACCGGGGCTACCCAGCACGTAGCGCAAGCTGCCGTCGTCGCCGAACACCATGGTCGGGTCCATGGCGCTGCGCGGCCGTTTGCCGGGCTCGACGCGATTGGCGACCGGGCGACCCTCCTCGTCCACTGGCTCGAAGGAGAAATCGGTGAGCTGATTGTTGAGTAGGAAGCCGCGCACCATGGTGCGCGCGCCGAAGGCAAACTCGATGCTGGTGGTGAAGGAGAAGGCATTTCCGGAATTGTCGACGATGGAGATCTGGCTGGTGCCGCCCCTTTCCTGCGTGTGGTCGTTGCCGAAAGCGCCTTGCTTGACGTTTGGCGGCGATCCCGCGGCAACGTGCGCGAGCGCGCGGTCGGGATTGATCAAGGCGCGTCGTTCGCCAAGGTAAGTCGGGTCGAGCAGGCCTGAGACCGGGACCGCGACGAAATCGCTATCGGCGAGGTAGCGCGCGCGGTCGGCGAAAGCGAGCCGCTCCGCCTCGGCGATCAGATGCGCCGCGCGCGCGCCGAGCGGCGCGGGACCGAGATGGAACGGCTCGACGATGCCGAGCACTTGCGCCACGGTAACGCCGCCGGAGGATGACGGCCCCATGCCGCACACTTTATGCGCGCGATAGGGCGCGCAGATCGGCTCGCGCTCGATGGCGCGATAGGACGCGAGGTCCTCCGCTGTAAGCGTACCCGGTTTGCGTGGGTCGTTCTCGACCGCGTCGGCGATGTCTTTGGCGATGTCGCCCTGATAGAAAGCCTTCGGACCGTCGCGGGCGATCGTCTCGAACGTGTCGGCAAGCGCCGGGTTGGCGAGTTTGTAGCCGACCGGCCAAGCTCTCCCTTGCGCGTCGAAGAAATAAGCGCGCGCGTCCGGCGTAAAGCTCTGAGGGTCCATCTCCGCGAGCAGCTTGGCGAGGCGTGGCGAGATGGGGAAACCTTCGCGCGCAAGCGCGATGGCGGGCTCAAACAATTCCGCCCAAGGCAGCTTGCCGTATTTCTCGTGGGCGAGCGCAAGCGCCGCCAGTGCTCCGGGGACACCGATCGAAAGCCCGCTCGCCATGGCCGCGTCGCGCGGCAGCGGCTTGCCATCCGCATCGAGGAAGAGTTCGGGCGTGGCGGCGGTGGGTGCGGTCTCGCGGCCGTCGATGCTGACGAGCTGCTTGGCGTCGGCGTCCCAGTAAAGAATATAGCCGCCGCCGCCCAGCCCTGAGGATTGCGGCTCGACCAGGTTGAGCACCATCTGCACCGCGATGCCGGCGTCGACCGCGCTGCCGCCTTTGCGCAGGATGGCGAGCCCGGCTTCGGCTGCCAACGGATGCGCGGCGACGACCATGTGCCGCTTCGCCGTGACCAGGGGCTTCGGCTGGAAGCCGCTTTCGCTTTCCGGCGGCTCGAAGGCGAGCGCGCGGGTGCCGAGCTCGCTCGCGGCAAAGCCGAGCGAGAGCAGCAAAACGGCAAGCGAAATGAACGTCCGGCGCGTCATGCGCGTCAGCATAGCGAGTTTCGCTCTGCTGACCACCGGCTAGTGGAAATCGCGGGATTTGGGGATGATGCGCTCTGCGCGCGGGTGACGGCGCGGGTGCCAGCGGGGATGGTTTCGTTCGCGAGAGGCCGGCGGCTGCTTGACGTGATCGGCCGGTGCGAGCGGCAGCGGCGCCTCGTCGGGGGCGCCGCGCCATGAACCTGGGTCTGGGCGCTTGACCTCGTCGGCATTGGCGAGCGCCACGCTCAAGGCCTCGCCATCCTCGGTGAGCAGGCTCAGCCAATCGCTGCGGTCCTCGAGCTTTGCTGCAACCACATGGATGATGTCCTCATGGCGCTGGATACGGCCATGCACCACGACGAGGCGCGCGCCCATCACCACCTTGCGTTCGCGTTTGAGCACTTTGGGCCAGATCACCGCATTGGCGACGCCTGTCTCGTCCTCGATGGTCATGAACACCACGCCTGCCGCTGAGCCCGGGCGCTGGCGCACCAGCACGACGCCGGCGACGCTCACGCGCGCCCCGTCGCGCATGGCTTTGAGATCGGCGCAAGCGGCGAAACGTGCCGCCTTGATGCGATCGCGCAGGAAGCTCATGGGATGGGCCTTGAGGGAAAGCCTGAGCGTGCGGTAGTCGTTCACCACATGCTCCGAGAGCGGCATGATTGGCAGCGTGACGAGAGGCTCGCCGCCGGTATCGGCTTCATCGGCATGATCGAACAGCGGCAGCGGCAATTCCTTGGGCAGGCCGCGCACCTCCCACAGCGCCTGGCGGCGGTCGAGCCCGAGCGAGCGGAAGGCATCGGCCACGGCGAGCTTCTCCAGGCTTGCGCGTTTCAGCCCGCTGCGGCGCCACAGGTCGCGCGCGTCGCTATAAGTCCTAGTGGGGATGGACTCGCGCACTGAGACGAGGCGCTGCACATCGTCTTCGCGCAGCCCGTCGATCTGGCGCATGCCGATACGGAGCGCGAAAGTTGATTTTGTTGGCGCTACCGCGTTTCGCGCTACTTGAGCGCGTGAAGCAGGTTCGAGCGTGCAGTCCCAGAGGCTCAAATTGACATCAGCCTCACGCGCCTCGACACCATGCTCGCGCGCGCAACGCACGATCTGTGCCGGAGCATAGAACCCCATCGGCTGGGAATTGAGCAGCGCCGCGGCAAAGGCTGCGGGGTAATGGCATTTGATCCAGGCCGAGACATAGACGAGATGGGCGAAGCTCGCGGCGTGGCTCTCGGGGAAGCCATATTCGCCGAAACCCTTGATCTGGTTGAAGCAGCGCTCGGCGAACTCGGCTGGGTAGCCGCGCGCCGTCATGCGGCCGACCATCTTCGCGTGCAGTTTGTCGATGGTGCCGCGGCGGCGGAAGGTGGCCATGGCGCGGCGCAGCTCGTTCGCCTCCGGTCCGGTGAATTTCGCCGCCACCATGGCGAGCCGCATCGCTTGCTCCTGGAACAAAGGCACGCCCATGGTCTTGCCCAGCACTTGGCGGAGCTCGTCGGCGGGGCCGTAGTCTGGGTGCGGCGAAGGAAACTCGACCGGCTTGGCGCCGCAGCGGCGGCGCAGATACGGGTGCACCATGTCGCCCTGGATCGGGCCAGGCCGGACGATGGCGACCTCGATGACCAGATCGTAGAAACAGCGCGGCTTCAGTCTGGGCAGCATATTCATCTGCGCCCGGCTCTCGACCTGGAACACGCCGATCGAATTGGCGCGGCAGAGCATGTCGTAAACGGCAGGATCGTCGCGCGGCACCGTGCCGAGGCCGATCTCCTTGCCGTAATGCGCTTTCAACAAAGCGAAGGCCTTGCGGATGCAGGTGAGCATGCCGAGGCCCAGCACATCCACTTTCAGCAGGCCGAGCGCATCGAGATCGTCCTTGTCCCATTCGATCACGGTGCGGTCCTGCATGGCGGCATTGCCAATGGGGACGACCTCCGAGAGAGGCCCGCGCGTCAGCACGAAGCCGCCGACATGCTGGGAGAGATGGCGCGGAAAGCCGATCAGCTCTTGCGTCAGCTCGAGCACTCGGGCGAGCAACGGGTCTTTGGGATCGAGCCCCGCTTGGCGCACATATTCGTCCGGCAGGCCTGAATTGCTCAGGCCCCAGATGGTGGTGGCAAGCGCGGCGACGGTATCCTCGGAGAGGCCGAGCGCCTTGCCGACCTCGCGCACGGCAAGCCGTCCGCGATAGCAGATGACGGTGGCGGCGAGCCCGGCGCGGTCACGACCGTAGCGCGCATAGATATATTGGATCACCTCCTCGCGCCGCTCATGCTCGAAATCGACGTCGATGTCGGGCGGTTCCTTCCGTTCGGGCGAGACGAAGCGCTCGAACAGGAGATCGATCTCGGTGGGATCGACATTGGTGATGGCGAGGCAATAGCAGACGGCGGAGTTGGCGGCCGAGCCGCGGCCTTGGCAGAGAATGCTTTGGCTGCGCGCGTAATGCACGATGTCGTGCACGGTGAGGAAATAGGGCGCGTAGTTGAGCTCGGCGATGAGCACGAGCTCCTTGCGCAGCGTGTCGCGCACCCTTTCGGGGATGCCATTGGGATAGCGCCAGGCGGCGCCCTCCCAGGTCAGCTCTTCCAGTTGCGATTGCGGCGTCTTGCCGTGCGGCACCGGCTCGTCGGGATATTCGTATTTCAATTCATCGAGAGAGAAGGTGCAGACGTCGGCGATCTCGACGCTGCGGTGGAGGGCGTCTTCATGGCCTTTGAACAGGCGCGCCATTTCCTCGGGCTGCTTGATATGCCGCTCGGCATTGGCCTCCAGGCGCAACCCCGCTTCGTTGATCGTGCATTTCTCGCGGATGCAGGTCAGCACATCTTGTAGGGGACGGCGATGGGGCGCGTGATAGAGAACGCCGCCCGTGGCGACGAGGGGAATGTCGGCTCGCGCGGCGAGATCGGCGAGCGCGGCGATGCGCGCGCGATCGTCGCCGCGATAAGCATGCCTTGCCGCGAGGTAGAGAGGCGCTCCGAGAGTTGCTTGGATACGCCGAAGCTCAGCCTCGAAAGTCGAGCAGGACTCCCTCCCCCTAAAAGGGGGAGGGCCGGGGTGGGGGTCAGATTGGCTGACAGCGCGCAGACCCCCACCCGGCGATGGCCGATGGTCATCGCCACCCTTCCCCTTGCAGGGGGAGGGAAAATCCTCAGGAGGCAGTACGATGAAGATCAGGCCCTCGGCATGGGCGGCGACATCATCGAAATAAAGCGTGCACTGCCCTTTCTCCGTGCGGCGCTGGCCGAGCGTCAGCAGCCGGCAGAGCCGGCCGTAAGCGGCGCGGTCGCGCGGATAGGCCAGCAGGTCGGGCGCATCCAGCAAATCGAGCCGGACGCCGACGATGAATTTGATGCCGACCTCCTTGGCGGCGAGGTGGCCGCGCACGATGCCGGCTAGGGTATTGGCATCAGTGATGGCGATGGCGTCGAGTTGAAGCGCCTTGGCCGTCGCCATCAGCTCCTCGGGATGGGAGCCGCCACGCAGGAAAGTGAAATTGGTAGTGACGTCGAGCTCGGCGTAACGGACCATGGCATGGCCTCACCCCAACACCCCGTGCAGATACCAGCCAGGAGACCCACGCTCGCTCTCCTGATAGAGGCCTTCGCGGAACACCCAGTAGCGGTGCCCGTCCTCGTCCTCGATGCGGTAATAATCGCGCGGCCTTGCTGCCGGGGAGCGTTGCTGACGCAGTTCACGCCACCATTCCGGCGCGATGCGCTCAGGACCTTCGGCCTTTATCACGCGGCGCGTCACATGCCGCCAGGTGAAGCGCGCCGGCGGTCCTTCCGGGATCTCGGCAAGCACGGTCAAAGGCTCCGGCCGGGTGAAGAGAAGCTGCGGTCGTCTCGGCTTGGGGGAAGACAGCTCAGGCCAGAAGGACGGCCCGGCAAGTGCGCTTTTCAGGCCTTGCGCCAATTCCGGGATGTGACTCCCCTTGGGAAAGAGGCGGCGCACGGCGCGCGCGCCCAAGCGATTGATGAGGCGGTCGATCAACGGTTCGGCCGCGATCTTTCCGTTCGCTTGCGTGAGCGAGGTTTGCGCCGGGGCAAGCGTCTCGGTCACGAGCGCCGCAAGCGACATGAGATCGACGCCGAAGCCCATGTCGAGCGCATCGACCTTGTCCTCGATGAGGCGCAAGAGATGCTCGGGCTCGCGCGAGGGGGCGCTCAAGCCTGCCTCGATCACGGTCGATGAGCCGTCGGAGCGGGCGACCCAAAGTGCGAGGCGCCGGCAGCCGCGGCCTGCGCGTGCAAGCTTGGCGCAAAGCGTGCTCGTGAGATGGTCGAGGCCGGCCAAGACGCCCTCATGGGTGATGAGCGGCTCCGGGAACGGCAGCCGCGCCACGAAGTCGGGCGAGGGAAGGAGCGGAACGCGCGGCTCTTTGCGGCGGCCGAGCGCCTGATCGAGCCGCCGGAGCACGGCCTCCGCTGTCTCCTTGGCGTGGAACCGCCGCTCGAGACTGGTTCGTGGCAGAGCATAAAGCTGACCGATGCGCTTAAGCCCGAGCCGCTTCAGCAGTGTCACGATTTCAGGCTCGAGCCGCAACGCCTCGACGGGTAGGGGCGCGAGTGCAGTCTCGATCTCTGCATGAGGGACGACGATCGAAGACCTCCGCGCGTAGCGAGCGAGCGCATGGGCGCCCCCCAAGGTCTCGGCCAGGGCAAGCCGCGCGGTGAAGCCGGCGCGGGCGAGCCGTGCTTCCATGTCGGCGAGCAGCGCCTGCTCGCCGCCGAAGAGGTGGGGCACGCCAGTGATGTCGAGCCAGAGCCCGTCATTGCCGTCGGCATTCAGCGTCGGGCTGTAACGGCAAGAGGCCCAGTGGGCGAGATCGAGAAGAGCGTCTTGATCTTTACTCGGCGTGGCGGGAAGGGTGAGGAGAGCCGGACAGATGGCGCGCGCATCGGCGAGACCGAGGCCGGGGAAGAGGCCATGGCCGAGACTTGCCGCATTGACCGCGCTGAGGACGAGCCCGCGCTCCGCGTTGTCGACGAGGGCTAAAGGCCGGTCATCGGTTAACGGCGCGTCGCTCGCCGCCCTCTCCCGCTTCAGGCGCTCGATCGGAAGATGCGGCAGAAAGATTGAGACGAAACGACTCATGACTGAACTCCACGATAAAGCTCCGCCCCGGGGCCTCGCCCCGGCAGCGCTCAAGCGTGAGCTGCCAGGACGGTGCGCCGGGCGCATTTGCGTCGAAGAGGGCTTCAGCACTGCCCCTGGCGGCGATGCGCCAGCGGGTGAGGGTGCCGGGGAGGCCCGGTTGCTGATGGCTCGAGAGGAGCAGACACGGCGTATGCGCGGCTTGCGCGGCAAGGCTGAGACGGCGGGCGGCGAGGGGGGCCTTGATCTCGGCCTGCGCCAAGGCTGCCCCTAACACCCGGCTCTTCAGCCCCTCTTCCAGAGCCCAGGCGGCGTCTTCGACCGTTCTTGCCTCGACAATGAGAAAAAGTGCCGGGTCGAGGCCGAAGGCGCGCAAACCGGGCCCATAAGGGCGTCCCCACTCCCGCGCCGCGCTCCTGGTAAGGCACCACAGCACGAGATCCCGGGGGCGCGGTCTCCTGGCCTGCTCGGCGATCATGGCAAGGGCGAAAGCCAGCGCCGCAGGGCCATCCCGATAGGCTTCAGGCCTCAGCTCATGCAGCCCTCCGCGCTTGAGCCGGTTCAAGGGAAAAAGGGGGGAAGACAGAGAGCAGGCGGGGCCGGGAAGGGCCGTGCCCGGTGCGGGGGGATTGGCCAGAGACACGGGAACCTGCTCGATCGCGCGGATCTGTGCGCGCAGCTCAATCAGGACCCTAGCCCTTGCCCCGCCTGCTTTTGCAACGCCAGCCAGCGGAACGAGGACACCGTCTGCACCGCCTGGAACGTCGTTACCCACGCTACTGACCTCACTCTCGTTCCTATTTTGTTCTAGAGAGAGTTGGGGCGCGAGTTAAGGTCACCCGAGGATATGGTGCGGAGACCGATCTTTACGTTTGCGGGGGTGCTGGGACCCAAGTTATTACGAAGTAGTAAATAACTAGTAAAGCCAAGAAACAAACTTCCAGTAATTTTTCCAAATTTTTCCTTCATTTAGGTATCCGAGACCTTTGCGTTATTTACAACATGCTCGGTCTCTGTTGGATTGATTTAACGTGTATCTAAGGCAGCGCTGCTATTTTCCGCGTCAGGTTCCACCGACCGGAAAGTCAGGCGGGCGCGGGGCCAGGGAATAACCCAATAAGGGAGTGTCGAAAATCAGGACTTCATTCGCGCGTTTCGTCAAGGACGAGTTGGGCGCCACCGCCATCGAGTATGGTCTGATCGCCGCCGGCATCGCCGTTGCGATCATCACCGCCGTGAACGCGGTCGGCACCGATCTGTCGGGCCTGTTTGGCAGAATTTCCGCCAAGCTCACCGCGGCCGGCAACTAGACTAGCCACATCCAGATTGAGTCCAGCTCCGCGCAAAAGCGGAGCTCGACTCGCTTCAGATCTGTACACACGCACCGACAGCTTGGCGTTGGCGGACCGCGAGCAATTGTCCTATACGCCGGCCCCCAATCCTCCATAATTCGCGCGTAGGAAAGCTCACCTTCAAGGGAGCTAAGCCTTGCCGCTGCGAGGCCTACTGGGGCGCCAGCATCTTCTCGGAATTCCTCTTGCCGTTTGGGCCACGGTCGGCTTTGCGTCCGCTGTCGCCGCCCATCCGCATGTCTGGGCAACGGTCCGCTCGGAGATCGTGCTCGGTCCGAATCACCAGATCACTGGCATTCGTCACGCCTGGACCTTCGATGAATTCTATACCGCCATGGCGATCGAGGGCCTCGATGCCAACAAGGACGGGGTCTATTCGAAGGAGGAGTTGAAGCCGCTCGCCCAGGTCAATGTCGAGTCGCTGAAGGACTTCGACTATTTCACCTACGTGCATCTCGAGGGCGAGGACGACAAGCTCCTCAAGTTGAAGCTGCCGGTCGACTATTGGGTCGATTACGACAAGAGCGTGCTCACGCTGCATTTCACGCTGCCGTTGGAGACGCCAGTCGACACGCACGGCAAGCCGGTTGCAATCGACGTCTATGACCCATCCTTTTTCGTCGCCTTCGGCTTTGCTACGGAGAAGCCGGTCAGTTTGGTGGGCACCGAAACCAAAGGCTGCACGGCATCGGTTACGCTGCCGGATGCGGAAACGGCTGCCGACACCAAAGCCTTGACCGAGTCCTTCTTCAGCCAGCTCGGGCCGAACTCGAATTTCGGGTCGCAATTCGCCCAGACCGTGACGGTCAAATGCAAGGACTTGCATCTGTGAACGGGGACACCCGTCGTTTCGCCACCGCCTTGCTGCTTGCCGGCCTTTCCCTGCTCTTCGCCTGTACGACCGCCGAGGCGGAGTTGAAGCCGATCAATCCATTCGCAGCGACAGAGGTGGCGCCCCCGCCGGCCGCCTTCTCCCGGCCGGTGGCAGCACCGTTTCAATCGTCGGGACCGCTAGGGCGGGTCTTCGCCTGGGTCCTCGACAAACAGCAGACCCTGCAACGTACGCTCGCCATGAGCGTCAAAGGCCTCAAGACCGACAATCCGATCGGCGGCGCGCTTACGCTGGCTGGGCTCTCCTTTCTCTATGGCATCTTGCATGCGGTGGGACCCGGACACGGCAAGACCATCATCTCATCCTATGTCGTGGCCAACGAGGAGACGGCGCGGCGCGGCGTCATCATCTCCTTCATCGCCGCCGCGATGCAGGCTTTCACGGCTGTCGCCCTGGTCGGCTTGCTGCTGTTTGGGCTCAACGCCAGCGGGCTGCAAATCAATGCCTGGTCGAACCACCTTGAAAGTGTGAGCTACGCAATGATCGCCCTGCTTGGCCTCTATCTGCTGGTGACTCAGCTCTTGCGCTTATGGCGTCGCTTCCACGACGGGCCAGCCGCTCAAGCCAGTGAGAGCAATCCCGGGCACGATCACGGCAATCACGGTGACACTCACGATCACGCTCACGGCCATAACGCCCACGCGCATCACCACCACGCGCATAGCGAGGCGTGCGACCATATCGTCGACGCGCGGCAGCTCGCCGGGCCGTTTTCCTGGCGTAAGGTCATGGCCGTGGTGCTCTCGGTCGGCATCAGGCCGTGTACGGGCGCCATCCTCGTGCTGGTCTTCGCGGTGACCCAAGGCCTGTTCTGGGCGGGCGTGGCGGCGACCTTCGCCATGGCGTTTGGCACCGCGATTACCGTGGCCGTGCTGGCGACGCTGGCGCTGGGCTCCCGCGAGCTTGCACTCAAGCTCGGCGGCAATAATGCCGCCTGGACCAATGTGGTGTGGACCAGCTGCGCCATGGGCGGCGCGGTGGTGATCTTCTTGTTTGGGCTGCTTCTGTTTCTTGCCTCGTTGGGTCCGGCCCGCCCGTTTTGACGCTCGGAACTCGCGGACATTCCCTTTGCGGCGATCTGCCACGCCACGCGAGGCCGGTATCGCCAAATGTCGGGTGCTACTTGCGAGACCCAGGCAAGGCATCCTAAATCCTTGCTGGTCGCGGGGCGCAAAGAGGTCAATTCGGCAAAGTTGCCAGGGAAATGGAGAACGACAATGACGCTACAGCTCGGCGAAACCGCACCGGATTTCGAAGCGGAGACCACGCAAGGCAAGATTTGCTTTCATGAATGGCTCGGCGATTCCTGGGCCGTGTTGTTCTCCCATCCCAAGGACTTCACGCCGGTTTGCACCACCGAGCTCGGCTATATGGCGAGGATCAAGCCCGAGTTCGACCGGCGTGGGGTCAAGATCATCGGCTTGAGCGTCGATCCGGTGGATCGGCATGCCAAATGGGCCGAAGACATCAAGGAAACGCAGGGTTTCGCCCCGAACTACCCGATGATCGGCGATACTGACCTCAAGATTTCCAAGCTCTATGGCATGTTGCCGGCCAGCACGTCGGGCGGCTCTGATGGGCGCACCGCCGCCGACAATCAGACGGTCCGCAATGTGTTCGTCATCGGTCCGGACAAGAAGATCAAGCTGATCCTCGTCTACCCGATGACCACCGGGCGCAACTTCGACGAGGTGCTGCGCGTGATCGATTCGATGCAGCTCACGGCGAAGCACCGCGTTGCCACGCCGGCAAACTGGAAGGAAGGCGAGGACGTGATCATCTCCGGCTCCGTCTCCGACGAGGAGGCGAAGAAAATCTACCCGGACGGGTGGAAGGCGCCGCGGCCTTATCTCCGCATCGTACCTCAGCCACGCTAACGCGCCGCCCCGTCGTTTGCTGACTTAAGTCGGGGACAATTGCAAATTTGGTTGCCGGTTCCCCCGGGTGTCTGATAGAAATGATGTGTACGGACGATATGGCTCCGTAGGCGGATTTGCCGCCTACGGAAAGAGTTGAGCGAGAATCACCGGCGGGGAACGTCGGGGCAGGGGGCGAATGTCTGATCCAAGCGGCTCGGGCCCGTCCGGGGAAGGCGCGCGTGAAGCAGCCAAAGCCATTGCCGATCAGATCTCGCCTTTGGTCCGGCGCGCGCGCGCCAAGGGATTCGATTTTCTTGCTTATCTGCTAGCCATGGCGCTCAAGGAATTGCGGCGGCTCTCCGGCAAGTGACAGGCAAGGCCGCTGCTCGGGCGCGATCGGATCGGCGCATTCCCGGACGGCGGCGCTTGAGATATGGTCGTCCGCCATGACCGTGCCGAAGACACCTCTGCTGGCGACCGATTGCGTGATGTTCGACGGCGAGGCGCGCGTGCTGCTCATTCGCCGCAGGAACGAGCCCTTTAAAGGCGATTACGCCCTTCCCGGCGGGTTCATCGATATCGGCGAGACGACCGAGGCGGCATGCCGACGCGAAGTCCTAGAGGAGACCGGCATTGTGGTGGGTTGGCTCCATCTCGTCGGCGTCTATTCCGACCCTTCGCGCGATCCGCGCGGTCATGCCGTCAGTGTTGTCTATATGACCCGATTTGGCGAAGCGCCGACGCCGCAAGCGGGGTCCGACGCGGAAGCGGCGGAGTGGGTCGAGGACTGGAGGACGAAGCGACTCGGCTTCGACCATGCCGTCATCATCGCTGATGCCGAGAAAATGTGCAGTGCGGGAGACGACGATCATTAAAGCCATCAATGGTGATCATCAGTCCTATCGTTGGGCACATCACTAGGAGAGAGCGCATCATTTGTGACAGGATCGAGTTCACTTCGGCTCGGAGAGCGACCCGTATGTCGGACGAGGATTTTGTCACCGACGAAGGCATTATGCAGCTCGCACACGGCGACGATGTCGAGGAGATGCTCGAGCTGCTGATGAAGATCGCTCAGTCCGAAGGTCGGGAATTTTTGGCCTATCTGTTGAGCATGGCGCTCATCGAAGCCCGCAATGAGGTTCCCCCGCCAACATATCTCTCGCATTAGCGGGCACAAGGTCGAGGCTGCCTGCCACCACAGCTTGGCCGGATGGCTAGGCGCGTCGCGGGCGATGCTCTATCTAAGGGTCTCGAATACCCAACGATGAGCCGCTCTTACATGAATGAAACCCCGCATTCCGGCAGGTTTGCCGCAAAATCCGAGCAATCGGCGGCGCCTCAGCCGCAAGGCCGCATCGGGGTCCTGCTCATCAATCTCGGCACGCCCGACGGCACCTCCTATTGGCCGATGCGCCGATATCTCAAGGAGTTCCTGTCCGACAGGCGTGTGATCGAGACCAACCGGCTGCTGTGGTGGCTGATTTTGAACTTCATCGTGCTGGTGAAGCGCCCCTTCGCCAGCGGCGCCAAATACCGCACCATCTGGAACGAGGAGCTCGACGAATCCCCGTTGCGCACCATCACGCGGAACCAAGCGGAGAAAGTGAGTCAAGCGCTCGCCGCGAAAAGCATCATCGTCGATTGGGCCATGCGTTACGGCTCGCCGTCGATCGCCTCCCGGGTGGAGGCGCTTGTCGCTCAAGGCTGCGACCGGCTGATCGCCTTTCCGCTCTATCCGCAATATGCCGGCGCGACCACGGCGACAGCCAATGACAAGGTGTTTGACGCGCTGAAGACACTTCGCGTGCAACCGGCGCTGCGCACCGTGCCGGCTTATCCGCGGGACCCCATCTATATCGACGCGCTCGCGAGCTCGATCAAACAGCATGTCGACAAGCTCGACTTCACGCCTGAGGCGATTCTCGCCTCGTTCCACGGACTGCCGCAGACTTACGTCGACAGGGGCGATCCCTATCAGCAGCAATGCGTCGAGACCGTCGAGGCATTGCGCAAGGCGCTCGGGCCGCTCGGGGCCAAACTCAAGCTCACCTTCCAATCGCGCTTCGGCCGCACCGAGTGGATCAAGCCCTACACGGACAAGACCGTCGAGGCGCTGGCGCGCGACGGCGTGAAGGCCATCGCCATCGTCACCCCGGGATTCGCCGCCGATTGCATCGAGACGCTTGAGGAGATCGCCGGGGAGAACAAGGAGATCTTCCACGAATTTGGCGGCGATAAGTTCAGCTACATTCCCTGCCTCAACGACAGCTCCGGGGGCATCGAGGTGATCGTCCATCTCATCGAGCGCGAGCTGCAAGGCTGGATGTAGCCCGCCGGAGCGGGCGGCGGCCATGGACCGGAAGCTGGTCGAGCGCGGCCGCGCCAAGAAGAGTTGAAAGATGCGAGCGGCTTTGATCGTAGCGCTGAGCTTGGTGGTCGGGATCTTGGCGGCCTCTCCTGCTTCCGCCGAGACCGCTCCACCGGCGGCAGCGGCGGGGCCCTTCGCCTATGTCACGGTGGCCGGTGCGCCTGGCGACGGGGAGGAGGCGCTTGCGGCTGCGCTCAGCCGGCAGCTTGCCGCGCGCGGGCTGACCCTGGCGACCGCCTTTCAGGCCAATGTCTACGAGGTGCAGGGTACGGTGCGGGTCGCGCCAGGCGCTAAGGGAAAACAAAGCATTACCATCATCTGGGTGGTGCTTGCGCCCGACGGAACGCAGCTCGGCATCACACGCCAGACCAAGGATGTTCGTAACGGGTCGCTCGACAAAACCTGGGGGCCGGCCGCGAACGCCGCCGCTGCGGCGGCGGCAAATGACATTGCTAAGCTCATTCCGAAATGAGGGTGGATCAAGAGGATTGGCGAGCATCTTATATTTCATCGGCCTCGCACCCATTTAACTGCCGCGAGGAAGGCTAGCCAAAGCAACCAACGAGACATAATCAAGAACCTCTAGCCAAACGCCTCCGGGAGGGCGCCATGTTCGGCTTCAATATCTTCGTTATCGCACTGTTAATTTTGTTCATCGCCGTAATCGCCGCCGGCGTGAAAATTGTGCCGCAGGGTTACAACTTCACCATCGAGCGCTTCGGCCGCTATACGCGCACGCTCCGACCCGGACTCACTCTGATCATTCCTTTCATCGACCGCATCGGCCGCAAGCTCAACATGATGGAGCAGGTGATCGAGGTGCCGAGCCAGGAGGTCATCACCAAGGACAACGCCATGGTCAAGGTCGACGGGGTCGCCTTCTACCAGGTGCTCGACGCGGCGCAGGCGAGTTACGAGATCACCAATCTGCAAATCGCCATTCTCAACCTCACCATGACCAATATCCGCACGGTGATGGGCTCGATGGACCTCGACAAGCTGTTATCGGAGCGGGACGAGATCAATCACCGCCTGCTGAAGGTTGTCGACGATGCCACGCATAATTGGGGCGTCAAAGTCACCCGCATCGAGATCAAGGACATCGCGCCGCCGCGCGACCTGGTCGAACTCGATGGCCCGACAGATGAAGGCCGAGCGCGACAAACGCGCGGCGATCCTGGTGGCGGAAGGCGAGCGGCAGGCGGCGATCCTGACCGCCGAGGGCGCCAAGCAGGCGCAGATCCTTGCCGCCGAGGGCCGCCGCGAGGCGGCTTATCGCGACGCCGAGGCGCGCGAGCGCTCGGCCGAGGCCGAGGCCAAGGCCACGCAAGTGGTCAGCGATGCCATCAGCAAAGGCAGCGTGCAGGCGATCAACTATTTCGTCGCCAATAATTATGTCGGTGCGCTGAAGGCGTTGGCCGAGGCGAAAAATCAGAAAGTGCTGATCCTGCCGCTCGAAGCCTCGTCGGTGATCGGCGCCATTGCCGGCGTGGGCGAGATCGTCCGCGAGGCATTCGGCAGCGGCGGCAATTCGGCCGCGCAGCCTCAGCCAGCCGGCCCGCGAACGCGCGGCTCGGTTCCCTCCGTCTAGTCGGGAGGCAGCTCCATGGGAACGCTCGCTGAGCTCGGGGCGTGGAATTGGTTGATCATCGCCGCCATCCTGTTCGTGCTTGAGGTCATGTCGCCCGGCATCTTCCTGATGTGGTTCGGCATGGCCGCGGCAATCACCGGGTTGATCGCGTTCCGCTACGACGTTGCCTGGCAATGGCAGCTCATCTGGTTTTGCGGTCTGTCGCTCGCCGCCGTGTTGCTCGCGGCGAAATATTTGCGCAAGCATCCGCTCGAGAGCGAGCGGCCGCTGCTCAATGAGCGCGCGGTGCAGCTGATCGGCCAGTCCTTCGACCTGATCGATCCGATCGTCAACGGCAGAGGCAGCATCAAGACCGGCGACACGATTTGGCGGGTGGAAGGGCCGGAGCTTCCCCAAGGCGCGCGCATCAAAGTCATCGGCGCCGACGGTACGCTGCTCAAAGTGGTGAAGGCCGGGGCCGCCGCCGCGGCCTAGGCCGAGAACCACCGCTTGACGGCGTCCCGCCCGCTCGGGTCGAGTGTGAGATAGAGCTTGGTCCGCCGCAGCAGAAAGTCCTCCGCCGTGATGGCGTCTTCGATCTCGCGCGCATGGTCGAGCTCGGCGCGCGTTACTCCGGGAGCGATCTCCTCGGCCAGACCCGGATTGGCGACGACGCGCTCGAACAGCGTCTCGATCTTGTCGCCATAGGTGAGCGCCAGACGTCGGCGCGTCCCATCCGCAATGCTGCGAGGCCCGCGCTCGGCGCAAGCGAGAAGGTCTGGCTTCGACAGCGTGCCGCCGTAGAGCGGCACGTCCTTGGTCCAGGCGCCGCTCATGGCTGCCCCGAGTTTCTGCAATGTCTCAAGCACCTCCTCGGCCATGGCCCGGTGGGTGGTGAGCTTGCCGCCATAAAGGCTGACGAAACCTCCCGTCCCGTTGGCGACCGAGGAGAGTTCTGGGGTGCGGCTGATACGGCTCGGCCGTGCCTCCGCATCGTCATGCAGCGCGCGCACGCCGGACCAGGTGAAGACGATATCGACAGGCGTCACGGGACGAGGGCCCGCAAAGTAGCGGTTATAGGCGGCCAGCAGATAGACCTTCTCCTCCTCGGAGCAGCGCGCCTCGCCGGGATCGCCCTCATGGGCAACGTCGGTCGTGCCGACGATCAGGAAGCGCCCTTCGAGCCAAGGAATGACGAAGATCACTCGTTCCTCTTCGTCTTGCAGCGTATAGGCGTCGGTCTGCGCTGGCTGAGGCATCGGCAGCACGATGTGGCTGCCGCGCACCAGCCGCAACGGCCGCGGCGGCGGGGCGGCCTTGGTCAGGCTATCGACGCACGCCACCCACGGACCTGCCGCGTTGACGATGAAGCGCGCTTCGACGTTCCGCTTCTGACCGCGTTCGTCGAGCGTTACTGCGTAGCCATCGGCGAGCGGCGTGATGGCGGTGACGGCGCGGCGATTGAGGATATCGGCGCCGCGGGCGCGCGCGTCGAGGAGAACGCAGAGTGTCAGCCGTGCGTCGTCGGTCAGGCAGTCGCAATAATGCAGAACCGATGTCAGCCCCTCCTGCCGGAGCCTTGGCAGCTGAGCGATGTCGTCGTCATCGAGCCTGCCGCTTGCCGGCAGGCCGTCGCCGAAGGAGAGCGCATCGTAGAGCGCAAGACCGGCCCTGAGCACCAAAGCCTGCCGCCGCTGCCAGCCATAGATGGGCAGGAGAAATCTTACGGGCGTGATGAGATGCGGCGCGGTCTTGAGAAGTTGCGCCCGCTCGAGCAAGGACTCGCGCACCAGCGTGAACTGGAAGCTCTCCAGATAGCGCAAGCCGCCATGGATCAGCTTCGAGGAGGCAGACGACGTGGCACAGGCATAATCGCCCGCCTCGGCGAGCATGACTTCCAGCCCGCGGCCAGCGGCGTCGCGCGCGACCGCGGCACCATGAATGCCGCCGCCAATGACGAGGACGTCGAACGCCTGTTCCGCCACCAATCCCTCCCCGGTAGGGGAGGGATTATAGTGGACGATCCTGGCTCGAGGTCAGCGACGTTGAACTAGGTGGTGCAGTGGGCTTGGCCCTTGAGGGTCTGTTCGGCCGCGGTGCGGGTGTCATAACCCTTGCCGATGATCTTCAGATTGCTGGCTGGGCTTGGATGCGAATCCAGCACCGCGCAATAGCCGGTGAAGTCCCTGACGACATAATGCTGTTGTTGGTTGGCGGCGAGCGCCGGGATCGACAACCCGGCCACTAGCGCTGCCGAAAGCAGATATTGCTTCATTGGGACAATTCCTCTTGGTGGAGCAGCCCCTCCCAAACGGTACATAGTCACTCAAAAGGTGCGGCGCACGTTGCAGCGCTGCGGCCTTTCGGCGCGCAATCGCCGCAATCCTCCTATAGGGTCGCTTTTCTACCGCCCTCCGCTCCGCGAGCAAGCTCCCGTGAACGCGCATCACCAGGGGACCGATCTCAGCAGGCGGCATCGGCGTCCCGAGATCATGGATGCGCCCGATTTGCCGGCGGCGCGTCTCGCCGAGACGCTGAGAGGCTTGCGTCTCGTCAATACCGTGACGCGATCGAGCCGGCTAATGTGGCCGGATCTGCTGGCTACCGCCAGGCGGCATCCCGGCCGGACGGTGCGCGTGCTCGATGTCGCGTGCGGGGGCGGTGATGTGCTCGTGACGCTCGCGCGCTGGGCGGCAAAGGCTTCGCTCGCCGTTGAGTTGGCCGGCTGCGATGCGAGCGAAGAGGCCATTTCCCATGCGCGTCAGGTCGCTGTACACGCGGGCGCTCCGATCAGCTACTTCGCGCTCAAGGTCGGACGGGATCCCCTGCCGGACGGCTACGACATGATCATGAGCACGCTCTTCCTGCATCATCTCGACGAGGATGACGCGATCGCATTCCTACGCGAAGGGGCGGCAAAGGCACGGGATCGGCTGCTGATCCAGGATATCTTGCGCAGCCGACTGAGCTATTGGTTCGCGCGGGCCGGCACGCGCCTCCTCCTCCTCAACGACATTTGCCGGCTCGATGGCCGGACCTCGGTCGAGGGCGCGTTCACTCGCGCCGAGGCCAGCGGATTGGCAAAGTCAGCGGGGCTCGAACATGCTGAGGTCGTGCCGCGCCTTCCCTTCCGCTATCTGATCCGCTGGATCAGGCCCGCTAGGACATGACGTCGGCATAGGCCCTGAGACGCGTCGATTGCACGAGCCAGGTCACGAGACGCGGCAGGAGCCTCGCCGTGCCGATGGTGAGTGGGTGCAGGCGCCTCGTCTCTAACAGCACGTTGACCATCGTGGCCCAGCGAAATTGCGGGCCGAGCCGGGCGATCATGCGGCGCTGGAACGCATCGGCGCTGTCGCCGGCAAGCACAGCTTGCGCCGCAGCGATTCCCGACAGAAGCGCGATCGACATGCCGTCGCCGGTGAAAGAGGGAATAACGGCGAGTTGGTCGCCGACCGGAAAGATCGCCGGAGATAGCGTCTCTCGGCGAAGATAGCCGTAGGGGATGGCGGCGACCGCGACCGGCTTGTTCCATCGGGGCTTGGCGCCGTCGAGAAGCTCGGCGAGGAGCGGCGATTGTCTTGCTAGGTGGGCCGCCTGGGCCCCCCAGTCGGCGCCGATGCGCGGGAGCAGCGCGCCATGCATCACCCAGCATAGCGTCACGATCTCCTCCTCGACGAGGATCGCGCCAATATAGCCGCCGTCGAACATCATGAGCTGAACGACGTCATCAAGGAGAGCACGCGCGGAGGCGCTGACGTGAAGCTGGAGCTTGAAGCCGACCATGTCGCTGGGGGTGCGGGGAAACTGGCGGAGGTTATGTTTGCCGCTCGCCAGCGCGATGGCTCTCGCCGTCAGCTTCTTGCCGGCGGCCTTCACGACGATAGACGCATCGGTCGCGCTCACCTCGGTCACGGTCACGCCGCGTCTGACTTCGGCGCCGGCGGTTGCCGCCTTCTCCAGCAAGTCCTGGTCGAGGCGGTAGCGCGAGTAACCGGCGGCGCGAAAGGGAAGCGGCGCCTCGGCATAGTTCCCTCCCGCGGCCAGCCTGAAGGTCCCAATGGAGCTTGCCCCCATGCTGTGCACGTCGATGCCGAGATAATTCAGAAGCATTTGCGCTTCTTCACTCAGGAACTCGCCGCAAACTTTGTGATGGGGTGAGCGGGTGCTTTCGAGCAGGAGTACGGGAGCGCCGTTGCGGGCAAGCTCGAGCGCGAAGGCAGCGCCGGCAAGGCCGCCGCCGACAGCGATGAAAGGCGCCTCTTGCATCGATGAAGCCTAGGCGCTTTCCGCGCGCAGGATCAACCTCGCCCAATATTCGCCGAATTAGGCGACGCCGGGCGCAGCCACCGTGCAACCGAGGAGTGCCCAGGGGGTTACCCTCACTACACAACTCACTCGCCTTAATTGGTGGGTGAGCCGAAGCTAAGCTTGAAAGCCACCTCCGGGAGCCCCATGGCCGATATCGTCATCATCAATCCTCGCTTCGACATTTCCTTCTGGGGGCTGGAGCATTGCATGAAGCTGTTCGGCAAGCGCGCCAACTTGCCGGTCGCATGCCTCGCGTTGCTCGCCGCTCTCGTTCCCGACCACCACGATGTGACGGTGGTCGACGAGAATGTTGAAGACATTGACTTCGATCGCCTCGGTCAGGCCGACCTTGTCTGCCTGACCGGCATGAGCATCCAGGGACAGCGGTTGATCGAGATCCTCGAGGAGGTTAGGTCGCGGGGCGTCTTAGTTGTCGTTGGCGGACCGATGGCGACGGTGGAGCCGGAAGTCCTGGAAGGGCTTGCCGATGTCATCTTCGTTGGCGAAGCGGACGAAACATGGCCGCGCTTCCTACGGGAGTGGGAGCAGGGTGCCCACCAAAGCCGCTACGAACAGGTTGAGAAGACCGACATGGCGCGTCTGCCGCTGCCGCGCGTCGACCTGCTAAAGGCGGATCGCTATATGTTCGGAAGCTTGCAGATCTCCCGCGGCTGCCCCTTCACGTGCGAGTTCTGCGACATCATCGTGACCTTCGGCCGAAAGCCCAGGCTTAAAGCGAGCGAGCAGGTCCTGGCCGAACTCGAAGCATTCGAAAGAGCCGGATTGAAGATTATTTTCGTCGTCGACGACAATCTGATCGGCAACAAGAAGGCGATCAAATCGGTCCTGCGCGACATCGTGAAATGGCAACAAGAGCGCGCTTACCCGCTGACGCTGTTCACCGAGGCTTCGCTGGATCTTGCCGAGGACGAGGAGTTGATGCAGTTGATGGGCCTCGCCAATTTCCAGAGCGTCTTCATCGGCATCGAGACGCCGAATGAGGATTCGTTACGCGAAACCAAAAAGCTGCAGAATGTGCGGCCGAACGCCGGTACCCTGCTCGAGCGCGTGCGGCGCGTACAGCAGAATGGCCTCGATGTCTGGTGCGGCATGATCGTCGGTTTTGATCATGACGATGCCTCGATCTTCGAGGTCATGCCGAAATTCCTCGCCGAGGCGCGCATCTCGGCCGCGCTCATCGGCATGCTACACGCGATTCCGACAACGCCGCTCTACGATCGTCTCAAACAGGCTGGGCGGCTGCATGACGAAGACGCGAGCGAGGTCTATGGCACCAATGTCAATCCGCTGGGCATGTCTCCGCAACAGTTGCGCGACGGATTCGTACAAGTGATGCGAGCCTGCTACGAAGCCGATGCCTACTTCCAGCGTCTCGATGCCCAATTCGTCGACGAGAATTTCAAGTTCACCCTGCATCAGCTTCCCTATTGGAAAAGTCATAAATGGGCGTGGGCGAAGCGTTGCTTCTTTAACTATGCCAAGTTCGCCGTCATGGCGTCACGCCTGACAAGCCGGTTGAGCGGTGATGGCCTCCGTTCGAGATATAGGCGGCAGCTTTGGCGGGTGTTCCGTGCGCGCTGGCGCGAGCCGCATATCTTGTTCACTTACGCGATCAAGGTCGCGTCGCATTACCACTATGCTGAGTTGGCGCGCGCCATGACCGCTCATGATGGTAGCGGGGCGATGCCAGACGCCGGCCGCTCTTTTTCGCGCGCCAAGCGACGGGTTGATGCGCGGGCAGCCGCCTAGGCCACGCCGGCGCGGAGCAAGTCGTGGATGTGGATGACGCCGACCGGACGACCGTTCTCGACCACGAACAGGGTGGTGATCTTGGACGAGTTGATCATTTCGAGTGCGGCGCTCGCCAGAAGATCGGGCGATACGGTCTTGGGCGCCGGCGTCATGATCTCCTGCGCGCGTTTTGCGAGCAGGCCGTCGCCCATATGGCGGCGAAGGTCGCCGTCGGTGATGATGCCCTTGAGACAGCCGTTCTCGTCAACGACGCCGAGGCAGCCGAGAGCCTTCTCGGTCATGACGACGATCGCCTCGGCCATCACCTGGTCGGCGGCGGCGAGCGGTAGGCGATCATTTTTGTGCATCAGGTCGCTGACGAATTTCAGCCGCGCGCCGAGCTGGCCGCCCGGATGCAGCGTCTTGAAATCGCGCGCGGTAAAGCCCTTGCTGTCGAGCAGCGCCATGGCAAGGCAATCGCCGAGCACAAGCTGCATCACCGTGGAGGTCGTCGGGGCGAGGCCATGCGGGCAGGCTTCCTTCGCCTGCGGCAGAGCCAGCACGAGGTCCGCAGCCTCGGCGAGTGTCGAACTGGGATTGGAGGTCACTGCCATCAGAGGGACGGCAAAGCGGCGGGAGTAGGAGACGATATTGCCGAGTTCCACGGTCTCGCCCGACCAGGAGAAGGCGAGGATCACGTCGTCGCGGGTGATCATGCCGAGATCGCCGTGGCTGGCCTCGCTCGGATGCACGAAATAGGCAGGGGAGCCGGTCGAGGAGAGCGTGGCCGCCACCTTCAGCCCGACATGACCGCTTTTGCCCATGCCGGTGACGATCACCCTGCCGCGGCAGCTGCGCAGGATCTCGATCGCCTCGGCGAAGCTGTCGATTAGGTCGCCGGCAAGCGCCGCCTTTAGCGCGCTCAAGCCTTCGGCTTCCAGTTGTAGGGTGCGTGTCGCCGAGGCAATCGTTTGGCTGCGGTCGTCGCGCAGGCGATCCCGCTTAAGGCCGATCGACATGATCGTGCTTCCCCCGTTTCTTGCGCCGTGCCTGACTTTAGCACGGATTGGGGCCCCGCAAGGCCGAAGAACTGACCCGTTTCGGGGCAGGGCTAAACGCCCCATTAACTCTATTGCCTCTAGGCTTTGTCGATCAACGGTTCCGATGGACGCGGCCTAAAGCCCAGGGTTGCCGCCTCCCGGTGTCGATCGAGGTCGCGTCCTTGCCGCGTCGCCACATGACAAGCGCAGCGGGCGCTCTCGCCTTGCTGCTTGCCGTTCAGGTGCAGCCTTTCGCACAGGATGCGACAGGGGTGTCGCCGCGCGAGATTGCGGGGCGGTCCGATGGGTGGCAAGCGATCGGCGCCCCGGCATTGCGGCCGGGGGAGGACCTATCTGCGGACAATTTGAAATCGAGCGAGGAGGATATCGCCGCCTCGTCCGCGCCGCTCGGCGGCATGGGCGATGAGACGGCGCCGATCCCTCCGATACCGCCGCTAGGCGGCCTTGGCGACGAGCAGGAGCCCGGGCCGGCTGTGCCCGAGCTCGGCATCACCACGGAGGCCGGCGAGACCAGCCAGCAGGTGCCGGGAACCAATCTCGACTCCTCGCGGCATCGGGCGCTCCCGCCCGCGATGCACGACCTCGATCCTTATGTCCCGATCGGCATGCGGCTCGGCAGCTTCCTGCTGTTCACCGAAGCCGAGATCGGCACGATCTTGACCGACAACGTGCTGGCGACGGACACCGATACGCATTCCGATGCGGCATTCGAGTTCGCGCCAGATATCAGGCTGGAATCGAACTGGAGCCGCCACTTCTTCAGCGCCCAGTTCACCGCCGATCGGAGCTGGTATCGCGACTTTTCCGTCGAGGACGACCGCATCTACCAGGCGATCCTCAAAGGACGGCTCGATGTGACGCGGCAGACGCATCTCGGTCTCGAAGCGGAAAAGTCGCTGACCCAGGCGGGACGCGACTCGGTCAGCCTGACCGATATCGCCGGTAATCAGATCGATTTGCACGAGGAGCATCTTGCCGCCGCCGCCGATCACACATTCAACCGTTTGACGTTGAAACTTACCGGGACCGTCGCCCAGGACGATTATTCCGATGAGCCCTCGACTGACCCCAATCTGTTCGGCGAGAGCGACGTGCCTTTCCTCGATATCCGGGACTACCGCGAGGACGAGCTGAAGCTCAGAGGTACCTACGAGCTCTCCTCGAAGACGGGGGTCTTCGTCGAGGGCTCGATCAACGAGCGCGACTATAAGCAGCCGATAAGCTCGGCGGGCTTGCGCCGCGGCTCATCCGGCTATGTGCTGCAGTCGGGCATGACGTTCCAGATGACCGGCAAGCTGACCGGCGAGGTCAGCGCCGGCTGGGGTCAGCAGCAATCGATCGAGCAGAGCTTTTCCCCGATCGAAGGTTTCCTGCTCAACGGCGACATCATCTGGCAGCCGACACAGGCGACCAAGGTCGAGTTCATCGCCCGATCGGAGATTGATGAGACCACGCTGGTGGATTCGTTCGGCGCTGTTGACCGCTATTACGAATTGTCGTTGCAGCACGCCTTCTGGCGCTATCTCGTGCTCGGGACCTACGTGTCATACGAAATCGCCGACTATGTCGACGATCCGCTGGTCGATCAGCGCCTGAAGGAAGGCCTTACCGCGGAATACTACTTCAATCCGTATCTTTCGGTTTACGGCCGCTACGAGCACACGGACTTTTTCTCGACGGACGAAGGCAGCGATTTCCTCGAGAACGAGGTGCGGCTCGGCGTGCGCATCCGTCATTGAGATGGGTCGCGCGCGCGGGTGGCGTCCAAATCGAGAAGCGGCTTCAGCCGAAATGTCTGTCAGGTGGCAACGGATAGACGAGCGACTGTCTGGGGGCTTTGTGCTGTTCAAACGGTATTTCGTATAGGCTGCAGCCTCGCCCCGATATCGCGATGCAGTGAGTCCCTTTCCCGCACGCGTCCTTCCAACAGCGCACTGGCGCAAAAAACGTCATCACCAATCTCTCAAGGTGCAGCTTCCCAGCGCCCTTCACCAGAATGATCTCGTTGGCGATGGCGCTATCTTTCAAGAAGTCCGCGGCCTGTTTGACCGTTTCAAAGCGAACAAAGCGCCCATCGGCTATTTCTTCGGCGGTAGCCTTCGAGCGATGCGAATGCTCGCCGATGAACACCACTTGGTCGGCGACCGCTCGCGCAGCTCGATAGATTTGTGCGTAGATCCGATCAGATCTCGAAGAATCGCTGATGGTGCCAAGGACGATGCGCTTACGCGGCGCTTGAAATCCCGCCAACATGTCGAAAGCTAAATAGACGCTATGAAAGGGTGCCTTGGAAGCATCATTGATGATCACCGGCCCATTCTCAACTCGATGGACCGAACATCGTGCAAACATAGTAGTGAAGCTTGCAATTCGCGCCGCAATGGCAGCGGGCGCAACCCCGAGCTGATGCGTGCAAGCGAAAGCCGCCGCCACGGGTAGACTGAAGTGCGATCCAGTCAGAGACGTGGTGAGCTCGAACGCTTCACCTTTATGCGTGATCGTCAGACTGAGAGCTTCAGGCCTCTCGCAGCGGACATCCGATACGACATAGTCGCCACCGGTCTTGCCGAACGTCACCGTCCGCGCCCTGGTCCGCGAAGACATGGCAGCCACGCGCGCGTCGTCGTAATTCAGGACGGCCAGTCCGTCGGCGGGAAGCGCCTCGACCAATTTCTGTTTTTCTTCCGCCACCGCTTCGATCGACCGGAATGCACTCTTGTGTTCCAGCGCGACAAGCGTGACCACGCCGACCGTTGGCCGCACGATGTCGAGGATGGGCTGGAGAGTTCCAGGGCCTCGACTGCTAGCCTCGCTTATGAAAAAGCTGACCGGGGGCATGGTTTGGAACGAAGCTTCGTGGGACCGGTAGTTGTTGTTGCCTATCTGAGCCCCTACGGGCGCGATATCGCCCAGAATATGTGCGATTAACGCCGCTGTTGTGCCCTTGGCGCTACTTCCGGTAACGGCGATGAACGTCGCGCCGCTGCGTCTCCTCGCCAGCATGGCGCGCCACTTGCGAAGCCGGATCTCGGTTTCGCGGATAAGCTTCTTGGAATGAGCCCGAGCGATGCGCAGCGCGCTTGCCGGCAATCTTGCGAGATATCCGATACTCTCCAAACTCGGCCTCCCCCTCGATGGCGACCTCGAACAATTTTCGGGAGATTCTGTGGTTGATCGTGGCCGCCTAGGTCTCCTCGCCGAGAAAGTCATGATCCGCTAGTAAGCGGCCGAAATCCACCGGAAAAGTGGTCGCGGGACCGGGTCTGAGCCGGCTAACTGACCATCGCGCGTTTGCCGGCATCGAGATCCGAGGTCAGCTCGGCATAATTCTCGATGGGGCGGGGATGGCCGATGATGAAGCCCTGGATCTCGGCGCAACCCTCGCGCTTCAAGAATGTGCGTTCGCCTTCGGTCTCCACGCCTTCGGCGATCACCGGGACATTGAGAGCCTTGCCGAGGCCAATCACGGCCCGCACGATCGCCTGCGACTGGCCGTTATGATCGACACCCGCGATGAACGTCCGATCGATCTTGATCTTGTCGAAGGGGAACGATTGTAGCGACGACAGCGACGCATAGCCGGTGCCGAAATCGTCCATGGCGATCTTGACGCCGAGCAGCTTCAAGCGCCGCAGGATCGATAGCGCGCGCGGGGGGTCGTTGATCAGAACGCCTTCGGTAATCTCAAGCTCGAGCCGGCCGGGTGCCAGGCCGGTCTCCAGCAGGATCGCGTGCACCAGAGCCGCCAAGTCCCCGTAGCGGAACTGCACCGGCGACAAATTAACGCCGACCTGCAAGGGCGCGGTCCAGGAGGCCGCCTCGCGGCACGCCTCGCGCAGTGTCCATTCGCCGATCTCGCCGATCATGCCGTTTTGCTCGGCAAGGGGGATGAAGGTCGTTGGCGGCACAAGCCCGTGCTTCGGGTGCTCCCAGCGGAGCAACGCCTCAAGGCCGAACGCCGCGCCGTTGATCTTGGCTTGCGGCTGGTAATGCAGAGTGAGCTCGCCATGCGCCATGGCCGAGCGGAGATCGTGTTGTAGCGCGTAACGTTCGCGCAAGCGCTGGTCCATCTCGGGATCGAAGAACCGCACGGTCTGGCGCCCTTCGCTCTTGGCTCGATAGAGCGCCGCATCGGCATTGGCGATCAGCATCTCGAGGTCGGTACCATCGCTGGGATAGAGCGCGGCCCCGATGCTAAGTCCGATGGGAATCTTCTGCTCGCGGATATCGAAGTCTTCAGCGACCGCCTTGAGCACCCGGTCGGCCAAGACCGCCGCCGATTGGGGCTGTTCGCCCTGTGTAGAGAGGACGACAAATTCGTCGCCGCCGACTCGGGCGATGAACTCGTTGCCGACCGCCCGCTCGAGCCGCCGCGCGACGGCGCAGAGAAGTTCGTCGCCGACGACGTGACCGAAGACGTCGTTAGCCTCCTTGAAATGGTCGAGGTCGACGCTGAGCAGGGCGAAGCCGTTGCCTCCGGCCTGCGCCGGGTCGAGAAGGCGGTTCAGTACGAGGCCGAGCGCCGGTCGGTTCGCCAGCTTGGTCAAGGCGTCGTGATGGGCAAGAAAGGCGATCTCCTCGTGGCGAGCGATAAGTTCGGCGCGTGCCACCTGCATCTTCTCGCGTGCCTCGCCGAGACTGGTCGCAGCCTTCCGCACCTCCTCCTGGAGAACATTGAAGCTATCGGCCATCTCGCCTAGCTCGTCGCGAGAGTTCGGCCTAACCGCCACGATGTTGACCGAGGCATGCGCGGCCTCCAGATCGCCGCGGCCAAGCGCCGCCATGGCCTGCGAGAACTCCCGCAACGTCCCCGAAGTGAGGCGTTTGGCGGCTTTGCTAACTTCGGTCGCCGAATAGGTAATCATGCCTGGGAGCACAAGACCGACGCTGATGGTGAGCAACGCGACGGCGGTGAAAATGTCCGCAAGCATTGAAACGAGCTCGGGATGGTGCGCGGCAGAGATGGTGTTGACGGCAACCAGGTAGGCGATGCCATCGAGAATAAGCACTAGCACCATGGCGCCGGTGAGCTTGACGTGGAGCGTCTGGGCGATTGCCGGGAGACCCGCTCGGCGCCGGTCTTCGATGACGCGCCAGGCGTAGAGACCGGCCCCCGAATAGGCCAAGGCTAGCCCGAACACGACCGTGGGCAGTCCGAATTGCTGGAATCCGAGAATGGCGGCGACGAGCCAGATCGAAGCGGCGATCACGCCGAGCACGATGGTGCCGCGCGGCGCGCGGTAGGGGCGCGCCGCGTCGGGCATGTCCCGCCGCAGTAGCCAGGCGGCGATGTTCGGCATGCAGATGCCGATGAGATAGGTGAAATTTGCTGCGGCGATCATCCACACGGGATCGCCGGCAACGAGGAAGACGATGGCCGAGCCCGCGGTAAGCGCGGTTGCCGCCCAGGGGCAATCGGTCGGCTTGTAGCGCAGGGACAGGAAGCGCGGCAGCAAACCGTCGTCGGCAAGCTGGGACATCGTGCGCGCCGCGCCCGCCAAGGGCTGAAGCGTGCCGTGGAACATGTTCAGCATGACGAACCAGATCGCGGCGGCCTTGCCCAGGCTGCCCAGCAGCGGTGCGAAGGTCGGGCCGAGCACGGTGGCGAGGTCGCGGCCGAGCGGTTCCGGTCCGAGCACGCCGAGCCATACCACCGGCAGCACGATGAAATAAACTCCCGCCATGATGGCCGAAGCCAACATGGCGCGGGGAACGTTGCGGTTAGGGTCCTTGGTCTCGCCCACATGGCACGCCGCCGCCTCGAAGGCAGGCGCGGCAAAGCCGATCAGGTAAAGTCCGGCCATGATCGCGGTGAGGTCGCCGAACCAGCCTTCGAACGGCGTGGTCAGGTGATAGTCGAACGACTGCGTCCAGTCGACATCGCCGGCCAGGATGGGGCTAAGCGCGGAGATGAAGGCGAGCGACGCCGAGGCAGTAGCGATGGGCATGGCGAGGCGCGCGACCCATTTGATGCCGCAGAGATTCACGAAGCTGAACGTAAGCACGATGGCGATGGCGACCGCCTCGACCGGCAACCGTGGAAAATACCATTGTTGCAGAGCGGATGCGGACAGTAGCGCCGTGAGGCCGCAGGTCGGAATCCAGCCCCACCAGTAGCAGGTGCCGGTTAGAGCGGAGAGCACGGGGTTATAAGGACGAAACGCTTCCGCGCATGCCGCCGAGATGCCGCCCACGCGGTTCGGCCACATCAAGACAAGCTCGGTCCAGGCCGGGGCTGCGGCCCAACCGAGAAGAACGCCAAAGATCAATAGCGCGACGGCGGCGCTGCCTTGCCCAAGAATCGCGCCCTGGCCGACGAACAGCGCCGTGATCAGGAAGATCATCTGGTTGCTGCCGCCCATGGCAAGTGCGGTGGTCCCGAACCAGCCGAGCACCCGTGGATGGGGAGGCGTGACGCCGTTCTCGCAAGAGGTCGCACTCACAAAACCAAGGCTCCCGGAACTGCGCGAGATTGCGTTCTTCCACACGCAATCGACCACAAAACCGTTACCAACATTCTGCCGGGAAGGGCGATTGGAGTTCATGAGCAAGGGGGCGGGCGCGATCGTGTCGCTGAGCGTTAACTATACAAACCTGCAATCGAGGTGGGAGCGGTGAGATTATGGTAAACGAAATGGAAATTCGTTCGCCGTGGCCAGAAGCAAAATGCAACTCTTTCCTCCCAATCAATATCGCGGATGGAATCCGTCGCATGAGAAGAGTCGGCTTGTGACGCCGAGGGCCGAACCACCGCAAAGCCTAACGCCCTTAAAACTCCTCGACGCGCAACCGCCCGGCACCGAGGCGGATGATCGGATCACCGACCTTCTTATTCAGGGACTTTTGGACCGATTGCCGAAGCCCAACGCTCTGTGGTCACTCGAGGATCGTGCGAAATGGCTTCGCACGGCCGCCAGCATTTTCGGTTTGGTCTACAAGTCGAGTGATGGCGAGCAGAGGGAGCTCGGTGTGGTGTTGGTCAAGCCGGACGCTGGCAATGCGTCGGCGCCGGAGGCGATCGTCCCCGGCTTCATCGGTCAGTGAAGTCGCTATCGACGCCCAAACAAGCGCGCGAAAAAGCCATCCCGCTTCAGGGGTTGAACGAGGGGAGTTTTGGGCGGTGCCGAGTTCGCCACTTTGCCCTCGCCGCCTGGAGTAAGGCCCACCAGCGTAACCTTGGTGTTCTCCAAGCCATTTTTGGCGACGAGTGCATAAAGCGTGGCGGCATTCTGGGGCGAGATGCGCACGCAGCCATGTGAGGCAGGCGTGCCGAGCCGCTTCACCTCGTTGGTCCCGTGAATGGCATGGCCCTCCTTAGTGAAGAACACCGCGTGCGGCATGGGCGCGTTGTCCCATTGCTTGCTGTACCAGATCTCGTTCATCGACCTGGCTGTATAGTTTCCTGAAGGCGTCGAGTATTGCGGCCGACCCGTTGAGACCGGCCAGTGATACCGCTCAACCCCATCCAGGAAGACCGTCATTCTTTGCGCCGTCTTGTCGATGTTGATGAGAATGGCGGACCCGGCTGGGTTTGCTTCCTGCGAAGCAGCTTGAGTTGCCGATCCCCCCGAGTTTTGACCGCACACATTTGCGGTCTCGTCCCATGTCATGCTGACCTTATCGCATTCGTCTCGCGTCAGAGGCTGGCTTGGGACTTCAGCCGCCTCCGGCTTATGCATCGTCTCCGCTGCTTGGGATGTGGTTCCGCATACGTTGGCATTATCACTCCACGCCATTCCCGCTTTCTCGCAATCAACCCGCGTTAGGGGTTGGCTGAACGCATCCTCGGCGTATGCCTGATTTGCTGCGAGAGAGACGATGAGTACGAAAACGAGAGATAAGAGTTTCACCTGTGTGAGCTTCCCATGGTTCGAACCGTCAGGGGCAATAGCAGGGGCGAGAGTACAGCTTGCTGTGATTCGCATTAGACCGCAGCAGCGAGCGCAAACCAACCCCCTGCAAGATCTGGCGTGCTATCGAAACGAGCATGCCAAACACCAAGTTCCCCAAAAAAGCGGCGCACTTGTGGTCGGCGTCTGTTGCACGCGCGGCGCTCGATGGCTAAAGCGGACCGTTAATGGCGCTTTGAGATGTGAGGGATTGGCATAGAGGGGTCGGTCCGGGCGACCAAGTGCAAGACAGTTGGTTTAGCCCCAGCTCCCGGCCGAAGTCCTCGTCGATCTGGTGCTTGCCTGTCGGATGCGGGCTTTGCGGAAATTGAAAGGGATGTCCCGTCCAGGCTTTCGTCAATGTACCCGACGACCACATCTACGGCGTTGCGCCACGTCGACCGCAGCGTCCGGAATTGCGAATAACTAAGCGTAGGCAGGTCCGGTCTCGTCGGAGTTACACGAAGGAGAATTCCCTCGCCTTGCTTCACTCCTTCTATGCGATATCCTCGATGATGAGCCTCCTGCCTCACCGACACTAGCCTCATTCCCTATCATCTCACTTTCGCCACAACTCGAAAAGTGGCTAAGGAGGCCCCAAGCCTCAATGCGGCGAAGACTGGGGAGGCGCGCTGTCTTCCAGGGCGCAAACCTCGACCTGTTGAGCCAAGTCCTCAGCGTAGGCGGCCAACCGTTCCTCGCCCGCGGCGGTGAGGAGTATGACTACCTCCGCCAGTCTGCTTGAGACTGTCGCGAGCAGCGCGGTTCGGTCCACGGCAGACCTCGTAGGCGGGAGTTGGATTGCCACCTCGTGCCAGCCTAACGCATCAGGGAGAGGGGCAGCATCGGCGCATAGGGATTAACCCCAAAAAAGGCAGACCCGCCTTGTTGCACCGCACCGTTAGATCAGCTTCTTGATCTCGGCCTTGAAAGACGCGGCGAGGTCGGGGCGGGCGAGGGCGTAAGCGACATTGGCGGTGAGGAAACCGACCTTTGAGCCGCAGTCGAAGGTCCGCCCCTCGTATTTCACCGCATAGAAGGGCTGGCGTTTGAGCAGCGCGAGCATCGCGTCGGTGATCTGGATCTCGCCGCCCGCGCCCTTCTCCTGCGCGGAGAGGATCCCGAATATCTCGGGCTGCAAGATGTAGCGTCCGAGAATGGTGAGGTTCGAGGGTGCCGTTCCAGGCTTGGGCTTCTCCACCATGCCGTCGATGGGGAGCACCCGACCATCACCTTTGCCGGCAAGGCTGACCACGCCGTAATTTTTTGCTTGGTCCTCGGGTACGGGCTCCACGGCGATGATATTGCCGCCATGCGCGGCATAGGCGTCGAGCATCTGCGCGAGGCAGCCTTTGCTTTCGGTCTGCACTAGCACGTCGGGAAGCAGCAGCGCGAACGGCTCGTTGCCGACCAGTTCACGCGCGCACCAAACCGCATGGCCCAGGCCCAGCGGCTCCTGCTGACGGGTGAAGCTCGTAGTGCCGGGTCCCGGGAGATCGCTGATGAGCGCTTCAAGCTCGGCTGTCTTGCCGCGCTCGGCGAGCACCTGCTCGAGTTCGTATTGGCGGTCGAAATGATCCTCGATCACGCCCTTGTTGCGGCCGGTGACGAAGATGAAATGCTCGATGCCCGCCTCGCGCGCCTCGTCGACCACATGCTGGATCAGCGGCCGGTCGACTACCGTCAGCATTTCCTTCGGCATCGCCTTGGTCGCAGGCAGGAAGCGGGTGCCAAGCCCCGCCACGGGGAAGACGGCCTTGCGCACGCGAGCAGCCATTCGGGTCCTCGTATGGTTAAGCGAGTCAGGCAGAAGGGCGACATGTAGCCCAGTTAGAAGTCTTCAACCTCTATCCGATAGCTAGCGGGGAATTGCAAATCGCTGCGTGGTAAGGTTGATCGCATGAGTGTTCTGGTAACAGGCGGGGCTGGCTTCATCGGCAGCCATATGGTTCTCGCGCTGCTTGACGTGGGCGAGGACGTGGTGGTGCTCGACAATCTGTCGACCGGCTTCCGCTGGGCGGTGCCGGATGCCGCCAAGTTCGTCGAGGGCGATGTCGGAGATCAGGCGTTGGTCAAATGCGTGCTCGCGGAAAATGCGATCGATGCGATCATCCATTTTGCAGGCTCCATCGTGGTGCCTGAATCGATTACCGATCCGCTCGGCTACTATCTCAACAATACCTGCAAATCGCGTTCGCTGATCGCCTCGGCGGTTGAGGCCGAGGTGCCGCATTTCATCTTCTCCTCGACGGCGGCCGTTTATGGCATGCCGAAGGAAAATCCAGTCGCCGAGAACGCCGTGCTCGAGCCGATCACGCCTTATGGCACCTCGAAGCTGATGACCGAGATCATGCTGCGCGATACGGCAAAAGCGTATCCGCTGCGCTATGTGGCCTTGCGCTATTTCAACGTCGCCGGCGCCGATCCGCAGGGGCGGAGCGGGCAGTCGACGGCGCGGGCGACGCATCTCATCAAGGTTGCCTGCGAAACTGCGCTCGGAGAGCGGCCTTATCTCGAAGTGTTCGGCACCGACTATCCGACTGAAGACGGCACCTGCATCCGCGACTATATCCATGTGACCGATCTCGTCCGCGCGCATCTCGACGCGCTGCGCTATCTCCGCGCTGGCGGCCAGAGCGAGGTGCTGAATTGCGGCTATGGCAGCGGCTTCTCGGTGCTCGACGTGATCGGTTCGGTCAAGCGCGCTTCGCACAGCGATTTCACCGTGCGGATGGGCCCGCGCCGGGACGGCGATCCCGCCGCCATCGTCGCCAAGGCCGACCGGATCAGCCAGGTACTCGGCTGGGAACCGCGGCTCAACGACCTCGATACCATCGTCGGCCATGCGCTTGGCTGGGAAAAGCGGCTGATCGAATACCGCGCCGCCTCGTAGCCGCCGACCATTTTGCCTTTGCGCTGCCTTAAAGCGCCCGCCAGAATCGGGTGCAAGGAGCCTCGACTCGCCGGGGCCGCTTGGGGATGCGCATGCCGCGAAACATGTTCTGGAAGATTGCTCTCGCCGTTGCGCTCGCCGTGCAGCTGACGGCCGGGGCGCGAGCGGCCGATGAGGTTGCCGTCTACAAGCGCGAGGTCGAGAAGTCCTTCGCTAACTGGCTGGAAGCGCTGTGGCCCGACGCGGAAGCGGCGGGGATCTCGCGCATGACTTTCGACGCCAATCTCAAAGGGCTCAAGCTCGACTGGTCGTTGCCGCAGATTACTCCACCTGATCCCGCTTATCCCGGCGGCCCCACGCTGCCCGCGGCCTTGAAGCCCAAGCCACGCCATCAGGCTGAGTTCGATGTGCCGGAACTCTATTTCAGTAAGGGCGCCCTCAGTTCGCTCGCTGCCACTGGACGCGGCAAGTACAAGCAACTCAGTCAGACGCTCGGGGCGATCCAGCAGAAATATGGTGTGCCCGCGAGCATCGTCGTCGCCATCTGGGGGCGAGAGACCGGCTTTGGCGCGGCGACCCTGCCTTATGACGCGCTCTCGGCCATCGCCACGCAAGGTTTCATGGGGCGGCGGCCTGAGGTGTTCCGCCAGGAGGCGATTGCGGCGCTCAAGATCATGGAGGAGGGGCACGCAACGCGGGCGGAGATGCGAAGCTCCTGGGCGGGGGCCATGGGCTACACCCAATTCCTGCCGTCGGATTTCGAGAAATATGCGGTCGATTTCGATGGCGACGGCCGGCGCGACATCTGGAACTCGGTCCCCGACGCGCTTGCCTCGGCGGGCAATTCGCTGCACAGCCAGGGATGGGACGGCAAGCAAACCTGGGCCTATGAGGTCACGCTACCCAAGGGCTTCGATTGCACCGAGCAGGGTCCGGACAAAGCCCGCCCGATCGCCGAATGGGTCAAGCTTGGGGTTGCACGGGAGATGGATCGCCCGTTCCCGGAGGACAAGCTTCAGGACTCCGCCTTCCTCGTGCTGCCCGCTGGTTTGAAAGGACCTGCGTTCCTTGCCACCAACAATTTTTCGGTGCTGAAGCTCTACAACAATTCCGACCTCTACGCGCTTTTCGTCGGCCATGTGGCCGACATGATCGCCGCCAACGCGCCGGTCGAATTCGCCGGCGCATGGCAGCCGGTCGAGCGCCTGCCGCGCGACCGCATCCAGCGCTTTCAGGAGGCATTAGTGGCGAAGGGCCACGATGTCGGGAACGTGGACGGACTGGCCGGCTTCAAGACGCGCCGGACCATCGGCATCGAGGAGCAGAAGCTTGGGCTGCCGCTCAGCTGCTACCCAAACAAGACGGTGGTGGATGCGGTGCTCAAGCAAGGAGACGCGGCCGCGGCGCAATAGCTCTGGGCGCGTGGAAAAGCCGCCATCGCTTGCCTAGGTTTTGCCTGCCACGCTTGTTAAGGTCGCCAAATGCGAATCGCTCCAAGCTCTAAGTCGTTGATCATCAACGCCGGATCGGCCGTTCTGCTGGTCTTGGCGTTTCCGGACTTAGCCGCCGCCGCAAGCCCCCAGGCTTGCGTCGAGAGCCTATGGCCCGCCGCCAGAGGCGCCGGCGTGACGCGCGCAACGTTCGATCGCGCCCTAAAAGGGTTCACGCCCGATCCCGAAGTGGTCGAAGCCGCCAATTTCCAGCCCGAATATGTGAAGCCGATCGGCGAATATCTCGACCGCGCCGTTTCGGATAAGCGGGTAGAGACGGGCAAGCAGAAGCTCGTCGAGAACCAGGCGCTGCTCGGCTCGCTCGAGACGCGCTACGGCGTCGATCGGCATATCATCCTCGCGATCTGGGGCATCGAATCGAATTTCGGCACGCAGCCCGGCGACAAGAACGTGATCCGCTCACTGACCACGCTCATCTGCACCGGCACCAAGGCGAAGTTCGCCAAGCCTCAGCTCGTCTCGGCGCTCAAGATCCTGCAACGGGGCGACATCGGCCTCGATGCAATGAACGGCTCATGGGCCGGCGCCATGGGCCACACGCAGTTTATTCCGACCACCTATAGCGCTTACGCGGTCGATCAGGATGGCGACGGCAAGCGCGACATCTGGGGCAATATTCCCGACGCGCTCGCCTCGACCGCCAGCTATCTCAAAGTGTCGGGTTGGCGCCCCGGCGAGACCTGGGGTTACGAGGTGGCGCTGCCGAAGGGCTTCGATCCCAAGCGCGTCAACGAGAACACGCTCAAGTCCGTCGGCGACTGGCAGAAGATTGGCATCGTGCGGGTGAATGGCGAAGCCTATCCACGGCTGTCCGACAAAGCTTCGCTGTTCGCGCCGGAGGGAGCGCGCGGACCCTCCTTCCTCCTGCTCAATAATTTCCGCGCGATCCTCCACTACAATGTGGCGAAGTCCTACGCGCTGGCCGTCGGGCATCTCGCCGACAGGATCAGGGGCGGGGGGCACTTTGTGCATCCCTGGCCGACCGACGAGACGCATCTGTCGCTGGAGCAGCGCACCGAGTTTCAGCGGCTCTTGATTGCGCAGGGTCTCTTGACCGGAGAGCCTGATGGGGTGATCGGCCCGGCGACGCTTGAGGCGGTCAAAACCTATCAGCGGTCGAAGGGACTTGGGGTCGACGGATATCCGAGCCTCACTCTTCTCAAGCGGTTGCAGAGCGAGCCGCCGCGCCCCGCTGCCGCGCAAGCCCCCAACGCGGGCGAGGTGCTACCCGCCGATGTTGGAGCCCCGGAGCAAACCGGCGCGGCCCAAGAGCAGCCACAGCAATGATCCGAGGGGCTTGGCGTTGCACCCGGAAGGGATTACCAGTGTGCCCGAGAGGGGCGAACTGAGGGCGGACCCGGCGGAGGGTCTGGACGATCATGTTTCGTAGCGCGTCCTGGTTTGGTTCACGCGGCCCGACACGGGGTTTGTACGACGCGGCTTATGGCATTGCCGCCCTGCTGTCCGCGCTCGTCGTTTGGCTGGCGCCGGCGCTCGCGCAGCAGGCAACGCCTCCCGTGCAGCGCAGCTATATCAACCCGTTCCCCAACGGCGACCGCTATCGCGTCATCGTGCTCGGCGACGCGCTCGGCGACGGCTTGTGGCAGGGCCTCTATCGCGCCTTCGATGACGACCCGACGCTTGAGTTCATCAACCGCTCCAAACCCTCGACCGGTTTCTCGCGGCCAGATTCCTATGACTGGAGCAAAGAGATTGGCGACCAGCTCAAGAACGACACCTATCAGATCGCCGTGCTCATGTTCGGGGCCAACGACGCGCAGCCGATCAAGAGCGGTAAGGATTGGCTGAAGGTTGGCAGCGAGGGCTGGCACGAGGTCTATGGCCAGCGGGTCGAGGCCTTGATCAAGAAGCTCCGGGCGGCGAACATCGCCGTCTATTGGGTTGGCCTCCCCATCATGCGGAGCCCCTCCGAAAGCAGCGACGCCGAGGCGCTGAACGAGGTTTATCGCGAGAAGGCGTTCATCAACGGCGCCAAGTACATCGACACCTGGAACGGCTTCACCGACGACGGCGGCCGATACAGCGCCTACGGTCCCGACATGACCGGGCAGGTCAAGCGGCTCAGGGCCGACGACGGCGTGCTTTTCACCATGCGCGGCTATCTCAAGCTGGCCCATTTCGTGGATAAGGAGCTGCGCCGCGATCTGAACCTCGCCAAGCTGGAGCGAAACATCCCGCTCGCCGGCAATGAGGAAGAGCAGGCCAAGGTGATGGGACGCGACGTAGTTCCCGGCCGGTCGGACCCGGCGCAGCCCGCGCCGACTGCCGATCAGCAGGATGCGGCGGCCAACCCCAATCCGGTGCCCGGGTCGTCCGAGCCGCAGGCGCAAGGGGATTCGCAAGCTCAAGGCGAGCAGTCGGGTGAGCTCCAGCAAAGCAATGTCGGCGATGTCAGTCTGGTGAGGCCGGCGATCGACCAGTCGCTCCAAGCGGCGCAAGGGTTTGCGTCGCAAACGCCCGCCTCCGCAAATCCGGAGGCCGAGATGGTAACCAGCGAGCTCAGCACGGGGTTGACGGCCGTTGCCACCATCTCCGCCCTGACGGATTTGTCGCTCGCGTCATCGAGACCGCGTTTGCCGCTCTCGCAACGGCCTTATTACAAGGTGCTGATCAAGGGCGAGCAGCCCAAGCCCAAGGCGGGCAGGGGCGACGATTTCGCCTGGCCGCCGAACTAACGCGAGTCGAGCCCGCTCAACGCGGCAGCGCGGTTTTTCCCATCAGGAATTTGTCGATGGCGTGCGCGGCTTGACGCCCCTCGCGGATCGCCCACACCACGAGCGATTGGCCGCGTCGCATGTCGCCGGCGGCGAAGACCTTGGAACGCGAGGTGCGGTAGTCGACCTCGTTCGCCCTTACGTTGCCGCGCGGATCGAGGTCGACCCTGAGATCCTTGACCATGCCTTCCTGCACCGGATGCAGAAAGCCCATGGCGAGCAGCACAAGGTCGGCCGGGATCTGGAATTCGGTGCCCGGCACCGGCTTCATCTGGCCGTCGAGACGGATGCATTCGAGCTGCTCGACCTTGCCGCCTGCGCCGATGAACCTCGTGGTGGCTACGGCGAAATCGCGCTCGGCGCCTTCGGCCTGGCTCGAGGAAGTGCGCAGCTTGAGCGGCCAGTTGGGCCAGGTGAGCTCCTTGTTCTCCTTCTCCGGCGGCTGCGGCATAATTTCGAGCTGCGCCACTGAAACCGCACCCTGGCGGAACGACGTGCCGATACAGTCCGAGCCGGTATCGCCGCCGCCGATCACCACCACCTGCTTGCCTTCGGCAAGGATCGGCGCGACGTCGCCTTGCGGCTCGCCGGAGACGCGGCGGTTTTGCTGCGGCAAGAAGTTCATGGCGAAATGAATGCCGGCCAGCTCGCGGCCGGGGACGGCGAGGTCGCGCGGCAGTTCCGCGCCGCCCGCGAGCAAGACGGCGTCATGATCGCGCTCTAGCTTCTTGACGGAGAGATCGCTGCCGACATGGACATTGCAGTGGAAGGTGACGCCCTCAGCCTCCATCTGCTTGACGCGGCGCTCTACGATATATTTCTCCATCTTGAAATCGGGGATGCCGTAGCGGAGCAGGCCGCCGGGAAAGGCGTTCTTCTCATAGACGTGTACGTCGTGGCCGGCGCGAGCGAGCTGTTGCGCGGCCGCGAGGCCCGCGGGACCGGAGCCGATGATCGCCACGCGCTTGCCGGTCTTGGTTTCTGGCGGGATCGGCGTGACCCAGCCTTCGTCGAAGGCCTTGTCAGCGATGGCGCATTCGATGGATTTGATGGTGACCGGGACGTCGATAATGTTCAACGTGCAGGCGGCCTCGCACGGCGCCGGGCAGATGCGACCCGTCACTTCGGGGAAATTGTTGGTCGAGTGCAGGTTCTGCGCCGCCACATCCCAGTCGGAGTGGTAGACGAGGTCGTTCCAGTCCGGGATCTGGTTATTCACCGGGCAGCCGGTGTGGCAATAGGGGATGCCGCAATCCATGCAGCGGGCGGCCTGGCGGCCGATCTCGGCCTCGCTCGGCGGGATGACGAACTCGCGGTAATGGCGAATGCGATCGGAAGCCGGCTCGTAGGCCCGGTCCTCGCGTTCGATCTCCAGAAAGCCCGTGATCTTACCCATCAAACCCATGCTCGTGGTCCAAACTCCCGCCGGTGGGCGGTCGTCCAAGTAGTCACCGTCAGCCGCGCCCCGTCAAGCGCCGCCCATCCTCGCGCGGCAAAGTCGCCGCCTGGCGCCTCTCTCCAGGCATCTCGGCTCCTTCGCGTTGAGGATTATTTGCCGTTGCCGCCGTTGGCGCGCAAGCCGATCTCGATGTCGCCGAGACCCGCTTTGTCGACCGACTGTCGGCGCGCCATCTCTTCCAAGGCGCGCCTGTATTCGACCGGCATCACCTTGACGAATTTCGGCAGATAGCTCGCCCAATCGTCGAGGATCGCCTTGGCGCGTGCCGAGCCGGTGTAGTGGAGATGGTTCTCGATCAGCTGATAGAGCCGCTCCTCGTCGAAGCGGGTCATGTCGGTGAAATCGACTAAGCCGTGGCTCTCCAGATCGCCGGTCTGGTGGCGGCTTCTCTCCATGACCTGGTTTTCGCTCGGGATCGGCTCGAGATCGACCATGGCGAGGTTGCAGTGGCGCTCGAAATCGCCGTCCTCATCCAGCACATAGGCGATGCCGCCCGACATGCCGGCGGCGAAATTGCGCCCAGTGAGGCCGAGCACTACCACCACGCCACCGGTCATATATTCGCAGCCGTGGTCGCCGGTGCCCTCGACCACGGCGATGGCGCCCGAGTTGCGCACGGCAAAGCGCTCACCAGCGATGCCGCGGAAATAGCATTCGCCGGCGATGGCGCCGTACAGCACCGTGTTGCCGACGATGATCGACTTCTCCGGCACGATGGCCGAGTTCTGCGGCGGACGGACGATGATGCGTCCGCCCGACAGGCCTTTGCCGACATAGTCGTTGCCTTCGCCGACGAGGTCGAGCGTCACGCCATGCGCGAGCCAGGCGCCGAAGCTCTGGCCGGCCGAACCCTTGAAGCTGACCCAGATGGTGTCCTCGGGTAGCCCCGTATGGCCATAGCGCTTGGCGATCTCGCCGGACAACATTGCTCCGGCGGTGCGGTTCAAGTTCTTGATCGGCAGGTCGAGCTTGACCGGCTTCTTGTCTTCGATTGCCTCGCGGGCAAGCTCGATCAGCGTGCGGTCCAGCACCTTGTCGAGGCCATGGTCCTGCCGCTCGGAATTATAGACGGCGACCTCAGGCGGCACTTCCGGCTTGTGGAAAATGCGAGTGAAGTCGAGGCCTTTGGCCTTCCAATGGTCGATGGCCTGGCTCTTATCCAGGATCTCGGTCTGGCCGATCATCTCGGAGAAAGTGCGGAAGCCGAGCGCGGCCATGTATTCGCGCACTTCCTCCGCTACGAAGAAGAAGAAATTGATGACGTGCTCTGGCTTGCCCTGGAATCTGGCGCGCAGCACAGGGTCCTGCGTGGCGACGCCGACCGGGCAGGTGTTCAGATGGCATTTGCGCATCATGATGCAGCCGGCGGCGATCAGCGGTGCGGTGGCGAAGCCGAACTCGTCCGCGCCGAGAAGGGCGCCCACCACCACGTCGCGGCCGGTGCGCACGCCGCCATCGACCTGCACGGCGATGCGGCCGCGCAAGCGATTGAGCACGAGCGTCTGTTGGGTCTCGGCGAGGCCGATCTCCCAAGGCGAACCTGCATGCTTGATCGAGGTCAGCGGCGAGGCGCCGGTGCCGCCCTCGAAGCCGGCGATGGTGACGTGGTCGGCGCGCGCCTTTGAGACGCCGGCCGCGACCGTGCCGACGCCGATCTCGCTCACCAGCTTGACGCTGACATCGGCGGCCGGGTTGACGTTCTTCAGGTCGTAGATCAGCTGCGCCAAGTCCTCGATCGAATAGATGTCGTGATGCGGGGGCGGGGAGATCAGCCCCACGCCCGGCGTCGAATGGCGCACCTTGGCGATGACGGCATCGACCTTGTGCCCCGGGAGCTGCCCGCCCTCGCCGGGCTTGGCCCCTTGCGCCATCTTGATCTGCATCATGTCGGCGTTCATCAGATATTCCGCGGTCACGCCGAAGCGGCCCGAGGCGACCTGCTTGATCTTCGAACGCATGGAATCGCCGTTCGGCAGCGGCTTGTAGCGATCGGATTCCTCGCCGCCTTCGCCGGTGTTCGATTTGCCGCCGATGCGGTTCATGGCGATGGCGAGCGTGGTATGCGCCTCGCGGCTGATCGAGCCGAACGACATGGCGCCGGTGGCGAAGCGCTTGACGATCTCCTTGGCGGGCTCGACCTGATCGAGGGGAATCGGCTTGCGCCCCATCTCCTCGGCGGTCTTGATGCGGAACATGCCGCGCAGCGTCAGGAGCTGCTCGGTCTGCTCGTTGATCTGCTTGGCGTAGGAGCGATATTTCTCGGGCAGGGCGCCGCGCACCGCGTGCTGCAAGTCGGCAACCACTTGCGGGCGCCACATATGCGCCTCGCCGCGAATGCGATAGGCATATTCGCCGCCGACCTCGAGCGAGTTGCGCAAGACCGGCGCGTCGGAAAAGGCGAGCTGATGCCGCTCGAGGGTCTCGCGCGCGATCTCCTCCAGCCCCACGCCCTCGACCTGGCTGTTGGTGCCGGTGAAATACTTTGCGAGGAAGTCGGACCGGAGGCCCACCGCGTCGAAGATCTGCGCGCCGCAATAGGACTGGTAGGTCGAGATGCCCATCTTCGACATGACCTTGAGCAGGCCCTTGTCAGTCGCCTTGATGTAGCGCTTGACGGCTTCCTCGGGGGTCAGCTCCTCGTCGAGCTCGGGCAGCATCGCCTCGATGGTTTCAAAGGCGAGATATGGATTGATAGCCTCCGCGCCATAGCCGGCGAGTGTCGCGAACTGATGCACCTCGTGTGCCTCGCCGGTCTCGACCACGAGGCCGACAGAGGTCCGTAAGCCGCAGCGGATCAAATGATGATGTACGGCGGAGGTCGCGAGCAGTGAGGGGATCGGGATGCGGTCGGGGCCGGTAGCGCGGTCGGACAAGATGATGATGTTTTCGCCCGCGCGAACGGCCTCCTCGGCGCGCTTGCAGAGCTTGTCGAGCGCCTTGCCCATGCCGGCGGCGCCGTGATCGGCGCCATAGGTGATGTCGAGTGTGACGGTGCGGAACTGGTTGTCGGCGACCTCGCCAATGCCCCTGATGCGCTCCAGATTGTCGTTGGTCAGGATCGGATGGGCCGCCTCTAGCCGCTTCTGCTTCGAGGTGCCCTCGAGGTCGAGCAGGTTCGGCCGCGGCCCGATGAAGGTGACGAGCGACATGACGAGTTCCTCGCGGATCGGGTCGATCGGCGGGTTCGTCACTTGAGCGAAGTTCTGCTTGAAATACGTGTGCAGCAGCTTTGGTTTGTTGGACAGCGCCGAGATCGGCGTGTCCGTGCCCATCGAGCCGACAGCTTCCTGGCCGGACTCGGCCATCGGCAGCATCAGGAACTTGGTGCTCTCTTGCGTGTAGCCGAACGCCTGCTGGCGATCGAGCAGGCTCACATTGGTGCGCGGCGCCGGCGCGGCTCCCCCGGGCAGCTCATGCACGCGGATCTGGGTGCGGTCCAGCCATTGCTGATAGGGGTGCGCGGAAGCCAGCTCGGCCTTGATCTCCTCGTCGGAGACGATGCAGCCCTTCTCGAGGTCGATCAGCAGCATCTTTCCGGGTTGCAGCCGCCACTTCTCGACGATGGTTTCCTCGGCGATCGGCAACACGCCGGTCTCCGACGCCATGATCACCAGGCCGTCGTCGGTGACGAGGTAGCGCGCGGGCCGCAAGCCGTTGCGGTCGAGCGTGGCGCCGATCTGACGCCCGTCGGTGAAGGCCATGGCCGCAGGGCCGTCCCACGGCTCCATCAGGCAGGCGTGATACTCGTAAAAGGCGCGGCGCTTGGCATCCATCAGCGGATTGCCGGCCCATGCCTCCGGGATCAGCATCATCGCCGCATGGGCGAGCGAGTAGCCGCCCTGCACCAGGAATTCGAGTGCGTTGTCGAAGCAGGCGGTGTCGGACTGGCCTTCGTAGGAGATCGGCCAGAGCTTCTCGATGTCGGGACCGAACAGCGGCGAGGACACGCTCGCCTGGCGCGCGGCCATCCAATTGAGGTTGCCGCGCAGCGTGTTGATCTCGCCGTTATGGGCGACCATGCGATAGGGGTGGGCGAGCTTCCAGGATGGGAAGGTGTTGGTCGAGAAGCGCTGATGCACGAGCGCGAGCGCCGAGGCGAACAACGGATGATGCAGATCGGGGTAATAGGCCCCGAGCTGATAGGCCAAGAACATGCCCTTGTAGACCAGCGTACGGCAGGACAGCGACACCGTGTAGAAGCCGATATCGCGGCCGCCGGTCTCGCCGTTGATGGTGTTGGAGATCACCTTGCGCAGCACGTAAAGCCTGCGCTCGAAATCGTCCTCGTCCTCGACGTCGGGGCCGCGCCCAATAAACACCTGCCGATGGGTCGGCTCGGTCTCGATCACCGATGCCGATAGGCAGGAATTGTCCGACGGCACGGCGCGCCAGCCGAGGAGCTTAAGGCCCTCGGCGTCGACCACGCGTTCGACGACGGACTCGCAATAGATGCGCTGCGCGCGATTGCGCGGCATGAATATTTGGCCGACGCCGTAATGGCCGGGCTCGGGCAGCTTGATCCTGAGCGGTGCCGTGACCTCCCTGAGGAAGTCGTGCGGGATCTGCACCAAGATGCCGGCGCCGTCGCCCGCGAGCGGGTCGGCGCCCGTCGCGCCGCGATGGGTCAGGTTCTCCAGGATCTGGATGCCGTGCTCGATGATCTTGTGGCTCGGCCGCCCCTTGAGGTCGGCAACGAAGCCGACGCCGCAAGCGTCGTGCTCGCGCTTCGGATCATAGAGTCCTTGCGCGGGCGGCGGCGAAGGCCACGCCGGGGATGCGGAACGCAAGTACGACCCACCAGATGCCATCGTCACATGAAACCTCGGCCACGCCTCGCGCCCCGAGCGAGAGGGGGCCAGAAAAGCCTTGGCCAATGGCCGGACCTTCACCAGCTAAGAGCGCGGAGCGGCTGATAGCAAAGACCCAGCTCCTTAGGCGGCTGCCGCCTCGTTTCGACCCTCGGCACAAAGGTCAGCAAGCCTGTCCTATTCGCCCTATAAATGACAGATTTCCGGGGCGCGCACAAGCGCGGATTCTGCTCCTGCTCACCGCTTCCTGGCGTCACTGTGATTTGACGTGAAGTTGCCGCCCCGGGCTTACTCTCGATCTAACCAAGTGCTCCGGGATGGAGTTCCGGGGCTAAGCGCAATTCGAGCCAGGAGGTTTTTGCCAGCATGAACGATCAAGCCAAGAGAATGACGGGACTCGCGGTGGCTTGCGCCTTTTCCGCGGCACTTTCCCTGGTAGCTGCCAACGACAAGGCCGCCGCCGCCGAAGGCGACATGGAGAAATGTTTCGGGGTCGCCAAGGCCGGCACGAACGATTGCGCCGCGGGCAAGGGCACGACCTGCGCGGGCACCTCTAAGCTCGATTATCAAGGCAACTCCTGGAAGCTCGTGCCGAAAGGCACCTGCCTCACCATGGAGCTTCCCGATGGCCGCAAGGGCAGCTTCGAAGCGCTCGATCGCGACCTGCCGCCCGCCTAGCGCATGCTGCCAGGTCGAGGGTTTGCCGGGTCGCTGCCGCCGCGCGCCGGCGTTGGGTTGAAGCCGGAGCATTATCGCGAGATCATCGACACCTCGCCCGACATCGGCTGGTTCGAGATCCACGCCGAAAACTACATGGGCGAAGGCGGCCCGCCGCATCATTATCTGGGCGCGATCCGCGACCGCTACCCGGTCTCGCTGCATGGCGTCGGGCTTTCGATCGGCGGCAGCGGGCCGCTCGATCGGCAGCATCTCGCCAGGCTCAAAGCGCTGATCGAGCGCTACGAGCCGTCGCAGTTCTCCGAGCATCTCGCCTGGTCGAGCCATGACAGCGTCTATCTCAACGATCTCCTGCCGCTGCCTTACACGGAAGAGACTCTGGAGCGCGTCTGCGAGCATATCGACGAGGTGCAGGAGCGGCTCGGGCGGCGCATGCTGCTGGAGAATCCGTCAACCTATGTGGGCTTCTCCGATGCAGCGATGAGCGAGGTCGAGTTCCTGCGCGCGGTGGTGCGGGGCACCGGCTGCGGGCTGCTGCTCGACGTCAACAATGTGTTCGTGCAGTCGGTTAATCACGGATTCGACGCGATGGCGTTGCTCGACGATTTCCCGGTCGAGCATGTCGGCGAGATCCATCTTGGCGGCCATGCGGCCGACAGCGACGACGACGGCTCGACGTTGCTGATCGACGATCACGGGCGCGAAGTCGCCAATCCCGTCTGGGCGCTTTATGCGCATGTGCTGTCGCGCGCTGGTGCCAAGCCCACGCTGATCGAGTGGGACAACGACGTGCCGGCTTGGCATGTGCTGTTCGCCGAGGCGAAGCGGGCGGATGCCGCGATCGCGGCGCGCCGTTCAGATCGCATGGCGATGAGCGCATGAGCCGGCTCGCCGATGTGCAGCGCGCATTCGCCGATGCCGTGCTCGATGCGAATGCGGACGTGCCGGCGACTTTGTCGCGCAAAAGGGGCGGCGTACCGACGCGGCGCTTCGGCGTTTATCGCAACAATGTTTATGCCAGCCTGATCGACGTGCTGGCCGGACGCTTTGCGGTGGTCAGGCGGCTGGTGGGCGAAGAGTTCTTCCGCGCCATGGCCCGCGACTATGTCGAGGGCGAACCGCCGCGCTCCGCCGTGCTCATTCGCTACGGCACGAGCTTCCCTGCATTCGTTGCAGGCTTTCCGCCCGCGGCTTCGGTGCCCTATCTCGGCGACATCGCGTCGCTCGAATGGACATGGCACGCGGCCTATCATGCTGAAGACGCCGCGCCCATGCCGCTCACCGATCTCGCGCGCGCGGATGAGCGCGCCGAGGACGCCGGCCTGAAGCTGCACCCCTCGCTCGGTGTGGTGTGTTCGCACTACCCCATCGTCTCGATCTTCGAGCTGAACAAGCGAAGCGGCGAGGTTCCCGCCACGCGGCTCGAGCGCCGGGAGGATGCGCTTGTGCTGCGACCCAGGCTTAAGGTCGAAACCAGACGCCTGCCGCAAGGGGGCGCGCCGTTCGTCCTTGCGCTCAAAGAGAACAAGACTTTGAGCGAGGCCGCCGCCGCGGCCGCAGAGGAGGCGCCAAGCTTTGTGCTTGAGACCATGCTTGCCGGGCTGATCGCCAGCGGTGCGATCATAAGTATCGGGCCGGTGGCGGACCCAAAGCTTTAACAAGGCGTTACGCGCGGATCGGGCCGTTAAGGCTCGCGTAAGTTGCGGTTGCTACGATTGGATCGTTGCCCCCGACGAATGTTTCGCGTGTAGGGGGCAGCAGGTTCTCTCCCAAGCACCTGCTTAAACAGAGAAGGGCGCCCTCACGAGAGCGCCCTTCTTGTTGATTGTCGTTCGCGTCAGCTGGCGATTAGGCCGCCTGGCTGTCGATGACCTTCGGCTTCTCGGCCTTATCGGTCTTGGTCGCGATCGGAATGGTACGGGGCTTCATGGCCTCGGGCAGCTCGCGCACCAGGTCGACATGCAGCAAACCATGCTCGAGCACCGCGCCCTTCACCAGGACATGATCGGCGAGCTGGAATCTCCGCTCGAAGCTGCGCGAGGCGATACCGCGATGCAGGAAGGTGGTGTCCTCCTGCTCGGTTCGCTTCTCGCCGCGAATGGAGAGAGTGTTCTCCTTCACGTCGATGGTGAGGTCGCCCTCGCCGAAGCCGGCCACGGCCATGGAGATGCGATAGTCGTTCTCGCCGACGCGCTCGATATTGTAGGGCGGGTAGCTCGGGGTCTCGCCCTCGAAGTTGGTCAGCGTATCGAGCAACGAGCCAAGCCGGTCGAAGCCGATGGTGGAGCGATAAAGTGGGGTAAGATCAAAGTGCCTCATGACACATCCTCCTTGAGAAGCGATATGGTGGTCTGCCCGCTCGTTCCTCTGAGCCGGGCGGATGGCGCGAAGCCTTCAGGCCTCCGCGCCGAAAAAAATATGGGTGCGGCAAAGTTTGTCTTCAAGAGGTCTAGCGTGCTGAATACAAAAGGAGAATTGCAATGCGCGCGGAACTGGCGCGGGCGCGGCTCGTGCCTGCCATGCGTGCGCGGGAACGGCGTGGCGATGCCGGCCGGCGCTGCTATAAGAGGCGCGTCCGCACGCGCCGCAGAGCGGCGCAGAGGCTAGAGGGGCCGCTCGCGTTCATGGATCTCGTCAGCACACCCAAGAACCCGATCCCGCTCGGCGCGTCGACCGGCTTCATCGAAGTGCGCAAGGGCTTGCGGCTGCGCTTCGCCAGCTGGCAGCCGGTGCTACGCGAGCGGCGCGGCACGGTGTGCATCTTCCCGGGACGCGCCGAGTACATCGAGAAATATTTCGAGGTGGTTGGCGAACTCCGCCGTCGCGGCTTTGCCGTGGCGGTGCTGGATTGGCGGGGGCAGGGGGGGTCGAGCCGGCTCACCCGCAACCCGCTCAAAGGCCACATCAACGATTTCGCCGAATATGAGGAAGACCTCGCGCAGTTCATGAAAGCGGTGGTGCTGCCGGATTGTCCCGCGCCCTATTTCGCGCTCGGCCATTCGATGGCGTCCATGGTGCTGTTCAGCGCGGCGATCAAGCGCGGCTGCTGGTTCACGCGCATGGTGATGACGGCGCCGATGGTGAAGATCGCCGGGCTGCCAATGTCGCATGGCATGTGCCGCCAGCTCGCCGACGGCCTGACCATGTTCGGTTTCGGCAAGCGTCCGGTGCCGGGCGACAAGGCCAAGTACCGCTACGACCAACCGTTCGAAGGCAACATTCTCACGTCGGACCGAGAGCGCTATCTGCGCAACCTCTCGGTGCTGCACGCGGCGCCCGAACTTGCTATCGAGGCGCCGACCGTCGGCTGGCTGAAGGCCGCGCTGAATGCGATCGAGCGGGTCGGGGGAGAAAAATTCGCGCCTCGCGTCCGCGTGCCGGTGTTGATGCTCGCGGCAAGCGACGATCAGGTGGTGCAGAGCGAGGCGGTCGAGGAGCTCGCCATCCGCTTGCGCGCCGGCTCGCAGATCGTGCTCAGGGGCTCGCGCCACGAGATCCTGCAAGAGCGCGACACCATCCGCGAGCAATTCTGGGCGGCATTCGACGCCTTCGTGCCCGGCGTCGCGCTCAGCATCGCCAGCTAACCGGTCAGCATCTTCACTGCGGCCGCGTGCACGCGCCGGTCTCCGGCGGCTATGATGCGGCCGCCCTCGCGCGGGTCGCCGCCTTCCCAGGACGTGACGACGCCTCCGGCCCGCTCGATGATCGGGATCAGGGGCAAAATGTCGAACGGTTTCAAGCCCGCCTCGACGACGAGGTCGATATGGCCCATCGCCAGCAGGCAGTAATTGTAGCAATCGCCGCCGAAGCGCCGCAGACGCACGGCGCGGCTCAAGTTGCCGAACCGCAGGTGCTCCTCCTCGCTGGTGAAGAAGTCCGTGCTGGTGGTGGCAAGCAGCGCCTGACCGAGCTCTGCGCAGGGACGCGTGCCCATGGTTTTGGTCGCGCCGTCATGGCCGAAGAAGGACTCGGTCTCGCCGCTCCAGAAGCGCTCGCGGGTGAACGGCTGGTCCATCAGGCCGAGCAGGGGCGAGCCGGCGCGGGTGAGGCCGATCAACGTGCCCCAGAGCGGCAGGCCTAGGATAAAGGCGCGGGTGCCGTCGATCGGATCGATGATCCAGCAATATTCGGCGTCGGTTGCCGTCGCGCCGAACTCCTCGCCGAGGATCCCGTGCGAGGGGTAAGCCTCCGCAATGCCGGCGCGAATGGCGGTTTCCGCGTCGCGATCGGCTTTGGTGACCGGATCGAAGAGATCGCCTCCTTTATGGTCAACGGCGCCATCTGTCCGGAAATGCGGCAAAATGACCGCTCCGGCCCTGTCAGCCAAAGCGTGTGCAGTGGCGAGAAGGATCTGGAATTCAGGCTCTTTAGGATCGGGCACGGAAACAGCCTAAAGGCGGTTTTACCTTGAGAGTCAAGGCTTCCAGGGTGAAGGGGCAAGCCCACGAAAGCATGAGCAAAAATCCTCGTGACAGATATGCATCAGTGTTTTCGAAATGCCGCGCGAGCGTCATCGCAACCTTGCTTTTTGTGCGGCGCAATGACATATTGTTGCAACGCGGCATGGCTCTCCAGGCCCTGCCGCTGCCCTCCTTGGGCGTTTCCTCCCTAGACTTGGGCCGTTCGTTCAATCGAACGGCCCTTTTTTTGTGTTGCTCGGTTGTCGGCGGCGGCTATTCGGCTGCCGCGCGCGGGATGGCAAGCCCGAGGATGCCCGGCACAAGGGCCTGGACCATGGCTTCGAGATCGTCGCGCAGCCGCTCGAACCCCGCCGACTTGTCGAAGCTGGTCTCGTCCATATAAAGGGCGCGGTTGATCTCGATCTGCAGCACGTGCTGCGACTTATGCGGCCGCCCGTAATGCTCGGTGATATAGCCGCCTGCATAAGGCTTGTTGAGCGCCACCACGTAGCCCTGCGCCTTGAGCTGGCTCGCGGCCAGGCGGGTGAGCTCTCCGCCGCACGAGGTGCCGAACCGGTCGCCTAGCACGAAGTCCGGGCGCGCGGCGCCCTGATCGGCAATCGGGTTCGACGGCATCGAATGGCAGTCGATGAGCACCGCAAGGCCGAATTCCTTCTGCGCCTCGGCAAGCAATTGGGCGAGCGTCTCGTGATAGGGGGTATAGAGACGGTTGATCCGCTCGAGCGCGGCGCCGACCGAAAGCGGCTCGCGATAGATCTCGTCGGATTCGGACACGATCCGGGCGATGGTGCCAAGGCCGCCGACCACCCGCACCGACTGTGTGTTGGCATAATGCGGCAGCCCATCGCGGAACAGAACCGGATCAAGCTCGTAGGGCTCACGGTTGACGTCGAGATAAGCCCGAGGGAAATGTGCATAAAGCAGCGGCGCGCCAAGCCGCGTCACGAAGCCGAACAGCTCCTCGACGTAAGCGTCCTCCGAACGCCGGAGCGCCAGGGAATCGAGCCTGGAAGCGGCCAGGAAGGCCTTCGGGTAGACGCGGCCGCTATGGGGCGAGTTGAAGACCAGCGGCACTTTCAGTGCTGGGGGGCGGGCCACGGTAAAGGGCGGCGCCAGCTCGGTTTCGATCGCTTCAGCCTCGTTTGGGCTCATGGAAATCCCTTAAGCTGCCGCCCCAGACCCAACCTATGCCGTGCCAGCACGGAATCGCCTGTAAACTCTGCCAATGAGAGTTGAACCTGTCTAGGCGGTTCTTCCTTGTGCGCAGACGAATTAGACGCGATGATTTGGGGTTGCAGGGGGCACCGGCCAATGCGGCCTCACGCCCGGGCAAGCCTGAAATTACCAAGTCTTTTACCAAGTTTGTGTACGCCGAAAGGCGAGAGTAGGGGGACGAGGGATGGAGGCGAACGATCCGCGGGCGCGCAGCGTTCAGCGTATTCTGCTTGCCGAAGACGACGAGGACATGCGCCGCTTCCTGGTGAAGGCACTGGAGAAGGCCGGCTACGACGTCGTCTCGTTCGGGAATGGTCTCGAGGCCTATGAGCGGCTGAAGGAAGAGCCCTTCACGCTGCTGCTCACCGATATCGTGATGCCGGAGATGGACGGAATCGAGCTGGCGCGCAAGGCGAGTGAACTCGATCCCGATCTCAAGATCATGTTCATCACCGGCTTCGCCGCGGTGGCGCTCAATCCCGACAGCCACGCGCCGAAGGATGCCAAGATCTTGTCGAAGCCCTTCCACCTGCGCGACCTGGTCGATCAGGTGGAGCGGATGCTCGCGGCCTGATCTTTCCGCCGGCGCGGGTTGCCTTGATGGTATCCCACCCGATATAGAAGCTCTCCGTTTCTCACTGGAACAGGGCGCGTAGCTCAGCGGTATGAGCACTGCGTTGACATCGCAGGGGTCGCTGGTTCGATCCCAGCCGCGCCCACCATTTCCTTTCCTGAGGCTTTGCGGATTTCGCGGGAACATCGCGGCCAGAGTAAAGTGCCAGCGAGAGCGCAAGGAACCTTGACGGCGCTCGGTCTGGGCGGGGAATGTTCGGATGATCGTGTTCATCGCCGGGATGCCGCGCAGTGGCTCGACCTACACCTTTTCGGTGGTTCGTGAGGCTCTACAAAAGACGGGCGATGTTTACCTCCAACCGGATGCAAACCTCGTTGACGCCTGCTCGCGGGCGGAAACAGAGCCGCACTTATTGCTAAAAGGGCATGGGGCGGACCCGCTTCTCATCAAGCTTGTACAACTCGGCGCCATTCCGTGCATTTGCAGCGTGCGCCGAATGGAAGATGCCTCCGCGTCCTTGATCGAATTGTTTGGGTTTTCCGTCGATCAGACGATTGCGTGGATGCGGGAATGGACAGCAATGTATCGCGCTGTCGCGTCTGCGTGTTTGACCATTGCCTATCCCGAAATCGACACCAACCCGTTGGCAGCTGTCGAGCAGATCCTTCGGTATTTGCAGCAGCCCATCGATGCCGCCACGCTCCATTCCATTCAAGCTCTTTATGGAAAGTCAGTCGTGAAGAATGCAACGGGCGATCCGCCGAGAGATGCTCCGTTCGTAGAGGATTGCGGCTTTAGCTGGTTCGACCGCCGCACATTTTTTCACCGCCGCCACGTTTCATCTTTAGAGTCGCGGATGGCAGAGAACCGCTTGCCTGCCGCCGTTCTTGAAACGATCAGGTTGGCGCTCAAGGATGAGAGCGCGTTCATCAACTCAGTTCTATCAGTGTCTCCACGATAGGTTATGCGCAAGGTTGACGTGAACTGGGGCGCTCATTTCCCCGCGGCCGGTGCGGCCGGCAGGTTTGGCAGCGTCGCATATTTGGCGAGGAGTTCCGAACCGGTGGCGTTCAGATGCCCGGGATTGCGGTAGAGGAACACGCCGTCCATCATCGCGTAGCACTCGGCCGTGTCGCACAGCAGATCGGTCCCGAGCAGCGCGGTGACGTCGGGATAGCGCGCGGCGACGCGTTGAATGGCCTCGTTGGACACGGCGAGATCCCTGCGCACCGAGTTGGCTGGTGTGCCGCAGGCGCGGATGTCGTCGCCGCTGCGTTTGGCGGCGATGGCGCAGGCGATCGGCAATCCGGTTTTCTGCCAATGCGGCACTTGACCGATGATCAGCACGGCGATGCCGCGCTCGTGCAAATAGCGGACGGTCGCGTCGAGCACCTGCTCCAAGGAACGGCGGGTCTTGTCCGGGGTCTTAGCGCCGGGGCCGTCGAGCCCGAGCGCGTTGGTTCCGATGCCCCTCTGATAGCTCGCCCAGTTGCCTGAGAGGACCGCGAGCTTGAGCTTGGGGTTGGCTTTGAGAAACGCGACGATGCCCTTCTGATAGTCGAGGCACATGGCCTCATGCCGGGCCGGCTGGCCGGTGCGCCACGCGCCAAGAAGCGGCGCGCACGTGCTCTGCGTCACCTGCCGGCCGGACAGGCCTTGGGCCTTGGCGAGCACGGCCAGCATGGGCACGAAATGGTCGGCGTTCGAGTCGCCGAAAATGGCGACGTCATATGACTGGCCGTCTGCCCGCTGGTGCCCGAAGTTGCAGTAATCGTCGGCGCTAAAGATGTTCTCGACGCCATCGCAACTCGGGCGCCGCTCATTGCCGGTGGAGATCTGCGCGTAAACGGCGCGAGTGGGCGCGTCGAGGCGCCAAGCCCAGCCGTCGTCGACCTTGATCGCCACGCCGAGGCCCGCCACCGCGATCAACAGGCAGATGGCGGAGACAAGAGCCCCGCGCGTGGACAAGGCAAAGCGACCGTGACGCCGCCTGAGCGGCGTTTCGACATAGCGCCAGGACGCCCAGGCGATCGCCACGCTCGCCAGCACCATCAAAGACAGCGTGAGGGCGGCAGGTTGGGCCGGCGACAACAGCCGCGCGAAGCTGAAGATCGGCCAGTGCCAGAGATAGAGCGAATAGGAGATTAAGCCGATCCAGACGAGCGGCGCGAATCGCAACAGGCGCCCGACCTGAGGCTGCTTGCGGTTGCAAGCGACGATGATCGCCGCGGTGCTCAGGGTCGCGACCAGCGAGGCCATGCCGGGAAACGGTCGCGTGTCGGAGAACAGAAAGGCGCTTGCCACGATGCCGGCGAGGCCGAGCGCACCCAAGATTTCGGAGAGAAGTTGTGACAGCTCGATCTGGTCGACGGTGAGAGCGAGCAAGGCGCCAATGAGCAGGGCCCAAGCGCGGCAGTGGGGCATGTAGAAGGCGTAAGTCGGCTCAGCGGAGGCAAAGACCTCGAACGCCACGAGCGAGGCGACCATGGCGCCGACGATGATCATGATCGCCGCCTTGCGCGGCAGCCGCGTCACCAGCAGGAGCAGCACCAGCGGCCAGATCAGGTAGAACTGCTCCTCGATCGACAGCGACCAGGTGTGCAGCAGGGGCCGCTCTTGCGCGTCGAGCGCGAAATAGTCGGTCGTGCCGTAGAAATGAAAATTTGCGCCGAACAGGGCGGAGGAGGCGAGGCTCCTGCCGAACTCGCTCATCTCCTCTGGCGACATGATGAAATAGGCCGCGGCAAAGGAGACGAGGATGACGCAGGCCAGCGCCGGCACGATGCGCCGCGCACGCCGCGCCAGGAAATCCGCCAAGGAGAACGTGCCGCTGACGATATCCTTGTGCAGCAGCGAGGTAATCAGAAAGCCGGAAATGACGAAAAAGACGTCAACCCCGACAAACCCGCCAGGCACATTGGCGGGTGTGGCGTGATAGCCGACGACTGAGACGATGGCGAGCGCGCGCAGGCCATCCACATGCGGCAGATAGCCGACACGCCGCTCGTGTCGCGCAGCCTGTTCCGGGTTGTATTCCAAGGGGTTGACCGGTCGAAGTTACGACGCCCTAGTGCCCATCGTGCAAACTAGGGGGTTCCCGGGTGGCTGTCACTTTGGATTTCAAACTTGATTTGGCGCAATGACGCAGTTTGACGCCGGGTCTTGAATGAGGGGCGCGAGTCGTTCGTGCAAAAAGCATGTGCCAAACACAGGGCACGGGGAGGAGTGATGGCAAATTCCAGGCTGCTATGGCCGACCCCAGATGAGGAGCGTCGACGCCAAGAGCTGATGGGGGAGATGATGCAGGCGCGGGGGCTGGACGGCGCCGCTGCATCGCGCGTGGATGGCGGTCTTGCCTTGCTTGAGGCGACCACGAAATGCCGCCTTTGCCCGGATGAAGAGGCATGCCGCCATTGGCTCGCCGGCGCAGGGGGGCCACCCCCCTCGGACTTCTGTCCCAACGACGCGTTCTTTAGCACCGGCTTGAAAAAGCCTGACTAAACGGCGCGAGACGAGACAGTGCAGGGCGCGCTTGAGAGCGGCATGGCAAATTGCGGCTCTGCGGACCCACTTTTGGCGATGCCGCGTGGCAACGCCACCTGAACCGGGGTGGGCTTGACGCTGTAATGCATGTGCGTGCCGCCCGAGCGCGCGTTCAGCCGGTCGGTTTCGGCGCGCGCCCGTTCCTCAGTATCGAAACAAAGAAACACCCCATTGCGGACCACGGGGTGTGACGCCGCCCCGAAGATGCTGTCGGGGCCGCGGTCAGCCCAGACCATGTAAAATTGTGTGTCGCCTTGCATGGAGATCCCCCCTCCCGTGCCGATGCAACGCTGCAACGCGCAATCGGCCATGCCGGTTCCATGGTCCGGAAGAAGGGATTTGGGGATTGCGCTAACCGCGCCCACCGTCGCATTCTAGAGCCGGGGACGAGGGGGAAGCAGGGCATGCGGACGGGCGCGCGCCGGGCCGGCAATTTTGTCATTTCACTCGATTTCGAGTTGATGTGGGGGGTGAGAGATCACGCCACGCGCGAAAGCTATGGGCAGAACGTGCTGGGTGGGCGCCGGGCGATACCGGCCATGCTCGATCTTTTCCACAAGCGGGGTATCAGGGCCACCTGGGCCACTGTGGGCGCGCTGCTCTGCGAGAGCAGGGACGAGCTGATCGCCCGGATCAAGCACACAGCCGTGAGCCGCGCCGTGCTCGGCAGCCTCGAGGATATCGGACCCGATGAGCGGCGCGACCCTTTTCATTTCGGCGCGTCGCTCGCGCGCCGCATCGCTTCCTGCGAGGGGCAAGAGATCGGTACGCATACCTTCTCGCATCGCTGCGCGCTCGAGCCGGGCGAGACGCTAAAGGGTTTCGCCGCCGATGTGTCCTACGCTCTCTTGCAGCTCAGGGAATGGGGAATAAGGTGCAAGTCGATCGTATTTCCGCGCAATCAATACGCTCCGGCGCATCTCGAAGCGTGCAGCCTGCTCGGCCTCACGCATTTTCGCGGCAACGAAGATGCGTGGTTCTACGCCGCGGCTTCGGGCGATAAGCAAACCAAGCCGCGCCGGCTTTGCCGCCTCGCCGACAGCTACGTCAATCTATCGGGAGCGAACGTGTCGGTACCGAGAAGCGGGGAGGGACCGCTGGTCAACGTGCCGTCGAGCCGGTTTCTGCGCCCTTTCAATCCGCGACTCGCTCCGCTCGATGGTTTGCGGCTCAGGCGCATCGAGAAGGCGATGGAGCAAGCGGCGCTGACCGGCGGCACGTTTCATCTGTGGTGGCATCCGGAGAATTTCGGCGTAGACCTCGCGGAAAATTTGCAAATGCTTGGCCATGTGCTCGATGTGTTCGAGCGGCTGCGTGGGGAGCATGGGATGTGGAGCCGGTCCATGCACGAGATCGCCAACCGCACAACCGCTGCCCAGGCGCCCCGCGCCGCTTAATTCCGTTAAGGTGCGCGAATGAATTGGGCCCGCAAGCGTGCCGTCGACGTTCATGACGAGACGGCCGGGTATTTCTCGGCCGAGTATGCGAGCGACAACATCCACGATTCTCCCTTCCGTTACGGCCGCTCGCTGATCGACGAGCTTTGGCGGAAGGTCGTCGAGGAGTTGCCTGCCGGGGCGCATTGCCTCGATATCGGCTCCGGCATCGGCGCCTATATGGCGCGGCTGCTCGAAAAGGGCTTGCAGGTGCGCGGGATCGAGCCGAGCGCCGAGATGCGCAGGCTGGCGCAGGAGCGGGTGCCCGAAGGGCTGGTTGCCGACGGCTCGGTCACCGACTTGCCTGCCGGCGATCGGACGCTCGACTTTATCTATGCGATCGAGGTGTTTCGCTATCTCGACACGGCCGACAATATGCGGGGGCATCGCGAAATCTTCCGGGCGCTGAAGCCCGGCGGCGTCTATTTCGGCACCTATGTGAACAGATGGGCGCTCGATTTCTATCGGCCCTTCGTGGCGCTACAAAAGGCGCGGGACATGCTGCTGAAGGCAATCCCCCGCTACCATGTCGAGTTCGAGACTCCCGCATCGCTGCGCAAGAAGCTGGAGGGCGTTGGCTTCGAGAATGTCGAGATCAGGGGAGCGATGTTCGCTCCGTTGCGCCCGTTGCATAAGCTTTCGCCGAAGGGCGCCACGGCGGTCTCGAGATGGACCTTGCCGCGCGAGGCGTGGCTCTCCGATCGGGCCGTGTCACGGCCCTTCGCCGGCCACCTCATCGCCACCGCCCGGCGGGGAGGCTGATCTCCAAGCGTCGACCAGCACCTTGAAGCCCCCATAGAGCATGCGTTTCGTATCAAACGGCATGTCCTTGGGGGCCATCATGCTGGCGAGGCGCTTGTCCTTCATGACTTTGGCGTTCACCTTGTCGCGGTGCGCGCGCGACTTGTAGTTCAAGGAATGCATCGCCGACGACGTGAAGATGGGCAGGCTCACGTCGTTCCCCCGCAGCGTGAAGCGCAAGCCGAACGAGACCTAGGGCATGACCGCTCTCCTCTGTGGAGTTTCACCCGGAAGATTAGGAACTCGATTGCTCCAACGAGGCGGCAAGCCTTTCGAGCAGCGAGCCCGTGCCGCGCTCGCGGCTGCCGGCGTCGTCATAACCGTCGAGGAAGACGCCTTGCTCGGTGATGACGAGGCGCGTGCCGGCACTCGCCGGTGTCAGCTCGACCGTGGCGAGGGAGACCGAGATGCGTGTTCCGTCGATCAGCATGTCGTAGCTGTAAACGATGCGCTGGTTCGGCACGATGTCGTAATAGACCGCGCTGAATGCGGAGGTTCTGCCGCCGGGCCAGGTGCCATTGAGGCGCTCGTGGCCTCCCACCCGGAAGTCGAACTCGCGCAGCGTCTCCGTCCACTGCTCGGGCGGACCCGAGAACCAGACGGCTTTGGCGGCGCGATTGGCGAAGGCGTGGAACACGCGAGCGGGCGCGGCCCTGAAGCTCCGCTCGATCACGAATGTCTCGTGCATCACCTGGCGATCGGTCATTGCTTTGCCTTCTCGCAATTCACCATCCAGGGCGTGCCGAAGCGGTCTCTGAACATACCGAATTTCACCGCCCAGAAGGTCTCGGCGAGCGGCATGGTCACCGTGCCGTCGGAGAGCGCATTGAAGATCCGCTCGGCCTCGGCCGGGTCCTGCGTGACGAGAGACACGGAGAAGCCTTGCATCTTCTCCTGCCGGCCAGGGGGCGCGTCCAATGCCATCAGCACGTTGTCGCCGAACACGAGCCGCGCATGCAGGATCTTGTCGCGCCAATCCGCAGGCACATGCGCTTCAGCCGGCGTGTCCCGATGCGTCATCATGGCGACGATCTTGCCGCCGAGCACCTTCTCGTAGACCTTGAAGGCCTCCTCGCAATCGCCATCGAAGGTCAAATAGGGGTTCGCTTTCATCATATGCTCCTATGGCGTGAAACGTCGTCCAGAGAGACCAGTTCAGGCGTTGTTGAGGTAGGCCTCGAGCTGGTCGAGCGTCCCGGTCCAACCTGCCTGCATTGAGTCTTTGCCCTTCTCGAAGGTCTCGCGCTCTTTCTCGGTCGCCTCGTAAGGAATCCATCGAATTGTGATGGTGGTTTTGCCGTCCTTTTCGGCAAAGGTGATGGTGGAAAGGAGCTGGAGGGGCCAATCCGGGGCCAGCGGGTGTCGACCGATGCCACCCTCAGGGTCGGAAAAGGAGTTGATGTAGACGAGACGTTCGTTGGCAACGATCTCACGGTAGACGAACCGGCCCCACATCTCCTGGCCTTGAGGTGATCGCAGACAATAGTGGAACATGCCGCCGGGTTTGAGCTCGCCGATCTTGGCGGAAACGGTGGTGAAACCCTTGGGACCCCACCATTGAAGCAGCTGTTTGGGATCGGTCCAGGCTTTCCACACGCGTTCGAGCGGCGCGTTGAACGTTCGCTTGATGACGAACTCAAACGGCGCCGTCTTGGAACTCACCTTGCTATCGCTCACGATTGACCTCCATCGAAGGCGCGCTTCAGCGCGGCGATGTCGAATTTCTTCATATGCAGAAATGCGTTGGTGACCCGCTTCACCTTGGCGTGGTCGGGGTCCATCAACATCTCGTAGAGCACGGCCGGAACCACCTGCCATGACAGGCCGAATTTGTCCTTCAGCCAGCCGCACGCGACTTCCTTGCCGCCCTCGGTGAGCTTGCTCCAGAAATAATCGACCTCCTGCTGGTCTTCACAGGCGATCTGAAACGAGATGGCCTCGTCGAACTTGAATTGCGGGCCGCCGTTCAGCGCCGCGAATTTCTGCCCTTCCAGCTCGAACTCGACCGCCATCACCGATCCCGCCGGCTTGCCGTGGATCTCCTGGCCTTCGTCGACGTAGCGGGCGACCTTGCCCAGCTTCGAGTTCTTGAAGATTGAGCAATAGAACTTCGCCGCCTCCTCGGCCTCGGTGTCGAACCACAGGCAGGGATTGATCTTCTGCGAGGCGATCGGCATGTCTCGTCTTCCTAAGACCCGCAACACGCGTCGGCGGATTGCGAGGCGTCATGCCGGTCATGATGGCGCACCCAAGCCATGCTCCAGGGCAGATCGGCCTCGTCGCGGCCTTTGGGGGTTAGATCGAGCCAGTTGTAAGCGCCGATCAAAATGTCGAGGCCGCGGGCATAGGCGGAGTAGGTGTGAAACACCTCACCGCTTGTGTCTTTGTAGAAGACGCTCGCCCCGGGCATCTCGTCGCTGCCAATCTCCTGCTTTTCGTAGTTGTACTCGCTCTCGGAGCCGACCCGGTCCTCGGGCAACGACACGTGGTAGTCGAAGTTGAAGTCGTTGCCGAACGAGGAGATCCAATTGAAGCGCCAGCCCATGCGCTGCTTGAAGGCCTCGATCTCGGTGAGAGGCGCGCGGGAGACGACGACGAACGTCACGTCGCGCTGCGATAGGTGGGCAATGGCGCCATCGAAATGGTCGGCGAGGTAGGAGCAGCTCGGGCAACCTTCCTCCCAGCCCGGGCCCAGCATGAAATGGTACACAAGCAGTTGGCTCTTGCCAGCGAAGAGCTCGGCGAGCGACTTCTTGCCGTCAGACGTAGCGAAGACGTAAGGCTTCTCCACCTTGACCCAGGGCAGCGCGCGGCGCTCCGCGCTCAATCTGTCTCGCGCCCGCGTGAACTCCTTCTCCTTGGCGAGAAGCGCCTTTCGCTCTTCTGTCCACGCGTCGCGCGAGACGATCCTGTGCGGCTGCATGCTCGACTCCATCAGTGGAAATTTCGGAATGCTCAATTGGTCTTGGGCGTCATCCAGCCGACGCCGGCGCCGCCAGGCTGCATGAGGATGGCGATCCGCCCGACGCCCGGGACGTCGAAGATCGGTTTCATCAGCTTGGCGCCGGCCTTGACCGCCTTGTCGGCGCGTTTGTCGACGTCGTCGACGGCGAGATACGACATCCAGCTTTCCGGCACGCCGTCGAATTCGGGGCTTTTCAGCTCGAACATGCCGCCCGCCATTTGACTCCCTGAGTTGGCGAGCCAGTAGGTGCCGCCGTCCGGCATGGGCATCGGCGCGAAGGTCCAGCCGAGCGTATCGGCATAGAACTTCTTCGTGCGCTCGACGTCGCGCGTCATCAGTTCGTTCCAGTAGAAAGTGCCGTGCGACCACGGTCTCGGCGAGGCTTGGTCTTTGTCATGTTGCTGCGCGGTGGCTTTTCCCATGTCACTCTCTCCACGGCTTGAGGGTTACGCCAAGAAACGTTCGAGTTTGTCGAGGCAGCCGGTCCAGCCCTCACGGTGCCGGTCGCGAGCAGGCTCGTCGAAGAACTTCTCGTGCATGAGGGTGAGCAGCGAGCCGGAACCGTCGGGCTTAATGAGAATGGTCACCACCGACTCGCGTTCGGGCAGCGTGCGCCACGTCCAGGTGAAGACGAGCTTCTCGTTGGGCACGACCTCGCGATAGACGCCGCTGACGTGGTGCTGCTCGGCGTCTTCGGTGTTGAAGATCACAAAGTAGCGTCCGCCAACTCTGAGGTCGGTCTCGGCCTGCTTCACCGGCCCGGTGTCCGGACCGAACCATCTCACGATTTTCTCGGGGTCTGTCCAGGCGGCGTAGACCGCTTCTGGCGAGGCTTTGAGCCGCCGCTTGAGGGTGAGGCTGGGCTCGACGAGGACGTTGGCTGCGAGGGACATAACTCTTCCTCTTCAAGAAACGCGGCAAGACGGTCGAGCCGCTCCGACCAGAAACGCTGATAGTGGTTGAGCCAGCTCACGGCCTCCTGCATGGGGCTAGCCGCGAGCCGGCAAGACACGGTGCGGCCGGTCTTGCTTCTGGTGATCAGGCCGGCATCCGACAACACGTCGAGATGTTTCATGACCGCCGGAAGCGAGACGGGAAACGGCCTTGCCAGCTCGCTTACGGAAACGTTTTCGCGCTCGTCCAGTTGCGCCAACAGCGCGCGGCGGGTCGGGTCGGCGAGCGCGGCGAAGGTACGGTCGAGCGAGGCCTGTTGATACTTAACCATATGGTTAAGTTATGGGAGACCACAGAGACTGTCAAGGGCAGGGCTTTCGAAGGGGCATTGCCAGGGTTTCCAACTGCTTTGCCGTCCCTTGGCAATTGTTCCGAGGTTGCGGACTACGGGGCAGTCCGATCTAGTCACCGCCCGAAAGCGGGGGCTGCGGGGACATCGGGTGCTCGCACTTTCGCCCCCGTGGGGGACCGCCCATGGCCAGGATGCTTGTCGCTGCACTGATGCTCGTCTCAGTCCCATGTCTGCCGGTCATGGCTGACGAGGTTACGCCTGAGGCACAGGCGGCGATCGCCAAGGTGCTTGCCGAGATTGGCTGCACGGTCGAGGCCGACGATGTCGATGCCACCGCCGACGGTTACGAGGCAGACGACGTTGAGTGCAAGGATGGCGAGTTCGAAGTGACCTTCGACAAGGATTTCAAGATTATTGCGAAAGAGAAGGACGAGTATTAGCCCTTTTCAGGGAGCCCCCAGCTCTTTCGGGACGCGCGAGTCGTTGACAGGGGCGGATTGGCTTTTTATGGTCCGGCCGGCCTAAGAAGCGGCCGGTTGCCGGCCTGCTTTGCCCCCTTTTCCAGCAAGCGATGGATGCTTTGCCATGAAGATCAAGAATTCGCTCCGCGCGCTCCGCAAGCGCCATCGCAACAACCGCGTGGTTCGGCGGCGCGGGCGGCTCTACGTCATCAATAAGACCAACCGCCGCTACAAGGCGCGTCAGGGCTAACGCCACGATGCGCCCCGGGCCGAGCTTCTTCCTGAAGTCTCTAGGCGCGACGCAGCTTCTTCTCGCTGGTCTTGTGTTTGCACCGATGCCGATGGGCGGACTCGCTCGCGCGGCCGACGACGTAATCGAAGCCCCGTTAGACGATATCGAGCCCCCGGCGCAAATCGCGCCGGACGACTCGGAAGCGCCCGCCAACGACGACGTGATCGAGCCCGACGAGCTTGAACCGGGTGCGGCGATGCGACCCGACATCAAGCCAGGCAGCGAGGGCGCGCCGCCGCCGCAATCTGCCCAAGAAAGCAAGCAGGACAAGCTCGACCCGTCGGTTGACGATCTGCCGCTGCAATCGCCCATCGACCGCCCAATGGTGCTGGGGGAGCTCTACGCGCAGCTCGGCAAGGCGAAGGACGCCGAGGCGGCGGCGCCGATCATGGAGGCGATCCAACACCTCTGGCGGCTCTCAGGCAGCGACACCATCGACCTTTTGATGGCGCGCGCTGAGCGCTTTGCCAAGGAAGACGACCTCGAGCTTGCCCTCAAGATCATCGACGCGGCGGTCGACATGGCTCCAGACGAAGCCGAAGCCTGGGATCTCAGAGCTAAGATCAACTTTCTCAAGAAGGACTATGCGGCCGCCATCGCCGACCTCAAACGCGCGCTTGATCGCGATCCGAAGCACTATGACGCGATGAGCGACCTCGGCGTCGTGTATGAGGCGATGGGTGCAAAGAAAGAGGCGCTCGAGGCCTATCGCAAGGCGCTCGAGGTCAATCCCTATTTGAGCGAGCCCAAGCGTGCGGTGGATGAACTCCGCCGCGAGGTCGAGGGGCAGGACATTTAGTCTGCCACGTTTTTAGAAGTCCTCGGTTTCGTCCCCGACGAAAGCAATGCGCAGCATGTTGGTGGCGCCGGGCGTGCCGAGCGGCACGCCGGCCGAGATGATGATGCGCTGGCCGGGCAGGGCGAAGCCTTCCTGGTAGGCGATGCGGCAAGCCTTGGCGACCATGTCGTCGAGGTCGCGGGGATCGTCCGTCAGAACGCAATGCAGCCCCCAGACCAGCGCGAGCTTGCGCCCGGTGGCGGGAATCGGCGTGAGGGCGATGATCGGCTGTTGCGGACGCTCGCGGGCGGCGCGGAGGCTGGTCGCCCCCGAGGCGGTGTAGCAGACGATCGCCGCCAGGTTGAGCGTCTCGGCCACGGTGCGGGCGGCGGCAGAGATCGCGTCGGCGCCTGTCGCCTCGGGGCCGATGCGCTGAGCGTGAATGATCGCCTCGTAGAGCGGGTCGCGCTCGACCTCGATGGCGACGCGGTCCATGGTGGCCACGGCCTCAACCGGATATTTGCCGACAGCGGATTCGGCCGACAGCATCACCGCGTCGGCGCCCTCGAACACGGCGGTGGCGACGTCGGAGACTTCGGCGCGGGTGGGGGCTTGGGCGTAGATCATCGACTCCAGCATCTGGGTGGCGACCACCACTGGCTTGCCGGCATTGCGCGCCGCGCGGGTGATCTGCTTCTGCAGCCCAGGAACTTTCTCAACCGGCATTTCGACGCCAAGATCGCCGCGCGCCACCATGATGGCGTCCGATAGCTCGATGATCTCGTCGAGATGGTTGAGCGCCGACGGCTTCTCGATCTTGGCCAGGATGGAAGAGCGGCCGCGCGCCAGCTTGCGCGCCTCGGCGATGTCCTCGCCCCGCTGCACGAAGGACAGCGCGATCCAGGCGACGCCGAGCGACATGGCGAAGTCGACATCGGTGCGATCTTTTTCCGTCATGGCGCCGAACGGCAGCACGGTGTCGGGCAGGCTGATGCCCTTACGGCTGCCGAGCACGCCGCTGGTCAACACCTCGGCGTCGATCCTGACGTCACTCGCCTCGACGATGCGCAATTTGAACTTGCCGTCGTCGAGCAGCATAGTGTGGCCGGGTTGCACGGCCTGGAAGATCTCGGGATGCGGCAGGTGCACGCGTCCCAAGCCGCCAACCGACTCGCGACGGACAAAGCTCACCACGTCGCCTTCGGTGAGCCTGATCGCGCCGGATTCGAATTTGCCGATGCGGAGCTTGGGTCCTTGGAGATCGACCAGGATGCCGATGGGGCGCGAGAACTCGGTCTCAAGCTTGCGGACGATGGCATGGATGTCGCGCAGGCCGTCATGCGTGGCGTGGCTCATGTTCACGCGAAATACGTCGGCGCCCGCCTCGAATAGGCGGCGCATCGTCTCTTCGTTGTTGGAGGCAGGACCGAGCGTGGCGACGATCTTGACCCGGCGATTGCGCCTCATTGGGACTTCGCTTCGCCCTCGGGATCGGTCAGGCGAACGGTCCAGTCGCGCTCTTCGCCGGTATCGACTTCGAAAAAGCCCGTACGTTTGTAGCCGCGCTTCACGCAGTCCTTGGTGTCGCGAACGGTGAACGACTTGTCGTCCGTGCACATATAAAGAGTGCCGGCCCATTCGCCGCCGCGGTCATAGTCGACCGCGTGGATGTAGTAGAAGCGGCCGATCAGCACGCCCTTGAGCAAGGTCTCGCAAGTATGCGAGGCGATGTTCCACCAACCCTCGGTAGCCCAACCTTCGGCGTCCTTGTAACCGATGGCGACGCCGACCCGGCTTGCCGTGGTGTTGCACAGCTTGAGGTCGGCGAGAGCGGGAGACGCAGCCAAGCAGGTGAAGCCCGCCAACGCGGCGCTAAGGCAAACACCGAGCCGTCGCCCCCGTGCGAATGGGACGGGCACGGCTCTGGCCGTGGTCCGGATCGAGTGGAAGCCAAGCATCATCCCTCTAAGAGCCTGTAATCACGGTTAAAGAATGTCGAACAATAGCACTGAATTGGTTGCGTTTGTCTCAACCCATGAGGCAATTATAGGCCTTGCCGCGCCCGGCAAAAGACCCACCGAAAATCATCGGTAATTGCGTCGCAACCTGGGCCGGTTTCAAGCTTTTTTCTTGCCCGGGCCGAGCCTTAGGGGGCAAGTAGGGTGACGCGAGCGACGGGTCGCGTGGAGCGAAGTCTGGACACTCTTCAGCAAGAAGACTTGGGCACCAAGCCCTATCGCAGCATCGACGGGGACGCCTCGACCGGCCTCCTCATCCTCTGCGACCACGCCGACAACACCATTCCGCAAGGTTACGGCACGCTTGGGCTTAGGCCGGAGGACCTGCACCGGCACATCGCCTACGACCTGGGCGCCGCGGAAGTGGCCGAGCATCTGGCAAAGGCGCTGGGCGCGCCGGCCATCCTTTCCAGTTTCTCCCGCCTCCTGATCGATCCCAATCGCGGGCTCGACGATCCGACGCTCATCATGCAGATCTCCGATGGTCTGGTCGTGCCCGGCAATGTGGACCTGCCGGCGGAAGAGATCGAAGCCCGCATCGCGCGCTATTACCGGCCGTACCACGCGGCGATCGAGCAGGCCGTCGACGCGGCGATTGCCGCCGGCAAGCCGCCGGTCATCATCTCGGTGCATAGCTTCACCCAAGCCTGGAAGGGCGTGCCGCGCCCTTGGGCGGTCGGGGTGTTGTGGGACAAGGACCCGCGCCTCGCGCTGGCTTTGCTCGAAGGCTTGCGCGCCATCCCTGACATCGAGGTGGGCGACAATGTTCCTTATTCCGGCCAGCTCAAGGGCGATACGCTCTATTGTCACGGCACGATGCGTGGCCTGGCGCATGCACTGATCGAGCTCCGCCAGGATTTGATCCTCGGTGGCGAAGGGCAGCAGCAATGGGCGATGTGGCTCGCCAAGGTGCTCCGAAACGTGCTGAGCGAGACAGGCGGCGCGCTGCATGCGATCGAGCTGCATGGCTCTCATACCGACATTGCGCCTCGGGGCGCGCCCGCGAAGAAAGAAATGCCGGCGATGGACGACAAGACCAGGATCGAGCTCGAGGCTGCCGCTTTCCGGCATCTCGTCGCGCATCTGCGTGAACGCAGCGACGTGCAGAATATCGATCTCATGGAACTCGCCGGCTTCTGCCGCAATTGCCTCGCCGATTGGTATCGGGAGGCAGCCGCGGCGAAAGGCTTGCCTCTCAGCAAGGAGGAGGCGAGGGAGATCGTCTACGGCATGGCCTATGACGCGTGGAAGGCCAAGTATCAGACGGAAGCCCCGGCAAAGCCGTGCAAGCGCACGGGCTGATAGCTTCTCTGCACCCGCAACCGGCGCGCGCTTTGGATAAGCGGGATAAGTCTGCGGGTGTCTTGCCGCGCCAAATCCAAGCGACCTAAGCTTGGGTCGAAATCGAATCACAAGCCATGCGGGGGGATCGCCAAAGTGTCGCTTCAGACATCAGCCAAAGACCAGCTTCGTACCATCGTCGCGCGCATCGAGCGGCTCGAGGAAGAAAAGGCTGCACTCAGCACCGACCTGAAGGAAGTCTATGCCGAGGCCAAGGGTAACGGCTTCGACGTGAAGGCGCTGCGGACGGTGATCCGCATTCGCAAGCAGGACGAGACCAAGCGGCGCGAGGAAGAGGCCGTGCTGACCACCTATCTGCACGCGCTCGGCATGGCTGCGGCCGAGGCCGAAGCGGCCTAGTTCACGCTCAGGTTATAGGCGATCGATCATGGCCGGCTTGCCCGGCCATTCACGTCTCGTGCCTGAAGGAATGCTAGCGGGTGCTCTGGGCGAGGCGCGTCGGAGCGGCAGTCTGCGGCTGAGCCTCCGCGTAGATGCTTCGCACCGCTTGTCCGGAGAAGCGCTGGGCTGCGGCTAGGCTGACATAGCCCGAGCTCTTGCGCAGGGTGAGCGCGGTCGGCTGGTCCATGTCGTCGAACAGATAGTCGAGGTTCTGCTGATCGGGTGGACTGAGCGGCGCCACGGTGCGGCTATACGTGACCGACGCATCGGTCATCAGCCCGGCGATCTCGAAGGGAACGTAGGCCAGCGCGTCGGGATGGTCGTCGTCGGCCTCTGGCCCGCTCACGACCTCGGCGTCCTCATAGGTGGGCAACGGCGCGGCGGTCGGCTTCGGGGCCTTGCGGCCGAAGAAGGGCAGCGACATGCCGCCGGCGCTCGCATAGGTGAAGAGCTTGGCCGGAGGCGTGCCCGGCTCATGGGGGTCTTCGGTAATCACAGGCGGGGCAAGCGAAGCGAGCATCGGCCGCGGCGTATCGGTCTCGGCCTCGGCATCGCTCTCGGCCTCGGCATACACATCGGGGTCAGGCGCCGACTGCCATTTGGCCTTGGCGGACGGCGTCGCCGCCGCGAACATGGCCCTGTTGACCATGCCCTTGTTGAGGGCGAGCTTGTAATCGGCCGGCGTGATCGGCTTGCCGTCGGTCGGCAGATATCTGGTCCTGCCGGTGGGGAAGAGAGCTGCAAGCTCGAGCCGCGGGATGCGCGGCCACATGCGCACATTGCCGGTATCGACATGGACGAAGGGGATACCTGAGGTCGGGTAATAGCCGACCCCGCCATGCTCCTGGATCAGCGCGGAGTTGCGCAGGACCTTTGTGGGAACGTCAGGGAAGGTGATATCGGCGGCCTTGCCGAGGATGTGCTGGCTGCGCCTCGCCTGGCCGCCACCCTTCTTGCGCAGCGATTCGTTGGTCTCGGCGGTGCGATGGCCGCAGATGAGATCGACCGGCACGTTCGAGCCGAGCTGCTTATGCAGTGTCCAGATCAGGTCGATCAAAGCGGGGTCCATGTTGGTCTCTTTGTCGACCCGCCAATCGCGCATGAAATGGTTGAGTTGCTTCAGCGCAGCATCGTCGTACTTGCCGTCACGCTTGAAGGTGACGGTGATGTTTTCCTTGGTATGGATGTTGTACATGGAGAGTGTGCGGGTCTCGCCCAGCGCATCGGCCCGATAGGCCGTCGCCGTGCACCACGCCGCAGCGGAAAGCAGCACGAGGCTTGCGCCAAGCACGGCGCGACGTGCGACACTCCCCCGAATTCGCATCCCCGAATAACGCCTTTCCCTCGCCGGCCTTCCCGATGCCGGCTCCCCGTAAGGCGCGACCGTGAGGCCGCGCACGCGGGCGACATCCCTTACATGCCGTCCGTTAAGGTTGAGTATTAGCCAAATTGCGGGAAAAACAAGGCGAACGGGTTAACCAGGCCCGGATTCTCGTCGTAGAGTTAACAGGATTTCCCCAAGTTTTTCACGATGCTACAGCTTCAGAGCGGCTGCCATGCGCGCGTCGTGACCGTAAATGTCCTCATAAGTCGAAATCGACCCGTCATCGTTAATCTTCAGCGTGAAATAGGTGATGTAGACGGGGATCTTCTGCCGCAGCGCGATGTGCTGGTCGTAACCGGTATCGACGGCCGACATGGTCCGCGCCTGGCTCCAATTCTGGTCCTGCTTCAGCAGCACGGCGGCCAGCTGATCGGGGTTTTGCACCCGCATGCAGCCGTGGCTTTCCGCCCGCACCTCGTTGGCGAACAGGAATTTTTGCGGCGTGTCGTGCATGTAGACGTCATGCTTGTTGGGGAACACGAACTTGACGCGGCCGAGCACGTTGGCGGGTCCCGGCGGCTGGAATAGTTCGAGCGTGCGGATGTCCACGCGGTTCCAATCGATCGAGGCAGGATCGAGCTCACGGCCCGCATATCTGATGCGCAGATCGTGACGCTGAAACACGGCGGTGTTCCAACCGCCGCCGCCCCACCAGGAGGCCTCCTCCCTGAGGTAAGGCCTGATTTCCTCGACTTTGATCGAGGTCGGTACGTTCCAGAACGGACCGAACACGATCTCCTGCATGTCCTTGGAGAAGATCGGCGTCTGCTTGTCGACTTTGCCGACCACGACGCGCGTGGTGTAGGTGGGCTTGCCGTCCGACATCACGCGCAACATGAATTCGGGGATGTTGACGTTCACATAGAACGAGCCGAGGTCATGCGGTAGCCAGCGCCAGCGCTCCATGTTGATCAGCACGGACCTGATGCGCGCGGAGCTGCCGACTTGGCGTGGATGCTGTCCGCCGCTATTGAGCAGCGCCCTCGTGCCAGTGCCGACCATGCCGTCGGGCATCGCGCCATGCGCGAGCTGGAATTTGCGCACCGCGTCGAGGACTTGATCATCGAAGCTCGTTGCGTCGGCTGTTTCCGACGGAAGGTCTAGCCGCTTGCGCAAGAGTGCGACCTGCTCATCCACCACGCCAAGCTTCAGCAGGGGGCCGTCAGGAATGATGACCGCCGGCTTCGATGAAACCTCGGTCTTGCCGCCTCTGAGCTCGATCAGCTTCTGCCTGAGCGCCTCGAATTGCGGTTGGTCCGGCTGGAAGCTCCGCAAATAGGCGGCCGGGTCCGAGCGGAAGGCAATCGATTCGATCACCTCGGATGGATTGGGCAGAACGAGGTCGGGGTCGAGATTGGGAGAGAGCCGCGAGGGGTTGATCCTGCCGCCGCGGGCATCGCGAGTGTAGCCGAGCACGGCATAGCTGATCTTGAGCTCGGCATCGGCCAGCCATTGGGTGGCGCTTGGCCCCGAGGCGGTGAACGCGACGACGTCCGGCAGCGGATAATCCGCGGCGCGAAGCCCGTAATCGTCGGCCTGCCCGATCTCGGCGATGACGGCCTTGCCGCGCTCGGTCAGGCCGTTTTCATCGACCCACAGCATGCGCTGGTCGGGGACCGCGTAATATTCGACGAGCGCGCCCTGCTCAACCTTCTTGGTGTTGGTGGCGGTGGTGAATTTCGCCGACAGGTTGGCCTGCACGGCCATGCGGACCGCTTCGGCCCGGGTGATCAGCGCTTGCGGCGCATCGGGTTCGACCGCGAGCGCCGGCAGGCTCGCCGAGACCGCCAGAGGCAAGGCTAACGCGAAACAGAATATGGCCCTCATACATGTCCCCCGTGACCAAATCGGTCGTGACTCAACCGAAATTGGTTCGCTCCCCGTGCTGCGCCAGTGTGCGCAGCGAAGGGTAAAATTTCCCGGTCACGTTTCCCCCTGGACGTGGCATTTCTCGTCAAACCCATGCGGATAGTTAATTGGGTCTCGCCTCGAGCCCGATCTCGCGCATCTTGCGGTAGAGGGTCGACCGGCCGATCCCGAGTCGCCGGGCGATTTCCGTCATCCTGCCGCGGTAGCGGCCGAAAGCGAGGCGGATCATGTCGGCTTCGACGGCTTCGAGCGAGCGGATGTCGCCGCTGTCGCTGAGCGCCGGAATGCCGATCGCGTCCTTGCCGTTGGCCTGCGGCACATGAATGGTGGCGGGGGTACTCGCGGATTCACCCAGCATGACTGGACCTTCGATGCGTGGCCTTGGATCTTTCGGCGCGGGGGCAGGCGGCACTGTCACGGCATAGCCCTCGACATGCGCTGCGATCTGCGGGAACTCGTTCACCGACAGCATTGGCGTGTCGGCCAACACCACGGCGCGGAACACCGCGTTCTCCAGCTGGCGGATATTGCCGGGCCAGCTGTAGCGGCACAGCATGCCGATCGCGTCAGCGTCGATGCCGTCGATCCGCTTGCCTTCCTCGGCAGCGAAGCGCGCGATGAAGTGGCGCACCAGCTCCGGCACGTCTTCGAGCCGCTCCCTGAGCGGGGGTACCCAGATGGGGAACACGTTCAGCCGGTAATAGAGGTCCTCCCGGAAGCGGCCTTCGCCGACGAGGCTAATCAGGTTCTGGTTGGTTGCCGAGATCAGGCGGAAGTCGACCTTGACCTTGTGCTTGCCGCCAACGGGATCGATCTCGCCGTCTTGCAGGGCGCGCAACAGCTTCACTTGGGCGTCGAGCGGCAGTTCGCCGATCTCGTCGAGGAACAGCGTGCCGCCGTCGGCTTCGAGGAATTTGCCGATGCGTTTCTCGACGGCGCCGGTGAAGGAGCCTTTCTCGTGGCCGAACAGGATGCTCTCGACCAAATTCTCGGGGATGGCGCCGCAATTGACGGTGACGAACGGCTTGGACTTGCGGCCACTTTCGCCTTGGATGGCGCGAGCGATCAACTCCTTGCCGACACCCGATTCGCCTTCGATCAGCACCGGTATGGTGGAATTGGCGGCCCTGTGGCCGAGCTCCAGAACGCGTTTCATGGCATCGCTGCCGGCGATCAGGTCGGCGAAGCCAAGCTCGCCGCTGGAGGACGCCTTCATGCGCACCAGTTCGCCGGCCAGCGCCTCGATCTTGAGCGCATTCTTGATGGAGACTTCGAGCCGCTCGGGGCTCACCGGCTTGACCACGAAGTCGACCGCGCCGGCGCGCATCGCCGTGATGGCGGCGTCGATGCTGCCATGAGCGGTCTGCACGATGGCCGGAGGCTTGCGGGGCAAAGAGCGCATGGCGGAGAGAACGGCTAGGCCGTCGGTGCCCGGCATGATGAGGTCGAGCAGGACAAGGCAGATCTCCCCGGTACTGTCGGCCCTCAGCGCTTCAAGCGCCTTGTCGCCATTGTCCGCCGTGGCGACGCTATAGCCGAACCGCTTGATGGTCTCTTCGAGAATACGACGTTGAGCAGGGTCGTCGTCGACGACCAATACGCGCTTAGGCATGACGCTAGACTCGCTACTTACGCTACGACCCACACGACGGAGGACAGCGTGGCGTCGAACATGTACCCGGTCGAAGCACGCTGCTCCTGTGCCAAAATTGTGCAGTCGAAGGGTAAACATCCTCTTTATCGAAGTACGATTTTGGTGAAGCTGTTATCTCGCGGTCCTCGAAAAGGACCAAAACACGTGGTGGATGGCCCTTGCAGGGCCGCGTCTGCCCTCCCACACTAGAGATCGATCCCACCGACAGTGAGGTTCACCCTTTCCATGCTGCTTAAGTTCCGCAATTGGGCCGAGTATCCGGTTTACGCCACGACCGCTTCAGCCAAAGGTGAGGCGAAGCCGGCCAAGACCGCAGAACCGGGCGGCAAGGTGAAACTCGGCAAATTGCCGGAATGGAATCTCGCGGATCTTTACCAGGGGCCCGAGTCGCCGAAGCTCAAGGCCGACCTCGAAACCTCCGAGCGAGCGGCCGACGCCATGCAGGAGCGCTATGCCGGCAAACTTGCCGCGCTGCTCGACGGCGGCAAGGGCGGCGCGGCTCTCGCGCAAGCCGTGCGCGAGTTCGAGGCGCTGAACGATGTGCTCGGCCGCATCGTCTCCTATGCGAGCCTGCTCTACGCTGCGGATACCTCGGATCCCAAGCGGCAGAAATTCTTCGGTGATATCCAGGAGAAGATCACCGCGATTTCCTCCAAGCTGCTGTTCTTCCCGCTCGAGCTCAACCGGCTCGACGACGCGATGCTCGAGACGGCGATAGCCAAGTCTGAGCTGAGCCACTATCGGCCGTGGCTGGAAGATTTGCGCAAGGAGAAGCCCTATCAACTCGAGGACAAGCTTGAGCAGCTGTTCCACGAGAAGGCGGTGACGGCGCGCGGCGCCTGGGATCGGCTGTTCAACGAGACGATGACGGCGCTCCGATTCGAGACCGACGGCGAGAAGCTCAGTCTCGAGCCGACGCTGAACCGGCTGCTCGATTCCGACGGCGACAAGCGCCGCGAGGCTGCCGAGGCTCTGGCGAAGGTGTTCAAGGACAATGTGCGGCTGTTCACGCTGATCACCAACACGCTCGCCAAGGACAAGGAGATTTCCGACCGCTGGCGCGGCTTCGTCGATGTCGCCGACTCGCGTCATCTCGCCAACCGCGTGGAGAGAGAAGTGGTCGATGCGCTGGTCGCCGCCGTGCGCGAGGCCTATCCGCGCATCTCACATCGCTATTACGCCATGAAGGCGCGATGGCTCGGCAAGAAGACGCTGGAGCATTGGGATCGCAACGCGCCGCTGCCCGAGGAGCCGAAACAAGTGATCGGCTGGGACGCCGCGCAGAAGACGGTGCTCACGGCTTACGGCGATTTCTCTCCGCGCATGGCCGATATTGCCGGTCAGTTCTTCGCCAAAGGCTGGATCGATGCGCCGGTACGCGAGGGGAAATCTCCCGGCGCCTTTTCGCATCCGACGGTGCCGAGCGCGCACCCCTATATCCTGCTCAATTATCAGGGCAAGCCGCGCGACGTGATGACCCTCGCACATGAGCTGGGCCACGGCGTGCATCAGGTGCTTGCCAATGTGCAAGGGCCGCTGATGGCGCCGACGCCGCTGACGCTGGCCGAGACGGCGAGCGTGTTCGGCGAGATGCTCACCTTCCGCAAGCTGCTCGACCAGGCGCCGACCCCGCGCGAGCGAAAGGCGCTGCTCGCCTCGAAGGTCGAGGACATGATCAACACGGTAGTCAGGCAAATCGCCTTCTACAGTTTCGAACGCAAGGTGCATACCGAGCGGCGCGAGGGCGAGTTGACCAGCGACCGGCTCGGCGAGATCTGGCTCGAGGTGCAGCGCGAGAGCTTGGGTCCGGCGATCGAGCTCAAACCTGGCTACGAGACCTTCTGGTGCTATATCCCGCATTTCATCCACGCGCCGTTCTACGTCTATGCGTATGCCTTCGGCGATTGCCTGGTGAACTCGCTCTATGCCGTCTATGAGAAGGCGGAGAAGGGCTTCGCCGAGCGCTATCTCGACATGTTGGCGGCGGGCGGCACCAAGCACCACAAGGAGCTGCTGGCGCCGTTCGGGCTCGATGCCTCCGACCCGAATTTCTGGTCGATGGGGCTCAAGGTCGTCGAAGGCCTGATCGACGAGCTCGAAGCCATGGACAAGACGGCGACCGCCAAGCACTAGTGGCGGAGACATTGACCCGGAGGGATTGACGCGCTGAAGTCGCGACAGCGGGTAGGGGGGTTTATCGCGGTGTCGCAGGTTTCTCTGGTGCCCATTTTGCTGTGGGTCGCGGCGCTCGTTTGCGCGGGCGTCGCCATTTGGCGCGAGCCGCCCCCGGTCACGCAAAGTTTCATGGTCGACCGAGCGCTGCGCTATTTGTTCCTCTTCCCGCTCGGCGTGCAGGGCCTGTGGGCCTTTGTCGGTCATGTGTTTTTCGTCAAGCAAGCTGCCGCGTCGATCGGCTGGCCCGACACGCCATTCCAGTACGAAGTGGGTGTCGCCAATCTCGGACTCGGGCTCGCTTCGATCTACGCGGCCTATAGAGGTATCGAGGCGCGCCTCGCCGCGGGACTGGCCGCCGCCGGCTTCCTGCTCGGCGCCGGCATCATCCATATCGTGGAGGTTCTGGGGAGCGGCAATCTCGCTCCGGGCAATGCCGGGCCGATCCTGCTCACCGACTTCCTGACCCCAGCGGCGGTGTTGGGGCTGCTATTCTTCGCCAGCGAAAAATGGAAACCGAAATCGGCGGCGACGCTGGCGCTCGAGGCCGAGCTCGATATCGCCCGCAAGGCGATGCGCGACTATCGCCAGGCCTTGAGCCAACTCGGCAAGGACTAGGTCGCACCCGCTCCCGTCGATTCATTCTTGGGCTGGCGCGCCTGGCGCAAGCGCGAGGTCGGCGATGACCGGCCGATGGTCGGAGCCCTGCCGCGCGCCGCCGGTCGCGGCGATCTTTGCGAACTCCCGCGAGGTGAAGACATTGTCGATGGCGACCACCGGCACGACAGGATAATTCCGCCAGCGCATCGGCCAGGTGACGATAGATGTATTGAAGCGGCCGAGCCCGGTCGTGCGCGTGAACAGCTTCAATCGATCGGTCCACGGCGTCATGTTGAAGTCGCCCGCCACGATGATCGGAAGCTTCCTGGAAAGCACGAATTGCGTGAGCGCGGCCACGTCATGCTCTTGCAACACGGGGTAGAAGGGCCGCGCGCAATGGACACCGACCACTTCGACGGCGGTGCCGTTCACCTCGAGCTCGACCCAGCGCGCCAGCAGGCGGATCCATTCGGGATAGCCTGCCCGGTCGACGCGCCCGTCGGCCTTGATCGCGTATTTCGAGAAGATGACGATGCCGAAATCGCCCACGCTGTAGGGATAACGCGCGTCCAGGCCACGGTGCAGCACGGCGAGGTGCTCGTTGGTCATCTCCTGTAACAGGACCACGTCGGCATCGGTCTGGTTGATGAATGCGTTGACGTCATCGATCCGTTCGTTGTCGAACCAGAGATTGAAGGTCACGACACGCAAAAACCGCTTGGCCTCGGGGGCAGCCTCGGCGGCCGCCCCATGCAGGCCGGTGAAGATGAGGCCGACATTGATGGCTGCCAGCAACCCGGCCAAAGCGATGGAGCGCCAGTCGCGCGTGATGATGGCAAGCAGGAAGAGCACGATCGCGCCGGCCGCCAATGCCGGTAGCCCGTTATTGACGATATCGAGCGGCGGCCACCATTGCGCGAGCGAGCCGAGCCCCGTCAAAACGAGGCCGAGCGCGATCCCCGCCCCAACCAGCACCCTGAGCCATGCGATCATGCAGTCCCCTTTGGTGGCCGATTTCGAGGCCGCGGCGGGTATACCGGGATTAGGGCCCCCATATGAAGGGGACCCTTAGTCACGCGTGAAGGCCGCGAAGCTCCCCGATGAACGACAGCCCGTCCGACAAGGAGAAGAACCGTCTGAGCGCGCGCGCGCTCCGCTACGGCAAGGTTGGGGCCAATGTCGGCGGTGTGGCGGCGCGCATCGCCGGACGGCGACTGTTCGGGCTCGAGCCGGAGCGCGACAAGGATGCCGCCTCGCTCGCCGCGGCACTCGGTGGGCTGAAAGGCCCGATCATGAAGGTGGCGCAACTGCTCGCCACCATTCCCGAGGCGCTGCCGGCGGAATATGCCGCCGAGCTTGGTCAGCTCCAGAGTCAGGCGCCGCCGATGGGCTGGTCCTTCGTGCGCCGGCGCATGGCGGCGGAACTCGGACCCGATTGGGAAGCCAAATACGCAAGCTTCGAGCATGACGCCGCGGCGTCGGCCTCGCTCGGCCAGGTGCACCGCGCGCGATCGCACGATGGCCGCTCGCTTGCCGCCAAGCTGCAATATCCGGACATGCAGTCCGCCGTCGAAGCCGATCTCGCTCAGCTTTCGATCCTGTTCTCGATCCACCGTCGCATGAGCCCCGCGATCGAGACCTCCGAGATGCTGAAGGAGATTTCCGCGCGGCTGCGCGAGGAACTCGATTACGATCTCGAAGCCCGGCACACGCGGCTCTACGGCATCGTCTTTCAAGACGATCCGCTGATCCGCGTGCCGGAGATCCTCCCTGAGCTTTCCACCAAGCGCCTGCTGACCATGACCTGGCTCGAAGGGCGGCTGCTGCTGGACTACACCGGCCGTCCGCTCCAAGAGCGCAACAGAATAGCCCGCGCCATGTTCCGCGCCTGGTGGTTCCCGTTCAGCCATTACGGCGTGATCCACGGCGACCCGCATCTCGGCAATTACACCGTGTTCGAGAACGGCGATGGACACGCGGCCGGGATCAACCTGCTCGACTATGGCTGCATGCGCACCTTCGCGCCGAAATTCATCCAAGGGGTGATCGATCTCTATCACGGCCTGCTCAGAGACGACCGCGCGCTGGTCGTCCACGCCTACGAGACCTGGGGCTTCGGCGGGCTCTCCAACGAGCTGATCGACATCCTCAATATCTGGGCGACGTTCATCTACGGCCCGATGCTCGACGACCGGGTGCGCACCATCGCCGATCAGGTGAGTCCTGGCATGTATGGGCGGCAGGAGGCCTTCAGGGTGCATCAGGGCTTGCGCGAGAAGGGACCGGTCAAGGTGCCGCGCGAATTCGTGTTCATGGACCGCGCGGCGATCGGGCTCGGCGGGGTGTTCCTCCACCTCGACGCCAAGCTGAACTATCACCGCCTGTTCGAGGACACGATCGCCGGCGCCGATCTCGCCGATGTGGCGGGGCGCCAGCGCGCGGCCTTTACCCAAGCCGGCGTGCCGCTGCCTGAGGGCTCTTAGACCCCGCGTAATTCCATCTTCACCGGCCCCCTACCTCCCCCTTGCGGGGAGGTCCGGCGTCGCTCTTCGACGCTGGGGTGGGGTCATTTTCCCAGAAGGCGATGTGCTCTTGCAGCGAAGCATTGGCGCTCCATGGGCGATCACCTTGCCGCCGACGGATAGATGGCTGACCCCACCACGGCGCGCCAAGTCGCCCGCTCTCGTCCTCCCGGCCATTAATCAAGGTCGGACCCAGGGATGGAGAATGTTGGCCGTCGGGAGCACGGGCACCTCTCCGCGACGCAACGTCCGGGGCTCTGCGAGGTCCAGGAGCGCGCGATCAAGCGTCGCGCGTAGCCCTTTTACCTATGCACGGGCGACACGCATGCCGCCTGCGCGCCGAGCATCTTGACTCGCGCATCCTTGGTTCTGAGCGGCCGTCTCGTCCAGCCAGTCGCACTCTTCGGGCGGCAAATCCTCCCGGCCCGCTCAGTCGTCGGACACGTTTGCCTGGCAACGGGCTCCCGCTTCTAGTCGCGAGACAGAGTTAGTACTCGGGATAGGTATCGTGTAGTTCGGCGTAGTATTCGTAGTGAGCTCGCGTGTAGTTTAGATAGCCTAGATGGCTCCACGCAGCTAGCTCGTAGAGCTAGCAGCTTTTCTCTAATAGGGAGCTTTCGCCCGTGAGCGTATTACGAAATTTGCTGAGATATAGATTGCTCGAACTTTCTATTGTAAGGTGGTCGTTTGTTTCTCTTGGTCTTTATATAATTTTTAGGATAAGGTTTAAGGTTAATAGAGCGTAAATTGTTTTTTCGTTATTCTTTTTTTAGGTTAATTTTAATAGATTTTGTGGAGGTTTTTATTCTCTTTTGTATATTTTTATTTTAAGTTTTATAGTTTTTTTATAGTTTTTCTTTATATATATATTTTTATTTGTCGCTTTTTTTTTTCATTTCTTTATTTTATAACGCTTGAACAAGACTTGCTTCTTAGGGCTCCCGTTGTCCGCACTCGATTTCTCCTAGCATTTCAGCGGAGACCTCCGCAGCCTCAGAGAACCATCGGGATGGAGATTGCCTTGTTCGGCCTCGTCCTCGTCGCGATCATTGACTATGCGGGCTGGTCCTCTCACGCGACGGCAACCGACACCGAGCGCACGCTCGTCGAGAACGCGCTCAATCATCGCATCTCTCGGGTGCTGTACGAAGAAAAGTCCGTCGCTTGGTGGGACGAGCCCATCACCAAAATTACCGAGAAGGCCATCGATTTCGACTTTGCCGTTACCGAGTTCTGCATATTTCTCACCGAGACTTATGGTCATTACGAGGTCCACATTCTCAACGGCGAGAACCGCCCCATCTATTCGTATTCGGTGAGAAGCGGCAAGAACCGTCGAGTTTTGAGTCCGCCGCCGGTCCGTCGCGGGGGCATCGACGGCGCGCCAGAGCCCGAGCCCTTCCAACCTTCAGCTCGCTGGCAGGTTCAGCCAGTCGCAGAGCAACTATCGCGTCCTGGCCGGCGGGAGTCAGGCCGCCCGCTGGGCCGGACACGTTGCGACCGTGAAGGCCGTCCCGCTGGGCGCCGCACCTCGTCCCGCTTATCGCACGAATCTTCTCAATTTTTCTCCCAACCTCCTCGTCGATATCTAGTATATCGACGATACCTTCATCTCCGAGATCGGCCTCTCTCTGCTCTTTAGCGATTTTTCGCTGACTCCCTAACCCACCCAGACTGGCGCCTTCGTGTCCCACCCTTTGTCGGCGAGACGGCATCCCGATCGGCTATCTGAACTGGACTACACGGCAGCCAGGTCAGGTGTTGCTGACGATCGTCTTGCCGCTGGTTGCTTTCGGCGTCTTTGCCACTGGCTTGTTGTCGCACACCATATTGAGGCGTCTCCGCCGCGCGTCGCGAGAATTGTGCGCAGCGTGAAGCGCAGGCGCGGCACGAAGCGAAGCAAGATGCTCTTTCCGGGCTGCCGTACCGCGGCACATGGTGGAAAAGATCGACAGCTTCCTGCAACGGTCGCGCTCTCGCGAGACCGAGCAGTCGCGCGGTCGCTGCTTATCTCGACATCGATCGTTTCTAGGACATCTTGACACACTCTGCCATCAAGCCGGCGATGGTTGATAAGCTCGTGCGCAGCGCTTGAAGGAATGTGTCAGGTCCAATGACTTTCTGCGCAGTTTGGCGGGGATGAATTTGTGATTTGTGCGCGCCGACCGAGCCTAAGCCAGCTCGGCGCTGGCGGAACTCGTGGTCCAGGCCTTTGCGTTGCCGTTTGCGCTTAGTGGCCAGCATATCCGCGTGCCGCTTCCGACGGCCTAGCGTGGCGCCGCACACGGCGTCACGGCCGTCGATCTTATGCGCCATGCCGACATCGCGCTATACGGGCGAAGACGCCGTCGCGAGAGCGCCCCTTAGAAGGACGAGGTGGGTGCATGATAAGCGATTGGATCCGGGAGACGGGGATTGGGCGGGTATGCTGTGCCTCAACTCACCCACTCGTCTCAGCTCCCGGCGAAAGCGCGGATTGGAGGCGCTGCTTCGTTGGCGGCATCCTGTATATGGCGACATGTCGCCCGCAGACTTCATTCCCACGCGGAAAATGCGGGACTGCTTCCTTCGCTCGGCGAATGGGTGCTCAGCCATGCCATGGAGACTCGAGGCGCTGGCCATCTCGAGATCGCATGAACCTTTCGCCGGTGCAGTTTCGTCACGTCGCCTCGAAACGTCCTTGCGCGGTCATCCAGGCAACAGGCTTGGAGCGAGCCGGTCTCTCTGGATACCGGCTTGCTGTTGGAGTCTACTGAACACACCAAAGCGATTTTGTTATCTCTTCTTTACATCGGCTTCAAGATAGCGCTCGTCGATTTCGGTATCTTATATTCTAGCTTGGCCTATCTCTGCTATTTCAAGTTCTTCTAATCGAGATTCGTTCGTTTGTCGGGAGAATTTCGAGGGTCTACATTTCTTAAACGATCGTGCTATCGGTGGTGTCGATGGGCGTCTGGGCATGGACATCGTAACCGAGGGAGGAGAGAGTTGAGCAATGATGAGACGAAAGGGCTGCAGGAATGCAGGGATACTACTTCTCGAGGCCGGTGACGCCGGTATGACGGAGCTTTGGTGGTTTGCTCAGGAAACGCCAATCTCCCTGCGGCCGCAGGTCCAGTTGCCGCAGGCGCCACGGGATAAGCGAGCGAGCTCTGATACCGGCGTTTGCCTGTGAAGTCTTGATATCCTGGGTCGTATACGACTTGGTGGATAGCGTGTCTTATAACGAGCTTTCCCAGTTTTTCCTTTTTTTTTATAATTATCTTTTATTAAATTCGAGTTATTAGCTTATTTTTAAAGATATTTCGTCGAGTCTCTTCTCTTTTTTGTATTTTTTAATAAAGGAGGTGGGTGCGATGATTTAAGCGATGCCGGTGAGACGGAGTTGGTTGTCGTAGATGTCGGAAACGGTTCCAATCTCGTTCCATTCTTCTGCGGGTTGCGTCGATCCCGGCGTTTTAAAGCCAGGGAATCCACGGTTGGCAACAGAGCTTGGTTTTTTTTTTTTTTTCTTTTCTTTAATAGTTTCTTTCTTTTTTTCTTCTTTTTTTTTTTTTTTTTTTTTTTTTTTTTTTTTTTTTTTTTTTTTTTTTCTTTTTTTTTTTTTTTTTTTTTTTTTAGAAATTTTTTTTTTTTCTTTTTTTTTTAAGGTATTTTTTATTGGGGGTGGGAAAAGTGTTTATTTTTTGTGTTTTTTTTGGATTTGCGTGTTATTAGTTGATTATTGTGGAGCGGATTGATTTTTTAGCGAGTCGGCTCTTTGGATACCGGCTTTTTCGCTCTTTGCCGGTTATGACGGAGTTTAGGGTTTTTTTTTTTTTTTTTTTTTTTCTTTTTTTTTTTGCGGATTGGTGGTTTGCTCAGGTTAAATCTTTGCCATTCCCATCCTCCCTCGGCCTTGCAGGGTTGCGGTGACGGACCGAATATTGCCCCGGGGGCGGCTTTTTGCTATTTGCGCGGGTGAGAGGCAATAAAACGAGCGTCAGAGGGGAGCGGAATGCATATCGACCCGAACGAGTGCCATCCGGCGATGGACTACGCCGAGCACCAGAAGACCTACAAGCTGTTCACCAAGCTCACGCTAGTGACCATCGTCAGCGTGATTGTGCTGATGACGTTTCTCTACGTCTTCGTGGTCTGAGACGTCGAATTTTCCCGCTGACGGCGGCGTCACACCGCCGCTTCCTTTAGCCTTCGACAACGTTTCGCACGGGCGCTAGCCTTCCGGCCCGGCGCTTTGCTTGAGCCTTGGAGCCTTGGATGGTCGCGATCGGCGTGCCCGCGGAAAGTCAGGATGAGCCGCGGATCGGGCTGACGCCCGAGACGGTCAAGAAGCTCGTCAAGGCGGGAGCCAGCGTCACACTGCGCTCCGGCGCGGGTCTCAGGTCGCATTTCTCCGACGAAGAGTACAAGGCTGCCGGCGCCACGATCGCCAAGTCCGATGCGGACGCAGTCGCGGGCGCCGATGTCGTGCTCACGGTAAGGCGGCCGAGCGCCGACCTCGCCGGCAAGATGAAAAAGGGCGCGGCGCTGATCGGCATGCTCGACCCGTTCTCCGATGCCGAGGGGCTCGACGCCTTGGCCAAGTCGGGCGTGTTGCTGTTCGCCATGGAGCTGATGCCGCGCATCAGCCGCGCGCAGAGCATGGACGTGCTGTCCTCGCAGTCGAACCTCGCCGGCTACAAGGCGGTGGTCGATGCCGCGGCCGAATTCGAGCGCGCTTTGCCGTTGATGATGACGGCGGCCGGCACGGTGCCCGCCGCGCGCGTCTTCGTCATGGGCGTCGGCGTCGCGGGCTTGCAAGCCATCGCCACGGCGCGTCGGCTGGGCGCCATTGTCACCGCGACCGACGTACGCCCAGCGGTCAAGGAGCAGGTGGCATCGCTCGGCGCGAAATTCATCGCGGTCGAGGACGAGGAGTTCAAGCAGGCCGAGACCTTGGGCGGCTACGCCAAGGAGATGTCCGACGCCTATAAGCAGAAGCAGGCGGCGCTGGTCGCCGAGCACGTGAAGAACCAGGACATCGTCATCACCACCGCGCTGATCCCAGGGCGGCCGGCGCCCAAGCTCATCTCCAAGGCGATGATCGAGAGCATGCGGCCGGGCTCGATCATCGTCGATCTCGCGGTCGAGCGCGGCGGCAATGCCGAGCTGGCCAAGCCGGGAGAGACCGTCGAGCACAACGGCGTGCGCATCATGGGCAAGCTCAATCTGCCGGGCTCGGTGCCGGTCAACGCCTCGAGCCTCTATGCGCGCAATCTGCAAGCCTTCGTCGACCCGTTGATCGACAAGACCGCGAAGGCGCTTGCCATCAATTTCGACGACGAGCTGGTCAAAGGCACGCTGATCGCGCGTGACGGCAAGATCGTCAATGCCATGATCGCCGAGCGCCTTGGCGGCGGCAAGACGCCTGCAGCCTCGCCGGCGAAGAGCGCGCCGAGTGCCGACGGAGATGGCAAGAAGCCTGCCGCGAAGCGGCCGAGCAAGGGAGCCAAGCCATGACGAGACGGCGGTGCAGCCTGGCGCTTCTCTTCCTGTTGGGCCTTGTGCTCGCCGAAGCAGCGTTGCTCGGGACCGCTTATGCGCAAGACGCGGCGGCGCCCGAGGGTGGGCATGAATTCGTGTTCCGCTTCTCGATCTTCGTGCTGGCGATTTTCGTCGGTTATTACGTGGTGTGGAGCGTGACGCCGGCGCTGCATACGCCGCTGATGTCGGTCACCAACGCCATCTCTTCGGTGATCGTGGTCGGCGCTCTGCTCGCCGTCGCCGTCGAGGGCGCCGAGGCGATCGGCGCTTCAGGCCATTTCACCGCCAAGTTGCTCGGTCTCGCCGCGCTGATCATGGCGAGCGTCAATATCTTCGGCGGCTTCCTCGTCACTCAGCGCATGCTCAGCATGTATCAGAAGAAAAAGAAATGAGCTCAGATCTCGTCGCGCTGCTCTATCTCGTCGCCGGCGTCCTGTTCATTCTGGCGCTGCGCGGGCTGTCGTCGCCCGAGACCTCGCGGCAAGGGAATTATCTCGGCATGGCCGGCATGGCCATTGCCGTGCTCACTACGCTCGCGGTGGCGGCGCCCGAACACCCGCTGACCTGGGCGATGATTATCGGCGGCATCGCGGTTGGGGGCGGCATCGGCGCGGTGATTGCGCGGCGTATCCCCATGACGGCGATGCCGGAGCTGGTCGCGGCGTTCCATTCGCTGGTCGGCTTGGCCGCGGTGCTGGTGGCCGCCGCCGCCTTCTATGCGCCGGAAGCCTTCGGCATCGGCACCCCCGGCGCGATCCACACGCAAAGCCTGGTCGAGATGTCGCTCGGCACGGCCATCGGCGCCATCACCTTCACCGGCTCGATCATCGCCTTCCTGAAACTTTCCGGCCGCATGTCGGGCAAGCCGATCGTCCTGCCCGGCCGCCACCTTCTCAATATCGGGCTGGCGCTCACGCTGCTCGCCTGCATCGTGATGTTCTGCCGTGACCAGTCACCCGTCTATTTCTGGGCGATTGCGGTGTTGTCCTTCCTGCTCGGCATCCTGATCATCGTGCCCATTGGCGGCGCCGACATGCCGGTGGTGATTTCGATGCTGAACTCCTATTCGGGGTGGGCGGCGGCGGGGATCGGCTTCACGCTGGGCAATTCGGCGCTGATCATCACCGGCGCGCTGGTCGGCTCGTCGGGCGCGATCCTCTCCTACATCATGTGCAAGGGGATGAACCGCTCCTTCATCAGCGTGATCCTTGGCGGGTTCGGTGGCGAGGTTGCCGGCCCTGCCGCTGGCGGCGAGCAGAAGCCGGTGAAGCTCGGCTCGGCCGAAGACGCGGCCTATTTGATGAAGAACGCCAGCAAGGTGATCATCGTGCCCGGCTACGGCATGGCGGTGGCGCAGGCCCAGCATGCCTTGCGGGAAATGGCCGACGGGCTGAAGAAGGGCGGCGTCGAGGTCAAGTATGCGATCCACCCGGTCGCCGGCCGCATGCCTGGCCACATGAACGTGCTGCTCGCCGAGGCGAACGTGCCTTACGACGAGGTGTTCGAGCTCGAGGACATCAACAGCGAATTCGCGCAAGCCGACGTCGCCTACGTGATCGGCGCCAACGACGTGACCAATCCGGCCGCCGAGGACGACCCGTCATCGCCGATCTACGGCATGCCGGTGCTGCAAGTATGGAAGGCCGGCACGGTGCTGTTCAACAAGCGGTCGCTGGCCTCGGGCTATGCCGGCATCGACAACCCGCTCTTCTATCGCGACAACACCATGATGGTGCTCGGCGACGCGAAGAAGATGACCGAGGAAATCGCCAAGTCGATTTGACGCGGGAGTCTAGGTTAACCGCCTCATCCGCACCTGAATATCGCCCAATTCCCGCTCAATTCAGCGTCTAACCCGCACCCCGGCATAGAGATTGCACCGCATCGCGGTGTTGCCACCTGGGTCTCGGCAGGGGATAAACCTTACCGGCTCGAGGTTTTTCAGAAGCATGCGCAGTCTATTCCTGTGGGGCCTCGCGTTGTGGCGCCCAACACGGGAAGAGACATCAAGGAGAGTTCGACGCCATCGTCGCCGTCTGCCACCAGCGCTTCCAGCAGCACGTCCTCGGCATCGTGATCCGGCCCGGGTGCGGCTCTTTCTGACTTTCCGCAAATGGTCTTGGTTACCGGGAGCTTGCGGTATTGCTGAACACGTCATTCAACCTGCATTCAGGAAAGTTAGCATATTTCGTCTACAAGCTTGAACGGAACAGCTCGAAAGGTATTGCTCGAACCATGCTGAACCTTGTCATTGCTCTTATCGGCATATTCGCGTTGATCGTCGTGGTGGGGCGGCTGCTTCACCGTTATTTCATTTACCTTCCCGATCGCACGCGGGTTGCCCCTAACGACGCGGGTTTGCTCGGTGTCGAGGAGGTCATGTTCAAGGCGGCCGACGGCACCAAGCTGATCGCCTGGTATCAGCCGGCGCGTGGGCAGAAGCCGACGCTGCTCTATTTCACCGGCAATAGCGGCAACGTGGCCAATCGCGCCGGCAAGATCCGCGCGATCGCGGCCGATGGGTATGGCGTATTCATGCTGAATTATCGCCGCTATGGCGGCTCGGAAGGCCGGCCCAACGAAACCCGCATCACCGCCGACGCGGTCAGCGCCTATGACTATCTGCGCGGTCTCGGCGTCGCGCCGCACGACATCGTGGCTTACGGCGAATCGCTCGGCACCGCGGTTGCGACCAGGCTTGCGTTGCAGCGCCATATCGAGGCGCTCGTGCTCGAGGCGCCGTTCACCTCGATCGTCGATGTCGGCCGGCTGATGTGGAAGGGCTTCCCGCTGTCGCTGATCATGGCCGACCAGTACCGCACCATCGACCGCATCGGCGAGGTCAAGGCCCCACTCTGCATCGTGCATGGCGGCCGCGACGCGATCATCCCGCTCGGGCTGGCGCGCCAGGTATTCCACGCAGCAGCCGAGCCGAAAACCATGGTCGTGGTGCCGCAAGCGGGTCACAACGACCTGTTCGACCGCGGCGCCTGGGACAAGGTGCGTGGCTTCCTCGGCGCTTTGCGGCCAGTGCCGGTGCCGGTGCAGGTGGCCAAGGCGGGGCCGCGGATCGAGATCGCCGCGGCAGCGAGCAACGAGGCGCGGTAACACCCGCGCATTCCTTGTCATTGCCGGGCTTGACCCGGCAATCCATTCCACAGGCGCTGCGTCCTACCGAGACGCAACGGCAGGGATGCCCGGATCGAGTCCGGGCGTGACGAGACTTCTAACTTCGGATTGAGTGAACTAGCGGCGCGGCCCGCGCGTCGGCTTCGCCGCGGCGCTGGCGCCGGGACCAGTACCGCCACCGCCCTCGCGCTGCGCCTTCTTGCGCGCGAGCTTGCGCGCGCGGCGGATGGCCTCGGCCTTCTCGCGGGCGCGCTTCTCCGACGGCTTCTCGTAATAATTACGGAGCTTCATCTCGCGGAAGATGCCTTCGCGCTGCATTTTCTTCTTCAGCGCCCGAAGCGCCTGATCGACATTGTTATCGCGAACGACGACTTGCACGCGTCTAGCTCTCCGTTTGGCCGTTGGATTTGGGAATTAGCGGGGGGCCAAATGTAGCCTGACCTGGTACCGGTCAGGGTCCCGCTTCGCGGATTGCTCTAACAGAAGGGGCCCCGGTTGTCCAGATGGGGCTTTAGCTCTTGGGAAACAGCCTTGTGACGTGGCCCATCTTGCGGCCGGGGCGCGCTTCGGCCTTGCCGTAGAGGTGGACGGCGGTGCCGGGCTCCGCGGCGAGTTCGCGCCACTTGTCGACATCGGCGCCGATCAGATTGATCATCACCGCATCGCTGTGGCGCGCAGCCTCGCCGAGCGGCCAGCCGCAAATCGCCCGAACGTGGTTCTCGAACTGGCTGACGAGACAGGCATCGAGCGTCCAATGGCCCGAATTATGCACCCGCGGGGCGAATTCATTGACGATCAACTCGGGTTTCTCGCCTTCGCGCTCGAACATCTCCACGCACAGCACCCCGACATGCGAAAGCGCGTCGACGACCTTGCCGGCGATCTGTTTGGCCGCGGCCGCCGTGCTGTGCGCGATGCGGGCGGGCGCGCGGCTGATGGCGAGGATACCGTTCTGATGCACGTTCTCGACCGGATCGTAGAAGCCAAGCGCGCCGTCCTGGCCGCGCACGACGATCACGGAGACCTCCCGCTCGAACCTGACGAGGCCTTCAAGCACGGCCGGCGCCTTGCCGATTGCCTCAAACGCGGCCGCTGCTTCATCCTCTGCGCGGATCGGCGCCTGGCCCTTGCCGTCATAGCCGAAGCGGCGCGTCTTGAGCAGCGCCGGCGGCTTGATGCGCGACAAGGCGGCGCGAAGATCGCTGAGACTATCGACACGCGCATAAGGCGCGACGGGGATGCCGAGCCCGGCGACGAAATCCTTCTCGGCCACGCGATCCTGCGCGACGGCGAACGACTTTGCCTGGGGGAAAACCGGCGCCACGCGGGACGCCGCTTCGAGCGTCTCGGCCGGCACGTTCTCGAACTCGCAGGTCACAACGTTGACGGCGTCGGCGAAGCGCGCGATCGCATCCGCGTCGGTGTAAGGGCCGACCGTCTTGGCGGCTGAGACATCGAAGGCCGGAACGCCGGCCTCGTCGGAATAGATATGCGCCTTGAGCCCGAGCCGGCTCGCCGCGACCGCGAGCATGCGGCCGAGTTGCCCGCCGCCCAAGATGCCGATGGTGCCGCCGGGCGGCAGCGGAGCGTCAGGCATTATCCTCGACCGCCTCGGGAATGGCGTCGGTCTGGGCCGCGCGATAGGCGGCGACGCGGACACCGAGGCTGGAATCGCCAAGCGCCAGGATCTGTGCGGCGAGCAGGCCGGCATTGACGGCGCCCGCCTCGCCGATCGCCAAGGTGCCGACCGGCACGCCCGCCGGCATCTGCGCGATGGAGAGCAGGCTGTCGAGGCCCTTGAGCGCGCGGCTCTCGATCGGCACGCCGAGCACTGGAAGCTCGGTCATGGATGCAGTCATGCCAGGAAGATGGGCGGCGCCGCCGGCGCCGGCGATGATCACTTTGAGCCCGCGTTCGCGCGCGCTGCTGGCATAGTCGTAAAGCCGCTTCGGAGTGCGATGCGCCGAGACGACCTTGGTCTCATAGGGCACTTTGAGCTGATCGAGGACGACGGCGGCGGCCTTCAGCGTCGGCCAGTCCGAGCGGCTGCCCATGATGATGCCGACGACGGGCTTCTCGCTCATGTGTCTGTCTCGGGAGGAACGGGCCGGCTCGCGGAAAGCGCGGGATTATAGGGATGGGGCCTTGCTTGGCAAGGCACGTTCTCGGCTTTCGCGCGAGGCGCGCCAAAGGGTTAAGCAATGATGTCGGGGAGGAGCTGGTCCTCGATGCGGGCGATCTCGTCCTTGAGAAACAGCTTTTTCTTCTTCAGGCGCTTGAGCTGAAGCGCGTCGGCGCGGCCGGATTCTTCGAGCGCGTTGATGGCGCTGTCGAGGTCGCGATGCTCCTGCTTGAGCCGGAGCAACGTCGTCCGGAGTTCGCAAATCTCCTCGCTCTCCATCGACGTCCCTTGCTCCCCTCGCTGCCCCCGGGACGGAGGAAAGTATCGCGGCGAACCGAGGGCCGCGCAAGGCCTTGGCACGATTTGCTAAGGGGTTGTAGAGGGTTGATCCAGCCAAGCGCGACGCCGCACCGCAGGCCAGCATTAGACAAATCGTTGCCGATTTGACAGAATGGATAATCGGAGACCAACAAAACTGGAGGTCCGATATGGCGCTAGACGCACACCTCGTGGAGTTGTCTGAAAAGCATCGTGCACTGGATCGCAAGATCGAAGAAGAGTTGGCCAGGCCAACCGCAGACGACCTCAAGGTCGCGGAATGGAAGCGTCAAAAATTGCGTCTCAAGGATGAGATGGAGCGTCTGAAGCACGAGATGAGCCACTAGGCTCGCCGCGCTTAAGAGTTTTGGCAGGCCGTGGGGGGCGCAAGGACAGCTCGCGCCCAAACGGCCTTTCATTTTGACTTTGCCGCCGCAATTCGGCGCTGGCCGCACGATAGGAATTCGCGCAAATCAGCTGTGCCGTGAGGGGAACCTGGCAATGCCGGCCGGAGCGCATAACGATCGGGGGAAGGGGCGTGCCGCGTTGCTCGCCGCTGCTCTTGTCGTTGGATTTTTCGCGTTCCCGGCGTTCGCGGTCGAGAAGGACCTGACCACCAAGGGCGAGGCGCTGGTCAAGGAGAATTGTTCGCGCTGCCATGCCGTCGGCAAGGAAGGGACGAGCACGCACCCCCAGGCGCCCCCGTTCCGCACGCTCTCCAGCAAATATCCGGTGGAGGATCTCGCCGAATCGCTCGCCGAGGGCATCGTGTCCGGGCACCCCGACATGCCGATCTTCGTGTTCAGCCCCCACGATGTCGAGGCGATCATCGACTATTTGCAGTCGATCCAGGAGCAGCCGTCGCCGCCGGTCGAGCAGCCCGATAAGAACTAGTCGGCGGCGCCTTCGGGCCACATCAGCCAGTCGCGTGCGGCCTCGACCTCGCTAGGCGAAAAATGCTCGACCTCGCAACCGATGAAGGGCGCGACCAGGCTCGACCAGAGGTGATGCGTGTCCGGATTGCAGACGATCGCCACGCGACTGAAATCTTTCACATGGCGCAGGCTGAATTTGATGTCGTGCCAGAAGGCGATGGCGTCCATGCCCTCGAAATCCCTGACGATCTCGAGCACGCGCGCATGGCCGTGCCGCGCGATGAAGGTCTCGAGCTTGGTCGCCACGGCGTCGAACTCCGCGGTGGACACGCGGCCTGAAAGCACGATTTCGACCGCTTGGGCGTTGTCGTATTCTTTGTAGGAGAGCATCGGAATCTTCCTTAGTGCCTGACCGCACTTGGCTTTTTTGACAGTGCCCATGACCGCGCGATGACGGTTCACGCGAAATTAAACTTAACAGACCGATAATGGCTCACCATATGACACGCTGTTGCCGCCTTTTTTGCTGCTAATGGGCGCTGGAGACCGGGGAGAGTTACCATCAAAAAACTGATCATTTCGCTCTTGGTCATCGGCGCCATCGCCTGCGGCGCCGTGTATTTGGCGCTGACCGCCGGCCCCGTTGTCGTCCGAAAGGCTGCCGTGGCTCCGGCCGCGCGGCCACTTGCCTATGAGCAGCAGATCAACCGGTCGGAGAGTTCCGCCCCCGCTCCGCAGGAGAGCGCGCCCGAACAGGAGGCAGCGCTCCCGGCCGAGGGGCCGCAGGCCGCGCCGACCGAAGCCGATCAGAACGCCGCCGCAAACGAGACTACCGAGGCGCCGGCGTTGAACGGCGACCCATCGCAAATGGCGGCGCTGCCGCATAACGGCGAGGTGACCTTCTCGCAACCGGGCGCGCTGCCTTGGCAAAGCCCCGATCCCGCCATGCAAGGCCAGGGGCCTGACGGCTCCGATCCGGCCGCACAGGGCGAGGAGGCATACCCGCCCAATTCCATGGCGGCGGTGCCGGGCCAGGAGACCGATCCTAACGCTTACCCCCCGCAGCCCGAGGACGAGCCGCAGGAATGGGTGCAAGTGCTCGTGTCGGGCGCCGGCATGCATGGCGCGGCGTCGGATGATGCGCCCGCGCTGTTCGCCTTTCCCTATGGCCGCACGTTGCGGGTGGTGTCGCGCTATGAGGATTGGGTCGAGGTGACCGACCCACAAAGCGCCGCCACCGGGTGGATGAAGGCGCAATATCTCGCGCCGGCCGCGCCGCCTGGAGCTCCGCCGCAAACCGATGCGTGGTACCAGGACCAGCAGCCGCAGCAGCGGCGCGGGTGGCTCCAGCGGAATGGCGGCGGCTTCGCCGACATGATCAACCGGGCTCTCGGCGGCCACTAGTCGCCGCTCCTCTCTCACTTACGTTTGATCAATCCCGAATCGTCGTTGCGCTTGAGCAATGCGTGGCGATGGGTGTAGGATGTTTGGGACGGTGGGACACACGATGCGGAGTTCGGCATGCGTGGCCTATTACCGTCGGTCTGGCTGCTCCTAGCCGGCCTCTATACTGCCTCCCTTCTCGCTCTCATCCAGCCGTTCTCGCGCAGTGACGATTGGCCAACGCCGCCGTCCGTCAATGAGACGGTGCGGGCGAAGGAGCCGCGGCACGCGGCCTTGCGGCCTCCTGCTGAAGCCGCCGTTCCATCCTTGCAGCTCGTGTCGCCAGTTGCGCCGAAGAGTGCCGCGCGGCAGGGCCAATGGGTCCGAATTGCCGGATACACCACCGTAGCCCGTGCGGAGCCGACGACGGCCGCCCCGGTGCTGTTTGCTTACACCCCCGGTCGCCCGCTCAGGGTGATCGCGCGTGAGGGCGGCTTTGCCCATGTGCAGGATCTCGGCAGCGGACAATACGGCTGGGTGAAGGAAAGCGCTCTTGGACCGTTCACCGGCGGCGATCGCCAGCGCCAGGATGTGGCGCCTCAGCCGCAGGTGGTCGCCACCGCCGAGCCCGCCTCCGCCCCGGCGCAAGTGGCTGCCGCCGAAGCGGTCACGCCGCAAGCGCCGGTCGCCAAGGCCGTCGCCCTTGCTCCCAAGAAGATCCAACCGCCGCGCAGCGATCCCGTGGCCGCTCGGCCCGACAAAGAGACAGTCGCGGCAGTCGAGCCCGGGCAGCGCGGGTTCTTCGGCCTCCGGCGCAACCGGCCGCAGCGCATCGCTTTGAGCGGCAACAATTCGGGCTTCGCCGGCATCATCAGCCGCGCCTTCGGCCGATAAGCTCCAGCAGGGCGCGCGGGAGTCACCGTCGCCTTCGCGGCGCCCTCGCCTTGCCTGTGCGCGCGACGCGATGCGCCTCGCGGGCCCATGCGACCAGCTCTTCCAACTCTTCCAGCAGGCGCGGCGGCACCTCCCAATAGGGCATGGCAACGCGCTGCTTGCCGGCCGGCGCATAGGTGAAAGGTCCCATGCCTTCGCTCTCGAAGGCGCGGGTGGAAGCCTCGTCGGTCTTGAGATAGAGCGTATCGTCAACCAGGATGGCGAACATCACCCCGTCGGCATAGACGCCGGCGCCGCCGAACATGTTGCGGATGGTCACGGGCCCAAAATCCGCGAGCAGTTCCCTGACGAAGTCCTTGTAGCCTTCAGTCACAGCCATGGAGCGAAAGGCTCACGCCGCAGGGGGGATGGCCTCTGGGCGGGGCTCTTCGTGCTCGTGGCCGTGATGGTCGTGCTCGTGACCATGCCCATTGCCATTGTGGCCGTTGCCGTTGCCGGCATGAACGTGAGCGGGGTGGGCATGGCCGGGCTTGGCCGCCACGCGGCGCTCGCGCTCGACGGCGGTGCGCGCCGCCTCGTTCTGCGTGTAGATCTCCATATGCTCGGAATCTTCCTCGGCCACCGGTGTCAGCGCGCCGTCCATGTAGAGCTTGGCGCTGGGATCGGCCTCGATCTTACGCACGATGGCTTTGAGCATGCGCCAGCGCTTGGCGAGCGCGAGCGCCTTGCGTGCCACCTCGGCGGCATAGCGGGCATAGAACGGGACGGGGGATTCGAGCGGCAGGCCTGAGCGGCGATCGGTGCGGCGCTTAATGCGGAAAATACCCCATTGCAGCGGATGCAGATTCTCCACCGGCACCGCGCTCGAGAACCAGAACAGCACTGGCATCAGCGAGCGGATATTGATGCCGCAGGCATAAGCGCGCCGCAGCACCGTCTCCAGATGCTCCTCGGTATAGAAAATCCCCCAAGCCGTGCCGTAGGCCTCCTGCCATTCGGCCTGGCTCATCTTGGGGTGGGCGGTGACGACGTGCTCAAGCTCGTATTTGTTCATGTCGGGGTCCATCCAGACCCCCTTCTCGGCGAGCACCTTGTGGTCCTCAGAGCCCGGCAGCGGCGTCAGCACGAAGAACTCCAGCATGTCGAGCGGCAGCTCTTTCTTGATGATGTCGAGGTCGTGGCGAATCAACTCCGGCGTGTCGTTGGGGAAGCCGAGAATGTAGCCGGCGAAGGTCATGATGCCGTATCGCTTCCATTCCAGCAGCATCTTGCGGTACTCGGTGATCTTGTTCTGCCGCTTCTTGGCGGCGATCAGATTCGCTGGGTTGATGTTCTCCAGTCCGATGAACACGCGGGTGACGCCGGCCCGGCGCGATTTCTCGATGAAGTTCGGGATGCGGTGGCAGAGCGTGTCGACCTGGATCATGAAGCGGACGTCCATGCCGTCCTCTTCGCGCAGCTTGATGATCCGGTCGTAGATCGCTTCCCAATCCTTGTTGCGGGCGAAATTGTCGTCGGTGATGAAGAAGCGTTTGACGCCCTGCGCCCAGTTCATGCGCAGGATGTGCTCGACGCTGTCCGGCGTGCGATAGCGCGACTTGCGTCCCTGCACGTTGATGATGGTGCAGAACGAGCATTGGAAGGGGCAGCCGCGGCCTGCGTCGAAGCTTGTCACGTTGCCGACGGTGCGCTGCACGAAGTCGTAAGGCAGGAAGGGCGGGGAGGGGATGTTGCCGAGGCCCGGCAGGTCATTCATGTAATTATAGAGCGGCTTCAGCGTGCCGCGCGCCGCGTCCTCGATCACCTCGTCGATATGCTCCTCGGCCTCACCGGCGAAGATCGAGATGCCGAGCGCTTGGGCCTGCCGGATATCCTCGGGGATCTCTTTCAGCATCGATAGGCAGCCGGAAACGTGGAAGCCGCCGATCATCACCTGGATGCCGGCGTCGCGCAGCGGCCGCGCGATGTCGACCGCACGCGGGAATTCGTTTGACTGCACGCCGACGATGCCGACGAGCCCGAGCCCGCCATTCTCGGCGATGCGGCTGATGAGCGTCTTGGTTACGACGCGGGTGTTGGTCTCGTCGATGGCGACGACGTCGATCGGGAGATCCGGGCCGAGCACGCGCCGCTCGGCGGCGCCGTTGGCCAGGCTGAACACCGCGGCGAGCGAGTTCGACGGCATGGTCGAGCGCAGCCATTGCACGACGTAGCCGTCGGCGTCGTAATGCGACGGCTTGATCAGGATCAGCTGAAAGCGCCGTGCTGCCGCGCGTTTGGTGTCGAGCATCCCTCAGTCCCAGGAAGACGATGTCAGGCAGAGGGAAGCTCGAATGGCCCCCGCAAGCCTTTCGCTTCCCACTGGACGCTTACCGGCTTTCGCGTCCTCGACCCCCGAGAATACCGCCGGATGACAGTGAAGGCCCTTTCGGCTCCCGTCACGACTAACCTTAAGCCACTCAAACATATTCCCGGCGGAGGGTCCAACGGAATAGGCCGCGGGCGGGGGAAAGTTCTGCCTGCTCGGCTCAGCCTGAGGCCGGATTTCCGCCGCTTTCGCGGGCCTGGTCGAACTCGGCAATGTCCTTGGCCAGGAAGTAGTTGAGCATGGTGCGGATCGCGGCGATCACGGCGAGCTTGCTGATGTCGTCCCAGGTGGGAGCAACGGCCGTGCGCACGATGTCGGCAGCGAGCGCGAATTCCAACGCGAGCAGGATCCAGGTGGCGAATTTCAGCCAGATCTCGCGGCCTTGCATCTCGTCGGCGGCGCGCTTCAGGATCAGCCAGATGACGCCGCTGAGCGCCTGTATCGCGCCGAAGGCCACGACAAAAACCGCCGCGGCCTCGATGGCGAGCGCCACGTAGCTGGCGATGTCCTTGAAATTGCTCTCGACGAGTATGGCCCCGTTCCCCCCGGGCCAAGATTGGCGCGAGGGCGGATGCCGCGCAACCGGAATTCGGAGCTTAGCTCACACCTCTTTCGCCAGATCGCGCAGCTTGAATTTCTGGATCTTGCCGGTCGAGGTCTTGGGCAGATCGACGAACACGACGCAGCTTGGGCATTTGTAGCGGGCGAGCTTCTCCTTGCACCAGGCGATGATCTCCTCCGCCGTGGCTTCAGCGCCGGGCCGGAGCTCGACGAAGGCGCATGGCGTCTCGCCCCATTTCGCATCGGGCTTGGCGACCACGGCGGCCGCGGCGACGGCGGGGTGCTTGTACAGCACGTCCTCCACCTCGATCGATGAGATGTTCTCCCCGCCCGAGATGATGATGTCCTTGGAGCGGTCTTTCAGCTGGATGTAGCCGTCGGGATGCATCACGCCGAGATCGCCGGAATGGAACCAGCCGCCGGCGAAGGCCGCTTCGGTGGCTTTCTGGTTATGCAGATAGCCCTTCATCACGATATTGCCGCGGAACATGACCTCGCCCAGCGTCTCGCCGTCGGCGGGCGTCTTCTGCATGGTGTCAGGGTCCATCACCGTCAAATCCTCGAGCGCGTGATAGCGCACGCCCTGGCGGATGCGCTTGCCAAGCCGGTCCTCCGCCGGAAGCTCGTCCCAGGCCGCGTGCCATTCGTTCAGCGTCGCCGGGCCGTAGGTTTCGGTAAGTCCATAGAGATGGGTCAGTTCGAAGCCGGACTCATCCATCTTGGCGAGCACGGCGGCGGGCGGCGGGGCGGCGGCATGGCTGAAGGCGACGCGTTGGGGAAACATCCGCCGGTCGTCATCGCCGGCGTTGAGCAGCGCCGACATGACGAAGGGCGCGCCGGAGAGATGCGTCACCTTATGCTCGGCGATCGCGTCATACATCGGCTTGGCGCGGACCGCGCGCAGGCAGACATGGGTGCCGGCAAGCAGGCTGATCGACCAGGGGAAGCACCAGCCGTTGCAGTGGAACATCGGCAGGGTCCAAAGATAGACCGGGTGCTGGCCCATGCCGGTGGCGACCGCGTTCGAGTAGCACATCAGCGCCGCGCCGCGATGGTGATAGACCACGCCCTTCGGATTGCCGGTGGTGCCGCTGGTATAATTAAGCGAGATCGCGTTCCACTCGTCGGACGGCATGGCCCAGGGAAATGCCGGGTCGCCTTCGGCGATCAACGCCTCGTAGTCGAGATTGCCGAGCCTTGTCCCCTCGACCCCGCATTGGAGGTCGCGATAGTCGATCAGCAGCGGCTTTACCTTGGTCTGCTGCAAAGCCTCCTTCAGCACGCCGCCGAACTCGGTATCGCCGATCAGTACCTTGGTCTTGGCGTGGTCGAGCATGAAGGCGACGGCCGGCGCATCGAGCCGCGTATTGATGGAGTGGAGCACGGCGCCGGTCATCGGCACGCCGTAATGGGCTTCGAGCATCGCCGGCGTGTTGGCGAGCATCACCGAGACGGTATCGCCGACGCCGATGCCGCGCGATGCAAGCGCCGAGGCGAGCTTGCGGCTCCGCGCATAGAACTCCGCATAGCAGAGACGCGCCGTGCCGTGAATCACGGCGGTATGGTCGGGATGCACGCTAGCCGCGCGCTCGAGGAACACGAGCGGTGTCAGCGGCTGATAATTCGCCGGCGTCTTGTCGAGGCCGGTGTCATAAGGATTGGCCATCGCCATCCTCGAAGAGCGCTTCCTTGTCGCACCCTAGCGAAGGCGAGAGCCGATCGGCAATCGAGAATCCGGCCGTGCCCGTCTCCGGGCCTTATGACTTTATGGCTAGCGGTGCGAGTAATAGGCGAGCGCGCCGGCGAAGCCGAACATCGCAACCAGCACCAATCCCAAATAGAACACGTCGATCGCAGCCATGCGGCACCTCCAGCAAATGAGGTGCCGACGATGGCGCGCTTGGAGCCGTTCCGCTTTGATCAGGCTCAGGAATTGCCCTGACACAGGTCAGGGCTTGCGCCGCTACTCCGACGGGACGTCGGTGCGCTTCAGGTCTTTCAGCTTGGCGAAGACGGACTCGACGTCGGGCCTCTCCTCCTCTTCCTCGGGGGCGGCGCGGCGGTCGCGTGCCTCTTGGGCAAGCGCGGTGGCCATCGGCCGCTCGGGCTCGGGCGCGGGCGGCGCCTCGGCGATCGTCTCCTCGGCGGGCAGCAGCGTGCCGGCCTTGGGCGGCTCGACGATGCCGGCGTCCTTCCGCTCGCGCTCGAGGCGCGCCGCGGCCTTCTTCACCTCGGCGTCGAGGTCGATCTGCGAGCAGAGACCGAGCGTCACCGGGTCCTGCGCCTGAAGGTTGGGCGAGTTCCAATGCTGGCGCTCGCGAATGGCGATGATGGTCGGCTTGGTAGTGCCGACCAGCCGCATGATCTGCGAGTCCTTCAGCTCGGGATGGTTCTTCAACAGCCAGAGGATGGCGTTCGGCCGATCTTGACGGCGCGACACCGGCGTGTAGCGAGGCCCGCGCTTGGTCTTCACCTCGGGCACCTCGACCTTGGGCTCGGAGAGCTTCAGGCGATGCGAGGGATTGAGCTCGGCGTTGGCGATCTCCTCGCGGGAGAGCTGGCCGGATGAGATCGGGTCCATGCCCTTGATGCCGTGCGCCACGTCGCCGTCGGCGATGCCCTTCACCTCCAGCACGTGCAGGCCGCAAAATTCGGCGATCTGCTCGAAAGTGAGCGAGGTGTTGTCGACCAGCCAAACGGCGGTCGCTTTGGGCATCAGGGGGGTACGGTCCATGGTGGTCTCAAACCTCAAGCTTGTGGGGGCGCGTCTTCCGCCCCTTCGGCGAAAGAGCAAACCGAAATCAAATGAAGGGGAATGGGCCCTATATAAGGGCTGCCGCCGCTTTAGGCAATTGTGGATTGCCTGGTGGGGTCGAAAATCGCCCCCTTACTTCGCCACCAGCACGATCTTGCCGATATGGTCCGGCGCATCGATGCGGCGGTGGGCTTCGGCAGCCTCCTTCAGCGGAAAGGTCGAATCGATCACCGGCTTCAGCTTGCCGGCGGCGATCAGCGGCCAGATGCGCTCCTCGACGCCTTTGGCCATGCGCGCCTTGGCCTCGGGCGTCTGTGCGCGGAGCGTCGAGCCGGTCAGCGTCAACCGGCGCAGCATCAATCGCATCAGATCGATCTCGACCTTGGAACCCTTGAGGAAGGCGATCTGCACGATCCGTCCATCGAGCAGCAGCGGCGCGCAGATTGCGGTCGATATAGTCGCCGCCCACCATGTCGAGAATGACGTCGGCGCCGTGGCCCGCGGTCGTCTCGCGCACCGCCTCGACGAAATCCGCATCGCGGTAATTGATGGCGCGGACGGCGCCGAGCGCTTCTGCCGCCCGTGCCTTCTCCGCGCTTCCCACCGTCACCATCACCTTGGCGCCGAGCGCCGCGCCGATTTGGATCGCGGTGGTGCCGATGCCGCTCGTGCCGCCATGCACGAGCAGCCATTCGCCGGGCTTGAGCGCGGCACGCTCGAACACGTTGTGCCAGACGGTGAACACGGTTTCGGGGAGGGCGGCCGCTTCGATCATGGAGAGACCTTGCGGGACGGGCAGCGTGGTCGCTTCGGGCGCCACGACATAGTCGGCGTAGCCGCCGCCATTGACGAGCGCGCAAACCGCGTCGCCTGGCTTGAAGCGCGTGGCGCCCGAACCGAGCTTGACGATCTTACCCGCGACTTCGAGCCCGAGCAGGTCGGAGGCGCCTTTCGGCGCGGGATAGAGTCCCTGACGCTGCAGCACGTCCGGCCGATTGATGCCGGCGGCGGCGACCTCGATCAGCACCTCTCCGGGACCGGGTTCGGGCAACGCTCGCGTCCCCGGCATCAGCACCTCGGGGCCGCCCGCTCCCTTCGTTTCGATGACGGTCATGGTCTCTGGCAGCATCGCTTTTTCACCTTCTTCTGACAGCCAAAGCCCTTAGCACGAGACCGCAGAATGCTAGAATGCATGCATGGACACCGACGACATCGCCCCGCCGCCCCAGAAAAAGACCTACGCGCTTGGGCAAGACCTGAGCAAACTTTCCGTCGCCGAGCTTCGCGCGCTGATCGACGATCTCAAGACCGAGATCGCGCGCGTCGAGCAAACGTTCACCGCCAAGCAATCGTCGAAGAGCGCGGCGGAGTCCGTCTTCAAACGCTAGGCGCCGCGTTCGGATACCACTCCTTTAGGTAAACCCGCGCTTAGCGTTAACTCGTTCTTAGGGGTTCGGCGTTAGGGTCTCAGTCATCCAGTCCTCTGGATCCGAGTGGCTAGTCCACTCTGTTTGACGCCTCCCTGTTAACTTCCTGAGCCGCCGCATGGCGGCTCTTTTTTTGCCCAATTCAGCCGCTTTAACCTTTGCGTTCGGAAGGCGACGACGCGGCTTCCGCATGGCATACTATGCCGCCGGGCACGTGTGGGACGGGAGTAGCCGATGGCGGGGCGATCGAGCAGCGGAGACCGTGACGATAACGTGACGGTCTCTTTCGGCGCAAAGTTTGCGCGATCTGATCAATTTAAGACGGTCTTTCGCGAAGGCATGGCGCTGGTCGAGGCGGCCGCGACCTATCTCGACGGCGACGGCCGTAAAGAGGCCCGCAAGCTCAGGCCGCCGCATTCGCTGGCCTATGCCACCGAGAGCATGCGGCTCACCACCCGGCTGATGCAGCTCGCCTCCTGGCTGCTGATCCGGCGCGCCGTCAGCGAAGGCGAGTTGACGCCCGAGCAGGCGGTCGAGGAGCAGCGCAAGATCAAGCTGCCGGTGACCAGCACCGAGCAGCCCTCACGCGAGCTCGGCGCGCTGCCGGCCCGCTTGCGCGAGCTGATCGAGCAGAGCGTGAAGCTGCAAGAACGGGTGATCCGGCTCGATCAGATGCTGGGGCATAAGCAGCTTCCGCCCGTGACGGAAGCCGACAGCCCGCTCAATGCGCAGCTCACGCGGCTGCGCGCGGCATTCGGCAAGCAGGCCGAGTAAACGTCCCTAAGGACGGCGGCAAGCCGCTATTTGATGAAGCCTTCGTATTTCCGCTTGAAGCGGGAGAGCCGTCCGCCGCGATCGGTGAGGTGCGCGCCGCCGCCGGTCCAGGCCGGATGGGTCTTGATGTCGATATCGAGCTTCAGCTTGTCGCCTTCGGCGCCATAGGTCGAATAGGTCTCGAACTCGGTGCCGTCGGTCATCACCACCGTGATGCGGTGATATTTGGGATGAATGTCTTTCTTCATGGCTCTAGCCTCGGGAAAACCGGCGATTTGGTTGGCCCCGCCTATAACGGAACTTCTCCCGCGGCACAAGACTGCGCCCTATGGGCGCGGTATCTAACCCTTTCGTTAAGCGGCTTGCGCCCTTAAAGTCTGCCCCTTCTAACGAGACTGGGCCCTTTCTTTGTGCAACTCCTAACCCCACAGACTGGCGGTGACGACCGCCGCGATCCGGGCTCCAAGCCGCGGGCGGAAGAAGCCGCGCCCAAGCGCGTCTCGTTGCGCCCGCTGTTGGGCTTGAGGCCCTATCTCCTGCGCCACAGGGCGATGCTCGCGGCCGCCTTTGCCGCGCTCTTGATCTCGGCCGCGGCGACGCTGGCCGTGCCGCTTGCCGTCAGGCGCATGATCGATCTTGGCTTCTCCGGCATCGATCCCGACCTCATCGACAAATATTTCATCACGCTGGCCGGAATCGGCCTGATCCTCGCATTGGCCAGCGCCGCGCGCTTCTACACGGTCAACTGGCTCGGCGAGCGGGTGGTCGCCGACATCCGCAGCGATGTGTTCAAGCACCTGACCGGCTTGAGCCCCGCCTTCTACGAGGTGTCGCATTCGGGCGAAGTGATGTCGCGGCTCACCGCCGATACGACGCAGGTCAAGGGCGCGGCGAGCACGGTGATCTCGCAGGCGCTGCGCAATGTGCTGCTGTTGGCTGGCGCCGCAATCATGATGGTGGTGACGAGCCCGAAATTGTCGCTCGCCGTGCTCATTGCCATTCCGGTGATCATCCTGCCGCTCGTGGCTTATGGCCGCTCGGTGCGGACGCTCTCGCGCCAGGCGCAGGATACGCTGGCGCAGGCTTCCGCCTATGCCAGCGAAAGTTTGACGCAAGTCCGAGTGATGCAGGCCTTCACGCACGAGGATGCGGCAGCGAAGCGCTTCGGCGCGGCGGTCGACCGCTCCTTCGAGGCGGCGAATGCGCGCGCCAAGGCGCGCGCCGGGCTCACGGCCATCGCCATCTTCCTCGTCTTCGCCAGCGTCGTCGGGGTGCTGTGGTACGGCGCGCAAGACGTGCTGTCGGGGCTCATGACCGGCGGCAGGCTCTCGCAGTTCGTGCTTTATGCGGTGCTCGCGGCCAGCGCGGTCGGCGGCTTGAGCGAAACCTGGGGCGAGGTGGCGCAATGCATGGGCGCCGCCGAGCGCTTGAGCGAGCTGCTGCAAGTTCAGTCGCAGATCGTATCGCCGCTCAAGCCGAAGCCGCTGCCGGAGCCGGCGCGCGGCGAGATCGCCTTTCGCGACGTGTCCTTCGCCTATCCGTTGCGGCCCGAGACGAGCGCGCTCGATCGCTTGAGCTTCAAAGTGTCGCCGGGCGAGCGGGTGGCGCTTGTCGGGCCGTCGGGCGCGGGCAAGACCACGATCTTCGCCCTGCTGCTGCGGTTCTACGATGCCAATCGGGGCAAGGTCGAAATCGACGGGGTTCCCGTGAACGAGGCCGATCTTGCCGAACTGCGCCGCCGTTTCGCGCTGGTGCCGCAGGAGACCGCGTTGTTCGCCGACACGGTCGCGGCCAACATCGCCTACGGCAAGGAGAACGCGAACCGAAGCGAGATCGAAGCCGCGGCCAAGGCAGCGTTTGCCCACGACTTCATCGTGCGCCTGCCGCAGGGCTACGACACCATGCTCGGGGAGGGCGGCGTGACGCTGTCGGCCGGGCAGCGGCAGAGGATCGCCATTGCGCGCGCGGTGTTGCGCGACGCGCCGATCTTGCTGCTGGACGAGGCGACCAGCGCGCTGGATGCGGAAAGTGAAACTTTGGTGCAGAAGGCGCTCGACAAGATCATGCAAGGCCGCACCACGCTGGTGATCGCGCATCGGCTTGCCACCGTCGTCGGCGCCGACCGCATTCTCGTGCTCGATCATAGCCGCCTGGTCGAGGAAGGGACGCATCAAAGCCTGATCGCGCGGGGCGGCATCTATAAGCGCCTTGCCGATCTGCAATTCGCCTCTGACGCCGCGGAATAGCCTCGCATTCAGGCTCGGCTCAGCTTGAGCCGTCAAGGCCAAGGGAGCCGAATAGGCGTCTAGCGCTCGGTGAGCTTCAGCTCGATGCGCCGGTTCTTGGCGAGCGCCTCGTCGCTGTCGCCGGTGTCGACCGGCTGGAACTCGCCGAAGCCGGCGGCGACGAGCCGGTTCGCCGGCACGCCCTGTGACATCAGATAGCGCACCACCGAAATCGCTCGCGCGCTCGACAGCTCCCAGTTCGAGGGAAATTCTGGCGTAGCGATCGGCCTGATATCGGTATGGCCGTCGACCCGCATCACCCAGCCGATATCGGGCGGGATTTGCGTCTCGAGGTCGCGCAACGCGGCGGCGAGCTTGTCGAGCTGCTCGCCGGCCTCAGGCTTCAAGATATCCGAGCCTGAATCGAATAGCACGTCGGAGGGAAACACGAAGCGATCGCCGACGATCTGGAAGTCGGCACGATTGCCGAGCGCTTCCCGCAGCTTGCCGAAGAAATCCGAACGGTAGCGCGCCAGCTCCTGCACCTTCTTGGCGAGCGCCACGTTCAGCCGCTGGCCGAGATCGGCGATCTTGGCCTGGCTGTCCTTGTCCTTGGCCTCGGAGGCTTCCAGCGCCTCTTGCAGCGAGGCGATCTGGAGCCGGAGCGCGGCGAGCTGCTGGTTCAGCATCTCGACCTTGGCGAGCGCGTCGTTGGTGATCTTCTTCTGCTGATCGAGCGAGGAGCCGAGCGCTTTGGCGCGCTCCTCGGCGGTTTGCGTCGCGCCGCCGGCGGTGCCGAGCAATCCGGTGAGGCGATCGTTCTCTTTCTCCTTCTCGCCCAGCGTCGCCTGGAGCGCGGAAAGATTATCCTCGACCAATTCTTTCTTGGAGCGTTCGAGCGCCAGCAACTCGGTCAGCTCGGCCAGCTGGCGGTTGAGGCGCGACAGCATGGTGTCCTTGCCGCTCGTCGCCTGCGTCACCACGAAATTGGACAGCATGAAGAGCGACATGAGGAAGGTCACCACCAAGAGCAGGGTGGAGAGCATGTCGACGAAACCAGGCCAATAATTCGCCTGGTAGCGTCCACGGCGGGCGCGCGCCAGAGACATGTCTATTTACGCTCCTCGCGCGCGGGCAACTTCGCCTTGTCGGTGATCTGCCGGAGCACCGTGGCGAGCTCATGCTGCTGCTGCGCCTGCTCGTCGGCCCATTCGCGCACTACCTTCTGCTCGGCACGCATCTGCCGGATCAGCTTGTCGACGCCGGCGGCGAGATCCTTGACCGCGTCGCCGGTATTGTCGGTGAGCATCTTGTGCTCGACCTTTTCGTTGAGATCGGCGAGCGAGCGTTGCATGTCGAGCAGGGCGTAGCGAATCTGCGGCGTGACGCCGGCGCTGGCGCCGGGCGTTTCGGCCAGTTGCAGCTCGGTGATGCCGGAGAGCCAATCTTCGAGCTCGTTATAGAACCGGCCTTGCGCATGGCCGGCCTGGAGATCGAGGAAGCCCAGGATCAGCGAGCCGGCCAGACCGAACATCGAGCAGGAGAAGGCGGTGCCCATGCCCTTGAGCGGGCCGGAGAGACCTTCCTTCAACTGGTCGAACAGCATGACGCTTTCGCCGGCATTGGTGTCCAGCGCGCCGATGGTGGCGCCGACCGAGCTCACCGTTTGCAGCAATCCCCAGAAGGTGCCGAGCAGGCCGAGAAAGACCAGAAGCCCGACCAGATATCGCGTCGTCTCGCGCTGCTCGTCGAGACGGGACGCGACCGAGTCGAGGAGCGAGCGCATCGCACCGGTAGCGAGCGACAAATGCCCGGTGCGATCCTTGAGCATGTTCGCCATCGGCGCAAGCAGGGTGGGCGTGGTCTTGTCGGTGGTGATGCCGGGATCGGAGATGCGGAAATTATTGACCCAGTTGATCTCAGGGTAGAGCCGCAGCACCTGGCGGAACGCATAGACGATGCCAACGACGAGCACGCCGATGATCAACGCGTTCAGCCCGGGATTGGCCAGGAAGCTGTGCCGCAACTGCTGCGTCTGGCCGTCGAGGATGATGGCCAGCAGGATCGCGAGGATGAGGAAGAGGCTCATGCGCCACAGGAAAACCTGCGGGCGGGTGAGCTTCACCTTGTAAGTGACAGGCGCCATCAGATGCCGTTCTAGCCGGGCGGAGCGAGCGAATCCAAGACTAACCGAATACTATGACACGCAAAACGGCAACCTCAGGGCGGATGGTTCCCTCCGACGGCTGAAATAACGGCTGGCCTCAAGCCGACGGCGCGGTCGTGGGCTCGGTGGCGGCGGTCTTGAGCAGCTTGAGCAGGTGTCTTTGGATCGCCTCGTTACCGGCCACCACGCTGCCCTTCGCCAGCATGGCATCCTTGCCGTCGGCATCGCTGACATAGCCGCCCGCCTCGCGCAAGATGACGATGCCGGCGGCGAGATCCCAAGGCTTGAGGTTGCGCTCCCAGAAGCCGTCGAGCCGGCCGGCTGCGGTCCAAGCGAGATCGAGCGCCGCCGCGCCCATGCGGCGCACCCCGGCGGAGCTCGCCATCACCGCTTGAAGCTCTTGCAGAAACAACGCGTGCTCGGGCCTGCCGCTATGCGGGATGCCGGTGGCGATCACCGACGCCGCGAGCTCGGTCCGCGCCGCGACCCTAAGGCGCCGGCGGTCGTTGAGATAAGCGCCCTTGCCCCGCTCGGCGGTGAAGGTCTCCTGATTGGCGGGATTGAAGATCAGTCCGGCCACCAACTCGCCGTCGCGCTCGAGCGCGATGGAGATGGCGAAGATCGGAATGCCGTGCAGGAAGTTGGTGGTGCCATCGAGCGGATCGACGATCCAGCGATGCGTCTGGTCCGCCCCCTTGATCTCGCCGCGTTCCTCCATGAGGAAGCCGTAGCCGGGGCGCGCGTGCGAAAGCTCGGTGAAGAGAATTTCCTCGGCGCGGGTGTCGGCGGCGCTGACGAAATTGGCCGGGCCCTTGAGCGAGACCTGGAGCTGCTCCACCTCGCCGAAATCGCGGGCAAGGCTGCGGCCCGCCTTGCGGGCGGCGGCGAGCATCACATTCATCAGCGCCGAGGCGGGCATGCCGTTTTTCCTTGCACGGCGTCATTCCGGCGCAAGCCGGACTCCAGGGCCGCTTGCTCCGAGCCGTTTGTCTGGATACCGGCTTTCGCCGGTATGACGGAAACTGCTGCGCCTACTCGGCGCGGCGGACGTAGGTGATCTCGTTGGTATCGACCACCACGCGTTCGCCCACCCCGACGAAAGGCGGCACCAGCACGCGCACGCCGTTTTCGAGCTTGGCAGGCTTATACGACGAGGCCGCGGTCTGGCCCTTCACCACCGGCTCGGCTTCGACCACCTCCAGCGTCACCTGGTCGGGGATGGCGACGCCGATCGGGCGGCCCTCGTGGCTCTCGACGGTCACCTTCATGCCGTCCTGGAGAAAGGCGGCGCGTTGCTCCAGCAAGTCGCGCGGGATCTGGATCTGGTCGTAGGTGTCGGAATCCATGAAGGTGAGCATGTCGCCGTCGGCAAAAAGGAACTGATAGTCCTTCTGCTCGAGCCGCACGCGCTCGACCGTCTCAGAGGAGCGGAAGCGTTCATTGAGCTTGGTGCCGTCGATGGCGTTCTTCAGCTCGACTTGCGCGTAGGCCGGGCCCTTGCCGGGCTTTACGGCCTGCGTCTTCACCGCGATCCAAAGCCCGCCCTTGTGCTCGATGACGTTGCCGGGTCTGATCTCGTTGCCGTTGATCTTCATGGAATGCCTTGAAAAATTCGGGTTGCGTGCCTTTAAGCACGCGCCGCACTCGCACCTGTCAAGTGCGGGCGGCTATTCGCTCAGGCGGTCGCCGCGCCAATCGTCGGCTTCCTTCTCGGCTTTGGCCCGCTGCTCCTTGGTGAGCTTGGACAGCACGATGTCCAGGGAAAAGTCGCTGACGCCGGCTTCGCGGGCGAGCAAATGCCATTTGGCGGCCTCGACCGGGTCGGCTTTCACCACCACGCCGTTGGCATAGAGCCGCGCCAGCCGGTTCTGGGCGACCGCGTTGCCCTGCTCGGCGGCGAGGCGGAACAGCTTGGCGGCCTTCTTCTCGTCGACGACAACCCCCTCGCCCTTGAACAGCATCACGCCATATTCGACCTGGGCTTCGGGGAGGCCGCCATCGGCGGCTTTTCCGGTCCATTCGGCGGCCTTGGCCTTGTCGATCGGCACGCCCCGGCCGAATTGGTAGAAGGCGCCGAGATCGTATTCGGCTTGTGGATTGCCCGCCGCCGCCGACTTTTGCATCCATTCGACGGCCTTCTCATCGTCGGCCGGGCGCCCGGTGCCGTTCACGTAGATCACGGCGAGATTGTATTGCGCGGCTGGGTTACCGCTCTGCGCCGCCTGCTCGAAGAGGTTGGCCGCCGTACGGAGGTCCTTCTTCACGCCGAGGCCTTCGGCCACCATGCGGCCGAGCGAGAACTGGGCATTGGCGTCGCCGAGATCGGCGGCCTTGGCGTAGGCGTCGGCCGCCTTCTGGTAGTCCTGGGGGACGCCAAGCCCTTCGGAATAAATTTCGCCCATGAGGGTGAATGCCTCTTTCGAGCCCTGCGCTGCCTCCTGCTCGGCGAGCTTCAGCGCCGTCAGATATTTGCCCTGGAAATAGGCGGTGTAGGATTGGCTCTCCGCCGCCGACGCCGGCATAGCGGCGAACGCATGCGCCAACGCTACGGCCAACACCGCGCCGCGTCGTCCAAATGAGATCACGCAGCCCTCCTCACATGGCGGAGGGCATTATCGATCTCGGCGATACACTGCAACGCATCGTCGCCGCGCCAAATCCGCGCAGACGGCGCGACGAAATCCGCCCCGAGCGCGGCGAGCTTCGCTGCCTGCTCGGCAGTCTCGACGTTCCAGGCGACGCAAGGCACCACAAAAATCTCGGCCCACCAGGCGATGAGATCAGCATACTGATCGATTGCGTCGATAATGCTCCCGGCTTTCGGCCCAAGCGCAACATAGTCGGCGCCGAGCTCGGCCAGCTCCATAGCGTCGTGGCGGTCGAGGCCGCATAGGACGCCAATGTTGGCGCTTTCGCCGATAAGCTTGCGCGCGGCCGCATAAGCCTCGGGATTTGTATCGAGATGCAGGCCGTCGGCCCCGAGCCGTTCAGCAAGGCCAGCGTCGTTCTCGACGAGACAGGCAAGCCCGCTCGCTTGCACAAGATCGATCAGCCGTCCGGCATGATTTTCGTCGAGCGGCGCGCCGTCATTGCAAAGCAAAACGCAGGCCGCATCGGTGGTGGCGAGCGCTTGCGCGAGTTGAGCCTTGAGCTTCGCCGAAGGTTGGGCTGGAAACTGAAAATAGAGGCGACAGCGATGCTTGACTTCGGCCATGATCACAGGCTCCCGCTGCGTCGCTCGCGTTGACCAGACGTTAACAGCGCCAGTCTCAAATCACACGGCTTGCGGCGCTGTCAATCGCTGCGGGACTGGAACCGAAATCAGACTCTCATAGTTGTTGAAGGTTGGGCGTACCGTCACCACATTGACATTAACCCGTCAGTCCAGCAGCCTGATGAGCGACTGGAGTGAGTGGCGCCTGAGCGGGGAGGTGCGAGCGCGATGGGTCAGTCTGACGCTCTGCAACAGGCCACGGAGCGGCTTGACGCCGCTGCCGATCAGTTGGAGACGTTCCTGCGCGACGTGTTCGCCGATGCTGAGGGCGGGGCCTCCATAGCAGAACTCAGAGACCAAGTTCGCTTCCTGAGCGAAGAGCGCGACCGGCTACTCTCCGATCTCGACGCTGAAAGAAATCGCGTGCGCCGTCTGAAGGCCGCCAACGAAGAAGTTTCGGGGCGACTGGAAGCGGTGATGGTGACGCTCAAGGATTTGATGCCGGCGGTGCCGGGATAAGTCTGCCAAGCGGGGTGGGGTCATGGGTCAAGTCAGCGTAACCTTGAACGGCCGGACCTACCGGCTCGAATGCGGCGAGGGCGAGGAGGCCCATTTGATCGAGCTCGCCGAATATCTCGGCACCCATGTCGACGTCGTGAAACGGAAATTCGGCCAGGTCGGCGACGACCGGCTGATCCTGATGGCCTCGTTGCAGGTCATGGACGAGCTGTGGGAGCTGCGGCGGCAGATGCAGGAAATCAAGACGGCGATGGCCGAGGCGCGCCGCGACCGCTCGGTCGCCGACGAATCGGCGAAGTCGCGCCAAAGCGATCTCGCCGCGCGCGTCAGCGCGGTGGCCGACCGGCTGGAGATGCTCAATGAGCAATTCGTGGGCGAGGCGAGGGCCCCGCTGCGCGCCGTCAAGCGGTCCTGATCGAGCGCCATCGCATTTAACCAATTTGTTCGCTATAGTCCGCGACGGCGGGCTGCGAGGCGCGTTAGGAGCACAATCCCAGGGCCCTATAAGATCCTAAGGGAGCCGACCCTGGCGGGGACCGTGGTCTCCGTCACTTGGCGCCCACCTACTTATTGTAGGGAGACCGGGATCTACGCTCCGACGGCCATCGTGGCTTTGCCTCTTCCTTCGAGGGGCCCCCGCTAACCCTTTGCTTCGCCTGAAAAGCGAGGACGCTGGCGGCTTGTGCCGCGACCCTGTATTGACCCCCTGAAATAGCCTGTGGCGACGAGGCGGATCGGCTCATTCATGCGCGTGTTGTTTCTTGGAGATGTGGTCGGTCGATCCGGACGCGTCGCCGTCATGGAGCATCTGCCCAAGCTTCGCGAGCGCTACGCGCTGGATTTCGTGGTGGTGAACGGCGAGAACGCCGCGGGCGGTTTCGGCATCACCGAGCCAATCCTGACCGAGTTGCTCGACGCCGGCGCCGACGTGGTGACGACGGGCAATCACGTGTTCGATCAGCGCGAGGCGTTGGTGTTCATCGAGCGGCACGACCGGCTGCTCCGGCCAATCAATTTTCCACAAGGCACGCCGGGCAAGGGCGCCGGGCTGTTCAAATCCAGGTCCGGCGCCGATGTGCTGGTGATCAATGCGCAGGGACGCGTGTTCATGGCCGATCTTGACGATCCGTTCCGCGCGGTCGAGCGGGAGATCGAGGCGTGCGGGCTGAAGACCGGCGCCGACGCGATCCTGATCGACTTCCACGCCGAGGCGACGTCCGAGAAGGAGGCAATGGGACATTTCGTCGATGGGCGCGCCACCGCGCTGATCGGCACCCATACTCATGTGCCGACCGCCGACGAGCAGATCCTCGCCAAGGGCACTGCCTATATCAGCGATGCCGGCATGTGCGGCGATTTCGATTCGGTGCTCGGCATGGACAAGGAGGAGCCGCTGACCCGCTTCCTCACCAAGATTCCCACTCGGCGCTTCACGCCGTCGCTCGGTGAGGCGACGCTGTGCGGTCTCGCCATCGATGTTGACGACGCGACGGGTCTCGCGCGCGCCGTCGGCCCGCTCCGGTTGGGCGGCAGGTTATCGCAGACCGAGCCTCGGTTCTGGCTTCAGGCGGAGAGTTAGGCGGAGCGTCGGTTGGGCGTCTCGCTCATGCCGGCGCGACCCTGCGCCAGCAGCCGTTTCAGGCAAAAGATCGCCTCGTCGAGATGCAGCAGCGCGCGGTCGGCATCGGCGCTTTCGTCGAACAACGACAGCCGCGCGCGCGCCACGTGGTCGGCGGCCTCGGAGCAGAGTTCCGAGAGCGAGAGCGCCGGCATCACTTTGTCGTCGTGCTTCGAACCCTGCTGCATGGTGTCCCCCCGCAATGAAAGCCGCTCCGGTCCCCAGATTCGGAGCCGTCAACTGTCGATCTGTTACGGTTAAGGCTTTCCTAACAGGCGGCTCAGCGCCTTCTCCGCCGCCTCGCCCTTTATTTTGCGCCAATGCCCGCCTATAAGGCCGCTAACCAACAAGGGGTGGGGCCATGGCCGGCCATTCGAAGTTCAAGAACATCCAGTTCCGCAAGGGGGCCCAGGACAAGAAGCGTTCGAAGCTGTTCTCCAAGCTCGCCCGCGAGATCACCGCGGCGGCGAAGATGGGCTTGCCCGACCCGGTGATGAACCCGCGACTGCGAGGCGCGATTCAGGCGGCGCGGGCGGTGAACATGCCCAAGGACAATATCGAGCGCGCGATCAAGAAGAGCGAGGAGGCGGGCGGGGCCAATTACGAGGAAGTGCGCTACGAGGGCTTCGGCGCCGGCGGCGTTGGCGTTATCGTCGAAACGCTCACCGACAACCGCAATCGCACGGCGAGCGAGGTGCGCTCGATCTTCACCAAATTCGGCGGCAATCTCGGCGAGACGGGTGCGGTGTCGTTCAATTTCGACAAGCTGGGCGCGATCGAGTTCGATGTTGCCAAGGCGAGCGCCGAAGCGATGCTCGAAGCGGCGATCGAGGCCGGCGCGGAGGATTGCGAATCCGACGCGGACGGTCATTGGGTCTATTGCCATCCCGACGAGCTGCATCAGGTCGCCAAGGCGCTCGAGGCGCGGTTCGGTGAGCCGCGTGCAGTGCAGATCTTCTGGCGGCCGAAAAGCACGGTGCCCGCCGACGAAGAGACCGGCCAGCGCCTGTTGCGCATGATCGAGGCACTCGAAGACTTGGACGACGTGCAGAACGTCTACGCCAATTTCGAGATCTCCGACGAAGTGCTCGAGCGCCTCAGCGCTTGAGTGTGACCGCCCCTGAGGGATGGCTTGCATGGTGTTTGCTGCGTCTGAAGTCGCCGTGACGCTGTCCAACGAGCGTCTCCGGCTGACACTGGCCGTTCGCGACTGGCTGGTCGGCGAGGCGCATGACATCAGCGACCCCAATGTCATTATCGAGAGTCTTTGCCTAAAGCTCAGAGACGCTGGCGTACCGATCGACCAGGCGGTCAGCGCGGTCGAGTTCAGGCACGCCGAGCGGGCTGCCAATGCTCGCATCTGGGAGTTCGGCAGTCCGGCCCGCGAGTATATCTACGGGCATGAGCGCGGCTCGGAGGCGACCGGAAAGCGCCCGCTCGCGGAGGCGCATCGCCTCAATGAATGGATCTTCTCCTGGCTCCCCGACATGCCGGACGACGCCTACGACATAGTCGCGCCCCTCAAGGCAGCCGGCTACACCCACCACATTGCCGTTCCCGTCGTGCTGCCGAACGGCATGCGCAACGGCTTCACTTTCGCCACGCGCGCCAGCCGCGGCTTCTCGGATCAGGACGTCGCGGTGCTGCGGTCGATCCTTCCCACGCTGGCGGCGCTTCAGGAAATCCTCGCGTTGCGGCGCGTCATGCGCGAGGTGATGCGCATGTATGTCGGCAACGAGCCGCATCTTCGCATTCTCTCGGGCGACGTCAGGCGCGGCGAGGTGTTGCGCATTCGCGCCGCGATCCTGTTCGCCGACATGCGCGACTTCACTTTGCTCACCTCGCATCTCTCCGAGGAAGCGGCGACGGCTCTCGTCAACGACTATTACGACTGCATCGTGCCGCCGATCGATGAGCGGGGCGGCGAAGTCTTGAAATTCATGGGCGATGGGATTTTGGCGATCTTCCGTCCAGGCGAGGATTCCGACAGCGAAGCCTGCTTGCGCGCCTTCGCCGCGGCTCGCGCCGGTATGTTGCGGGTCGCGCGCCGCAACCGTGAGAGCGATGGTTTGATCAGCTTCGAGGTCGGTATCGCGCTACATTTCGGCCACGCCGCTTACGGCAATGTGGGATCCGGCGCGCGGCTCGATTATACGGTCATCGGTCGCGACGTGAATCTCGCATCGCGCATCGCCGACCTTTGCGCCGCTGTCGGCGAGCGCTTGATATTGTCGGATGCCTTCCAGAGCCGTCTGTCGGAGCAGGAGCTGCGCAATCTGGGGCCGTTCTCGCTCAAAGGGTTGGACCAGGCGCAGACCCTGTTTGCGCCGGTTGGACCCTGGCCGGAGAGTCAGGCTGAGCCGGTAGGCGAGTAGCGCAGCTTAGCCTTGCGGCACGCGCCCGTTCTTGCCCAACTGCTTCACCGCCGCGACCTCGCGGGCCCATTCCCTGAAGGGCCGCGCCGGCGTTCCACCCATTCGGGCTCCCGCCTCGACGTCGTTCTTCACATGCGCCATGCCGGCAATCTGCGCGCCGTCGCCGATCTTGACGTGTTCGACGATGCCGGATTGCGCGCCCATGATGACGAAATCGCCGAGTTGCGCCGAGCCGGCGATGCCCGACTGGGCGATGATGATGCAATGGCGGCCGATGACGACGTTGTGGGCGATCTGCACCAGATTGTCGATCTTGGTGCCTTCGCCGATCACGGTGTCGGTGAGAAAGCCGCGATCGATGGTCGAATTGGCGCCGATCTCGACCCGGTCGCCGATGATGACGCGACCGACCTGCGGAACCTTGAGGTGGCCATCGGCGCTCATGGCGTAGCCGAAGCCGTCCTGGCCGATGCGCACGCCGGCATGCAGGATGACCCGCTCGCCGATCAAGGCATGCGTCACGGCGGCGCCGGGGCCGATATAGCAATGCGCTCCGACATAGACGCGATAGCCGATGACGGCGCCGGCGGCGATGGTGGTGCCGGGGCCGATCCGCGCCTCCCGGCCGATAACGGCGCCGGGCTCGATCCTGACACCTTCGCCAATCTGCGCGGTGGGATGGACAAGCCGTCCGCTCGCATTCGCCGCGGCTCCCGTCGCCGTCGGCTGCAGCGCCTCGGGATAAAGCAGCCCGACGGCAATGGCGAAGGCGCGATGCGGCGCGTCGGTCATGACCGCGGCGGCTCCCTCGGGCACGAGACTGGCGTCGCCGCGCTTGATGAGGCAGGCCGCGGCATGCGTCGCCGCCAGTTGGACGGCGTATTTGCGGCTTGAGCAAAAGGTGAGATGCGTTCCCGTCGCCTGATGCAGCGGACGCAGATCGTCGATCTCTTTATCTCCGTCGCAGAGCTGGAGGAGCTCGGCGCCGGTCGCTTCGGCGATCACCTTCAGAGGATAGGGCCCCTCGCGCTGGAAAAAACCCGGGTGCTGCATATCGTCTCCAAGGTTGACGCAATCCGTGGTTTGACCCAGCGGCGACACAGTACGGGCTAGAGGGACGACATAGACCAAGTCCCATTGGCGAAGCAGATCGGCGAGCTCGCGTCAGCGGACCTTTCAGCCCCTCGGGGCCGCGCGGCGTCTTGAGATTTCAGGAAAGAGCGTCGTGCTCGTAGTCGGCGCGATAATCTTGCCGTCGGTCCAAGTCCACGCCTTCAGGCGTGCCGGTGCGACCACTATGGGGCACCGGTCGGCCGCGGCACAAGCGCAATCTGGGCGCAACCCATCCGGCAATCGGCCGAAGTCACACCATTGTCAAAAATGCCACGCAAGCAACCGAGTGTTGCGGCAAGGCGCGGCTTTGGGGTAGCGGAGAGGGACTTATTTGCCGCATGCAATACTTCCTTGCGGGGCCTCATGGGCAGCAGCGATTGGCAGATTCGCGATAGCGAGCGAATCATCACCGGCAACCGAGCCTTGCTTGGCGAGAAACACCTTCTCGTCGGCATGACGCGCATCCGCAACGAGGCGCTGATCTTGCCCGACACGCTCGACCATCTCGGCAAGCAAGTGGACGCGATCATCGCCTATGACGATGCGAGCACGGACGAGACGGTGGAGATTCTCCGCGCGCATCCGAAAGTCGCGCTGATCGTCGCCAATCAGGCCTGGGAGCAGGACATCGAGGCGCGGAAGCTCGCCGAGGGGAGGCATCGCGGGCTGCTGCTGGACATGGCGCGCGCCGAGCTGCCGCATGACTGGATGCTGTGCTTCGATCCCGACGAGCGCGTCACCGACGATTTGCGCGGCTTCGTGCAGGGTCCGGCCGCCGAGGATTGCGATAGCGTGAAGGTGCAGTTGTTCGACGCCTATATGACGCAACAGGACAGCGCGCCCTATCGCTCCGAACTGCCACTGCTCGACTTTCGCCGCTTCTATGGGCCGGAGCAGCGCGACATTCTCATGCTGTGGCGCAATCGGCCGGAGATCAGTTTCGCGGAGCGCGGCCGGGTGCCGGCGGGGCTTGGCCGGGTCAAGGTCGATCTCTACTGCCAGCATTACGGCAAGGCGCTCTCGGTGCATCACTGGGAGGAGACTTGCGACTACTACAGCCGCCACTTTCCGTTCGAGACCTACGGCAGGAAATGGACCGAACGCAAAGGCAAGGGCATCCACACCGAGTCGGACTTCAATCGCCCGCTCTATGAATGGGGCGAAGCGCTGTTCAAGCACGCCGTGCCGATGAGCCCATAAAGAGAGAGGGGCGGCGCCTTGCCTGCGCCGCCCCTCGTTGCCTCACTCCTCCGACGGCGGGGGAGGACCGTCGGACTCGTTCGGCGCATTGGCGTCAGGTTTGGCGCCGTGATCTTGGGAGGGCGGCCCGAAATCGGGGCGCATGCCGTGCGGGATATGCGCGTGGAACCGCGCCTCGAGCTCGGCCACCTTGGTGAGCTGCTCGGGGGTGAGCTTGGTGCGGAGCGCGTCGATCGCCTTCAGCAGTTCTTCGCCGCTCTTGGCGCGGTCAATCGCGTTATTGGCGAGTCGTTGCGCCATCGCGAACGGCTCCTTGCTGTCATTGGCTGGAGTCGACGCGTTGGGACCGAAGGGTGGCTTCGCCGTGGCCAACAGGGCGTCGGTGAAATCGCGCCACGCATCGAGTTGATTGGCGCGGATGCCGACCTCCGTTTCCATCGCGCTTAGTCTCGTGGCGAGCATGCCGGGTCCGGGGGGGCCACCATGCCAGCCGTGACCGAAGCCGGGACCGGCGTGGGGGGCGTTGCAGCGCATCATTCTGGCGCCTGACCAGGAATGCGGCCCCATTCCGCGGCCCGGCTCGCCCCAGGCGGCGGTGAGTAGTGCGAGTGACCCGAGGCCGAGCACGCCAACGACCATGATCGGGACGAACTTCCGCGCGGTAATCATCTATCGAGCTCCTTGAGCAGTTGCTGTTCTGCAAAATCTAGCCGGTGAAGTTTGCGCGGCTTGGTCCCGGCATGTCCGAATGTTGCTCGGCGCAGGAATTTTGTGTCGAAACGTTTCAGCGGCGCCAAGCCGCTGGTTTTCGTCACAAAAATGGGCTCGTTCAACGCGGGGCGCGAGGTTAGAAGAGGAAGCAGTTTCTGCATGCACCCAAAGGTTCGATGAACTCCACCGCCCAGCGCATTCTCGTCGTCGACGACGATCCGGAAATCCGCAAGCTGCTTGCCCGCTATATCGAGAGCCAGGGCTTCCGCGTGCTGCTGGCGGCGAGCTGCCGCGAGCTGCACGACAAGCTCGCCACCCATCATATCGACCTCATCGTGCTCGACGTGATGCTGCCGGACGGCTCGGGGCTCGACGTCTGCCGCGACTTGCGGGCGCGCCGCTCCAGCGTGCCGATCATTCTGCTCACCGCGCTGAAAGAGGATGTCGACCGCATCATCGGGCTCGAGATCGGCGCCGACGATTATCTCGGCAAACCGTTCAATCCACGCGAACTGATCGCCCGGGTGCGCGCCGTGCTGCGTCGCCGAGCCGAGACCTTGCCGGAGCCAAGCGATGCCAAGATCTATCGCTTCGAGGGCTTCGTCGCCGATCCGCAGGCGCGGCGCGTCACCAATCCGCGCGGCGGCGATGTCGAGCTGACGGGGGCGGAGTTCGACCTGCTCAGGACGTTCCTGGAGCGGCCTGGCCGCGTCCTGTCGCGCGACCAGCTGCTCGATCTCACGCGCGGGCGCGACGGCGACGTGCTCGACCGGTCGATCGATGTGCTGGTCAGCCGATTGCGCCGCAAGCTCGCCGAGAGCGGCGCCGCGCAATTGTTCAAGACGGTGCGCAATGGCGGCTATCAGCTCGCCGCCAAGGTCGAAGTGCAAGAGGCCGCTCCGTGAACAAGCTGCGCGTCAAGATTGCCGTGCTGATGGTGATCGTCATCGTCGCGGTCGTGTTCTCGCTCACGCTCGTCTTATTCGCCCTGCTCGGACCGCCGAAGCGGATTTATTCGCTTGGGCCAATCGCGCAGCAGGTGGTGATGCTGCTCGAAGCCGCCGAGGAGGGGAGTACGGCCATTCCAGTGGTGCCCGAGCCAGCGCTCGGGCGCGTGCATGACGGCTTCACCCAGAAACTGCGCGATGCGCTCGCGGCGCGCGGCGTCGATCTCGCGGTCGAGGTGTCGCGCGACGGGTGGCGCGCGCCTTTGATGGTCTCGGTGCCGGTGGGTACCCGGGGATGGTTCTTCTTTCCGATCACCGATCTGCCGCCGGTGGGCGTGCCCTGGAGGGGACTGCTCAGATGGCTGCTGCTGATCACCGTCGGCGCCACGGCCATTGCCGTGTTCGTGGCGAACCGCATGGTCAGGCCGCTGGCGCTGCTCGAAAGCGCGGTCGAGCGGGTCGGGCCCGACGGTGCGCTCCCCGCGCTGCCCGAAAAGGGTCCCGCCGAGGTTAGGGCGACCGCCAAAGCCTTGAACGTGCTCTCCTCGCGGCTCAAGGGAGCGATGGAAAGCCGCATGCGGCTCGTGGCTGCGGCGGGTCACGACCTCCGCACGCCGATCACGCGCATGCGGCTCAGGGCCGAATTCGTCGAGGACGAGGAGGACCGCGCGCGCTGGTTGACCGATCTCGACGAGCTGGAGCGCATCGCCGACAGCGCCATCCTGTTGGTGCGCGAGGAATCGGGCAAGGCGCCGCCTGAGCTGATCCAGCTCGATGAGTTGGTCGGCAGCATCGGCTCCGAGCTCAGGGACCAGAAGCTCGACGTGACCGAGACGACGAGCGAGCCGGTCAAGGTGCGCGCGAGCCGGCTCACGCTCAATCGCGCTCTGCGCAATCTCATCATCAACGCGGCGACGCATGGGGTCAGAGCGCGGGTTGAGGTCAGCGGGGCGAACGGCGCCGCGCGCATCGTCATCGAGGATGACGGTCCGGGCATTCCGCCCGATCTGCTCGGCCAGGTGTTCGAGCCGTTCTTCCGCGCCGACCCCGCGCGCCGGCAGGATATTCGCGGCGCGGGGCTTGGGCTCACCATCGCGCGCGAGATCATCCAGCGCGCGGGCGGCACGATCTCAATCTCGAATCGCGATGGGGGCGGGCTGAAGCAAGTGGTCGAGCTGCCGAAAGCCGAAGCGGCGCCCTGAGCGGCGTCTTACTCGGCGCCCGGTTTCTTTTTCTTCTTGGTCATGCGGTCGATGACGAAGCTCGTGTCGCCGCAATCGTTTTGCAGGGCCACGACATCGATCGGCTCAGCATAGGCGTTGAAGCCGCCTCCGGTCGCGGTCTGGGTGTTGACTTGCCGGTTGCCGCAAATCGAGGCGGCGACCGTCGGCGCGTTTTCCACCACGAAGGGCCGATTGTTGCGGAACACGTTGCGGGTCATCTCGATCTTGGTGACGCGCGCCTTCTTGCCGGCGACCATGATGCCGCCGCCCGCATTGTCGAGGAATTTGGAGCCGATGATGCGTACATTGGCGATCTCTTGCTCCTCATTGTCGGGCTCGAAATCGATGCCGGCACTCGGGCGCGTACCTTGCGTGTTCTTGAACACGGAGTTCAACACCAGGAGCCCGTTGGCCTGAATGATCGACAATCCCTGGCGGCGATTGGCGTCAGCCGTGACGCCGCAAAAGCTCACATCCTCCGCGTCCTGCACGTAGAAGCCGTCGCCCCACATCTTCTTGGAGACGAGATCGCTGACGGTGATGTGTTTGGCGCCCTTGGTGATGCGGAGCCCGTAACCCCATTCGCCCGACTTGCCCTTGTGCCGGTCGCGCTCGCCTTCCAGCGTGCCGCCGATCACCCAGACATTGGAGACGCCGGAGATGGTGAGCAGCGAATATTTTTTTGCATCGTTGGGGATCGCCTTCAGCACCGCGCCGTCGGCGAGTTTGAGCGTCATGTCGTCCTTGAGGTGGAGGCGGCTGTCCACGGCGTCGATCAGGTAGATGCCCTTCGGCACCAGCACGGTGCCCTTGGTGCCACCGATCGCATCGATCGCCGCTTGAATGGCGGCGGTGTCGTCGCTCTGGCCGTCGCCAAGCGCGCCCTTGTCCTTGACGTTGACGATGAGCGTTGAGGCGGGGGGCGGCGTGCAATTGGCGGGCGCGTCGGCCGCGGCAAATGCCGGCGTTGCAACAATGAGTGCGCCGAGGGTTGCGGCACTCAAACGCAACCCTGGCCCCGTGCAATTCATGGGCGCATTATCAGGCACAATGCGAGGATTTGGCGGCGGGCCGAGCCGAGTGGAACATGTGCATCATTCTGTGGCTTGATCCAGCTCATGGCGCGGAACAGCGCCATTACGAAAATTCTAGGCTTGGACAAGGAGGACGATTCATGGAGATCAATCTAGTCCACGAGCACGCCCGTCGCCTTGTGAACGTGCATGGTGACAAGGCCGAATTGGAAGCCGCCCAGAAGGCCGCCGAATGCGAACGACACGGCGAGAAGCGCCAAGCTGTCGACTGGCGGCGCATCCAAGCGGCGATCAAGGAGCTCCGCGGCCCGCACGTGAGCTGAGCCGCCCCGGCCCGAACCTCAAGACGCGCGGATCATCGGCAGGTGCACGCGCTTCTGCTCGAAGCAGACCAGCGCCGTGGAGCGCCTGACCACCAGGGCGCGATGGGGGTTGTCGGTCGCCGGCGTAGCGGGCTTGGCGTCGAGCGAGACGCCCCAGAGGTTCAGGGCGGCCCAGGAAAATCCCCTCGATGCCGCCGCGTGGCACGAGCGGGCGACGCTCGCGGCTCTCGCGCTGGACCAGGCCGCGCCAGCAGACAGGTTGTGTCGTAGCACCGTTGCGGCCTTCCGCGCGTTGGCCGAGGTCCAGGACGAAGCGGCCAAAGTTTCCGTGTGTGCTGGGCGCGCGAGATTGCGGCTATGCGTGCCGGTCCATGTCCAGGCCGCGGCGGACCATCGCCGCAGGGCGATGGCGAGCGCGCGTGAGGTGGCGACGGTCCAGGCCGAAGCGATGCGGGCGCCGGCCAGCGCATTGCGCGTGAGAATTCGCGAAAGCGCCTTGGCGCGGCGCAAAATCCTAAAGAGCCCGCGCCAGAGCGCGATGGCAAGCGCGCGCGCGGTGGCGATGGTCCATGACGCGGCGAGCGCAGCGCCGTTGAGCGATGCCCTCGCCAGCATCACCGCATGCACGCATGTCCATGCCCAGGCTACCGAGCTCCAGCGCGCCAGAGTGACGGCAAGGGCGCGCGACTGCACCACGAGCCACGCCCAAGCGATCGACGCCGCCTTGAGCAAAGCCCGGGCGAGTGCGTCGGCGCGCGGACGGAGCCAGGCGACGCAGGCCGTGGCGGCGCGGTGCAACATGGCGAACAGAGCGGCAGCGCTCCGCGAGAGGACGGATGCCACGAAGCGCGCCACGCGGAGGAAAAGCAAAGCAAGCCGACGCAAGAAGCGCATCGCGGCGCGACGCGCGAGATCGAGCTGGTGAAGAATTCCCTGAACCATGACGCGGCGCGCATGCCGCTTTTCGGCGACGTGATAATGCGCAAGCCAGCGCTGCTGCTGGCTGAGCTCGTCGGCCACAGCCGCCATCAGATGCTTCGAACCCACGATTCTGGCCTCGGCGGCCGCAATCGGGTCGAGCGTATCGCTTGCACCAGTCACGATTGGTGCTCCCTCAACGGGCGTGGGATTTAGCGGCGTTTCCCCGTCGAAACGCCGCTGGTCAGTCTACGCCCGAAATTCCTAACGCAAAATCACTTGCTCCGTTCCCGGAATCCCCCGCTCCCACGCCGTTCTCGTGGCAAAATCGCGTAGTGATTCGTTGGGGTAGGGCAAAGGCTGCGGAAAACTGATGCGGCAACGGCTTTGACTATGAGAACCGCCGGCATTCGCATTATCGGCATCGACCCGGGGTTGCGGCGCACCGGCTGGGGGGTGATCGACTCCGACGGGGTCAGGCTCGCTTTCGTCGCCTGCGGCTCCGTCGTGTCCGATAACGGGGAAAGCCTGGGCCCTCGGCTGCGCCAGATTTTCGACGGTTTGCAGGAGGTGCTGGCGCGGCTCGCGCCAGAGGAGGCGGCCATCGAGCAGACCTTCGTCAATCGCGACGCCTCGGCCACGCTGAAGCTCGGCCAGGCGCGGGGCATCGCGCTGCTGGTGCCGGCGCTGCTCGGGCTCCAGATCGCCGAATACGCGCCGAATGCGGTGAAGAAGACCGTGGTCGGAGCTGGCCACGGCGATAAGGGGCAGATCCGGGCGATGGTGAAATGCCTGCTGCCGCGCGCGGTGTTCGACAGCACGGATGCCGCCGACGCGCTCGCCATCGCCATCACCCATGCGCATTCGCGCTCGTGGCGGCGGCTTGAAGCCCTCGTCACGGGCGAAAGGGCCGCGACATGATCGGCAAGCTCACTGGCCGGGTCGACCACGTCTCGCTCAACGCGGTGATCGTCGATGTCGGCGGCGTCGGCTACGAGGTGACGGTCGGCACGCGCACGCTGACCAGCTTGCCGCCGGTGGGAGAGATCGTGAGCCTCGCCATCGACACCTACGTGCGCGAGGACGAGATCAGGCTGTACGGCTTCGCCACCGAACACGACCGGGCTTGGTTCAGGGCGCTGCAAACGGTGCAAGGCGTGGGCGCCAAGGTGGCGCTGGCCGTACTCGGTACGCTGTCGACGACCGACCTCGCCAATGCCGTGGCGCTCCAAGACAAGGCGCAGGTCTCCCGCGCGCCCGGCGTCGGCCCCAAGGTCGCCGCCCGCATCGTGGCGGAACTGAAAGACAAGATGCCCACGCTCGCGCCCGCCATCAGGCCGGACGGCGGCCTTGCCCCGGTCGCTACTCTGCCCGAGGGGCTCGCCGCGCGCGATGCGGTATCGGCGCTGACCAATCTCGGCTATGCCCATGGCGAGGCGGCTGCCGCCATCTCGGCGGCGATCGGCAAGGCGGGCCGCGACGCGCGGCCCGAAGATCTGATCCGGCTCGGGCTTAAGGAGCTCGCGCAATGAGCGAGAGGATGCTCCAGGCAGTGAAGCGCGAGGAGGACCAGGGTGAGACTTCGCTCAGGCCGCAAACGCTCGCCGAGTTCATCGGTCAGCCCAAGGTCTGCTCCAATCTCAAGGTGTTCATCGAGGCAGCCCGCGCGCGGCGCGAGGCGCTCGATCATGTGTTGTTCGCCGGGCCTCCCGGCCTCGGCAAGACCACCCTCGCCCAGATCGTGGCGCGCGAGCTCGGCGTGAATTTCCGCGCGACCTCCGGCCCGGTGATCGCCAAGGCAGGCGACCTCGCCGCGCTGCTCACCAATCTCGAGGACCGCGACGTGCTGTTCATCGACGAGATCCACAGGCTGAACCCGGCGGTCGAGGAAATTCTTTATCCCGCGCTCGAGGATTACCAACTCGATTTGATCATCGGCGAGGGGCCGGCGGCGCGCTCGGTGCGCATCGATCTCGCTCGCTTCACGCTGGTGGGCGCCACCACGCGCACCGGGTTGCTGACGACGCCGCTCAGGGAGCGCTTCGGCATTCCCATCAGGCTCGAATTCTATGGGGTCGACGATTTGGAAGAAATCGTGCAGCGCGGCGCCCGGCTGCTGGCGCTCTCGCTCACCCGGGAAGGCGCGCGCGAGATTGCGCGGCGCGCGCGCGGAACGCCGCGCGTGGCGGGACGGCTGCTGCGCCGCGTGCGCGATTTTGCCTCGGTCGAGGGCGCGGGCGCGGTCGATGCCGCGGTCGCCGATCGCGCGTTGTCGCAACTCGAAGTCGATGGCAAGGGGCTCGACGCGCTGGATCATCGCTATCTGCGGCTGATCGCCGTCAATTATGCCGGCGGCCCGGTGGGGGTCGAGACCATCGCCGCGGGGCTGTCGGAGCCGCGCGATGCCATCGAGGAGATCATCGAGCCTTATCTGTTGCAGCAGGGCTTCATCGCACGCACGCCGCGCGGCCGGGTGTTGACGCCGCAAGCCTTTACCCATCTCGGGCTGCCTCAGCCGGCGCAGCCCTCCCAGTTTCCGCTGTTCAACGGCGGCGACGACTCGTGAGCGAGAAGTGGCCGGACCTCGCGGGCCGCATCGAAGACGAGACGCATGTCTTGCCGATCCGCATTTATTTCGAGGACACCGATTGCGCCGGCGTGGTCTATCACGCCAACTTCCTCAAATTCTGCGAGCGCGCCCGCTCCGATTTCATCCGGCTGCTCGGCATCGACGCGAAGGGCCTTGCCGATCCCGCGCAAGGTGAGCCGTCGGTGTTCGTCGTGCGCCGCGTCGAGATCGACTATCTCAAGCCTGGCCGCATGGACGATCTGCTGGAGATCGTCACAACCTGTGCGCAGATCGGCAGCGCGAGTCTCGTCCTCCAGCAGGATGTGATGCGGGACAAGACGCTGCTGGTGCGCGCCATAGTGACGGTGGTGCTCGTCTCGAAGGCCGGTAAGCCGCAGCGCCTCGGGACGATCATTCGTGGCGCGCTTCAACGATTCGTTAACCAACCACGTGAAACGTAGCTAATGCCGGTAAAGCGTCGCTCTGCCGGAAGGGCCGCGCGCGAGGGAATCTAAGGGCTAGTCACCCAAGTTTAGTCACATTCACTCGCAAAAGCTCGGTTTCAGCGAGCGAAACGCAGTTTCTCCCGGCGATGTCGTCAAACCCGCGGGCTCAAGGCCGCGGGACCAAGCTGCCGCCTCGGGGACCTTGGTCTCGAGGGGGAGCGCTCGGAGCTTATGCCACGAGGCCGTCATGAACCCGCCGGATGTCGTCGTCGATCTCTCGATCTTCGAGCTATTCAAGAACGCGCATATCGTCGTCAAGCTCGTGATCATCGGGCTCTTGCTCGCTTCGATCTGGAGTTGGGCGATCATCCTGGAGAAGCTCTTCCTCTTCGCCAAGACGCGCAAAGAGACCGACAAATTCGAGCAGGTGTTCTGGTCGGGGCAATCGCTCGATGAACTCTACAACGCCCTGAACGCGCGCCGGAACAGCGGCATGGCCGCGCTCTTCGTCGCGGCGATGCGCGAGTGGAAACGCTCGACCGAGCGCGAGGCAGGGGAGCGCGCCACCAGACCGATGCCAGGCGTCCAACTCCGGGTGGAGAAGGTCATGGACGTGACCATCTCGCGCGAGGTGGAGCGGCTGGAGCGCAGGCTGACTTTCCTCGCCACTGTCGGCTCGACCGCGCCGTTTATTGGCCTGTTCGGCACAGTGTGGGGCATCATGACGAGCTTCCAGGCCATCGCCCTGAGCAAGAATACGAGCTTGGCGGTAGTCGCGCCGGGCATCGCCGAGGCCTTGTTCGCTACCGCGCTGGGCCTGCTCGCCGCTATTCCTGCCGTAATTTTCTATAACAAATTCAACAGCGAAGTCGCGCGCCACGCGGCGCGGCTGGAAGGCTTCGCCGATGAATTCGCGGCGATCCTGTCGCGGCAGATCGACAAGTCGGTGGTTTGACCCATGGGAGCGGGATTACAGCCAGGCGGCGGACTGTCGAGCCGGCGAGCGCGCCGACGCTCAGCCGCGCCGATGAGCGAAATCAACGTCACACCCATGGTCGACGTGATGCTCGTGCTCTTGATCATCTTCATGGTGACGGCGCCGCTGCTGACGGCCGGCATCGAGGTCATGCCCCAGCCGGATCTGCCCAAGGTCAATCTGCCCAAGACGGAGGCAGGTCCGATCGATGCAGAAAAGCAGGCGCTCGCCATCACCATAAATCCCGAAGGCAAGGTCTTCCTGCAAAGCACCGCGATCGGCTTCGACGAATTGGTGCCAAAACTGAATGCTATCAGGGAGGCTGGCGCCGGCGACCGCGTCGAGGTGAGGGGGGACGACCGGGCGCAATATGGCAGCATCGCCAAGGTGCTGGCGCGCATCAAGTCGGCGGGCATCCCCGTGACGCTCGTTACCGAGCCGGTCGCGGAGAAGAGCACGCAGTAGAGCGAAGTGGGAAATGAACAAGAGCACCTTCATCTCGGCAGCGCTGCATACGGCGATCCTGCTCTGGGTGCTGGTCGCCTTCCCGGCCGCCAAGATCGACCAGCAGCTTTTGTCCATTCCGATCGATCTGGCCACGCCGTCCGAGGTCACCAAGCTCAAGGCCGGCACCAAGGATGCCAAGGACGACGCGCCGCTCGCTGGCAAGCCGAAGGAGAAGCAGCCGGAGGCGGTGAAGGAGGTCGAGGCGAAAAAGCCCGAGCAGGCCGCTGCAGTCGAGCAGAAGAGCGAGCCGGAGCCGAAGCCCAAGCCCGAGGAGAAGAAAGCCGACACGCCGAAGCCGGCCGCGCCCAAGCCCGAGGCGAAGAAACCCGAGGAGAAGCCCGCCAAGCAGAAAGAGGCGGAGGCTCCGCCGAAGAAGCCTGCGCCGCCAAAGCCGAAGCGCGACTTCAACACCGACCGGATCGCCGCCTTGCTCAACAAGATCCCCGATGCGGCAAGCGAGGCCGCGCCGGTCCTGCCTTCCGATGAGCCCGCGCCGAAAAAGGTGCGCGGCCAGTCGAACGGCACGGAAATGACCATGTCGGTGAATGAGATCGACGCGCTCAGGGCCCGCATCGCCCAATGCTGGAGCCCCCCGCCGGGCGGCCTCGGCGCCGAGCAGATCGTGGTAAAGCTCAGGATGAAGCTCAACGAGGACGGCACGCTGGTCGGTTATCCGACCGTCGCCAATTCAGGCGGATCCCCCTTCTTCCAGGCCGCCGCCGACAGCGCCGTGCGCGCGGTCTATCAATGCCAGCCCTACACGCTGCCGAGCGACAAATATGCGCTTTGGCGCGACATGATCCTCAATTTCGACCCAAGCGACATGTATCGCGCAGGCTGACGCACAATAGGCAGAATGAGCCCATGACCCGTTTCGATACGCCTCGCCCCAATCGCCCCATCTGGCGCGTCGCGCTCGTCCTGCTTGGACTTGGCGCGCTCGCCGCCTCGAGCCCAGCGCGCGCGGTGGTCGAGCTCAACATCACCCAAGGCACCATCCAGCCGCTGCCGATCGCCATCGCCGATTTTGCCGGAGACGGATCGATCGATCCGCAAACTGCCCGCGAAATCTCCACCGTCGTGGCCAACGATCTGCGCGGCTCGGGGCTGTTCATGCCGATCGATCAGGCCGCGTTTATCGAAAAGGGCGTCGGCACTGACAGCGTGCCACGGTTTGACGATTGGCGCGTGCTGAACGCCCAGGCGCTGGTGGTGGGGCGCATCGGCGCGTCGGAGGGCAGGCTGAAGGCCGAGTTCAGACTATGGGACGTGTTCGCGGGCAAGCAACTCGCCGGCGAGCAGTTCTTCGCCAGGCCCAAGGATGCGCGGCGCATCGGCCATATCATCGCCGACTCCATCTATGAGCGGATCACCGGCGAGAAAGGCTATTTCGACACGCGCATCGTGTTCGTCGACGAGTCCGGGCCCAAGGACAAGCGCATGAAGCGCCTCGCCATCATGGATCAGGACGGCTTCAACGTCAGGTTGCTGACAACCGGGCAAAATCTGGTGCTTACGCCGCGTTTCAGCCCGTCGACGCAGGAGATCACCTATACGTCCTTCGAGGGACAAACGCCGAAGGTCTACCTGCTCAATATCGAGACTGGGCAAAAGGAGATCGTGGGGAGCTTTCCCGGCATGACGTTTGCTCCCCGCTTCTCGCCCGATGGTCAGCGCATCGTCCTCAGTCTTGAGAACGAGGGGGATTCGAACCTGTTCTCCATGGATTTGCGCAGCCGGCGCACGCTCCAGCTCACCAATGACAAAGCCATCGACACGGCGCCTTGCTACTCGCCCGATGGAAGGCACATCGCCTTCGAGACCGACCGCGACGGGTCGCGGCAGATCTACGTGATGGACGCGAGCGGTGCCAATGCGCATCGCATCAGCCAAGGGCAGGGGAGTTATTCCACCCCGGTCTGGTCGCCGCGCGGCGATCTCATCGCCTTCACCAAGATGACGGGGGGCCAATTCCTGATCGGCGTGATGAAGCCGGACGGCTCCGGCGAGCGCATCCTGACCGAGGGGTTCCACAACGAGGGACCCACCTGGGCGCCGAACGGGCGCGTGTTGATGTTCTTCCGGGAATCGCCGGGCAGCACGGGAGGCCCCAAGCTCTATACGATCGACCTCACGGGCTATAACGAACGGCTGGTTGCGACCCCCGCTTTCGGCTCCGATCCGGCGTGGTCGCCGCTCATCAATTAGGGGTCGAGCGCCGCCGTTCTTGGGCAAAAACCAGGCAGCCTGCGGGGCTTCTGTGTCCCAAAAGCAACGGTGTTCTAACCCTTTTTTAATCGAGTGCCCTCACCCTGTTAACCAAGCTTGATCGGCCTCTCCTGGGGAGATAGCGTCGTCTAGCTGGAGGATGAGATTCGGAGTGGCATTTTGGCATCAATGACCGACAAAAACGGTCTCCGGACGGTAGTCCGATATTGATCTGAAAACGTCGCGCCGGTACATGCAAAGTTGGCTACTGCCGTTTAACCAAAGGAGAGAAGACCATGCAGGGTTTGAAGGGCGTTATCATCGCCACCACCATCGTGGCCGCCACCTTGGCGCTCATGGGCTGCGTCGGCCATCACGAGAAGGCCGTCGTGTCTGAGCCCCTGAAGCTCGGGTCCGTCCAGGTCGAGCAGGCCGTTCGCGTCTAAGCTGCGACTGAGGGAACTACGGAAGCCTAACGACTTCCGTCTTACGGGGTATGGATGCCGAGACGCCGTAGCTTGATGCGGCGTCTCAGGCATCCCTTCCTTTTTTAGGCCCAGGTTTCGTCATCCGGGCGGTCCACACTCCCGGCCATTCTCCCCGATTTCGAGGGAACTAGGAGATCGTTAAGGACTTACCTTCTACGATTTTCTTTAAATTTGGCTAGCGGGAGTAACCAGTAATGCGTTGGAGTGGTGGGATCGACCACGCCTGCAAACTCGCGGGCGTGCTCTTGATTGCTTTTGTGCTGGCGGCCTGCTCGCGCCAGAATCCCGGCAAGGGAATATGGCCTCGGTGGCGAGGGGCCAGCAACACCCGGAACGGAAAGAGATTTCGCCGTCAACGTTGGCGATCTCGTGCATTTCCAGGAAGACAGTTCGGGCTTGACCGGCGAAGCCACGGGGATTCTGCGCAACCAGGCCCGCTGGCTTAACCAATATCCGCAATACACGATCACCATCGAGGGCCACGCCGACGAGCGGGGAACTCGCGAATATAATCTTGCGCTCGGCGCACGGCGCGCCACGGCGGTCAAAGCCTTTCTGGCACGATCGGGTGTGAATGCGGGGCGCATCCGCACGGTGTCCTATGGCAAGGAGCGGCCGATCGCGACCTGCGACGACGCCTCGTGCTGGAACCAGAATTGGCGCGCCCAGACGATTCTCAACGACCGCGGTGGGGCCGTCGCCACGAACTAGAGGCGACGAGAGCCCCAGTTTGGCCCCAAAAGGCCGGGCAAATGCGTTATGGTTCGGCGCGTTTGGCGTTGCGTAAGCGAGCGCCATTTTCCGCGTGACCCCTAACCGCAAGGTCTTTGGTGGCTCTATCGACCTCCCCATGGCGCTGCCGAGCGCGCCCGGCTTTTGCTTTGACGGCAGGGCTTCTGCTCGGTCTCGCCACGCTGCCTTGCCTCGCCCAGGATGACGCGCCGCCCGCCGAGGATGTCCCTGAGCCTCAGCCCGCGCAGGTCGTGAGGCCGCAAGGCGTGGATTCGGTGAGCGGGCGTGTCGGCCGGCTTGAGGAGAAGGTACAGGACCTTCAGGTGTCGATCGGGACCCTGGAATCGTTTCTCCGCACCAAGCCCGGCACGACGCTGCCGCAGGAGGCCCCCGCCCAGGCGCCGCAAGCCGATGTTAGTCCCCGCCTCGATGCGCTCGAGACCCAGATCGGTGCGCTGACCAGTCATATCGAGCAACTCACCCGGCAGATGGGTGCGCTCGAGAAGAAGCTTTCATCGGCGCCGGCGGCGATCGCGCCGCCGCCGCGGGTGGAACCTGTGCCTGAGCGGCAGGGCGAGGCGCCGCCGCCGTCGTCCGCGCCCTCCTTGGCTGCCGCCGGCACGCCGTCTGAGGACAGCGGGGCAGCGACCGGCGATGACGCGGTGGCCAATCTGTTGAACGATCAGGGTGGCGCGCAGCCGCCTGCAGCGCCCGACGACCGGCCGCGAAGCCTCGCTGCCGCCCTTCCCACCGGTGACGCTCAGACCCTCTACCAGCAGGGTTACGGTGCGCTATTGCAGAAGGACTATGCGGGCGCGGAGGGCGCCTTCCACGCGCTGGTCAGCGCCTATCCGAACGATCCGCTCGCGGGCAACGCGCAATATTGGATCGGCGAGACCTACTACATGCGCGGCCAATACAAGAATGCGGCCGACGCCTTCCTCAAGGGTTACAAGAAATACAAATCGAGCGAGAAGGCGCCGGACACGCTGCTCAAGCTCGGTATGGCGCTCGCCGAACTCGGCCAGAAGGATTCGGCCTGTTCCGCTCTCAACGAGCTGCGGTCGAAATATCCGGGAGCGCCGGAGCATATCCGCGAAGATGCCAACGCCCAGCGCAAGCAGTTCGGGTGTTGAGATGCAGGCGTTGCCGATCACCGATATCGAGGCGCGGGAGCTGCTCGCGCCGCTGACGCGATTTCCGCGCGTCGCGCTTGCCGTGTCGGGCGGGCCCGACAGTCTCGCGCTGATGCAGCTTGCCGCGCGGCTCCGCGCGGAACTTGGATCGAGCCTCACGGTGCTGACGGTCGATCATGGGCTGCGCCAGTCCTCTGGCGAGGAGGCGGCGATGGTGGGGCGGCACGCCGCGGCGCTGCGCTTGCCGCATGCGATCCTCACCTGGGAGAGAAGCGAGCCTCGGTCCGCCAGCTTGCAAGCACGCGCGCGGGCCGCGCGCTACGATCTGATGGCAGCCTATTGCCATGCGCACGATATTCCCGCGCTCGTCACCGCGCATCATCTCGACGATCAGGCGGAGACTTTCTTGATGCGGCTGAAGCGCGGTAGCGGGCTGGATGGCTTGGCCGCGATTCCGGAGCGCGGCGCGTGGGCGGGAATCGCCGTACTGCGTCCTCTGCTCGATGTGGAAAAGGCGCGCCTCGTCGCCACGTTGCGAGAGGTAGGCGTTAGTTTTGTCTGCGACCCGAGCAATCAAGATCCGCGGTTCGAGCGTGCGCGGGTGAGGGGAAGCAGAGACGCGCTCGCCACGCTCGGCCTGACGCCCGAGGCTCTGGCGCTTTCGGCGCGGCGCCTGCGACGCGCGCGCGAGGCGCTGGAACAAGCGGCGCGAAGTTTCCTTGTCGCGAACAGCGAGACGAGCGAGGCGGGCTATGCGCTGATCGACAAAGAGGCGCTTGCGTCAGCGCCGCAGGAGATCGCGCTCCGGGCGCTGGCGCAGTTGATCGGCGCGGTGGGCGGCGGCGAGACGCCGTTGCAGCTCGCCAAGCTCGAGTCCCTGCTCGCGGCCTTGGCGGCGCATCCCAGCAAGGCGCATACGCTCGGGCGCTGTCGCATCGAGCCGATGTCCGGCCGACTCGGCGTCTTCCGCGAGGTGAGAGGCAGCGGTCTGCCCGTGACGGAGCTTCTGCCCGGCATGCGGGTACTTTGGGACAATCGCTTCCGGATCGAGCTTGCGGCCGATGCGCCCGAGTCGATCATGGTGAGGGCACTCGGCGACTCTGGCTGGCGTGAGCTCAAAGACAGCTCGGCGCTTGCAGCGTCACTGCCGCGTCTTGCCGGCCGGACCTTGCCCGCCTGCTGGCGAGGGGAGATTCTCTTGGGAGTTCCGAGGCTTGGTCCTAGTGTGCAGCAGGCTGCTCCAGCCCTCGCTTGCCACGCGACCTTTGTCAGCCGAGACGACGCCGACGGAACGGCGCAGCGCTGGAGCCGTTGAGAAAACATGCACCTCTTTGCGTTAGCTTTACTTGGCAAAAAGCATGCATGTTCCTATGTTACCAAGGCCTAGCTTCACTCTTGCGCCTTAGTTTAGCGCGAGGCTGCCTTGCACCGGTAGCCGCGACAGGATCGAGCCGTCAGGTCAGTACATGAATTCGAACTTCCGTAACTTTGCCATCTGGGTGTTCATCGGCCTGCTTCTGGTCGCGCTGTTCAACCTGTTCCAGAGCCCCGGCGTGCATGTCCGCGGCAACGAGATCAGCTTCTCGCAGCTGCTCTCGGAGGTCGAGTCTGGCAACATCCAGGACGTGACCATTGCCGGCAACACCATCACCGGACATTTCACCGACGGCCGCAATTTTCAGACCTATGCGCCGAACGATCCCAACCTGGTCGACAAGCTGAACCAGAAGGGCGTCAAGATCACCGCCAAACCGTCCGAGGACGACGTGCCGTCGCTGCTCGGCGTGCTGGTGTCGTGGTTTCCGATGCTGCTGCTCATCGCCGTGTGGATTTTCTTCATGCGCCAGATGCAGTCGGGCGGCGGACGCGCCATGGGTTTCGGCAAGTCAAAGGCGAAGCTGCTCACCGAGCGGCACGGCCGCGTGACCTTCGACGACGTGGCCGGGGTCGATGAGGCCAAGGAAGATCTCCAGGAGATCGTCGAGTTCCTGCGCGACCCGCAGAAATTCCAGAAGCTCGGCGGGCGCATCCCGCGCGGCGCGCTGCTGGTCGGGCCTCCTGGTACCGGCAAGACGCTGCTGGCGCGCGCCATCGCCGGCGAAGCCAATGTGCCGTTCTTCACCATCTCAGGCTCCGACTTCGTCGAGATGTTCGTCGGCGTGGGCGCGAGCCGCGTGCGCGACATGTTCGATCAGGCGAAGAAGAACGCGCCCTGCATCATCTTCATCGACGAGATCGACGCCGTCGGCCGGCATCGTGGCGCCGGCCTCGGTGGCGGCAACGATGAGCGCGAACAGACTCTCAACCAGTTGCTGGTCGAGATGGACGGCTTCGAGGCCAATGAAGGCATCATTCTGATCGCCGCCACCAACCGGCCCGACGTGCTCGATCCCGCGCTGCTGCGTCCTGGTCGTTTCGACCGCCAAGTGGTGGTGCCGCGGCCAGACATCATCGGGCGCGAGAAGATCCTCAAGGTGCATGTGCGCAAGGTGCCGCTTGGACCGGATGTGGATTTGCGAGTCATCGCCCGCGGCACGCCTGGTTTCTCGGGCGCCGATCTCGCCAACCTGGTCAACGAGGCGGCACTGCTCGCCGCGCGCCGCTCCAAGCGCCTCGTCATGCAGATCGAGTTTGAGGACGCCAAGGACAAGGTGATGATGGGCGCCGAGCGCCGCTCCATGGTCATGACCGAGGAGGAGAAGACGCTGACCGCCTATCATGAAGGCGGCCACGCGCTGGTGGCGCTGCACATGCCCGCGTCAGACCCGGTGCACAAGGCGACCATTATTCCGCGCGGCCGCGCGCTGGGCATGGTCATGCGGCTGCCCGAGCGCGATATCCTCTCCTACACGCGCGCCAAGCTGAAGGCCGACATCACCGTGGCCATGGGCGGGCGCGTCGCGGAAGAGCTCGTGTTCGGCTATGAGAAGGTGACGTCAGGCGCCGCCTCCGACATCAAGATGGCGACGGTGCTGGCGCGTGCCATGGTCACGCAATACGGCATGTCGGACAAGCTCGGCCCGCTGGCTTACGGCGATAACGAGGAAGAAGTGTTCCTCGGCCATTCCATCGCTCGGACGCAGAATCTTTCCGATGAGACCCAGACCAGGGTCGATGAGGAGATCCACCGCATCGTCGATGAGGGATTCGAGCACGCGCGCAAGATTCTCTCGGAGAATCTCGACGACCTGCACACCATCGCGCGCGGGCTGCTCGAATACGAGACGATGTCGGGCGAGGAGATCAAGGACCTGCTCAAAGGCAAGCCGCCGGTGCGCGACTTCGCCGCCGAGGTGCAGCCGCGGCCGGGACCGGCTTCGGCGGTGCCGACGGCGGGACGCGGCAAGCGTCCGCCCGAGCCCGATACTGGCGGCATGGAGCCGCAGCCGCAGACCTAACGGTCGGCGCACATCACATTTCCAAGATGCCCGGCCTTCGCGCCGGGCATTTTCGTTTTCGAAGAGCAGTTTGCTTCATGCTAAGGCTCGCGCATGGCAACCGCGAAGCTTTATCTCCGTCCAATCGGCTTGCTCTATGGCGCTGCCGCCGATGCGGCGGTCGCCGAAGGAGTGGCGCTGCCGCTGGCTGGCGGGCCGATCGCCTTTGCCGCGGGCGAGCTGATCGAGGGATCGCCCGGCAGCGCGCGACGGCAAATCTTCACCGCGCACGCTTTGGCGGAGACGCGCGACGCCGGTCTCGCCGAACTGCTCGAGCGGGTTACCGCGAAGCGGCCGCCTTTCGCCGGGATCGCGCTCGACCGTCCGGTGCTGATGGGCATCGTCAACGTCACGCCGGACAGCTTCTCCGATGGCGGACTATTCGACAGCAAGGAGGAGGCCATCGGCCATGCGGCCGAGCTTGCCAGCGCCGGCGCGGCAATTGTCGATATTGGTGGCGAGTCGACGAGGCCGGGTTCGGACCAGGTGGAGGAGGGTGCGGAGCTCGCCCGCGTGGTGCCGGTGATCGAGGGGCTCAAGGGGCTCTCCGCGGCGATCTCCATCGATACGCGCAAAGCTTCGGTGGCACGGGCGGCGGCCAAGGCTGGCGCCAAGATCTTCAACGATGTCTCAGCGCTCAGTTTCGATCCGGATAGCCTCGCGACCGCGGCCGAGACCGGGCTTGCCGTCGTGCTCATGCATGCCCAAGGCGAGCCCAAGACCATGCAGGACGATCCGCGCTACGCCGATGTCGTGCTCGAAGTGTTCGACTATCTCGCGGGCCGGATCGAGGCGGCCCTGGCGGCGGGGATCGAGCGCTCCCGCATCGCCGCCGACCCCGGCCTCGGCTTCGGCAAGACGCTCGCGCATAACCTCGCTCTGCTCGCGCACACCTCCCTGTTCCATGGCTTGGGCTTGCCGCTGCTGATCGGCGCCTCGCGCAAGCGCTTCATCAAGGGGATCGCTGGCGGGGCCGAGCCCCAGGCCCGCGAGCCCGGCTCGCAAGCCGCGGCGATCGTCGCGGCGGCGCAAGGGGCGCAAATTCTGCGGGTGCATGACGTGGCGGGCAGCCGCCAGGCGCTCGGCGTTTGGCGGGCTTCCACGTTCCTCACTGAAAATTAAGGGAGATTCGACTCGGGGTACCTCTTGGGGTGTAACTTTTGCTTACAGTTTTTGAACGGAAGGGTGGTAAACCAAGAGCATAATCTTCATGGCACGCCGGTCAGAACACAACAAACGAACGGCACCGACAGGGAACAGACGGGGAGGCCTTTCAATGCCTCGCAAATATTTTGGCACGGATGGCATCCGTGGCAGCGCGAACACCCATCCGATGACCTCAGAGGTGGCCCTCAAAGTGGGGATGGCCGCCGGCAAGCTGTTCACCAATGGCTCGTATCGCCATCGCGTGGTGATCGGCAAGGATACCCGGCTCTCGGGCTACATGATCGAGTCCGCGCTCGTCTCCGGCTTCACCGCCGTGGGCATGGATGTGTTCCAGCTCGGTCCGATGCCGACGCCGGCCGTCGCCATGCTGACCCGCTCGCTGCGCGCCGATCTCGGCGTGATGATCTCCGCCTCGCACAACCCGTTCATCGACAACGGCATCAAGCTGTTTGGCCCCGACGGCTACAAGCTCTCCGACGAGAAGGAGCAGGAGATCGAGGAGCTGATGGAGGGCGATGCCGCCGAGCTGCTAGCGGCGCCGGAGCTGATCGGCCGGGCGACCCGGATCGACAGCGCGCGCGAGCGCTATATCGAATTCGCCAAACGCACCCTGCCGAAGAATATCCGCTTCGACGGTATCAGGGTGGTGATCGATTGCGCCAACGGCGCGGGCTACAAGGTGGCGCCCGAGGCGCTGTGGGAGCTCGGCGCCGAGGTCATCAAGATCGGAGTCGAGCCCAACGGCTTGAACATCAACAAGGATTGCGGCTCGACCGCGCCCGACGATTTGATCCGCAAGGTCAACGAAGTGCGCGCCGATATCGGCATTGCGCTTGATGGCGACGCCGACCGGGTGGTGATCGTCGACGAGAAGGGCAGCATCATCGACGGCGACCAGCTGATGGCGGTGATCGCCGAGTCCTGGCAGAAGCGCGGGCGGCTCGCCGGCGGCGGTATCGTCGCCACGGTGATGTCCAATCTCGGGCTCGAGCGCTATCTCGAGAGCCTCGACCTCGGCATGGCCCGCACGCCGGTCGGCGACCGTTACGTGGTCGAGCATATGCGTCAGCACGGCTACAATGTCGGCGGCGAGCAGTCCGGCCATATCGTGTTGTCGGATTTCTCGACCACTGGCGACGGCCTGGTCACCGCGCTCCAGCTGCTGTCGGTGGTGGCGCAGAGCGGCAAGCCGGTGAGCGAAATCTGCAATCGTTTCGAGCCTTTGCCGCAAGTTCTGAAGAACGTCCGCTACAAGAACGGCGGTCAGCCGCTCGACAATGTGGCGGTGCGGCGGGCGATCGACACTGGCAAGTCCAAGCTGGGCAAATCGGGGCGACTGGTGATCCGCCCGTCCGGCACCGAGCCCGTAATCCGCGTGATGGCCGAGGGCGACGACGAGAAGCTCGTCAAGACCGTGGTCTCCGATATCGTCCACGCGCTGACCGACGCCGCGGCCTAAGCCCGGCGCAGGTTGGTCACCTCGACTCGTTGGCTGAGCGTCACCTCCTTGCCACGCGCTGTGCCGGTCCGGCACGCGAGTTAGGCAAGCATTAACCAAACCACACCCATAGTTCCTCTCGAAGCAGCTGCGCGTTTGAAGCGCTCGCTCAGGGTTGCAGTCACGAGGGGACGAAAATGGGAAAGACGCGCGCAATCATCATCGGGCTTGCGCTGGTGCTAGGCCAGACGGTCGCGGCGCACGCCGCCGATCTCGGCCTCGATCTGCCGCCGCCGCCCGAGCCTTGCGTCGGCTGCGGCGGGCCCTGGTACCTCAAGGGCTATATCGGCATGGCCACGCCCGACGTGGGCGACATCTTCGCCGAGGAATACAAGTTCAACGACTTCACCATTTACCACAAGGACATCAAGAGCACGCCCTTGTTCGGCATGGGCGTCGGCTACGACACCGGCCACTATTTCCGCTTCGACATCACCGGCGAATATCGCGGCAAGTCGCTGTTCGTCGCGCAGGACAAATATCCCGGCAGCAGCGGCTTCAACATCGTCGATACGGGTCCGAGCTTCCCCGGCAATTTCAATCCCGGAACCAACGAATGGACCGCCGACATCGAGAGCTGGGTCGGCCTGTTCAACACCTATGTCGATATCGGCACCTGGCATTGCGTCACGCCCTATGTCGGCGGCGGCGTCGGCTTCGCCTCGATCTCGGTGCTCGGCCTGAAGGACGTCAATGTTCCCAACAACGGCGTTGCCTTCGGCAAGGACAACACCGAGACCAACTTCGCCTGGGCGGCTTATGGCGGTCTTTCCTACGACGTGACGCCTGCCGTTACCATCGACCTGTCCTATCGCTATCTGGATATCGGCGATGCGAGCAGCGGCCCCCGTACCAACTACCTTGGTGGGACATCCTCGCCACTCCAGATCGAGAACATCACCTCGCAAGACGTCATGCTCGGCGTGCGCTGGAAGCTTGGCTCAGCGCCCGCGCCGCTGCCGGTTTCGTGGAAATAAAGCCCCCACCCAGACTGCTAGCCAAACTCACCGCCCGTCGCTTCGACGGGCGGCTTTTCTTTTGCGCCGTGGTTGGCCTTGACCCGTCAGGCATCTGCACGTACCTGCCTCGGCATGAACACGCCGCAGAAACCCGCGCTCCGCCCGAATAATCCGCGCTTTTCGGCGGGGCCGTGCACCAAGCGCCCGGGCTGGACTCCGGATGCGCTGAAGGGCGCGCTGCTCGGCCGCAACCACCGGCAGAAGGAGACCAAGGCGCGGCTCGAGCTGGCCATCGCCCGAACGCGCGCGCTGCTCAAGCTCCCAGCCGGCTATCTCGTGGCGATCGTGCCGGCCTCGGATACCGGTGCGGTTGAGATGGCGCTGTGGTCGCTGCTCGGCCCGCGCGGCGTCGACGTGCTCGCCTGGGAGGCGTTCAGCCGGGACTGGGTCACCGACATCACCGAGCAGCTCAAGCTCACCGATGTCCGCCCGTTGCTTGCGGCCTATGGCGAGCTGCCCGATCTGTCGCAAGTCGATTTCGACCGCGACGTGGTGTTCGCCTGGAACGGCACGACCTCGGGCGTGCGCGTGCCGAGCGGCGATTTCATCGCGGCCGACCGCAAGGGCCTCACCATCTGCGACGCCACCTCCGCCGTCTTCGCGCAGGAAATCGATTGGACCAAGCTCGATGCCGCGACCTTTTCCTGGCAGAAGGTGCTGGGCGGCGAGGCGCAGCACGGCATGCTGATCCTCTCGCCGCGGGCGGTTGAACGGCTGGAGAGCTACACGCCGGCCTGGCCGCTGCCGAAGCTGTTCCGCATGACCCGGGGCGGCAAGCTCAACGCCGAGCTGTTCGAAGGCTCGACCATCAACACCCCGTCGATGCTGTGCGTTCAGGATTTTCTCGACGCGCTCGATTGGGTGGAAAGCGTCGGCGGACTCGCGGGCACCATCGCGCGCTCGCATGCGAATGCGTCGATCATCGCCGAATGGGTGGCGCGGACGCCGTGGGCCGATTTCCTTGCGCGGGTGCCTGAGACGCGCTCGAACACCTCGGTCTGCCTCAAGATCGTCGACCCGGAAGTGATGGCGCTGCCACCCGAGATGCGTGAGGCCTTGCCCCGTCGCATGGCGGCGCTGCTCGATCGCGAGAATGCCGCCAAGGATATCGGCGCCTATCGCCACGCGCCGCCGGGTTTGCGTATCTGGACCGGCGCCACCGTCGAGCAAAGCGACATCGAGGCGCTGCTACCGTGGCTCGACTGGGCCTTCGCGGTCGAGAAACAGGCGCTCGCCCAGGCGGCTTAACGATGCGCCATCGAGTGCTCGCATCGGCCGCGGGCAGGCGCTATAAGCAAACACGGCCCCCCATTCCGGCGGGGCCGTTTCTGCGTCCCGGCCCGGATTTCAAAGGACCAAAGAAGTGGCCAATGTCGTGGTCGTCGGCTCCCAATGGGGCGACGAAGGCAAGGGCAAGATCGTCGACTGGCTGTCCGAGCGCGCCGATATCGTGGTGCGGTTCCAGGGCGGCCATAATGCCGGCCACACGCTGGTGGTCGACGGCACCACCTACAAGCTCTCGCTGCTACCCTCGGGCGTGGTGCGCAAGGGCAAGCTCTCGGTGATCGGCAACGGCGTCGTGGTCGACCCCTGGGCGCTCGCCGACGAGATCGCCAAGATCGCGACGCTGGGCGTGAATATCAGCCGCGACAATCTCCGCATCGCCGAGAACGCGACGCTGATCCTGCCGCTGCACCGCGAGCTCGAACTCGCTGCGCGAGGCCGCCGCGGGCGAAGGGCGCATCGGCACGACCAAGCGCGGCATCGGCCCGGCCTACGAGGACAAGGTCGGTCGCCGCGCCATCAGGGTGATGGACCTCCAGGATTTGTCGTCGCTCAAGCCGAAGATCGAGCGCATCCTCGCCCACCACAATCCGCTGCGCCGCGGGCTCGGCCAGCCGGAGATCTCGGCCGACGCTCTATGCGCTCAGCTCACCGAGATCGCACCGAAGATTCTTCCCTATGTCGACACGGTGTGGGCGTTGCTCGATCTCGCGCGGCGCCAAGGCAAGCGCATCTTGTTCGAGGGCGCGCAAGGCGCCCTGCTGGATATCGATCACGGCACCTATCCGTTCGTCACCTCGTCGAACACGGTGGCGGCTCAAGCGGCGACCGGTTCGGGCGTGGGACCGGGAGCGATTGGCTATGTGCTCGGCATCACCAAGGCCTATACCACGCGGGTGGGGGAGGGACCGTTCCCCACCGAGCTCAAGGACGAGACCGGCAAGCTGCTCGGCGAGCGCGGGGCCGAGTTCGGCACGGTAACCGGGCGGCCGCGCCGCTGCGGCTGGTTCGACGCCTGTCTGGTGCGGCAGACGCGGAAAGTGGCAGGCATCAACGGCATCGCGCTGACCAAGCTCGACGTGCTCGACCAGCTGCCGGAGCTGAAGATCTGCGTGGGCTACCGGCTCGATGGGCTGCCGCTCGACCATTTGCCGGCGGCGCAAGGGGCGCAGGCCCGGGTCGTGCCGATCTACGAGACGATGGAAGGCTGGACCGAGTCGACGCGCGGCGCGCGCAGCTGGGCCGAGCTTCCCGCTCAATGCATCAAATATGTACGGCGGCTCGAGGAGTTGATCGGCGCGCCGGTGGCGCTGCTCTCGACCAGTCCGAAGCGCGAGGACACCATCCTCGTGCACGATCCTTTCGTGGATTAGGTGCGACGGTGGCAGAGCAATTTCCCTGGAAGCTGGCGTGGATCACCGGCGCTTCGGGCGCGATTTGCGGCGAGATCGCCCGGCGGCTTGCCGCGGAGGGTGTCACGGTTGCAGCCAGCGCGCGACCGAGCGACCGGCTCTATGCGCTCGCCTCGCAATATGAAAGCATCAAAGCCTTCCCCGCCGATGTGTTGAACCCACAAGAGCTCAAGGCCTGCGTGGCGAAGATCGAGGGCATGCTCGGCCCCATCGACCTCGCGCTGTTCGGCGCCGGGATGTATGTGCCCTTCAACATCCGCAATATCGACCTCGACGGGTTCCACCGCACCATGGCGGTCAATGTCGATGGCGTGATCAACGGTGTCGCCGCCGTGCTGCCGTCGATGCTGGCGCGCAAGTCGGGCCACATCGCCATCATGGGATCGCTGTTCGGCTATGCCGGCTGGCCGGAGAACGGCAGCTACGGCGCCAGCAAGGCGGCGGTGATCAATCTCGCCGAGAGCCTCAAGCTGGAACTCGAGGGAACCGGCGTCGACGTGACCATCATCAACCCCGGCTTCGTCGATACCCCGCTTAATGCCGCCTACGATCCCAAGAAAAAGCTCTATGCCATGAGCAAGGAGCGTTGCGCGCGCAAGATCCTCGAGAGGCTGTCGGGGAGGCCTTACGAGATCGCTTTCCCGCCGCAAGTCGCGGGCTTCTTGAAGACCGTGCGTTCCCTGCCGCGCCTCGTGTCGTTCCCGCTGATCCGCTGGTTCACCAAGACGATGCAGGGATAGCAGAATTATTCGTCATGCCCGGACTTGATCCGGGCATCCATGCCGTCACATCCGAGAGTGATTAGGACAGCAGCTCGCGGAAATATTGGTCGAGCATGCGGTTCTTGGGGTCGGCCGCCTTGCGCCGCGCGGCGAATTGCTGGAGCCGCACGCCGAACGCCTTGCGCACCTGATCGCGGGTCAGAAACGGCGTCTGATTGAACAGCGGCACGCCGCGCCGCGCGCTACAGAATTCGTTGTAGTGATGCAGGAATTCCTCCCATTCGGGGCCGCCGGTCGAGGCCGGGTCGATGCTCAGAGTGGAGCCCTCCCAGCTATAGGACAGCAGCGCCTCGACATCGCGGGCGATGGCATAGCCTACGCTCGGCAGGTCGCAGCGATAGCCGGTCTTCTGCTCGTAGGCGATGAGGAAGTCGCAATATTCGTCGAGGATGTCGAAGAAGCCGCCTTCGCGAAACGCCCACATGCTGAACAGATATTTGTTGGCGCCGGGCTCGCGCGGATAGTTGATGATCTGCGCATGCGGCCAGGTGCGGTCGCTGCGCACGACGAACACCAGCGCCTGGCGCAGCAGGAAGAAGTGCAGCTTGTCGGCAGCCGCGCGTAGCGCGTGGTTATGCGTGTTGCGTTGGATCCACTGCGTGACGGCCGGCCCGTATTTGCGCCAGAAGCGATTGCGATAGACCCAGCGATAGCGCGAGTTGGGCTCGGCCGCCGGGTTCTCCTTGCGCAGTTCGACCAGCACCCGCTTCACATAAGGGAAGATGTAATACATCACGGCATAGCCGCGTGCTTTGTAGATCGGGAAGAATTTGCGGAAATTGTCCAGGCTCAGCGAATAGTGGCGCACCGCCAGCGCGACGGTGGGCTTCACCTTGATGGTGACCTCGTAGACGATGCCGAACAGACCATAGCTCGAGCGGATGATCTGCATCTCATCCGGATTGTCGCGCTCGTTGATCTCTTTCAGCTTGCCGTCTGGCGTCACCAGCCGAACGCTCGTCACATAAGAGCTGACTTGGCCGAAACCGCCGGGGAAGGACGAGTCCTTGGTGGCCGCGGTCGCCATCGCGCCCATGGTGACGTTGCCGATCTCGGTGGTGACGTAAGGCTGCAGCCCGCGCTCCTTCAGCGCATTGGCGAGCACGATATGGGTGACGCCGGCCTCGACCGTTACCGTGTCGTCGGTGAAATGCAGGATGCGGTTCATGGCTTTCATGTCGACCATGGTGCCGCCTGCTTCGTCGCCGTTCATGCGCGCGGTGGAATGCATCGAGCCGGCCGGCCGCACCGGCGCGGGAAAGCGCACGTCGTCAGCGAGGATCTCGACCAGGTCCTCGACGCTCTCGGGCGTCACCACGACCGTGGGATGATAGGTCCAGGTCCCGTCCCAGGTCTTGATGGCCACGTCGTGCTTAACTTGCATACATCCCCCTGCCTCCCGGGCGTCAGACCATAAAGCAAACCACCGGCGAATCCAGGCTTCAAGCGGCGGCGTTATCGCATAGACAGGAGGGGCGAGGGGGTAGCGATTTGACACAGATCAAAGAGGTCGCCGAACGATGCCTGTGGGGTTGAACGCTTATCCCGGGGATGCTTAGGTCTGCCGCAAAGGGCGGCCGAGCGGCGGTCCAGTCCGGTCCAGCACAGCATAGGGGTTCACGAAGCGGTGAAGCGTTTCTGTATCATCGGCGCGGGTGCCAGCGGCTTGGCCGTGGCCAAGAGCTTTGCCGAGCGCGGCATCGCCTTCGATTGTTTCGAGGCGCTATCCGACGTCGGCGGCATCTGGAATCCGGAGAGTCCACACGTCGTCTATGGCTCGACCTACCTGAATTCCTCCAAGAAGCTCTCGCGCTACCCGGATTTTCATTTCCCCGAGGAGTGGGCGCACTACGCGAGCCGGGCCCAGGCGCAAGCCTATCTGCGCGCTTACGCCAAGGAGTTCGGCCTCTACAAGCTGATCAGCTTCAATAAGCGCGTCACGCGCACAGAGCACACGCCGCAAGGCTGGCGCGTACAGATCGAAGGTGAAAGCGCGCCACGCTCCTATGCGGGCCTCGTCATCGCCAACGGGCATCATTGGGAGCCGGTCGTTCCCACCTATCCCGGTCATTTCGACGGCGAGATCTTGCACTCCCACGACGTCAAGTCGAAGGAACAGGTCAAGGGCAAGCGCGTGCTGGTGGTGGGTGCCGGCAACTCAGCCGTCGATATCTTGTCCGATGCCGCAATCGAGAATGGGCGCGTCGTGCATTCGATGCGCCGGACCTATTATTTCTTCCCCAAGACGGTATTCGGCAAGCCGACCGACGTGTTCATCGATTACACCAGCCGGATCCCGCTGCCGCGCAAATTGATGCGGCTATTATACCGCTGGGGCATGCGCATCGTGGTCGGCCCGCATCGCCGCTTCGGCCTGGAGCGGCCGGACCACGATTTGTTCGAGGCGCATCCCACCGCCTGCAACACCTATATCGATCACCTGATCCATGGGCGCACCATCGTCAAGCCCGGCATCGAGCGGCTCGACGGCAAACGCGTTATCTTCACCGATGGCAGCGCGGAGGAGATCGATTTTCTCGTCTGGGCCACCGGCTACAGGGTGAGCTTCCCGTTTATCGATTCGTCCTACATCCTCGATGAGCAGGGCAAGTCGAAGCTGTTCATCCATACTTTCAGCCGCGAGCTCGACGATCTCTTCGTAGCGGGGCTATTCGAGCCGGCCGAAGGGGGCGTGTGGCAAATCGCCGATTACCAAGGGCGGCTGATCGCGGCCTTCATCAAGGCTTGTGAGGACGACCCGAAGCGCGCCGCGTGGTTCCGGGCGCTGAAAGCGCGGGCGCATCCCGATATCGGCCACGGCATCCGCTGGCAGGACACGCCGTGGCACCGTTTCGAGATCCAGCACTACCGCTTCCGCCGCTACATGAAGCGGCTGTTGCGGAAGTTCGGCGTGCCGGTGGGGGACGCGGTCGAGCCGCGTGTCATGCCGAGCGAAGGCGCCGCCCAAGGCACCGACGCCAAGCTCAAGCTCGCGTCTTAAGCGCCAGCGGTGATCCGGGTGCGCGAAGGCGCTGCCTTTCCCGCGGCTCACAGAAAGGCGAAGGCGAGGGCGAGCACGATGCGATAGATGCCAAAGGGAATGAAGGTGTTGGTGCGCACGAAGGCCAGCAGGAATTTGATGCTGAGCAGAGCGACGAGAAAGGACGATACGAAACCCACAGCCAGAACGCCGAACTGGTCCGGCGCGAACGACGAGGCATTCTTGTAAAGGTCATAGAAGGTTGCGGCGAGCATGGTCGGAACGGCGAGCAGGAAAGAGAACTCCACGATCGTGCTGCGCGAGAGCCCGAGAATTAGACCGCCGACGATGGTCGCGCCCGCACGCGAAACGCCCGGTATGATGGAAATGCTCTGGAACAGGCCAATGGCCGCCGCTTGGGAATAGGAGATCGAGTCGACATCGGCGATGGCGTCATCTTTTTCCCGGTGCAGCAGCTCGAAGACGATGAGCGCCACGCCGCCGAGGCCGAGGGCCCACAGGACGATGGTATCGCTGCCGAACAGATAGGTTTTCACCACATGGTACAGGGCAAAGCCGATGATCCCGGTGGGAATGAAGGCGACGATCACGCGGGTGAGCACGGCGGGCTCCAAGAACTTCCGCCAATACAACACGATCACCGAGGCGATGGCGCCGAGTTGGATGGCGATCTCGAAGCTTTTCTGAAACTCCGTCTGCGCAAGGCCGAGCAGCCGGCTCGCCAGGATGAGGTGGCCTGTCGATGAAATCGGCAGGAACTCGGTGAATCCCTCAACGATCCCGAGAATGATGCTCTGCAGCAGCGTCATGGCGCTATTGCAAGCCAGAAATCGACGGCTTTGTCTCCGTGGCGAAGGACCACAGCCACGCGTCGAGCCGCTGGCTGCGCCTTTCGCCGATCGGCGCCGCGTAAGCTCGCCAATCCCAAACGCTTGAGCGAACCGCCCACCACCGTTAAGACCGGTGCATGGCGCTGCGACACGTCAAGCTGCTCGAGACCGCCGGACGCTGGACGATCCCCAACCTCAAGCAGTTCCGCGAAAGCCGGCAACCGATCGTCTGGCTGTTGGCCCCGCTGATCGGGCTTGCCACGGGGGCGGCGGCGATTGTCTTCAGGCTGGCGATCGGCGTCTTCCAGCTACCGTGGCTGCACGACATGTCGGAGAAAGTGGCGAAGGCTGCAAGCGGGCAACCCTGGTGGGTGATCTTGCTCGCGCCGGCCGTCGGTGGCCTGTTGGTCGGGCTGATGCTGCAATATCTCCTGACCGCCAAGCGCACCGCTGCGGTGCCCGACGTCATGGAGGCGCGGCTCAATGCGGGGAGGGGCCTCGGCCTCAATCAGGGTTTGCTCAGCGCGCTGGCCAGCGCGCTGTCGCTCGGCGTGGGCGCCAGCGCCGGCCGCGAGGGACCGATCGTGCATCTCGGCGCCAGCATCGCCGCTTCGGCTTGCACCAAGTTCAACCTCCCCAATGCCGCGCGGCGCACGCTGCTTGCCTCAGGCGCGGCAGGCGCGGTTGCTGCCTCGTTCAATGCGCCGATCGCCGGGGTGCTGTTCGCGCAGGAGGTGATCCTCGGCCATTTCGCTCTCACCAGCTTCGTGCCTCTGGTGCTCGCCTCGGTGACGGCAACCATCCTGTCGCAAGCCTGGTTCGGCAACGTCGCCGCTTTCGTCGTGCCCAGCTACAGCATCACCTCCTATCTCGAGGTGCCGGCCTTCGTGCTGCTCGGGATCGTGGCCGCGGCCGTCGCGGTGATCTTCCAGCTCGCCTTGCTCGCCACCGACTGGTTCGCGCGCAACGTCAAGATGCCGCTCATCGTCCGGCCGGCGCTCGGCGGACTCCTGATCGGGCTGATCGCCATCTGGTTTCCGCAGGTGCTCGGCGTCGGCTACGACACCACCGATGCGGCACTCAAGGACCAGCTGCCGATTGCCCTGATGTTCACCTTGCTATTCGCCAAGACCGCGGCGACGGCGATCGCGCTTGCGTCGCGCTTCGGCGGCGGGGTGTTTTCGCCCGCGCTCTATCTCGGCGCCATGACCGGCGGCGCATTCGGGTTGATCGCCGCGAGCCTGTTCCCCGCGTTCGGGTCGAGTGAGGGGCTCTACGCCATTCTCGGCATGGGCGCGGTAACGGCGGCGGTGCTCGGCGCCCCGATCTCGACCACGGTCATGGTGTTCGAGCTGACCGGAGGCTTTGCCTTGAGCCTCGCCCTACTGCTCACCGTGGCGATCGCCAATGGCATCTCCCAGGCAATCCTCGGCCGGTCGTTCTTCCAAGCCCAGCTCGAGACAAGGGGCATCATGTTGCATGAAGGCCCGCATCGCGAGCTGATGAAGAGTGCGCGCGTCTCGGACTTCATGCGGCCGCTGGCGGAAGGAGAGGACGAAACCTTGCCGGAAGCCGAGCGCGAGCGCGCGTTGCGCTCGGACGAGACGCTGGAGGCGGCGCTGCGCGCCTTCGACGCCTCCGGCGCCGAGAAGCTGCCGGTGGTGAACGCTGCCGACCGCAGCAAGCTCGTCGGCTGGGCGAGCCAGGTCCGCGCGCTCAGCTTTTTCAACAAGGAGCTGATTGCCTCCAGCGTCGAGGAACATCGCTGAGCTTGAGACGGTCGGTCGGGCCGGGCAACTCGGTCGCCTTCGCGCCATTCCGCGCTCTCGGCGAGCGACGACAAAACCCCCAAGCTGTGGGCGTTGCCCACCGATAAATAAACTAGCGCCGCGCCGGCGGAGGGCTGTCACAAGAGTGTAACAATCCGGTCCTTTGCTGGTTGGGACACGGTCCTTCGCGGCGAGGTTCTCTCTTGCAGTTCGCACCCAGCACGCAATCGAGTGAGGCCACCGAGCCCGCAGCGAAGCCCTTGCCCGGGCTGATCTCGGCGTTTCGCTTCGACGCGGATGGATCGGCGCAGGAGCTCGCGGTCGACCAGCCGATCGATGCCGGCCAAGGCTGGCTCTGGCTGCATTTCAATCTCGCCGATGCGCGCGCCTGCAATTTTCTAAAGTCGGACCTCGATCTACCTGCCGCGGCGCGCGAGCTCCTGCTTGCCCCGGACGGGCATCAGCAACTGCATGCCCATGGTACTTGCGTGTACGGCGTGTTCACCGATCTCGTCTGCGGGCTCAGCGGCGTGACCGATGAAATCGGCTTCTTGCATTTCGCCATGACCGAGAAGCTTTTCGTCAGCGGCCGGCGGCAAAGCCTGAATGCGCTCGAGGCGATGCGCCGCGCGCTGCGCGGCGGCCACAAAATCGCCGCGCCCGCCGGGTTGCTGGAAGCGATCGTCGAGCACATGGTCGAAGCCGTCGAGAGCTATGCCGATGGCCTCGCCGAAGACCTCGACAAGGTCGAGGAGCGGTTGTTGATCGCCGAGCCGAGCGAGCAGCACCAGGCCATCGGCAGGGTCCGCAAGCTAGCGGTGCGGCTGCATCGGCAGCTCGCGACGCAACGCTCGCTGATCCATCGCTTCGAGCGTGAGACGGAGCGGTCGGGACAGGACTCGTTGCAATTCGCCACCGCCAAATTGGCGCAACGGCTCGATTGGCTGGATCATGAGATGATCGCGCTGCGCGACCGGTCGCATCTCCTGCAGGAAGAGGTGTCGCTGAGAATGGCCGACCAGACCAATCGCAATCTCCAGGTGCTGGCCATCGTCACCACCGTGTTCCTGCCGGCGAGCCTGATCGCCGCCATCTTCGGCATGAATGTCGGCGGCATGCCGTTATTGGCCGATCGCTCGGGCTTCTTGTGGGTCATGCTGCTGCTGGTGGCGGTGTCGGCCTTTGTGTTTTGGCTGCTGAAGCGATCGGGAATCCTGGGACGGTAGTGCCCAGCCTCAGGGCTTCTTGACGGCGCGGCGAAGCTGACGGGCGACAAGTCCGGGCGCCAATGCATTCAACAGAAACAGCGCATGCAAGATTGCCGGCTTGACCACGCGGCGCTGCCCCCGCTCAACCCCCTGAACGATCGCCTGAGCGGCTTGTTCAGGCGTGAGCACCGGGGCGAGGATCGGGTTCGATTTCGGCATGTGCTCGCGGCTGCCGGGATTGTGCTGCCAATAGGGCGTCTCGACCTCGCCGAGCACGACCAGCGTCACGGTGAGACCGGTTCGCCGCAGATCGGCGCGAAGCGACTCGGTAAAACCCAGCAGCGCGTGCCGCGCGGCGATATAGGCCGCGGCGTTCGGCCAGGCGAGATACGAGCCGGGCGAGGTGATGCAGGCGATCGCGCCGGTCCGGCGCGCAATCATCTCCGGCAGGAAGGCACGGGTGAGGTTGAAGGCGGCGAGATAAGGCACCTCGATCATGGCGAGCGCCTCTTCGGCGCTCGTCTCCAGCAAGAGCAGCCAGCGGCCCGCCCCGGCATTGTTGATGAGGATGTCCGGTGTTCCCGCCTCGCGCTTGATCCGCGCGGCCGTCTCGGCGATGGCGCTCGCGTCGGCAAGATCGACTGCGTAGGGGCTGGCTGCGCCGCCATCGCGCCTGATGGCGGCAACCACTTCCTCGAGCTTCGCTTCATTGCGGGCGAGCACCAGGACGCGGGCACCCCGCGCGCCATAAAGCCTGGCCGTCGCCGCGCCGATCCCGCTCGAGGCGCCGGTGACGAGTACGAGCCTGGACGCCATCGAAGCTCTCTTTTTACTTTCTCGCCGAGGCGCCAAGTCCTTGAGACTTAGCCGTTTTCGGACCGTATCAAAATGGAGCGCGACTGTTGCACAAAGGCTACAGCGCGACAGGAACCCTTGCCCTGCGGCTGCAAAGATACTGGCAAGCGCAAACGAGCGCGATAATCTTAGCGCATGCTAGATGTTGCAATGGGAGGCGTTCCGATGAGGTCGTTTGCGCGTGTCTTTGGGCTGGCGGTTATAGCGGCAGGTTTAAGCTTCGCCCATGCCTCGTCAGCCAATGCGGGCTGTCTCGGATTTTCGGGGACCGCCGATGGTTTCGATCAGGAAACCGGTGTCAGCCGCGCGCAGCTCGCGCTGTCCGATGCCATCGCCGACTATAAGAAGCAGAAGAGGCTCGGGTCCATCACCGTCACGGCCATGCGCGCCAAGCCGCAGCCTTATTGGCGCGACAGCGTGTGGGACGAGCTCTACTACAAACCGGACATCGTGAAATCGAATTCCTACACGATCTGCTGGCACGGCGTGGTTTCGCCCTATGTGTGCACCTCGGGCGCCAAAGTCTGCTGGTGATTCGGTAGTCCTGCATCGCGCCCTGGGGACCAGCCCCCGGGGCCGATCCCATTTCTCGTCTCAGCTCTGACGCTTGCGGCAGCTAGTGCGCCGGCACGAGCTCGATCTTCTCCGGCCTCTTCATGAGGAAGATCAGCGGGATGATGGCGAGCGTCACGACGCCGATGAACCAGAACAGGTCGTTGAAGGCGAGCATCTGCGCCTGTTCGGCGATCTCATGCGCGACCAACGGCCCCGACTGCGGCGAATAGGGGTTTAGTCCGTGCTGCGTGAGATAGGGCAGCAGTGCGGGGTTAAACGGCGTGATATGCGCGGTGAGCTCGGCGAAATGGATCTGCGCCTGGCGTACGAACAGCCAGCTCACCACGGCGATGCCGGCCGAGCCGCCGATGCCGCGCATCAGCGCGTAGACGCCCGATGCCTCGTCGAGTTGGCTTTTCGGAATGCTGGCGAAGGCCACGGCGGTGAGCGGCACGAAGAACAGCCCGGTGCCGATGCCGCCCCAGATGCCGGGCGTGGCGATGCCCCAATAATCCACGTAGAGGGTGAAATGCGCCATCAGCAGCGTGCCGACCGCGGTCATGACGAGACCGGCGGTGACGAGATAGCGCGCGTCGAATAGCTTGATGAGGATGCTGCCGGTGATGGCGAGGGTGATGGCGCTGACCACGGCGCGGGGAATGAACAGCGTGCCGGCCATGGCGGGCGGATAGCCGAGCAGCCTCTGAGTGAACAGCGGCATCAGCGCCATCCAGCCGAACAGGCTGATGCCGTAGGCGGTGATCGCCAGCGTGCCGGCGACGAAATTGCGGTCCCGCAACAGCGTTAGATCGATGATGTTGTCAGGCTTGTTCCAGCCCCTGAGGAAGAAGGCCGCGGTGGCGAACACGGTGGTGATCGCGCCGACGACGATCAGGCGGGAGTTGAACCAGTCGCGCATCTGCCCTTGGTCGAGCACAAATTGCAGCGCGCCGACAGCGAGCACCAGGAGACCCATGCCGATCCAGTCGGTCTTGATGTCCTTGATCGCCCGCGACGGCAGATAGCCGATCGACATCAGCAATGCGAACATGCCGATCGGCACGTTGATGTAGAACACCGTGCGCCAGGAATAGACTTCTGTGAGGTAGCCGCCGAGCGCGGGCCCCAACACGGGCGCCACCATAATGCCGAGGCCGAAAATGGCCAGCGCCTGACCGGCGCGGTTGCGCGGGAAGACATCGAGCAGGATGGCCTGGCTCAAGGGGACCAGCGGCGCGCCGAACACGCCCTGCGCCAAGCGGAACAGCACCATGCTCTCGAGGTTCCACGCCAGGCCGCATAGAGCCGAGGTGGCGATGAAGCCGATGATGGCGGTGAGCAGAAGCCGCTTTCGTCCGAGCCATTTGGAGAGGTAACCCGTGAGCGGCATCACCACGGCCGCGGCGACAATATAAGACGTCAACACCCAGGTGATCTGGTCGGCGGTCGCGCCGAAGGCCCCCAGCATATGCGGGATGGCCACGTTGACGATGGTGATGTCGAGCACCTCCAGCACCGCGGTCAGCACCACGGCGATGACGAGCGGGATCGGCGGGCGTTCGGAACGGGGCTCGGGGAGGGGGACCGGGCGCGGGGGCTCGGCGGGAGGCTTTCCTCCCTTGCGGCCCTTGCTACCGCCGCCGCGCTTCGGCCGGCTCATTTTCCGCCTTCTGCCGTCGCGGTGGTGTCGATACTCACGTCGGCGCTGGCGCCCACCCGCAATGGCTTGTCGGCATCGGGCGTTCCGGTGATCCGGATGCGGATCGGGAAGCGTTGTGTGACCTTGACCCAGTTGCCGGTGGCGTTCTCGGGCGGCAGCACGGAGAAGGTCGCGCCTGAGCCCGCGCTGATCGACTCAACCACGCCCGCGAGCTTGGTGCCGGGATACATGTCGAGGCGAATGGTGGCGGGCTGACCCGGCTTGATGCGGGCGACATCGGTCTCCTTGAAATTGGCGTCGACCCACCAATGGCCGTCCTCGATCAGGGCGAAGGCCGGTGTGCCGGCCTGCACGATGGAGCCCGGCCGCAGATTGCTGTTGGTCACCCAGCCGTTGCCCGGCGCGGTGACATGGGTGCGCACCCGATCGTGGGTCGCCTTGTCGAGCTGGGCCGACGCCGCACGGAGCTGCACAGTGGGTGTGGTCACCGTCAGCTTGGCGTCTTGCGCCTTGGCGAACTCGGCCTCGGCGTCGTCGTAGGCCTGCATGGCGTCGTGCCAAGTCTTCAGCGCATCATTGGTGGCTTGCGACGGGGGCTCGCCGCCCTTCTGCGCGTCCTTGGCGTCGCGATATTTGCCGAGCGCATCCTCGAGCGCGGCACGCTTTTGCTCGAGCTTGTCGGCGGCGGCTTTCAGATCGTCGGCGGCGGTGCCAGCGGCGGAAGCCGCCGCGTCGAACTGCGCGCGCGCGCCGCGCAGCGCCGCGTCATACAGCGTGGGATCGATGTCGAACAAAGGATCGCCGGTGGCGACCCTGTCGTCGTCGACCACATAGACGTGCACGATCGGGCCCGTGACCTGCGAGGCGACGCGCACGATGTTGGCGCCAGTATAGGCGTTGTCGGTCGAGGGGTAGATCTCGGTGTGCCGCCAATAAAGCAACACCCCGCCGACGGTGACCGCGAGAAGAACGAACAGCGCCAGCCAACGATAGAGCGCGGTGTTGCTTTTGACGCGTGCGGGCGTTTCGGTCGAAGCGTCCTGATTTACGTTTGTCTATACCTCGGTTGCGGCGGGGGGGCCGGCCTCATCAGGCTCTCACGCCCGCAATTCAAGGCGAAGCACGGCAGAATGATGACGAGGCTTAAACTGGAAGCGGCGTTCGGGCAAGAATTCCGTTGCGCCTTAAGGGATCCAGCCAAATTGCCACGCTTGCCGTGCTTTGGCGGTGCGAGGTGTCCGGCTTGCGTTCCGGCGGGTTCGGCCTAACATGCGCGCCACTCGGAAGGTGCTGGGAAAGCCTGGCAAAAATCGCAGATCGGCGCTTTCGCTTCGTGACAAATCGTTCCTCGGATGCGGCGTCGAGACGTATGTCTCGGCTCTGCCGATGCGCCTTTGCGGTGCGGGGAGAATGCAATGGACAGATCGGAATATATCGCGCGGCTGATGGGACCGGTGATGCTCATCATCGGCATCGGCATGATCGCCGGCATGCTCACCGAGGGCGACGCCTATTCCAGCCTGTTGAAGGAGTTCATCGGCTCGCGCGCGCTGATCTTCGTGACCGGCGTGCTGGCGCTGGTGGCGGGGCTGGCCATCGTCAACGCGCATAATCTGTGGGTGCGCGACTGGCGCGTGGTCGTGACCATCCTCGGCTGGCTGTTCATCGTGCGCGGGGTCTCGAACCTCGTCTTCCCCGGCACGGTGCAGACCCTCGGCGACCGCATGATCGCCAGCCATGGCGGCATCCTCGCCGGCGCCGCGGCCACCATCGCGCTGGGCTCAATCCTCTCGATCATGGGCTACGAGCATCTGTGGAACACAACCCCGACCCGGCACAGCCCGGAACGGGCAGCCTCCGCCACCAAGCGCGGCGCGCGGCCGCGGCGCAAGAAGGCGTGAGGCGCTAGCGCGGTTTGACATGCGCCGCGCGAGGTCTAGAGTGAGCGCGTTCCGAGGGGAGCCCCAGGGAAGGGGCTGAGAGTCCGCTGCCTTTGTAGGAGGCCCGGCGGAGACCCTTCGAACCTGATCCGGGTCATGCCGGCGAAGGGACGGGACTTGCTCGTATCCGCTTCTCCGGTGTCTCCCTTTGCCCGCGCGCAAAGGAGCATCAACGATGAACAAGCCGCTCAGCCCACAAGACGTGACGGCGCCCAAGGTGACGACGGGGCCGCTCTCCGGCAGCCGCAAGGTCTATTCCGCGCCGGACAGCCATGCCGATCTCGCCGTGCCGTTGCGCGAGATCGCGCTCGCGCCCGCAAGCGGCGAGGAACCGTTTCGCGTCTACGACACGTCAGGGCCCTACACCGACACCGAGGCGAAGATTGATGTGAAGCGCGGGCTTGGGCGGTTGCGCAAAGCCTGGATCGAGGCGCGCCGCGGCGGACCGGTGACCCAGCTCGAGCTGGCACGCGCTGGGATCGTCACCCCGGAGATGATCTTCATTGCCCACCGCGAGAATATCGGACGCCAGAGCGCGGCAGCGGAGGCGCAAGCCCGGCTCGATGATGGGATGAGCTTCGGCGCCGCTCTGCCGGCGTTCGTCACGCCGGAATTCGTGCGCAGCGAAGTGGCGCGCGGCCGCGCCATCATCCCCGCCAACATCAACCACCCGGAATCCGAGCCGATGATCATCGGCCGGAACTTCCTCACCAAGATCAACGCCAATATCGGCAACTCGGCCGTGACCTCGTCGGTCGAGGAGGAGGTCGAGAAGATGGTGTGGGCGATCCGCTGGGGCGCCGACACGGTGATGGACCTGTCCACCGGCAAGAACATCCACACCACGCGCGAATGGATCATCCGCAATTCCCCGGTGCCGATCGGCACGGTGCCGATCTATCAGGCGCTGGAGAAGGTCGGCGGCGATCCGGTCAAGCTCGACTGGGAGTGCTACAAGGACACGCTGATCGAGCAGGCCGAGCAGGGCGTTGATTATTTCACCATCCATGCCGGCGTGCGGCTCGGCTACATCCATCTCACCGCTGACCGCGTCACCGGCATCGTCAGCCGCGGCGGCTCGATCCTGGCGAAATGGTGCCTCTCGCATCACCAGGAGAGCTTCCTCTACGAGCGCTTCGGCGAGATCTGCGAGATCATGTGCAAGTACGATGTCTCCTTCTCGCTGGGCGACGGACTGCGGCCGGGCTCGATCGCCGACGCCAACGATCGCGCGCAATTCGCCGAGCTCGAGACCTTGGGCGAGCTGACCAAGATCGCCTGGGAGCACGGCTGCCAGGTGATGATCGAAGGGCCGGGTCACGTGCCGATGCACAAGATCAAGGTCAACGTCGAGAAGCAGTTGGCGCTGTGCGGCGAGGCGCCGTTCTATACGTTAGGCCCGCTCGTCACCGACATCGCCCCGGCCTACGACCACATCACATCCGCGATCGGCGCGGCGATGATCGGCTGGTTCGGCACCGCCATGCTTTGCTACGTCACGCCGAAGGAGCATCTCGGCCTGCCCAACCGCGACGACGTCAAGGCGGGGGTGATCGCCTACAAGATCGCGGCGCACGCCGCCGATCTCGCCAAGGGCCACCCGGCCGCGGTCGCGCGCGACGATGCGCTGTCGCGGGCGCGGTTCGGCTTTCGCTGGGAGGACCAATTCAACCTCTCGCTCGATCCCGACACCGCGCGCGCCTATCACGACGAGACGCTGCCCAAGGAGTTGATGAAGCTCGCGCATTTCTGCTCGATGTGCGGGCCGAAATTCTGCTCGATGGAGATCACCCAACAGGTGCGCGATTATGCGGCCAAGCTCAAAGGAAAAGGAGTGCGGCATGGCGGAGATGAGCGAGAAATTCCGCGAGCTTGGCGGCGAGTTGTATGTCGAGGAATGAGAAAGGTCGCCGCTAACCCCGGGGCCTATTGGTCGTCGTTTTGCGAAGGCCGATCGTCGGCTTGCTCGGCTCGGCAATTTTCATAATCGAGCTTGCCGCTGGATTGGTCTCGGTCGACCACGATGCACCCGTTCCCCTGAACGGCCGCCCAGCGCGGCGAGGCACGCCATTGTCCAGCCGGCTCTAGGCTTTGAGGCAGAGGGTCTGCGTAGGATTGCTCCGGAGCTGCCGCGTAACCCGGCGCCGGCAAAAGTGGTGCACGCGCTATCGGCGCCGTATCGATGGCTGCGGACTGAGCAGGTGCTCTTGCGTCCGAGCACGACACCAGGCCCGCACAGCCTATCGCAGCCGCGAGCGTCAGGACCTTGCGCAAGTGAATTTCCGCCCCGTTGTTAGGTGGGCAAGCATGGGCGCGAAAAGTTACCGGAAGGTCACGAAACAGGTGCGGCAGAGCGTACACCGCGCCGCCACAGGCTACCCCGCTATAGAGCCCGCGCCACGAGCGGTGAGGCAAGAACAAGCAGATACAGCAGCATCGACCAGTCCGGCGAGTACAGGCTCGCGACCATCGACAGCACCGCAGCCAGAATCAGCATGCCGAGTTTGACGCGCCCGTCGGACGCGCGCGGGCGGCCGCTATCGCTTGCGGCGATGCGCGAGATGGCAAGCGACGTCACCGCCAACCAGATCATATTGGCGCCGTAGATCCAGACGGCCGCCGCCAAATCGTATCGGCTCATCGCCAGCATCGAGAACGGCAGGACGGTGACCCCGAGCAGATGCCACAGCGTCGCCCGCGCGTAGGCCGGGCTCGCCATGTCCGGTTCCCCAGTCTCCTCCGCGCCTCCGGACCAGAAGCCGATGAGGACGAAGAAGGTTATGAGATAGGCCGTGAACGTGTCGGAGAGGCCCGAAAGCCCGTGCAGGAACTCCTGATTGGTCTTCGGGTGGAATCCTACCGGCAGCTCGATATTGATGACCAGCAACGTCATCGCGAAGGCGAAGACGGCATCCGTCAATGCCTCGAGCCGGCTCCTCGGGATGAAACCGGCCGCTTCCTCTTTCGAGTCCGCCAAGCCTTGCCCCCGCTCGGCTGCCGCGATTCGCGCACCTTAGTCATCCTCGGTCCGAATTCCGTGTCTGGTCAATGCCCGCGCCGGGGTATTGCAACGCAAAGCTACCGGGTAGAGTTTAAGGGTCAGCAGATTGATGGGTGATTCCTTGCGTACTCCAGCTCTCGGCGCCTTCGCCTTGGCCTGCGTGCTAGGCGGTGGCGTCATGCCTTCCTTCGCCCAGGCGAAACCCTTGGACGGTTCTTATGCCTTTGCTTCATCCGAGGTCATGGAAGTGAAGGAAGTTGCCTATCGCCGCCAGCGATACAGCAAGGTCGTTCCCAAGTCGCAGGACGCAACTCGTCCTCACCGCTCTCGCCGCCTTTACCAGTATTTCGGCGCCGATCCCGACCGCTATTTCGGCGTGGGGCCCGGTTCCTATGAATGCTTTGGCTATGACTGCATCTGGTAGCGCCGCTGACTGAGCCAGTGCTTCGGCCTGCTTATCGCGACGCGAAGCGATCTCGCTGCATTGCACGACAAACATCTTGAGTTCGCATCGAAAGCGGATTTATTTTGGCTGAGTGGAGTTCACGAGTAGTCCGATGCGTAACATTGACAGGCTGTCACTCAGGTCCCTACGGCAGACTCGGCGTGAAACGATACGCCAATGCCTCAAGCTGGTTAGGCTGTTGAAGGGAAAATCTCCGTCCACCGAATACGATTGGGGCTGCGATGTCCCCGCCGCGGTGCGTCCAGATCATCGCGGCACCGTATTCATCACCTTCGCGCGCCGACCCGACCAGATGCCTTGACCCGGCGGTCGCTCGATGCCGGCTTCTGCACAAAGCTATGACGGCGGTTTCGCGCTGCGATGCCGGCGTTGTTTGGCGGAAAGCTGCCTCCTGAGGCAGCGGGGTGTCGCGAAATTTCGGCCTATGCAAATTTTCTAGGCGGAGTTCAGCATTTGGCTAAGCAGGGGCAGCTGGGGCTTGTCTTATTGGGGAGAGGGTTTTGGCTGCTGCGGAAGTAGAGCTAGCATGGGATTTAAGACGTTCTCATCCACTCCCACCAGCCCTGTCTGGTTATGATAAAGTTCGTCGTTATACGGCTTTCCGTCCACCTTCGGTGTACCGGCACCCTGAACAATCGCTTCAAGACTCAATTGCCCGTTTACGACCCTGAAGACTCCGCCGCCTGAGCCGCCTTCACCCCCGGATAAGTCAGCGAAGTAGGCCAAGGGACCATCCGGGCCAGCGGCAAAAACACGGCGGATTGTCCCGATTTCGGTAACGGGTTCTCGGCCGCTCCACTGGCTGAGCATGCCCTCTTGCTTCGACGTCGCTTCAAACACGCGATCGCCTGCTTGCAGCATGGCTCCCCCTTCGGGGATAGCCACAGGCTGGCAACCTTCGACAGGATGGGCAAGTCTGACTGCGGTCATGTCCTGCCGTTTTAATGCCGGCGATTTGGACATGGAAGTTGCTACGGGCGGGAGTTGGGACGGATCATCAATAATGATCGCAAATTCATCATTGGGACTTTTCCAGTTATGAAAGCGACACGTATCGATCGGCAAGAGCTGCCCCGTGTCCAAATCCTGAAACGCATGTTTGACCGTAACCAGGATGTTGGGTTGGAGCGCTATGCTGCCGCTGGCCTGATAGATATTGATCCGCTTGCCGTCTGCCGACGGAACTTTGCAGACGACAGTGCCCGTACACGCCATCAGTTGAGTGAGTTGCGACGTCGTTACGCCAAACTCTGTTCGCAGGGCGTCCGCCAGCTCGGAAAGGTCGTGGCGGTTATCATATTTTTTCAGCTCTTCCTTGTTGTTCGGATCGACCGTGATCCCTTCCGGCGTGATGATGCTCGCCTGCTGCAATAGCTGAGGGGACACTGCGTTGGGCGGGGAGGGCTGAGAACCGAGGTCAATAACCGCTGATGCGACCAGCGCCGCAACGGCCAGACTTCTTCCGATCATTTTTTGAGAGCGCGTCATTGGTGGCATTGAGCACCATCTCCAAAAGTCGCCCTTAAGCGGTGAAGAGGATGCCGTGACCTGGTGCGGCCATCGTTATCCGACATGCCTTGCTACTAGGGTAAAAAGGGCCGGCGCGAGGCCGGCCCTAATTGATCTCTAGCCTTTGCACTCGGCCATGTCGGCCATGGCCGCCTCTGCGGCCTCCTGGGAATCATACTCTCCCATCATTTTCATGCCTGCGGGCATCTCGGTCACCACCGAGCAGGTGTGGCTGCTGGTGTCGAGGCCCACGAAGTAATGCCCGCCACCGGTGTCAACGGCTAAAGCGGGTGTGGCAAACGCGCCGATCACAACGGCTGCGACAAGATATTTCCTCATTGCTATCTCCTTGGGATGAGCTTGCCGAACGGCAAGATAGGAAAAAGCACTTTTCTTGGTACCTACCAAATCAAATGTCCGTAAACATGGTTAACCCGCATATCAAAGCTGTTGATTTACCGACCTTCACCTTGTCAGCGATCCTTGCAGCCAGCGAGCCGCGCCCTCAATACATTCTCACCGAACATTCTGACCGAGACACATATCGGCCACCGGCTCCGCGCGCCCGATTGCTCCGCGCGCATGTCCGCTATTGGCACTTGCCGGACATCGCTACTTGAGACTTATCCCCGGCCAAGGAGCATCACGGCCTTCCCAACCGCGACGACGTCAAGACGGGGGGTGATCGATCGCCGCGCACGCCGCCGATCTCGCCAAGGGCCACCCGGCGCGGTGCGCGCGCGAGCGCTATCGGCGCGGTTCGGCTTTCGCTGGGAAGACCAGTTCAACCTCTCGCTCGATCCCGACACCGCGCGCAGCTACCACGACGAGACGCCGCCGAAGGAGTCGATGAAGCTCGCGCATTTCTGCTCGATGTGCGGACCGAAATTCTGCTCGATGGAGATCACGAGAGCGGTGCGCGACCATGCGGCGAAGCTTGCGGAAGAAGAGGCGCTCTCAAGCAGCGAAGCGGTAGAGCAGGCCAGGAAACAGGGCATGGCGGAGATGAGCGGGAAATTCCGCGCGCTTGGCGGCGAGGTCTATGTGGAGGAGGAGTGAGGAGCGTCCGCTACTGACCCAAAGCAGACATTGGCCTGCCTGGCTCAGATCAGAACGTCAGGCTAGCTTTCACGCCCTGGTGGGGAAATTGCTGAGCTGGACCTAATCGGAAGCCGCGTGCTCATAGATGTCTTCTTCCTGTGCGTTGTGGAGGCGTACAAGGGACTCTATCGAACTCGATGACGCGCTGCGCGTCGCGGATTAAATAGCGGTCGGCGTCCTTAGTCTTCAATCCATCCGACAGTCTCGCCAGCATTCGCGCCAAATGAAGGATTTCACGATGCGCGCGGCTCATGGCGGCGAGGCCAGGCCCCTCGTGCAAGAACTTCGCAACACGCGGGTAGATGCGGCCCTCATCGTCGCGCTCGTGCGTCGACGATTTGCCCTGCAGTGAGACGGTTCGCCTCGCCAATCAGGGCGACCGCAGCAGCCGGGGCCGCATCATCCAAGGCATCGGCGATCTCGCGCAGTCGATCAAGACTTGCTTCGAGATTTTTGTGATCCCGATGGAGGGCACGGGCGGCTGCCGGCGGCATAGGCGCGTGCCTGAATACGCTGCCACCTGTGAGCGCGCGTAACGCATTGAGGATGACGGCGACATCGATCGCTTCTTGAGTCAGGGCGCTCGCTACCGGCGTGAGCCAGCCGAATGCGGCCGCGAGCATCGCGATCCCAGACAGCGCCATGCCGGCAATGATACTCTGGACGGCAATGCCGCGCGCGCGCCGCGCGATGACGACCGCGTCCGAGACCCGATCAAGGCGATCAACAAGAATCACGACGTCTGCTGCCTCCGACGAGGCGCTGGCACCTCGGGCGCCCATTGCGATGCCAACGTCGGCCGCCGCGAGCGCGGGTGCATCGTTGATGCCGTCGCCAACCATAAGCGTTGGATGCAGCCGCTGCTCAATGGCGACTGCTTCGACCTTGTCGGATGGCACACGGTCGGCCAAGCACAGCATCGAGATCGAGTGCCGCACCGATCGTCTCTGCCGCATCGGCGCGGTCGCCGGTAATCATCACGATGCGCGAAACGCCGGCGGCCCGCAGCGCCTCGCACAGCCCGGGGCGTCTCGCGCCTCAACTCGTCGGCCAACAAAATTGCACCTATGGCGCGTTTGTCGACCGAGACAAAGACACTCAGCGCTGAACGCCATGATGCGCGTCGCAGTGCGCGCACGGCCCAATCCTCAGGTCGTCCCTGACCGCAAACGAGCTGATGCGAGCCCACCTCTGACTTGCTTGCCCCCAACGCGACCCTCAAGGCCGGAGCCCATCGTTTCGCGTACCTGGTCCGGAGCCTCGAGGGTTAGCCCCCTGGCTAGAGCGGCTGACACGATCGCAGCGGCCACCACATGGTGGGACGCCTGCTCGAGCGAGCCAGCCAGTTGCAGCACCTCGTCCGCGTTCTCGCCCGGTGCCGTCTCGACGGCGACAAGGCGTGCCCCGCCCACGGTCAGCGTCCCGGTCTTGTCGAACATGACGGTGTGGGTTCGAGCGAGCGCTTCGAGCGGACCTCCACCCTTGATCAGGATACCGAGGCGCGCGGCGCGCGAGACGCCTGCAATGAAGGCCACAGGTGCCGCTAGGATCAGGGGCACGGCGTCGCGGCGACCAGGACGGCTAAGCCACGGATTGGGTCGCCTGAGAGCAGCCATGCCGCTCCGGCAAGTAGGAGCGTAACGGGCAGCAGAAGCAGCGCGTAGCGATCGGCCAGTCGAATGAATGGAGCCTTCGCCGTCTGCGCGGCGGTGACCATGCGTACGATCCCCGCATAAGTGCTTTCGCCTGCAATTGCGGTGGCTCTCAATTCGAAAGTCTCACCGGCGTTGATTGTGCCGCTGTGAACCAGGTCGCCCTTGTTACGGGTCACCGGAATAGGCTCACCTGTCAGTGCCGCTTCGTCGAGGGTGGCGCTGGCACCCGATATGACCCCGTCGACGGGTATGATCTCGCCCGCACGCACCAGGATCACGTCTCCGATCACGACCTTATCGATCGGCACATCCTCGACCGAGTCACCGGTCCGCCGGTGGGCCACGCGCGGGGCGCGATCGACGAGGGACTTCAGGTCGCGCTCAGCGCGGGCGACCGCGAAGTCCTCGAGCATATTGCCGCCGGCGTACATGACCGCAACGACCGCGCCCGCCAGGTTCTGTCCAAGCAGGAGTGCAGCCGACATGGAGACGAATGCTACCGTGTCGACACCCATCCGGCCGGCCATGAAATCTCGGACCATCGACACGGCCAGTCCGATGACGACCGGGATCGTGCCGGCGGCCCAGATCCGATTAGCCAGAACTTCGCGACCTTCGAACCAGGCTAATGTTCCGAGACTGAGCCCCGTCAGTGCAATCGCAATCAGCGCCCTGCGGAGGTTACGGTCAGTCATCAGTGCCATCGACGAGACTCGCAAGGGCAATGGGGGTGAAGACACCCTCCGTTCCCGACTATACTCTCCGAGACACTCGGGTGGGCTACCGAGATGCGGAAGTGTTGGCGGCCGGCAAATAGAGCAACTAGCGTAAGGTCGATCGTACCCCCTCTCAAATATCGAGCCTTTCTTCGGGAGGTGGTGACGGAAATTCGCTCATCCTCTTGCAGCCTGACGGGGGGTACACCAAGGACGCCCATGTCAGGTCCTGGCACGCGGACTCGACAACTTATCCCCGCGCTCCAAGCCTGCCGTATCATCGCGCTACCTCGTCCAATTAAGGGGCGCGCTCATGAGGCGTCTTGATCGCGGGACTGGGTGCAGCGCCTGCGGGTCTTGTCGCAACAAGGCACCCGGCGGCAACGGAGCTCCTCCCGGGACCACTACGTATCCCCTCCAGGAGCTGGCTGAAGGCTCGGTCGGCGATAGATGCGCGACAGGCCGGACTAAAGCGAGGCCCCGCTGCCGAACGCCGTGACTTGGCCGAGACATCGAGGTGGACGCTGAGAATGTCCGCTCTCAAGGATAAAGCGCTCATTTCAGGTCGATTCGCGCGGAGTCTGGCAGGAAGCGATGATAGGAATTTATGTATAGCGCGATCTTGAGCTCGCCCGAGGGGATGCGCTGGACGATCCAATCCTCGCCGACGACGCACTTGATCAGACCTCCATCGGACGATCCCAACGGGTGGGCCTCCCAATAGACGGCGCCGACCGCGTGGGCGCGCTCAGGTCGTCGCATAGCGGCGTGATCTCGACGGCTCGAGCACGATGTGCCGTTCGTCGGTCAGCTTCTGGTGGATTTCATAATTGGTCTGAAGTGAGAGGTCCTCGCCGTGAGGACGAAGATACGCGGCTCGGGATGCAGGAAGAACGCCGCCTGATCTTCCGCCGTTCCCTTCTTGAACATGACCGTGTCGTGAAACGCATTCATCAATGAAATCACGTCGCCCTTCGATATCGCCATGACGCATCTCCTCAATGATTCGAACTTGTCAAAACTAGGGACAATACGAAGCTATGGCCGATCGGCCCCGCGTGTCATCGATTACGGGATCGCTTCAACTCTCTATTAGGTCGCAATAAGACGTTGCAGCGAACCGCGGGGCTCCTTCTCGAGCAGGCGCGAGTGGAGATGGCGCGCCGAGAGGCGCCCGCCGCATTCGGCAACGGATGCGTACACCACAGGTTTGCGCTTTTCGGCGCGCCATCCCCCTCATCCTGAGGAGAGCCGAGAGTCCCGTCTAAGGGTTCGCTCTTTGACAAGAGCCGGATGCTTCGATGCGTCGCGGCGATAATAGCGTGCGCTTGCACTCTCCTTCGTCATGCCCGGACTTGATCCGGGCATCCGTGCCGTTACGCCTTAGTGGGTGGAGGCGCCGCTGGAATGGATCGCCGGGTCAAGCCCGGCGATGACAAAAAGAAGGTTGAGGGAACCGCGCGCTCAGCGCAACGGCGAACCGACGGACGACATCATGGGGCAGCCGAGCGTCTTCTCGAACGCCTTCACCAGATCGTCCCGGTTCTCCGCCGTGATGTAGAGGCCGCCGGTTTCCTCGGCGAGGCATTTCACGTCGAGGATGCTCTGCGCGCCGGTCCAACTGAAACCCCTGAGCTGATAGCCGATGACATGAACGGTGAGTCGACCGGTCGCGGCGGCTTTGATCGCTTTGCCGAGCTCGCAGGGTGCGCCGCCGCAAGTCTCCTCGCCGTCGGTGAGCAAGACGATGCTGCCTTGGTAGGCGAGGACCTCCGCCGCCCGCTTCACCGCTTCCACCAGCGGCGTCTTCCCGGCCGGGTTGATCGCGTTCACCACGCTCATGATGCGCTCCGTTGCGTTCGGTATCGGCGTGAAGTCCAGCTCGACATTGCAGTGCGCGTAAGGTCCGGGACCGTAAGTGATGAGCCCGATCTTGCGAAACTTGGTGGCCGAGGGCAGCACCTCCGCCAGCGCCTTGCGCACCTCGTCGATGCGCGTGATGTCGCTGAACAGCCCTTGCACCGTATTGCCGGCCATCGACCCCGACGCATCGAACACGATCATCGCGTCGTCGGTGCAGGGCGTCCGCGTATCGTCCGCGGCCGGCGTAGCCGCGGATCCGGCGAGGAGCGCGGCGAAGGCGAGCGCAACAGGACGCGCCGAGCGTGCCAGCGAGGTCATTCCCCGAGTTTAGCCTAGAGTGGGGTTATTGCAGAGGCGGCTTCTCTCGGCTTAGACTCCCCGAGCGCGCCTTGGTGGCGCCCGCTCCAGACGGGAAGGCTCCGCACCATGGCGATCGCCCGGCAGTACCTCCTCCTGCTCGCCTTGCTCCTGGCTTCACCCAGCGTGGCGTTAGCCGCGCAGGCTGCCGAAGCAACGGCGACCGTGCCGCGCTTCGAGCCGGCGGACTGCCCGAAACTGCAGGGGGCCGAAGAGCTCGCCAAGGCGAGCTGCGGCTATCTCGTCGTCCCGGAGAATCGCAGCCAGCCGAATGGCCGCACCATCCGGCTGATGGTGGCGAAATATCCGGCGCGCTCGGCGGAGAAGCGACCCGATCCCATCGTCTATCTCGCCGGCGGCCCGGGCGACATTGCTCCGCTCGAGGTCAACGGGCTGATCGCCGCCGATTTCCTCCGCGACCGCGACATCTATGTGGTGAGCCAGCGCGGCACCATGTTCTCGGACCCGGCGCTGACCTGCGCGGCCAACGACGAGTTCTCCCGCGAGCTGCTCGGCCTGCGCTTCTATTCCGAGGCGACCAAGCGCGCCCATTTGGCGGCGACGGAAGTCTGCCATCGCGACCTCGCCGCCACCGGCGCCGACCTCAGCGCCTACAATTCGACCGAGAGCGCCGCCGATTTCGCCGATCTCCGCCAGGTGCTCGGCTTCGACGTGTGGAACATCTACGGCACGTCCTATGGATCGTACCTGGCGCAGACGGTCATGCGCGACCATCCCGCGGGCATCCGCAGCGTCGTGCTCGATTCGGTGTTGCCCACGACGTACAACGTCGCCGCAAACTGGCAGAACGCGAGCGACGGCTTCGGCAACATCTTCCAGGCCTGCGCGGCGCAACCCGCCTGCAACGCCGCCCATCCGCAGCTCGAACAAACCTTCACCGCCCTGGTCAATAAGCTCGAGGCCGAGCCGCTGACGGCAACCGTCAAGGATCCGGCCACCGGTGAGGACATCAAAGTCGTCATCGACGGCGGCGCGCTGATCGACTGGCTGCGCAACCAGAACTATGGCCTGGCCATGCTCCAAGCTGCGCCTGATCGCATCGATGGTCTCGCTGCCGGCCGCCCCGACGCCATCGAGGCGATCTCGCTCGATCGCGCAAGTCGCGCGCCGCCTCCCGAGCCGGGCGCCCCCGCGCTCGGCTATGGGCTGGCGCTTGGCGTCAGCTGTCGCGAGAGCTATCCGTTCGCGACGCCGCAAGATCTCGCCGCGGCCGGCCGGAAAGCGTTTCCGGACTATCCGGCCTCGATCCAAGACGAGGGGATCGGCGGCTGGGCCTATTTCAACGAAGACTGCCGCGAGGTGTGGAAGGTCCCGGCCGCCCCGGAGGCCATGCACCAGCCGGTCGTGAGCGACCTCCCGACGCTGCTGATCTCTGGCACATTCGATACGTTGACGTCGCTCGCCGGCGCCAAGGAAGCGGCGGCGAAGCTATCTCACGCAACCATCATCAGCATCCCTGGCGTCGGGCATTTCGTCTCGCCCGCGTCTCCCTGCGCGCAGGCGGTGATCGTATCGTTCTTCGCCGATCCCGCCGCCCCCGATACATCCTGCGTCGGCGCGCTGAAGCCGGCTAGCTTCGCCTCACCGGCCTCGCCATGAGCCGTTGCGCCACGCGGCTCTGCGCAGTGAGAAGTCCGCGAGCTGGATGGAGGGCTCTATGATGAAGGGGTAGGCCAGTCCGCTTATGACCCAAAGCAGACGCAGCCGATAACGTAGACAAGTCGGCTTTTGACCCTAAGGCAGAAGTCGCCGGTGCTGGCGTCACGATAGGAAGCTGCCCCACTCACCATTGATAGGGCGCGATCCTCGCCGCAGCTTCGGAATCCCAGGGCAGATCGAGCGCGTCAGGAGCTTCATAATCGTACATCCTGGTCGGCATATTGATGATTATGGCTTCACTCGTGCCGATGTTTTTCCACCCATGATAGAGATTGGGCGGGATGATTAGCAGTCCAGGGCTTTTCTCGCTCACGGTGAACTCATTCACGCGTCCCAGTGTCGGGGAGTCGCGACGGCCATCGAAGACTGCAATCTTCACAAGCCCAGTCGCCACGAACAGACGGTCGGTGCTGTTTTGATGCAGACCCCAGGCCCGGACACGTCCTGGCAGTGTGGTTGTGAGATGGACCTGCAGGACAGGATCGACGAGATCTTGCCAACTCGTCCGCGCGACCTCAGTGACGTGACCGTCCTCGTGCGGCACAGGCCGGGTCGGACGAAAGATCACGCCGCTGATCGGAACGGAGTGTAGCTTGCCCTGCTCGTCTACGGCTGACTGCTTGGCGACGAGTTCATCACCGCCAATAACGTCCGGGATCTTTGGGACCGGTGACTGCTGATGACTCATCAGGTGATTTCTGAGTCAAGTTCCTTAGCTTCAAAATTATAGCATAAGATGATGAGTGAACGAGCGAAAGGTTGCTGAGGCAGTTTCGAACGTGCGCCCGACCGTCAGCGTTGTCGTCGCCACCTACAATTGGAGCTCGGCGCTGGCTTGCGCACTGCGCTCCGTTCAGCTGCAAACATTCGAGGATTACGAGGTCCTGGTCGTGGGCGACGGGTGCACCGACGATTCGGAAGCCATCGTTGCCACGTTCAATGATAAGCGGTTCAGATGGCATAACCTCGAACGCAACTACGGTAGTCAATGGGCGCCCAACAATTACGGTCTAGCCGCGGCATCCGGCGAGTGGATTGCGTATCTCGGCCATGACGACATCTGGTATCCCACCCACCTTGCGTCCTGCCTGCGCACCTCAGGGGAACAAGCGGCTGACCTCGTCGCAGGCGTGACCATCCTTTATGGCCCACCCGGGAGCGGATTCCGAGCCGTGAGCGGGGTCTACCCCGACGGACACTATGCGCGCTCCGACTTCATGCCGCCCTCGTCGATCCTGCACCGGCGCTCGCTTGTCGAGCAAATCGGCCCTTGGAAAGATCCCGAGACGATCGCATTGCCGACAGATTGCGCGTTCCTACGAGACGCGACGGACGCGGGCGCTCGCATCGCCTCTACGGCCGAATTGACAGTCTTCAAGTTCAATGCGGCTTGGCGCCGAGATGCTTACAAGCACAAAGACGTAGCCGAGCAGAAGGGCGATGCTCGAGAAGATCGAAAGCGGATTTGACTTCCGCCCGGCGGAGCTCATGGGCGTGCTGCAGTCGGCCTTGAATGGCCGGTTCTCCGGCATTTCGATGCCTCGCAATGAGGTGCCCGGTCGTTTCCACAAACTCAACCGTTACTTCAAGGGCGTTGGCGATCCCTACGCCACTACGGAGTTGGACGAGATTACAGTCCGCCAAACGTTTCTTCCTCAACCTTACTGCTCCGTTCGAGTGGCACGAGATCGAGACGAGCAAACGATTTGGGACCTTCAGGTGGAGCGGACCGCTCAAGCGGTCGACCTTCGACTTACCGGTCAAGGCTGATCGGGATCTAATGATCGAGGTGCACATCCTCGACGCGATCACACCGGGCATATTGAGCGGCCTGAGGTTACTCGTTTACGACCGCCCCGTCGAATTCGAGATTGAGGCAACGACCCTCGGCACCTTTCTCGTGCGGGCTGCAGCACTTTATCCATCAAACAGCTTCGCCAATGATTTCTTGCGTGCTCACCTTTCAGGTAGAGGAAACGCTTAGGCCTTGCGAAGTGCGGCCAGGGAGCGACGACCGCCGGTCGCTTGGCCTTGCGGTGAACTGGATCGAAATCACGCCCAAGCGCTAAGTCTTCAGCCCTAATTCGCGCCACGTCCTCTTTGGGGGCTCGCTGTTTGACAGAGCTCCAGCGATCTTCGCGGCGAGACGATGAAACATGTCACGGCGCTTGAAATTTGACTGCGCCGCATGATGAGCGCGAAATTCCGCGAGCTGGGCGGGGAAGTTTATGTGGAGAAGGACTGATCAGAGGGCGTGTCGTGACTTCCCGCATCTCTTATGAGTTGGAGAGCGACCTGGGCCCGCTAAGATACGGACTGCCGCGCTCGAAAAACCGACGCTTGCGATCGACCTCCCGCGTCAGGCCGATGCGCGTGCTGCTACCGATTGGACCTGTGCGTCGTACTGCCGTGCCGAGCCAAACAGCTTCGCCAGCACAGAGATCAACTCCGTCATATCGCTTGTCGATCTGCATGGCTTGGGCGAGGCGTCCAGGGCCACGCGCAATATCGCGAGTGCGCGCCATCTTCCGAAAGCGCTGCATCATCTCAACGCCTTCGAGAGGTTCTAGCGCACGCAAAAGCACGCCCGCACCGACACCTGGTTCCTCGCTGGTGACGTTCACCATGAACGAAGAGCCATAGGTAAAATAGACGTAGCAGTAGCCAGGACCGAGAAACAAAGACTGATTGCTTCGCGTCTTGCCGCGGAAGGCGTGGCCGGCGGCATCGCCAGGCGGATACGCCTCGGTTTCAACGATGACTCCGCTTAGCGTCGCTGTCGGGAACTCGTGGACCAGCGTCTTGCCGATCAGATACCGCGCAAGCTCCATCGTTCCCACGGGCAAGTCCGCCCGGCGAAGGCACTCGAGGCTGTACTGAAGGGGCTTCATTGCGACCAGCTACTCCTTCCGGCGAGAGAGGGAAAGTTCGTCTGACTGGCACGAAGCGGACATCGCGGCGACGAACGTTAGGTCAGCTTCTTCGGCTACAGCCCAGCCTCGATGGCCTTGAGCAGCTGGAAGCGCAGCGCGCCGCCATTTTCGCCCAGCGAGATCACGAAGCGCACCCGCCCGTGGCTTTTGGTGTCGGCATAGCCCGCCAGGGTGCGGACCCCGGAAAAGGTGCCGGTCTTGTTCATGCCACCGTCGTGGCCGTGGAGCAGGTTGGCATGGGGCGCGAACAGCTCAAGCACCTTGGCGAGGCCGCGTGCGGTGAAGTGGTTGCCGCGGCTGATGCCCGAGCCTTCCTCGAGATGGATGGCGTCGGCGAGTCCGTTGGCGGCGAGCATCCCGTTCGCGACCTTGAGTGACTTCTCCAGGCTGACGGGTCCGCCCAGGGTCCCGCCGATCTCCAGGAAAACCTGGTTGGCGATGTAGTTGTTCGAGGCGATGAGCAGCTGGGTGAGGATCTGCGAGAGGGTGCGGGACTGGTGGTGAACATAGACCGGCTTCAAACCCTCGGGCACCGCTCCGGTCGTGACCTGGCCCTTGACGCTGCCGCCCGCCCGCTCGATGAACGCGGCGATCAACTCGCCGGCATATTTCAGGCTCACTGCGGGGTCCTTGCTCAGGCTGATGCGGCCGCGGCCTTGAGGGCCCCGCGCCTGGAACTCACTGATCGCCAGTGGCGTGATCGGCGTCTGCTCCTCGGCGGAGCGGACCGTCTTGCCGCTTCGCACGGCGGCGATGGTGTTGAAGTTCACCGCGAGCGCCGAGTTCAGCGCGTCGTAGGATTCGTTGGTGTCCTCGATGCCTGGGATACGGAGATCGGAGGGGTAGTAGCTCGCATCCAGCACGATGCCGGTGATCGGCTGCTTGCCGATGGCGGCGACCAGCTCGTCGGCGAGAGGCGCCAGCTCCTCCGAGATCAAAAACGGATCACCGCCCCCGCGCACATACAGCACCCGCTTGTCGTCGAGGTAGAAGCTTGTCTCAAACCGGTAGTCGCCGCCCAGGATCTCCATCGCTAGCCAGGCGGTCACGATCTTGGTGACGGAGGCGGGGACGAAGGGCTTATCGGCGTTCTGGGCGATCAGCTCGTTGCCTTGCTCGTCCACCACCAGCACCAGCCCCGACGGCGCCATCGCCGCGATCTTTTCCTTGGCACCGGCCAGAGCCGGGACGGGCAGCAGTAGCAGAAGGGCAGCGAGGGCGAGCAGGCGGGAGGGCATGGGGTCTCCAGCGGCCTACTCGAAATGATAGAACTGATCGTTCAAGTATTTGAGCAGGTCCTGCATCTCGCTCGCCGAGAAGTCTTTTTTTGCCGCATGACTGCAGGCAACCAATTGCTGTTTTAGCGCATCCAACGACTGAACCTGTCGGTCCTTGCGGGTGAAGATGTCGGCTTGGTGGCATGCCATGCAGTTGGCGTCGAGCAGGCGCTTGCCGTTGGCGCTGTCGCCCGGCAATGAGGCGGCATAGGCGCTCGACACCAGCAGAACGAATAGCGATGTGCAGATAATGCTCTTCATGGTTTACCCGGACCTGTCCCAGTGTGGGTCTATGCTATCGACACTCGGGCGTTAAGTCAGTGAGATCGCAGAATGTCCGCACCTGGCGATTTTGTTCGCCATTGAAGCTATTTTTGCGGCGGGAATCAGCCCAGTCCGGTGCTTATCGCGCCTGAGGGGGGATTGCCCAGGAGGGGCCGCGCCCTTCGAGCGTAGATGGATTGTTCACCGTGAAATTGCGGCTCGGTTGCGCGGCTCCGATACGAGAAGGAGACTTGTCAGAGGGCAAAATCAAGGGAGGCGCGAAATGACGCCTTTTGTTGCGCGCTTCATCAAGGACGAGTCGGGCGCAACGGCGATCGAGTATGCCCTGATCGGTGTCGGCATTTCGGTTGCCATCCTGGCCGCTGTTCAAGCCGTCGGTGGCTCGGTGAGCGGCTTCTACGACAAGGTCGCTGCCGAAGTCGCGAAGATGTAAAGCGGCGCGCTACTCTCGCACGAAGGTGCCGAGCCCGGTGCGGTCGTAATAGTCGAGCACGACCTTCGACGCCTTGCCGTCGTCTCTGAGCGTGAAGATCGCGCCGGCGAGGCCGTTGGCGTTCTCGCCGATGGTTTCGAAGCTGAACGTATCGCCGTCGAAATGGGTGAGCGCAAAGGTGGTGGGCTTTCCTTGCGGCCCCATGGCCATCGACAGCCTGTCGCCCGCGGCGGTGACGGTGAGCGGGCCGTAATAGGAGTTGCCGTAGCTGCCGGCATAGGCGGCGAGATCGCGGGCGGGCTTCGGATTGGCGGGCACTTTGGCGTAATCGACTTCGGGCGCGTCGGCCGCGTCCATTGCCGCGAAGTTGGCGCCCATGAAATCGAGCCAGTTCACGGTCTCCTTGCCGTTCTGCGCCACGTCGAAAAAGCCCGCGCCGATCGCTTCGGGGACGCCGATCGGCCGGCCGTTGGTCAGAACGACGATGCCGAGATCCTCGCCCGGCATGAAACCGATGAAGGTCGAGGCGCCGAGGTCGAAGGCGCCGGAATGGCCGATGCTGGCGCGGCCCTGATCGTCATACCTGATGTTCCAGCCGAAGGCATAGAAGCCCGCGCGGGCGGCTGGCGAGGGGGGAGGGCCGGGAATCACTTGCGGCTCGTGGCTCGGCGCGAGCGCGTCGGCCTTGACGATCTCCGTGCCGTCGAGCGTGCTCTCGCCGAGCTGGAGGCGCATGAAGCGCAGCATGTCGTTGAGTGAGGCGCTGGCGCCGCCGGCCGGAGCCTCGGCGTCCGGATCGCGATCGAAAATCGCCGCCCAGCTGCCGTCCTTGAGGCGGGTGTGGATGTGGGCGCGGTCCGGGCGAGCGAGATAATCCGCGTGGCGGTAGCTCGCGGTGGTCATGCCGGCTGGCTTGAACAGCACCACGTCGGCAAGGTCTTCCCAGCTCTTGCCCGACGCCACCGCAGCGGCGATGCCGCCGGCGGTGTAACCGAAATTGCTGTAGTGATAGGTCGCGCGGAACGGATCGAGCGGCTGCTGGTCGAGATGCGACAGGATGTAGTCGCGGTCGAAACCGAGGTCTTCGAGCAGATCGCCGGAGCCGGTGCGCAAGCCGCTGCGATGCGACAACAGGTCGGCGATGGTGGCGTGCTCGGTGACGTAAGGATCGCTCAGCGCGAAGGCGGGATTGTGCAGCTTCGCCGGATCGCTCCATTTGACGACGCCGTCGCCGACCAGCTTGGCGACGATGGTGGAGGCGATCGGCTTCGACACCGAGGCCAGCAGGAACACCGTGTCGGGGTCGATGGCGCCCGGCTTGCCCACCTCGCGCACGCCGAAGCCCTTGGCGTAAATCACCTTGTCCTTGTAGACGACGCCGACAGCGACACCGGGCATGCCGGTCTGCTTCATCGCGTTCTCGACGATTCCGTCGAGCGCCGCAGTAGCCTTGTCGATCGCCGCCTGAGTGAAGAGCGGCGGGACCGGCACCGCCGGCGCCTTGAGCAGCGGCTTGGCCGCGTCTTCCGCTGCGGCAGGGGCAACCGACAGCCCACAGGCGAGACTTGTGCACAATGCGGCGATCGCCGCGCGGCGAACGAAGCGGGATGCGGAGGCGAGGGTTGGCGCGGCAAGAACCAGCATGGGTTGTCTCCGAGTTTTTGGCGGCGCCAACTATGCCACGGGCGCGGGCGCCGGCGACAGCACGGATCGTTCCGCTGCCGGCCTGTGGCTGCCGACACTTGACCCGGCCTTGCCGGCATGGCGGAGATGAGCGCCAAATTTCGGGAATGGACGGAGAGGTTGATGTCGACTGGATGTAAGCGTTGGATGATGGCCCTCTGCCTGCTTGGCGCGCTGGTCGCCACCGCGCCCGTCGCCGCAGCAGAGCTGAGCGCGGCGGATCTCGCCTGGATCGACAAGTGCGTCGCCGACCGCAAGATCGAACAGCTCGATCCGGTCAAGCTGCGCAAATATTGCGAATGCATGCAGGAGATCGTCGACGACAACGAGCCCTTCACGGTGTCCGAGCTCGAGCATTCTTATCCGCCTGCGCATGCGATGTGCCACGACGAGTCCGGGCTGGGCACGCCTTAGCGGCGATAACGGAGATCCGAGCGACGCACGTTGGGTCAAGCCGCGGTGCGCGACTCGGGATGATCCTAAGAGACCCTCTATAAGCACGCGGCCTAGTAGCCTCGCAGCTCCTTGATCTGTTCTAGGCTTAAGCCGCGAATGTCCTCGCTTGTAAGCGTCCAGACTCCCTCCCGCTTTGCCTTTTCCTTGGCGGCCAAGAACATGGCCTGGGGCTCGACAACGTGTTTGCGAGAATCGACCGCTCCCGTGGGTGTTTGTTCAGGCTTCCTTGGCGGGAGTGGCGGCCCCAGATCAGTTGATGCCGATCCCGAGTCGCAGAATTGCGGGTTCTTGATCGCGGGTGCCTGCTCTCTAACTCCGGCGAAAAGCGTTGATTTGCCGCTTAGCCTCATCCCTTCGTCCCAACATCCGTAATCGTTGCAACGATCATAGGTGAAGCAGATCGGACAGCTTGTATCGTTCTTCAGCGTGAATTCGTGTTTTGCGTTTACTCGTTTCGATGCGGCTAGTTTCAATCCTTTTGCGATCTCTGCGCAATCGGCGTTCGTCTTTCCAGCTTTGCGATTGGGCGTCGCGTCGCACGCGTATTGATGAAGGGAAGCAAGCGCTTCCGACTGGGTCAACGGAACAGAGTCTGAAATCACATTGATCTTAGCCGCCCCGCCTTGAAGACAGGGCACCGGTTCCACAGCAGCCGGCTTGTAGGCTTTGCCCTTGACCAGATCCCTGAATTCCGCCTGAAGGCCGACAATGATCGAATAGTTCCGCTCTTCGCTGTAGGGCTTGCCGTTCTTCGCCTGCAGCCCGTAGGCCACCGATATTCCCCTCAGGATGAGGCGACCTTCGTCATCTGAAATTGGCCGTCCATCCATTAGAGCGAAAACGGCGCCCCCCGAACCTCCCTCGTCGAGGTCGACGTCGGCGTAATAGAACGGCGGCCCCCCAAGGACTCCGTCGAGGACCTTTCTTATCTTTCCCGTCGCGATCACCGGTTCTCGGCCCGAAATTTTATTCAAGGTATGAAGCTGGTGACCGGTAACTGAAAGAATGTGGTCCTCCTCACCCAGAGATGAATCAGAGTCGTTTATCGCAAACGCGCTGCAGCCCTCCAATTCGCGCTTGAGGCGCAGGACGATAAAATCCTCATTGTTAAAGACGTATCCTCTCCTTTGGTCTTTCTCGACAAGAACCGGAATGGCGACCTTCCTACGCGAATAGCTGCGGAAGCTACAGCTTCCAAAGAACGCCACTGCTCTTTTGCCTTTGAAGAGGACGTGCTTCGCCGTCACCAGCAAGTCCGGTCTGAGCACGCTCACCGCAGTCGCGGTAATTTTGACACTAATTCTGTCCTCGTCCTCATCGCTCCCAGGCGTCTGGCACACGATCTCCCCCGTGCACGCCATCAATTGTTGTTTCTCGTCATCTGAGAGTTTTATGCCGAGCTTGGATTCACTCTGGCCGAGATTCCAGCGACCGTCGACGAGCTTTGGACTTCCCTCCTTGGCGTAGATAAGCGCCTTACGGATGGGTGAGATTTGAGAGGAAATAGGTTCAGACGGGGAACTGCTGTTCATTAGCGGCGAAGCTCCCACCGCAAATGAAACGATCGCCACCATGATGGCTGCCAATGCGCCAGCGCCGAGGCCCTGTCTCAAGGGTCTGCCCGTCCAGGTGCTCGACCCAGAATTGCCTACTCGCCCACTTCTTCGCATTGACGAAAAGCCGCAGTTCCCTCGGCCGCCTTTTGGGGGGGTGAGTGCGACTGAACACCAAAGCCGAGCCACTGTCGAGGAAGCACGGGCGGCTCGGTAATCTGGCTGCCCCCAAGTATTGTTGAAACTATACTGTAGAAAAAATGCCGTTAAAATTGGCGGCGTGAAAACATTTTCGCAGAAATATTTAATTCAGTGCTTGTATTTGACGCAGGAGCGGTGTACATAACAAGAACGATTTGAATGATTGTCATTCAAAGTACAAGTATTTATGTGATCGGAGCCAAAAATAATGGAAAATTCAACCGCAACGAATTCGAACAGCGCCCCCCAGAATGCTGACCAAAAGAGCGCCGTCATAAAGGACATCTGCGCCAAGTGGAGCAAGTTCTCGGACCAAGACGTCGCCGCAATCAAGGGCAAGGCCGATCTCGTGTCGCAGGTCGTGACCAAATACGGGCTTCCCCAGACCCAGGCCCAGAGTGAAGTCGACGCCCTGTTGAAGGGCCGTCAGATCGGCGCGGGCGCCTAGATAACGATCCCTCCGAGGCTGCCGCTTTAGGGGTGGCCTCGGGCGGCTGCTCCCGCATTTCTTTCTGCAAGAAGAACTGAACTGAAGAGGCATTCTATGACCGCTACCAACAATCCCCAAACTGCCGCGGACCAGGCACGCGCGACGTATCGCCAAATGACCGACCAGCTCGGTCACCTCGGTCTCGACGCCGCCGTCCCGGAAGGCGTGCGCGCCCTTGCCGAGAAGAGCGTGGCACAGACCCGGCAGGCCTATGACCGCTCCTTGGATGCTTTCGATACGTCCTTGACGACGTTCGAAAGGACCTTCGACGCTGCCGGGCAGGGTGCTACCGCGTTCAATCGCAAGATTATCGACATCGCCCGCCGCAATGTCGATGCGGGCTTCGACCTGGCCACCAGCCTGGCGGGCGCCAAGAACCTCGCTGACATCATGGAGCTGCAATCCGCTTTTTGGCGCAAGCAGTTCGGCGTATTGACGGCGCAAGCGCAGGAAGTTCGCGCGCTATCCACGAAGGTCACCACCGATGCAGCGGAGCAGATCAACTCGCAAATGGCGCGTGGCGTCAACCGAGCCGCGCATTAAAGTCGCGCTGGGGTTCGGCGATGAGTTCTCCACTCCTGGTTTTTTGACGGCGATCCCCTTCGATGACGACGCGGACGACCACTAAGAGTGTCACGTTCCATCGACCCTTCTACCTGAAGGGGATCGATCGGTTGTTGCCGCCGGCGGACTATCGTGTGATGACTGACGAAGAGGTTATCGATGGTTTGTCCTTTGCAGCATACCGTCGAGTTTCGACAGCTATCTTCGTGCCGGCGGAGTCTGGGTCCGCGGTCGAGGTGGTGACCGTCGATCCTTTGGATCTGCAGACGGCTCAGGAGCAAGATGCAGGCTCGCTCAGCGAGTGTCCGCCTGGCCTCGGCCGTTTGACCAACACGAGAGAGCGCTTCACATGAGACGATTGCACGAAGACAAACCTTCCGGGCACAGCTTCATCACCGGGAGCCTGGTTCGCCTTAGCAGGCGATATCCGCCGCGGAAGGCCGCGCCTGGTCCATACCATGTCGTTGCCCAACTCCCGCCGCGGGATGGACAACTCCAATACCGCATCAAAAGCGGCTGCGAGCCCTTCTACCGCACCGTTACAGAAAATGAGCTGGAGTTTGACGCAGGGGCAACGGCCGCACTCGCCGCGTCATAGTCTCGGGGCCCGGATTTCGGGAACGAGCTTGAATCGATGAGGGCCGACGCACGGAGCGACAATCAAGATGAATTGCTTAGTGTGTGCCGCCGAAGCCAGAGACCTCACCCCCCAGAATTTCGACGGTCACGTCATTGGGTGTCCGAGCTGCGGCAACTACGAAGTCGCTGGCGGCGCATGGGATAAGCTCCAGAAGGCCTCTCGGCCGGAACGCGCCGCCGCGTTGGCAAAAGCGGCGTCGCTCAAAGGCTTCGCGAGATGGCCAACGATCAAGAACGTCTGCTTCTGAACAGCTGACGTTCCAACGCATTCTCTCGGCAAGTAGCGGCAATCGAGGCTAAGGACAGGTCTTGTACAGATCGGTCCGCTCGGCTCCGGTCGAGCAGAGAATGCCGCCCCATTGATAGCCGGTCTTTCCGCTACGCGTGACGAGCTTGAACCAGGGAAAGCCTTCGTCGGATATATCGACACGCCCCATCAAGGTGACGGGCTCGCCCTCTTTCAAGCTGCCGATTTGGCGATAGTTCCGCCCGGGGCCGTCGCGCAGAACGCCGCCCCAGGAGCCCGCCGCCGCCGGAAAATCGTCGTTGGCGGAGACCGACGGCGCCGCCCGTTGAGACGGCGCGGGGTTTGGCGTCACGCTCAGCTGCTTCACATAGGCCCGGGCGAGATCGGCATGAAAGCCGGTCGGATAGTTCGAGAGGAACGCGTCCCAGGCTTCGACGGTGCCGAGGGCCTTCGCCGCTTCGAAGGCCTCCTTCTCGGAGGGGCTGGCATGCGCGGGGGCGCTGCCGGGCCACGGGGCAATCGCCGGCAGGATGCAGGTGCCCAGACAGAGACAAATACGCAGTGCCAACGCGGAATAGGCGGTCATGTGATCCAATTCCCCAACCCCGAAAAGCTGCGCCACATTCGAGCAAATCCCGATGTCTCGCAAGAGCGGCCAGGAACCATTGGCGGGCGCGGGCGGTTGTGCGAGGCTGCCCCCGAACCATGCGAGGAGAGCCTGATGGCCAAGGTCGTCTACAAGATCGTCAAGCATGAGGACGGCTGGGCCTACAAAGCCCGTGGCACGTTCTCGGAGACGTTTCCGAGCCATGACGCGGCGCTCGCGGCGGCGCGGATCGCGGCCGGCGAGCAGAAAGTACCGGGCGAGACGGTCGGCATCCAATACGAGACGGCCGACGGCATCTGGCATGAGGAGGTCGATCCCGGCACGGACCGGCCCGAGACCAGAGTCGAGGACGATTGAGAGTGCGGCGCCTCCGCCTGATCCTTGCTGTCACGGTGGCTGTCGCGCTCGATGCGCCGCGCGAGGCGCTCGCTTGCGCCTGCTGCACCAATGCTGGTCAGCGAAACGTCAATGTCGAGGCGCTCGATCAAGGCAAGCGCGCACTGCTCGAGGAATTGCGCTTCGCCGATGCGGCCAAGCTGTTTCTCGGCGAGGCCGACCCGGACAGCGTCAAGGGAATCGCGAACCCGTCAACGGCTTACGCGCTCACGGCCGCGTGGCAGGGAGATCGGCTCGTGTTCACGCTGAAGGATGAGCAGGGCCACGCCGGGACGCTTGCGGTGGAGCTGCCGAATAAGATCTCGATCTTCGAAGTCGATCCGCGCGACGCTCCGGATCAGGGCACCGAGCCGCCGCTCTATAAAGAGTGGAAGCTCACGGGAAAGGTCAAAGGCTCGGGCGCGTTTGGCCCGGGCGCCGGTCCCGGTCAATTGCTGACCCTAATCGTGCAGGTAGGCGGCAATTCCTGCACCAGCGCGAGCGACTTCGCCGCTTGGACGCTGGTGATGCAGGGGGCCAAGGCGAATTATTCGTTGTTCGGCGATCTTGAGCGCGCGCCCTAAGGCAAGCAAAAGGGCGGCAGATCGTCGAGACCCGCCGCCCTCGCGACCTTAAGCGCGGTTATGGGCAATACCAAATATTGCCGAGCACGATGCAGCCACGATGCTCCCAGCGATAGGGACGATAGCCGTAGTGGCGCCAGCCTTTCGGGGCGTATCTGTACCTGTGGGAGTCGGCATATCTGTGACCGTGCCCCTTGCCGTGATGCCACTTGCCGCCCTTGTAACTGCCCTTGTATCCCTTGCTCTTGACCTGAATTAGATCGGTCGTGACGACGACCTTGGGCGAGGTGGCGGGGCTCGGTGTGAAGGCGAGCGCCACCGACACCACGCCCAGCGACAGGATTGCCGCCGCCAAGATTGATTTGATCATTCCAAAATCCCTCCATGGTTTTTGGGAAAAGGCCGAGAGCCGGCGCGCGAGCGGTGCCTGCGACTCGCCGGAGCAACCTACCAGATCAAGCGGGGCGCGGGATAATAAGAAAGCAGCGGGTCTTGGCCCGCTGCTTTCTGATCGCGCGCCTACGGGCAGTACCAAAGCGGCCCGATGATGATGCAGCCGCGATTGGCCCAGCCATAGGGGCGGTAGTTGTACGAATGCCAACCATACGGCGCATGATCGTAGCGATAGCTGTACTTATTTTTATTGTATTTGCGCCAGTTGTTGCCGTGCTTCCAATTGTTGTTTCTTCCAATCCTTCTTCACTTGCACGACGTCGCTCGAATTTGCCTGACTGGCCGTTGCGATGTGAGCGGGAAGCGCATACGCCGCAGAAGCGACGCCGAGACTGAGAACCGAAGCGGCAATAATCGATTTCATCATTGCAAAGCCCTTTCCGAAAATTGTGGGAGGGAAATCGCCAAAGGCCCGCGCTATACCGCGCATGCCTCGATTGGCGGCTCCAAGGGCTAACGTCTCGGATCGCGATGGGTTCCGAAACTCGCTCGTAGGGTGGGCAACGGCTTGTCGCCGTTGCCCGCGCGAAGCGAGGGGAGGGGGCTTCGCTTCGTTTTGCCCTACGCAGCGTCGACGAGGACGATCTCGCTGTCCTCGAGCGCCTTGATCTTCAGCACGGGCTCGTTCGAGATGGCGGCGCCGTCGCGGGTCAAGATGCGCACGCCATTCACCTCGACGCTGCCTCGCGCCGGAACGAGATAGCCGTGACGCTTCGCGCCCAGCTCGTACTGCGCGGTATCGCCGGTCTTGAGCGTCGCGCCGAGAACGCGGGCGGGCGCCCTGATCGGCAGCGCGTCGTCATCCTCGGCGAAGCCGCTTGCCAGCGGCACGAAGCGGCCCGAGCGATCCGACTTGGGGAACGGCTTCGCGCCCCATGACGGCTCGCCGCCACCTGCTTCCGGCTCAATCCAGATCTGGAACAGCGTGGTGGCAACCGGCTCGCGGTTGTACTCCGCGTGGCGAATGCCGGAGCCGGCGCTCATCACCTGCACGTCGCCCGCCTCGGTGCGTCCCTTATGGCCGAGGCTGTCCTCATGCGTGATCGCGCCCTGCCGCACATAGGTGATGATCTCCATGTCGGCGTGGGGATGCGGCGGGAAGCCGGTGTTGGGCGCGATCTCGTCGTCGTTCCATACCCGCAAGGCTCCGTGCCCCACGCGATCGGGGTCGTAATAGCGGGCGAAGGAGAAATGATGCTTCGCCTTGAGCCAGCCATGGTCAGCGCCGCCAAGGGCGTCGAAAGGTCTCCGTTCGATCATGACAAGGTCCTCCACTTGACAGGCAACGAACTAGGCGTTGAACCCACCATCGACGGTGAGCGTGGCGCCGGTGATATAAGCGGCGGCGGGGCTGGCGAGAAACGCGACCGCTGCCGCGACTTCCTCCGGCCTGCCGTAACGGCCAAGCGCGGTGCTGGCTTTCTGCGCCGCGGCGAAATCTCCGTCCTCTGGATTCATGTCGGTGGCGATCGGCCCGGGTGCGACATTGTTTACGGTGATGCCCCTCGGTCCCAAGTCGCGGGCCCAGCCGCGCGTGTAACCGAGAATTGCAGCTTTGGTGGCGCTGTAATCGCCGACGCCGGGGAAGGGCGAGGCGTCGCCGACCACGGAGCCAATCGAGATGATGCGGCCGCCATCGCCCATCAGCGGCGCCGCGGTGCGCACGGCTGTCGCGACGCCACCGACATTGACGGCAAACAACCGGTCGAGCTCGGCAAGGTTGTTGGCGCGGTCATGCACTTGGCCGGTAGCGAACACGCCGGCGTTGTTCACCAGAATGTCGAGGTGGCCGAACGTCTCGACTACCGATTTGACCAGCGCCTCGACCTCCTTGGTCTTGGCCTGGTCGGCCTTGAAGGCCTGGGCGCGGACGCCCTTCTTGCGCAACGTTGCGACGACGGCCTCGGCCTTGTCGGCCGAGGCGGCATAGCTGATGGCGACATCGGCGCCGTCTTCGGCGAGAGCCTTGGCGATCGCCGCGCCAATGCCGCGCGAGCCGCCGGTAACCAGAGCAACCTTTCCGCTGAGTTTCTTTGACATGGGGTCCATCTCCGTCTGTGAGTTATTTAGTGAACGCTACATATGTGGACCTGGACCCAGCCTGTCAAGGGCATTATATAACAGTCACTACAGAAGCAGGAGATGCTAGGCATCGAAAAAATGGCAGGAGACAGCGCCGTGGCAATTGGCCGCCCCCGCGCATTCGATATGGATCAGGCGCTCGACCGGGCGCTCGACGTGTTTTGGCGCAAGGGCTACGAGGGCGCCAGCATCTGCGACCTGACCGCCGCCATGGGCATCAATCCGCCCAGCCTCTACGCCGCATTCGGCAACAAGGAAGGTCTGTTCCGCAAGACACTCGACCGCTATGCGGCGATGCACGCGGGCTTTTTGCAACAGGCGCTGGCTCTGCCGAAGGTGAAGGATTGCATGGCGGCGCTACTGCGCGGCACGGCCGATTCCTTGTCGGACAAGAGCAATCCGGCAGGATGCCTGCTGGTCCAAGGCATGGCCGGGGCCGGCGAGCACGCCAAATGCATCAGCGACGAGCTGTGCGCCAGGCGAGCCGCCAATGAAAAGGCGGTCCGCGACCGGCTGAAGCGGGCCAAGACGGAAGGCGATCTGCCGGGGGACGCCGACCCGGCCACGCTCGCCCGCTTCATCGCGACGGTCACCCAAGGTATGGCTGTGCAGGCCGCAGCCGGCGCGACTCGTGCCGAGCTTCGCCGGGTGGCCGAGACGGCTCTGCGCGCCTTTCCCGATTAGCTTGTCCTCGGGGTTCTTGGCCGGCTTGTTGTGCTTGGGCTTGTCTCAACTGGACGCCCTCGGACAAGCTGTCGTTCAACGCCGGGGTGAAGTTCACCCAGCAGCTTTCCACGCAATCGGATCTCAATTGGAATGGGGTTCAACGCCTATCCACAGGCCGTGCTCAATCTGAAATTCCAATAAGTCAGCGTTAGCAATGGCTTCAGCGTGAGCTAAGAGTGCGCTTTATCGCCCGCTCGACTCGCGGCATGATGCCGGCATGAGACTCGCGCTGTCGATCATTTGCTTGGTGTTCTCGCTCGCGCCCGCGCTGGCAGGACCGGCCGTCGAGGACGAGGGGCCGCTATCGCCTTGTGTCTCGTCGAAAGCGGACGCGAGCAGCGAAACTCCGGCGGACCAATCGGGCCCTGCGTGGGGCGTGGTGATCGCCACAGACTTCTCCAAGGACGATGCGCTCGCTCAGTTTGACCACATCAAGCAGGATCAGGGGGACCTGCTCTCGGCTTTCCAGCCGATGGTGGTGGAAACCTGCGACCTGCATATGGGCACCGATCCGCAATACTCCGTGCGGATTGGCTTCGACAGCCGCGAGGATGCCGACAAACTTTGCGCCAAGCTCCAGGCTGCCGGCGGTGCCTGCATCGTGCAAAAGAACTAGAACCAGAAGCCTGAAATCGGGCTTGCTTGAGCTATTCTGCGGTCTGGTTCTCGTTCGCGATGGGGCATGATGCGCATTTCGCGGATCGCGTTATTCGCTTTGGCGCTTTTCCTTGCGGGCTCGCCTTGCAAGGCGGGTGAGGGCGCGCCCGCGCTCGTGGAGGCCGGCGTCAGGCAAGCTGGCCTGGCGCTGGCCGGACCCAAGCCTTTCGTCGACATCGTCTGTCCGATCATGCAGCAGCAGGCCGAAGCCAGGGGGCTGCCGCCGATGCCGTTCGTGCGGCTGATCTGGAAGGAGAGCCGCTTCAACCCGAACGCGGTGAGCCCGAAAGGCGCGCAAGGCATCGCCCAGTTCATGCCGGGCACGGCGGAGGAGCGCGGTCTTTACGACCCGTTCGAGCCCAAAATGGCGATCATGCATTCGGCGAGCCTGCTTGCCGATCTCCGCCGAGAGTTCGGCAATTTCGGTCTTGCCGCCGCAGCCTATAACGCCGGCGCCGAGCGGGTGCGGAACTGGCTCGCGGGGTCGGGCGGGCTGCCAGGCGAGACGCAGAATTACGTCGAGTTCGTCACCGGACGCGCCGCCGAGGAATGGAAGCTCGCCGAGACCGAGCTTCCCGAGGCACTCAAGACCGCCGGCGTCGAGGTGCAGGACTCCTGCCGTAAGCTCGCGCCGCTCGTGGTACGAGCCGTGTACGAGACCGAGCCGCTCACGGCGAGCGGGGCGTGGCGGCCCTGGGGCGTTCAGGTGTCGACATCGTTCTCCAAGGCGAAGGCGCTCGCCCAGTTCGGCAGGCTGAAGCGGCAATACACCTCGCTGCTCGGCGCGCGCGAGCCCTTCGTGCTGCCGGAGCGGAATTTGAGTTGCGGGCGCCGCTCCATGTATATGGTGCAGATCGGCTCAGACAGTCGCGACGATGCGGCCAAGCTTTGCGCATCGCTGCGCTCCGCCGGCGGCGCCTGCATCGTGCAGAAGAACTGAGCGGTCTCGCCCTGGGTAACCCGCCGTCCGTTGACCCACGTCCTGGGCCGCATTGTCTCACTGGCAACACACTGGCGCTGGTATAAGGTCGCGTCCTGTGTAAGCGGCAGCAAGGCCGTTCCGCCGGATCGGGCGTAGGGAGGTCGGATGCTCACCATCTACGAGAACCGCTCCGGCGCGCTCGAGCGCCAGAAGGGCAAGCCGAAGATCACCGAAACCGTCGTCTGGATCGACCTCCTCAATCCGACACAGGAGGAGGAGCAGCAGATCGAGCGGGCGCTCAAGCTCGACGTGCCGACACGCGAGGAGCAGCAGGAGATCGAAGTGTCGAGCCGCCTCTATCAGGAGGACGGCGCGCATTTCATGACCGCGACCCTGCTTTATCAGCCCGAGCAGGGGGAGCCGCGGACGACGACCGTCACCTTCATTCTTGCCGGCCAGAGGCTGATCACGCTGCGTTATGCCGAACCGCGGGCTTTCTCCCTTTACGTGACTCGCTGCAACCGCGCCGAGACGGATCTGAAAAGCGGCGCCGCGATCCTGATCGGCTTGTTGGAGACGATCATCGATCGGCTCGCGGATTTCATCGAGCGTATCCAGGCGGAGGTCGAGGGACTGTCGCATTCGATCTTTGAAATCAGCGGTGGCGCCGCCGCGCGGCAACGCCGCTTCGACGTGCTGCTCCGGGCGATCGGGCGCGAGGGCGAGATTACCTCGAAGGCCCGCGAGAGCGCCCATTCCCTGGGGCGGCTGCTCACCTTTCTGGTGCATGCCGCCAATGAGCGGAAAGCAGACAAACCGCTGCAATCGCGCATCCGCACCGCCGCGCGCGACGTCACCTCGCTGACCGATCACGCAACGTTTCTTTCCGGCAAGATCATCTTTCTGCTCGATGCCACGCTCGGCATGGTCAGCATCCAGCAGAACGACATCATCAAGATTTTTTCGGTCGCGGCTGTCGTGTTCCTGCCGCCGACGCTGATCGCTTCGATCTACGGCATGAACTTCAAGCACATGCCCGAGCTCGACTGGTGGTATGCCTATCCGCTCGCGCTGATCTTGATGGTGCTCGCGGCGGTGTTGCCCTATCTGTATTTCAAGCGCAGAGGGTGGCTGTAATTTAGGCTTGCGATGCGGGCTTCGTGTCGCCACACTCCGTTGTCAATCCAACCATCACAAAATCACCGAATGGGGCGGGGACCTTGGTTAAGGAGAATTCATGATGATTTGTCGATCCCTCTCTGTTTGGCTCGCGGCCGCGGGCTTTGCGTTTCTCATCGGCGCTTCCGCGTCCGCCTCGGCAGCGCCGGGTATCGTGGCTGTGCCGGAAGCCAGCGCCGCGCTCGTGCAGGAAGCCGGCTATTACAAGCGCCGCTGGCGCTACAATAACGGCACCTATGTGCGCGCGCCCTTCACCGAGGTGGATACGCGCCGTGATACATGGGTGTCGGCGCCGTTCGCGCGGGTCTATAGCGGCCGCGCAGGGACGTGGGTGAGAGCGCCCTTCGTCAATCTGTGGGTGCCGCGCTAGCCGCACCGGCTTTCGCCGCTTTTAGTTCGTCACATCGTTGGGCATGGCAGGAGAGCTTCCCGCCATGCCCTTTTGCTTTGACGTGTGTCGCTAGGAAAGTCCGGCGCTCGCGTGCTACCCAACGCTGGGGAGATCGAGGACGAGCCATGGTGTCGGCGCAACTCATTCAAGTGGCGGTGTTTCTCGCCGCTGCGGCGATTGCCGCGCCGCTCGGTCGCATGCTCCGCATGGGCGCGGTACTCGGCTATCTCGCCGCCGGCATTATCATCGGACCGTATGTGCTCGGGCCGCTCTACGCGCTGAACGACGTCGGCGCGGTGCTGCAGTTCGGCGAGTTCGGCGTGGTGATGCTGTTGTTCGTGATCGGGCTCGAGCTTCGCCCGGTCAGGCTTTGGGCGATGCGCTCGGCGATCTTCGGGCTCGGCACGGCGCAGCTCATTGCCACCTCTTTGGTGCTCGCCGGGATCGGCATGGCGCTTGGGATCGCTCCGGCTCAAGCCTTGTTCATCGGCCTTGCGCTGTCGCTGTCATCGACCGCATTTGCCCTGCAAGTGCTGGAAGAGAAAGGCGAACTCACCACGCGCCACGGCAGGCTCGCGTTCGCGATACTGCTATTCCAGGACCTCGCGGCGATTCCGCTCATCGCCTTGGTGCCGCTATTTGCGCTCGGCGCGGCCGAGCCGACCATGGACGTGAAGAGTGCCGTGCTCGCCATCGGCACGATTCTCGGCGTGATCGTCGTCGGCCGCTTTCTGTTGAGCCGGCTATATCGCATCGTCGCGGCGACCGGCGTGCGCGAGGCGATGACGGCGAGCGCGCTGTTGACCGTGGTGGGCGTGGCGCTGGTCATGGAGGAAGTGGGGCTGTCAGCCGCCCTTGGCTCGTTCATCGCCGGCGCGCTGCTCGCCGATTCCGAATATCGCCACCAGATCGAGGCCGACATCGCGCCCTTCGAGGGCTTGCTGCTTGCCGTGTTCTTCATCGCGGTGGGCATGTCGATCGATGTCGGCGTGCTGGCCTCGGAGCCCGGCACGCTGATTGCCATCGTGCTGGTCCTCGTCGCGGTCAAGGCGGCGATCCTCTATCTGCTCGGCCGCTGGTGGGGTCTCGACAGCAAGGGCGCGCGGCGGCTCGGACTCGTGATCAGTCAGGGCGGCGAGTTCGCTTTCGTGTTGTTCGGGGCGGGGGTGTTGGAGGGCGTGATCGACCGCCAGATGGCGAATCTGCTGACGCTCGCGGTGACGCTGTCGATGGCGGCGACGCCTCTGCTGCTCCTCATCGACGATGCGATCGCGCGCGCGCTTAAGCCCGCGCCTCCCGAATATGAAATGCCGCCGGGAGGCGATCAGCACGTCATCGTCGCCGGCTTCGGCCGCTTCGGGCAGATCGTGGCGCGCGTGCTGCGCGCCCGCCAGATCCCCTTCACCGCGCTCGATTCAAACGTGGAACAGGTCGACTTCGTCAAGCGCTTCGGCGCGCAAATCTATTATGGCGATGCGGGGCGGCTCGACATCTTGCGGGCCGCCGGCGCCGACAAGGCGCGCGCCTTCGTGCTCGCCATCGACAATGTCGAGGGCTCGCTCAGGGTCGCGGAGATGGTGCGCACGCATTTCCCCGATCTGCCCATTTATGCGCGCGCGCGCGACCGCACCCATGTGCACAGATTGATGGACCTCGGGGTCGAGATCATCGAGCGCGAGACGTTCCTCGCGGCCCTCGAATTGACCAAGGATTTGTTGCGGGGCCTGGGCCTGAAAGAACCCGAGGTCAGGCGCCTGACCGACACCTTCAAGCGGCTCGATGAGAAACGTCTCTACGAGGACTATCAATATTACACGGACCTGGAGAAGGTCCGCGCCAACGCGCAGTCGCAGGCGAAGGAGCTCGAGGAGCTGTTCGCGCGCGACGTCGAGGAGCTGCCTGACGGCGACGGCGCGAAGGTCACCGCGTTAGAGCGAGATGATCGACGATCAGCCGGTTGACCTCGGTGGGGTGAGTGAACGGGCTCATATGCCGTGCGCCCTTTACGACCGCCACTTGAACGTCGGGCAGGGTGGTTGCGAGGAGATCGACGATGGCCCGGTTGGGCGCGCCGGTCGAACCGCCGACAATCAGCAATGTGGGCGCGGTGACCGTGGCGTAGTCTTGCAGGGTGGTCGGCGCGTTGACGGCAAAGCCGAATTCGAGCGCGACCTTGGGAATGGTCGCCTCGATCGCCGATTTGAAACGCTCCGGCGACAGCCACCAGCGCCAGCGACCGAGCCAATAGGTCATGAAGAACTTGGCGGCGGCGCGGTCGTCGCCGCTCGCTACCGCACCAAGTACGGCGCGAGCCAGTGTTTCGACCTCGGGCCATTCGGGACGTCCGCGCAGCAGATGAAACAGGCTCGGCTCAACTAGGGTGAGGCTCTTCACGCGAGACCCGAGCGTGCGGGCGGCCTCCAGTAACAGAGCAGCGCCATAAGAATGGCCCACCAGATACAGCTTGCCTTTCGCCTTCTTGGCAATTGCGAGCACGACCTGCACGTCGGCATCGACGGAGAAGGGCTGGTCGGCGGGCCACGGGGCGGACTGCCCATAACCGATCAGGTCTGGCGCGAGCACGCGCCAGTCCGACTTGAGCGTCTCGATCAGGGGCAGCCATTCTTTGTGCGAGGCGCTCGAGCAATGACCGATGATCACCGCCGGGCCTTTGCCCTCGTCGAGATAGGCGATCTCCACGCCATTGACGCTGAGTTGCTTCATGCCACGCCGAGGAAGCAGCGGAATGGATTGCCGGGTCAAGCCCGGCAATGAGGCGGATTACTCGGCGCCGGCGGGCTCGGGCTGCGCGGCGGTAGCGGCCGCCTTGGTCACGGCCTTCTGCACCTTCTCGAACGCGCGCACCTCGATCTGGCGAATGCGCTCGCGGGAGACGCCGAACTCGGTGGAAAGTTCCTCCAGCGTCAGCGGCTCCTCGGCAAGCCGGCGTGCCTCGAACACACGACGCTCGCGTGCGTTCAAGCCTTTCAGCGCCTCGTTCAACATGCCGCGACGCTGGTCGCGCTCTTCGGATTCGGCAAGCGCCGTCTCCTGGTCCATGGTGTCGTCGACCAGCCAGTCCTGCCACTCACCACTCTCGGCATCGTTCCTGACGGGCGCGTTGAGCGACGAATCGCCGGCAAGCCGCCGGTTCATCGAGATCACATCCTCATCGGTCACGCCGAGTTGGGTCGCGATGCGCTTCACCTGATCGGGCCTGAGGTCGCCTTCTTCGAGCGCCTTCATCTGACCCTTGATCTTGCGCAGATTGAAAAACAGCTTCTTCTGCGCGGCGGTGGTGCCCATCTTCACCAGGCTCCAGGAGCGCAGGATGTATTCCTGGATCGCCGCCCTGATCCACCACATGGCGTAGGTCGCAAGCCGGAACCCCTTGTCGGGATCGAAGCGCCTCACCGCCTGCATCAGGCCGACATTGCCTTCGGAGATCACTTCGCCGATTGGCAGCCCATAGCCGCGATAGCCCATGGCGATGCGCGCCACGAGACGCAGATGCGAGGTGACGAGCTGATGCGCAGCGTCGCGGTCGTCATGCTCGCGCCAGCTTTTGGCGAGCATGTATTCCTGCTGCGGCTCCAGCATCGGAAATTGTCTGATCTCTTCGAGGTAGCGCGTCAGTCCGCCATGCGCGCCAACACTCGGCAAACTTCTTGTGGCCATGAGAGCCCGTCTCCAGCGGCCTCAAGCGACCGCGATCTACCCAAAACTACCGCCCCCCGGCGAGTTCTCTCTATAAATCTTTTGTCACCAGGATAAAAGCCCACGACCTGTTCACAGTTCCTTGAAAGCGGCCACGATCTCGGCGAGGTCGGCAGGGAGCGGACTATTAAATTTGAGTAATGTGCCGCTCTTCGGGTGCGCGAAGGCGAGATGCTCGGCATGCAGCGCCTGGCGGTCGAGCCCGGCAAGCTTGCCTTGCAGGGGCTCGGGCAGCGTCCGCAGCTTGGACTTGAACCCTTGGCCGTACAGCGGATCGCCGATCAGCGGGTGACCCATATGGGCCAGATGCACGCGCACCTGGTGGGTGCGACCGGTCTCAAGCGTGCATTCGATGAGAGAGGCAATTGGCTCCTTGCCGTGGCCGAATGTCTCAACCACGCGCCAATGCGTCACGGCCTCGCGACCCTTGCCGGGCAGCACCGCCATCTTGGTGCGGCTTGCGGGATGCCGCCCGACGGGCGCGTCGATGGTGCCGTGCGGCCGCGATGGCGCGCCCCACACCAAAGCAAGATAGCCGCGCTCGAGCTCGCCGGTGCGCCCATGGTCGGCGAATTGCTTGGCGAGCGCGCGATGCGCCTGATCGGTCTTGGCCACCACCAACAGCCCGCTGGTATCCTTGTCGAGGCGATGCACGATGCCAGGCCGCGCCACGCCGCCGATGCCGGAGAGGCTCACGCCGCAATGGGCGATCAGCGCGTTGACGAGCGTGCCGGTGGCGTGACCGGCGCCGGGATGCACCACGAGGCCCGCTTGCTTGTCGATAACGACCAGCGCGTCGTCCTCGTAGACGATGTGGAGGGGAATGGCTTCGCCCGTGGGCTGCGGCGGCGCGGCGGGCGGCAAGCCAAGCTCGAAGCGGTCGCCCGGTTTGACCCGATATTTCACGTCCACTATGGTCGCCCCGCCTAAGGAGACTTGACCCTCTTTGATCAGGCTTTGCACGCGGGTGCGGCTCAGCTCAGGCAGCCGCATGGTGAGAAAGCGATCGAGCCGCTGCCCTTCGGCGTCGGCATCTGCTTCCGCGGCGAACCGTTTGAGGGGACGCGCTGTGTTTGGCTGAGGCATGAGGTCTTTACGGTGGTGGTCGCGAGCGAACCCGACAATACGCCATTGCCAGGCACGGTGTTCACCCCGCGTCAGGTGCGGGTGTTGAAATTTGCCGTCATCGTCATGGGAATCTTGCTGGTCGGGGGTTTCGCCTTCGTGCTGGCGGCCATTGTCTATCAGGCCTCGCGGGGAGGACAAAGCAGCGTCGCTCCAACCGCCGAGCCTGCCGCCGCCGAGCTGCAGATCCCCAAGGACGCCAGCATCACCGCGATGTCGTTGGATGGCGATCGGCTCGCGCTGCACCTCACTTCGGCCACCGGTCCCGAGATCGTGGTGATCGATCTCAAGACGGCAAGATCGTTGGCCCGCATCAAGCTGAAGCCCGAATAACCCTTGATCGCCTTCGCCGGGCCAAGCTATAGCTTTCGCTCGGTCTCGGCCCGGAGCAACGCCCCGTTCGTCTAGTGGCCTAGGACGCTGGCCTCTCACGCCGGAAACAGGGGTTCGAAACCCCTACGGGGCGCCACTAAATCGATGTGCGGAGTTCTACGGCCGTGACGCGCCCGATTGAGGTAATTTGGGATCTTCCGAAGTGCCCGCGTTGACTCGAGAGCACGCAAAAATTCTGCTCTAGTTTCTCTGGCGCGATATGTTCTCTCGGGCCCTTCGTCATCATGGTCACAAACCTTGCGTGGCGCTTGCGGATGTCGGCAAGATCCGCCGGTGATGCAACATCGCGTTCCGCATCTCCCAGGACGAGATCGGCATGGCGGTGGAGAGCCCTCATTCGCTCATGGTCCCGCTCGCAACTCGCCACGGCCGTCAAAACTTCCAGGAGCCGCATCAAAACTGCGACGTGGTTGGCTGCATTCTGCCGGATCATGTGGAACATACCGTCGACCAGACCATCATAGCTGATGCTGGGCACGACTAAGACGACACGGCCATCGCGTATCGAAACACCCGTAGCCAGGTGCAACGACACTAAGTCGCACAACGCGGTGCCCAGCCGATTCAACACACTCATCGCCGTATAGGGATCATTGATGCCCGGTGACAATGCCCGCACCGCCACCTCCACCAGCTGCTGCACCGCGAATTCGAGGTCGGCCGAGCCATCCCGCTGGGGGCCTAAAGCCGTGGCGTCGTCGATCGCTGCATCTGCCCCTTCGACGGGCGGCTTCATCACTGCGATGGGCGCACCTGGAAACACGTAGCCGCCCGGTCGCACCAACAGTCGTATGGCCGTATCGTGCTCGGCCGCCCAGTCGGCCAGGCCCTCTTGGTGGAGTTGCTGCAGATAGCCTCGCCTCGAATCAATGACTGGGACGGCATCGCGCCAGAAGCCGGAGGACGGCGAGGGCGGCTCCAGCGTCCTGGATGCCAACTGCTCGATCGCCGACTGAACGTCGTCGCTCACCAATTCTATGACGGTGTCGACATTGATGCGAGCCGCCATGTGGCCGACGAAATAAACCAAGGTCGCAACACAGACGAAGGCCAAGAGGATAGCGACGCTGAGGGAGAGATGTGGGACGAACTCACCCTCGCTCTCAGTTCGCACGCTGCGCAAGACGATAAGCGCGTAGGAGAACGTGCCGAGGAAGGCACCGAGCGTGAACTGAACGCCCCGATCTCGCGTGAAGTTGCGGAGCAGCCGCGGGCCCATCTGGCCTGCGGCTAGCGACAAGGCGGCGATAGTGATCGAAAATACGGTGCCCGCGACGCCTATGGTCGATGCTGCGACCGCTCCCAGCAGAGTGCGGGCGCCGGTGCCTCCCCCGTTGTACAGCCAGTGTTCAAGCAACCACCGGGGAATAATCGTGCTGCGATCCAACTGTACGCATGCGAGTGCTGCCAATGCCCCGGCCAAAACCATTAGCCCCGGCATTAGCCAAAAGGTATCGCCCAGATCGCTCACCAACTTGCGAATGCGCGCAGTCATCTCGGCCGATACTCTCTGGGGTGGTTTCGCATTGATACTATCGATCTCATTTTTTGCGCACAGCAGGCGCCATCTTATCTCAACCGCTTTACCACGAGCGGCAGGCTCAGCCCTTGAACGACGATGGTAAAGAGCACGACGGCGTAGGTCGCAGCGAGGATCAGAGGTCTTTCGGCTACAGCCGGAATCGAAAGCGCCAGCGCTACTGAGATCCCGCCGCGGACACCTCCCCAGGTCAAAACCGGAATCGTTCCCTTTACGAAACGTTGCCTTACGCTGAGCAAAGTAACGGGAAGGGAGACCGCTACAAATCTTCCCAAGAGGACGATCGGCACGGCCAAAAGCGCCAGGGGGGCAAGCGATGCGTCAAACTGCAACACCAGCACCTCTAGCCCAATGAGCAGGAATAGGAGCGAATTGAGAATCTCATCGATTAGATTCCAGAAGCCGAACAAATATCGCTGCGTGGTTTCGCTCATGGCGAATGCAGCGCCACGGTTGCCGATCAAGACGCCAGCCACCACAACGGCGATGGGGCCACTTACATGCAACTGTGACGCTACGGCATAAGTGGCGGTGACGAGAGCAAGCGAGATCAGCACTTCGATGGGATAATCGTCGATGGCGCGCATCGCCTGATAGGCGAGGTACCCCGTCGCCAAGCCGAGAGCCGCCCCTCCCAATGCCTCGACGAAAAACAGGCGAGCCAGTGCGATAAAATCAATACCGCCTTCGCCGCCCGCTGCCGTGGCCGCGGCAAGCAGAATCGTGAACAAGACAACGCCGACGCCGTCATTGAAAAGAGATTCTCCGGCCATATCCATTTCCAACGTCTTGGCCACTCGCGCCTGCTTCAGCACGCCGAGCACCGCAATCGGGTCGGTCGGACTAATCAGGGCGCCGAACACGAGAGCCCAAGCAAATGGCATCGGAAACGCCACCAGGTGAGCCGCCGTCCAAAACGCGACGGCGATGACAATAGTGGAGATGACCACGCCCAACGTGGCCATGACGCCCACCGTCCAGGCCCTGTCACGCAACACTGACAAGTCGATCTGGAGCGCGCCGGCAAACAGCAAAAAAGCCAGCATGCCGTTGAGCAATGCCGAGGAGAAGTTGAGGTCCTCTACAAAGGAATGAAGATCTTCAAAGATCGCAACATTTGGCAGGATAAGCTCAAAACCGATCAACACCAGCGAGGCGGCCAGCGCCATCAGAAGGAGGCCGACATTACTGGGCAGTCCCAGTACGCGGTGATTGAGCCACGCGAACACCGCCGTGAGTGTCAGCAGGCCAGCTACGATTTGAAAGATTGAAAGCAAAATGCCACCCTAGCGACAAGATGGGGATCACGAGCTATCGGCAAGGTCCGGGCTCGATTGTGCAACTTCAATCGCGTCTTCCCTGAAACTCGATAAAAATTTTTGGGACTTGGGAGTTTGCTGGTACCCCACGAAGGTGACTATGACCAAGCAAAAAGGTCGATAGACCAATACTAGGTCGCGGGGCGAAGCGCCTTCACGGTCGAATTTCCAAGACTGCTCCCCGGGGGGAGGGGTTAGGTCAGCTTTTTGACCAAGAGATGCGGACGTTCACCGTGGCTCCCGCCACGTGCCGTTGGTGTAAGCTCGGCGCATGTCGCTCCTCATCGCGCTTCATGTGCTGGCTGCCGTGGTTTGGGTGGGCGGCATGTTCTTCGCCTATCTGGTGCTGCGTCCATCGGCCGGGCCGCTCGAGACGCCCGCGCGGCTTGGCCTCTGGCAGCGCGTCTTCGGCCGTTTCTTCCCCTGGGTCTGGGCCAGCATCGTCGCTCTGCTGATCAGCGGCTACACGATGCTGTTCCTTCACTTCGGAGGTTTTGCCGGGGCCGGGCCGCACGTCCATGTCATGCAGCTCACGGGTATCGCGATGATGCTGCTATTCCTGCATCTTTATTTCGCGCCGTGGCGACGCTTCTCCCGCGCGGTGGAAGCGGGGGACTTGCAGGACGCCGGCAAGCAGCTCAATCAGATCCGGCGCATCGTCGCGATCAATCTGGTGCTCGGCCTGCTGACGGTCGCCGTCGGCGCCAGCGGCCGCTTTTGGCACTGACTGCGCCGGACACCAATTTCACGCAACAGCTGGCGGGTAGGGGCGCGGGGTGCTTGCGCCGTTCTAGGCGCTGCGCAAGCGCAGACCGAACACCGAGATCGCGCCTTTGCCCTTGATGTCCAACATGCCAAGCGACTCGCCGTCGAAGGACGAGGCGATCTTGTCGAAGGTCTCCTTGGTGGCGGCGACGCTTCCGGGCGCGCTCATGCCGACCATGCGCGCCGCGACATTGACGGTGTCGCCCCAAATGTCGAACTGGTAGCGCTCCTGACCGACGACGCCGGCCACCACCGGGCCCGCATGCACACCGACCCGCACTTCCCAGTCGAGATGAGCATCGATCAGGGTGCAGGTCATCTCGAGCCCGCAGCGAACCGCCGCGCCCACCGGATCCTCGATCTTGTGCAGGAGTCCGGCCACCGCCATGAACCCATCGCCGATGGTCTTGATCTTCTCGAGCCCGTGTTTGGCGGTGATGCGCTCGAAAATGACGAACAGCGCATCGAGCCGCGAGACCACATCCTCGGGCTCATGCTTGTCGCAATAGGCCGTGAAGTTGGTCACGTCGCAGAACAAGACCGCGACGTTCTCGTAGCGCCGCGGGATGACGGTGCCGATGCTCCTGATCTCGTCGGCAGCCTTTTTCGGCAGCAGCGCGTGCAGCAGCAAGTCGGCCTGCCTGCGCAATTCTTGGGCTTCGATCAGCGCTTCCTGTAAGGCGAGCTGCGTCCTCACCCTAGCCAGCACGATCGGTCCGGAGAACGGCTTATGGATGTAGTCGACGGCGCCGACATCGAAGCCTTTCTCTTCGTCTACCTCCTCGGTCTTGGCGGTGAGAAAGATGATGGGGATGTCGCGCGTGGCGGGAATGTCCTTGAGCCTCCGGCAGACTTCATAGCCGTCCATGCCGGGCATCATCACGTCGAGCAGGATGAGATCCGGCTTCTCGGCCGCGGTGGCGATGGCCAACGCCTTCTCGCCGTTGGTGGCAACTTTCGTCCGGTAGGAATCCTTCAGCACTCCCGAGACGACGGCGACATTGGTCGGCGTGTCGTCGACGATCAAGACGAGCTTCTTGTCATTGCTCGACATCATTTGCCTTCGAGGTTGAGGGATAGCCGCGAGGCGATGCCGGAAAGGCATTTCAGCGCCGCGTCGAAATCGAAATTGCCGACGCGATCGCTGAGCGTCCTGATCTCGGTTGAGGTCAGTACGCCAACAAGCCGCGGCTTGGCGTCGATGATGAAATCGGCGGCCTCACCGTCGTCGGTTTCAAGCAGTTGCTTCAGCCGGATCAGCGGGTCCTTGACGCTGGCGGGATCGCCTGTGCCGGGGGTTGCGCCATTTCCCGAGCCGTCCGCCGGCAGAGCCGTGCGCAAGTTGGCCAGCGCGGTATCGAGGGCAAGCGAAAGCAGCCGGACAGCTTCACTCACGCCATCTCTGTTCTTGATCGCCGTTTCGGCCTTGGCCGCAGCCTCCGACAGCGCCTGCGCGCCAAGCGTGCCGGCGGCGCCTTTCAAGGAATGGGCGGCGCGCTCGGCGGTGGCCGGATCGCCGGCGGACAGCGCGCTCTGCATCGCCGCGATCGTGTCCGATTGCTGCTCGGCGAATTTTCGCAGCAAGATTTCGTAGCGCCTGGGATTGCCGCCGGTCCGTTTCAGCCCGGCGCGCACGTCGATCCCGGGAACGGCGAGCTCAATCGTGCTCGCCTGGGTGTCAGCGCTCCGGGCCATAGGAACCGTCGTCAGACCCTTGCCGTCGCCATCGCCACGCCGCAACCAGCGCAATAGCACGCCGAACAGCTGGTCTGGATCGATCGGCTTGGCGATGTGGTCGTTCATGCCAGCCTCGAGGCACAACATGCGATCGGAGGCCATGGCGTTGGCGGTCATGGCGATGATCGGCAAAGTCTCGTGGCGTGGATTGGATCTGATGATGCGGGTCGCCTCGATACCGTCCATCACCGGCATCTGCATGTCCATCAGGACGACGTCGTAGTCGTTGTCGCGGATCATGCGCAGCGCAACCTCGCCGTTTTCCGCGAGATCGACGAAGGCCTCGGCATCTTCGAGCTGACCCATCGCGACTTCTTGGTTGATCTCGTTATCCTCGACCAAGAGGATGCGCGCCCCGCGCATCTTGTCGATGTCGAAGGAGGGACCGGCCTGCGCAGTTTCGGTCCGCCCGCCGTCGGCGCCGAGCGCAACGACAGCCGTATCGAACAGGATGGAGGAGGTGACCGGCTTGATCAGGACGTTTTCGAAGCCGTTTTCCTCGGCCTGCTTCAGCACCTCCTCGCGACCGTAGGCTGTCACCATCACCAGATGCGGGGGGGAGCCGAGATCGGGCAATGCGAGAATGCGCTTGCCGGTCTCGATGCCATTCATGCCGGGCATTTGCCAGTCGACAAAGGCGATCTCGTAGCGTTCACCGGCCTCGGCGGCCTGGCGGACCATGCCGATCGCCTCTTCGCCCGAGGCCGCCTCGTCGGCGACGAGGGTCATGTTGGTCAGCATGCCCGCCAGCACGGCACGCGCATGCGGATTGTCGTCGATGATGAGGACGTGCCGACCTCGCAAGTCGGATTGGAGGAGGCGCGGTCGCGCGATCGCCGTCCCCTTGCCGAGCCGCGCGGTGAAGCGGAACGTGCTGCCCTTGCCCGGCTTGCTCTGAACGGAGACCTGTCCTCCCATCAGTTCGGTGAGCTGCTTGGAAATCGCCAATCCGAGTCCCGTACCGCCATATTTGCGGGTGGTCGAGGCGTCGGCCTGCTCGAAGGCCTGGAACAGGCGTTCGATCTGCGCCTCGGTCATGCCGATGCCGGTATCGCTCACGGCAAACTCGACGAACTGGCAGTCGGCAGTGTCCTCCAGAACGCGAACGTGGACGGCGACCTCGCCGTTCTCGGTGAACTTGACGGCGTTGTTGCAGAAATTGATCAGGATCTGACCGAGCCTGAGCGGATCGCCGCGGAAATGGCTGGAGACCGTGGGCTCGACCTCGAAGATCAGTTCGAGCCCCTTGGCCGAGGCCTTCTCGCTCATCAGGTTGCCGACATTCTCCAGCACCTTGTCGAGATCGAAATCGATGTTCTCGATCGACAACTTGCCGGCCTCGATCTTCGAAAAATCGAGAATGTCGTTGATGATGCCCAGCAGGTGCTGGCCGGAGCTCTTGATCTTCTGCACGTAGTCGCGCTGGCGCGGCGTGAGGTCGGTCTTCAGCGCGAGATGCGAGAGGCCGATGACCGCGTTCATCGGGGTTCTGATCTCGTGGCTCATATTGGCGAGGAAGATGCTCTTGGCCTCGCTGGCCTCGAGCGCCGCCGCGGTCGCCTTCTCCAGCTCGGCATTAACCCGCTCGGCTTCCAGCTCCGCCGCCTTGCGCGCGTCGATATCGCTCCATGAGCCGACCACCTCAACTGGGTTGCCGTCACGGTCGCGGATGAGGTGCTGCTCGTCGCTGACCCAGATGTAAGTGCCGTCCCGCTTGCGGAAGCGGTACTCAGCCAGATGCTCGCAGTTCTCGAACAAATCAGCTTGCTTTGCCTCGATCTCGGGGAGGTCGTCGGGATGAACGTGAGACCGCCAGAAGTCGGGGGTGTGCATGTATTGATCCGGGCCATAGCCGAGCATGTGCGCGATGTTGGCACTGATGAAGGTGGGGGCAAAATCGCCGGAGGCGACGAAGCTGTAGATCACCGAGGGGGCTGCCCCCAGCAAGAGGGTAAGCCGCGAGCGCGCGGTCTCCCGCTCTTCCTCGGCCTCCTTGCGCTTGGTGATGTCGGTCCATGAGCCAACGATCTCGACGGGCTCGCCGTCCGCGTTGCGCACGACTTGCTGTTGGTCGTTCACCCAGAAATACGTGCCGTCCGCGCGGCGGATGCGATATTCGATCGAGCGATTGTCGCTCTCGAACATCTTGTCCACCCAGGTGTTGATGCGGGCGACGTCGTCGGGGTGAACGCGGTTCCGCCAGAGATAGGGGTCCTCGAGATATTGCCGCGGGGTGCAGCCAAACAGGCGGTGAATGCTCTCGCTCACGAAGGTCGGCTCGAAATCGCCGCTCGCCACCCGGCAATAGATCACCGCAGGCGAGGCGTTGAGCAGGCGCGACAGATGAGCATGCGCGGATTCCTGCACTTCCGCGATGCGCTGGAGCTCCCGCTTCTCCTGCTCGAGGGCGGCCTCGCAGAGCGTTTGCTCGATGACGTCGGCTACGGCGTGGGCATTGATCTGGCCAGAGGGGCCGGCCAGAATCCGCAGCAGGGCAGAGGTGGCGGTCTCCGCTCGCTCCCTGAATTTTCTCATGGCCAGTACCCCTCGAACCCGATCTGGCGTCCCGTCAATGAATTCTAGACTGCCGCCGGCGACTGGCATAGGGCGGCAGCGGCCGATTGCAGCCCGAAAAACCCTTAAAAGCCAGGACTTTCCGCGTACCGGTTCTTTTCAAACCCGGGACTTGGCGTTGCCCGCGGGCCTCTCCATAGCAGGTTTTGGTCCAGGACCCTTAGGGCGGTCCATGGGGGCGCCCTTTTGTCTCTTCCCGAGCGGACGTCTTGACGGCGTGCAGATTGAGGTTTGAACTCGATGTCCATAAAGGCTTTGCAGACGCTGCCACGCGAGGGCTTGCGATGCTGACCAAATTAAGCCTTGCCGCGATCGCTTGCTTGACGCTCTCGGCGCAGGGTGTGGGCCAACCGCCAAAGGCGGCGTCGCAGGAGCTGAATGCGATCCTCTGCACGACAGAGGACCAGGCCATAGCCATCGCCACGAGCATGGCCGCGGGCAAGACCGAGCCGATTGCCATCGACGAAGTGAACAAGACGGCACGGGCCGAGGTCTGCAAACATTATATCGGCTACGCCGTGGTGGAGATCGAGAAGACCGAGAACCACAAAGGCAGTCTCTTCATGCTCGCCGGCTTCCGGCTTACCGAGGACGGAGCGCTGGTCTGGACCGCGGACTGGGTCGCGCCGTTTGACGGGAGTTCGCTGTCGCGCGGGATTTGATCGGGCCGCGGACCCGTCGCGTATGCCAGCGACAAATTGGCTCATGCGGTCGAACTGAGGCTAAATCGGCATCCGAGGCCTGTTCTCCCGCTGCTGCCTAAAGCAGCCGCACATTGCAAACCTGCCCTCAATTTTAGCAAAACCGCCTCGCAGATGGCGCCACTGTTGCCAAAAGTCTGCTGAGTGTTGCCGCGTTGCTCTATCGGGTTGACATCCTTCGGCGTAGCCTAACTAGGTCTTGCGAATCATTATTTTGCGTTGCAACATTGCAGTTGCGAAATGGTTGGGACCGACACATCAAGGTCAAACCAACCAGGCAATTCGAGATTGTAACGGAAAATACGTCGCAGGTTTAGGGACTTAAATCGTCAGTCCGCGTTGGGGGTCAACCCTGTTAGCCCGGATTGAGTAGTCCGAACCTCATGCAACCAAGGCGACCTATTTCGCGTTGCAACATGGAGGAAGCGTCAAGGGCAGAATTCCAGACCGGGTCAGGACTCCGGCTGGGAGCTTGAAGTGGCGTTGATCGACCACACTCCATTAGGAGGCCCTGAAGATGCTGAAGAAGCCCACGCTGGCACCAACGGCGAGCCTGCTCCTCTCCGCGCAAGCCACAGTTGAAGAAACCAAGCAGCCACCGACGGCTCCGCCGCTCAACGGCTGTCTGTTTGGCTCGACCGCGAGTTGGATCGCGCCCGTTAGCGGCGCTGCATTGGCGCGGGGGATATAGCCATGGGTATCCAGATCCCTCCCGTGCTGGTGCTGATCGTCTGCAAGACGATCTCAGGCGGTCCCGCCGATCAGAACGAAGCCTTTACGCACTGGCAGAATCTCGATTGGGCGACCGAACACTCGATGATGGTGTGCCGCCGCAACGAGATTCAGCTCTATGATCCCGTGGAAGGGATGCGGCTCAGCCCTGTCGACGATCCCGCTCCCCCGCTCAATCCCAATTTTGCCGACGCGGGGCAATGCGCGAGGGCCGGAATTCGGCTGGCCACGGACTGGGACGAGGCCCACAGAAACACGCCCTGGCGTGTCTGGCGTGTTGGCTGCCCGGCCCCGATCGTGGATATGAGGACAGGCGCCCTCATCGGCTATAAGTTGCCGGAATGCGGCCATCGGGATACGGTGATCTGCGAGACGGATTCCGTCATCTAGTACGGAGGACGTGATGGCAGTCCGGTCGAGGATTGCAGCAGGGCTTGTGCTTGCCGGCGCGCTGATGGGCTTTGCCGGCTTCACGGCCTATTCGAACAAGCTCGGGCCTCTCGTGCAGGAACACGGCACGACTTATTATAATGGCGATGGCCCAAGCGCGCCGCCGGTCACATGCAAGCCCGAGAGCGAGATCGTTACGGCGATCGGGCAAGTGCACGCCAAATTCGACTATTTCGAAGGCGCCGAGCTCACGGCGTTCGAGGAGCGCGCCGCGGCCCTGAAAGGGCTGCCGCCGCTTGGCATCGACAAGCTTTATGTCATCACCGAGGACGATCAGCTCCGCAACGGTGAGATGGTTCTGTTCATCGGCCTCAAAGTCGATTGCGTGAAGACCGTGTTCGGTCTTCCGACCAAGCTCTATCAGGAGATCGCCGGCAAATCCGGCAACGCCTAGGCAGCCTCGCCGGAGATTGTCGCCGACCAGCCTGGATGAAGCCGCTACCGATTGGCGCGGGCATCAGTTTGGGCGCCCCGACCTCGCGCTTTCCCTTAGAGTGCGGCTTCGATGTCGCTCTCGGCCGCGCCAAGCCTCGCTCATGCCACACTGCCGGAAGGCCAGCTCCTTTACGCGGTGGGAGATATTCACGGCCGGAACGATTTGCTCGAAGCGATGCTCGGCCAGATCGAGGCCGATGCGCGGAACAGCAGTCAATTCAAACACCGCACGCTCGTGTTTCTCGGGGACTATGTGGATCGCGGACCGGACAGCAGGGGCGTGGTCGACACGCTGATCGGCGGCTTGCCGCAAGGCTTCGAGACGCATTTCCTCAAGGGCAACCACGAGGCCATCCTGCTCAATTTCCTCGACGATCCCTGGATTCTCGACCATTGGCTGCTGAATGGCGGCGAGGCGACGATGCGGTCCTATGGCGTTGACACCGACCGGCTCGCCCGCCTCCGCGCCCCCGCCGACCTATGGTGCCAGGCACTGCAAGAGGTGCTGCCGCCGGGGCATCTTGCGTTCTACAGGTCGCTGAAGCTCAGCGTGGTGTTCGGCGATTATTTGTTCGTGCATGCGGGGGTGAACCCGGGCGCGCCGCTGGATGCGCAGAGCGAAGCCGATTTGATTTGGATCCGGGACCCGTTCCTCGATCATGCCGAGGCCTTCGGCAAGATCGTGGTGCATGGGCACACACCGGGGAAAGAACCGGTGATGCGGTCGAACCGCATCGGCATCGATACGGGCGCCTGCTTCAGTGGGCGGCTGACGGCGCTCAGACTCGAGGGCGGCTCGCGGGCGTTCCTTCAGACCTGAGCATCAGAGAGGGTTCAGCCGTCGACTAAGCCCCTCAGCCGGGCGCTCAGGCTGCTGCCGCCCGATTTGCGCGCGCGCCGTGCCTCCCGGCGCGCGACGAAGCGTCTGGCAAACGAGCCTTTCGCCTCGTCGCTGTCAGCATCCTCTTCGGCTGCGTCCTCAGGCTCCGCGGCGGTCTCCGCCTCGGCAAGACTCATGCCCGCGGCCATGGCGTCCAACTCGGGCGCGGCGGCTTCCATCTCCGGCATCTCCGGCTCATGCGCGGCACCATTTCCGGCATGCGCCGATTGCCACTGCTCCGTCTCCTCAAGCTCCTCTCGCGGCGCTTGCAGTTCGTCAATCGCGCTGGGCTCGACATAGGCCTGGGTCACCTCGACGACCATGCGTGGCTGCTGCACCTGAGCCATTCCTTGAGTCCGCGTCACGGTGAGGATTTGTGAGGCGAGCTTGCTCAACTCGCGGCGGAGCAGCACGCTCTCCTCCGCGCCGGTCTTGGCTCGCTCCAGCTGCTCCTGGACCTTGGAAAGCTCGGCGGTCAGGCGCTGGCTCTCGGCAAGGGTGCGCGCATCGGCCTTGCCGCCGCGCATGCCTCCGCCTCCGCCGGCCTCCAGCGCCATACGCAAGCGTTCGATGTCGGAACGCTGATTGTGCAAGGTCGTGCGCGCGGTCTTGAGCGCGTCGGATTGGGAAGCGACCGTGGCGCGCAGCTCGCCGTTGACCTGCTCGAGCTCGGCCAAGGCCTTCTTGGCGGCCTTTAGCCTGGTATCGAGGTCGGGCAGGCGGCGCTTGATGGTCTGTTGCAGCACGCGATTGGCGTTCTCGTTCTCCTGCAGCTGCCCTTTGACCGTGGCGAGGTCGGTGTTCAGCACGGCGATCTCGACGCGGCGTTTATTCGCCTCAATCAGTTCGCGGGTGGCCTTCTCCTTGGCCTTCTCCAGCGCGACCTCGACTTTCCGCAGCTCGATGGCAAATTCGGCGCGCAGCTGGTCCTTGTCGGCCTGGATGTCGTTGAGCGACATCGGCATGGTGGCTTCGAGCTTGCGCGTGGTGAGCTTCACCGCGCGGTTCCACAGCGGGGGCGCGAGCATGAGCGCAAGCAGGCATCCCAAGAAGAAGCCAAGCGCTCCGAACATCAACGCGTTGATCATCGAAATCAGCGCTCCCCGGTCAAGCGGCCCTTACCGTCCCATGGGCCTTGCGCCCCTTGGGTAAAGACTTAAGCGGAAACTCGGCGCCAATGGGGCGCAACCGCTCGAAGGGCCTCAAAGTTCCGCCCGGCTTCCTTAGCGCCAAACTAGAACGGATTCCAGGTAGGCTGGCGAGTATATTTCAGATAGCCAACATTGGCGCCGAGCCGCAAACCGACGCCCGAGCGGATGGGGGCGAGCCGCACGTGGTCGCGGGCAAGGAAAGTAATGCCCACCCCGCCGATGAAATAGGCCGATCCGTCGACGCCGGGATAGGTGTTGAAGATCTCACCCGGACTGTAGAGATCGTAGACCAGCACCATGGTCTTGGAGCCTTCCGCGCCGAAATCGTAACCGACCGAAGGACCCTGCCAAAATACCCGCTGGTTGCCCGCATCCTTGGTGTAAAGCGTGCCTTCGCCATAGCGCAGCCCCGCGATGAAGGCGCCGCCGGCTTCTTCGCCAAGGATATAGCCGTTCGGCCTGCCGGCGCGCTGGAAGGCATATTCAATGACCCGTGCGAGGTCCATCGAGACCTCGCCGAAGAATTGGTGGCCCGCGCCTTTGATCTCCTCGACCGAGAAGCCGCTCTGGCTTCCGCCGTCCGACTGTATTGAGGCGCCGGAGCCGGGAGCCGGCTCATAGGGCTGACCGGGGCCGCCGGAGTCGTATTGACCCTGGCTTGGCGGCGCCGTGTAAGGCCGATTCGGATCGGGCTGTGGCGTTATGACCATGGGCCCGTCGGCCTGCGCAAAACAGGCGGCCGGCGTCAAGACAAGGAGAAACGCCGCGATCGCGGCGGCAACGGAAACTCTGAGATGCATGACTTGCCTCACAAGCCGAAGCCGGATGGCTGGCCTACTCGGGGGCTTCGCTCAGGGTCCGTATGATTTGCCTAAACTATTACTAAAAGGTGGCTTATCGGCGTTCGGGCCCTACGCCCAGGCAATGAAGCTCGGATTGCGCAAGCCTTGCTCGGTCTTACCGTAGCGCAGCGGCTCGCCGCTTAAGGTCAGGACCCGGCCGCCCGCCGCTTCGAGCACGGCTTGGCCGGCGGCGGTGTCCCACTCCATGGTAGGGCCGAAGCGCGGATAGACGTCGGCCTCGCCTCGAGCGAGGGCAACGAACTTGACCGACGACCCGACGCTGGATCGCTCTGCGATGTTGAGTTTGGCGAGATAGGCTTCCGTCTCGGGGTCGAGATGCGAGAGGCTGACGAGCGCGGTTAGTCCCGTCTTGTCGGGGATGCGTACGTGTAGCGTGCTCAGGCCGAGTTCATTGAGATCGGCGCCCGAGGCGCTTGGCGGCAGCGTAGCCGAAACGGCTTTGCCCTTGGCAACCGTCACGGCAAGCAGGGCGCGGGCGGGCGCATAGACCAGTCCGAAACTCGGGCGTCCATCTTCGATCAGCGCGACATTGACGGTGAAATCGCTCCGCCTCTGGATGAACTCCTTGGTGCCGTCCAGCGGATCGACGAGGAAGAAGCGTCGCGGAAGCGCGCCGATCGTCCCGCAAGACTCCTCCGACACCACCTTAATGCTGGGCGCGAACCGTGCCAAAGCGGCGAGGATCACCGCCTCGGATTCGTGGTCGGCCTGGGTCACGGGGCTGTTGTCGTCCTTGAGCTTGACCTCCGTCGCCGCGTTGAAGCGCGCCATGATCGCCGCCCCCGCCTTGGATGCGGCGTCGGTGAGAACCGAGGCGGCCTGCGAAAAATCGAGTCCACCAGAGCCTACCTCGTCCGCGGAGGCCGTCTTCTGTGAGGTTGTCTGTGTTGGGCCTGACAAGGCACAATGCCTCTTGCGACGTTGATTCGTTCGCGCTCCCCGATGCGGCACTCAGAGGGACCGGCGCGACCCCCATGTAACAGAAATTCTGGCATGGGCCACGTCATCTCCGCGGCGTAAGGCGGAAGCGAAGGAGGGGGCCATGACCGAGCCGACGGCACTCGGCGATCTCGATCTTGCGGCGCTCGTTTCGAGCCGGATCTGTCACGATGTGATCAATCCCGTCTCGGCCATCTCCAATGGGCTTGAGATGCTTGCCGAGGAGCCCGATCAGGCCATGCGCGACGCCGCCATGGACCTGATCCGCAAAAGCGCGGCGCAAGCGTCGGCCAAGCTGCAATTCGCCCGGCTTGCCTTCGGTGCGGCGGGATCGGCTGGCGCCGAGATCGATCTGCGCGACGCGGAGAAGGTCTCGCGAGAATTCGTCGGCGTTACCGGCAAGCATCAGGTGGTTTGGCAGGGGCCGCCGATTACGCTGCCGAAGAACAAGGTCAAGCTGTTGCTCAATCTCGTGGCGCTGGGCGTGGTCGCACTCCCGCGCGGGGGAACGGTCAATGTCGAGATCGCTGGCACGCCCCCCGATGTGAGCTTCGTGGTTCGCGCCAAGGGCGATGCCGCGAAGCTGAAGGACGAGGTGAAGAGCCTGCTCGCCGGCGCCAACGGCGTTGTCGTCGATTCGCATTCGATCCAGCCATATTACGCCAGGCGAGTGGCGGGGGCGGCCAATATGACGATCACGGCCGAGGCGCGCGACGGCGAGGTCGAGTTCAAGGCGGCCTGAACGTTGAAAAATGGCCGGACCTAGGCGAATTCCGTGCCGTGGTCAACGAAACGTAAACCAGAGTTCACCGACAATACGGTCAAAGGCGGGGGCTACGGCGCGGGCCTGGCCGACGCGCGCCCTAGGTGGACCATGGACGAGCTGTTATCCGAATTCCTGACCGAGACCGGCGAGGGCCTCGATCAGCTGGACGTCGAGCTCGTGCGGTTCGAGCAGGAGCCGAACAATGCCGAGATGCTCAACACCATCTTCCGGCTGGTCCACACCGTCAAAGGAACGTGCGGCTTTCTCGGCCTGACCCGCCTGGCCAAGCTCGCGCATGCGGCCGAAACGCTGATGGGCCAGTATCGCGACGGCGCGCCGGTTACGGTCGAGGGCGTGAGCGTGATCCTCGCCAGCATCGACCGGATCAAGGAGATCCTGGCCGGGCTGGAGCGTGACGGCGCGGAGCCGCTCGGCTCTGACGCCGATCTGATCGGCAGGCTGCAAATGCTGGCTTCAGGCGAGCCGAGCCCGATGGCCGCAAGCGGCTTTGCGCCGTTCGCCGGGGCCGAGGGTCCCCAACAGAATGGGCCGCTGCAAGCCACTCTCGATGAGCTTGAGCGCGCCTGGCGCGCCGCGCCCGGGCCTGACCCGGTCCGGCCGGCAAAAGAGCTTGCTGGCAAGGGCAAGGGCTGGGTCGAGGCCGACGCCCGCGAGGCGCCAACGCGCGCGCAAACCGTGCGGGTCAGCGTCGATACGCTCGAGCATCTGATGACGACGGTGAGCGAACTCGTGCTCACTCGCAACCAGCTGCTCGATCTCATGCGTCGCACCGAAGAGAGCGAGTTCAAATCTCCGCTGCAACGGCTCTCCACCGTCACCGCCGAGCTGCAAGAGGGCATCATGAAAGCCCGCATGCAGCCGATCGCCAATGCCTGGCAGAAGCTGCCGCGGCTCGTACGCGAGCTTGCGCTCGAGCTCGACAAGAAGATCGAGCTCGATATGGCCGGTGGCGAGACCGAGCTCGACCGGCAGGTGCTTGAGATGATCAAGGATCCGCTCACGCATATGCTCCGCAACTCGGCCGATCACGGTCTGGAGCCGCCGGCCGAGCGGGCCAAAAAGGGCAAGCCCGCGACCGGTCGGATCAAGCTCAGCGCCTATCAGCAGGGCGGCTTTATCGTCATCGAGGTCGCCGACGACGGGCGCGGGCTCGATGCGCAGAAGATCCGCGCCAAGGCCGTCGAGAATGGCTTGGCAACGCAAGCCGAGGTTGACCGCTTGAGCGACACGGATGTCCACAAATTCATCTTCAGGCCAGGGTTTTCGACCGCGGAGGCCATCAGCGGTGTGTCGGGACGTGGCGTCGGCATGGACGTCGTGCGCAACAATATCGAGCTGATCGGTGGCACCGTCGAACTCAAGTCTAGCTCGCCCTCGGGCACAACTTTCACCATCAAGATCCCGCTGACACTCGCGATCATGGCCGCCTTGATCGTCGAGGCCGCGGGCCACCGCTTCGCCGTTCCGCAATATAGCGTGACCGAGCTGGTCCGCACCGGCAACGCCTCGGGTCACGAAGTCGAGATGATCAACGACACGCCGGTACTGCGCTTGCGCGACAAGCTCTTGCCGCTGCTCGATCTTGCCCAGTTGCTTCGCCTCGAAGGCAGCGGCGCGACGCTTGAGCGGGTCGCCAACAGCATCCTCACCGCCGTGGTCATCCAAGTGGGCGCGCGACTCTTCGGCGTGCTGGTGGACAGCGTGTTCCGCACCGAGGAAATCGTGGTGAAGCCGATGTCGAGCCTATTGCGCGATGTCGGCATGTTCTCGGGCAACACGATTCTCGGCGACGGCAGTGTCATCATGATCATCGACCCGAATGCGCTCGGCGCCCTGGTCGGCTCGGTCGAGGGGCAAGCCGAGTTGGCCAGCGCGGCACCAGCCGCCAAGGCTGTGACGACTGAGGACAAGACGGCGCTGCTGCTGTTTCGCGCGGGCTCGACCGCCATGAAAGCCGTGCCAGTGTCCCTCATCACCCGTCTCGAGGAAATCGAGCGCGACGCGATCGAACACTGCAACGGCGAGGACGTCGTGCAGTACCGCGGCGTCTTGATGCCGCTCGTTTATATGCACGACGAGACGAGAGGCCGCGCATGCGACGTGCAGCCGGTGTTGGTGTTCACCGAGGGGGGCAAGCCCGTCGGTCTCGCCATCGATCAGATCGTGGATATTGTCGAAGAGCGGCTGGAGATCGAGCTGAACACCGAGACTCCCGGCGTGATCGGCGCGGCCATCGTCAAGGGCAAGGCGGCCGAGATCATCGATGTCTCGCATTATCTCGGCCGGGGCCTCGGCCACCGACTCGATCCCAAGCAGGGCATGGCCAGCCGGGAGATCAGGCTGCTCCTCGTCGACGACAGCCAATTCTTCCGCAATATGCTTGCCCCGCTGCTCAAGGCGAGCGGCTACGACGTCACGCTCGCGGCCTCCGCGGACGAAGCGCTGGCGCTCAGGGACAGCGGCGCGAGTTTCGACCTCATCATTTCCGATCTCGACATGCCCGGCATGGACGGTATCGCGCTCGCCGAGCGCATCAAGGCCGACCCGAAATGGCAGAGAATTCCGCTGATCGCGCTCTCGTCCCATTCGAGCCCGCTGCTGATCGAGATGAGCCGCGCAGCGGGATTCGCCAGCTATGTCGGCAAGTTCGACCGGCAATTGCTGATGGCTACGCTTCAGGACTTTTGTAGGCAGTGGGGGGCGGCGGCATGAGGACCGAGGCTGAGGAGTGCGAGCAGGCGACCGAAGGCTTCGTCGCGGTGGTGACCGGAGGCCAGCTGTTCGGATTGAGGCTGGAGCGGGTGCGCGACGTATTTGTGCCGCGCGGGCTCTCGCGAGTGCCACTTGCGCCGCCGGAGGTGGCGGGCCTGCTCAATTTGCGTGGCCGGATCGTGACGGCGATTGATCTTCGCCGGCGGCTCGGTCTTCCGCCGCGTGAAGACGGTAGCGCGCCGGTCGCTGTCGGCATCGAGGAGCGCGGGGAACTTTACGCGCTTATCGTCGATGGGGTGGGCGACGTGCTCAGAGTCAAGCGCTCCAGCTACGAGGCCAATCCGGTCAATCTCGATCCGCGCTGGGCCAAGGTCTGCGCCGGTGTGCATCGGCTCGAGCACGGTCTGATGGTCGTGCTCGATGTCGACAAGGTACTCGATCTCAGTGGACTCGGCGTCGCCGCCTAACGGCCGTCGCCTAACGGAACAGCAGAGGAAGGAACGCAATGAAACATTGCTTGGTGGTAGATGACAGCGCCGTCATCCGCAAGGTGGCGAGGCGCATCTTGGAGGAGCTGAAGTTCACGGCTTCGGAGGCTGAAAACGGGCGCGACGCGCTCGACCAATGCCGCATGTCGATGCCCGACGCGGTGCTGCTGGACTGGAACATGCCGGTCATGGACGGCATCGCTTTCCTCGTCGCGCTGCGCAAGGAGCGCGACGGCAACACGCCCAAGGTGATTTTCTGCACGACGGAAAATGACGTGGAGCACATCACCCGCGCCATCACGGCGGGGGCCAACGAATACATCATGAAACCCTTCGACCGGGAGATCATCGAAGCCAAGTTTCATGAGGTCGGG
>CAVVSX010000001.1:7500-74615 GCA_963750975.1 uncultured Alphaproteobacteria bacterium | reverse complement strand
GAGATCGACACGCTCAATCGCGAGCTTGAGCCGCTGCGCTCCTTCGTGCTGCCGGGCGGCTCGCCCGCGTCGAGTCATCGCATCTCGCCCGCACCATCTCGCGCCGGGCCGAGCGGCTGATGGTGGCGCTCGCGGCAAGGCAGGGCGAGAGCGTCGGTGACGCCGCGCTGCGCTACATCAATCGGCTATCGGATTTTCTGTTCGTCGCGGCGCGCTTCGCTAACGACAAAGGCAAGTCGGACGTGACGTGGGTGCCGGGCAAGAACCGCTGACGCGGGGATCATGTATCCGTGTTCATTCCCCTCCATGACACCAACCCTCTGAAGCGCATCCACTTTCAATATGTGACGGTGGCGCTGATCCTGCTCAACGTCGCCGTCTATGTGATCTTCGAGACCGGCTGGGTCATTCCGCTCGACGAAGAGAACACTGCGGCCTTTGCCGTCATCCCGGCGAAGCTGATGGCCGGCGGGGCCAGCCCCGCGGCGGTGTTCGCCAACGGCGCCTTCGTGCCCGAGCGCTTCACGCTCATCTCCTACATGTTCCTGCACGGGAGCTGGATCCATCTCCTCGGCAACATGCTGTTCCTCTGGGTGTTCGGCGACAACATCGAGGACGCCATGGGCCATCTCCGCTTCATTATGTTCTATCTGATGTGCGGGATCTTCGCCGCCGTGCTGCATTCCTGGATGAACCCCACCTCGGATCTGCCGCTGATCGGCGCCTCCGGCGCGGTCGCCGGCGTCATCGCCGCCTATATCATTCTGCACCCCAAGGTTAAGGTTTGGGTGCTCGCGCTCTGGCGCATTCCGATCAGGATCACCGCCGCCTGGGCGCTCGGCATTTGGATCGCCGCCCAGTTCGGCAACCTCCTATTCCAGAGCGAGGAAAGCGTGGCCTGGTGGGCCCATATCGGCGGTCTTTTGGCCGGCGCGACCTTGATCCTGTTCATGCGGCGGCGCGGTGTAGTGTTGTTCGACAAGACCCGGGGCGGCGCGTAAAACCCCTCATTAAATGGCCTGAAACCATTGACTTGCCGCATGCTCGGCAGTACGGTCGCCGCCATTTCGCAAGTGCGAGATGGCTGGGCTAGGGGGGCCGGCCATTAACGTGCGGGGAACACTGGCCGCATGAAGATTCTCGTTCCCGTGAAACGGGTTGTCGATTCCAACGTCAAGGTCCGCGTCAAGTCGGACGGGAGCGGAGTTGACCTCGCCAACGTCAAGATGTCGATGAATCCCTTCGACGAGATCGCCGTCGAGGAAGCCGTCCGCATCAAGGAGCGGGGCGAGGCGGCCGAGGTCGTTGCCGTCTCGATCGGCAGCACAAAATCGCAAGATACCTTGCGCACCGCGCTGGCCATGGGCGCCGACCGCGCCATCCTGGTGAAGACCGACCAGAGCGTCGAGCCGCTGGCCGTGGCGAAGCTGTTGAAGCGCGTGGTCGAGAACGAGAAGCCCGATCTCGTCATCATGGGCAAGCAGGCCATCGACGACGATTGCAACCAGTCCGGTCAGATGTTGGCGGGACTGCTCGGCTGGCCGCAAGGCACCTTCGCTTCGAAGATCGAGCTGAACGGCGCCAAGGTCAAAGTCGTGCGCGAGGTGGATGGCGGTCTCGAAACTTTGGTGCTCGCCAAGCCGGCCGTGGTCACCACCGATCTCCGGCTGAACGAGCCGCGCTACGCGTCGCTGCCAAATATCATGAAGGCGAAGAAGAAGCCGATCGACGAGACCACGCCCGAGGCGCTCGGTGTCGATATCGCGCCGCGGCTGAAGGTGATCGCCATCGCCGAGCCCAAGACCCGCGAGGCCGGCATCAAGGTGGATAACGTCGCGGCGCTGGTCGACAAATTGAAGAACGAGGCGGAGTCCTCTAGATGGCCGTCCTTCTCTTGGCAGAGCACGACAATGGCAGCCTCGCGCCGGCGACAGGCAAGGCGGTCACGGCGGCGCGCGCGTTCGGCGGCGACGTCGATGTCCTCGTGGTCGGCGACGGCTGTCGCGCTGTCGCGGAAGAGGCCGCCAAGCTCGACGGCGTGCGCAAGGTGCTCATCGCCGAAGCCCCGCATCTCGCGCAGCGCCTGGCCGAAGAGACCGCCGCGGTGGTCAAGCCGCTGATGCAGAATTATTCCGTGCTGCTCGCTCCCGCCACCACCATGGGCAAGAACGTGCTGCCACGGGTCGCCGCCATGCTCGACGTGGCGCAAATTTCCGACATCGTCGAGGTGAAGTCACCCAACACGTTCGTGCGGCCGGTCTATGCCGGCAACGCGCTGGAGACGGTCGAGACCTCCGACAAGATCGTGGTCGGCACCGTGCGCACCACCGCGTTTGCTAGCGCGGGCGAGGGGGGCTCGGCGCCGATCGAAGCCGTCACGCCGCCGCCGCCTGTCGCGCTGTCGAGCTACGAAGGCTCCGAGATCAGCGTCAGCGAGCGGCCCGAGCTGACCGCGGCGCGCATCGTCGTCTCCGGCGGGCGCGGCATGCAATCCGGCGATAATTTCAAGAAACTCATCGAGCCGCTGGCCGACCGCCTCGGCGCGGCGGTGGGCGCCTCGCGCGCCGCCGTCGATGCCGGCTATATGCCGAACGACCACCAAGTCGGGCAGACCGGCAAGGTCGTGGCGCCTGACCTCTATATCGCCGTCGGCATCTCGGGTGCGATCCAACATCTCGCCGGCATGAAGGACTCCAAGGTGATCGTCGCCATCAACAAGGATGCCGACGCGCCGATTTTCCAGGTCGCCGACTATGGCCTCGTCGGCGATCTGTTCACGGTGCTGCCGGAGCTCGACGCCGAGCTCAAAAAGGCAGGGTATTAGGTAGAGCGGGTGCAAGAGGAATGACCATGGACGACATAGTGCAGGGCTCAGGCCTCCGCGCCGATCCGGCCGCGAAAGGCGATTCTGACATGGCTCCCATCAGCAAAATCGGCATCATCGGCGCAGGGCAGATGGGCGGCGGCATCGCCCATGTGGTCGCGCTGTCCGGCTACGACGTCGTCATGCACGACATCGTCAAGGAGAAGGTCGATGCGGCGCTCGCCATCATCGACAAGAACCTCGCCCGCCAGGTGGCCTCCGGCAAGATCAGCGACGAAGAGCGCAAGAAGGCGCTCTCGCGCATCACCTACGCCGAGACGCTGCAAGGCCTGGGCGCCGCCGATCTGGTGATCGAGGCCGCCACCGAGGACGAGACCGTCAAGCGCAAGATCTTCGTGGCGCTGTGTCCTTTCATCAAGCCCGACGCCATCGTCGCCACCAACACCTCGTCGATCTCGATCACCCGGCTGGCCGCCGCGACCGACCGGCCGGAGCGCTTCATCGGCCTGCATTTCATGAATCCCGCGCCGGTGATGGAGCTGGTCGAGATGATCCGCGGCATCGCCACCGAGGACGTCACCTTCGGCCGCACCAGGGATTTCGTCGAGTTGCTCGGCAAGACGGTCGCCGTGTCGGAGGACTTCCCCGCCTTCATGGTCAACCGCATCTTGCTGCCGATGATCAACGAGGCAGTCTACACGCTGTATGAAGGCGTCGGCTCGGTCGATGCCATCGATACCGCCATGCGGCTCGGCGCGCATCATCCGATGGGCCCGCTCCAGCTTGCCGATTTCATTGGCCTGGATACCTGCCTGTCGATCATGCAGGTGCTGTATGAGGGGCTGGCCGATTCCAAGTACCGCCCCTGTCCGCTGCTGGTGAAATATGTCGAGGCCGGCTGGCTCGGGCGCAAGACCAAGCGCGGCTTCTACGATTATCGCGGCGACACGCCGATGCCGACCCGCTAGCAAGCTGAGCGGCGTCAAGCCCGCTGGCTGACGCCAGCCCCAGCGTTGAGCTGCATTTCCTGCGCCGCGATAGTGTCGGGGGTCATGCCGAAATGACCGAGCACCCGACGCCACACCTCATCGTTTCCACCCTCATTCAGTGTCCAAAGCCGGGTCTTGTCCTCGAATTCGAGCAGCGGCATCAGTCCGTCGCCACCGACGGCGAGACAGGGCGTATTCTGTCTGAGGCTCATGGCCTTGAACCAGATGTCATCCTGGAGGGGCGCGAGATCTTGGAACAGCGTCCGGTCGCCGATCAGCGGATCAAGCGAGCCCGGCGGATAGAGGATGCCGCAGCTGCCGATTGGAAATAGCCAGAAACTCGCATCGCCGGAGCGAACCTTGCGCCATTCGAGATAAGGCAGGAATTGCCCGTCCTTGACGACCATGCGGCGGGCGACGGCGCAGACGACCGTTCGCGGATACGCCTTCGCGGCGTCCCACAATTGCGCGAGACAGTGACGATGATAGAGCCGATCGTCGTCGAACGTCGCGATCCAGCATTCCGGAAAAGCCTCGAGCGCGAACAACAGCTTGTTATAGGGTTTCAGGTTCCCGCTGACGTAGCGGATCTCGAACTGATCGCCCAGGAGCCGGCCGAGTTGCGCGGGAACGTGCCGATCGGGAAACTCATCGAGCGAGAGATAGAGCACGACCTTGCGTGGTCGCAGCGACTGTTGCAGCAGCGCTTGGATGACGAGATGCAGCTTGCCGATGCGGGGCGGAAACGAGGTAAGGCTGACAACCAGATCGTTGGTGGGAGTTCGTTGCCGCAATCCAGCCGCGTGCAGCATGCGCCCGAGCGCAAGCGTGCCGAGATCGCCGCGCGTCACGAACCGGGATCGCTTCCTTCTTGTCATGATCCCGCTTTGGCTGGGTGACGGCGCGCATGTGGCGCCTCTTGCGAATGGCAGTCTGACGAAGAGGAAATGGCGACCCCGGCGCGATTCGAACGCGCGACCCCCAGATTAGGAATCTGGTGCTCTATCCTACTGAGCTACGGGGTCTTCAATTGAGCCGGCTTTGCATAGCCGAGTTGCGGCCACGCGGCCAACTCCGATTATTGTGGGCGCGCGGGCAAAAGACCGCAAGGGCAAGCCGCTAGCAGCTCGCTGCCGCCGCGGCGCGGCGTTTTTTCTTCGGCGTGAGCTCCAGCAAGGTGGCATCGGGCGGCCGCGCACTGATCAGCTCAGCCAGGGTATGCCGGTCGAGCACGCCGATGAACGCCTGCAACGCCTCGCCGAGCAGCCGGTTGATCGGCGCTGCCCGCTTGATGCCGCAGGGGAGCGATGTGCCGCCCGTGCATTCGGCCTCGACATGGGTGGCTTCGGTGACCCGGAGCACATCGCCGATGCCGATCTCGGTTGCCGGCCGCGCGAGCTTCAGTCCGCCGGCACGGCCCCGGCTGGTGGCGATGAAGCCGCCGCGCACGAGGATCGGCACGATCTTCGCGACGTTGTACTCGGTGATGCCGTCTTGGCGCGCAATATCGGCGGCGCGCACATAGCCGTCACCGGCAACGGCGCAGTGGATCAGGATCCGTATCGCGTAGCTCGTCTGCTTGGTCAGTCGCATCTTGGGTCCGCGGGGGGATTATACCAAGATTGCCCAGGGGTCGCCCCGGGAAAAGTACCGCATCTAGGCTCGGGCTATCGCTACTCGGGCTGCGCCAGCGGACCGGAACGCGACGCCTTTGCCTGCATGCGCAGGCGGGCAATGGCGATGCCTGCGAGCATCGCCGGCACGAAGATCAGCGTGCCCTTGGCCAAGAGCGGCAGCGAGACGATGGCCGGGCCGGGGCAGAAACCCGAAAGTCCCCAGCCGACCCCGAACAGCGCCGCGCCAAAGATCAATCGCCCATCGATGATGCTGCCGGCCGGGAGATAAAATCGCTCGGCGAGGACCGGCCTCTCCCGCCGCAACACCAGCCGGTAGCCGATGAACGTCACCGCGAGCGCGCCCGCCATCACGAAGATCAGGCTGGGATCGAAGCTGCCGGCAAGATCGAGAAAGTTCTGCACTTTTGCCGGGTTCGCCATGCCCGAAATCAACAGGCCCAGACCGAAGATGAGACCGGCGAGGAAATTGGCGATTTGGCGCATGGCTTAGCCTCCGATCACGTGACGCATCAGGTAGACCGTGGCGAAGCCGGTAGCCATAAAGATGACCGTCGCCAGCACCGAGCGCGGCGACAGCCGGGCGACCCCGCACACCCCGTGTCCGCTGGTGCAGCCGCCGCCAGTGGCGGTGCCGAACCCGACCAGCAGTCCCGCGACCGCCATCAGCGCTCCCTGATCCGACACGGTCTGCGCGAACGGGACGCCGGCCGCCGCTTGATAGAGCAGGGGCGAGGCGATCAGGCCGAGCACGATGCAAGCGGCGCCGATTGGGTCGGCGCCCGCGTAAGGCGGGAGCAGCCGGCCGATGATGCCGCTGATGCCGGCGATACGCCCGTTCAGCGCCAGCAGCATCACTGCGGCGACGCCGATCAGCGCGCCGCCGAGGGTGGAGGCGACCGGCGTGAATTCGGTGACAGTCATGTGTCAGCCTCGATATTGCCGCGTTGCAGCAAGAATTGGCTGCATTACCCGGCGGTTGCAAAGATTTAATGTGAAGGCTGCTTGGACCCCGATAAAATAGGCGCTTCCTGTTGAATGAGCCTCCCCAAATATGCGGCTTCGTATCGTCGATAAACTCGGAGTCACCACCATGACTGGACGCAGCGTCTTCTGTCAGCTTTTTGCCCTCTTGACCCTGTCAGTCGGCCTTGCCGGGCCCGCGCTCGCCGCGGACGATGCCGGCAAGAACAGCGAGATGATCGTCAACGGCCAGCCGGTCGAAGAGGGCCAGATCCCCTGGCAGGTCTTTCTGACCAGATCATGGGCCGACGCCAACGGCGATCGCTGGGTGAGCTGGTGCGGCGGCTCGCTGATCGCCCCGCAATGGGTGCTGACCGCCGCCCATTGTCTGGAAGACGATGGCGTCGCCAATAAGCCGGAGGAGATGGAGGTTGGTTACGGCAGCGTCCATCGCAGCAAGCTAAAGACCGTCAAGGTCGAGCAGGTCATTCCGAATGCGGACTACGAATCCAAGGGCTACGATATCGGGCTGGTCAAGCTGAAGCGGCCGATCGGCATCATCAAGCCGATCGAGATCGCCGCGCCCGAGGTCGACGCGACTCTGCACAGCGCGAATGCGGATGCGGCGCCGAGCTACACCGTCAGCGGCTGGGGGAGGCTGCTCGACATCGGCGATATCGATCTTGCGACCCAGTTGCATCAGGTCAATCCGCAAGCGGCGCAAGCGATGGCCGAGGAGATCAACTCGCCCGAGCAGCTGCGGGCGGCCGACCTGGTCGAAGTCGACGTGCATGACTGCGCGACCCTTTATAAGAGCGTGGGCTATGGCGGTCCGACCAGCACCATCGACGTCGAGCGCAATATCTGCGCCGAAGGCAAGGACAAGCGTGCCGATTCCTGCCAGGGCGACAGCGGCGGCCCGTTGGTCGCCAAGCTCCAGGGCAAGTTCGTGCAGGTCGGCGTGGTGAGCTGGGGCCATTCCTGCGCCGACGGCGTGTTCCCCGGCGTCTACACCAAAGTCTCGTCCTACAAGGACTGGATCAACGACAAGATCAACGCGACTGCCGCTGGCGACACTGCCGCGAAGCCATGACGTAACAACTGCATTGCGAGAGAGGAAGATGACATGCCGCTTTTGGGTTTGGTTCTGGCGGTTGGAACGGCGGGTATGACGATGGGCGTCGATCTCGGCGGGAGCAAATGGAATCCGAGCTTCATGACCGCGTTGGACATTCCCTCCGGCGTGCATATGAGCGTGCAGTTCGGACCCGAGGGCAAGATCAGCGGGTTTGGCGGGTGCAACCGCTTCTTCGGCGGCTACACCATCGACGGCGATCATATCAAGATCGGCCCGCTCGGCTCGACGCGGAAAGGTTGCCCAGGGCTGACTCAGCTGGAAACGAGCTTCTTCGCCACGCTCGAGGCCGCCAAGAGCTTCGAGCAGGACGACGCCACGCTCACGCTATTCGACGCCGCGGGCGACAAGCTCGCCCAGTTCGTCCGCGCCGAGGAGAAATAATCAGATTGAATTTGGCAGCGCCGATGCCCGGCGACCGCTAATCTCGCCTCGCGCTTGGGCGCACTCTGGGGGGATCGTCGTGGCTCGTCTCGTTTTCGCCTCTCTCGTCACCTTCGGCATCCTAGTTGGCATGGTGGTCGGGCTCGTGCTCGCGGCCATGGTGGCTGCCGGCGAGGTCAATGTCACCCTCGCCATCGGGCTCACTGTCGTCATCAATCTGCTGATTTGGCTGGTCAGCCCCTGGCTCTCGGACCTGACGCTGCGATGGTTCAACAGTCTCGAATTCCTCGATGACGCGGCGGTGATGCAGCGCTATCCCGGCGTTCATCAGCTCATCCATCAGGTGGCCGACGACTACCGCTTCAAGGCGCCGCGCGTCGGCTTCATCCCCGACCGCAACCCGACCGCCTTCACCTATGGGCTATTGCGCTCCAATGCGCGCATCGTGGTGACCCAGGGTATTTTCGAGTTTCTGAGCGAGGAGGAGCAGCGCGCCGTCGTCGCCCACGAGCTTGGCCATATCGTCAATCGCGATTTCATCTTGATGACCATGGCCGGCATGCTGGTGCAGATCCTCTACCAGCTCTACGCGGTGTTCGCCCGCTCGCAGCGCTCGAGCTCGAGCTCGAGCAAGGAAGGCAACAAGCTCGCGGTGATCGGCCTCGTCGCGCTGGTCGGCTACTATATCGGTATCTATCTCCTGCTTTATCTCAGCCGCACGCGCGAATATCTGGCCGACGCCTTTTCCGCCAGCCGCGTCGAACCTCGCCATCTCGCCAGCGCCCTGGTCAAGATCGCCTATGGCATCGTCGCGGTCGAGGACACGGAGGCGACGCAAAGCCTGCTGCGCTCGACCCGGCATCTCGGCGTGATCGACGTTAAGAACGCCCGCTATGCCGGCCTGATGGCGGAAAGCACGGCAGCGAACCCTGGAGCCGCGGCGGAAGCCATGCTGTTCGACACCTATAATCCTTGGGCTGCTCTGGTTCAGCTCAACTCCACCCATCCTTTGACAGGACGGCGCATCGCCCATCTCGGCGAGATCGCGCGAGAGAAAGGCCAAGCCTTCGCCGATTACGACCTGGCGGCCGCGGCAGCGCGCGTGCACCTCGATCGCGGTAAGCTGTGGGGTCAGTTCTTCGGCGAGCTGCTCCTGCTCATCGCGCCGCTGCTGTTCGGCCTCGCCGCGGCGATGTTAGGCGCCTGGCAGTTCGCGCCTGCGGCGATCGCGCTTGGCGGGCTGGCGACGCTGCCGCTGCGCTACCCGTTCGGCGCACCGAGGTCGGCCACCGTCATGGGGCTGATGGGCGATCCGGGCGCTTCGCCGGTGCGTGGTCAGGCCGTGCGCCTCGACGGCAAGGCGATCGGCCGGGTGAGCCCGGGCTTCATCGCTGGCGAGGATGTCATCTTCCAGGACAACACCGGGCTAATGGCGGTCGATTTCCGCTCCATGCTTGGCGCTCTCGGCAATCTCTTCGCCGGCTGGAAGCGCGTGCCCAAGCATATGGACCAGCCGGGCGAGGCGACCGGCTGGTTCCGCCGCTCGATGGGTGGCTATCTCGTGCTGCGCGAGCTCAAGACCACGGCCGGTTCGCTCAGAGCCAAGCCGTTCTTTTGGCAGGTGGTGTTGAGCCTCGCCGTCATCGTCGGGAATTTCTTCCTGGTCTGAGGCTCGGGCCCAAATTCAAGCGCTTGTGAGTTTGCCGGCTACATCCCTAAGATGCAGCATGGTCACGGGGACGGCCAGAATTCTCGGCTTTGCCGCAGCGGCTTGGCTGGCCGCAGCGTCCCCCGCCCGTGCCTGCGAGTTGCCGGCGCCCGAAACGGGCACGGTCGCCTCCGTCATCGATGCCGAGACGCTCAAGCTCACCGACGGCAGGACCGTACGGCTGATCGGCGCCAAAGCGCCGATGCCGCCGCTCGGCTGGCGGGGCGACGATCCCTGGCCGTTCGTCGACGCGGCGAAAGAGGCACTTGCGGCGCTTGCGGCGAACCAACAGGTCGAGCTGAAACTGGGCGGCAGTGGCCTCGACCGGCACGGTCACCTGTTGGCGCAAGTCTTCGTTGTGAGCGGGGGGAACCGGCTGTGGCTTCAGGAGGCACTCGTCGCCGAGGGCCTCGCCCGCGTCTATTCCTTCCCTGACAATCGCGCCTGCGTGCCCGAGCTTCTGGCGCGCGAAGCCGAAGCGAGAGCCAAGGGACTCGGCGTGTGGGGTTCCTCGCTCTATCGCGTGGCGAGCGCGCTTGACTTGAAGCGCTTGGGGCGCCTCACCCATTCCTATCAGCTAGTCGAAGGCACCGTCGCCGCGGTCGGCGAAGGCGGCGGCCGGATCTATCTGAATTTCGCCAAGGACTGGCGCAGCGATTTCACTATCAGTGTCGACCGCAAGGACGCGCCAGTTTTTGCCGCCGCCGGTATCGACCTCAAAGCCCTCGCCGGGAAACGCCTGCGCGTGCGCGGCTTCCTTGGCTGGCGCAATGGGCCGATGATCGAAGCGAGCCATCCGGAGCAAATCGAGCTGCTGCCGAACGGTTCCGAGCGAGACAAGCCGCCTGCGGAGCCAACAGGGCCGGCTATCGCGCTATAGGCCAAGCAGTGCCATAGTCGTACCCGCCAAGCCGCGCTTAAGGTCAACGGGGAGTGTCCGATCAGCGCCATGGAGTCCTTCACCCGCGTCTTTCCGGCCGATTGGACGACGCTCGAGACCGCCTTGGCGCTCCTTGGCGGCCTTGTCCTATTGCTCGGCCTGTCGGCGATCTTGGCGCGCTGGTCGCTGCGCAAGGACCAAATTCGAGTCCAGGTCACGGCCGAGCGGATCGCCGCGCTGATCGCCGGCCAACTGGCGAGCAGTTCGCAGGAGGATGGCGACCGTTTCTCGCTGAAGGAGAGCAACAGCATCAAGGCGCTGATCGCCGAGGCCGTGCGCGCGCTCAATGCGCGGAACACCAGGCCGGCGCGGCGTGCGATCGCCAAGCTCAAAGCGGGCGACAGCGCGTTCGCGACGGCGATGTTAGCCGAGATTGCGCAAGCGAAGCGGGCCGACGCCGAGCGTGCCGCGCGCTCCGCCGCCGCCGCGCTCCGCCACCAAGGCGCGCTCGTTCTACCGGCTGATGTGCAAGAGTCTCTGCGGCTGTTTCAGCAGGCTTACGGGCTGGCGCCGGAAGATCCGGAAAACTTGCTGGCTCTCGCGCTTGTCCAGTTCAGGCTCGGCGACATTCCGAGCGTCGAAGCCTTGATCGAAAAAGCGCGCGGGGTGGAGGCTCAGACGGGCCGCGATGACATCGCCGCGCTGATCGACATGTTCGCCGGCGTTCTCCATCTGCGGGGCGGGCGCTTTGCCGAAGCGACCGAGCGGTTCGGCGGCGCCGGCCGCATCTTCGCCGAGCACGGCGACGCCAAATCGCAAATCGACGCGCTCATGGCGCTCGCCGGCACGCAGATGAAGGCCGGCGATCTCCAGGGCGCCCTCGCCAATTACAACAAGGCGGCCAAGCTCTGCACTGACAACAATTACGAGTTGGGGCTGGCCCAGCTCTACGCCGATCTCGGTCTCTTGCTGCAAAGTCTCGGCAAGCCTTACGAAGCGGAACAGATGCTGCTCAAGAGCTTCTCCATCGCCGATAAGCTCGGCGAGATCGCCATCGCCTCGGTGGCCGTGGGCAATCTCGCCCTGCTCTATCGCGAAACCCAGAATTTCGACCGGGCCGAGGAGATGCTCCGGCAGGCGCTACAGCTCGAGGAGCGTATGAAGCACAAAGACGGGATCGCCCGGGCGAATATCAATCTCGGCACGGTCCTATTCGAAAAGTCCCGCTTCGAGGAAGCCTCCACGCATTTCAAGGAAAGCCTGCGTCTCTACGAGGAACTCGGCCTGCCGGAGCTCGCCTCGCAAGCCGCCTACAATCTCGGCAACGCCCATCGCGCGCTGAAGCATCCTGCCGAGGCCGAGTCCTGCTACCGCAAGGCGATCGATTTCTTCATGAACGCCAACGACGCCTCGGGCGTGGCCAAGGCAGCTGGCAATCTCGGCGCCGTCTATCTCGACAGCGGCCGGCTGGCCGAGGCCGAGGAGGAGTTCAACATCGCTCTCGATGCGGCGCGCGATGCCGGCGAGGGCCGTGCGATTGCCATGCAGATGCGCAACCTAGCCGTGCTTGCGCATATGAAGGGACAGCCTGAGCGAGCCTGCCAAGGTTTGCGCGAGTTGCTCGCGCTCTGCATGGAGCTCGACGCCCGCACCGAGGCGCTGGAGCTGAAGGTGCTGATGGGGCAGATCGGTTGCCAATAGCGCAACGCCAACCGTAGCAACGTTTATTTGCTCACTGGTTTGCTTCTAGGGATGACACATATTCGCTGTAGTATACCCTTGGTTGCAGAGTAAGCCTTGCAACGGGGCACATGTTCGAGACGTACGAGTTGATCTTCAGTCGTCGCGGTCAGGCATATCATCGGGCGATGCAGCTCGTTCCCGGTGCCCGTCGCAACGAATTCTCGGTTGCGCTTGAGCAAGTTGGTCTCCGGCGTGGCGATGTGGTTTGCGACATGCCCTCCGGTGGCGGCTACCTGGCGGATCATCTCCCCCCCGACCTCGAACTTCGTTTGATCGCGATCGACCCTTCGGACGTCTTCGCCAGGACGTGGGATGATGAGCACGTCGAATGGCACCTCGCGCCGTTAAGCGAGCTGCCGCTGCACGACGCTGGCGTTGACGCTCTGGTCAGCATCGCCGGACTGCATCACGTGGATGACCGGCTTGCCGTGTTGCGAGAAATGCGGCGGGTGCTGCGTCCGGGCGGGCGGCTCTCTATCCTCGAGGTTCCGGTCGGCGCGGCGACCGATGGGTTTTTGAACGGCTTCGTCGATCGTCACAACAGCATGGGTCACGAGGGCCGCTTCGTCGACGACGCATTCCGCGCCGACGTAAAGGCGGCCGGATTTCGCGTCGAGACCGACGAGCTGTGCCGCTACACCTGGGACTTCGCCGGCGAGGACGAGATGATCGAATTCATCAACCTCATGTTCTGGCTCGACAAGGCGACTCCCGAGATCATCCTCGAGGGCGTCCGGGACCTCCTGGGAGTCGATGCAGTCGACGGCAGCTGCAAGATGAACTGGGAGTTGCAGCGTATCATCGCCAGCTAGCTCGCCATGCGCATCGCAAATCTCAGGTCCTGGCGCACGAACTCAGGCGGCGGTCACGTGGAGGCCGATGTCGATGGCGAACCTCTATGGTTCGACTCCGACGATGCCGCGCTGACCGCGTCTCCAGAAGCCTTCGCGAGCGCCTTGCTGATCGCCGCGGCAACCCGGGGCGAGCAGCTCGAAGTCGAAGCTGCGGTTGACCGGTCATGGCTCGAGCGCGTGCCTGCCGTCGTTGCGCAAGTCCAGGAGTGGTGGCAATTGCCCGGCACGCGGGTGATTCCCGCCGCGGTGGTCGATGTCCCACGCGAGAAGCCTGGAACGACGGCTCAATGCTTTACCGGCGGCGTGGATTCGTTTTACGCGCTGATCGGCGCCGAGACTCCGCCCGGGATCCTCGTCTATGCGCACGGATACGACGTCGACCTGGAAAATCGCGTTCGCGTCGATGCCTTCCTCCCCGGGCTTAGGGAGGTCGCTGCACGGTTTGGCGCCAGAGCCGTGCTGATTGCCACCAATCTGCAGGAGCACAGCGCCTCGCAGGGCGTCGATATTCGCAGAAGCCACGGCGGCGCGCTCGCCGCTTTGGGGCACGTCCTGGTCGAAGAGGTCGAACGGCTCGTGATCCCGTCGAGCTATCCTTATCACGATCCCAAGCCGTGGGGCTCGCATTGGGATCTCGATCCGCTTTGGTCGTCGCAACGGCTGGCGGTCGAGCACGCCGACGCAACCTTCCGGAGGGATGGTAAGGTCCGTGCGATTGCCGACCACCCGATGGTCCGCCGGCACCTTCGCGTCTGCTTTAGTCCTAAGACCGCAACGGGTAACTGCTCAAGATGCGAGAAGTGCATTCGCACCATGATTGCGTTGGCAATGTGCGGTCGGCTGGACGATTGCGAGACATTCGATCGCACGGTCCCCATCGAACTGCGTGTGGACCGAATGTCGATCGTAAAACCCCACCTCGTTTCCATCTACGAAGAGTTGCTCCGCGGCATCGACGAACCCAAGTTGAGCGCCGCAGTCCAGCGATTGATCGCCGACAGCCGGGGGCGCCCGACTTGGTTCCACGCGCGCAAGCGGCGTTGGCGCCGATCGCAGTCGCGCTCCAGCAGATTGATGCGCTTGTGGAACAGGCGATTGTAAATGTGGCCGGCGCCAGGCCGCTGCCGCGAAGACAGCAGGCCTTGGCGCCTGGCACGATGCGTTAGGCCGCGCGGGTGCGCGCCTCGGTCTCCGCCGCGAGCTTGTTGTGACGCGCGGTCTTGGCGAGCAAATCGTCGATTTTGGCGACAGCGCTTGCCTCGTCCAGCTTCTCCACGGCGGCGATCTCTCTCGCCATGCGGTCGAGCGCGGCTTCGTAAAGCTGCCGTTCGGAGTAGGACTGCTCGGGCTGCGCCTCGGAGCGGTAGAGGTCGCGGACCACCTCGGCGATGGAGACGAGATCGCCGGAGTTGATCTTGGCCTCGTATTCCTGAGCGCGCCTGGACCACATGGTGCGCTTGACGCGCGCCTTGCCCTTGAGCGTGCCGAGCGCCTTCTTCACGGTCTTCTCCTCGGCGAGCTTGCGCATGCCGACGCTCTGTAGCTTCGCGGTCGGCACTCGGAGCGTCATCTTGTCCTTCTCGAAGTTGATGACGAAAAGCTCAAGCTTCGCACCCGCGATCTCCTGCTCTTCGATACTCACGATCCGGCCGACGCCATGGGCCGGATACACGACGTATTCGTTGGTGCGAAATCCGTGTCTTTGCTGGGGCTTTTTCTTGTCAGGCATTACTCTCATCTCACTTTGTCAAATTGCTTTGCGAGCGCTGATGCGGAGGAGGTCGGCTCGCTCATCTCCATGCGCCGGTCCGAAGTTCGGCGCCCGTCGTAATCTGACGGAAGGCATTAGGCACACGATGAGCCGTCGATCAGGGGTCTGATCGCGCCACCTCCCTCAAGTCAGAAAAAAAAGTGCGCCCGAATAGGGACGCCTCTCTTGGTGCTTAATGCGCCGACAGTCCGCGCCATTTCGACATCACTCTAACATATTCTTAGTGAATTCGAAAGCCATCCTGTCCTGCACCAGGGCCATTTTTGCGCCGCAACATGCGACATTTTGACCATAAGGTTAAGACTTAACCCTTTGAATTTCCTAGTCCCCTTCACCAGGGTCGGTCGAGAAATATTTCTCGAACTTGTCGGGCTCCGCCACAAAAGCGTCGGCGTCAGGCGGCGCGGGCTTCTTGGTCGTGATATTCGGCCAAGTCTCGGAATATTGCCGATTCACCTCGAGCCACTTTTCGAGGCTCGGCTCCGTGTCGGGCTTGATGGCGTCCACCGGACATTCCGGCTCGCATACCCCGCAATCGATGCATTCGTCGGGGTGAATCACCAGCATATTGGCGCCTTCGTAGAAGCAATCCACGGGGCAGACTTCAACGCAGTCGGTGTATTTGCATTTGATGCAAACTTCGGTGACGACGTAGGTCATCGGTCCCACACGTTTTCGGGGCCAAGTTCGGCCCACATTCTAGCCCCTGAGGGCCGCCAGAGTCGCCCGAGGAAGGCCATCTGCCTATAACAATCGCGCCAGCAGCACAAGGCGAGCCGTTACGGCCGCCAAGGCCGCGATTTGGCCCGGGAAAATCGTTTCTCATCTGCGGCCTGGGTTGAAATTTCAGGCTCGCCACTAATCCTGCGTCAATCAATTTATGGCATTTCGCCCAATCTGACGAAAAGCGAACCGTCCACGACCTAGCATCGAATTTCCTGCCGTTTTTACAATCTTAAGCTGCAAGGGTGCATTCCAGGACGCAAGGAGCCCCTGCCCGATGCCCGATCTGTCGGAGTACAGCAGGAAGTGGCGGCCTGCGAGCCACAGCTGGCCGATCGCCGCAGCAGCCCTGCTTGGGGTCGCGGTGGCGGTCTCGGCCTGGTTCGCCGTCTCCATCTGGGAGCAAAGGCTCGCCACGGCGAAGTTCAGCGCTATCGCCGGTGACTACGCCTCGATCCTCCAGGATGGTCTCGACGACTTTCTCGCAAAGATCACGGCCCTTCGCGCCTTCTACGATGCCTCGCATACCGTCGATCCCGACGAGTTCGCTCTCTTCACCCGCCAAATAAACCTCGGTCAAGGCGACGTCATGCGTCTCCTCTGGTGTCCGCGGGTGACCCGCGAGGATCGGGCAGCGTTCGTGAGTGCGCAAAGAGAAAGCGGCCACCCGGATTTCGCCATCACGACCTGGTCGACATCCGGGGCGCCGACGGTCTCGCCTGAGCGCGACGAATATTTTCCCGTCTTGTATTCGACCGCCGCTTCAAAGAAGACCGCAACCGTCGGCATGGATATGAATTCCGATCCCGCGCGCGGCGAGGCGATCGAGCGGGCGCGCGACGGAAATCTCATGGCGACCGCTCAGGGCATCCAGTTGCGCAACCCGATCGGCGGACAGCGCGCCGGCTTTCTTGCGGTCCTTCCCGTCTATCGCAAGGGAGTGCCGATCAGTGTGGTGAGTGAGCGGCTAGAGAACACCCTCGGCGTAATCGTTGGCGCGTTTCAAACGTCGGCCGTCTTCGATTCCATTTTGAGCAAGGCGATCCTGCCCAAAACCGTTGACGTCTATCTTTATGAAGTCAAGGCAGGCGCCGACGCGTTGCCGGTCTATATGCGCGGCGCGGTCGACCGGCCGGAACCGATCGAGGCGAAGTCAGAGCGGGAGCTGTCCGAGACCGCCGATTGGTCGATGGTGATCAAGGTTGGCGATGCGAGCTGGGATCTTGTGGTGGTGCCGACCCAAGGCGGGTTGGCGAGCTTCTACCGGGCTTGGCCTGTACTTGCCGGCGTCTTCTTGGTGTTCGGCGCGGTGCTGGCTTACATGTGGGCCTCGCTCCGCCATGCGCGCCACCTGGAGACGGCCAACAGCCGGATCCTCGAGCTTGCGCAAACCGATCTTTTGACTAACCTCGCTAATCGCCGCGCCTTCACTAAGCGCCTGACCATGGCCTTCAACGCGGCTTGGCGCGGCGCGCCTCCGTTCGCCGTGCTCTATCTCGACATCGACAATTTCAAGGACGTGAATGACACGCTCGGCCACGCCATGGGCGACATCCTGCTAAAGGAGGTCGTGAACCGGCTAAGGAACGCCGTGCGGGCAGACGACCTGGTGGCGCGCTTCGGTGGCGACGAGTTCGCTATCTTGCTGACCGAGGTGAGCGACCCCGAGACGGCCGAGGATCTGGCCGCCAGAATCGGCAGGCACCTTGCCGCTCCCTTCAGCATCAAGGGACACAAGATCCGCATTACCTCGAGTATCGGCATAGCCCTCAATTCGCCGGAGGTGGCCGGCGCCGAGGCGATGATGATGCAGGCCGACCTCGCCCTTTACGGCGCCAAGGATGACGGCCGGAATTGCTACCGCTTCCATAGCCAGGATCTCGATTTGCAGGTGGGCGAGCGCGTGCGCGTCGCCGATGAGCTACGCCTCGCTTTGGACCAGAGCGAGCTCGAGCTCTACTATCAGCCTCAGGTCGAGCTCGCGACCGGGCGCATCATCGGTCTTGAGGCGCTAATCAGGTGGAACCACAAGACACGGGGCTTGCTGATGCCCGGCGCCTTCATCGCCATCGCCGAGCAGACCGGCGCCATCTTGCCGCTGGGAAGATGGATTTTCGACTCGGCCTGCCAGCAACTCAAGCTCTGGCATGCCGAGGGAATCGCGCCGCCGGTGCTTTCGGTCAACGTCTCCGGCGTGCAGCTCAAGAACGCTGCCGAGCTTGAGCGCGAGGTGGAGGAGAGTCTTAGCCACTGGAACATTAGTCCGGGCGATATCGAGCTTGAGCTGACCGAGTCTGTGCTGATGGAGGCGACCCAACGGCACTCCAACACGTTGCAGAATCTCCGCCGGCTTGGCACCAAGATCGCCATCGACGATTTCGGCACCGGCTACTCCTCGCTCAAATATCTCACCCAATACCCGGTCAACCGGCTGAAGCTCGCGCAGGAATTCGTCTTGCATGTCACCGTCGATTACCGCAACGCGGCCGTGGTCAGGGCCGCCATCAGGCTCGCCAACGAGCTTGGGCTCGAGGTCATTGCCGAGGGTGTGGAGACCGAGGCCCAGGTACGCTTCCTGCTGGGCGCCGGCTGCGAGCAGGCGCAAGGCTTTTATTTCAGCCGGCCGGTAACGGCGCAAAAGGTCACCGAGTTGTTGCGGCTCGGGCGGATCCAGCCCGCATCCGGCACGCGGTTCGCCTCCTCGGCGGCCTAAGCCGGACCTCAGAGATCGGAGTTGCGCAGCGCGTCGAGTCGGCGGCGGTTCCGTTTCGTCGGGCGCGGACCCTGGCGCGCGGCATTCTCCGCGCCAGGCGGCGCAGGCGGAGTCAAATCCTCGTAAAGCGTGCGCGCGATGCTCGCCGGTCCCCGCCGCTCGACGGCGGCAAGCACGCGCACCACCGCCAGCCTGCCGAGAAACGCCGCGGTCACCACGTCGCCCGTCTGCACCAGCCGGCTTGATTTCAGCACGCGGTCGCCATTGACACGGATCTTGCCGGCCTCGATCAGCCGCGCGGCGCCGGTGCGCGTCTTGGCGAGCCTCGCGCACCAGAGCCACTTGTCGAGCCGCTGACCCGGCATCGCTGTCGCTTAGCTGCCTTCCGGCTGGCGGGTCGTGAGCCGGCTTCGCAGCGCCTCGAGCGCGGCGAAGGGCGAATGCTCGACGGCGCGCTTGCGGTCCAGCTCGCGCTTTGCCTCAGTCTCGCGTTTGGCATGAGCCTGCGGCCTTTGCCGTTCGCGGCGCGGCGCTTTCCCGCGCTCTTCGCGCCGAGGCTTATGTTCGCGCCGCGTCTCCTGGCGCGCCTCGCGCGCATCCCTTCGCTTACCTGGCCGCCAAATCTCGTCGAAGACTTCGGCTGGCGCGTCGGCAGTGGTGCCTCCCTCGGACGCATCGGCCTCGGCTGGCGTGGCGGCAACTGCCTCGACGGCCGCGACGGGCGCAAGCTTGCGCCGCTCGCGCCGGAAGCCGAGCGCCTTCAAGATCGAGCAGAACTCCTCGCCCGAGCAGCCCACCACCGACATCAAATCGGGCACCACGCGGAAGCCGCCGTCGCCCGTCGCGCCGGTCGGCGGGGCGACGCCCCCTTCGGCCGATCTGTAGGCAATGCGCCCACGAATGAGATCGGATAGCCGCTCCAGCATGTCGATGCGCACCGCGCGGTTGCCCGCCACATGGAACCCGGCGGCGCGCCAGTAAGCCTCAGGGAGGGTGCCTGCCTCGACCGAGGTCAGCCCCTGTTGCGGCCGCGCGGGTAGGGCGTCCTCCTCGAAGCAGTGTTCGCGCCCCGAATGGACCGCCCACAGCATCAGCACGAGATCCGCCGCGGCGGGCTTGAGCAGCGCCGGGATATAGACGTTGAACGCGCCGAATCTGGCGCCGTATTTGCGAAGCTGCGCGCGCGCCGCCTGGTCCAGCGCCTTGATCTCGGCTGACGCTGTCTCGCGGCGCAACACGCCGAGATTCTCCGTCAACTGATATGCAAGCCCGCGGGCAAGGCCTGACAGGTCGGAGGTCTCGCTCAGCACCATGAGCGGCGCGATCTTGGCGCGCAGCTCTGCGTCGAGCCAGGTTTCCAGCCGCTGCAACACCCGTTCGCGGTCCGCGGCGGCGAGATGCTCGTCGGCAAACAGCGCGACTTTCGGCTTGAGCGCCGTCTCGCCTTTTTCGATCCGGGCAATCTCCGACCCCGACCAGACGATCCGTCCGTTGGCGGTGAGGGCGATGGCTTCGTCCGGCGCTCCGGCGAGCGCATCGGCACGCTCCGCAAGCTCCACGGCCAGGACCCTAGCCGCCGCATGGCGGGTGGCGCGGCCGTGGATGCCGTCGCTCGATGCGTCGGGGGTGAAGCGGAAGCCGTCCAGCCGCCCGACATAGTGGTTCTCGACCAGGATCTTGCCGTCGGCGCCGATCTCCGCCGCGATCTCCTCCTTGTCGCGCAAACGGCGCATCAGCACGCTGGTCCGCCGGTCGACGAAGCGTTGTGTCAGCCGCTCATGCAACGCGTCGGACAAACTATCCTCGATCGCCCGCGTGCGGCCCTGCCAATGCTCCGGATCGTCGAGCCAGTCGGCGTGATGCGAGACGAAGGTCCACGTGCGGATCTGCGCCAGCCGGTTCGATAGCGTATCGAGGTCGCCGTCGCTGCGGTCGGCGAGCGCCACCTGCGTGGCGAACCAATCGGCGGGAATCTTACCCGTGTCGCTCATGACGAAGCCGTAGAGCGTGGCGACCAATTCGGCGTGGCTCGTGGCCGAGATCTTCCGATAGTCGGGGATCTGGCACATTTCCCAGAGCAGAGCGACCGCGGCCGGCCCTCCCGCCATGTCGCGCACGGCCGGATCCTGGCTCACATTCTCCAACGCGATCACGTCGTCGACCATGCGCGAGCGGGCAAGCCGCCGGTGGTCCGGCGTCTCGCGCAAGCTATCCTTCAGCCGCTCGATCGAGCTGAAGTCGAGCTTGCGGTTGCGCCATTGCAGGACGCCGACCTGATCGAAGGAATGGTTCTCCAGCCGATCGATCAGCTCAGGTTCGAACGGCTGCACCTGGCCGGTGACGCCGAACGTGCCGTCGTTCATGTGGCGGCCGGCGCGGCCCGCGATCTGGCCGAGCTCGGCGGGCGTCAGGTTGCGGTGGCTCTGCCCGTCGAACTTGCGGATGCCGGCGAAGGCGACATGATCGAGGTCGAGATTGAGGCCCATGCCGATGGCGTCGGTCGCCACCAGGAAATCGACATCGCCATTCTGGTAGAGGGCGACCTGGGCATTGCGGGTGCGGGGGCTGAGTGCGCCCAGCACCACCGCGGCGCCGCCCCGCTGCCGCCGCACCAGCTCGGCGATGGCATAGACATCGTTGGCGGAGAAGCCGACGATGGCCGACCGGCGCGGCAGCCGGGTGATCTTCTTGTCGCCGGCATAGCTGAGCTGCGATAGGCGCGGCCGCGACACGAGATTGGCGCCCGGCAGGATCTCGCGGATGGCGTCGCGCATCGTCGCCGCGCCGAGCAGCAGCGTCTCATTCAGGCCACGTGCGTTGAACAGCCGGTCGGTGAACACGTGGCCGCGTTCGCCGTCGGCGGCAAGCTGCACTTCGTCGACGGCGACGAAATCCGCTTCAAGGTCGAGCGGCATGGCCTCGACCGTGCACACATAGAAACGCGGCGAGGGGGGCTTGATCTTCTCTTCGCCGGTGATCAGCGCGACCTTGGCTGCGCCGACCCTGGCGACGATCTTGTCGAACACCTCGCGCGCGAGCAGCCTGAGCGGCAGGCCGATAATGCCGACGTCATGCGCGAGCATGCGCTCGATGGCGAGATGGGTCTTGCCGGTATTGGTCGGCCCTAGCACCGCGGTGACGCCGCGTCCGCGCTGCAGACCTGTGGAATGCGGGGAGAAAGACCGACTCATCTTGACGTCCTAAGCTTCAATCGATGCCAAACCTCGGAACGAGGGGGGAACGAATCTCGTCCGAATCGCTGACTCCGCCCATTCGGATTTCGTTCTGTCGCGAATTGGGACGGTTTCGGCTGGATCGAGGTCCGGAGGGAGGTGGCTGGTCGAGACCCGTCCACCACCACTACATATGGCTTTTGCTGATCGCGTTCCTTCAAGCGCCGAGGAAATGAAAGGGAACGGACCACGCACGAATCAGGGGAGCGTTAATCTTCGGCATCTGTTCCCTACTACATGTTGGGATTTCGGCGTTGCCGTTAACACTTGAACACGGCAAGACAGAAACCTAGGGCTCCGCGCTGGCGCGACGCGCGCCGACGACTTGGATCGAGGTCACCATCGCCGAGCCATAGCCGATCGGCGTCGGCAGAACAATGCGGTAAGGCACGTACATATTGGTGTTCCGCACCGGGATCAGCCAGACCTCGATCTCGTTCGACTGCGCCATCAGCTTGATGCCGGGATTGTCGGGCTGGTAGCCGGCGATGGGTATGAACTTGACCGCGCAAATCACCGCGGGCCCGGCATAGCCGCCCGGCGTCGCTCGCTGCACGTGGACCGCGCGCTTCGGCGTGATCACCAGATCGAAGCGCTGCATGCCGTCGAACACCGGCAAGGTCTGATTGCAGACATTGAGATCGCCGTTCGGGTTCTGCGAATGGGCGCTCAAGAACGCCCCGCTCATCGGATCGAGCACGCCTTCGAGCTGCTCAGGGGTCACCGGGATAGTGCGGGGATTGGGCCTGTTGCCTGGGGACATCGACACGCTGGAGACGCCGCGATCGTCGAAGGTCATGCGCAGTTGCGCTGTCTTCGCGCCGCCATCCGAGTAGTTCAGGGCGTACATGGTGGGCGCCGGTCCGTCGCTGGTCACTCGGCCTTTGCTGGCGGTCACGCCCTGCCATTCATAGAGCAGGCCTTGCAGGATGGTGAACCGGCCTTCCCCGCGCATTTGGTACTCTTCGCCGCGGAAGGTGGTGGTCAGCTTGAAATCGCCGAGATTGAAGCTGCCGAGGTCGACCCGGTAAACGGCGACAATTCTGGACGTGCTGGCGAGGCCACTTTCGGCATAGGCCGAATCCACGGGAATATGATCGCCAAGGCCGTAGGTCAGGACGGCAACCGCAGCAAGGCTTAAGCAATGGCGTGCGCGTTGCATTCGGTCCAACCCCCTGGCAGGCTCGCCCCGCCTGCTAGACCCGGCGGAATGTCGGGTTATTCGCAGGTTTCGTCAATTCAAGCTTGGCGCAAGTTTGTGGCGGTGCCTTGACCCGAAAAGCCCATACCCGTATATGTCGCCCGCCGGTAGCAACGCTTTTCCGGAATTCTTGAACAGCGCGTCCGGCTTTCACGCGATTTAGGAGAAGGATTTAGCCATGGCCCGTCGTTGCGAGCTCACCGGCAAAGCCGTGCTCTCCGGCAACAATGTGAGCCATGCCAAGCGCCGCACCAGGCGTCGCTTCCTGCCCAATCTCTGCAATGTGACGCTGGAGAGCGAGGCGCTGAAGAAGCGCGTTCGCATGACCATCAGCGCGCATGCGCTGCGCTCGGTCGAGCATCGCGGCGGCCTTGACGCCTTTTTGATGAAGGCGGGCGACGAGGAGTTGTCGTTGAAGGCGCGCCGCCTCAAGCGCGACATCGCCAAGAAGCAGGGCGCCGAGGCCGAAGCCGCGTCTTAGCCCTGCGAGCCGGCCGTCACCGGTTTCGTCTCAGGCAGCGTGAACTGCATGATCAGCGTGCGCTGGATCACGCTGAAATTGTCGTCCGACATCAGCGTCAGCACGGTCTCGCCCGACAGCCCGCGGGTTGCGGCGATCGCTTCCATATTGTCGATGTTCAAACTGTCGTCGGCCTCGAGCAGCACCTCGCCCACGATCGGCGCGCCGCGCTTCAGCTCGCTCGCGGCGATGCGGCGGATGCGCATTTTGATGCCTTCGCTATAGCGGAAGCGCCGCTCCAGCACGACGATGCCGCCGTCGGGAAGCGCCGCCGCGTCGGTGATGTCGAAGCCGGCGAGACGCTTCAGCACGATATCTCCAGGGGTCGGCCCCCCAATCAGCCAGCCGCGCAGATTGCCGTTCTTGTCGGTGAGATGCTCGGCGAAGATCACCAGCGTGCCCTTGAGCGCGCCGGTGCGGAGCATGGTCATCGCCTCGAGCCCGCTATTGGCGGTCATGCCTTTCGTCGACGGGCGGCAATGGAATTGTGCCGGTCGGCGGACCGAATTTGTCGGCGCTGAAGGGATAGCGCGCGATCCGGTGCTTGCGCTCGAACGACACATAGGCGGTGCCTTGCTTGATGTCGCCGTCAACCAGCGTCATACCCTCGGAATCCCGCATGACATCGTCGCGCAGCGGCTCGCCGTCGGCGCCGAGCAGGGGGCCGAGCGTCACATCGCTCAAGCCTTTCAGCTTGCGCCCATCGTAATTGAGCGTCGCCCGCATCCAACTGCCGGCATCGGAAATCGCCAGCAGAGAATGTCCGGTCGGGTCGATCGCCATCGCCGAGTAGCCGCCGAAATAGATCGACTTGGCAAAGAGGTTGAGCCCGGCCCTGAAGACGAGCTTGCCGAAATCCTTGCGGCTCGGATTTTCGCGGTCGAAATCGATGGGGATGGCGGTGATCGTGGTCGGGGTCGGGCCCGCCATCACCGTTTGCGGCTTCTCGGCCAGCGCCGGCGCCACACCCAGCATCGCCGCCACGGCGATGGCCACCGCCGCCGGATAACGCCCAGGGCCGCGGAGACGGGGCTTCACGCTAATGCAGCTTCCGGCGCTTTGACCGCGCCGCGCTCGGCACCGTGCGCAGCAACTGCCGCCGCGCGAGGTCCTCGTCGAACAGCTCGGCGAGCTTCTCGGTCATCACCCCGGCGAGCTCCTCCGCGTCGGTCACCGTGACGGCGCGCCGGTAATAGCGCGTCACGTCATGGCCGATGCCGATGGCCAGCAGCTCCACGGAGGAGCGGGTTTCGATCTCTTCGATCACTTGGCGCAGATGACGCTCCAAATATGACCCGGAGTTGACCGAAAGCGTCGAATTGTCGACCGGGGCGCCGTCGGAGATCATCATCAAGATGCGTCGCTGCTCCGGCCGCGCCAGCAGACGGGCATGCGCCCAGGCCAGCGCCTCGCCGTCGATATTCTCCTTCAACAGGCCCTCGCGCATCATCAATCCGAGATTGCGGCGCGACCGCCGCCACGGCGCGTCGGCCGATTTATAGACGATGTGGCGCAGATCGTTGAGGCGGCCGGGCAGCGCGGGTTTCAGCGCATTGAGCCACGCCTCGCGCGCGTGCCCGCCCTTCCAGGCGCGCGTGGTGAAGCCGAGGATCTCCACCTTGACGCCGCAGCGCTCCAGCGTGCGGGCGAGAATATCGGCGCAGCAGGCGGCGACCATGATCGGGCGACCCCGCATCGAGCCGGAATTGTCGAGCAGCAGCGTGACCACGGTGTCGCGGAACTGCGTCTCGCGCTCCTGCTTGAAGGTCAGGGGATGCATCGGATCGACGATGACGCGGGCGAGCCGCGCAGCGTCGAGCGTGCCTTCCTCGAGGTCGAAATCCCAGCCGCGGTTCTGTTGGGCGAGCAGGCGGCGCTGTAGCCGGTTGGCGAGCCGCGCCACCGCGCCGTGCAGCGTCTGCAGCTGCTTGTCGAGAAAGGCGCGCAAGCGATCGAGCTCGTCGGTGTCGCACAGCTCCTCGGCGTTGACGATCTCGTCATAGGCGCGGGTGAACACCTTGTAGCCGAAGGCTTCGGGGTTATCGAGCACCGAGAGGTTGGGACGCCACGGCTCGGCGCGGCGCGGCAGCTCGGCGCTGTCGGCCTCGCGGTCGAGCCGGTCGGTCGAGCCGTCCTCGCTGTCGTCGAGGGAGTCCTCGCTCATCGCCTCGTCATCGGCGCGGGAGTCGGCGGTCGAATCGGCGCGGGCTTCGCCATCGGCATTCTCCTCCGCGCCTTCGGCTGCGTCCTCGTCGCTCTCGGTCTCATTCGGCGACTTTTCGTCGTGCTCGCGCTGATCGAGCTGGTCGGCGAGGTTGAGCGCCGCGAGCAGGTCCCGCGTCAGCCTGCCGAACGCCTCCTGATCGAACAAAAGCTGCGGCATGCGATCGAGCACGGTCTTGGCGCGGCCCTCGATCCAGGGACGCCACAGATTGACCACGGCGCGCGCTTTGGCTGGCGCGACCTGTCCGGTCAACACCTCGCGCACCAGGAGCCCGAGCGCGTCGGGGAGCGGCGCCTCGGAGCGCTCCGTCGCTTCGGCAAAGCGGCTGCGCTCATAACGCTGCTCCATGCGAGCGGTGAGGTTGGCCGCGACGCCTTGCATGCTCTTTGGCCCCGATCGCCTCGACCCGGGCCTGCTCGATCGCCTCGAACACGGCGCGCGCCTCGCCGCCAGAGGGCGCCAGGGCCTCATGCAGAGCCGGATCGTGGCAGGCGATCGACAGCGCCGCCGCGTCGGCGTGGCCGCGGATCACGGCGATTTCGGTCTTGGTCGGCACGCGCGAGGGCTCGGGCAGCCGCGCCGTCTTGCCGGAGAGCCCGGGCGGCTCATTCGAGAACACCACCTCGACCGCGCTGTCTGCGGCGATCGAGCGGGTGGTGAGCGTTACCGCGCGCTTGAAGGGATCGAGCGGCGCGTCTTTACGCCGGGTCAGCGTCATCGCTTAGCTCAATGCAACATTGGCCGTGGACTGCGGCAGATCCTCGCCGAAGCAGCGCTGATAGAATTCCGCGATCAGCCCGCGCTCGAGCTCGTCGCATTTGTTGAGGAAGGACAGCGCGAACGCGGTGCCGACATCGCCGAAGATCTCTGCGTTCTCCGCCCAGGTGATGACCGTGCGAGGGCTCATCACCGTGGATAGGTCGCCATTCATGAAGGCGTTCCGCGTCAGCTCCGCGACGCGCACCATGTTGGATACGACCTTGCGCCCGGCATCGGTGTTCCAGGCTTTGGCCTTGGCCAGCACGATAGCCACCTCGTCGTCATGCGGCAGATAATTCAGCGTGACGACGATCGACCAGCGGTCCATCTGGCCCTGATTGATCTGCTGCGTGCCGTGATACAGCCCGCTGGTGTCGCCGAGACCGATCGTGTTGGTGGTGGCGAACAGGCGAAAAGCGGGGTGCGGCCGGATCACCTTGGACTGATCGAGCAGGGTGAGCTTGCCCGAGACCTCGAGCACGCGCTGGATCACGAACATCACGTCGGGCCGGCCGGCGTCGTATTCGTCGAAGCAGAGCGCGGTGTTCGACTGAAGCGCATAAGGCAGGATGCCCTCGCGGAACTCGGTCACCTGCATGCCGTCGCGGATGACGATGGCGTCCTTGCCGACCAGATCGATGCGGCTCACATGACTGTCGAGATTGATGCGCATGCAAGGCCAGTTGAGCCGCGCCGCCACCTGCTCGATATGCGTCGATTTGCCCGTGCCGTGATAGCCCTGGATCATCACCCGTCGGTTGTGCTTGAAGCCGGCGAGGATCGCCAGCGTCACCTCAGGATTGAACAAATAGTCCGCATCGATGTCGGGCACATGCGCGTCGGGCCGCGAATAGGCGGGCACTTCGAGATCGGAGTCGATGCCGAAGACCTGGCGAACGGAAACCGACATGTCCGGCAGGCCGGCGCCGCTAGGGGCAGTTTCAAGGGTCATGGTCGATGAAAGCCTGTGTTGTCGCGTTGGGTATGGCTTGGCCGGAGGCAAAGCCTCGATGTTTGGGAAAGGGGGGCTGCCCAGCGACGTTACGCAAGCCCGGCCTGTCTCAGATAATTATAGGCTTGGATCACTTCGCGCAACTTGTCCTCTGAGCGGCGGTCACCCTTGTTATGGTCGGGGTGGAGCCGCTTAACCAACTCCTTGAAGCGCGCCTTGATGTCGGCCTTGGTGGCGCTGTCCTCAAGGTTGAGCTGGCGCAGGCATTTCCGTTCCAGGCGCTTGAGCGGCCGTGCGGACTCCGCCGCCGCCTTGGCAGCGGCTCGCTCGGCGAACAACCCGAACGGATCGTGGCTGGTGAAGGTATGGGCGAAGCCGCCGGGTCGGGTGCCGTTGCGCGGCTTGCGCTGGCGCGCCCAGGGGTTCACGCCGATGAACCAGGTCGGTCGGTGCCCGATGGTGTCGTCCTTCTGGTGCTGGATGACATCCTCGTCCGGCAGGCCGGCGAAATAATTGTAGCCCTTGTTGTATTCGCGCACATGGTCGAGGCAGAAGCGATGATACTGGCCTTCATGGCCACGACCCTTCGGCGCCGGGTAGAGTCCGGGCTCCGCGCAGCCCGGCCGGTCGCAAGCCGGGCAGGAATCGCGCAGCAGGCGGTCCGTGTCGGGCTTGACGCGCAAGCGGTCGAACAGTTTCGAATCGAGCTTCATGGAATTGGCATTATGAGAAGCGGCGCTCGTCACAACAAGAATGGCCCTCACGCCATCGACTAGGCTAAGATGCGCGGTTTAGATGGAGGCGGCGCGATGCGCGTAGAAGAGCAAATCACAATAAAGTTGCGACAAGCTTTCGCGCCGGTCGCCCTCGAAGTCGTCAACGATTCGCATCGACATGCCGGCCACGCCGGCTCGCCCCAAACTGGCGAAAGCCATTTCAGCATTAAAGTGGTGTCGGCGAGCTTCGCCGGCAAGTCGCGGGTGGAGCGTCACCGCATGGTCAACGATGTGTTGGCCGAGGAGCTCAAGGACAGGATCCACGCGCTCGCCATCAGCGCGCTGGCGCCCGAAGAGCGGTCGCGGCCGCTATGAGGCCTTGCTTGAGGCCTTCTTCCGCTTCCGCGCGGGTTTGAGCGGCGTCACCCGCAGGCTGGTGATCCGGTTCCGCTGCCGCCGCAGCACCTCGAAGCGGAAATCGTGGAAGGTGAAGGATTGGCCCATGTCGGGAATGGTCTGCGCCTCATGAATCACCAGCCCGGCGATGGTGGTCGCTTCCTCGTCGGGAATGTCCCAATCCATCAGCCGGTTCACGTCACGGATCGGCACGGTGCCGTCGACGATCAGCGAGCCGTCGGGTTGCGGTTTGGCCAGCGCGGCGGCGATGTCGGTCTCGTCGGTAATGTCGCCGACGATTTCCTCGATGATGTCCTCGAGCGTGAGCAGGCCCATCACCTCTCCATATTCGTCGACGACGATGGCGAAATGCGCCTTGCGCTTGAGGAAGGTGTTGAGCTGGTCCTTCAGCGTCGTGGTGTCGGGCACGAACCATGGCGGCACTGCGATCGCCATGATGTCGAGCTTGGACAAATCGCCCTTGGAGTCGCGCAAGGCCCTGAGCAGTTGCTTGGCGTGAAGAATGCCGACGATCTCCTCGCGCTCGCCACGCCATAGCGGCACCCTTGTATGCGAGCTTTTCAACGCCAGGTCGACGATCTGCTCGGTGGGAAGCTCGACGTCGATCGCGTCCATCTTGGTCCGGTGCACCATGATGTCGGAGACGGTGAGCTCGCGCAGGTCGAGCACGCCGCCCAGCATGTCGCGGGTGAGCTTCACCACCCCGCCTTCCTTGTGGTGCAGCTCGATGGCGCCCCGGATCTCCTCATGCGCCGAAAGCACTTCAACGTCGTCGCTGATCGACACACCGAACAACCGCAAGGTATGCCGGACAATCCACTGCATGGCCGCCGTCACAGGGGCGAGCACCGCCACCACCAGGCGAATGCTGGGGGCGACGAAGAGCGCCATGCGATCGGCATTGACGATGGCGTAGGTCTTGGGCAGCACCTCGGCGAACACCACGACCAGGACCGTCATTACCACGGTGGCGTAGGCGACGCCGGCATGGCCGAAAACATCGAGCAGCACGCTGGTCGCCAGCGCCGAGGCGGCAATGTTGGCGAGGTTATAGCTCAGCAGGATGGCGCCGATCAGCCGCTCGCGGGTGAGCAGCAAGCGGTTGACGATACGGGCATGCTTGTTGCCGTCCTCCTCGAGCGCGTGCATGCGCGCGCGCGAGGCCGCCGTCAGAGCCGTCTCCGAGCCCGAGAAGAACGCCGAGATGATCAGCAGACCCAGGATTGCGCCGAGCGTAACGCCCAAGCCAAGTGTCATCGTCCGCCGCACTCCTCAACCAGAAACGCCGTGAGACGCTCAACCGGCACGTCGCGCTCGACGAAGGCCTGGCCGATGCCGCGCACCAGCACCAGCGCGAGCTTGCCCCCCTTCACCTTCTTGTCCTGAGCCATGAGGCGCAACAGCTCATCGGGCTTGGGCTTCCCTCCCGGGATCGCCGAGATCTCGATCGGCAATCCGACGGCTTCGAAATGCCGCGCGACGCGGGCGGCGTCGCCTGCCGGGCAAAGCCCGAGCTCGACCGAGAAGGTAAAAGCAAGGCGCATGCCGATGGCGATCGCCTCGCCGTGCAGCAGCCGATCCGAATAGCCGGCGAACGCCTCGAGCGCATGGCCGAAGGTGTGACCGAGATTGAGCAGCGCCCGCGTGCCGCTCTCTTCGCGCTCGTCGGCCGCCACGATCTCGGCCTTGGCGCGGACGCTGGTCTCCACCGCCTGGCGGCGCTTCTCGCCCGGGGCGGCAAACACCTCGCGCCAATTCTGCTCGAGCCAGGCGAAGAACGGCGCGTCGCCGATGAGCCCGTATTTCACCACCTCGGCATAGCCCGCGCGGAACTCGCGCTGGCTCAAGGTCGAGAGCGTGGCGATGTCGGCGAGCACCAGGCTCGGCTGGTGGAAGGTGCCGATCAAATTCTTGCCTTGCCGCGTGTCGATGCCGGTCTTGCCGCCGACCGAGGAATCCACCTGGGCCAACAACGTCGTCGGCATCTGCACGACGCTGACGCCGCGCCGCAGAATGCTGGCGGCAAAGCCCGCCAGATCGCCGACCACCCCGCCGCCGAGCGCGATGACGCAATCGCCGCGCTCGACGCCAAGCTCGAGCAGGCTCTCGCAGAGCGGCGCCAGCACGGGGAAGCTCTTGCTCGCCTCGCCGGGGCTCACCACGGCCTCGCCGAGAAACAGGCCGTCTCGGTCGAGGCTCGCTTTCACCGCGGCGAGATAGAGCGCCGCCACGTTGCGGTCGCTGACCACCACGCAGCGCGCGCCAGGAAGCGCGGCGGCGATCCGCCGCCCGGCCGAGGCGATCAGCCCCTCGCCGATGACGATCGGGTAGCTCCGTCCCGGCAGCTTCACTTCGATGATTGTCTCGCTTTGGCCTGAAGCCAAGGCGGTCGCGCCGTCGCGCATCATTTCACCTTCTTGCGGCCCGCGCTGGCCGCATTCGCCTTGCAACCGAGCTTGTCGGCGAGCGCGTCGATCACCGCGCCGACGATCACGTCATGCGGCACATCTCGGCTCTCCACCGTGACATCGGCTTCGGCATAAATGGGATAGCGCTCTTCCATAAGCTTGTTCATCACTATTTCCGGGTCGCCAGCGGCAAGCAGGGGCCGGTTATCACGTCGCCCGACCCGCTTCATCAGCACCTTGATGTCAGCCTTAAGCCAAACCGAGAGCCCATGCGCCTTGATATTGGCCCGGGTGTCCGGGTTCATATAGGCGCCGCCGCCGGTCGCCAGCACCTGCGGACCGTGTTCCAACAGCCGCGCGATCACCTTGCGCTCGCCCTGGCGGAAATAGGCCTCGCCGTGCTCGGCGAAGATCTCGCTGATGCTCGCGCCTGCCGCCACCTCGATCTCGGTGTCGGCGTCGATGAACGGAAGGTCGAGCCGGTTCGCCAACCGCCTGCCCACGGCGGTCTTGCCCGCGCCCATCAGCCCGATCAGCACGACGCTCCGCGGTCCAAGGGCCTCGCGGATCGCCAAAAGGCGCTCCTGTCGGTCGTCTTTCTTATGGTCGCTCAGCCCTAGACTCATCGTTGGATCGGCTCGTCGCGATTGTTATGCTCCAGACGCGACTCGCGAAGTGGCGAATTTCCCATGCTGGCCGCGCCCTGTCGAATCGTCCATGATGGTAAATCAGGGCACGCGCTCCCAGGTTTTTGGGTCATAATGACGCCCTGTTCGCGGCTAAAGACCCTTAGAAACAAGAGCGCTCGATGCCGACACTGTTTCGTTTCCTGATGATCGTGGGGGTGATCGCCGGTGTGATCACTGGAAGCCTCTATGTTCTGGCCGTTTACTTCCAACCGGAACCAAAGGAAATCTCCAAGGCGCTGCGCAACGTCAAGGGGCGCATCGAGGAGACCACGGCCTCTGCGCCGAGCAGCGATACTGGCGCGCTTGCTCCTGCCGCCATGCCTGATCCTGGGCCTGACTCTGACGAGCTTGGGGCAACCAAGGGCGCAAGACGTTGAGCGCAGTGCGCTTCCCCCACTCCCGGGCAGCGCTACTCCCGACGATCAGCGACCGCTAAGGCCTGACGCCGACGTTCCGGCATCCCCGAGCCTTGTCCCCCCGGCAAGCGGTATCGACGCCTCCGCCAGCGCGCTGCCCTACGATCTTTGGCGAGGGGTGGATTCGGCGGCGCTCGAGCGCCTGCTCGATGCGACCCCGCTTCCCTCGCCATCGCCGACACTCGCCGCGCTGATCGCCCGGGCGCTTGCCGCCGATGACGGCGGCGACGGCAATCTCGCGCTTCGCGCCGCCGCCTTGCAGCGCGCCGGCAGGGTCGAGGAGACGATTTCCCTGCTTGGGAACTCTCGAGGGATCAACGGTCCCGGGCTTGAGGCGCGCTATGCGATGGCGCTGTTTGCCGCCGGCCGCGAGAACGAGGCGTGCGCTGTCGAGCTCGGCGCGAGGCGGGGAGCCGAGGCGCGGCTGATGAGCGCGTTTTGTTCCGCGACCAAAGACGATGCGTCGGCTGCTGCCCCGCTGCCGAGAGCGTCCACCGGCAAGCAGGTCGATGTTGCGGACTATGTTTCTCTCAAGCTCGACGGCAAGCCCATCAAGCCTGAGCTTGCCGCCAAGGCCTCGCCGGAGCTCTTGTTCCGTCTCGCCCGTGACCAAGACGTGGCGCCCGAGCTGAGACTGGCCGCGGCCGAGCGGGCGGCATCGCTCAATGTCATCGCCGGCGAGGAACTGGCGCGAGCCTATCGTGAAGCCGCGGCCAAGTTGCCCGAGGGTGCGAAGTCGGGACCGGCGCTGCGGGCGCGGTTGTTCGCATCTTTCGAGAATGCGCCGTCCGCGAATATTCGCGCCGAATCCATTGGCGCTCTGCTGGCCTCCGCCCGCGACCAGGGGATCGAGGTGCCTGTCGCGCAGGCTCTGGCGCAGGCGGCGGCCGGGCTGGTCCAGGACCCGCAAGCCGATTTCTTCGCCGAGACCGGCGTCAGGATCGCGGCGCTCGCGGGCGATGAGGACAGCGCTTGGGCCTGGATCGACACCGGCGGCGAGCGCATGCGCAGCTGGCAGCTCCTGCTCGCGGCGAGCGATCCGCAAGGTCCGCGCGCGGAAGCCGCGCTCGCTGCCGGCATCGACATCGCGCTGAAGGGTGGGTTGCCGCCGCCGTTGCTGCATCGCCTCGTCACCGTGCTCGACGCGCTCGATTACGAGGTGCCGATGCCGCTGTGGGATGAAGCGAGCAAGACGCCGCAGCCTGACGATGGCGATTTGCCGCCGACCGGCGCTCTGACCAACTTGAAGCAAGCGGCCGAGGCCGGCGATGTCGGGCGCACCGTGCTCATCGCAGCCGCGGTCTTGGGACCGAACGGCGCCAAGGGCGCGCATCTGATCGCACTTGGCGATGCCTTGCGCGCGCTGAAGCGTGTCGGGCTTGACGCCGAAGCGCGCCGTCTCGGTTTCGAGGCGCTTTATGCGCATTGGCCCATGCGCGGAAAGGCCTGAACCTTGGGCGCCAGGGGGTCCACGCGCGGCGGCGATTCATCCGAGCTTGCGCTGTTTCTCGACATGCTGAGCGCCGAGCGCGGCGCCGCCGCCCATACCATCGAGGCCTATACGCGCGACCTCTCGGAGTTCCTCGCCTACCTCGCGGTCAAGGGCAAGCATGCGACGGACGCCACGGCGGATCAGTTGCGCGGCTTCCTCGCCGGCCTCGCCCGCAAGGGTCTCGCGCCGACCTCGCGCGCGCGCAAGCTCTCCGCCATCCGACAGTTCTTCCGCTTCCTGCTCGCCGAAGGCATGCGCGACGACGATCCCTGCTCGGCGATCGACAGCCCGCGGCTCGGCCGTCCGTTGCCGAAGATCCTGTCCCTCGCCGAGGTCGAGACTTTGCTCGAGACCGCCAAGCAGGCGAGCGAGACGGCTGGCGACGGTGCGCCGCGCCGCCGCGCGCTCCGCCTCTACGCCGCGCTGGAGACGCTCTATGCCACCGGCTTGCGCGTCTCGGAGCTGATCTCGCTTCCGCGCAACGTGCTGACCGCCGACGACCGGGTGCTCACCGTCAAGGGCAAAGGCGGCCGCGAGCGGCTCGTGCCGCTGAACGACCCGGCGCGCCAAGCGCTGCAAGCGCATCTCGCGGCAGTACGCGAGGCTGAAGCCGAGGGCAGGGGTGTGTCGCCTTGGCTTTTCCCCTCGTCGGGCGGAGAGCATCTGACCCGCCAGCGCTTCGGCCAGGAACTCAAGGCGCTCGCGCTCGCCGCCGGCATCGAGCCGGCCCGCGTCTCCCCGCATGTGCTCCGCCACGCTTTCGCCAGTCACCTGTTGGAGCGTGGCGCGGATCTGCGCACCGTGCAGCAGCTGCTCGGCCATGCCGATATCTCCACCACGCAGATCTACACCCATGTCATAGAGGAGCGGTTGCGGCGCCTGGTCGAGGAGCACCATCCCCTCGCTCAGGTCCATTTAACCAAGCGGGGCTAGACTGGGTTTGTCGGGCTCGCCGGTTGACAGAGGTGCCCTGCAAAGGCCACTTACAACCACATTCCCGTTGCCTTATTTGTCTTCTCGAATCTGCCAGGGACAAGCTCCCTAAGGGCAAGCCCAAGCCGGATGCGCACGTATCTCGATTTCGAAAAGCCGATCGCTGAGCTGGAAAGCAAGGTCGCCGAGCTGAAAACGCTCGCCGCCGAGCAGCGTTCGGTGTCGATCGAAGAGGAACTCGCCAAGCTCGAGACCAAGGCGCGCGAAGCCCTGGTGGAGACCTATTCCGACCTGACGCCGTGGCAGAAGACGCAAGTCGCCCGCCATCCCGAGCGCCCGCATTTCCGGCATTACGTCGACACACTGGTCGAGGACTTCACCCCGCTCGCTGGCGACCGCTTTTTCGGCGAGGACCATGCCATCATCGGCGGCATCGGCCGCCTGGCCGGCCGCTCGGTGATGCTGATCGGCCATGAGAAGGGCTCTGACACCGAAGGCCGCATCAAGCACAATTTCGGCATGGCGCGGCCCGAAGGCTACCGCAAGGCGGTCCGGCTGATGAAGATGGCCGACCGCTTCCAGCTTCCCGTGGTGAGTCTGGTCGATACGGCCGGCGCCTATCCCGGCATCGGCGCCGAGGAGCGGGGCCAGGCCGAGGCCATAGCCCGCAGCACCGATTGTTGCCTCTCCGTCGGCGTGCCGATCGTCTCGGTCATCATCGGCGAGGGCGGCTCGGGCGGCGCGGTCGCCATCGCCACGGCGAACCGCATCTATATGCTCGAGCATTCGATCTATACCGTCGCCTCGCCCGAGGCCGCCGCCTCGATCCTGTGGAAGGATTCGACCCGGGCGGTGGACGCCGCGACCAATATGAAGATCACCGCCCAGGATCTTTTGCGGCTCGGCATCATCGATGGAATCATTCCCGGAGCCGATCGGCGGTGCCCATCGCGACGGCGTCGAGGTGGTCAAGTTGGCCGGCGACACCGTGATTCAGGCGCTCGCCGACTATGACGACCTCAACCCGGCCGAAATCCGCAAGGAACGGCGCGAAAAATTCCTGTCCATGGGCCGCGCGAGCTAGGTTGCACGCCCAAAAAAGCGCCATTTTTTTAGTCCAACTGCGAGCCGACCAGGCATATAATAACGACAAAGCGGGGGAGCCGAGGGGCCGGCGCCGCAACAAGCGCTAACTTCGCTTTAACCCGTCAGCGTCGATCTTGGCCGGGATGCGCAAGGGGCACTGCGTATGCTTCGATCAAGTTTTGTCACGGCCGTAACCGCGGCGTGCGTGGTGGCATTGGCCGCCGCGCTGTCCGGCTGCGGCCAATTTGCGCCGACTTATCTCAAGCCGCTGTCTCCGCAGACCCAGGCGAAGCTTGCCGAGAAGGGCATGACCGAGCAGTCGCCGGTGCTGATTCGCATCTTCAAGGCCGAATCCGAGCTTGAGGTGTGGAAGGCGAAGGACGACGGTCGCTTCTATCTGTTTAAGACCTACCCGATCTGTAGCTATTCGGGCGGCCTCGGCCCGAAGGTCGAACAGGGCGACCGGCAGGCACCGGAAGGGTTCTATCTTGTCTCGCTCGACCAGATGAACCCGCGCAGCAAGTACCACCTCTCCTTCAATGTCGGCTTCCCCAACGCTTACGATCGCGCTTATGGCCGCACCGGTCAGAACATCATGGTGCACGGCGATTGCACCTCGGCCGGCTGTTACGCCATGACCGACGCCGTGGTCGAGGAGATCTTCATTCTCGCGCGCGAGGCGCTGCAAGGCGGTCAGCCCGCGTTCCAGATCCAGGCCTTCCCGTTCCGCATGACGGCTGCCAACATGGCCGCGCACAAGGACGACAAGTGGTACGATTTCTGGAAGAATTTGAAAGAAGGCTACGACTACTTCGAGATCAGCCATCTGCCGCCGAAGATCGCTGTGTGCGACAAGCGCTATCTCGTCAACGTCGCCTTCACGGGGGATGCCAGACCCAACCCCGTGGGCGCTTGCCCCGCCTACCAGCGATTGCCGATTCCGCGCGCGCCGGTCATGCAAGAGGCTTCAACCAAGCCCGCCCCCAAGACCCAAGCCGCGCTGGCCAAGCCGCTCGGCAGCGTAATGGGTTTGCGCTTCGGTCCCTCGAAGCCCGCTTACACCGCCTTCACGCTTGGGCCCGGCGACGCCCGGTCGTTGAACGAGGCATCGGCAGCCAGAATTCTGACGCGGAGGACCTATACTGTGTCCTCTCGTTCTGACGATCGGCTCCTGGCATGCGTCAATTCTTGGCTTTGATTTTCATTGTGACGCTGGCCGGCGCGGGCATTTACCTGCTCACGCCCGAAGGCCGCCAGTTGATCGACCGCGTGCGCATCAACATGACGCGCGCCGATTACATGGCGCGCTTCCGCGCCGGCGAGACCTTGCCAGGCACGCCCGACCTCGAGCATGTCGATGAGCGGCTCGCGGCCGCGGGCGTCGAAATGGGCGCGCCGGTCTATGTCCGCATCTTCAAGCTCGAACATGAGCTTGAGATATGGGTCGAGAAGGACGGCCAGTTCGTCCGCTTCGCCACTTATCCGATCTGCATGTGGTCGGGACGGCTGGGGCCGAAGTTGCAAGAGGGCGACCGCCAGGCGCCGGAGGGCTTTTATACGGTCGACGCCGAGCAGCTCAATCCGAACAGTGTCATGCATCGCTCCTTCAGTCTCGGCTTCCCCAATCTGTACGACCAGGCGCATGGGCGCACCGGCTCTTTCCTGATGGTGCATGGAGGCTGCGCCTCGGTCGGCTGCTACGCCGTCACCCATCCCGTGGTCGACGAGATTTGGCGGCTGGTTACGGCGGCGCTCGACAAGGGGCAGCCCCGCTTCGCGGTGCATGCCTTCCCGTTCCGCATGACCGAGACCAATCTCAGGCTGCGCCGGGGGTCGCCGTGGGACGACTTCTGGGCCGACCTGAAGACGGGGTACGACCTGTTCGAGCAGAGCCACATTCCGCCGGTGGTCAGCGTCTGCAATGGCCGCTACGTCTTCGCGCCGGGAACGATTGCCACCGCCAACAGCGCCATCGAGGCGCGCTGCCCGCCGGAGGTCGCCGGCAACTAGTGGTTAGGCAAGGCGACCATGCACACCCGCCGCCGGATGTCGCAGCGTAGACCGAGGGACAAAGAGCTAGAATGAGGATGCTGCGTTTTTAAGTCTTAAGACTGAATAATGGGGGGACGTTATGCCAATCCGGTCTGCGCTCGTGGCTTGCGTGCTTGTGCTTGGAACCTTGACCACGATGACCGCCGCTTATGCCGGCGATGCCTATGGCGGGTTCGGCCCAAGCAGCGGCGGCTCGCAGGAGGTCGGCTCCAACCAAATCAATGCGGCGCCGGTGCAGGAAGACAGCCAGCCCCTGCCATGGCTCCAGCAGCAGAGCCAAATCCAGCCGGGCAACTCAGGCGCCTGGGATCAACAGGGCCCCGTCGACGACGGCTCCGACATCGACGATGCGAGCGGTCACTAACCGCCGCGCCTTTTTCCATCCAGCATCGCGGATTGTAAGCGGCCTAGCCGAACGTGCCGTGGCAGTGCTTGTATTTCTTGCCTGAGCCGCAAGGGCAGAGCGCGTTGCGCTGTACCTTGCCCCAGGTCGAGGGATCGGCCGGATTGACGGCAGCGGCCGGAGCCACCTTGGCTGCCGAAGCCGCCTTCACTCCCGATGCCGCCTTGGATCCCGCGCCGCTCTTGCGGGCGCGCGCCGGTTTGGTCGCCGCCGCGCCCATTGCCGGGTGCGCCGGCCGTCTCCAGCGCGAATTCGTCCTCGCCCGTGGTCGGATCGAAATGATGCGCCTCCATCGGCGGCAGCTCGGCGGCCTCGAGCGGCGGCACCTCGTCCTGCTTGGCAAGCTCGACATGGGCGAGTTGTCCGGTCACCGCCTCGCGCAAGCGCGCCAGCATGTGCTCGAACAGCGTGAAGCTCTCGCTCTTATATTCGTTCAGCGGATCGCGCTGGCCGTAGCCGCGCAGGCCGATTACCTGGCGGAGATGCTCGAGCGTGACGAGATGCTCGCGCCACAAGCCGTCGAGCGTTTGCAACAGCACCGCCCGCTCGATCTGGCGCATGATCTGCGGGCCGATATTGGCGGCCTTCTGCGCCGTTTTCTCGTCGGCGGTCTGGATCAGCCGCTCGCGGAATTCCTCTTCGCCGATGCCTTCTTCCGCCGCCCAATCGGCGAGCGGGAGATCGAGGTCGAAGATGTTCTTCATCGCCTCTTGCAGGGTGGCCACGTCCCACTGTTCGGCATAGGACTTTTCGGGGATGCTCGCATTGACCAGGTCGTCGACCACGTGACGGCGCATGTCGGCGACGGTCTCGGAGAGATCGGCGTCGGTGAGGAGCTCGCGGCGCTGCTCGAAGATCGCCTTGCGCTGATCGTTCATCACGTTGTCGTATTTGAGCAGGTTCTTGCGGATGTCGAAGTTGCGCGCCTCGACCTTGGCCTGCGCCTTCTCCAGCGCCTTGTTGATCCAGGGATGGATGATCGCCTCGTCCTCTTTCAGGCCGAGCGCGCCCAGCATGCCGTCCATGCGCTGCGAGCCGAAAATCCGCATCAGATCGTCTTCGAGCGACAGAAAGAAGCGCGAGCGGCCCGGATCGCCCTGCCGGCCCGACCGGCCGCGCAGCTGGTTGTCGATGCGGCGGCTCTCATGCCGCTCGGTGCCGACCACGTAAAGCCCGCCGGCATCGAGCGCCGTCTGCTTCTTCTTGCCGACGTCGGCGGCGATCTCCGCCCGCTTCTTGGCGATCTTCTCCGGCGTTGGCTCCTCGCCTTTTTCGCTCTCCGCGGCGTGCCAGTCGGCAACCAGCATGTCGACATTGCCGCCGAGCTGGATGTCGGTGCCGCGTCCCGCCATGTTGGTGGCGATGGTGATCGCGCCCGGCACGCCGGCTTGGGCGATGATGCCCGCCTCCTGCTCGTGATAGCGCGCGTTCAGCACCTGATGCGGCACCTTCTCCTTCTTGAGCAGCTCCGACAGGATCTCCGACTTCTCGATGGAGGTGGTGCCGACCAGCATCGGCTGTTTGCGCTTCTGGGCGTCCTTGATCAGGGTAATGATCGCCCGGTACTTCTCCTGCGCCGTGCGATAGACCTCGTCGTCCTCGTCCGCGCGGATCATGTCCATGTTGGTCGGCACCTCGACCACGTCGAGACCGTAAATGTCCATGAACTCGTCGGCCTCGGTGGAGGCCGTGCCGGTCATGCCGGCGAGCTTCTGGTAAAGCCGGAAATAGTTCTGGAAGGTGATGGTGGCGAGCGTCTGGTTTTCCGGCTGGATCGCCACATGCTCCTTGGCTTCGAGCGCCTGGTGCAAGCCTTCCGAGTAGCGCCGGCCTTGCATCATGCGGCCGGTGAATTCGTCGATGATGATCACCTCGTCGTTCTTGACGATGTAATCGCGGTCGCGCTGGAACAGCTTATGCGCGCGCAGCGCCTGCTGCACGTGATGCACCACGGTGACGTTCTCGATGTCGTAGAGCGACTCGCCCTTGAGCAGGTCGGCCTTGGTCAGCAGCTGCTCGACATGCTCGTTGCCGACCTCGGTCAGGGTGACGATGCGGGTCTTCTCGTCGAGCTCGAAATCGGCGGCGCCGAGCTCCGGAATGAACTTGTTGATGGTGATATAGAGTTCGGAGCGGTCGTCGAGCGGACCGGAAATGATCAGCGGTGTGCGCGCCTCGTCGATCAGGATCGAGTCCACCTCGTCGACGATGGCGAAGTAGTGGCTCCGCTGCACCATCTCCGAGGCGGCATATTTCATGTTGTCGCGCAGATAGTCGAAGCCGAACTCGTTGTTGGTGCCGTAGGTCACGTCCGCCGCGTAGGCCTCGCGCCGCTGCGGATCGGACAGGTCGTGCAGGATGCAGCCGACCTTGAGTCCCAGAAACTCGTAGATCGCGCCCATCCAAGCGGCGTCGCGTTTGGCCAGATAGTCGTTGACGGTGACGACGTGCACGCCCTCGCCGGCGAGCGCGTTGAGATAGACGGGGAGCGTGGCGACCAGCGTCTTGCCTTCGCCGGTCTTCATCTCGGCGATGCGGCCGTCGTTCAGCACCATGCCGCCGATCAGCTGCACGTCGAAATGGCGTTGACCGATGGTACGCTTGGCGGCTTCGCGCACGGTGGCGAAGGCCTCGGGGATGAGATCGTCGAGCGGTGTGCCGGCGCGGACCCGGGCGCGGAAGTCGTCGGTGCGAGCGCGCAACGCTTCGTCGGAGAGTGCCGCGACCTCGGGCTCGAGCGCGTTGATCTGCGCGACGATGGGCCCGTATTTCTTGAGTTTCCGGTCGTTGGCCGAACCGAACACTTTGCTGGCGAGAGCGCCAAAGGAAACCATGTGTCTGTTAGCCTCTTGAGCGCGAGGAGATGTCTCAGGCGCGCTCCCCATCCCTCGGAAAGCCTCGAAAAACCCGGGGAGCAAACGCTCGTGGAGACATAAGAGGGCCGCCTAACCTTGTCAACGCGACGGGGCGGCCCCGCAAGCCCTAGGCGGGTTGCTTGGAAGGGGCTTCCCGCCGCGTGCGCCCGATTGCGTCGAGCTCTTTCTGCAAGGACAGCTTGCTCAATTTATCGAGAGGCAGACTCACGAAGATGCCGATGCGCTGGGTGAGCATGCGCATCGTGTCGGCGAAGGCGAGATTGCGCTCGGCCTCGCTGCCTTGCGCCTTGGCCGGGTCGGGCAAGCCCCAATGCGCGGTCATCGGCTGGCCGGGCCAGATCGGGCACACCTCGCTGGCGGCGTCGTCGCACACCGTGAACACGAAATCGAGCTTGGGCGCGCCGGGCGCCGCGAATTCGTCCCAGGATTTCGAGCGCAGCCCGGAGACGTCGTAATTGGTCTTGCGCAGCAGGTTGAGAGCGATGGGATTGACCTTGCCGGTGGGGTGGCTGCCGGCGCTGTAGCTGCGAAACTTGCCTGCGCCGAGCCGGTTCAAGATGCATTCCGCCATGACCGAACGCGCCGAATTGCCGGTGCAAAGGAACAGGACATTGAGGGGGTCTGGGCGCTTCACCGACTTCATGGGACACCTCGTTTCTAGGCTTGGCAGCACTCTTCCGGCGCGGGGCAGCATGACGCGAGCGTCGCCTCGATCAGCCCCGCGCAGAGATCGGACTTGCCACGGCAGCAATCCTCCAGCAGGAACGAGAGCAACGCGCGCGTGCCCTCGAGATCGACCGCATAGATCACCGATCGGCTCTCTTTGCGCGAGCCGATCAGCCCGGCGCGCGACAGCGTCGCCAGATGCGAGGACATGGTGTTGTTCGGCACTGACAGCGCCCGGGCGATGTCGCCAGCCGCCATGCCTGCTGACCCTTGCCGCACCAACAGGCGGAACACCTTGAGCCGGCTTTCTTGCGCGAGTGCGCCTAGCGCCTCGATGGCTGATGTAATTTCCATATATCCAGAAATATCGAAATTACGCGGCAAAGTCAACGCAGAGGGACGGCGCCTAGCAACGCGGATAGAGGGAATTGAGCTCGCGGCCCTTCAGCAGGATGACCTTCTGGCTCAGCCCGCCCTTCTTTCTGATCCAGGCTCTGACATTTGCCGGGTAGGCCGCATCGATGGCTTGCGTCACTTTCGCGTTGTGGAAGGTCCGTCCTTTCTGGTCGACGAGGTAAGGCGCATGGAAGCCGAGCACGGCTCGCGAGGTGACGCAGATGCGCTTGCGCGGGATGGTGCTGAGCACGAGCGTGCAGGCCGAAAGACACGGGCCGTCGATGACCACCCGCTCGCCCGACTGCTTCACCTTGGCGAAAAAGTTGAGATAGTCGCCGACCACGCCGCCTCCGCTCGACAGGATGCGGACGTCGGCCGACGCCGGCAGGATCAAGCAGAGGGTTAGAGCAAGGGCGAGTGCCCCGCCGGCGAGGTGGCGCGCTTTGCGCGCAAAGGCCTGACCGAGAACTGACCACGACATATTCCTTCCTCCCCCGACTTCCTTCATCCCCCGACCTATTGATTGCCCACAAAAGCACATCATTTCCAAGACCTCTTGCAATGGGGTGGTTCGTCGCTGCCCCGCCTCGTCCGGCCCGGAGGAACCCCTTGGCAACCTTAAGCGTCGGGTCTAAAACCCGCCCCGGGGAAGCGAACCCAACCCGCTCGCCCGCTCTTCCTAAGGAGCAGAACCGGCGAGCCGAATATGAGGACATTCTCGTGAAAACCTGGTCAGCCCTGCTGCTCGTGGCAGCCTTGGCTTCACTCGCGCCGCGCTCCGCCTTGGCCGACGATCCCGTCATGGCGCGCGTCAATGGCGTCGAGATCAAGCAATCGGATCTCGATTATGCCGCCTCCGAGATCGGCTCGCGGCTCGGCAATTACACGCCGCAGGACCGCAAGAAGGTGCTGCTGCAATACGTGATCGAGAATGAGCTGATGGCTGGCGCGGGCCAGACCGACAATCTCGACAAGACCGACACCTTTCCGGGGCGGGTGAAATATCACGAGCGCCGCGCGCTGCGCGATGCCTACTTCGACGTCAAGATCCACGGCGCGGTCAGCGAGGCCGACGCCAAGAAGATCTATGACGCGAAGATCGGCGAGGTGAAGCCGGAGCAGGAAATTCACGCCCGCCACATTCTGGTGGCGACGCAAGACGAGGCGAAGGAAATTGCCGAGCGCCTGAAGAAGGGCGAGGACTTCGCCGCGCTCGCCAAGGAGAAGTCGAAAGACGCCAATGCCGAAGGCGGCGACCTCGGTTGGTTCGGGCGCGGTCAGATGCTGAAGCCGTTCGAGGATGCTGCCTTCGCGCTCGACGTCGGCCAGATCTCCGAGCCCGTGCAGACGCAGTTCGGCTGGCACATCATCAAGGTCGAGGAGAAGCGCGACCAGCCGCTTCCCACCTTCGACCAGGTGAAGGAAGCCATCATCGCCCAGCTCGTGCAGGCCAAGGCGCAAGAGGTGGTCACCGCCCTGCGCGATTCAGCCAAGATCGAAGTGGTCGATCCCGAGCTCAAGAAGTCGATGGACGAAGCCGCAAGCAAGAGCGACGATGGCGGACCGGGCGATTTGCCGGACGATACGTCAGGGGCGCCCGACGGCAACTGACGGCTTCGGGATGAACCGCGCTCGCTAGAGGCCACTGTTGGGCAAGATCTCGCCGTTCGCGCCGAAGCCTGTGCCGCACCTGCCGGCAATCGAGGGCGTGCGCATCGCCACCGCCGCCGCGGGGATCCGCTATCCAGGCCGCATCGACCTGTTGCTGGCGTTGTTCGACCCCGGCACGACGGTCGCCGGCGTGCTGACCAAGTCCAAGACCGCGTCGGCGCCGGTCGATTGGTGCCGGGCGCATCTCGCGCACGGCGTGGCCCGCGCGCTCGTGGTGAATTCCGGCAACGCCAATGCCTTTACCGGCAAGCGCGGCAAGGAAGCGGTGAAGCTCACCGCCGAAGCTGCTTCGCGCGCCGCTGACTGCCTCGAGGCCGATGTCTATATCGCGTCGACCGGGGTGATCGGCGAGCCGCTCGATGCCGGCAAGATCGTCAAGCATCTTGGCGGGCTGGTGAGCGAGGCCAAGGCGGATGCTTACGCCGATGCGGCGCGCGCCATCATGACCACCGACACCTTTCCCAAGCTTGCCACGCACAAGGCCGAGATCGACGGCGTCACCGTCATCATCAACGGCATCGCCAAGGGCGCGGGCATGATCGCGCCCGACATGGCGACCTTGCTCGTCTTTCTCTTTACCGACGCGGCGATCGAGCCGCAGGCGCTGCGCGCTTGCCTCGACCCCACCGTTGACACCACCTTCAACGCCGTCACCATCGATGGCGACACCTCGACCAGCGACACCTTGCTGATCTTCGCCACCGGCCGCGCCACGTCGCGCGGCGCGCCGCGCATCGTCGATTGGGATGACCTCAGGCTGGCGGGTTTCCGCCTGGCGCTTGCCGAAGTGATGCACGACCTCGCGCTTCAGGTCGTCAAGGACGGCGAGGGGCTGACCAAATTCGTCGCCGTGAAAGTGACCGGGGCCGAGACGAAGCAGGCCGCGCGCACCATTGCCAAGTCGATCGCCAATTCGCCCCTGGTCAAGACGGCGATCGCCGGCGAGGACCCCAACTGGGGCAGGGTCGTCGCGGCCGTCGGCAAGGCCGGCGAGGCGGCCGACCGCGACCGGCTGGCGATCTGGCTCGGCGACATCCTCGTCGCCAAGGATGGCGAAGTCGCTCCGGGCTATGCCGAGAAGGATGGCGCGGCCTACATGCGGGGGCGAGAGATCGCCATTACCGTCGATGTCGGGGTGGGTAAGGAAGCGGCAACCATATGGACCTGCGACCTCACCAAAGACTATATCGCCATCAATGCCGACTACCGGTCCTGACTCAGGTATTTAGACAAAACTGCATTAACCTCCAGGTGTCAGTATGCGCGAGGGCTCGAAGCGCCCGATCGTTATCGTCGCGGCCTGCGCGCTGCTCGATGAGACGGGCGCCGTACTGATCGCCAAACGCCCCCCAGGGCGGCCGCTCGCCGGCTTGTGGGAGTTTCCCGGAGGCAAGATCGAGCCGGGAGAGGAACCGGAGGAAGCCTTGATCCGCGAGCTGCACGAGGAGCTTGGCATCGAGATCGACAAGCGCGACCTGACGCCGCTCACTTTCGCGAGTCACGCTTATCCCGATTTCCACCTGCTGATGCCGGTCTATCTCTGCCGCCGCTGGCGCGGAGACGTGGCGGCGCATGAAGGTCAAGAGCTTCTCTGGGTGAAGCCGGACATGCTTCACCTCTACGACATGCCGCCGGCCGACGAGCCGCTCAAGATCGCCTTCCGCGATCTGCTGTGAGTTTGGGGAGCACCATGGGCGATACACATGTGCCAGAGCCGATTCGACTGACGATGCGCCTTTCGGCTGCGGCTCGGCGCTTCGCTGTCGATTGTTCGGGCGCCACGGCCGTCGAATATGGGATCCTGACCCTCATCGCCATTGCCATCATGGCGCTGGTCAGCGAGATCGGCGGCTCGGTGAGCGGTATGTTCGAAAAGCTCTCGGGCGTTTTCTAGCCAGGTTTTGGCTTGGCCGGAAAGGCCGCCTTGTCGCCGGCAGGCTGTTCCTGCGTGCCGAGCGCATCCGCGAGACGCTGCGCGGCGCTCCCCGGCTTGAGCGGCTGCTGCTGGCTCGCATCGGGTCCCCAACCGCTGAGATAGACGATTTCGAACGAGGCGCTCACCCGCCCGTCGGGGGTCGCGTGGCGTTCGCGATAGATCGCTTCGGCGCGTTCCAGCGTCTTGCGCGAGAGCGGCGCCCGGCTTCGCGCCAGCAGCACGTTGCCGCCGCCGAGCGCGCGTACCTCGCGCATCAGTTCGCGTGGGCTGGCATAGAGCACCGTCAAGGTCTCTGCATCGGCGACCGGGAGAGCGAAGCCCGCGCGTTGCAGCAGTGCGCCGTATTCGCGCACATCGCCGAACGGCGCGACGCGGGGGCTTGCGCCACCGTCGATCTCAGCCTCGGCCTCGAGCAGCGCCTGACGCAGCTCCGACAAAGCGCGTGCGCCGAGCAGCGCCGCCATGAACAAGCCGTCGGGGTGCAGCGCGCGACGGATCTGGATGAGCGCGCCGGGAAGATCGTTGACCCGGTGCAGCGCCAATCCGGAGACGATCAGATTGAAGCTCGGCGCCTTGAACGGCAGCAGGTCTTCGTCGCAGACGAGCGACGGGCGCGGGCACAGCGCGGCGAATTCGAACACGCTCTCCGCATAGATCATCGCGCCGACCGATGGGAGCCGCGCCACGTTGCGGCCGAGCAGTCCATGATAGGCGCCGAGGTCGAGGGCGAGGGGGAAGGGGCGCAGCATCAGCTCGACCCGCTCGGCGATCTCCCGGGCGACATAAGCCAGCAGGAAGGTATGGGTCTCGATCTCCGAGGCAAAGCGCGCGCGGCGGGCGCGAAGCAGCTTGCGGTCGAACAACAGGCGCTCGTCGCTCATAGGCGGGTTCCTGTCGGCGCTTTCCCGAAGGGCGTCTTGCGTCCTATCATACCGCTGATGCCGACCGGTGAAGCAGAGCTTGGGGTTGGGGCGACGCGCCCTCCGAGCGCGAGGGTGCCCGGCATGGTGCGCCCCATGCTCGGCCGGCTCGCCGATCTGCTTTTGCCGCCGGTCTGCATCGCCTGCCGCGCGCGCATCGGCAGCCACGGCCTCTTATGCGGCGCCTGTTTCGCCAGGATCGACTTCATCGCGCCTCCCATTTGCGCGCGGCTCGGCGTTCCGTTGCCATATGACGCGGGCGATGGCGCGCTCTCGGCGGCGGCGATCGCCACGCCGCCAGTCTACGACCGCGCGCGGGCCGCGGCGCGCTATTCGGACACCATGCGCGAGCTTATCCAGAGCTTCAAATATCGTGACCGGCAGGAGGGCCTGACCTTGTTCGCCCGCTGGCTAAGGCAGGCCGGCGCCGAACTTCTCGAAGATGCCGATCTCATTGTGCCGGTCCCGCTCTACCCCGCGCGGCTGTGGTGGCGGCGGTTCAACCAGTCGGCCATGCTGGCGCAAGCGCTCGGACGGCCCACCGGCATCGAGGTCGATTGCTTCGTGTTGAAGCGGGTGAAGCGGACAGCCAGCCAGGTCGGGCTGAGCGCCGACCAGCGGCGCCGCAACGTCGCCGGCGCCTTCAAGGTCGACAAGGCGCGCGCTGCCCGCGTTAACGGTAAAAAAGTCGTCGTGATCGACGATGTGATCACCACCGGAGCGACCGCCGACGCCTGCGCAAGGGCGCTGAAGCGGGCCCGCGCCGCTCGCATCGATGTGTTGGCGCTGGCGCGTGCCGTCGAGCCCACCGCGTTCTTGCTCTAGACTTGCGCAAGACGCGCTTGCGGCCCAGTTATCAGGGAGATACTCCCGAGGCGATTAAGCATGACGCGCATCCTCCTCTACACCACCCAGTTCTGCGGCTACTGCCGCGCGGCGAAGCGGCTCCTGCAAGGCAGGGGCCTCGACTTCGAGGAGGTCGATGTCGGCTTCGATTCCGACAAACGCTCCGAGATGCTCGAGCGGGCGATGGGCCGGCGCACCGTGCCGCAGATCTTCATCCATGGGCGCCATGTGGGCGGCTATGAGGAACTGGCGGAGCTCGAACGCGAGGGCAAGCTTGAGGTGTGGCTCGCCAACGCGCCCGAAGCGCTGGTGCCCGAGGCGGTCGCGGACACCGACCCGACATGATCGCTTCGCCCGACAAGCGCTTCCGCGCCGCGCTGGTGCAGCTCCGTTCGAGCCGCTCCGTCGACGCCAATCTGCAGGCGGCCGAGACGCTGATCCGGCGCGCGGCCCAAGGCGGTGCTGTCTATGTGCAGACGCCCGAGAACACCGCGCTGATGGAGCTGAAGCCCGAGCTGGCGCTGCAAGTGGCGCAGACCGAAGACGAAAGCTCCGCGCTCGCGCGGTTTCGCGCGCTGGCCCGCGAGCTCGACATCTACCTGCATATCGGCTCGCTCGCCATCAAGCTCGATGCGGCGCGCATGGCCAATCGCTCCTACCTGATCGACCCCGAAGGAGAGATCGCCGCGCGCTACGACAAGCTGCATCTGTTCGATGTCGATCTGGCCGGAGGGGAGAGCCACCGCGAGTTGTCGCATTTCCGTCCCGGCGGCAAGGCTGTGGTCGTGGATCTTCCGTTCGGCCGGCTCGGCCTCTCGATCTGTTACGACCTTCGCTTCCCGCAGCTCTACCGGGCGCTCGCCACCGCGGGCGCGGCGTTCATCGCCATCCCTGCCGCCTTCACCAAGCAGACCGGTGAGGCGCATTGGCATGTGTTGCTCCGCGCCCGTGCGATCGAGACCGGCGCCTTCGTGCTCGCCGCCACGCAAGGCGGCCTGCATGAGAACGGCCGGGCGACCTTCGGCCACAGCCTGATCGTCTCGCCTTGGGGCGAGGTCTTGGCCGAAGCGGGCGAACAGCCCGGCGTGATTTTTGCGGACATCGATCCAGCAGCGTCGGCGGAAGCCCGCGCGCGCATTCCCGCGCTCAAGCATGGCCGCGAGTTCGAGATCGAGATCGCCAAACCCATGCGGCAGCCCGCGCGGCGGGAGGCGTCGTGATCCGCTTCGCCCTCACCTGCGATCATGACCACGCGTTCGATGCCTGGTTCGGCTCTGGCGACAGCTACGACGAACAGATCGAAGCGCGCGCCGTGACTTGCCCCTGCTGCGGCAGTGCCGAGGTGAAGAAGGCGCCGATGGCGCCGGCCGTTCGCCGCAGCCAGCCCGCGCCGCCCGCCGCAAGCGACCGCAAGAAAACCTATGCCTTCCTCAAGGGCCTGCGCGCACATCTGGAGGCCAATGCCGAGCATGTAGGTCCTGCCTTCCCGGAAGAAGCCCGCAAGATGCATTACGGCGAAAGCGAAGCGCGCAGCATCTATGGCGAGGCGAGCCTGGAAGAGGCCAAAGCGCTGCACGAGGAGGGCATTCCCGCCGTGCCGTTACCGCCGTTGCCCGAGGACCACAACTGATGCATGCGCGGCACAGCGAGCTGATGCATGTACGTCACACTCGCGCGGTAACCTCTTGTTTGGGGCATTGCATGTAGAAATTGGCCTGGGATGCCCTGGTAATGCCTCGAAGGACCACTATTTATGAGGCGCCGGGCGTTGGTTTCTGCGCAACCAGGGTACTAAAACATGCGCCTCTCAAGCTCTTCTCCGACCTTCCGTAGCCTGCTCGCGATGCCGTTTTTGGCGGTAATGTTGGCTTTTCCGGCCAATGCCGAGACCAATCCCGAAACAGCCACGCCGCAGGCTGAAACCGGCGCCGAAACGGCAAACGCCGATTCGAATGCTGCGCCGGTCGACCCCAATGCGCCACCGTCCGAATCGAACGGGGTTGACACGGGTGCTGACGCCGCCACCCCGGAGAAGCCGAAATCCACCGTGCTCGTGAACATCGACAAGTCGACGCAGGAGATGACCGTCTTCGTCGACGGCGTGGAGAAATATTCTTGGCCGGTGTCAACTGGCCGCCCGGAATATGCAACGCCGTCAGGCAACTACAAGCCCACGTCGATGAACGAGATGTGGTACAGCAAGCAGTGGGATAATTCCCCCATGCCCCATTCAATTTTCTTCATGAAAGATGGTCATGCCATCCACGGCACCCATGAAGTGAAGAATCTCGGCAAGGCAGCCTCGCACGGCTGTGTGCGGCTTTCGCCGGCAAATGCCACGACACTGTTCACGCTGGTGAAAGAGACCGGCATGGAGAACGTGGATGTCGTGCTAACCGGCGAAACGCCTGGCGGCGAATATCCGGCGGTCGCAAGCCGCGGCAAGCAGCCCAAGGGCTACGCCTACGGCGTGCCGCCGTGGTTCGATGGTGGCCAATATCAGTATCAGCCCCAGCCACAGCGGCGTCGCGGGCTGTTCGGGCGGCGCTGGTTCCAGCAGCAACAGGGCTATTACGGTCCGCGCGGCAATTACTACGTCGGCCCTCGCGGCTATTGAGGCTCAGCCCTTCGTGGCGGTGGCGAAATAATTCACGTCTTTGTCGGAGGAGAGCCGCCAGTCGTCTCCGAGCGGGTGGTAGACCATGCCCGTCATGTCGCCGACGCCGAGCCCCGCTTCTGTTAGGGCCGAGCCCAGCTCCTCGGGCGTGACGAAACGCTCCCATTGATGCGTGCCGGCCGGCAGCCAGCGCAGAATCAACTCGGCGCCGATGATCGCCAGCGCATAAGCCTTGAAGGTCCGGTTGAGCGTCGAGAGGATCATCACGCCTCCCGGCTTGACCAAAGGCGCGATGGCTTTGAGGAAGGCCGGCACGTCAGGCACGTGCTCCACCACCTCGAGCAGCAGCACGGCATCGAACTCTGCGCCTGACGCGGCAATCGCTTCTGCGGTCTCCGCCCGGTAGTCGATGCCGAGTCCCATGCCTAGGGCGTGGGCCTTTGCCGCGTCGATGTTTTCCGGCGCCGGGTCGATGCCGGTCACCTGGGCGCCGAGCCGGGTTAGGGGCTCGGCCACCAGCCCGCCGCCGCAGCCGATATCCAGCACCGCGAGGCCCTTGAGGCTCGCCGCCGCCTTCTTGTCGCGGCCGAATTTCCGGCAGAGCTGGTCGCGAATGTAGGTAAGTCTGGTCGGGTTGATGCGATGCAGCGGCTTGAATGGCCCGTTCGCATCCCACCATTCCCCGGAGAGCTTGGCGAAGCGGGCCACCTCGTCAGCGTCGAGCGTCCTGTTCCGAGCCTCGGCCATGACGATCAAAGGCCCCTCGTGCGCGCCGCCTGTCAAGCGGACAGGGCTCATAGCCAGGTTGCGGGGCGGGGCCTCAATCAGTATGAAAGACCCGGATTTGCCGGCCGGTCCGAACAGGGCCGGCCCTCTTCGTGTTTGGACCAGGCCATGGCGCTTTTAGTGCTCAAATTCGGCGGCACGTCGGTCGCCGATATCGACCGGATCCGCAACGTCGCCGCGCATGTGAAGCGCGAGGCCGACGCCGGCCACGCCATCGCCGTGGTGGTCTCGGCCATGGCCGGGCAAACCAACCAGCTCGTGGCTTGGGTTGAACAGGCTTGGGGCTTCAAGGAGCGCCAGAACAACGGAGGCCCCACCTCGGCGAAATACGACGAGCGTGAATACGACGCTGTGGTGTCCTCGGGCGAGCAGGTCACGTCGGGGCTGCTTGCGCTCGTGCTGCAATCCTTGGGGCTAAGGGCCCGGTCCTGGCAGGGCTGGCAAATCCCGCTGCACACCGACGCCGCCCACCGCGCCGCCCGCATCACCTGGCTCGACGTCGAGGAGCTGAAGGCGCGGATGATGGATGGAGAGGTCGCCGTGATCGCCGGCTTCCAGGGCATCGCCCCCGGCAACCGCATCTCGACGCTTGGACGTGGCGGATCTGACACCAGCGCCGTCGCGCTTGCGTCGGCGCTGTGCGCCGAGCGTTGCGATATCTATACCGATGTCGACGGGGTCTACACGACCGACCCGCGCGTCGTGCCCAAGGCCCACCGTCTCGACAGAATCTCCTACGAAGAAATGCTAGAAATGGCCTCGCAGGGGGCCAAGGTGCTGCAAACGCGCTCGGTCGAGCTCGCCATGCAGCGTGGCGTCCGCGTGCTGGTGCGCTCGAGTTTCGATCCGCCGGATCTCGGCGGTTTGCCGACCGACGCGGCGGAACAGCTTGGAACACTCGTTTGCCATGAGGATGAGATCGTGGAGCAGAATGTCGTCAGTGGAATTGCCTATGCGCGTGACGAAGCCAAGGTGACGCTGCTCAAGGTCGCCGACAAGCCAGGTGTGGCGGCGCAGGTCTTCGGGCCGCTGGCCGAAGCCAATATCAACGTCGATATGATCGTGCAGAACGTCTCCGAGGACGGTCGCTATACCGATCTCACCTTCACGGTGCAGAACGCCGATCTCGACCGGGCGCTCGAAGTCTTGCGCAACGCCAAGGAAAACATCGGTTATTTGGACTTGCGCGGCTCTACCGACATCGCCAAGGTGTCGGCGATTGGCGTCGGCATGCGAAGCCACGCGGGCGTTGCCGCGCAGATGTTCAGCGCGCTTGCCGAAAAAGGCATCAATATCGAGGCGATCTCCACCTCGGAGATCAAAATCAGCGTGTTGATCGACGCGGCCTACGCCGAGCTTGCGGTGCGCACCTTGCATTCCTTGTTCGGATTGGATAGCCGCTAGAGCAAGATCCGGAAAAGTGGCACCCGGTTTTCCGATAAGATCGTGCTCAAAAGGTCTTGGAGCGGCATTAGCCTTGCTGATGACGCTCTAAGGGAATTTGGCGGCCAGCCTTAGGCTTACTGGCGATGCTTGGTTCGCCGCTCCGCCCGCCGGCGAGGACTCGTGATAATGCCCGTCACTGTTGGCGCCCCGAGACAATTGTTGCGACGCCTGCGTGAGGTGATGGCCGAGCGCGAGAGCGCTCAAATTCGCCTCGACAAGGTGGTGGTGCTGATCGCCTCGAACATGGTGGCCGAAGTGTGCTCGCTCTATTTGCAGCGCCGCGACGGCTCGTTTGAGCTGTTCGCCACCGAAGGCCTCAATCGCGAGGCCGTCCACAATACGCATTTGAAGCCGGGGGAGGGTCTGGTCGGCTTGATCGCGCAGCAGGCCGAGCCGTTGCAGTTCCCCGACGCGCAGCATCATCCCGCCTTCTCCTACCGGCCGGAGACGGGTGAGGAAATCTATCACTCCTTCGTCGGGGTGCCGATCCTGCGCGGCGGCCATACAATCGGCGTGCTCACGGTGCAGAACCGTACCAAGCGGCAATACAGCGACGAGGAGGTCGAAGCGCTGCAGACCACGGCCATGGTGCTTGCCGAGATGATCGCCTCGGGAGGACTGGTGGGCGAGGTCGTCAGCACCGAAACCCGCCGCGATCTTGCCATGCGGTTTGGCGGCCTTCCCATCTCGGAAGGCGTGGCGCTCGGCCATGTCGTGCTGCATGAGCCGCGCATCGTCGTCACCCGATTGATCGCCGAGGATATCGAGCTCGAGCGCCGCCGCCTTGGTCAGGCCATCGAGGATCTGACCGGCTCGATCGACAACATGATGGAGCGCGGCGATTTGGCCCGTGCCGGCGAGCACCGCGAGGTGCTCGAGGCCTTCCGCATGTTCGCCCACGATCACGGTTGGCGGCGGCGGCTCGACGAGGCGCTGATCACCGGCCTGACCGCCGAGGCGGCGGTGCAGCGCGTGCGTAACGACACCCGCGCGCGCATGTTGCGCATGCCGGATCAGCATTCACGCGACCGGCTGCACGATATCGACGATCTGTCCAACCGCCTGTTGCGCCTGCTTTCGGGCGGCGTCGGCACGGCCGCGACGGGAAGCTTGCCGCAAGACGCCATCGTCATCGCCCGCACCATGGGCCCGGCCGAGTTGCTCGATTACGACCGGCAGCGGCTGCGCGGCTTGGTGCTGGAGGAGGGGGGCGCCGCCAGCCATGTCGCCATCGTGGCGCGCGCGCTCGGCATCGCCGCGCTGACGCAGGTAAAGGGCGTGCTCGAGGCGGTCGAGCCAGGCGATGCCGCCATCGTCGACGCCGAGGGAGGTGAACTGCATGTGCGGCCGACGCAGGAGGTGGTGTCGGCTTATTCCGACAAGGTCCGCTTCAGGGCGAGACGCCAAGCCCAATATGCCGCGTTGCGCACCGTGCCCTCGGTCACGCTCGACAGTGAGCGGGTGTCCTTGAACATCAATGCAGGCTTGCTGTTCGACCTGCCGCATCTCGATCAGTCGGGCGCCGACGGCATCGGCCTATTCCGTACCGAGCTGCAATTCATGATCTCGGCCACCTTCCCACGGCTCGAGCAGCAGACGAGGCTCTACAAAGCGATCCTCGACGCGGCGGGCGACCGGCCTGTGGTGTTCCGCTCGCTCGACGTTGGCGGCGACAAAGTGCTGCCGTATTTCCGGGCGGCCCAGGAAGAGAACCCGGCGCTGGGCTGGCGCGCGATCCGCATGGCGCTCGACCGGCCGGCACTGTTCCGCACCCAGATCAGGGCGCTGCTGCGGGCCGCGACCGGCCGCGAGCTCAGGATCATGCTGCCGATGATCGCCGACGTGTCGGAATTCGTCGCCGCGCGCGCGCTGATCGATCGCGAAGTCATGATCCTCAAGCGGCATGGTCGGCCTGAGCCCAAGAAGCTGATGGTCGGGGCCATGATCGAGGTGCCGGCGCTGCTTTGGCAGCTCGACGCCGTGCTGCCTCTGGCCGACTTCGCCTCGGTTGGCTCGAACGACTTGATGCAATTCCTGTTCGCCGCCGACCGCGGCAATATGCGCGTGTCGGAACGCTTCGATGCGCTCAATCCTGCGGCGCTCAAGGCCCTCAAGCTGATCGCCGATGCGGCCAAACGGCACGAGGTGCCGCTGACCTTGTGCGGCGAGATGGCAGGTCGGCCGCTTGAAGCCATGACGCTGGTCGGGCTCGGCTTCCGGTCGATTTCCATGGCGCCGGCCTCGGTCGGACCGGTCAAGGCCATGGTGCTGTCGCTCGATTCCGGCAATCTGGCGCGAAGACTGGATGAGCTGCTCGTATCCAGAAATACGTCGCTGCGTGAGGATTTGAAGCGTTTCGCGGCCGAACAAGGCGTGCAGATCTAGCGTTTATCCAGATGACAAAGCTCCACCAGCCGGCCCAATATGCTAGTCTCGCTTTAACTTGCAAACTCGTCGCTGTTCAGCTTGTGTTAGCGGAGACCAACTGGACATGGTACCGGCCTTGCGATGCCGCCCGAGCCGCGCCAAGTGCCGCTAAGCTCACACCCGGACGCCGCAGGACGGCGGCTGCATATTCACGGGATACAAGAAATGCCGGCCGGCTATGACGCTGAGGTGGCGGAGCTGTTTCGAGACCTAAGGGCCGCGACCGCTCTGTCCGAAATGGACCTTGCTGCGAGGCTCGGCACGCGCGCCGATGTCGTGCAGTCGCTTGAGCAGGGCGCGCTTTATGCGCTGCCGCCTTGGGCCGAGACCTGCCGCGTGGTGAACGCCTATGGCGCGTTGCTCAATCTCGACGTGCGGCCGCTGCTCCGGCGCATTTATGCCCAGCTCGAAGCGGGGATTGTCGAGCTGCAGCCGAAACCGATGCCCGACGTGCCGATGATGACGCCGCCGGCTGAGCCGCAGGATTATTCTTTTGCGCCGTCCAATTCCGGGGGCTCGTCGGCGCCGAACCCGCTCGACATTCCCTGGCCGCCGCCGACGCAGCAGGCGCCGCCTCCGCAGCGCAATGCCTGGCCTAACGGGCCAACCGCGCCGCAGCCGCAGCCGCAAGCCCCCTGGCCGAACGTTCAGCCGCAGCCGCAGCGGCAGCCGCAAGCGCCGTGGCCGAACCAGCAACAGCCGCAACAGCAGCCGCAAGCCTGGCCCGGCAACCAGCCGGCGCCGCACGCGCCGCGGCCCAATCCGCAACAGCAACCGCAGCCGCAGCGTCAAGCCCAACCCCAGGGGCAACCGCAAGGCCAGCCTCAGCGTCCGCCGCGGCCGCGCGCGCCGCAAGCCCAGCCACCGCAGCCGCAAGTGCAAGCGCGGCCGCAGCCGATGCCGCCAAGGCCCGCGCCGCCCCCTGAGCCGCACCCGCTCGATGCCGATTTCGGCGAGCCGATCCCGCTTGAGCCGACGCCCGAGCCGGAGAAGCCCAAACGTCGCCGTCCGGCGCTGCTCAAATGGGGACTCGGCGCGCTGGTGATCTCGATCGTCGCCTTCGGGCTGTGGATGGCGCTGACCCACGCTCCGGGGCCGGCGGGAATTACCGGTGGGCAAACCGGGGCGACTGATCCTGACGACCCGCGCAGCCGCAAGGCCGACCGTCTGCCGAGCCCTCCGGGCGGCTAGCGACCTTCCAGCTAAACCCGCATGACGACGATTCCCGCCGATAAGCTCGACAAGCTCGTCAACCGTTGGCAGACGGTGCAAGGCACCCTTGCCGCCGGCGCCGATCAGGAGAGTTATGTTCGCCTCAGCCGCGAGTTCGCCGAGCTCGACCCGATCGTCGCCACCATCACCGACCTCAGGCGCGCCACGCGGGAGCGCGACGATCTGCAACAGCTGATCGACGATCCGGCCGCCGATGCCGAGATGGCGTCGCTCGCGGAAGCGGAGCTGGAAGCGCTCGATCCCAAGATCGAGGCTCTGGAGCAGCGGCTGAAGGTGCAGCTCCTGCCCAAGGACGAAGCCGACGAGAAGAGCGCCATTCTCGAACTCCGCGCCGGCACCGGCGGCGACGAGGCGGCGTTGTTCGCCGGCGATTTGTTCCGCATGTATCAGCGCTACGCCGACCGGCACGGCTGGAAGGTCAATGTGCTGTCGGCGAGCGAGAGCGCGACCGGTGGCTACAAGGAAGTCATCGCCAATATCACCGGCAAGGGCGTGTTCGCGCGGTTGAAATTCGAATCCGGCGTGCATCGCGTGCAGCGCGTGCCGGAGACCGAGGCGCAAGGCCGCATCCACACCTCCGCCGCGACGGTCGCCGTGTTGCCCGAGGCCGAGGAGGTCGACATCAAGATCGAAGACAAGGATCTGCGCATCGACGTGTTCCGCGCCAGCGGCCCCGGCGGCCAGTCGGTCAACACCACCGACAGCGCGGTCAGGATCACGCATATGCCGTCGGGCCTGGTGGTCAGCCAGCAGGACGAGAAGTCGCAGCACAAGAACAAGGCCAAGGCGATGAAAGTGTTACGCGCGCGGCTCTACGACTTGGAGCGCGCCAAGCTCGATGCGGCGCGGGCCAAGGACCGCAAGAGCCAGATCGGCACCGGCGACCGCTCTGAACGCATCCGCACCTATAATTATCCGCAAGGCCGCGTCACCGACCACCGCATCGGCTTCACCACCCATCAGCTCCCTTACGTGATGGAGGGCGGCGAAGCGCTCGACGAGCTCATCGACGCGCTGACCACCGAGCACCAGACCACCCAGCTCTCCGCCATGCAGGAAGAGGGGCATGGCTGAGCCGTTGACCTTGAGCCAGGCCTTCGTCGCGGCGGCCTCCAGTCTGCGCCAAGGCGGCATCGACACGCCCGAGCTCGATGCGCGGCTGTTGCTCTGTCATGCCACCGCTCTCAGCCACGAGGCTTACATCGCCCGCGCCTGCGAGGCGCTTGACCCGTCGGCACGCGCGCGGCTCGACGCCGCCATCGCCCGGCGCCTCGAACATGAGCCGGTGGCGCGCATCGTGGGAACCCGCGAGTTCTACGGCCGGAGCTTCCGCGTCGACCCCCAGGTGCTCGACCCGCGTCCCGACACCGAGACGCTGATCGAGGCGGCTCTCGCCGTCGTCGAGCAGAACGGCTGGCGCCATAAGCCGCTCAGGCTGCTCGATCTCGGCACCGGCTCTGGCTGCATCCTCGTCACGCTTTTGGCCGAGCTGCCGCTGGCGCAAGGCATCGGCACCGACAAGAGTCCCGCCGCGCTCACCTGTGCCGCCGCCAACGCAAGCCGGCTCGGCGTCAGCCACCGCGCCGGCTTCATTGCCGCCGATTGGCTCGACGCTGCGCCTGGCCGATTCGACCTGATCCTCTCCAACCCGCCCTACATTGCCTCCGGCGAGATCGCCGGGCTCGCCGCCGAGGTGGCGGGTTACGACCCGGCGCTTGCGCTTGACGGCGGACCTGACGGGCTCGACGCCTATCGGCGGATCGCCGTGCGCGCGGGCAAGGCGATGGTTGGGCAGGGACGGCTCCTCCTCGAAATCGGTGAAACGCAAGGGGATGCCGTGGCCGAGATCCTGCGCGGGGCCGGGCTCGAGCCCCAGGCAATGGTGCGGGATTTGGCCGGTAGGCCGCGCGTGGTTGTGGCAGGGTCGTGACAGGAGAGCCCTCCATCCACAGGCTCCTACGGCAAAAAACCGCTTGGAAAACCGCGATGTTCGGGTTAGGTTCACTGCAAGACAGGACTATTCGGCCATTGGCGCTGGGCAAGCGCGCGGCCGGTTGCAACGGCAACAAGAGCGGATTCTCGCGACTCTCGATTGAAGGGCTTTCGGGCCTCTCGTGATGTCTAAGGGACGCTCAACCGCCCATCAGGCTGAGGTTGGCTGGCGCTAGCTCGAAGACTTTGGACGCTGAGCGCCGGAGTGAACGACTCATAACAAGGCAAAAAAAGCGCGTAGGACGACTGCACGGCCGATCCCGTATTCCGGGCGCGAACAGCGTGATGGAGGGCTAGGCCGTGGCCAAACCAGTAAGTAACCAGGGAAGGATGCGGGGGGGTAACCCCCGCTTAGCAGGTGACCAGACGGAAATGAGGCAAGGACAACAGAATCGCAGGGGCCGTGGCCGCGGTGGCCGCAAGCCCCAAAATCCTTTGGCGCGGAACTACGAATTGAACGGCCCCGACGTGAAGATCAGGGGCACCGCCGCGCATATCGCCGAGAAATACATGTCGCTCGCCCGCGACGCGCTCGCCTCCGGCGACTTGGTCGGGGCGGAGAGCTATCTCCAACACGCCGAGCATTACAACCGCATCATCATGGCGGCGCAGACCCAGTTCGGCGGCCAGCCCGGCCAGCAGCAAGGCGGCGAGGGCCCTAACGGCACCTATCGCGCGCCGACCCGCTGGAACTCGGAAGGCTCCGACGACGATGGAGATTACGACGAAGGCGGCGGCGACATTCGCCAAGGCGGCGGTGACGTGCGCCAAGGCGGCGAGGGGCAGGGCGGCCAGGACCGCCAGCGCCATGCCGGCGACCGCGAGCACCATCCCGGCGGACGCGACCGCAATCGCCAAGGCGGCAATGGCCGCGAGCGCGGCGAGCGCGACGGGAACGGCTCGGACCAGCCCGAGGCGCATCAGCCCGACGACACCGCGCCAGATCCGGTGACCTGAGGCTTAATTTTTCGGCACTGTCTCATGCTGAGGAGCGCCCGAGGGGCGCGTCTCGAAGCATGAATCGTCATGCCCGGACTTGATCCGGGCATCCTCGCCGGCGTTGGGATTAGGGTTTGCCAGGGCTCACCTGGAACGAGAGCATCTCCCCCGAACCACTCCCGAAGGCCGTCGGTACGGAAATTCGATAGGGCAGGTACAGCCCAGTGTTCGGCAGCGGCACCAGCCAGACCTCGATCTGGTCTTGGTGCGAAGACATGAAGTTGATGCCGCGGTCGCCAGGACGGAAACCCGAGATCGGGACAAACTTCACCCCGCACACCGCCGCGGGACCCGAATACCCATCAGGCGTCTTCCTTTCAATTTGCCTCTGCTGTTTGGGCAGCAGCACAAGGTCAAAACGAAGCTTGCCGTCGAACACCGGTATGGTCTCGTCGCACACTTCAAGGTCGGCGTTAGCAAGATTGGGCCGCGCTCGAAAGAGTCCGGTCATCGGATCGAGCACACCGCGAAGCTGCTCCTTGGTGACGGGAATTGTTTTCGGGTTTGGTCGCTTTTTTGGCGACGTCGAAACCTCTGAAACGGCGCCGCCTGAAAAGGCAATACGAACATCGCCGTGCTTGTCGCCCCCTGAATAGTCCAACGTGTAGAGCGATGGTTGTGGCCCTGACTTGAAGAGCTTGCCCGCGCTCGTCGTACCGCCGCTCCATTTAAAGATCAGTTCCCCCAGACCGGAGGACTGACCGTCCCCCTTCATTTCGTAATCCGAACCCCGCATGGTGATGTCGAGACGAATTTCGCCAAAGTGAAGCCCGGCCCAATAGACACCGTAGGTCGCGGTGATCCGGGTGGCAGCGTGACGAGCCTCCTCTGCCAAGGCTCCGCCGCTCAATAGGGCGCTGGCAACGATCAGACCAATAGCGAATGGCTTTAAAGTCATTCTGCTTGCCCACGGGTTCTTTCGGCTCATTTCACCGCTCCGATGTCCGGTAGCTGTCAAGGATACGCCGCAACGAGGCGTGCGGATGGCGATCTTTGCCAGGCTGAGGATTGCGCTCGATCAATCCCAATCCCCTTTTTCCGGGCTAAACCCGGCGCTATATGTCCGTTAACGGTGCCTGCGCTATAGGGCCCGATCCCGCCATACCCTCCCATCGTGCCTGACCCAGAGGGCCACAAATGGATTTCGAGAAACTCTCAGACCGCCTCAAGGGATTCATCCAATCGGCGCAGACGCTTGCGGTGCGCGAAGGCAATCCGCAGATCACCCCTGAGCATCTGCTCAAGGTGCTGCTCGACGACAACGAGGGGCTGGCGGCGGGCCTGATCTCCCGCGCCGGCGGCAATCCGAAACAGGCTCTGGAAAAGACCGAAGCCGCGCTCGCCAAGCTGCCCAAGGTGAGCGGGGGCGGGGCCGCGCAGCCGCACATGGCCGCCGCACTCGCCCGCGTGCTCGACCAGGCCGAGCAGATGGCGAGCAAGGCCGGCGACAGCTTCGTCACGGTGGAGCGGGCGCTGCAGGCGCTCTCCATGAGCAAGGAGGCCGAGTCCTCGAAGATCCTGACCGACTCTGGCCTCACCCCGCAAAATCTGAACAATGCCATCAACGATCTGCGCAAGGGCCGCACCGCCGATAGCGCCGGCGCCGAGCAATCCTACGACGCGCTGAAACGCTACACCCGCGATTTCACCGAAGCCGCAGCGGCCGGCAAACTCGACCCGGTGATCGGCCGCGACGAGGAGATCCGCCGCACCATCCAGGTGCTGTCGCGGCGCACCAAGAACAACCCGGTGCTGATCGGCGAGCCGGGCGTCGGCAAGACCGCGATCGTCGAGGGGCTGGCGCATCGCATCGTCCAGGGCGACGTGCCGGAGAGCCTGAAGGACAAGAAGGTGCTCTCCCTCGACATGGGCTCGCTGATCGCCGGCGCGAAATATCGCGGCGAGTTCGAGGAGCGGCTGAAATCGGTGCTGAGCGAGATCGAGGCGGCGCAGGGCCAGATCATCCTGTTCATCGACGAGATGCACACTCTGGTCGGCGCCGGCAAGGCCGACGGGGCGATGGATGCCTCCAACCTGCTGAAGCCGGCATTGGCGCGCGGCGAGTTGCATTGCGTCGGCGCCACCACGCTCGACGAATATCGCAAGCATGTGGAGAAGGACGCGGCGCTCGCCCGGCGCTTCCAGCCGGTGTTCGTGCCAGAGCCGACCGTCGAGGACACCATCTCGATCCTGCGCGGGCTGAAGGAGAAATACGAGAAGCATCACAACGTGCGCATCTCCGACGCCGCTTTGGTCACCGCCGCGACCTTATCCAACCGCTACATCTCCGACCGCTTCCTGCCCGACAAGGCGATCGACCTGGTCGACGAGGCCGCGTCGCGCTTACGCATGCAGGTCGACTCCAAGCCCGAGGCGCTGGACGAGCTCGATCGCCGCCTGATGCAGCTCAAGATCGAGCGCGAGGCGCTGAAGAAGGAGAAGGACACCGCCTCCAAGGACCGGCTCGCCAAGCTGGAGAAGGAGATCGCCAATCTCCAGGAGAAGGCGAACGCGCTGGCGGGAGCGTGGCAGGCCGAGAAGGAAAAGCTCGCCGCCGCCGGCAAGCTGCGCGAGCAGCTCGACGCCGCCCGCATCGAGCTCGAGCAGGCGCAGCGCAAGGGCGACCTCGCCAAGGCCGGCGAGCTCGCTTACGGCGTGATCCCCGATCTCGAGGCCAAGCTGAAGCAGACCGAGGAGGAGGAATCGAAGGGCGGCGCCATGGCGCAGGAAGTGGTGACGCCGGACCTGATCGCCCAAATCGTCTCGCGCTGGACCGGCATCCCGGTCGACAAGATGCTGGAAGGCGAGCGCGAGAAGCTGCTGCAGATGGAAACGCAGATCGCCAAGCGCGTGGTCGGGCAGCAGGAGGCGGTCGAGGCGGTCTCCACCGCGGTGCGCCGCAGCCGTGCCGGCCTGCAAGACCCCAACCGGCCGATCGGCTCGTTCATGTTCTTGGGCCCGACCGGCGTCGGCAAGACCGAGCTCTCCCGCGCGCTCGCCGAATTCATGTTCGACGACGAGCACGCCATGATCCGCATCGACATGAGCGAATATATGGAGAAGCACTCGGTGGCGCGGCTGATCGGCGCGCCTCCCGGCTATGTCGGCTATGAAGAGGGCGGCGCGCTCACCGAGGCCGTGCGCCGCAGGCCCTATCAAGTGATCCTGTTCGACGAGATCGAGAAGGCGCACCCCGACGTGTTCAACGTGCTGCTGCAGGTGCTCGACGACGGCCGCCTGACCGACGGCCAGGGCCGCACCGTCGACTTCCGCAACACGCTGATCATCATGACCTCGAATCTCGGCTCGGAATATCTGGTCAACCAGCCCGAGGGCGAGGATTCGGAACAGGTGCGCGACCAGGTGATGGCCGTTGTGCGCTCGCATTTCCGCCCCGAGTTCCTCAACCGCGTCGACGAGATCATCCTGTTCCATCGCCTCAAGCGCGAGGATATGGGCCAGATCGTCGACATTCAGCTCGGCCGCCTCTTGAAACTCCTGGCCGACCGCAAGATCACGCTCAAGCTCGACGACAAGGCGAAGGACTGGCTGGGGCAGAAGGGCTACGACCCGGCCTATGGCGCGCGGCCGCTAAAGCGCGCCATCCAGAAATATGTGCAGGACCCGCTGGCCGAGATGGTGCTGGCCGGGAAGATCCATGACGGCGAGACGGTAAAGATCACCGCCGGCAAGGACAGCCTCTTGTTCAACGGCGCGGCCGCGAAGAAAGCGGCTTAACTATCCCTCCCCCCTGGAAGGGGAGGTCAGAACAGCGCAGTCCGGCGCATCGGGCTTAGTACCTAAGTGATCTTTTCTGTTGCGCCGCCGATGCGCCATTATCCCTCCGGCTCAGTGCGCGCGCGCGGATGACGCGTGAAGGCGCGCACCGCTTGATCCAGCGCAAGCTCTGCGGAGGTTCAGCCGATGGAACGGGGAGTTCTCCTGCGGCAGCTTGTTGCGGCCGAACAGGGCGTGGCCGAAAGCAAGGCCTTTATCGTCCAGCAGCAGCGGCTGATCGTCCAGTCGGAGCGAGACGGCCAGGATGCCGCCGAGACCATTCGCTTGCTAGATAATTTACTGCTGCTCCAGCAGTCGCGCGAGCAAGAGCGCGCGCGGATTCTCGACGAGCTTTCTGATGCGTCTTAACTGGGGCACCACCAAAGCGGTCATGAAAGCAGGGGCATTGGCTTGCACCGCGTTGGCGCTGATTTTGGCATCACCCGGCGACGCCAAGGACAGTATTGACATAACTGCCGGCGATCCCGTCGTCGCTCCCACGCCGCACCCAGACCGAGTCCGCCTCAAGCGAAACGATTCGGGCGGCGACGTGCTTATGCTGCAGAAGGCCCTCAACAACCACGGCGAGCACGTGACGGCGGACGGCATCTTTGGACGGCATACCGAGAAGGCGGTGAAGGGCTTCCAAGCTCGCAGCGGGCTGGCGACAACCGGCGAGGTGGACTCAGGCACTTGGAGGGCTCTGGCGGCAAACCCCGTTCCGGTCAGCGACCCGGCACACGAGCTTGAGCTCGCACAGCAAGACGCGGAAGCGGCAAGAACGCAGGCTGAAGCGGCAAGAGCGCAGGCTATCGAGTTCGCGACGTCATTCGTCAGTCTCAGCTTGCAGCTCGAGCAAGCGAACGCGCAGCGCAATGAGCTTCAGACCAAATTGGATCAGGTCACCTCGGAGGTCGAGTCGGCCCAAACCCAGCTCAACGACAAGCAGTCCGATTTGGCAGCACTGCAAAGCCAACTCGAGACCGCCAAGCAAGACGTGGAGCAGGCCAATGCGCGGGCCACGGAGTTCTCGCGATTGTTCGCCAGCCTCAACGCGGAGCTCGAGAAAGCAAAGGCTCAGCCGAATGAGCTCCCTACCAAATTGGATAAATCGGATCAGGCCGCGTCGGAGCCCAAGCCAGGCCAATCCCAGCTCAAGGGTATGCAGAGAGGAATGCAAAACGAACTTGAGACCGCCAAGCAAGACGCGGAGCAGGCCAAAGCCAGGTTCGCCAAATTGTTCGCCAGTGTCGCCGACAAGCAGTCCTATCTGGACGGATGCGAAGGCGAACTCGAGACCGCCAAGCAAGACGCTGAGCAGGCCAAAGCCAAGGCGACCGAGTTCGCGACCCTGATCGCCCGGCTCAACGCCTCTGCAGACGCACCAAGCTCCGATTGCCCCCAGCAGTCAGCAGAAGCTTTCAGACCGAATGAGCAGCCCGCGGCCTTGTATATCGACACGCCCGACACCCCCGCGATCGTCAACGCCCACGTCAAGGTCGGCAACACCCTCATGGCGCAAGGCGATCTCGCCGAGGCGCTGAAGTCGTACCAGGACGGCCTGGCCGTTGCCGTCCGCTTGGCGAAGGCCGAGCCGCAAAACACCGCGTGGCAACACAAGATCGCGCTGATTTTCATCAAGGTCGGCGATGTCTCGATGGCCCAAGGCAAGTTTGCCGAGGCGCTGAACTCGTACCAGGACGCTCTGGCCGTCGCCGACCGCTTCGCCCAGTCCGACCCCGCCAACGCCGACTGGCAGCGCGATCTCTCCCTGGCATACAGCAAGCTTGGCGGAGCGCTCGCGGCTGGCGGCAATCTCACCGAGGCCCTGAAGAATTCTCAGGACAGTCTGGCCATTCGCCAGCGGCTTGCCGCGGCCGACGCCGGCGACTTCGATGCCCAGCGCGAGCTGGCGATGAGCCAAGGCCAGGTTGGCGCCGTCCTGGCTGAACAGGGGGACGCCTCGCATGCGCTCGAACTCGCTACGCCAGGCGCGCGTCACCATCGCGCGGCTCGTGCAGCAATCGCCGGATAACGGCCAGTTGGCTAAGGACCTCGCCGTGTTCGATGCCAATATCGCCAAGCTGGAGCGGGCAAGCGCGCCCGGCTCGGCAGCCGCGCAACAGGGTCAAGCCGTGAGGTAAACGGGAATGCCGGTTCCTGGCCAAAGCTGACAGCGCCAGGCAAGATCCATGACGGCGAGACGGTGAGGATCGCCGCCGGCAAGAACGGCCTCTTGTTCAACGCCGCCGCCGCTGAGAAGGCGGCCTAAGGCTTCGCTTCCCCTCTTATGGATAGCACGCGATTTACCGGGTCGCGGGTCCAGTTTCCGTAGCCGAAGGATTGACCGGATCGGCTAAACTGCTGACAATTCGTCAGCCTCAGGTTTCCGGTGTCATCAGCCTACCTTGAATTACTCCGAATTACCGATCCCTCCACTTCGCCAGACCAGAGGATGCTGGCGATGCGGAATTTTGCGGGCGAACTCCACTGGACCCCAAATTATGAGGTTCAGGGTTCATTCGGGGTGGCGCCAGCAGCCGGCCATTTGATTGTTGAGCATGGGCTGGAGAACACCGCCACGATTTCGTTCTTAAGCAGCCCGTTTCGCGCGGCTGACTTGGCTCCGGATCAGCTGAGGGTGCTTCAAGACGGCACTCGGGCGGCATTGGAACTCCCCCCGGGACCACTAGGAGTCCCTGCCAGGAGCTGGCTGAAGGCTCGGTCGGCGCACAGATGCGCGACGGACCGGACTAAAGCGGGGCCCGTTGCCGCAAACGTCCGCAAATAGCATGCGCTTGGAGTGGGCTCTAGCTGCGCCATGCGCTCAAGTAGCGCGAAGCGCGGTAGCGCACTCAATATGAGCGCGTGTGGCGCGCCGGAAGGCGCCCGCCGCATCCTTCAGATGCGGATGCCATAGGTTTGCGCTTTTCGGCGCGCCATCCCCCGGGAGGAAAGGGAGACAGCATGAGCCGGACGCGTGCTCCGCGCCGCGGCGAGGATCGCGCATGCCTGCCGGCTTGCGTCACCCCGGCGAAGGCCGGGGTCCAGGGCGGCACACTCAGAGTCGGTTGCCCCTGGATTCCGGCTTGCGCCCGAATGACGAAGTGGATGCGAGAGGAGATGAAGACGAACGAACATAAATCGCGCGAGGAGTCGCTGCGCTTCGGCGCCGACCGGATTTGCCTTTGGCGGCTGTGCGCCGACGCGGCCTGTTCGCGCGCGCGGGCCTGCCGTGGCGATGCGCGTGTCTGCGCGGTGCTGCTGCGCGATTGGCTCGAGGCGCTCGATGTCGAGAAGCGGGCGCGGCGCAGCTTCGAGGATCTCGAAAGGGGGCTCGCCACGGTGGAGGAACTCAAGGCCTATCGCGCCTGGCGCAAGGCGCTCGGGGCTTTGCGCTGACATGCGGATGCCGGTCCGCAAATTGCGTCAGAAAAGAGGCAAATTTCCAAGCCACCTGTGGCAGTGCTGCCGCTTGCCCCGAGGGGCTTTCTGTTGTTTTCTCAAAGGGGAAGCGCTCGCCGAACGGGGGATGGACGCGTTGCAAGCCCGCTTGCTGATCATCCTGCTTTTTGCAGGTCTGTCTGGCTGTGTGTCGGGCGGCGGCGACGATCCGCGCATCCACTATGTCGCCTTCGGCGCCGAGCCTCCGAGCGGCAATCGCGTCACCGTCTGCCACGCTTATACCTGCAAGATGCAGTCGCCCTACACCTTCAGCCGCGAGGAGATCGCCGCGATCGCCGGCGTGATGGCCAAGGTCAAGCGCGCCGACACGCCCTACGAGGAGCGCCGCGCGATCGCCTATGCCATCGCCAGGATCGACACCGATGTCGGCAACAAGCTCGGCATCCATGACAAGGCCGGCATGCAGTTCACCGCGTCCGGCGATCCCACCCAGATGGATTGCGTCGACGTGGCGACCAACACCACCAGCTATCTGCTCGTGCTCAAGGCGAACGGCCTGATCAAGTACCACACCGTCGAAGGCACCATGTCGAAGGAGAATCTGGCCAAGGGCTTGGTCAAGCTCAATCCGGTCGCCTACTGGCCGCACTGGTCGGCGATTCTGAAGGAGAACAAGTCCGGCCAGAGATATGCCGTCGACCGCTGGCCGTTCGACCAGGGCGAGAACCCCGCCGTGGTCAAGGTCGAGGACTGGTACATCAAGGACACCGAGCGGTAATCCTCGCCGCACCAACCTGCATTAAGCTCACATCCGTCGACTGTGTGGCAGCGTCGCCTCTTGCGTCACCCCGGCGAAAGCCGGGGTCCAGGACGATCCGCTCCGACGCCATTGTCTGGATTCCGGCTTGCGCCGGAATGACGCGTCGGATTTCCGGCGAAGCACCGCGCCCACGAAAAAAAGGCGGCAGCGAGCGGAGACTTTAGCGGGGAGGGGAAAGGAAAGAGCGAGAGAAAAGATCTAGCGAAGCTAGTTGGCTTGGGCGACGCGGTTGGTGACCGGATCCATCTGCATCAGCGCTTCGATGCGGTTGCGCTCTCTTTGGAACTCGGCGAGCTGGCGGCCCTCGAGCTGCAGACCGCGCGGTACCGGTACCGTCATCGGGTTGACGAAGTTGTTGTTGACCAGCACCTCGAAGTGGCAATGCGGGCCGGTGGACATGCCGGTCGAGCCGACATAGCCGATGACTTGGCCTTGCTTCACGGCCACGCCCGGCGCGACGCCGTCGGCATAGCGCGACAT
>CAVVSX010000001.1:0-2500 GCA_963750975.1 uncultured Alphaproteobacteria bacterium | reverse complement strand
ACGCGGACCAGGCCAGTGCTTTGGTTAGGAAAACTGGAACCATCAGGAAAGTTGGGCCTCAGAGGGTGACAGCCCCGTACAGGTAACTCCTGACCAAAGACTTGAGTAGGACGGGACACGAGAAATCCTGTCTGAACATGGGGGGACCACCCTCCAAGCCTAAGTACTCGTGTGCGACCGATAGCGAACCAGTACCGTGAGGGAAAGGTGAAAAGCACCCCGACGAGGGGAGTGAAATAGACCTGAAACCGGATGCCTACAAACAGTCGGAGCCTGCCTTCGGGCGGGTGACGGCGTACCTTTTGTATAATGGGTCAGCGAGTTAGTCTGCCGAGCAAGCTTAAGCCGTTAGGTGTAGGCGGAGCGAAAGCGAGTCTGAACAGGGCGTTCAGTTCGGCGGATTAGACCCGAAACCAGGTGATCTAGGCATGAGCAGGCTGAAGGTGAGGTAACACTCACTGGAGGGCCGAACCCACCGTCGTTGAAAAGACGGGGGATGACTTGTGCCTAGGGGTGAAAGGCCAATCAAACCTGGAAATAGCTGGTTCTCCGCGAAATCTATTTAGGTAGAGCGTCGGACGAATACTCTCGGGGGTAGAGCACTGGATGGGCTAGGGGGCCTCACCGGCTTACCAAACCTAACCAAACTCCGAATACCGAGAAGTACTATCCGGCAGACACACGGCGGGTGCTAAGGTCCGTCGTGAAAAGGGAAACAGCCCTGACCGCCAGCTAAGGTCCCCAAGTGACGACTAAGTGTGAAAGGATGTGAAAGTCCCAAAACAACCAGGAGGTTGGCTTAGAAGCAGCCATCCTTTAAAGAAAGCGTAACAGCTCACTGGTCTAGTTAAGGATTTTTGCGCCGACAATGTATCGGGGCTTAAGTCGTCCACCGAAGCTGCGGGTGCATACGCAAGTATGCGCGGTAGCGGAGCGTTCCGTAAGCCTGCGAAGGGTCACCGCGAGGTGGCCTGGAGGTATCGGAAGAGCGAATGCTGACATGAGTAACGATAAGGAGTGTGAGAGACACTCCCGCCGTAAGTCCAAGGGTTCCTGCGCAATGCTAATCAGCGCAGGGTTAGCCGGCTCCTAAGGCGAGGGCGAAAGCCGTAGTCGATGGGAATGAGGTCAATATTCCTCAGCCAGTGGGTGAGTGACGAATTCCAAAAGTTGTCTGGTCTTAACGGATTGACCGGGCAGCGAAGGAGTTCCAGGAAATAGCCCCCACATCAGACCGTACCCTAAACCGACACAGGTGGACTGGTAGAGCATACCAAGGCGCTTGAGAGAACTGCGTTGAAGGAACTCGGCAAAATACCCCCGTAACTTCGGGAGAAGGGGGCCCCATATCTGGGCAACCAGTTGTGGGGGGCACAAGCCAGGGGGTGGCGACTGTTTACTAAAAACACAGGGCTCTGCGAAGCCGCAAGGCGACGTATAGGGTCTGACGCCTGCCCGGTGCCGGAAGGTTAAGAGGAGAGGTGCAAGCCTTAAATCGAAGCCCCGGTAAACGGCGGCCGTAACTATAACGGTCCTAAGGTAGCGAAATTCCTTGTCGGGTAAGTTCCGACCTGCACGAATGGCGTAACGACTTCCCCACTGTCTCCAACGCAAACTCAGTGAAATTGAATTCCCCGTGAAGATGCGGGGTTCCTGCGGTTAGACGGAAAGACCCCGTGCACCTTTACTATAGCTTTGCACTGGTATTCGTGGTGGCATGTGTAGGATAGGTGGGAGACTTTGATCCGGGGGCGCTAGTTCCCGGGGAGTCAACCTTGAAATACCACCCTTGTGATCATGGATATCTAACCGCGGCCCGTAATCCGGGTCCGGGACAGTGCATGGTGGGTAGTTTGACTGGGGCGGTCGCCTCCCAAAGAGTAACGGAGGCGCGCGAAGGTAGGCTCAAGCTGGTCGGAAATCAGCTGACGAGTGCAAAGGCATAAGCCTGCCTGACTGCGAGACTGACGAGTCGAGCAGAGACGAAAGTCGGCCTTAGTGATCCGGTGGTCCCGCGTGGAAGGGCCATCGCTCAACGGATAAAAGGTACGCCGGGGATAACAGGCTGATGATGCCCAAGAGTCCATATCGACGGCATCGTTTGGCACCTCGATGTCGGCTCATCACATCCTGGGGCTGGAGCAGGTCCCAAGGGTTCGGCTGTTCGCCGATTAAAGTGGTACGTGAGCTGGGTTTAGAACGTCGTGAGACAGTTCGGTCCCTATCTGCCGTAGGTGTAGGAGAATTGAGAGGATCTGTCCTTAGTACGAGAGGACCGGGATGGACGCACCTCTAGTGGACCTGTTGTCGCGCCAGCGGCATAGCAGGGTAGCCAAGTGCGGAAGGGATAACCGCTGAAAGCATCTAAGCGGGAAACCCACCTCGAAACTAGTTCTCCCTTGAGAGCCGTGGAAGACCACCACGTTGATAGGCTGGATGTGGAAGCGCAGCAATGCGTGTAGCTAACCAGTACTAATCGCTCGATTGGCTTGATTGCTTT